>NZ_CP071839.1:4975000-6295000 GCF_017526105.1 Streptomyces cyanogenus
AGCCTAAATATTCCCTGGTGACCGATAGCGGATAGTACCGTGAGGGAATGGTGAAAAGTACCGCGGGAGCGGAGTGAAATAGTACCTGAAACCGTGTGCCTACAAGCCGTGGGAGCGTCGGACATCAGCTTGCTGGTGTCTCGTGACTGCGTGCCTTTTGAAGAATGAGCCTGCGAGTTTGCGGTGTGTTGCGAGGTTAACCCGGGTGGGGAAGCCGTAGCGAAAGCGAGTCCGAATAGGGCGATTTTAGTAGCACGCTCAAGACCCGAAGCGGAGTGATCTAGCCATGGGCAGGTTGAAGCGGAGGTAAGACTTCGTGGAGGACCGAACCCACCAGGGTTGAAAACCTGGGGGATGACCTGTGGTTAGGGGTGAAAGGCCAATCAAACTCCGTGATAGCTGGTTCTCCCCGAAATGCATTTAGGTGCAGCGTCGTGTGTTTCTTGCCGGAGGTAGAGCACTGGATAGGCGATGGGCCCTACCGGGTTACTGACCTTAGCCAAACTCCGAATGCCGGTAAGTGAGAGCGCGGCAGTGAGACTGTGGGGGATAAGCTCCATGGTCGAGAGGGAAACAGCCCAGAGCATCGACTAAGGCCCCTAAGCGTACGCTAAGTGGGAAAGGATGTGGAGTCGCACAGACAACCAGGAGGTTGGCTTAGAAGCAGCCACCCTTGAAAGAGTGCGTAATAGCTCACTGGTCTAGTGATTCCGCGCCGACAATGTAGCGGGGCTCAAGCGTACCGCCGAAGTCGTGTCATTGCAGCATAAGCCCCAACGGGTGTTGTGATGGGTAGGGGAGCGTCGTCTGCCGGGTGAAGCGGCACTGGAAGGTAGTCGTGGACGGTTGACGAGTGAGAATGCAGGCATGAGTAGCGATACAAACGTGAGAAACGTTTGCGCCGATTGACTAAGGGTTCCTGGGTCAAGCTGATCTGCCCAGGGTAAGTCGGGACCTAAGGCGAGGCCGACAGGCGTAGTCGATGGATAACCGGTTGATATTCCGGTACCCGCTGTGAAGCGTCAAACATCGAGCATCGTGATGCTAAGGCCGTGAAGCCGTTCCGGACCCTTCGGGGAAAGGAAAGTGGTGGAGCCGCCGAACCAAGCGGTTAGTAGGTGAGTGATGGGGTGACGCAGGAAGGTAGTCCATCCCGGGCGGTGGTTGTCCCGGGGTAAGGGTGTAGGACGTCAGGTAGGTAAATCCGCCTGGCAATAGTCTGAGACCTGATGCCGAGCCGATTGTGGTGAAGTGGATGATCCTATGCTGTCGAGAAAAGCCTCTAGCGAGTTTCATGGCGGCCCGTACCCTAAACCGACTCAGGTGGTCAGGTAGAGAATACCGAGGCGTTCGGGTGAACTATGGTTAAGGAACTCGGCAAAATGCCCCCGTAACTTCGGGAGAAGGGGGGCCACGCCTGGTGATCGGATTTACTCCGTGAGCTGGGGGTGGCCGCAGAGACCAGCGAGAAGCGACTGTTTACTAAAAACACAGGTCCGTGCGAAGCCGTAAGGCGATGTATACGGACTGACGCCTGCCCGGTGCTGGAACGTTAAGGGGACCGGTTAGCTCACTTTCGGGTGGGCGAAGCTGAGAACTTAAGCGCCAGTAAACGGCGGTGGTAACTATAACCATCCTAAGGTAGCGAAATTCCTTGTCGGGTAAGTTCCGACCTGCACGAATGGCGTAACGACTTCTCGACTGTCTCAACCATAGGCCCGGTGAAATTGCACTACGAGTAAAGATGCTCGTTTCGCGCAGCAGGACGGAAAGACCCCGGGACCTTTACTACAGTTTGATATTGGTGTTCGGTTCGGCTTGTGTAGGATAGCTGGGAGACTGTGAAGCAGGCACGCCAGTGTTTGTGGAGTCGTCGTTGAAATACCAGTCTGGTCGTGCTGGATGTCTAACCTGGGTCCGTGATCCGGATCAGGGACAGTGTCTGATGGGTAGTTTAACTGGGGCGGTTGCCTCCTAAAGGGTAACGGAGGCGCCCAAAGGTTCCCTCAGCCTGGTTGGCAATCAGGTGTTGAGTGTAAGTGCACAAGGGAGCTTGACTGTGAGACCGACGGGTCGAGCAGGGACGAAAGTCGGGACTAGTGATCCGGCGGTGGCTTGTGGAAGCGCCGTCGCTCAACGGATAAAAGGTACCCCGGGGATAACAGGCTGATCTTCCCCAAGAGTCCATATCGACGGGATGGTTTGGCACCTCGATGTCGGCTCGTCGCATCCTGGGGCTGGAGTCGGTCCCAAGGGTTGGGCTGTTCGCCCATTAAAGCGGTACGCGAGCTGGGTTTAGAACGTCGTGAGACAGTTCGGTCCCTATCCGCTGTGCGCGTAGGAGTCTTGAGAAGGGCTGTCCCTAGTACGAGAGGACCGGGACGGACGAACCTCTGGTGTGCCAGTTGTTCTGCCAAGGGCATGGCTGGTTGGCTACGTTCGGGAGGGATAACCGCTGAAAGCATCTAAGCGGGAAGCCTGCTTCGAGATGAGGACTCCCACCCACTTGATGGGGTAAGGCTCCCAGTAGACGACTGGGTTGATAGGCCGGATCTGGAAGCACGGTAACGTGTGGAGGTGACCGGTACTAATAGGCCGAGGGCTTGTCCTCAGTTGCTCGCGTCCACTGTGTTGGTTCTGAAACCACGAACAGCCAACGGTTGTTGATTGTTTCATAGTGTTTCGGTGGTCATAGCGTGAGGGAAACGCCCGGTTACATACCGAACCCGGAAGCTAAGCCTCACAGCGCCGATGGTACTGCAGGGGGGACCCTGTGGGAGAGTAGGACGCCGCCGAACAATTTTTGAGAAAACCCCCGCATCGCAAGATGCGGGGGTTTTCTGCGTTTAGGGTGACCCCATGCGCTATGACCTCGTCATCTTCGACAACGACGGTGTCCTCGTGGACAGCGAGCCCATATCCAACCGGCTCCTGGCCGCCTATCTGACCGAGTTGGGGCATCCCACCTCCTACGAGGACTCCATCCGCGACTACATGGGGTCGGCGATGCACCGGATCCATGAGCTGATTCTGGAGCGGACGGGACAGCGGCTGCCGGTGGAGTTCGACGAGGTCTTCCACCGGCGGGTGTTCGCCGCGTTCGAGCGGGAGTTGCAGCCCGTGCCCGGCGTGCCCGGCGTACTGGCGAAGCTGGCCGCGGACGGAGTGCCGTACTGCGTGGCCTCCTCGGGGAGTCATGCGCGCATCCGGGCCGGGCATCGGGTGACCGGCCTCGACCGGTGGTTCGCCGAGGAACGGATCTTCAGCTCGGAGGACGTGGGGCGGGGCAAGCCGGCGCCGGATCTGTTCCTGTACGCGGCCGAGCGGATGGGGGTGGCCCCCGAGCGGTGCGTGGTCGTGGAGGACTCCCCGCTGGGCGTCCAGGCGGCCGTGGCGGCCGGGATGGACGTGTACGGGTTCACCGCCATGACACCGGCGGCGAAGCTCGCTGCCGCCGGCCAACTCTTCCCGGCCATGGATGAGTTGGCTGACCTGCTGGTATGACCCCGGTCGGCGGGTCCGTGCTGACATTTGTCATGCGGAGCACCGGACGATCGTTTCTACTGCGGGACCCCGCCCGGGCGCGAAGCTTGGGGGCATGACGAAGAACACGGGGAACCAGGACCGGCAGCCGGGCGCGCTGGACAACTTCAAGCCGCTGCTCATCGATGTGGCGGTGCCACTCGGCTCCTACTACCTGTTCAAGGACGCCTTCGGCATGAGCACCTTCGCGGCGCTCGCCTGGAGCAGCGTGGTACCCGCGGTGCGGACGGTGTGGGGCCTCGTCAAGGAGCGCACGACCAACGCGCTGGCGGGTCTCATCCTCGTCGTGAACGTCGTCTCGCTGCTGCTGAGCTTCGTGTCGGGCGACCCGCGGCTGATGCTGGCCAAGGACAGCGGCGTCAGCAGCACGGTGGCCATCGCGATCCTGTTCTCCGTCCGGTTCGGCAAGCCGATGATGACCGCCGGCATGAAGCCCTTCCTGGTGAAGGGAGACGCGGCCAAGGAAGCGGCCTGGCAGCGGCTGATGTCCGGGTCGGCGGCCGGGTCGGCGGCCTTCCGCTCCAGGGAGCGGGCGTTCTCCCTGGTGTGGGGTCTGGCCCTGCTCGCCGAGTGCGTGGTGCGGGCCGTGGGCGCGTACACCATTCCTGTGGACACCATGGTGTGGCTGGGCTCCGTCATCCTGGTCGCTGCGATGGCGATCGGTGTCGTGGTCAGCGGGGGGCTGGCCGTCGGGCCGATGGAGCGGATGCTCGCGGCCGAGGTGGAGGCCTGCCGGACGGAGCAGCCCGCGCCGGCCCTCGCCGCCTGAGCACCGATCAGGCGCGCCGAAGCTGAGGGAAATTCATCTTTGGCTGGATCTACCCACAGGTAGCCCGGGGCCCTACTCTCGCCGCCATGACTGATGTGCTGCGGCGCGGCAGGGCCTCGCTCGCGTTCGGCTTCTTCGCCCAGGGCGTCGCCTTCGCCCTGCTCGTGACGCGCATCCCGGCCGTCCAGGACCGGTACGGCGTCTCCGACGCGCTGCTGCCGGTCTTCCTGGCCGCCGTGCCGGTCCTCGCCGGTGTGGGCAGCGTGACCACCGAGCAGCTGGTGAAGCGGATCCGGCCCAGCCGGCTGCTGCGCTGGTCCCAGCCGGTGGTGCTGCTGGCGCTGCTCGGCGTCGGGGCGGGCGGCCACGGGCAGGTGGCCGCGCTCGCGGTGGCGCTGGGCGTGTTCGGCCTGGCGGTGGGGGCGCTGGACGCGTCCATGAACATGCTCGGGGTCAGTCTCCAGCGGTCGTACGGGCGCAGCATCATGCTCGGCTTCCACGCCGCCTACAGCCTGGGCGGGATCCTCGGGGCCTCGCTGGCCTGGGCCGGGGCGCACTGGCACCTGGCGCTGTGGGTGTCGTACCTGCCGGTGGTGGCCGTGCTGCTGCCGGCGACGCTGGTGGGGAGCCGGTGGTACGTCGACGCGGAGCCCGCGCCGGCGGCGGAGCGCAGCGGGGAGCGCGGGACGGTCGTCTTCAGGCTGCTGCTGCCGCTGTGCCTGGTGATGACCTTCGCCTACATCGGGGACTCGACCGTCTCCAACTGGAGCGCGAAGTACCTGAAGGACGTGCTGGGCAGCTCGGAGCAGCTGGCGACCGTGCCGTACAACGTGTACATGGTGACCACGCTGGTGGGGCGGTCGCTCGGGGACCTCGGGGTACGGCGGTTCGGGGCGGTGGCGGTCGTACGGCTGGGGGCGCTGGTCGCGGCCGGCGGGTTCGCGGTGGTGGCCGTGGCGCCCGGCGCGTGGGTGGGGATGCTCGGGTTCACCCTGTTGGGGCTGGGATTGTGCGTGCTGGTACCGCAGACCTTCGCGGCGGCCGGGCGGCTGTTCCCGCATGCCTCCGATGCGGCGATCGCGCGGCTGAACATCTTCAACTACGTGGGTTTCCTGATCGGTTCGCCGTTGGTGGGGGCGCTCGGGGACGCCTGGAGCTACCGGGGGGCCGTGCTCGTGCCGATGGTGTTGGTCCTGGTGACACTGGGGTACGCCAGGTCGTTCGCCGCTCAACCGGACCGATACGGTGGCGGGCATGAGCGGCCGCGCACAGCTGATGTGGGACGAGGGAGTAACGGGCTATGACTTCGGTCCGAGCCATCCGATGGATCCGGTTCGGCTGGAGCTGACCCGACGGCTGGTCGGTGCCTTCGGGCTCGACCGGGAACTGCAGGTCGTCGCGGCGAAGCCGGCCGGCGAGTCGACGCTCCGGCTGGTCCACCGGCAGGACTACATCGACGCCGTGAAGGCCGCGTCCGCGGATCCGGCGGCGGCGGACGTGTCGTACGGGCTCGGTACGGTCGACGATCCCGCGTTCGCCGGTATGCACGAGGTGTCCGCGCTGATCGCGGGCCAGTCGGTGGGCGCGGCCGAGGCGGTCTGGCGGGGGGACGTCCAGCACGCCGTGAACTTCGCGGGCGGGCTGCACCACGCGATGCCGGGCGGGGCGGCCGGGTTCTGCGTCTACAACGACGCCTCGCTGGCGATCGCCCGGCTGCTGGAGCTGGGGGCCGAACGGGTCGCCTACGTGGACGTCGACGTGCATCACGGGGACGGGGTGCAGGCCGCGTTCTGGGAGGACCCGCGGGTGCTGACGATCTCGCTGCACGAACATCCCCGGACGCTGTTCCCGCAGACCGGGTGGCCGCAGGAGACCGGGGCGGGCGCGGGGGAGGGAGCCGCGGTCAACGTGGCGCTGCCGGCCGGGACCGGGGACGCGGGGTGGGTACGGGCCTTCCACGCCGTGGTGCCGGAGCTGCTCGCGGAGTTCCGGCCGCAGGTCCTGGTCTCCCAGCACGGGGCCGACACGCACTTCGAGGACCCGCTCGCGCATCTGGCGGTCTCGCTGGACGCGCAGCGGGCGGTGCAGGTGGCGTGCCACGAGCTGGCGCACGAGTACGCCGGCGGCCGGTGGGTCGCGCTGGGCGGCGGCGGTTACGCGGTGGTGGACGTCGTACCGCGGTCCTGGACGCATCTGGTGGGGATCGCGGCGGGGAAGCCGGTGGCGCCGGAGGCGGTGATCCCGGAGGGGTGGCGCCGGGAAGTGTTCGCGCGGACCCGGCAGTTGGGGCCGCAGCGGATGACGGACGGGCGGTGGCCGGTGGGGTACGGGGCGTGGGAGGACGGCTACGATCCCGCCGACCGCGTGGACCAGGCCGTACTGGCGACACGGCGAGCGGTGTTCCCGCTGCGGGGGCTGCTCGCCTAGCGCCGCCCGCCGCTGCCGTCCGGGGCGGGCCGCTCGCCCGCGCCGGCGGGGCGTCCGGTTCGGAGTGGCGCCGCCGTGCCCGTCGAGGCTGTGCCTGTCTGGCCGCCCCGGGGCACGACTTTCCGTGGTTCCGTGGGTGCCCGGCAGGCATGCCGTCATGAGGGTGTCATTAGGCCAACCGTGCGGGATTCCCCCGTTTCCGCCCCTGCCCCGCTCCTCCTCGGCCACCATCGCATCCGTGTGGACCGCCGCTCGTCTCCGTGCGCATCTGGTGGCTGCTCGGCTGGCCGGGGTCGTGGCGACGTCGCGGGAGGCGAGCCTGCGGAGTTATCGGCTGTTCGCCGCGCGGGACCCGCGTGTGCTGATCGGGATCGATCCCGAAGGCGCCTGGGAGGCCCGGGACTTGCTCGGGTTGATGGCGGAGAGGTGCGGGGTTTCGGCCGATCCGCTGTACACCTCCGGGCCCGACGCGATCGATCCGGACCGGACGCTCGCCGCGCTGGACGCCTTCGCGGGGCGGATCCGGGAGGCGGCCCGGCGCGGTGCGCCCGTGCTGCTGGGCACCGGGCACCCCCACCGGCTGCTGGGTTTCTACGCCGGACTTGCGGACGCGTTGTCGGCGGCGGGATGTGAGGTCCTCACCCCAGCGCAGGGTCGCTGTGTCGACATATTGACCCGGTTCGGTCTACGCACTCATCGCCTCGACTACGTACGAGGGGTTGCCCTGGTGCGGGAACCGGCGAGCGAGCGCCCCGGTTGTGAGCCGGGTGTCCACAGCCACTCGCCGCTCCCGGTTCGCGTCGCGCTCGACGCCGCGGCGGAGGCCGGCGGGCCGCTGCCCGAGCTCGTCGTCGGTGACCACGGCTGGGTCTGCGGTGCAGGTCAGCTGGGGTTCGAGACCATCGGGCTGGCCGACACCGACGATCCCGCGCTGTTCGTGGGGGAGGCCGAGGGGCGGGTGTCCGTCGTCGTTCCGGTTGATGACGCAGTGCGGTCTGCTCACTACTGGCCGCTGACCCGCTACGTGCTCAATCGGGCATGTCTGTCACAGTAGGCCGCCGATGGGTGCACCTCTTCCCCACTCGCATCACCCGCCCCTAGTCTGGGGAGTGAGCACGCAGCGACGAAGAGTCACCGGAAGGGGAAGCCGGTGGCCGTCGAGTGCGGAAGGTTCAGGTGTGTCATGGCTGCAGCTGGCGAGAGGCCTCTGAACGAGGTTCAGTTCCTTACCGTGGCGGAAGTCGCCTCGGTGATGCGAGTGTCGAAGATGACCGTGTACCGCCTGGTGCACAGCGGTCATCTGCCCGCGATCCGGGTGGGACGGTCGTTCCGCGTCCCGGAGCAAGCGGTACACGAGTACCTCCGCGACAGCTACGTGGGGGTGGAGACGGCCTGACGACTGCCCCCGGGTGAGCCGGGGGTGGCCCTCGATTACGACCTCGGCGCTCGGTTGGGTAGGCTAGCCCCTCGTAGGTCGTGTGGGCCCATGGCGCCCAAACAACCGAGTGATGAGAAGTGAGCGAGGGTAGTCGTGGGCTCTGTTATCAAGAAGCGGCGCAAGCGGATGGCCAAGAAGAAGCACCGCAAGCTGCTCAAGCGCACGCGCGTTCAGCGCCGTAACAAGAAGTAAGCGGCGCCGCGAGAGCGTGACAGCTGTGGCCCCCCACCGGGTACCGGTGGGGGGCCACAGGCATGTTCCGGGGTGCCCCGGCATATTCCGATGGGGGAAATTCAGTCACCTCACGCACCCGGGGTCATCACAGCGCAACATCGACCGGCTAGGTTGGCCGCAGATGGGAACGCGGGATACCGGTTACGCGGAAGGAAGGCGCTGATCTTGGGAAGGATCGTGCTCGTCACCGGAGTGGCCCGGCAGCTGGGCGGCCGGTTCGTACGGCGGATCCAGCGGGACCCGGAGGTCGACCGTGTCATCGCGGTGGACGCGGTACCCCCGGCGCACCATTTGGGCGGGGCCGACTTCATCCAGGCCGACATCCGGCTGCCGACGATCGCCCGGGTGCTCGCCGAGACGGGCGCCGACACGGTCGTCCACATGGACGTGACGGGCACGGCGCTGGGCGGCGGCAGCCGGGCCACGGTCAAGGAGACCAACGTCATCGGCACCATGCAGCTGCTCGGCGCCTGCCAGAAGTCGCCGACCGTGCGGCGGCTGGTGGTGAAGTCCAGCACGAACGTCTACGGCTCGGCGCCGCGTGATCCGGCCGTGTTCACCGAGACGACCCCGCCCAAGTCGCTGCCCAGCGGCGGCTTCGCGAAGGACGCCGTCGAGGTGGAGGGGTACGTGCGCGGATTCGCGCGGCGGCGGCCGGACGTCGCCGTGTGCGTGCTGCGGTTCGCCAACATCCTCGGACCGGCCGCGGACACCCCGCTCGCCTCGTACTTCGCGCTGCCCGTGCTGCCGACCGTGTTCGGCTACGACCCGCGGCTGCAGTTCGTGCACGAGGACGACGTGATCGAGGTGCTGCGGATCGCCTCCCACGAGCCGCGCCGGGGCACCCTCAACAGCGGCACCTTCAACATCGCCGGGGACGGCGTGCTGCTGCTCTCGCAGTGCTCCCGGCGGCTCGGGCGGCCCACCGTGCCGCTGCTGCTGCCCGCGGTCACCTGGACCGGCTCCCTGGTCCGTACGCTCGGTATGACGGACTTCTCACCGGAGCAGATCCGGCTGCTCACCCACGGGCGGGTGGTGGACACCGTCCAGATGCGCGAGACGCTGGGCTTCACCCCCCGCTACACGACGGCCGAGGCCTTCGCGGACTTCGCGCGCGGCCAGGCCCCCGGGCTGCTGCCGCCGCAGACCCTCGCGGGGGCCGTGGACCGGCTCGCCGCGCTGACCGCGAAGGCAGGCGGCCACCCCCAGACGCACGGCGCCAACTGAGGAGAGCGGCAACGATGGCGGACGCCAAGGTCATTCCGTTCGACGACGACCGGTCCCGCGGGAGCGCCGCACAGCGCCCGGCGCGGCGCCGGAGCGCGGGGAGCCGGCGCGGCGCGCTCGGGGAGCCGGGCGAGATGGGGGCCGTGCAGCCCCTGCCGGGCCGGGAGCGGGGGCAGGATGATGGCCCTGTGAGCCGCGAGGAGGAGCCGTCGGGGCCGTCGCAGGACGGCGGCCGGGACGGTGGCCTGGAGCGGCGGGTGGCGGCCGGGCTGGCCTTCCTGCGGCGCCGGCTCACCGGGGACTACGAGGTCGACGACTTCGGGTACGACGAGGAGCTGACCGACCAGGTCCTGATGTCTTTGCTGCGGCCGGTGTACGAGAAGTACTTCCGGGTCGAGGTGAAGGGCGTCGAGAACATCCCGGCCGAGGGCGGGGCGCTGATCGTCGCCAACCACTCCGGGACGGTGCCGCTGGACGGCCTGATGATGCAGGTGGCGGTGCACGACCACCATCCGGCCGGCCGGCACCTGCGGTTGCTGGCGGCCGACCTGGTCTTCGTGCTGCCGGTCGTGAACGAGCTGGCCCGCAAGCTGGGGCACACGCTGGCCTGCGCGGAGGACGCGGAAGGGCTGCTGGGCCAGGGCGAGCTGGTCGGGGTGATGCCGGAGGGCTTCAAGGGCATCGGGAAGCCGTTCGGCGAGCGGTACAAGCTCCAGCGGTTCGGCCGGGGCGGCTTCGTGTCCACGGCCCTGCGGCAGGGCGCGCCGATCATTCCCTGCTCGATCGTCGGGGCCGAGGAGATCTACCCGATGATCGGCAACGCCAAGACGCTGGCCCGGCTGCTGGGCTTCCCGTACTTCCCGCTGACGCCGACCTTCCCGTGGCTGGGCCCGCTGGGCGCGATCCCGCTGCCGACGAAGTGGACGATCCAGTTCGGCGAGCCGATCCCGACGGAGGGCTATCCGCCGGAGGCGGCGGAGGATCCGATGCTGATGTTCAACCTGACCGACCAGGTGCGGGAGCAGATCCAGCACACGCTGTACAAGCTGCTGGTGCAGCGCCGGTCGGTGTTCTTCTGACATCCGCGTACGTACGGCACCGGGGGCGCCCCTGCTCGGAAAGGGGCGCCCCCGGTGCCGTGGCCGTACCGCGCTAGTCCGCGTCCTGTCCGTCGACGCCCAGGCCTGGGAGCAGGTCCGGGATGAGCGGCGGGATGGTGACGTCCGGCTGGCCCGTGGGGGACTTGCCGGCGGACGGGGAGCTGCCCTCGGACCCGGTCTTCGGCGGGTCGAGCAGGCCGCCCGTGTCGCCGCCGATGAGGCCGTCGCCGCTGCTGCCGGTGGCCGGCCCGCTCGGCGTGCCCGTACCGCTGTGCTTGCCGGCGGACGGGGTGTTGCCGGAGGAGCTGGGCTCGGTGGACCGGTGGCCGCCGGAGGAGCCGGTGGACGCCGGTCCGGAGCCGCCCGGGTGCCTGCTGTCGCCCGGCCGGGCCGGTGGTTGCGGCAGTCTGGACTGCAGCGGGGCGACCTCTTCGTCTATGGCGTCGAAGACCGAGGACACCTGCTGTTTCACGTCGCCCAGCTGCACCGGCAGCTTGCTGCTGAGCGCGCTCCAGGCCTCGCGGTGGGATCTGGAGAACGTGGACAGCGCCTGGATGGGACCGAGGGAGTCCGGATCGGCCGCGTAGGCCGCGTGGAGCAGCCGGTGGCCCTCGGTGACGTCGTGCTGCATCCCGGACAGGGTGCGGCGGATCTCGCCGATGGACTCGTGGTCCAGGTGGCCGCCCCGGCCGCGCTCGAGCAGCCGGCGGGCCTCGCTCAGCCGGGTGGAGGCCTGGTCGAGGTAGGTCTGGCCGCGCTGGTCGTCGCCGTCGGTCAGGTAGTTGAGCTTGAAGTCCTCGATGCCGCGTTTCAGGCCGTACAGCGAGTCGCCGGGCAGGGCGTCGGAGCTGGCGGCGGCGACCCCGCCGAAGGCCCCGGCGGCCACGCCCACGCTCAGCCCGCCGGCCGCGAGGCCCTTGGTCAGTCTGGTGCGCGGGCGGAGTTTGCCCAGCGGGCTCGCCCGGTGCGCGCCCCTGGCCCGGTGGGACCGCTGTCCCGGTACCGACGCGTCCGCCGCCCCGGTTCCCTCCTGGAGCATGGCCTCCATCGCGGCCACCAGTTGGGCCCGCTGGACGACCTTCACCTCCGGGTCGAGCTGCGGCTTGGGCAGTGCGCCGAGACCCGCCGCCAGGGCCAGCAGCGCGCCCCGTTCGGTGTGTTCCTCGGCGGTCGGCGGCGATTCCGCCGGTGCTGCGGACTGCTCGGCCGCCGTGTCCCGGTCGGACTGCTCCTCCAGGGCCTGGGCGAAGGCGTTCGCCCGCCGGTGCGCCGATACGTTCGCGATCACTGGCGGCACCTCCTCTCGTCATGACGGTCGACTCCCCAGGGGGTCCTGAGGGTTGCACGCCCACGACCACTTCACACGATCGAGCGATCGGTTGGCCAGGACGTGACCACAGGGAGCCTGTATCCCGCACAACGACTGGCGCGGCACTTGGGTTACGGACGGCGGATGAACGGATCGGAAAGGCAGCGCGGGCTCACCGCCGGTGAGTCGGGTGCCGCCCGGTGGGTGGTCAGCGGGCGTCGTCCGGCAGCAGCCGGGCGAGGGTGCGTACGGCCCGGTACTGGAGCGTCTTGATGGCGCCCTCGTTCTTGCCCATGACCCGGGCGGTCTCGGCGACCGAGAGGCCCTGGAGGAAGCGGAGCGTCACGCACTCCTGCTGCTGCGGGTTGAGTCGCCGTACGGCCTCCAGCAGGGCGGCGTTCGACAGGGACTCCAGGACGGAGTCCTCCGGGGAGCGTTCGACCTCGTTGGCGTCGAGCATCTCGCCGGTGGTGACCTCCAGCCGGAAGCGGCTGGACTTGAAGTGGTCGGCGACCAGGTTCCGGGCGATCGTCACCAGCCACGCCCCGAAGTCGCGGCCCTGCCAGGTGAAGGTGCCGATCCTCCTGAGAGCCCGCAGAAAGGTCTCGCTGGTGAGGTCCTCGGCGGTGGCCCGGCCGCCCACGCGGTAGTAGATGTAGCGGTAGACGGTGTCGCTGTACTGGTCGTAGAGCCGCCCGAAGGCCTCGGCCTCCCCCGCCTGGGCGCGTTCGACGAGGTCCATCATCCGGGCGCTGTCGCTGTCGGCGGCCGGACGGCGGGCGGTGGCCGCGCCGGTGGCACGCCCTCGTCTGCCGACGGCGGCGCTGCCCTCGGCCAGTGCGTAGCACGGGCCTGCGGGCGCGGCGCCGGCGAAGGCCGGGACGGCGTACGCGGTGGGGACGAAGCCGCGCAGCGTCTCTTTGACCGCCGCGATCCATGCGCGCAGCGTAGCCAGGCCCGAGGCGTCAACCCCGACGTGTGGGTACACGGGACTCCCAGAGGCAGAGCTTCCATCACGTGCAGTACGGGACCTTTCACCCGTCGTAGCGACGGAGGGGTACCGGTTTGCGTCTGAGGAGAATAACGCTTCGTACAGGTGCTGCTACACCGAGTTGCTCAAATCACCGATTGCGTCGCATCTGTAGCCGTTTGATGCCGAGTCAAGTTTCGCAAACTGATCGGTTGTTGACCGGAACGATGCCGGTTTCGGTGAGTAACGGGCCGTGTTGAAATGGCCGCGGCATAATTCGGGCGCGCGGGACGGGGATCGGACGGAGCGGTGTGGCGGGATGCGGCCGTGCGGCTACCGGCGGCGCCGGCTCAGGGCGATGGCCGCCGCGGTCCCGCCGGCGACCGCGCCCACGCCCGCCGCGGCCGGAATGCCGACCTTCGCGGCCTTGCGGCCGGTGCGGTAGTCGCGCAGGCGCCAGTCCTTCTCGCGGGCGTGCCTGCGCAGCTTGGCGTCCGGGTTGATGGCGTAGGGGTGGCCGACCAGGGACAGCATGGGGATGTCGTTGTGGCTGTCGCTGTAGGCCGCGCAGCGAGAGAGGTCCAGGCCCTCCCCGGCGGCCAGGGCGCGCACCGCCTCCGCCTTGGCCGGCCCGTGCAGCGGCTCGCCGACCAGCCGGCCGGTGTAGACGCCGTCGACGGACTCGGCGACCGTGCCGAGCGCGCCGGTCAGGCCGAGGCGGCGGGCGATCACCTGGGCGATCTCGACCGGGGCCGCGGTGACCAGCCACACCTTCTGCCCGGCGTCCAGGTGGGCCTGGGCGAGGGCGCGGGTGCCGGGCCAGATGCGGTCGGCCATGTACTCGTCGTAGATCTCCTCGCCGATCGACTCCAGCTCGGCGACCCGGTGGCCCTTGACGATCGACAGCGCCGAGTCGCGGGCGTCCTGCATGTGCTCGGGGTCCTCGACACCGGCCAGCCGGAACCACGCCTGCTGCCAGGCGAACCTGGCGAGGTCGCGGGTCTCGAAGAACTTCCGCTTGTACAGTCCCCGGCCGAAGTGGAACAGCGCGGCGCCCTGCATGACCGTGTTGTCGAGGTCGAAGAAGGCGGCGGCCCTGTCGTCGCCGATCACCGGGAACTGCGGTTCCTCCGGCGTGGCGCGCGGCGCCTCCTGCGAGGACTTGCGTGCGGCCTCCGCCGAGGCCTCGCCTGCCAACACGCTCCGCGCCGTGGCGGAGCGCCTACGGGGAGTGAGCCATCCGAGAGCGGCCATGACGTGAGCATAGCCAGTCTGTTCGGTGGTTCCGGCGTCGTGAGGTTGGCGCGGTGTGAACTCTGCACGACCGGGTCGTTAAAGGAGCGATCCGGAACGGGCGCGGAGCGCGCGAGAATGGCCGGCATGAGTCCCCTCTTCCGACGCAGGTCCGAGCCGCGCGCGCGGCTCGTCACGCTCGTCCGCAAGCCCGGCTGTCATCTGTGCGACGACGCGCAGGTGGTGGTCGAGAAGGTGTGCGGTGACCTCGGTGTGCCGTGGGAGCCGAAGGACATCACCGAGGACCGGGAGCTGTACGACCGCTACTGGGAGCAGATCCCGGTCGTGCTGATCGACGGCGAGCAGCACACCTTCTGGCGCGTGAACGAGGAGCGGCTGCGGCGGGCACTGACCGAGTAGTCCAAACTGGCCGGAAAGTCGCTTAGGATCGACGGCGGTTTGGTCTCGGGGGCGGGATTCGTGAGGAGTGTGTGCGGTTTTGCCCCCAGTAACGAAGGAACGGCGGTGCGTATGCACCGGTTCCTGCCAAGGGTGCGAAACCCGCGTGACCCCGGTCACTTCTGCCGGGCAAATCGGACACCATCTTTGTGCACGCGTTCACAAAGACATAGCCTGCTGTCGACGGGGCGGTCTGGGGACGTATGACCGCCTGCAGCCCCGCTCTACCCGCAGGAGCACCGTGGCAACTGGCCGAACACACCGACCGGCGACCCGTAGCCGAGGGATTCCCGAGGCCACCGTCGCCCGGCTTCCGCTGTACCTCCGAGCCCTGACCGCACTGTCGGAGCGCTCGGTCCCCACGGTCTCCTCCGAGGAGCTGGCCGCGGCGGCGGGGGTCAACTCCGCCAAGCTGCGCAAGGACTTCTCCTACCTGGGCTCCTACGGAACGCGCGGTGTCGGCTACGACGTGGAGTATCTCGTCTACCAGATCTCCCGCGAACTCGGCCTGACCCAGGACTGGCCGGTTGTGATCGTCGGTATCGGTAACCTCGGCGCCGCCCTGGCCAACTACGGCGGTTTCGCCTCCCGTGGCTTCCGGGTCGCCGCGCTGATCGACGCCGACCCGGCGATGGCCGGCAAGCCGGTCGCCGGCATCCCCGTCCAGCACACGGACGACCTCGAAAAGATCATCAAGGACAACGGCGTCTCGATCGGCGTGATCGCGACCCCCGCCGGTGCCGCCCAGCAGGTCTGCGACCGGCTCGTGGCCGCCGGTGTGACCTCCATCCTGAACTTCGCGCCCACCGTGCTGTCCGTCCCGGACGGCGTGGACGTGCGCAAGGTCGACCTCTCGATCGAACTCCAGATCCTCGCCTTCCACGAGCAGCGCAAGGCCGGTGAGGAGACCGCCGCGGGCGACGGCGCGCTGCCCGCCACCACCCGCGAGGAGTCCGCCGACCAGGGACCGGACGGGGACGTCCCCGCCGTGATGCCGGCATGAGCCTCCTCGTCGTCGGACTGAGCCACCGCAGCGCACCGGTCAGCGTGCTGGAGCGGGCCACGCTGAGCGCGGACGCCCAGGTCAAGCTGGTGCAGGACACGGTCGCTGCCGAGCCCGCCACCGAGGCAGCGGTACTCGCCACCTGCAACCGCATCGAGCTGTACGCCGACGTGGACAAGTTCCACGCCGGTGTCGCCGAGCTGTCCACGCTGCTCGCCCGGCACAGCGGCGTCGGCCTGGAAGAGCTGACTCCCTACCTGTACGTGCACTACGAGGACCGGGCCGTCCACCACCTGTTCTCGGTGGCCTGCGGGCTGGACTCGATGGTCGTCGGCGAGGGGCAGATCCTCGGCCAGATCAAGGACTCCCTGGCCCGTGCCCAGGACCTGCACTCCGCCGGCAAGCTGCTGAACGACCTGTTCCAGCAGGCCCTCAGGGTCGGCAAGCGCGCCCACTCCGAGACCGGCATCGACCGCGCCGGCCAGTCCCTGGTCACCTTCGGCCTGGAGCAGCTGGCCGCGGGCGGGGACGTCCAGGACTGGGCGAGCGGCCGCACGGCGCTGGTCATCGGCGCGGGGTCGATGTCGTCCCTGGCCGCCGCGACCCTCGCCCGCGCCGGGGTCGCCGAGGTCGTCGTCGCCAACCGCACCTTCGACCGCGCCGAGCGGCTCGCCCGAATCCTCACCGAGGAAGGGGACACCGAGGTGACCGCCCGCGCGGTGCGGATGGACGCCGTTGCCGCCGAGCTGACACGTGCCGACGTCGTCGTCTCCTGTACCGGGGCGACGGGTCTGGTGCTCACGGCGGAGGCGGTCGCGCAGGCGGTCGAGGGCCGCACCGGGCGGCCCGTCGCCGACACCGGCGTCACGGCCGTGCGGCCCGCGAGCCCGCCGCGGTCCACCGGCGTCGGGGCCGACGAGAACTGCCCGCTGGACCTGGCCGCCGTA
The DNA here is from genome assembly GCF_017526105.1 of Streptomyces cyanogenus. Classification (NCBI taxonomy): domain Bacteria; kingdom Bacillati; phylum Actinomycetota; class Actinomycetes; order Kitasatosporales; family Streptomycetaceae; genus Streptomyces; species Streptomyces cyanogenus. Next base: position 4,991,660 of record NZ_CP071839.1, read on the forward strand.
CAGCCCGGCTTCTCCGTCATGGGCGAGGCGGCCGTGGCCGGCATGGACGCGGCCACCCTGGAGCAGCACGCGGCCTGGGTGGACAAGGGCACGACGGTGGACCGCCGGGAGCGCCGTACGCCCGAGGCGGACGCCGAGCTGATCACCGCGCTCGCCGCGACCGTGGCCACCGTCGGCCGGATCCCCGAGCGGCGCAAGCCCGAGCCGGTCGCCGAGCGGCCCGCGCCCAGCTTCTTCCTGCTCGACCTCGCCATGCCCCGCGACATCGACGCGGCCGTGCACCGGCTGGCCGGGGTCCGCCTGGTGGACATCGAGTCGCTCGCGGAGGCCTCCGCCGACGCGCCGATGGCGGCCGACGTCGACCAGGTCCGGCGTATCGTCTCCGACGAGGTCGCGGCCTTCGGCGCGGCACAGCGGGCGGCGCACATCACGCCGACCGTGGTGGCGCTGCGCACCATGGCCGCCGACGTCGTCGCCAGTGAGATCGCCCGCCTCGACGGCCGCCTGCCCGACCTGGACGAACGCCAGCGCGGCGAGATCCGCCAGGCCGTGCACCGGGTCGTCGACAAGCTGCTGCACGCGCCGACCGTACGGGTCAAGCAACTCGCGGCCGAGCCCGGCGGCGCGGGGTACGCGGACGCGCTGCGCACCCTGTTCGACCTCGACCCCGAGACGGTCGCCGCCGTCTCCCGGGCCGTGGACAGCACACAGACGAAGGACCGACCGGCATGACTGAGAAGGCTTTGAGGCTGGGGACCAGGCGGAGCAAGCTCGCCATGGCCCAGTCCGGCCAGGTGGCGGAGGCCGTCCACCGGGTGACCGGGCGGCCCGTCGAGCTGGTCGAGATCACCACGTACGGCGATGTCTCCCGGGAGGCGCTCGCGCAGATCGGCGGCACCGGCGTGTTCGTCACGGCGCTGCGCGACGCGCTCCTCAGGGGCGAGGTGGACTTCGCGGTTCATTCGCTCAAGGACCTGCCGACCGCGCAGCCCGAGGAACTGGTCCTGGCCGCCGTACCGGTGCGCGAGGACCCCAGGGACGTGATCGTCGCGCGGGACGCGCTGAAGTTCACCGACCTGCCGCGCGGGGCGCGCATCGGCACCGGTGCGCCGCGCCGCATGGCGCAGCTGAACGCGTACGCCCGCGCCCACGGCCTGGACATCGAGACGGTCCCGATACGGGGCAACGTCGACACCCGCATCGGGTACGTCCGTGACGGCGAGCTGGACGCGGTCGTGCTGGCCGCCGCCGGCCTCAACCGGATCGGCCGGATCGACGAGGCGACCGACTTCCTGTCGGTCGACACGGTTCTGCCCGCCCCCGGCCAGGGGGCACTGGCGATCGAGTGTGCCGCGGGCAACGCGGAACTGATCGCCGCGCTCGGCGAACTCGACGACCCGTTCACGCGGGCCGCCGTGACCGCCGAACGGTCACTGCTCGCCGCCCTGGAGGCCGGTTGCAGCGCCCCTGTGGGCGCGCTGGCCGACCTTCCCCCACTCTCGGCTCCGTTCGAGCGGGGGGACCCCCAGGCCGACAGGCAGATTGTCAAGGAAATGCGCCTGCGCGGCGTCGTCGGCACCACCGACGGCACCCGCATGGTGCAGCTGTCCACCACCGGTCCCGTGCCCCAGACGCACGACCAGGCGTGGGCACTCGGTCGCGAACTCGCCACCGAGATGCTCGCCCAGGGCGCGGCCGGTCTGATGGGGGAGCGAGCACATTGAGCCCCACCGCCCTTCCTGCCGCCGGTCCGGAACACGGGCACGTCACCTTCCTCGGTGCCGGACCCGGAGATCCGGGACTGCTGACTCTGCGCGCCGTGGAGGCGCTGTCGCACGCGGACGTCCTGGTCGCCGAGCACGAGGTGCTCGACGTGATCCGGACGCACGCCCGACAGGGCGTCTCCGTGGTGCCGACGGACGCGGACTCCTCAGCGGTGTCCCCGCCGGGCACGGGCACGCCCCAGCTGACGGTCGTTGACGGCACGTCAACACCCGCCGCTGTCCCGGCTGCTGCCCGGGATGCCGCTCATCTTGTCATGGAGGCTGCGCGGGGCGGCAGGCGGGTGGTCCGTGCGGTGTCCGGGGACCCGGGACTTGATACGTACGCGGCGGAGGAAATGCTCGCCTGCGCCGCCGCCGGGGTGCCCTTCGAGGTCGTCCCCGGTGTCGCGGCGGCGGTCGGCGTGCCCGCGTACGCCGGTGTGCCGCTGCGGGACGCGCAGGGTGCGGACGTCCGGTTCGTGGACGCCCGTACGGCCTCGGACCGCTGCTGGACGGAGGTCGGCGCCTCCGACGGCACGGTCGTCGTGTCCACCACCCTGGACTCGGTGGCCGCGGCGGCGGGCGAACTGGTCTCGGCGGGCCGCAAGCCCGACACCCCGCTGACGGTGACGGTCGCCGGTACGACGACCCGGCAGCGGACCTGGACCGCGACCCTCGGCACGATCGCCCAGACCCTGAAGCAGGCGAAGGTGCTGCCGTCCCCCGACGGCGGCCGGCCGGTGATAGCCGTGGTCGGCGAGCGCAGCGCCGCCGCCCGGCGCGACCAGCTGTCGTGGTTCGAGTCCAAGCCGCTGTTCGGCTGGAAGGTGCTCGTGCCGCGCACGAAGGAGCAGGCGGCATCGCTCTCCGACCAGCTGCGGTCCTACGGTGCCGTGCCGCACGAGGTCCCGACGATCGCGGTGGAGCCCCCGCGGACGCCCCAGCAGATGGAGCGGGCGGTCAAGGGCCTGGTGACGGGCCGGTACGAGTGGATCGCGTTCACCTCCGTCAACGCGGTGAAGGCGGTCCGGGAGAAGTTCGAGGAGTACGGCCTGGACGCCCGCGCCTTCGCGGGCATCAAGGTGGCCGCGGTGGGCGAGCAGACCGCCAAGGCGCTGATCGCCTTCGGTGTGAAGCCCGACCTGGTGCCGAGCGGCGAGCAGTCGGCGGCCGGCCTCCTGGAGGACTGGCCCCCCTACGACCCGGTGTTCGACCCGATCGACCGCGTCTTCCTGCCCCGGGCCGACATCGCCACCGAGACCCTGGTCGCCGGTCTGATCGAGCTGGGCTGGGAGGTCGACGACGTCACGGCCTACCGGACCGTGCGCGCGTCGCCGCCGCCGGCGGAGACCCGGGAGGCGATCAAGGGCGGCGGCTTCGACGCGGTCCTCTTCACCTCGTCGTCCACGGTCCGGAACCTGGTCGGCATCGCGGGCAAGCCGCACAACGTGACGGTGATCGCGTGCATCGGCCCGGCCACGGCCAAGACGGCCGAGGAACACGGTCTGCGGGTGGACGTGATGGCTCCGGAGCCGTCCGTGCACAAGCTGGCCGAGGCCCTGGCCGACTTCGGCATGAAGCGACGGGCCGCCGCGCTGGAGGCGGGGGACCCGGTGACCCGGCCGAGCGAGCGGCGGCCGGGGGCCCGGCGGCGGCGGACCACGACGTGAGGGTACGGCCGTAGCGCGGCTGACGAGAGACGGAGCGCCCCGTGCGGGGCGCTCCGTCTGTTTTCCGCCGCTTTTCCGCGGCTGTTGCGGGAGTCCGGACGGCGGAACTAGCCTGGCATCTGTCTAACAGTGTTAGTGACCGGCGTGTGGCCGGCACCGACGAAGGGGGACCGGTGACGCTTGAGGCTTCCGCTCCGATCGGCCTGCCGGGCGGGCCGTACGACCCGCCGCACGCCCGGCTGCTCGCCCTCGCGGCCGCCAAGTGGGCGGCCCAGCCCATCGCGGTCCTCGCCGAAATGGGCATCGCCGACGCCCTGGCCGACGGCCCGCGGACCCTGGCGGACCTGGCGGCCGCCGTCGAGGCCCAGCCGTCCGCGTTACGGCGGTGCCTGCGCGCGGCGGCCTGTGTGGGCGTCTTCGCCGAGCAGGAGGACGGGCGCTGGAGCCTGACCCCGATGGCGGACTGTCTGCGCCGCGACGCGGCCACCCCGATCCGCAACTGGGTGCTCATGCTCACCCGGGGTCCCATGTGGGACTCCTTCGGCAAGCTGGCCGAGACCGTGCGCACCGGCCGGTCCGCCTTCGAGGTCGCCCACGGCACGCCGTTGTTCGACTACCTCGACAAGGACGACGCGTTCCGCGAGGTCTACGAGTCGGCCATGGGCGAGCTGACCGGTGAACTCGCGGCGGAGCTGGCCGACGTCGTCGACTTCGGCCGCTACGGCACCCTGGTCGACCTCGGCGGCGGCGACGGCGCCCTCCTCGGGAACCTGCTCGCCCGGTACCCGGACTGCCGGGGGGTCCTGGTCGAGCGGCCCCGGGTGATCGAACTCGCCCGCCCTCGGCTGACCGCGCTCGGGGTCGCCGACCGGGTCCGGCTGGTGCCCGGTGACGCCACCGCCGAGGTGCCCGCCGGAGGCGACGCCTACCTGGTGAAGAACATGCTGCACTGCTTCGACGACGACACGGCCCTCGCCGTGCTGCGCCGGGTGCGCGCGGCGGGCGGCGCGGACGCCACGCTCTTCGTCGTCGAGGCGGTCGTACCGCCCGGCAACGACTTCCACTGGGCCAAGCTCATCGACATCGAGATGCTCGCCGACAACGACGGGCGTGAGCGCACCGAGGAGGAGTGGCGGGAGCTGCTGCACGCGGCCGGATTCGCCCTGGACCGCGTGTGCGCCACCACCCCGCCGCAGTCGGTGCTGATAGCCCGGCCGCTGCCCGGCTGATCGCCCGGCCACCCGGTCCGGCATCCCCGCACCACCGTCCGATCCGACACGAGGAGGACCCGTCATGCGCGCACCCTGGAAGGGCGACCCCGTCGAACGCGCCCGCAACCGTGCCCGGCAGCGCGTGCTGCAGGAGCAGCAGGACGCCGAGCAGGCCCGCAACCGCGAACGCCAGGAACGACAGCAGGCCGAGCGGGACGAACGCCAGCGGCGGCAGCAGTCCCGCTCGGACGACGACTGAGACGGCGTCTGAGAACGCCGTCCGGGACGAGGACTGACCGGCCCGCGGCTCCCCGGCGCGTCCGGTGGCTCCGGGCCGGCTCAGCCGGCGGGGGAGTCGCCGGGCGCCGCCGCGGCGCCGCCCGCGCTGTCCAGGCGGGCCCGAAGACCGTCCAGGAGGCGGTCCAGGCCGTAGTCGAAGCGGGCCTCGATGTCGGGGCGGGCCAGCTGGTCGCCGACCGCGACGACGTTCGGGTACTCCTCCGCGGGCAGCTTCGCGAGCCGCTCCCGGACCTCCTCCAGGAACTCCATCCGGTCCGTGCCGCGGGCCACGTCCGCCGACAGCGGGGACGTCTCGTGCAGCACGAAACCCTGTACGTACTGGGTCAGCACGTACAGCGAGTAGGCGGTGTCCTGCCCGCTGAAGCCCGCCCGGCGCAGCGGGCCCAGGATGACCTCGGCGTGGTGCAGGAAGTGCGGCCCGAGCTGGAGCCGGCCGGCCAGCACCTTGCCCGAGTCCCGCTTGCCCAGCAGGTACTTGCGGTAGGCCCGCATCATGTCCCGCAGCTCGGTCTGCCAGTCGCCGTCCTCGCGCACCAGCGGGTCCAGCCGCAGATCGGCCAGGAGCGCGTCGGCGAGCAGGTCGAGCAGCTCCTCCTTGTTGCGCACGTACCAGTACAAGGACGGTGCCTGGATGGACAGTTCGTCGGCGAGCCGGCGCATCGACAGTGCTTCCAGCCCGTCGCGCTGGAGAGTGCGCAGCGCGGCGGCGGTGACGGCGTCGAGCGTGATCGACGGACGGGAGGCCCGTCCGGCCGTGCGTCCGGCGCGCTGACCTGCCATGCGCCGACTCCCTCCTGTGCGGCCCGGAACGGGCCGAGCGCCCTGTGCTGACGCCTCTCGTGCGTCCCTAATAATGTTAGAGAATGGTAGAGGACGCGGTTGGCGGAAAGTCGACGGAAGTCCGCGGCGTCACCGCAGATGCGGGAGGACCTCCTCGGTGAACAGACGGAAGCTGCGTTCCATCGTCGGCCCGTCCTGCCCGCCGAAGTCCACCTGCCACAGGAAGGTGTCGACGGACAGGAACTCCTTCAGCCGCCGGGCTCGTTCGAGTACGGTCGCCGGCGAGCCGACGACGGCCGTGCCGAGGCTGCGGAAGTCGGCGATGTCGAGGTTGCGCAGCGTCAGCGCCATCTGCGAGTACGTCGGGTAGTCCTTGGACGAGGTGTTCATCCAGGCCTCGGCGGCCTCCGCCCACACCGCCAGGTACTCCCGCAGCAGCGGGTCGGCGACCCGGTACGCCTCGTCGTCGGTCTCCGCCACGTACAGCGGGATCGACACCGCGACCCGCGGGCGTGGGGCGCCGGGGGCGTCGCCGTGCACATCCGCGAAGGTGTCCAGGTAGACGTCCACCAGGTCCCGCACGCCCGCGAGGTCCTCGCTGCGCGGCGGCGGGGTCACCAGCAGTCCGAACCCCTGCTCGGCGAGCCAGGCGAAGCTCTGCCGGGAGCGCACCGCGGCACCCCACACGGGCGGGTGCGGCCGCTGCACGGGCGCCGGCAGGGAGGTGACCTCGCGGAAGGAGAAGAACGGGCTGTCGACGGTGACCTTCTCCTCGGTCCACAGGCGCCGTACGGCGGCGATGGTGTCGGTGAACCGGTCCCGGCTCTCGTCCATCGGGACGCCGAACGCGGCGAACTCGTACGGCAGCCAGGCCCGGGCGAACCCCACCTCCAGCCGGCCGCCGCTGAGCGCGTCCACCATGCCGGTGTGCGCGGCGATTTGGATCGGGTGGTGGAAGGCGGGCAGGACGCATCCGGTCATCAGCCGGATCCGCGAGGTCTGCGCGGCCACCGCGGCGAGGAAGGTCAGCGGACTGGGACAGTAGCCGCCGTACTCCTTCAGGTAGTGCTCGGTGATCTTGACGTAGTCCAGACCGGCCTCGTCCGCGAGCCGGGACAGGCGCAGGACGTCGGTGTAGTACTCCTGGGCCGGGCGGGTGGCGGGGCGGCAGTCGGGCAGCAGTGAGATGCCGTGTTTCACGGTCGGCGGCTCCTCTCGGTCGGTATCAGCAGGGCGAGGTAGGCGGCGTCGGCGGTCAGCAGGGGCGCCACCGAGCCGGTGCGCCAGAACAGAGCGGCGTGCACGGCTGGGACCAGCACGGCGGGCACCCAGGTCTCCGGCGCCCGGCGCCGTCCGGCCGGGGCGTCGCGCAGCCGTACGGCCGTGTGGGCGGCGGCGGCCGCGGTCACGGCGGTCACGGCACCGGCGCCGGCGAGGGCGGGGACGAGTGCGGCCCGGAAGGACAGCTCGTCGCACACCGCGACCGCGACCAGCACGCCGGCACCCCACCACGGGACGGCCCGCACGGAGGCCCGCGCCTCCTCGGCCGCGTGTCCCCGGGCGAGCCCCAGCCAGTGCGTGCGGCCGACGGCACTGGCGGGCCGGCGCTCCGCGGCCCGTGCCGTCACCGCACCGGCGGGCCGGCGGTCCACGGTCCGTGCCGCTGCCGCGCCGGCGGGCCGCAGCCGCGCCGGGCGACCGCCCGGCCGGTCCCCGTGCGCACGGCCGGCGCGGTCCGCGGGGCCACGGCCGGCGGAGAAAGAGGGCGTTTCGAGGCGACGGCCCCGCCGCCCGCCCGTCCGGGCGACGCCCGCGCCGAGACGTGCCAGGGCCGTCCCGGCGCCCGCGCCGAGGCGTGTCAGGATCGTCGTGACGCCCGCGCCGAGCCGTCCCGCGAGGGTCGCCAGCCGTGTCCCGCGCAGTGCGTCCGCGGTGTCCGCCGCCACGCTCGCCGCGAAGGCCGCGGTGGCGAACTCGCCGCACCCCAGGGCGATCCCGGAGGCGGCGAGGGCGAGGCCGGTGCCGTTCGGCAGGGCCGACGGCGGGCGCAGCAGGCCCAGACAGACGGCCGCGACGAGGACGGCGCACCCGGCGGCGCAGCCGGCGGCGGCCCGGGCGAGCGGATGCGGCCAGGAGCGCCGGCCAGGTGCCCAGCGGCGCCGCAGCCGGGTGAGGCAGGGGACAAGGACGCCGTACGCACCCGCCGTCACCACCGCCAGGACCCCTGCCGTGACCGCCCCGCTCACGGCGTCACCGCCCGGCTCCCGGCGGAGCGCACGGTGTTCTGGTAGCGCCAGATCCGCAGGTTGAACAGGGCGTGCACGGTGATCGCGCCGAGGACGTCACCGGTGGCCAGGGTGAGGGCGAGGCCGGCGAGTGCCAGCGGGAGCTTCGCCGCCACCTGGGTCCAGCCGAAGAACAGGTGGGACAGCGCGAAGGCGGCCGTGGCCAGTGTGAGGACCGCGATCCGCACGGCCCATCCGGTCAGGGCCATGGCCTCCCCGGTGAGCACCCCGCGGAACACGCACTCCTCCAGTGCCCCCACGGCCACCAGCCACCCCGGTGGCAGCGCCACGTCGGTGTCGCGGTGGCTGGGAGTCCACCGCCGCTCGGTGGTGCCGGCCGTCCGGGCACCGGCGACCCGCGCGGCCAGGCCCACCGCCCGGGTGGTCCGGACGGCCCGGGGCGGTCCGGCCGGTGGCGCGGACCGGGCGGCGCGGCGCCCGAGCCGCCGGGTGATCGCCGTGTCGGCGGCCGCCACCGGCGCCGCGAGCACGGCTCCGGCGAGCGGTCCGGCGGCCAGCCCCCAGACGGGCCCCCGGTACAGCGCCGCCGGCCCGAGGACCAGCAGCCCGTAGCCGGTGACCACGGCGAGCACAGCCGCGTACACGTGCAGGGTGTGCACGCCCCGCCGGTCGAGGAACCGCACGTGCAGGTGGGAGGCGAGCGCCAGGCTCGACAGCGCGCACAGCGCCAGCGCCACCGCCGACGCCGCACGCAGCTCAGGGATATGGATGAGGGACGTCATCGGTGAAGCCCCCGTAGTCGGCGAACCGGGGATGGGCGGCCGGTACGGCGCTGGGCAGCGGCAGGCTCACGGTGTCCGGCGACCACACGCGCATCGCGTGGAAACCGAGCGCGCGCAGGTCACGGGTGGTCAGATCGCCGAAGTAGAGCCGCTTGCCCGAGGAGGCGAAGGCGTCGACGAGGGTGCGGACCGCCTCCCGGACCTCGCGGTCGTCGTCGGGCGGCAGCTGGGACGCCGGCTGCTCGGTGTGCCGGGCGAAGCGTTCCTCCACGATCCGCGCGCCCTCTTCGGTGGCGTACCGGCCGACGTTGCCCTCCAGGTCGTAGATCGCCTCGTCCGGTGCGGCGCCCGTCACCGCCTGTTCCACGGCGACCCAGGCGGCGAGCCACTGCACGCCCGCCGCCTCCAGCAGCGCCCGGTACATCGCCCGGGGCAGCGAGGCGCCGCTGCCCAGGCCGATGGCGGTGCGCGGGACGAGTCCGGACGGCTGGCGCAGCAGGCAGGCGATGGTGAAGCCGGGCAGGTCGGGGCTGGGCAGGAGGTGGAACTCCGGCCGGGGCGCGGAGTCCGGGAAGTAGGTGTCCACCAGGGCGTCGAGGTGCCGGGTGCGGGCGTCGGGACGGATCAGCACGCTCTCGGTACGGCCGTACCAGTGGCCCATCGCCGCGTCCACCTGCACCACCTCTTCCAGCGCCGCGCGCAGCGCGGCCTGCGGGGTGGTGTGGGTGGCGGTGCCGGTGGTGACCGCCGGCAGCGTCCAGGGCTCGTCGGCCTCGCGGACGTAGCCGAGCAGGAACCGTTGCGCGGGCACCCAGCACGGTCCGTCGCCGGTCAGGGAGTCGACGAGCAGCCAGCCGAAGGGCGCGTCGGTGTGGAACGGCTGGAACGGGAAACCCTCGCGGGCGTACTGCTCCTCGGTGAAGAGCCGGAACGCGGACTCCGGCAGGACCGGTTCACCCGCCTGCGCGAGCGCGGTGCGGCTGGTGTGCCGCTGTGTGAAGCGGCCGTCGAGCGCGGCGGCGTAGCCCGCGTAGCGCTCCAGGGTCTCGGCGAGGGAACGGATGTGGCTTTCGAACGGAAAGATGCCGTAGCCGCCGATGTGGTAGCTGCCGGCCTTCGGTGCCGGCTGGTTCTGGCGGACGTGCACGCCGGTCATGTCGGCGGTGCCGACCAGCAGCCGGGGGCCGTCCGGGTAGCGGGTGAGGAACCCCATGGAGGTGGTCAGGCCGCAGAGCGGGCCGTGCATCCGCTCGCGCAGCCGGTGGACGCGCACCTCCTCGTCCTGGTGGAGGCGGAGCCGCATCAGTCCTCCAGCCAGGTGCGCGGGTCGAAGTGCAGCGTCTGGTCGTCCCGTTCGGGTACGGCACCGCAGCCGGGGCAGCCGGGCAGCGGCAGGACCTCCTGGTAGGAGAGTTCCATGCTCGGCAGATAGCAGCCGAGGACCTTCTCGACGGTGAACGTGGTGCCGCAGGCGAGGTAGTTGGTGGCCTCCATCGCCAGGTGCGAGCAGAGCAGCGAGGCCACCGGACCGTACAGGGGCGGCTCGCCGGCCAGCACGGCGGAGCGCGCGAGGGCCTCCTTGTAGCGCTGGTAGGAGGCGCTCTCGCGGAGGTTCATCGTCACGCGGGTCTCGAAGCACTCGAAGCAGGACGAGCGTCCGGCGATCATCGTGGGGCCGACGAACAGGAACGGTCCGTCGATGGCCGCGTACGTCCAGCTGATCCCGGCCGCGCGGGTCAGCCGGTTGAGGAGCTGGGCGCGGACCGGGTCGATGGTCCGCTCGGCCAGCAGAAGGTGCCGGCCGGCCCAGGGGCGCAAGACCTCGGCGGCCTCACCGAAGGCCAGCCCGTCGTGCAGCACGGACGGCGGCAGGCTCTCCAGACGCGCGCGCACCGGGTGGTCGGGGCCGGGTATCCGGATGTCCGGGGCGAGTTCGGCGGGCAGCAGGGCGGCCGTGCGCTCGCACAGCTCGGCGTCGCCGAGCAGGACGACGCCCTCGGCGGCCGGCCGCTCGCCGGGCCCGCCCAGGGCGGCCATGTCGTCCAGGTAGGCGTCCAGGGCGCTGCGCGGCTCCTCCTCGATCGCGTCGAGCCCGTAGAGGTGGTCGACCAGGGCCTCCACCTCGACCCGCGAGACGCCCTCGCGCTTGGCCAGGTCGCGCCGTGAGAGGGTCCCGTCGAGGCCGCTGACCAGGTTGAACAGCTTGCCGGAGCGGGAGTCGTCGGTGAGTGTGTAGGAGCGGGCGTTCCACACGCCGGTGCGCAGTTCCACGACGTCCGGGCTGTGGCCGATGACCGAGAAGGTACGGCGCACGCGCGGCTGCCGGTTGTCAGACATTCGGGGAGAGCCTCTCTGTTACGGGTGGTCCGGTGAGGCGTACGGAGTCAGGGGGCGGGCCGGGCCGTGGCTCAGCCGGCGCCGAGCAGGACCGTGTGCAGCAGCACGCGGTGGGTGCCGTCCAGGCCCATCGCCTCGTGCGCCTCGTCGTCGTAGAAACCGGAGAAGTCCACGCTGCGCAGGCCGAGCGCCGTGGCCGCCAGGTGGGTGTTCTGCGCGATGCCGCCGGCCTCGTGGAACATCGACCGCATGCCGCGCGGCCCGTACTTGCGCATCGCGCGCCAGGGGGTGCCGACCAGCAGGACGATCGCCGCGGCGCGCTCGAAGTCGATCTGGCCGTCCTGCGGGTCGAAGGAGGCGAGGAGCGAGGTCAGGGCGTCGGGGCCGGCCCGGCGGGCGAGGGCGTCCTCCACGGGCAGGTAGCGGTGCAGTCCGGGCTCCAGCCCGTCGACCCGCAGGGCCGCCAGCCACAGCTCGACCGGGTACAGGCCGCCGGCGCTGGGCACGGCACGGAAGCCCATGGTCAGCGGGGTGCCGTCGGTCAGTTCGAGGTCGGCCTCGGCGGTGACCGAACCGGCCAGCCTGACCACGGTGGCCAGCTCGTCCAGAGGGAGCGGCGCGCCGGTGAAGTCACGGTCGCTGCGCCGCTGAAGGATCGTTTCGACCAGGCCGGCCGACGGCTGCGCGCCCTCGGGCAGCGCGGTCCGTGGCGCGCCACGTCGGGGGAGCCGGTCCTGACGGGACTGCACGACCGCCATCACATCGGAGAAGTAATAGCCGATCGAGAGCAGGGAAGCGCGGTCCCACCGCCGCATTCTGGTGGCCAGGAGGAATTCTTCGGCAATCCGGCGAAAGCGTCCGGACGAGAGGTTTTCAAAACGCATTGAATGCGTTTGCAGGGCGACTCCGTCGACCTGTGGGCTCAGTGTACGGTAGGCGCTCGCGGCCACCGACGCCTGAATGACCCGTGCATTATTCGGAGGGCCTGCCTCACCCATGTACGCTCCTTGCGTCAAGGGGCCGGCCCGCCGTGGCTCCCGGTGCGCCGGAAGCTCGGCGGGCCGGCCGGGCTCACTTACTTGCGGACGACGGCGCCGCAGCAGCAGGAACAGGCGCCGGGCACCAGAACGGCCTCGTCGCGACCGGCCCCGAAGGGCTCGAGCGCGGCCTGCGGGGTGCTGTTGCGGTGTTCGGTGACCTTCTCGGACTGCAGCTTCACGGCAGCCTCCTTTCGCTGGATCGGGATAGTGAGGAATGCATTCCGGTGAGCTCGGCGGGCCCATTCTCCGAGGCTCACGAGGACGCAACCTAACACCATTCGAGGAAAGCTCACAAGGGTAAACAGTCGTCAAGTAAAGGCAAAAAGCAAGAGACTGGATTCCGTTTTGCGCAGGGATCCAGCCAGATTATTTCAGGGGTATTGCGGGACCGGGTTCCCGCTGTTAGCAAGGCTCCATGACCGTCGAAGACAACGCCCCGGTCGACCTGCTCGACCCGGCATTCATGGCCGACCCGGGCCCGGCCTACGAGCGGCTGCGCAGCACGGCCCCCGTCACCCGGATCCGGTTACGGCCGGGCCTGTCCCCGTGGCTGATCAGCGGCTACGAGGAGGCGCGCACCGTCCTGTCCGACCCGGTGTTCAGCGTGGACCCGGCCCGCACCCGGCCCGGCGTGCGCGAGGCGATCGCGGCCGGCCGCGCCGAGGAGAAGACGGCGCTGCTCGGCCGGCACCTGCTGAGCGTGGACCCGCCCGACCACACCCGGATGCGCCGGCTGATGTCCCGGGCCCTGACCGCCCGCCGGATGCAGCAGCTGCGGGGGCCGGTCGGCACCTTCGCCACGGAGCTGCTGGACGCACTGACCGGACGTCGGGAGTTCGACGTCCTGGGCGACTACGCCCTGCCCCTGGCCGTGCGGGTGATCTGCGAACTCATCGGCATCCCGCCCGAGGACCGGGCCGCCTTCCAGCGCTGGGGAAGCCTGCTGGTCCGCTCCGAGCTGCAGGACGACGCCTCCTTCGACCGGGTCTCCGACGAGATGGCCGGATACCTCGTCCCGCTGGTCGCCGCCCGCCGGGCCGAACCCGCCGACGACCTGGTCAGCGCGCTGGTCGCCGCCCACGACGAGGAGCGGCTGGACGACTACGAGCTGATCTCCCTCGTCTACCAGCTGTTCTTCGCCGGCCATGAGTCCAGCGCCTACCTGATCGCCAACGCCACCCTGCGGCTGCTCGCCCACCCCGACGAGCGGGCCGCACTCGCCCGCGAGCCGGAGCGGATCGAGTCGCTGATCGAGGAGGTGCTGCGCATCGACGGGCCGGTCAAGGTGCCCACCTGGCGCTTCCCGGTCCGGGACGTCGATCTGGCCGGGGTGCGCCTGCGGGCGGGCGAGCCGGTCCTCGTCCTGCTCGGCGCGGCCGGCCGCGACCCCCGTCGCTTCCCCGACCCCGACCGCTTCGACACCGGGCGGACAGCCGTCCAGCAGCACCTCGCCTTCAGCCACGGCATCCACCACTGCATGGGCGCGGCCGTCGGCCGTATGGAGGGCCAGGTCGCCGTCGGCCGGCTGTTCCAGCGCTTCCCGGAGCTGCGTCTGGCCGTACCGCCGGAGCGACTGCGCTGGCGGGACAACCTGATGATGCGCGGGGTCTGCGAGCTGCCCGTCCGGGTGGGGTGAGGGACGGGACGCGCGGTGCATGAACAGGGCCTTGCGAAGCCGGGCGCCGGACGGATCCCGCTGACGGGGGATTCCAGACGAGATCCGCCCGGCAGTCTCATGAGGTGCGGTCGGCGGGGCTCTTCTCGCGCGCCGGGGCGGCCGCGGGATCGGTGTCGACGTCGTCCCGGTCACGCCCGCGCACCAGCAGGAACACCACCACCGCCGTGACCAGCAGCAGGGCCGCGCCCACCCGCTCCGCCAGGTGCAGGCCGTCCACGAACGCCGCGTTCACCAGGGCGCCGATCCGCCGGTCCCCGCCGCCGCCGGCGCTCTGCGCACCGCCGGCCGCCACCGCACGTACGACCTCGTCGCGCACCTCCGCCGGGACGTGGGCGTCGGTGAGGCGGTCGCGGACGCCGTCCGTCATCCGGGTCGTCAGCAGCGTGCCGAGGACGGCCACCCCGAAGACGCTGCCCAGCTGCCGGGTCGCGTTGCTCGCGCCGGACGCCATGCCGGAGCGGTTCGCCGGGACCCGCATCATCACCAGCGTGGAGATCGGCGTGAGGGTCAGCCCGATACCGAGGCCCACCAGCAGGACGACCCACCAGTACGACGAGTAGTGCGCACCGACGCCGTACAGCGAGGCCCCGAACATCGTCAGCGCCGAGCACAGGATGCCCAGCGTCAGCGGCACGGCGCCGCCCATCCGCCCGGTCATCCAGCCCGCGGGCGGCGCCGCGACCATGGCCAGCAGCATGCCCGGCAGGATGGCGAGGCCGGCGCCCACGGCGGACCAGCCGAGGACCGTCTGGAGCCAGAGCATCAGGAAGTAGGTGATGGCGAACAGGCCGAAGTAGAGAACGAATCCGGCCAGCACCGCGCCGGTGAAGACGGGATCGCGGAAGAACGACAGGTCGAGCATCGGTTCGCGCACCAGCTTCTCGGTGACCACGAACGCCACCAGGAGCACTCCGCCCGCGACGAACGCACCGATCACCAGCCGGTCGCTCCAGCCGCGTGAACCGCCCTCGATCGTGGCGTACACCAGCGCCGCCACGGCCGCCACGGACAGCACCAGACCGGCCAGGTCCAGGCGCCGCTCGGGACTGGCCGACTCCGGCACCGTCCACATGCCCAGCAGCAGGCCGATCACGGCGACGGGGACGTACATCCAGAAGATGCCCGCCCAGCCGAAGTTCTCCACCAGTGGTCCGCCCGCCACCGGCCCGAAGGCGACGGCCGCGCCGGCGACGGCGGCCCAGATGCCGATCGCGGTGCCACGCTCGCCGCTGTCGGTGAAGACGTGCCTGATGATCGACAGCGTGTTGGGCATCAGCAGGGCCGCGCCCACCCCGAGCACGGCCTGCCCGGCCACGAGCACCCACACGGACCCGGCGAGCGCGGAGAAGACCGAGCCCGCGAGGAACACCGCGAGGCCGGTGAGGAAGGTCCGCTTGCGTCCGAAGCGGTCGCCGCACGCGCCGCCCGTCAGCATCAGCGCGGCGAACGCCAGCGAATAGCCGCTGATGACCCACTGGATGTCCTGGATGCCGCCGCTCAGGTCGTCCTGGATGTCCGGTAACGCCGTGCTGAGCACCGTGGACTGGAGCATCGTCAGCGCCAGCGGGACGCACAGTGCCGGCAGCGTGCGGTAGGGGCTGGGACCGGTCGGGGCGGGTGTGTCCGCCGTCATCGTGCACCGTCCTGTCGTCGCGTTCTCCGGCTGCCGCACAGCCGGCTGTCTAACACCGTTAGAGAGACTCTAACACCGTAAGGCGGGACGGGGAAGGCGCACGCGGGGCGCACGGACGGCAAGGGGCGCCCCGGGATGCGCGGAGCGCGAAGAGTGGGGAGGGGTGCGAAAGAGGGGAGCGCGAAGAGGGGGACGGTGCGCGGGAGGGGAGGGCCCGCGTCGACAGGGCGTCGGCAAAGGAGCAGGCCGGGCGGGCGTAGCGTAGAGGGCATGACGAAGTACGGATCCTTTCCCGGTACGCGTCCGAGGCGGCTGCGGACCTCGCCCGTCATGCGCCGCATGGTCGCCGAGACCCGGCTGAACCCCGCCGACTTCATCCTCCCGGCGTTCGTCCGGGAAGGCGTCAGTGAGCCGGTGCCGATCGGGGCGATGCCCGGGGTCGTGCAGCACACCCGGGACAGCCTGAAGAAGGCCGCGCTGGAGGCCGTTCAGGCCGGGGTCTCCGGGATCATGCTGTTCGGCGTGCCGGAGGACGGGAAGAAGGACGCCCGGGGCACGGCCGGCACCGACCCGGACGGGATCCTCCAGCTCGCCCTGCGGGACGTCCGCGCCGAGGTCGGCGACGACCTGCTCGTCATGTCCGACCTGTGCCTGGACGAGTTCACCGACCACGGGCACTGCGGGGTCCTGGACGCCGAGGGCCGTGTCGACAACGACGCCACCCTGGAGCGGTACGCCGAGATGGCGCAGGTGCAGGCCGACGCCGGCGCCCACGTCGTCGGGCCGAGCGGCATGATGGACGGCCAGATCGGCGTCATCCGCGACGCGCTCGACCAGATCGGCCGCGAGGACGTCGCGATCCTCGCCTACACCGTCAAGTACTCCTCCGCCTTCTTCGGCCCCTTCCGCGAGGCCGTCGCCTCCTCCCTCCAGGGCGACCGCAAGACGTACCAGCAGGACCCCGCCAACTGGCGCGAGTCCCTGCGGGAGCTGGAGCTGGACCTGGCCGAGGGCGCCGACATGGTCATGGTCAAGCCGGCCGGCCCCTACCTCGACATCCTCGCCCGGGTCGCGGACGCCGTGGACGTGCCCGTCGCCGCCTACCAGATCTCCGGCGAGTACGCGATGGTAGAGGCCGCCGCCGAGAAGGGCTGGATCGACCGGGACCAGGCGATCTTCGAGACCCTCACCGGTATCAAGCGGGCCGGGGCCCGGAACATCCTCACCTACTGGGCCACCGAGGCGGCCCAGAAGCTGCGCTAGCCGCGAGCCGTCACCAGCCGGCGATGGCGTCCAGGTCCTGCTGCCAGTAGGTCACCTTCAGCGAGCTGTCGTAGTAGACGCCCTTGGCCGGCAGGGACGGGGTCGCGGACGGGCCGCCGCTGCTGTTCGGGGTGAGGCCCTGGAAGCCCACCGTCAGCTTGCGGGCCGTCATCCCGCCGGTGCCGCTGCCGTCGGCGGACGACAGCAGCACGCCCGCGTACCCCGACTCGCCGGGCGCCAGGGAGACCACGGCCTGCGGCTGGGTGTCCCGGTCCGCCTGCGGCACCCACTGCATCTGGTCGAAGCGGAGCACGGGGTAGTACGGCAGCTCGCACGTCTTGCCGCCGGTGTTCTTCACGGTGATCAGCAGGTGGTTGAGGGGCCGGGCGAGCGGCTGCGCGGTGACGGTTGTGTTCGCGCCGTTGCACAGCACCACGGAGCCGCCGGCGGTGCCGGTGCGGGTGCCGCGCGCGGTGGGGGAGGCGCTCGGCCGCGCGTCGGGTGCGTGGGTGCGGGCCACGGGCCTGCCGTTCCCCGTACGGCCGCCGGTGGCGGCCTGGGACGTCTCCGCCGCGGCCTTCCCCGACGCGGCCTTCTCCGCCGACGCCGCCGGGGTCGTCGGCCGGGAGGCGCCCTCGTCCCTGGTGCCGCCCGCGGTGCCGCACGCCGTGAGCGCGAGGGCGGTGACGGCGGTGCCGGTGGCGGCGAGCAGACGGATATGGCGCATTCGCATGGCAAGTCCTCTTTCGGGCTGGGCCGGTTGGCGTGCTTGGATGACCACAGCCTGTGGGCGGGGCCGTCCCGGCGGCCAGCAGCGGCCGCGGATCCGGGACGCTGGAACGCTCACACCGGCTTTGACCTGCGGGAACAGTCCCTCCCTGGAACGCCGGGGTGGGACGAGGGGGAACGGAGAAACGGTGTCGGAAGGCATGCCCGAAAGCGGCTTCGCGGAGCTGCTGCGGGAGTTGAAGAACCGCTCCGGGCACAGCTACGGCACGCTCGCCAAGCGGCTGCACATGAGTACGTCGACGCTCCACCGGTACTGCAACGGGGACGCCGTACCGGCGGACTACGCACCGGTGGAGCGGTTCGCCCGGCTGTGCAGGGCCACGCCCGGGGAACTCGTGGAGCTGCACCGGCGGTGGGTGCTGGCGGACGCGTGGCGCGGGCGGAAGGAGCCGTCGCCGGTGACGGTGACCGAACCCGAACCGGTGGCCGCGGCGGAACCCGAGCCGGTGGCCGCGCCCGAGTCCGAGCCCGAGGCCCGGGCCGAGCTGGTGCCCGTGGCCGAGTCCGAGCCGGTGGCCGCGGCGGAACCCGAGCCGGTGCCGGCCCCGGTGGCCGCAGCCGGACCCGAGCCGGCGTCGGAGCCGGTGCCGGCCGCGCCCCGGCGCCGGAGTCGCCGCCCCGCCGTCCTCCTCGCCGCCCTGACCGTCACCGCGCTGCTCGGCACCGCTGCGGTCGCGCTGAACCTGCCCACCGGGCACCCCGGCGACGGAAAGCGGGACGCCCGGGACGGCAAGGGCACCACGGCCACCTGGGAGGCCGCCGCCCGGGACAGCGCGTCGCCGGCGCCGACGGCCGCGAGCCCGGCGCCGCACCGGTCCGCCGCCCGCCCGGCCTCGCCCTCACCCAAGGCCTCCGCCGCCCGCAGCGGCACCCCGGCGGACGGCTCGGGTGCCGCCCCGCCCCAGCGGGCGACGACCGCCCCGCCCCTCACGGTCACCACGCACCCCTTCAGCTGGGAGAGCCCCTGCGACCAGCACTACCTGATCGACCGGCCGCCCACCGCCGTCGCCCCGCCGCCGCTGGAACAGGACGCACCCGCCTGGGTGGACGTGCACAAGGCGGTCTCGGCGGGGGAGCAGTTCGTCACCTTCACCGTGCAGGGCACCGGTGAGCAGACCGTCGTCCTGGAGAAGCTGTCCGTGCGCATGGCGGGCAAGCGGTCACCGCTCGCCTGGAACGACTACGCCATGGGCTATCCCGACGTCGGCTGCGGCGGCGGTGTGCCGACCCACTCCTTCACCGTCGCCCTGGACGCGATGCGCCCCGCCCCCGTACCGGAGGCGGGGAGCCGGGACTTCCCGTTCAAGGTGAGCCGGTCGGACCCGGAGGTCTTCTACGTCACGGCCGACGCGTCCGCGTACGACGTCAGCTGGTACCTGGAGTTGTCCTGGTCCAGCGGGGACCGGCACGGCACACTGCTGATCGACGACGCCGGCCGGCCGTTCCGCACCAGCGGCAACAACGGCCGTCCGGCGTACGCCTTCCCCCTCGGCGGCGAGAAGTGGCAACCGGCGTCGGAGCAGCACTGACCCTTCCGGCTCAGTCCCACCAGAAGGACCAACTCGTGGCGCCGACCAGCTCCTCGGCGTACGCCCGCAACGTGGTGGTGCCGTCCGTCGGGCAGAACGCGAAGTGCTCCACCGCCACCGCCTCGGCCTGAGCCGTGCTGGTCGGCGGAGCCGCGACCGACAGGGCCAGTGTGTCGTAGCCGAGCGCCGTGACCCGTATGCCGAAGCGGTCCTCCCAGGAGCGCAGCACCGCACTCAGCCGGGCCACGTCGCTGTCGTAGTTCAGCGGCCCCGGCCACCCGATCACCGCCGGTATGTCGGCGGACCTGCGGGCCGGGACCAGCGCGAGACGCGGCTCCTTCAGCCGAGGCCGCGCACCGTCCGTCAGCCCGTCCGCCACCTGGGCGGCCCGGGTGTCCGGATCGGCGGCGAGGGAACAGGCGCCGGCCAGCCCCGGCCAACTGCTCCCGAAGGGCTGCACACCCGCCTCGTCCTCCGCGACCTCCTGCCAGTACTCCGCGAGGACCTCCTCGGCGTCGTGGTCCCCGGGGTACGACATGAGCCCCGGACTCAGCTCCCACTGCTCGGGCCCGGCCATGGCCCCGCCCACGTCGACGAGCACCGGCAACAGCCCCGCACGTCTGGCCGGGGCGCCGAGCACCTTCCAGGTGCCCGGCGCGGCGGGCTTGTCCGCCAGCCACAGCAAGGGCTCGTGCCAGGAGCCGTCGTCCGTTTCGTCCACCAGCCTGCCGGGCGGCAGTTGCAGCCCCAGGGAACGTCCACTGGGATCGGTGGCCAGCCTGGGCAGCGGGTTGGGAAGAGTCGCCATACCGATGACTGTAGGGCCGGCCACTGACAACGCCCTTGACCCGCTTGGCCGGTGGAGGCGCGACCGTGCCGGAGGGGGCGTCCCGTGCGCAGTGTCCGGCCCGGTCTCAGACCAGCGTCGTGATGCAGAACGGATGCCCCGCCGGGTCCAGCAGCACCCGCCACCGGTCCGGCTGCGGCTGGTGCTCCGGCTTGGTCGCGCCCAGGGCGAGCAGGTGGGCCTCGGACTCGTCCAGGTCGTCCACGCCCACCTCGATGTGGGCCTGCTTCTCCTGGGCCGGATCCGGCCAGGTGGGGCGGCGGTAGTCGGCCAGGCGGTTGAAGCCCAGGCCCGGCGCGCCGTCCTTGCCGCCCAGGAACACGAACTCGTCGGAGGTGTAGGCGACGGACAGGCCGAACATCTCGCCGTAGAAACGGGACAGTTCGACCGGATCGGCGCAGTCGAAGGTGACGGCGGCGTAGCGGAAGACGGGTGCGGAAGCGGTGTCTGTGCTCATGAGGACGACCGTAGGACGCAACCCGGACAGGTACGGTCCTGGTCGTGCCGGCCCGTGTGAAAAACTTCCGCCGTGCTCAGCGCCTCCGCCCGCCTGCTGCGCCTGCTCTCGCTGCTCGCCGCCCGGCCCTCCTGGACCTGCGCCGAACTGGCCGGCCGGATGGCCGTCACCGACCGCACCGTGCGGCGGGACATCGCCAGGCTGCGGGAACTCGGCTACACCGTCGACTCCGAGGCCGGACCCTGGGGTGGTTACCGGCTGAGGGCCGGTGCACGCGTCCCGCCCCTGATCCTGGACGACGAGGAGGCGCTCGCCGTGGCCGTGGGGCTGCGCGGGGCCGCGCTCGGCGGAGCCCTCGGCGGGGACCAGGCCGCGCTGTCGGCGCTGCTCAAGCTGCGCCAGGTGCTGCCGCCCCGGATCGCCGAGCGGCTCGGGGAGTGGGACGACGCCCTGGTACGGCTGCCCGGGTCCGAAGGGCCGCAGCTGCGGCCCGGCATGCTGCTGGAGCTGGCCGCCGCCTGCCGGCGGGGCGAGCGCGCCCGGCTGTCGTACCGCGACGGGCAGGGCCGGCACACGGTCCGGGACGTCGATCCGTACCGGCTCGTCCACGCCGGACGGCGCTGGTACTTCGTCGCCCGGGACACGGCACACGGGTGGCGGACGTTCCGGGCCGACCGCGTCGAGCGGCTCCAGCCCACCGGGCACCCGGTGGAGATCGGTGATCCCCCGGATCCCGCCCGGCTCGTCTCGCGCAACACCGCCGTCGGCCCCTACCCGCTGGCCGCCACCGTTCGGCTCCCGCTGCCCATGGCGGACGCGCTGCGCGTCGTACCCGCCACCGTCGGCACCCACCGCGCCGACGGGCCCGGCGCCACGATCGTGGACATCGGCGGCCCCGACCCGGACGGACTCGCCCGCTACCTGCTGGGCCTCGCCACTCCGTTGTGCGTCCTCGGCCCGGAGGCGGTACGGGAGGCCTACGTGCGCCGCGTGCGGGAACTCCTGGCCGCGCAGACGGCCGACGGCCCGCCCCCGGAGTGAGGGCGGGCCGTCGGCGTCGTGCGGGCGCGCTCGGTCAGAGCTTCTCGGGCGTGCGGATGCCCAGCAGGGCCATCCCCTGGTGCAGGGTGCGGGCCGTGACGTCGCACAGGAAGAGGCGGTTCTCCACCTGCGCCGGGGTCTCGGCGCGCAGCACCGGGCACTTGTCGTAGAACGACGTGTACAGGGACGCCAGCTGGTACAGGTACGCCGCCAGCTTGTGCGGGGCGTACTCCGCCGCCGCCTCCCGGACCGTCTCCGCGAAGGAGTCCAGGTGCAGGCCGAGGGCGCGCTCGGCGTCGGCCAGGGCCAGCTCCGGGTGGGCCGCCGGGGAGACCTCGCCGGCCTTGCGGAGGATGGACCGGATACGGGCGTAGGCGTACTGGAGGTAGACGGACGTGTCGCCGTTCAGCGAGACCATCTGGTCCAGGTCGAACTTGTAGTCCCGGTTCGCCGACGTCGACAGGTCCGCGTACTTCACCGCGCCGATGCCCACCTGGGCGCCCCGCTCGGCGATCTCCTCCTCGGACAGGTCCTGCGCCTTCTCCCGGACCACGGCCGACGCGCGGTCGATCGCCTCGTCCAGCAGGTCGACCAGGCGGACCGTCTCGCCCTCACGGGTCTTGAACGGCTTGCCGTCCTTGCCGAGGACCGTGCCGAAGGCCAGCTGCACCGCGGTCACGTCGTCGTTCAGCCAGCCGGCCCGGCGGGCGGTCTCGAAGACCATCCGGAAGTGCAGGGCCTGCCGCGCGTCCACCACGTACAGCAGGGTGTTCGCCTTGAGGTTGAAGACGCGGTCGCGGATCGCGGACAGGTCGGTGGCCGCGTAGCCGTAACCGCCGTCCGACTTCTGCACGATCAGCGGGACCGGGTTGCCGTCCGGGCCCTTGATGTCGTCGAAGAACACGCACAGGGCGCCCTCGGAGCGGACCGCGACACCCGACTCCTCCAGCAGGCGGCAGGTCTCGGCCAGCATGTCGTTGTAACCCGACTCGCCGACGATGTCCGCGTCCCGGATCTCCATGTCCAGCTTCTCGAAGACGGAGAAGAAGTAGATCTTCGACTCGTCCACGAACTTCTGCCACATGGCGAGCGTGTGCTCGTCCCCGGCCTGGAGGTCGACCACCCGGCGGCGGGCCCGCGTCTTGAACTCCTCGTCGGAGTCGAACTTCTTCCGCGCGGCCTTGTAGAGGCGGTCGAGGTTCGACATCGCCTCCTCACCCGTCACCTCGGCGGCCTTGTGGTCCAGTTCGTGCGGGTGCTCGTCCAGGTACTGGATGAGCATGCCGAACTGGGTGCCCCAGTCGCCGATGTGGTGACGCCGGACCACGTTCTCGCCGGTGAACTCCAGCAGCTGCACCACCGAGTCACCGATCACCGCGGACCGCAGGTGGCCGACGTGCATCTCCTTCGCCACGTTCGGCTGCGCGTAGTCGATCACCGTCGTACCCGGGTGCTCGGCGTACGGCACGCCCAGCCGGCCCGTCTCGTCCGCGTACCGCGCGGCCAGGTTCCCGGTGATCGCCTTGTCCGCGATCGTGATGTTGAGGAAGCCGGGCCCGGAGACCTCGACGTCCTGGATCACGTCACCCGTCACCACCCGGGAGACGACCTGGGTCGCCAGCTCCCGCGGGTTCGCCTTCGCCTTCTTCGCCAGGGCCAGGATGCCGTTGGCCTGGAAGTCGGCCCGGTCGCTTCGTCGCAGCAGCGGGTCCGCGCCGGCGGCCTCCGGCAGGGTGGCCGAGAGGGCGGACGCGAGGTGCTGCTGGACGTTGTCGCTGAGGGACGTGACCGAGGCCATAGGAAGGGGTGCCGTTCTCCTCGTGGGGATGGATAGACCCACCCAGTATCCCATGGGGGGTAAAGCCGTTTTCCCGGCCGCGAGTCCGTCTGTGAGAATGGGGTGTCACCCCGTTCAGAAAGAAGGACGTGCCGATCGTGGCTCAGAGCACCGAGACCACCGACTGGGTCTCCCGTTTCGCGGATGAGGTCATCGAGGAGTCGGAGCGCCGGGCCCCGGGCAAACCGGTCGTCGTCGCGTCCGGACTCTCCCCCTCCGGGCCGATCCACCTCGGCAACCTCCGCGAGGTCATGACCCCGCACCTCGTCGCCGACGAGGTCCGCCGCCGTGGCCACCAGGTCCGGCACCTGATCTCCTGGGACGACTACGACCGGTACCGCAAGGTCCCGGCCGGCGTCGCCGGCATCGACGAGTCCTGGGCGGAGCACATCGGCAAGCCGCTGACCTCCGTCCCGGCCCCGAAGGGATCGCCCCACCCGAACTGGGCCGAGCACTTCAAGGCCGCGATGATCGAGTCGCTGGCCCAGCTCGGCGTCGAGTTCGACGGGATCAGCCAGACCCAGCAGTACACCTCCGGCGCCTACCGCGAGCAGATCCTGCACGCCATGAGGCACCGGAACGACATCGACGCCATCCTGGCGCAGTACCGCACGAAGAAGGCCCCGAAGAAGCAGCAGAAGCCGGTCGACGCGGCCGAGCTGGAGGCCGAGGAGGGCTCCGGCGCCGCGTCCGAGGACGACGGCAGCTCCGGCTCCGCCGGGTACTTCCCGTACAAGCCGTACTGCGGCGACTGCGGCAAGGACCTGACCACCGTCACCTCCTACGACGACGACAGCACCGAGCTGGCGTACACCTGCACCGCGTGCGGCTTCGCCGAGACCGTCCGGCTGAGCGAGTTCAACCGCGGCAAGCTGGTCTGGAAGGTCGACTGGCCGATGCGCTGGGCGTACGAGGGCGTGATCTTCGAGCCGAGCGGCGTCGACCACTCCTCCCCCGGGTCCAGCTTCCAGGTCGGCGGCCAGATCGTCGGCATCTTCGGCGGGCAGCAGCCCATCGGCCCCATGTACGCGTTCGTCGGCATCTCCGGCATGGCCAAGATGTCGTCCTCGCGGGGCGGGGTCCCGACCCCGGCCGACGCGCTGAAGATCATGGAGCCCCAGCTGCTGCGCTGGCTCTACGCCCGCCGCAAGCCCAACCAGTCCTTCAAGATCGCCTTCGACCAGGAGATCCAGCGGCTCTACGACGAGTGGGACAAGCTCGCCGCCAAGGTCGCCGACGGCTCCGCGCTGCCCGGCGACGTGGCCGCCTACACCCGCGCCGTCGGCACCGCCGCCGGTGAGCTGCCGAAGACGCCGCGCCCGCTGCCGTACCGCACGCTCGCGTCCGTCGCCGACATCACCGCCGGACACGAGGACCAGGCCCTGCGGATCCTCTCCGAGCTCGACCCGGAGCAGCCGCTGGCCTCCCTGGACGAGGTACGGCCCCGGTACGACAGGGCCGAGGCCTGGATCAACACGCACGTCCCCGCCGACCAGCGGACCATCGTGCGCGACGAGCCCGACGTCGACCTGCTCAAGTCCCTCGACGAGGCCTCCCAGCAGTCCCTGCGACTGCTCCTCGACGGACTCGCCGACCACTGGTCGCTCGACGGACTCACCCACCTCGTCTACGGCGTCCCCAAGGTCCAGGCCGGCTTCGCCGCCGACGCCACGCCGAAGGAACTCCCGCCCGAGATCAAGACGGCCCAGCGGACGTTCTTCGCCCTGCTGTACCACCTGCTCGTCGGCCGGGACACCGGCCCCCGGCTGCCCACCCTGCTGCTCGCGGTCGGGCAGGAGCGGGTACGGCGCCTGCTCGGCGAGTAAGCGGCAACGGAAAAGGGGCCCTCTTCGGCGGAGGGCCCCTTTCTCATGCCGTCATGCGATGTGCTCGTCCTGCATCTCCTGGTAGTGCCGCTCGGCGAAGACCTTGGCCAGGCGTTCGGCCTCGCCCCGGGGGAGCGACACGCCGTAGGTCGCCTCCACGTCCTCCCGGAGCTGCGGGCCGGTGGGATAGCTGCCGTCGATCGACTTGCGGAAGACCTGGTAGTAGTCCTCCTCCGTCGGCTCCGGCTCGGGCGTGCCGCCGCCCTCGCCCAGCTCGCGGGTCCGCGTCGCGCTCACCGGGATGGGGAAACTGCCGGTCTCCTCGGGAGAGGGCTGCTGGAACTGCTCCGGCGGCTGCTCCTCGTACCACTCCCCGTACTCCTCTTCGGGGGCGTACTGCGGCTCCTGCATCATCGGGTCGTACGTCGGGTCGTAGCCGCCGTGGTACTCGATCTCCCGCGGGGCCTGGAACCAGGGGCTCTCCTCGTCCACCGCGGGACCCTCCGGACGCTGCCCGCCGGCCGGTGGCGCCTGCCTCGGGACCGCCGCGCCGGCCCCGGCACGGCCCGCCGCCGCGGCGGGAACGCCCGCGACCGCGGCGCCCGCCGCCAACCGCGGCTGCTGCGGAACCGGAGGGAGCAGCACCGGCTCGATGCCCGCCGCCGCCAGGCCCGCCGGAGCCGTCTCCGCCAGCGGTACGCCGTAGCGCGCCAGCCTCAGCGGCATCAGGGACTCCACCGGAGCCTTCCTGCGCCACGCCCGGCCGAAGCGGCTGCGCAGCCGCGCCTGGTAGACGAGACGTTCCTGCTCCAGCTTGATCACCTGGTCGTAGGAACGCAGCTCCCACAGCTTCATACGGCGCCACAGCAGGAACGTGGGCACCGGGGAGAGCAGCCAGCGGGTGAGCCGGACACCCTCCATGTGCTTGTCCGCCGTGATGTCGGCGATACGGCCGATCGCATGCCGCGCCGCCTCGACCGCGACGACGAACAGCACCGGGATCACCGCGTGCATGCCCACACCCAGCGGATCCGGCCAGGCGGCCGCACCGTTGAACGCGATCGTCGCCGCCGTCAGCAACCACGCCGTCTGGCGGAGCAGCGGGAAGGGGATCCGGATCCAGGTCAGCAACAGATCAAGGGCGAGGAGAACACAGATACCTGCGTCGATACCCACCGGGAACACATAGGAGAAGTTCCCGAAGCCCTTCTTGATGGCCAGTTCCCGGACGGCCGCGTACGAACCGGCGAAGCCGATGCCGGCGATGATCAAGGCGCCGGTCACGACCACGCCGATGAGAACGCGGTGCATCCGAGTCAGCTGCAGTGGCGCGGCCACTCGTACTCCCCTCCCATTGCGTGTTGTTGCGCGCAACAGAGTGGCACACGTGTGCGGCGAACGTGATGCCGGTCAGCCGCTACGGCCTTCCGGTCAGCTCTCCCGCGCGGCCGACTTGGACGGAGATGCGCTGGAGGAGGACGACTTGGACGGCGACTTCGAAGGCGACGCCGGCTTCGACGGCTCCGACGACCCGGACGGCGAACTCGCCGCACCACCCGCACCGTTGGCCGACGACACCGACGCCACGACCTCCTTGAGCGCCTTCTCCGCCGCCTTCGTCAGGTCATCCGCGTCCGGAGTCTTCTCACCCGCGAGACCGGCACCGTTGTAGTCGACCGTCACGACGACGTTCTCCACCCGGGCGACGACCGTCTGCTGCTTGAAGAGGCCTTCCTTCTTCTTCAGGTCGTACCGCACCGCCGTCGCCTCCGCACCCGTGCCCGACAACGGCACGACCTTGGTGTTCTTGGCGCCGTCCACCGACTGGACGTCCTTGGACTGCCGCGTGAAGTACGTGTGCGCCTGGTCCGCACCGGAACCGCGCGTGGCATCCGAGTCGAAACGCAGCAGGGACACCGTCAGCCAGCGGAACTGCGACCCCTTCACGCCGTTGTTGTCCAGGCTGCTCCACGAGCAGGACGCACGCGTCGACGGATCGTCCGAAGTGCCCTTCTTCGCCGACTTCACACCCTTCGGGACCAGATCCTCCAGGGTCTTCTTCCCCAGCGCCCCACACGCGTCGGGAAGCTTCTGGTACGCGGCGGCCTGCACGGTCGGCGACGCACTCGCCGACGGCTGCGTACTGCCGCCACCCGCCGACTGCGTGCTCTCGGCACCGGACTTGGCCTTGGAGTCACCCGAATCCGAGGAACAGGCCGCCGTGATCAGAACCGCGGGAACGGCTGCCGCGCAGACAAGAGCGCGGCGAAGGCGCTTGGCTCGCTGGCTGGGCTGGGCACGGTCGTCTCGCTGGTCTGCTCGCTGCATGGTTCCTTCACTCATGACGCTCGGTGTTCGTGCGGGTTCCTGCGAGGCCACGGTACGCGGTGACCGAGCCGGGGGGCTTGCCTTCCCGCGCTTTGCGGACCGGGCCGGACGAGACCGGCGGGACCCTCAGCCGCCCAGCGTGTCATCCAGCCGAGAGGCCAGATCCAGGGCCCTGTCCTGCATTTCCTTGCTGTCCGGGACCGTTCCCAAGGCCATCGGCTGCTCCTCGTACTGGAGGGTGACGATGACGTTGGACGTGCGGAACACCACAGTCACCGTCCGCTGTTCGGCCGTCGAACCGGACGTGTTCAGCTGGTCGTCCACATACGCCTCGTCACCGAGATCGGAGAGCGTACGGGGCTGCAGATCGGTGGGCGTCGCACCGGAGGAGGAGGCGCCCGGGGACGCGGACGAGGAGGCGCCGCCGCTCTCGGAACCCTGCGAGGACGCGGACGGGGCCGAGGAGGAGGCCGGGGACGCGGACGCCGAGGAGGTGGGCGTCGGGGACTGCGGCGGCGCCGACGAAGTGCTCGGCGCCGGCAGATCGGCGGCCGTCTCCTTCTCCTGGAACAGCTTCTGCGCCTGGTCGTCGTCGCTGACGGTGTTGTCGTACGACACCACACGCTCGAAGTCCACCGACAGCCGGTCCGTGGCGTCGGCGGACTCCACCTTCCACCGGCAGCCGACCTTGCGATCCGTGTCGTAGGTGAGCGCGGCCTCGCCCTGGTACGCCTTGTCCCGCTGGTCCGGGTCGGTGATCTGCCGGATGCCCGGCAGCAGGGTGTCCAGCGTGTCGTGGCCGACCGCGCCGCAGGGCTCGGGGAGCGTGCGGTACTTGCCCGGCTGGGCGGCCACCGTCGCCGTTCCGGCGTCGCCCGGATTGGCGTTGTCCGTCGCGCCGTCGTCCCCGGAGCCGCTCGTGCAGCCGGCCAGCAGCGCCGCGAGGAGGGCGGCGGTGCCGGATACGTACGCCTTCCGCAGCACGGTCGGGCTCCTCTCGACGGTGTGTGCTCGCTCGGTGCTCCAGTGTCCCCGCTGGTTATTCGCTTGCCGCAGCGGGGCGCCCCCTGGAGACAATGTGTATCGCACGCACTGCCGTGGACGCCGGTCCCTTGTCCCTTTTCGTCGACCTTGGCGCCGCTTTTGCGTTTTGCTGTATTTGAGCCCTTTGTCGTTGATTTCGGGGAACGAGGAACATATGTCGTACGTGGAGATGCCGGGCGCCAAGGTCCCGATCCGGATGTGGACCGACCCGGCGACGGTCGAGGACGTGGCCCTGCGCCAGCTCCAGAACGTGGCCACCCTTCCCTGGATCAAGGGCCTGGCCGTGATGCCGGACGTGCACTACGGAAAGGGCGCCACGGTCGGCTCGGTCATCGCGATGCAGGGCGCGGTGTGCCCGGCGGCGGTGGGCGTGGACATCGGCTGCGGGATGTCGGCGGTACGGACGTCCCTGACGGCGAACGATCTCCCCGGTGACCTGTCGCGGCTGCGGTCGAAGATCGAGCAGGCGATACCGGTGGGGCGGGGCGCGCATGAGGATCCTGTCGAGCCGGGGCGGTTCCATGGGCTGGCGACCGCGGGATGGGGCGACTTCTGGGACCGGTTCGACGGGATTGCCGATGCCGTGCAGTTCCGGCGGGAGCGGGCCGTCTCGCAAATGGGAACGCTTGGCGGGGGCAATCATTTTATTGAAATTTGCATTGATGTGTCCGGTTCGGTGTGGTTGATGCTCCACTCCGGATCCCGGAACATCGGCAAGGAACTCGCCGAGCACCACATCGGCGTGGCCCAGAAGCTTCCGCACAACCAGGGCTTGGTCGACCGTGACCTCGCCGTCTTCGTGTCGGACACCCCGCAGATGGCGGCCTACCGCAACGACCTGTTCTGGGCGCAGGAGTACGCCAAGTACAACCGCACGCTCATGATGGCGCTCCTGAAGGACGTGATCCGCAAGGAGTTCAAGAAGGCGAAGCCGACCTTCGAGACGGAGATCTCCTGCCACCACAACTACGTGGCGGAGGAGCGGTACGAGGGCATGGACCTGCTCGTCACCCGCAAGGGAGCGATCCGGGCCGGCTCCGGCGACTACGGGATCATCCCCGGCTCGATGGGTACGGGGTCGTACATCGTGAAGGGCCTCGGCAACGAGCTGGCCTTCAACTCGGCCTCGCACGGCGCGGGCCGGCGGATGAGCCGGAACGCGGCCAAGCGGCGTTTCTCCACCCAGGACCTGGAGGACCAGACCCGGGGCGTGGAGTGCCGCAAGGACTCCGGCGTCGTGGACGAGATCCCGGGCGCCTACAAGTCGATCGACCAGGTCATCGACCAGCAGCGGGACCTGGTCCAGGTCGTGGCGAAGCTCAAGCAGGTCGTCTGCGTCAAGGGCTGACGTGAGAGACCCCCGGCTGACCCCGGGGGTCTGGCTCATCCGATCACTGGCCGGGCGTCAGCAATCGGCCGTTGCGCAGCCTCCACAGGCGCAGACGGCAGCTCCGCTCGGTGCGGCCGAGTTCGTCGGCGACGGCCGTGATGTCTGGAGCCTCAAGCAATGTGAGGTCTTCCCGGGCTGTCCAGCTGCGCCGCGAGTGTGCGGCACGCATGTCAAGCGGTCGCCGCCATGAGGCGAT
Source organism: Streptomyces cyanogenus (assembly GCF_017526105.1). Classification (NCBI taxonomy): domain Bacteria; kingdom Bacillati; phylum Actinomycetota; class Actinomycetes; order Kitasatosporales; family Streptomycetaceae; genus Streptomyces; species Streptomyces cyanogenus. Next base: position 5,021,647 of record NZ_CP071839.1, read on the forward strand.
CGCGTCTGCCTTGACTTGTTTGCGTCCGAGCGACATGCAGCCGGGGTAGTACAACAAGGCTGTCAGTGTCTGAGCCACCTCCTTCTCGTACGAGATGTTGAAGACCCCATCGCGTGCGTTCCGTTTGATCGTGCGTTCCGTGCCGGTGGTCTCTCGGGCGTAGGAGCACAGGTAGGTGCCGATGGCTGCGCTTGACGTGGTCAGAGAGAGAAGGGGCCAGCCCTGGCCCGTGTAGCCGACTGATCCGTCAGCATCGATAAGTCCGCGAAGATAGTCGCGCTCTGCGAAGCTGCTCCTCGGGGGAGCGATCGTCTTGGACTTTCGGCCGTAGGGTAGGCCCAGTTCATTGAGCTTGGTCCTGGCTTCCAGAGAACTCAGCGTCCAGGTTGCCGAATGGTAGTTGTCGGCATAGTTCGTGGACCGTGTCCGCTCGGTGACGCTGCTGTTGTACGGCGTCAGGTGCTTGAACCTATACAGCAGGTCAATGTCCCTGGCCTTGAGTTCGACCGTAAGGCGGCCTTTCTGTCCCGTTCCTCGGTACAAGTGCCCATCCGCCTGTAAGAACCCGAACATGTACGCGTACTCGGGGACCGTGAGGTCCATGAACCGGTGGGCATTAGGCTCGCATTCAGCCACAGGAAGCCTCCACTTCCATGCTGGTCAGGCCCTCGGCCGGGCGGCATCCCGGGCGAGGGCCGTCGAGTTGATCGTGTGGCGCGAGCCTAGGGCGGATGTTCGTGCGGTGATCGGGTGATCGATGAGGTTCGCCCTTGTGGGTTACTCGCCCTCTGGTGCCAGCGAGTCCAGCCAGCGCAGCAGGCGTTCGCCCTCGCGGGTCATGATGGCCGGGTCGCGGAGGGCGTTGGTCAGGAGTGACATGCCCTGGTAGGCGCAGACCAGGGTGAGGGCGTGGTCGTCCGGGTCGGGCAGGCCCCACTGGCGGAACTGGGTGGCTGTCCAGTCCAGCAGGCGGCGGATGACCGCGCCGGCCTCCGCGTCCAGGGTGCCGTCGGCGCGTTTGTCGAGTTCGACGGCGAGCGTGCCGGTGGGGCAGCCGTGGCGGGCGGCGGTGTCGCGCTGGGCGACCCAGGCTTCGACGAGGGCCCTGAGGCGGTCGCGGGGGGTCGGCAACCGGTCCAGGGCGTCGGTGAGTTCGTCGAGGTGGGCCTGGTGTTCCGCCAGTGCCGCCTGGACCAGTTCGTCCTTGGTCTTGAAGTAGTAGTAGACGTTGCCCACCGGGACGTCGGCCTCGCGGGCGATGTCGGCGAGGGTGGTGCGCTCGACGCCCTGCTGGTGCAGGACGCGGGCCGCCGCCGCCGCGAGCCGTCGGCGCTTCTGTGACGCCCGTGCTCGCCGATCCACTGAGTTTGTCACCTGACTGACTATAGACAAGCGAGGGTGGCCGCATGCCGGCTCCTTTTAAGTCAGTCGACTGACTCAGAAGGAGGGGGCGTGATCGTTGTCGCCGCGTGGGTCGCGCGGAACCTGCCGGCGTTCGTCCAGCGCCTGCCGTGTGGATCATGCCGGGCCGGTCCGGTGTGATCCGTGCGAAGGACCCCGGGCCCGTCCGGCGGGCTACTTCGCGTGCCGTACGGCGTAGATCATGATGAACGCGACGAAGTGGATGCCGAAGAGGAAGTAGGCCAGGAAGTACCAGACCTGGCGTTCGTTCTTCGTCTCCTGGGCCAGCCGCCGCTTCTCCGGGGTGTCCTCGGTCGGGGAGTTCTCGTCCATCACGGCTCCCGGTGGATCTTGGTGTTGGACGCCTGGGCGCGCGGGCGCAGGACCAGGAGGTCGACGTTGACGTGGCTGGGGCGGGTCACCGCCCAGGTGATGGTCTCGGCCACGTCGTCGGCGGTGAGGGGCTCGGCGACGCCCTCGTAGACCTTGGCGGCCTTCTCCGTGTCCCCGCCGAAGCGGGTGAGGGCGAACTCGTCGGTCTTGACCATGCCGGGGGCGATCTCGATGACGCGGACCGGCTGGCCGACGATCTCCAGGCGCAGGGTCTCGGCGAGGACGTGGGCGCCGTGCTTGGCGGCCACGTAGCCGCCGCCGCCCTCGTAGGTGCCGTGGCCGGCGGTGGAGGAGACGACCACGATCACGCCGTCGCCGCCGGCGACGAGCTTGGGCAGCAGGGCCTGGGTGAGGTTGAGGGTGCCGATGACGTTGGTCTCGTACATCGTGCGCCAGTCGGCGGGGTCGCCGGTGGCCACCGGGTCCGCGCCGAGGGCGCCGCCCGCGTTGTTGACGAGGACGCCGATGGTCTTGAAGGCGGTGGCGAACTCGTCCACGGCGGCGCGGTCCGTCACGTCCAGCTGGTAGGCGACGGCGGAGTGGCCGGCCTTGGTGAGTTCCTCGGCGAGGGCTTCGATGCGGTCCTTGCGGCGGGCGGTGAGGACGACGCGGTAGCCGGCCGTGGCCAGTTGCCGGGCCGTGGCGGCGCCGATGCCGCTGCTCGCGCCGGTGACGACGGCGATGCGGGAGGCGGCGGACGGGGCGGCGGTGGCCATGGCTGCTCCTGGGGCTGCGTCGGGGTGGTGCGCTCGGGTGGTCGGGTCCAGCGTAAGTGAGCCTCAGCCGCCGTTCCGTGGCGCCCACATGATCACGGCCATCCCGGCGAGGCAGACCAGCGCTCCGGTGAGGTCCCAGCGGTCGGGGCGGTAGCCGTCGGCGATCACGCCCCACAGGAGGGAGCCGGCCACGAAGATCCCGCCGTAGGCGGCGAGGACGCGGCCGAAGTGGGCGTCGGGCTGGAAGGTGGCGACGAAGCCGTAGGCGCCGAGGGAGAGGACGCCGCCGACTGCCCACAGCCAGCCGCGGTGTTCGCGTACGCCTTGCCAGACCAGCCAGGCGCCGCCGATCTCGAACAGGGCGGCGACGACGAAGAGGGCGGCGGAGCGGAGGATCGGCATGGGCGCAGCCTCGCACGTGGCGGCGGTGTCACCTTGTTGGAGGGCGCCTGGCGGCCGGTTTGCGTGGCATACATCCGTACGGCGGCCGCAGGGCGGCGGCCGGGTGTACGGCGGTGCCGGCGCGAGCGAGGAGTGGTGAGGGCGTGCGGATGCGGGCGTGGGTGTTGTCCGGGGTGTGTGCCGGTGCCGTCCTGGTGCCGGGGACCGCGGTGGCCGCTCCGGTTCCGGAGGCCGATCTGGCCTTCCACGGGACCGCGGTGATGAACGGGGACCGGGTGGAGGTGCGGCTGACTCCGCAGAACAACGGGCCGGCCGCCGTCGCGGACGCCACGGTCCGGCTGCGCTGGTCGGTGGAGCTGGCCGACGAGCAGGAGCTGCCGGCCCGGTGTGCCCGGGAGGACGAGCGGACGGTGGTGTGCGGGACGGGGGCGCTGGCGGTGGACGCGGTGGGGGAGCGGATGCGGGTGCCGGTGCGGCTGCGGGAGCGGTCGCCGGAGGTGACGCTGGAGATCGACACCGCGTGGAGCGCGGGTGCGGTGGACCAGGACCGGTCGAACGACCGGATGGCGGTGCTGGTGCTGGACACCGGGGACGAGTACGCCTTCTGAGCCGTCCCTCGGTGCCGGTCAGGCGGGGTTGTCGGCGTCGTAGCGTTCGCGGGCCGTGCGGACCTCGTCGAAGTGGGTCTCCGCCCAGTCCTTCACGGCGGTGAGCAGGCCGGCGAGGCTGGCGCCGAGGGGGGTGAGGGCGTAGTCGACGCGGACCGGGACGCTGGGGGTGACGGTGCGGCTGACGATGCCGTCCCGTTCGAGGGCGCGCAGGGTCTGGGTGAGCATCTTGGGGCTGACGCCGGCGATCTTGCGGCTGAGGTCGCTGTAGCGCAGGGGGCCGGGAGTCAGGGCGGCGACGACGAGGCTGACCCACTTGTCGCTCAGCCGTCCGAGGAGCTGGTTGGTGGGGCAGCTGCGCAGGAAGGCGTCGTAGTCGGCGCGGGCCTGTTCGCGGCGCTGGGCGGCGGTCATGGTGGCCATGGGCTCTTCCCTTCGGGGCAGCTACGCACTCTCAGGTAACTACTTACGAATGGATAGTACCTCTCCTACGGTTGGTGTCGCGGCCGGAAACGGGCCGCTGCATCTGCAAGTGCCGTTCATTCAGGGAGAGTTGTCATGCGTGCTGCTGTGGTGAGGACGTTCGGCGGGCCGGAAGCGGTGGAGATCGCGGAGGTGCCGGTGCCGGAGCCGGGGGCGCGGCAGGTGCGGATCAAGGTGGCCGCGGGGGCGCTGAACCCCGTGGACGCGGGGGTGCGCGCCGGTTTCTTCGGCGGGGCCGGCAAGACGCTCGGGCTCGGCTGGGACGCGGCCGGGACGGTGGACGCGGTCGGTGCGGCCGCGGCCTGGCAGGTCGGCGACCCGGTGGTGGCGCTGGTGGCGGGGGTGGCCGGCCCGCTGGGGGCGCACGCGGAGTACGTCGTGGTGGACACGGACGCGGTGGCGAAGGCGCCGGCCGTGGTGGACGCCGTGCACGCGGGCACGCTGCCGCTGAACGGGCTGACCGCGCTCCAGGCGCTGGACCTGCTGGTTCTCGCGCCGGGCGGGTCGCTGCTGGTGACCGGGGCGGCGGGGGCGGTCGGCGGGTTCGCGGTGCAGCTGGCGGCGCACCGGGGGATCGAGGTGACCGGGCAGGGCCGCGCGGGCGACGAGGAACTGGTGCGTTCGCTGGGTGCCGCGCACTTCACATCCGAGGGGGTGCCGCCGGGGAGTGTGGACGCGGTGCTGGACGCGGCGGTGCTCGGCGAGGCGGCCCTGGAGTGGGTCCGGGACGGGGGCGCGTACGTCGGGGTCCACCCTGGGGCGGAGCCCGGGTCGGTGCGCGGGGTGCGGACCGGGGCCGTGGAGGTGGCCGCGCACGGGGTGCAGCTGGCGGAGCTGGTGCGGCTGGTGGACGAGGGGGTGCTGACCCTTCGGGTGGCCGAGACCTATGCCCTGGAGGAGGCGGCGAAGGCGCACGCCCGGCTGGGTGAGGGCGGCGTGCGGGGACGGCTGGTGCTGGTGCCGTAGCGGCCGGAAAGTCCCCGGAAGGCGCCGGTGGAAGGGGTGGGGAGGGGGCGGAATACCCGGGGTGGGGTGACCGTTGGAGGGGTGTAGTTGAACGGTCAACAACCTGGAGGGTGAGCGACCATGCAGTTCGGGATCTTCACGGTCGGCGACGTCACGCCGGACCCCACCACGGGGCGGACCCCGACCGAGCGCGAGCGGATCAAGGCCATGGTCGCCATCGCGCTGAAGGCCGAGGAGGTCGGGCTCGACGTCTTCGCGACCGGTGAGCACCACAACCCGCCGTTCGTGCCGTCGTCCCCGACCACCATGCTCGGCTACATAGCCGCGCGGACGGAGAAGCTGATCCTCTCCACGTCCACCACGCTGATCACCACCAACGACCCGGTGAAGATCGCGGAGGACTACGCGATGCTCCAGCACCTGGCCGACGGGCGCGTCGACCTGATGATGGGCCGCGGCAACACCGGGCCGGTCTACCCCTGGTTCGGGAAGGACATCCGGGAGGGCATCAACCTCGCCGTCGAGAACTACGCCCTGCTGCGCCGCCTGTGGACCGAGGACGTCGTGGACTGGGAGGGCAGGTTCCGCACGCCGTTGCAGGGCTTCACCTCCACCCCGCGTCCGCTGGACGACGTGGCGCCGTTCGTGTGGCACGGCTCGATCCGCTCGCCGGAGATCGCCGAGCAGGCCGCGTACTACGGCGACGGCTTCTTCCACAACAACATCTTCTGGCCCGCCGACCACACCAAGCGGATGGTGGAGTTCTACCGCAGGCGGTACGCCCACTACGGGCACGGCACGCCCGAGCAGGCGATCGTCGGCCTGGGCGGCCAGGTGTTCATGCGGAAGAACTCGCAGGACGCCGTGAAGGAGTTCCGGCCGTACTTCGACAACGCGCCGGTGTACGGCCACGGGCCCTCACTGGAGGACTTCACCGAGCAGACCCCGCTGACGGTGGGGTCCCCGCAGCAGGTGATCGACAAGACCCTGTCCTTCCGCGAGTACGCCGGTGACTACCAGCGCCAGCTGTTCCTCATGGACCACGCGGGGCTGCCGCTGAAGACCGTGCTGGAACAGCTCGACCTGCTCGGCGAGGAGGTCGTGCCCGTGCTGCGCGAGGAGTTCGCGAAGGGGCGCCCGGCGGACGTGCCGGAGGCGCCGACCCACCAGTCGCTGCTCGCCGCGAAGGAGAAGGAGGCGGCCACCGTATGAACGACCGCATGAACGACCGCATGAAGCTCGTCGTCGTGTCGGCGGGACTGAGCATCCCGTCCTCCACCCGGCTGCTCGCCGACCGGCTGGCCGCCGCCGTCGGCCGGCAGACGCCGGTGGCCCTCGAGGTGGTGGAGCTGCGTGAGCTCGCCGTCGAGATCGCGCACAACTTCACCAACGGGTTCGCGGGCAAGCATCTCGCCGCCGCGCAGGACGCGGTGGCGGGGGCCGACGGACTGATCGTCGTCACGCCCGTGTTCAGCGCGTCGTACAGCGGGCTGTTCAAGTCGTTCTTCGACGTGCTGGACAAGGACGCGCTGGCCGGGAAGCCGGTGCTGATCGGTGCGACCGGGGGTACGGGGCGGCACTCGCTGGTGCTGGAGCACGCGCTGCGGCCGCTGTTCGCCTACCTGCGGGCCGTGGTCGTGCCGACCGGGGTGTACGCGGCGTCCCAGGACTGGGGCGCGGACGGGCTGGCCGCGCGGATCGAACGGGCGGCGGCCGAGCTGGCCGCGCTCATGCCGTTGGCCCCGCGCGGGGACGAGGACACGGTGGTGCCCTTCGCCGAACAGCTGGCGGCGCTACAGCGCTGACCCCGTCCACCCACCCACCCGGCTCGCGGGTGGGTGGGGTCGGGCCTGTGACGGTGAGAGGGCGGTAAAAAGGGTGATCGCAGGTCCATCGGGGCCGGTCGGACCGCCGGAGGGCTTGGCACACTGGGGGCGTGCCCCAGACTGTGCTGCTCGCTGAAGACGACCGCGCCATCCGTCATGCCCTGGAGCGGGCCCTGACGCTGGAGGGGTACCAGGTGACGGCGGTCGCCGACGGCGTGGAAGCGCTGGCGCAGGCGCACAAGAACCCGCCGGACGTCCTCGTCCTGGACGTGATGATGCCGGGCATCGACGGCCTCCAGGTCTGCCGGGTGCTGCGCGCCGAGGGCGACCGCACCCCGATCCTCATGCTCACCGCCCTCGTGGAGACCGCCGACCGCATCGCGGGCCTGGACGCCGGCGCCGACGACTACGTGGTCAAGCCGTTCGACGTCGAGGAGGTCTTCGCGCGGCTGCGCGCGCTGCTGCGCCGCACCAGCCCGGTGCCCGCCGGCGCCGCCGCCCCCGAGGGACCGGTCCGCGAGGCACAGGTCTCCGACCGGCAGGTGGAGGCCGCCGGTATCCGCATGGACCTCCAGGCCCGCCGGGCCTGGCGCGGCCGGCGCGAGCTGGAACTGACCCGCACCGAGTTCGAGCTGCTGGAACTGCTGGCCCGCAACGCGGGCATCGTCCTCGACCACTCCACGATCTACGACCGGATCTGGGGGTACGACTTCGGCCCCGGCTCCAAGAACCTCGCCGTCTACGTCGGCTACCTCCGCCGCAAGCTGGACGAGCCGGGCGCTCCGCAGCTGATCCACACCGTGCGGGGCGTGGGTTACGTGCTGCGGGAGGACTAGGTGGGCCGCCGCTGGCGGCTGCCGGCCGGGCCCCGGCCGAAGCTGGTCTCCCTGCGCACGACCTTCGCCGTCTCCTTCGCGGCCGTCACCGCCGCCGTCACCATCCTGGTCGGCATCCTGTCGTACAACTCCGCCGCCCGGCTCGTCCGCGTGGACCAGCAGTCGGTGTTCACGCAGGTCGTGCAGGACGTGCAGGACGAGGTGCGGCAGCACCCGATGGGCCCCGACGACTTCTCCTCCTCCCGCCCCGGGCACGACCTGGTCCGCCCCGCCCGCACCGACGTGCAGGTGCTGGGCGCGCAGGGGCAGATCATGGACCACGGCAGCCCGGTGCTGCCGGTCACCTCCCGGGACCGGGCCATGGCCCTCGCGTGGACGGCCGGGAGCGTGGTGGAGCACAAGGACGTACGGGTGGACGCGGACCTGTTCCGCATCGCCACCGTCTCGCTCGGCCAGGGGCGGGGCGCCGTCCAGGTCGCGCAGGAGTTCAGCGACACCGAGGACCTGCTGCGGGCGCTGCAGCAGCGGACGCTGATCGTGATGTCGGCGGTCGTGGTGGCGGCCGGGCTGTTCGGGTGGTGGCTGGCCCGGCGGATCACCCGGCGCCTGGTGATCCTCACCTCCGCCGCCGAGGACGTCGCCCGCACCCGGCAGCTGGGCATCCAGGTCCCGGTGGCCGGGCTGGACGAGGTGGGGCGGCTGGGCCGCGCCTTCGACCGGATGCTGGGACGGCTCGCGCAGTCGGAGGAGGACCAGCGCAGGCTGGTGCAGGACGCCGGCCACGAGCTGCGGACGCCGCTCACCTCGCTGCGCACGAACATCTCGCTGCTGCGGCGGATCGACGAACTCCCGCCCGCCACCCGGGAGGAGCTCGTCGCCGACCTCTCCCAGGAGGCCCGGGAGCTGACCGACCTCGTCAACGAGCTGGTGGACCTCGCAGCCGGACAGTCCGACAACGAGCCGCCCCAGCGGGTGGACCTCGCCGACCTCGCCGAGGACGTCGTCGGGCTGGCCCGGCGCCGTACCGGGCGGGACGTCGTGCTGCACGCCGCCGGTGACACGACCACCGACGGACGGCCCGGGATGCTCCAGCGGGCCATCTCCAACCTGGTGGAGAACGCGGCCAAGTTCGACCGGGACGGCAAGGCGCCGATCGAGGTCAGCGTCACCGGGCCGGCCCGGCCGGGCACGGTACGGGTGGAAGTGCTGGACCGGGGGCCCGGGATCGCCGAGGGCGACCTCGTCCGCATCTTCGACCGCTTCTACCGCGCCGCCGACGCCCGCTCCCTGCCCGGCTCCGGCCTCGGCCTGTCCATCGTCCGGGAGATCGCCATGGCCCATGGCGGCGCCCCCTTCGCCTTCCGCCGGGAGGGCGGCGGCGCGGTCATCGGGTTCACGGTGGGCGGCGGATACGTCCCGGGCGGCGGCACCGGCACCTGACCGGGTACGCGCGACGCCCGACGTTGAGTAGGGGTACCTACCCGGTGGCCGTAGGTGTGCGCATCCGGCCGGGGCCCTTGCCGTCCTACCGTCGCCGTATGTCCGAGCAGACCGCACCCACCGCTCCACCCGCCGCGTCCGGGGCCCGTGCCCTGGGCCTCGGCTGCCTCGGCTGCGCCGGGCTCGTGTTCGTCGCCGTCGTCGCACTGCTCATCCGGCTCACCTGGGACTCCCCGCGGGACCTGCCCCGGGCCGCGCCCGAGGAGATGGCGGACCGCGCCGTCCGGCACTCCCAGGAGGCGTACGGGGTCCTGGGGTTCACCCGGACCGTGCCGCCGGGGGGCGGACGCATCGGCGTCGACGCGAGGAACTCGCTGGACGCCGGGTACTGCTACGACGGAGGGCTGCTGGGCCTGGAGGACAAGACCATCGACGGCGCCTACCGGATGAGTCACGACTGGGCGCTGGACGAGGTGCCCGCGAGCCAGGCCGTCCCCGGTCTGCGCCGGCTGCACCGGCGGCTGGAGGAGGACGGCTGGGAGGTGTCGTCGTACCGCGAGGGCGGGAAGGGCGGGAAGGGCGGGAGGGACACGGACTGGTCGCTGTACGTGCAGCGGGACGGCGGGACGGAGCGGATGTCCTTCACCTGGTTCCCGGACCGGCAGTACTTCACCGGCGACGCCACCGCGCCCTGCGCCTACGACTCCGGGTGGACGGACGGCAGCGGCGACACCTACTTCCCCAGTGACGCCGCCCGCTCCGTGACGCCGCCGGTCCTCCGGCCCGGGAGGTTATGAGCGGCCCGGCAGGGTGAGGAAGCCCTCCGCGCGGGCGCTCGCCAGGCCGATCCTCGGGATGTCGCTGCTCTTGGCGAACAGCAGGAAACGGGGTTCCCACACGGGCCGGTACTTGGCGTTGGCGCGGTACAGGGACTCGATCTGCCACCAGCGGGAGAAGAAGGTGAGGACCGAGCGCCACAGGCGCAGCACCGGGCCCGCGCCGAGGCGGGCACCGCGCTCGAAGACCGAGCGGAACATCGCGAAGTTGAGCGAGACCCGGTCGATGCCCAACTCCTTCGCCTGGCAGAGGAGTTCGACGACCATGTACTCCATCAGGCCGTTCTCGCAGGCGCGGTCGCGGCGCATCAGGTCCAGGGAGAGGCCGCGCTCCCCCCAGGGGACGAAGCTGAGCAGGGCGCGGGGTTCGCCGTTCGCGTCCCGGCACTCCAGCATCACGCAGCGGCCGTCGGAGGGGTCGCCGAGGCGGCCGAGGGCCATGGAGAAGCCGCGTTCGGTGGCACCGTCGCGCCAGTGGTCGGCGCGCTCCACGAGGACCGCCATCTCCTCGGCGGGGATGTCCTCGTGGCGACGGACGCGGACCGTGTAGCCGGCCCGGCGGACCCGGTTGTGGGCCTGGCGGACCACGCGCATGGCCCGGCCCTCCAGGGTGAAGTCGGCGAGGTCCACGATCGCCTCGTCGCCCAGTTCGAGCGCGTCCAGGCCGTGCCGGGCGTAGACCGTGCCCGCTTCCTCGCTCGCGCCCATCACGGCCGGGGTCCAGGCGTGCCGGCGGGCCTCGGCGAGCCAGGCGTCGATGGCGCCCGGCCAGGCCTCCAGGTCGCCGAGCGGGTCGCCGGAGGCGAGGCTGACCCCGCCGACGACGCGGTAGGCGATGGCCGCCTTGCCGCTGGGGGAGAAGATGACGGACTTGTCGCGGCGCAGCGCGAAGTAGCCGAGGGAGTCGCGCTCGCCGTGCCGGTCCAGCAGGTCGCGCAGCCTGCGCTCGTCCTCCTCGGCCAGCAGGCGGGCGCCGCGCGGGGCGCGGAAGCAGGCGTACAGGACCAGCAGGAAGGTGGCGGCCATGAGGACGTTGACGGTCATGTCCGCCCAGCGGGGTGCGTGGACGGCGGGGACGCGGTCGGCGAGCGGGCCGACGCTGATGCCGCGCAGCAGGGTGTAGGCGATCTCGTCCTTCAGGGCGGCCCCGGTGACCTTGTTCGTCGTGTGCACCAGCAGGGTGCCGAGGCCGCCGCTGACGAGGGTGCCGCCCACGCCGACGGCGAGCGCCAGGCGCGGGTTGGAGCGGTCGCCGATGGCGTCGAACTCACGGCGGCCGAGCAGCAGGGCGGCGACGAACAGGCCGGTCAAGGCCGTGGAGACCCAGTTGAAGGCGTGCTCGCGGTAGGGGGCGTGGGTCAGGGCGACGGCGTAGAGGCCGAGGAGGGGGCCGGCGAGGAGGAGGTTGAAGAGCCAGGCGGCGCGTTTGCGGCGGCGCATCACCACCGCGAGGAACAGGGCGAGGGCCGCCGAGACCAGGCCGGCGGTGGCCAGGTACGGGGTGAAGTACTGGCCCGCGTTGTGCTCGTGCACCTCCTCGCGGAACGGCAGGGACACCACCGCCGCGATGTTCAGTACGGCGAGCAGTCGCAGGTACCAGACGGTGGCCGTGGCGGCGCGGGTGCGCAGCCGCCGGCCGCCGGGGTGGTCGCGCAGCGGGGTCGGGAGGAAGCGGATGCCACGGCGGGGGGTGCGGGGAGCGGGAACCGGTGGCGGGATCAGGGTCGTCTCTTGTGCGGGCATGCTGACGGGTCACCCTTGGGGACGGGGACGGGGCATCGCAGACCCTACAGCTTGTAGGGTAAACCGGGGGTGGAGTTCTGCACAGCCGCCGCACAGCTTCTCATCCGCCGGCCCCGCCCGGTCACCGGCCTCGGTCACCGGATCCGCTCGTCACCGCGTCCGCTCGGTCACCGGTTCGGCCCACCGCCGTCCGTGCTCAGTCGCCGTGTCCCCGGCGGGCCGCGGCCAGGTGCCAGGCCAGGTTGCCCACCGCCGCGCCGGCGGCCACCGTGGCCGCGATCACCCCGCCGGTCGCGAGGCCGTCGCTGAACAGGTGGGGGCGCCGGTCCAGGCTGTGCAGTCCGAAGCCGCACAGCTCGTACACGCCGACGGCGGCGATGGCCAGGCTGACGACGAGCAGGGTCAGCGTCGGTGCCAGACTGCGCGCGCACACCTGCGTACCGGGCTCCGCTTGAGTGGTGTCCTGCATGGGTCCCCCGTTGAACAGACGTGTAACCGCCCGGTGGCCGACGGCGGTTGGGAACCTACAATACGTAGGGTCGGTTAGGGTCGACGCCGTGCGGATATACGTGAGCGTCGACATGGAAGGCGTCACCGGGCTGGTGGACGCCGACGACGTCCAGCCGGGCGGCCGGGACTACGAGCGGGGCCGCGCCATGATGGCCGAGGACGTCAACGCCGCCGTACGCGGCGCGCTGGCTGCCGGCGCGACCGGCGTCCTGGTCAACGACGCCCACGGGCCGATGCGCAACCTGCTCCCCGAGGCACTGCACCCGGCGGCCCGCCTGGTGCGCGGCAGGCCCAAGCGACTCGGCATGCTGGAGGGCCTGACCGGGGAGTACGACGCGGCGCTGTGCGTCGGCTACCACGCCCGGGCCGGCGCGCTGGGCGTGCTCAGCCACAGCTTCATGGGCCACGAGATCGAGGACATGTGGCTGGACGGCCGCCCGGTCGGCGAGATCGGCCTCGCCCACGCCACGGCGGCGGCCCTCGGCGTGCCGGTCGTGGCCCTCACGGGTGACGACGCGGCGTGCGCGGAGATGACGGAGTGGGACCCCTCGGTCGAGACCGTCCCGGTGAAGTACGCCCACGACCGGTTCGCGGCCGAGCTGCGGCCGGAGGCGGAGGCGCGGGAGGCCATCGCGGAGGCGGTCACCCGCGCGCTGACCCCGTCCCCGGCCCGCCCCGCACCGCCCGCCGCCGAGGCGACCCTCACCGTCCGCTGGCAGTCCGCCTCGGTCGCCGCCACCCTGCTCGGCATCCCCGGTGTGACCGCCGAGGACGCCCGGACGGTCCGGGCGACCGGCCCGCTGCCCGCGCTGTACCGGCAGTTCGGGGTGTGGATGCGGGTGGCGGCCTCCCTCACCAACCAGCCGCCGTACTGCTGACGTCCGTCGGCGGGCGTCGTCGGTGCCCGCGGCTCGGCTGCGCGCGTGACCCACACCGTCGGCGGCCGCGGCTTCCCGGCCGCGCCCGCCGCCGCCTTCGTGCACCCCTACGACCTCGGCCACGGGCGACCGGGCCGACTTCGAACCCTTCGACCGAATCGGCGGGCCACTGCCTCCCGGACCCGCCGATCTGCCGGTCAGCGGGCCTTTTCCCGCAGGAACAGCGCGCTGGTCAGGGTGCCGAGGAGCACCAGGGCCGCGTTCAGCGCGATCGCCGTCTTCAGGCCGCCGAGGACGGCCAGGGCCCCCGTACCGGTCATCGCGGCGGTGGCCACCGCGCTCATCACCGGCGTGCCCATGGTGATGCCGATCTGCTGGGTCATCGTCGCGAGCCCGGTCGCCAGACCCTGCTCGTGGTCGGCGAGACCCGAGGTGGCGGTCACCATGAACCCGACGATGACCAGCATGTTGCCCACACCGCCGGCGAAGGTCGCGGCCAGCAGCAGCCACAGCGAGGAACGGCCGGTGCCGAGCCCGAGCAGGGCCGCCGTGAACAGGGCCTGGCCGAGCCCGCCGGCCAGGAGCGCACGGGTGGCGCCGAACCTGCCGATCCACCGCGGGGCGAGGGCACCGCCGGCCACCGTCCCCGCACCCAGCACACCGAAGGACAACCCGGCGGCCAGCGGGGAGAAGCCGAGCACCTCCTGCAGGTACAGGGTCAGCAGGAACACCAGCGACGTCTCGGTGAGGAACGCGACCAGACCGGCGAGGTTGCCCCACGCCACCGACCGCCTGCCCAGCACGTGCGGCGGCACCAGCGGCGCGGACACCCGGCGCTCCACCGCCCCGAACACCAGCAGCAGCACCAGCCCGGCCGCCAGCGGCAGCAGCGCGACCGGCGCGCCCCAGCCCCGCTCACCGGCCTGCGTCAGCCCGAGGACCACCGCCAGCAGCCCGAGCGTCACCGTGACCGCCCCCGGCACGTCCAGCCGCGGCCGCTCGGCGGGCCGGGACTCGGCGATGACCGCGGGCGCGACCAGGAGCACGGCGAGCGCCACTGGTACGTTGACGAAGAACGCCCAGCGCCAGGACAGCAGGTCGGTCAGCAGCCCGCCGAGGATCGCGCCCGTGGTGAAACCGGCCGACATCAGCGCCCCGTTGAGGCCGAGCGCCTTCTCCCGCAGCGGGCCCTCCGGGAAGGCCGTCGTCAGCAGCGACAGACCGGCCGGGGTGACCGCGGCGGTGGCCAGCCCCTGGAACACCCGGGCCGTGATCAGCACCTCCGGGCTCCGCGCCAGCCCGCCCGCCAGCGAGGCCGCACCGAGGACGACCAGACCGCCCAGGAACAGCCGGCGGCGGCCGAAGAGGTCGGCGACCCGGCCGAACAGCAGCGTGAACCCGGCCGCGCACAGGGCGAACGCCGTGCCGATCCACTGCAGACGGGCGAGCGGGAAACCGAGGCCCGCACCGATCACCGGCAGGGCCACGTTCAGGATGGAGAAGTCCACGGCCAGCATGAACTGGGCCGCGAGCAGCAGCACCAGCACCAGGCGGAGCCGGGGGGTCAGGGCGGCGGATGCGCCGTCCGGGCGGGCGGTTGCGACGGACATGACGAGACGGTCCCCTCTGTTCGGCGGAAGTCACCGGCGTGCGGCTGGCGGCCGGCGTACGGCCAGGTCACCGGCGTGCGGCGAAGCGGTCGGCGTGCGGCCACGTCACCGGCGTACGGCGAAGCTGACGGTCATGAACCTCCTCCGTGCCGGCCGCCCCAGCCAGCACCCCCGTGCGACCGGCCCCCGCGAGGGTGGTCATCGCACGACCACCCTCGGGCATCCCGTTCCCGCCGTCCGCCGGGCAGGATGGACGACGACCGCCGCACACCCGGAGGGCGTACGCCCCTTTCCCCGGAGGCAGACATGGACGCGTCGTCCGAGCTGGGAGACTTCCTGAAGTCCCGCCGTGCCGCGCTGCGGCCGCAGGACGTCGGCCTCCCGGCCGCGCCGGCCCGCCGCCGGGTCGCCGGACTGCGCCGCGAGGAACTGGCCCTGCTCGCGGGCGTCAGCATCACCCACTACACCCGCCTGGAACAGGGCCGCGCGGCCGGCGTCTCCGACTCCGTGCTGGACGCCATCGCCCGCACCCTCCGGCTCACCGAGGACGAGACCGCCCACCTCAGGGACCTGGCCCGGCCCGCCGCCCGGCGCCGCCCGCCCGCGACCCGCGCCGCCCACGCGACACGGTCGGCCCGCCAGTTGCTCGCCGCCATGACGGACGTACCCGCACTCCTCCTGGACCGGCGGAGCGACGTCCTGGCCTGGAACCGGCTCGGCCACGCCCTGCTCGCCCCGCACCTGCCGTGGGACGGCCCGGACACCCCCGCCGCCCGCCCCAACCTCGTCCGCATGCTGTTCCTGGACGAGCGCTACCGGGCCCGGTACACCGACTGGCAGGAGGAGGCCCACCTCGCGGTCGCCTCCCTGCGCCTGGTCGCCGGCCGGCACCCCGACGACCGCGCCCTGGCCGAACTGATCGGCCACCTGTCCATCCAGAGCGACGAGTTCACCGCCCTGTGGGCCCGGCACCCGGTCCGCACCTGCACCTCCGGGACCAAGTCCCTGCACCACCCGGCCGTCGGCACCCTGGAGCTGAGCTTCGAGAACCTGTGCCTGCCCGGCACCGCGGACCAGCGCCTCATCGCCTACACCGCCGAGCCGGGCACCCCCTCCGACGCGGCCCTGCGTCTCCTGGCCGCCACCACGGCCCCCACCGAGCCGGAACGGCCCACCCTGGACGCGCACTGACCACCCGCGTCGTCCGGCGGCCTACGCCCCCGGCCGCACCCCGAGGACGTCGAGCATCGCGCGGGTGGCCGGGCTCGGGTCGAAGCGGCTCCAGGCCAGGTGCTCGGCTCGGCGCGGTCCGTCGACCACCGGGACCAGCGCCAGGCCGGGGTCGGCGGCGGCCAGCGGGCGGATGAACGCCGAGGGGAGCAGCGCGATGCCGAGTCCGCGCGCGATCAGCCGGGTGATCAGCTCGACGACCCCGGCCTCGTACGCGACGTCCCGGGCCAGGCCGGCCGCGGCGAACGCCCGGTCCGACTGGGCCCGGGCCGGCGTCCCGGCCACGAAGTCCACGAATGTCTCGCCGGCGATGTCCTCCAGCGTGACCCGGTCCGCCCCGGCCAGCCGGTGTCCGGCCGCCGCCACCAGCACATGCTCGTCGCGGTCGAGCACCACGCTCTCCACCCCGGAGGGCAGCTCGCCCTCCGGCAGCCCGAGGAAGGCGATGTCCACGTCCCCGTTCCGGATGCCCGCCGCCAGTTCGTCACTGCGCCCGGAGCGGAGCATGACCCGGACCTCCGGGTGCCGGGCCCGGTACCGCTGCAACAGCTCCGGTACGTCCACGGCGGCTGCGGTCACGATCACGCCGACGGAAAGCCGCCCCCGTACCACCCCGTTCGCGGCGGCCGCGTCGGCCACGGCGAGGTCCGCGGCGGCCAGGGCCTCCCGCGCCCGGGCCACGAACGCCTCGCCCGCACCGGTGAGTTCCACCCGCCGGCTGGACCGCGCGAACAGCCGTACCCCCAACTCCCGCTCCAGATTGGCGATCCGGTGGCTGAGCGAGGACTGCACCACGAAGCACCGCTCGGCGGCACGGGTGAAGTTACGGGTCTCGGCGACGGCGACGACGTACCGCATCTGCTGGAGGTCCACCCATCCATCGTTCTCGTGCATGGCTGCGATGGCAAGCATGTCTTGGACGCATGACCGGTTCACTGCCGAGACTCGTCACATGCCTGCCTACGCCGACAGAGCGGCAACCGTCCTCCTGACCGCCCTCGCCCCCGCGGCATGGGGCACGACCTACGTCGTCACCACCGCGCTCCTCCCGCCCGGCCACCCCCTGTTCGCCGGCCTCATGCGCGCCCTGCCCGCCGGGCTGCTCGGCCTGGTGCTCACCCGTGCCCTCCCGCAGGGCGCCTGGTGGTGGAAGGCGGGCGTCCTCGGCGCGCTCAACATCGGCGTCCTCTTCCCGCTGCTGTTCCTGGCGGCCGAACGACTCCCCGGCGGGGTCGCCGCCACCCTCGGTGCCACGCAGCCACTGCTGGTCGCCGCCCTCGCGGTCCCGGTGCTCCAGGACCGGCCGACCGTCCGGCGCTGGGCCTGGGGCGTGCTCGGCGTGGCCGGCGTCGGACTGGTCGTCCTCGGCCCGCAGGCCCGCCTGGACGCCGTCGGCGTACTCGCCGGCCTCGGTGGCACGGCCGCCATGGCCACCGGGGTCGTCCTCACCAAGCGCTGGGGCCGTCCCCCGGGCGCGGGCCCGCTCACCCTGGCCGCCTGGCAACTCACGGCCGGCGGACTGCTCCTGCTCCTGCCGGCACTGACGGTCGAGGGGCTGCCGCCGCGGATCGACGCCGGTGCGGCCGTCGGCTACCTGTGGCTCGGCAGCATGGGCGGCCTGATCGCGTACACGCTCTGGTTCCGTGGGATAGCCCGCCTCCCGGTCGGCGCCTCCGCCCCGCTCGTCCTGCTCTCGCCGCTGGTCGCCACGGTCATCGGCACGCTCCGGGGCGAGTCCCTGAGCCCGCTCCGGACGGCCGGCTTCGCCCTGGCCCTCACAGCCATGCTCGCCGCACAACTGGACCCACCGAAGAAGCCCACGAAGACAAGGGGATCGACACCGATGAGCCCACGCCTGACCATCGCCGTCCTCGGCGCCACCGGCATGGTCGGCGGCCGGGTGACCGCCGAGGCCGCCGCCCGTGGACACCAGGTCCTGGCCCTGTCCCGCAAGCCGACGAGCGAGCATCCGTGCGTGACGCCTGTCCCGGTCGACGCGAACGACCCGGACGCCGTCCACAGGGCGCTGGCGGGTTCGGGCGCGGACGCCGCCGTGCTGACCGTACGCACCCATCCCGTGGACGAGGACTTCCTGCTCGCCACCACCCGGACGGTTCTGGACGCGGCCGCACGGCTGGGCATCCGCGTCCTGGTGATCGGCGGCGCCGGTGCCCTGCGCAGCCCCGGCGCCCCCGACGTCCTCGTGGCCGACAACCCCGTCTACGTTCCGGCGCAGTGGCAGCCGGTCGCGGCGGCGGGAGTGGCCCAGCTCCGCACCTGCCGGACCCACCCCCACACCGACTGGGTCTACCTCAGCCCCCCGGCCGTCCTGGAACCCGGCCCGCGCACCGCCCGCTACCGCCGCGGTACGACCACCCTCCTGACCGCGCCCGACGGCCGTTCCTGGATCAGCGCGGAGGACCTGGCGGTTGCGGCCGTGGACGAGTTGGAGACCCCCGGCCGGGACCACCACATCACGGTCGCCCACGCCGCCGAGGCCTGAGCCGCGGGAGCCGCCGGCCGCCGTGCGGTGCCCGAGGGCACGTGAAGGGCCCGCGGTGGTGAGCACGCACCCGGCTCCCCTTGCCGGCACCGCCGACGTAACCTGCCGGAACCTCGCCGCATCAGCCGCCGACTGGGAGTGCCCGCGTGACCGAGCCGACCGCCCCGGACAAGAAACCCTTCCTGTACGTCGTCGTCTGCGCGAGCGGCATCGCCCCCGACGTCGGCAAACTGATCACCGTCGCCCAGGAGGCGAACTGGGACGTCGGTGTCGTCGCCACACCCCAGGGCCTCGGCTTCATCGACGCCAAGGCGGTCGAGGCACAGACCGGTTACCCGATCCGCTCCGCCTGGCGCAGGCCGGGGGACCCGCGCCCGCTGCCGCCCGCGGACGCCATCGCGGTCGCCCCGGCCACCTTCAACACCCTCAACAAGTGGGCCGCCGGGATCTCCGACACCCTCGCGCTGGGCATCCTGTGCGAGGCGTACGGCATGGGCATCCCGACGGTCGCCCTGCCCTGCCTGAACGCCGCCCAGGCCGCCCACCCCGCCTACCGGCAGAGCCTGGAGCGGCTGCGGTCGATGGGCGTCCTGATCGGCTCCCAGGAACCGTACGACTCCGGGACGGGCGACCGCTTCCGCTGGGAGGAGGCCCTGGAACTGCTCGACCGCGTGCGCTGACACGCCGCCCGAACGGTGAGCCCTGACAGGGCTGTTGGGCCGACGCCGACCGCGGGCGCCCTGCATACTGACCGCCATGGCCGTCTACGACACACTCGGCGCGACGTACGCCCGGACGCGCCGGCCCGATCCGCGGATCGCCGCCCGGATCAGCGCGGCGATCGGGGACGCGGCGGACGTGCTCAACGTCGGAGCGGGCACCGGTTCGTACGAACCGCCGCAGACGGTCCTCGCGGTCGAACCCAGCCGGGTCATGATCGGCCAGCGTCCGCCGGGTTCCGCTCCCGCGGTGCAGGCCGTCGCGGAGCACCTTCCGCTGCGCGACGACGCCACCGATGCCGTCATGGCGCTGCTGACCGTGCACCACTGGGCCGACCTGGCGGCCGGCATCGGAGAGCTGCGCAGGGTCGCCCGCCGCCGCGTCGTCGTCCTCACGTGGGACCAGCACGTCTTCCGCGAGCGGTTCTGGCTCGTACGGGACTACCTCCCGGAGGCAGCCGCGTTCGACGACAGCCGGGCCGTCCCCACCGACCGGCTGATCGACCTGCTCGGCGGGGGCCGCCAGGAAGCGGTCCACGTCCCGCACGACTGCGTCGACGGCTTCGGTGCCGCGTACTGGCGCCGCCCACACGCCTACCTCGACCCCCACGTGCGTGCGGGGATCTCCATGCTGGCCCAGACCGGCGACGCCGCACTCGCGCCGGGCCTGACCCGGCTCGCGGACGACGTGAGGACCGGCCGCTGGCACACCCGCTACGCCGAGCTGCTCACGCTCGCATCCCTCGACGTCGGTTACCGGCTCATCGTGGCCGACCAGTGACGAAGGAGTACGCTCGGGCCTGATCACTTGTCAGGTGAGGAAGGAAGTGCCCATGACCAAGGCACCGTTCGTGGCCGTGTCCGCCGCCACCGCCGCGCTGGGGACGGCGCTCGGCTCGCTCGCGCTGCAACTGCGCTCGGCGGGCTATGAGCAGTACGTGGAGTCCGTGGCCACCTTCAGCGTCGTCATGTACGTCACCGCCGCCCTGGTCCTGGTGGCGTGGGTGCGGGACGGCCGGCCCCACGCGAACTGAGCCAGGCCGGGAGGGGCGGCCACGCCGGGTGCGCCCCTCACCCGGAACAGGCGAGCGGACCGCCTGAGCAGCCGCCGCCGCGCAGGACCTGATCTCCTCCCGCCCAGCGGGCGCGCCCCCCGGCCGGGCAGCAGAATGGATCCGTACCGGCCACTCGATGGCGGGAGGAGCGGGCATGGAGATCAAGCCTCAGGCGGTCGTCCTCCCCAAGGAGACGGACCATCTCGAACAGGGGAAGTACGGGCCGGTCTTTCCCAGGACTCCGGCGTGCTACGGGTTCACCATCGTCGCACCGGTCAAGCCCGGCCACGCCGACGCGATGCGCCAGTACGGCTATGCGCTGGCCGAGGCGCTGGAACAGGATCCGTACCTTCTCGCGCCCCTGAAGCTGCACTACCTGCGCTGGGTCCTCTTCGACGACGACACGCGCTTCATGTACCAGGGGATCTTCGACACCGACTTCGACAAGTACACCGAGGACGCCGTCGCGCTCTTCTCGAAAGCAGGCGTGAGCACGGCGTTCGAGCACCTGGAAGGTTTCCCGGAGGACTGGCGGACCAACCCGGAGGCGTTCGTCAGGTTCGTCCGGGCACACCACTGTCCGAGTTTCATCGAGTACGGCGAGTACCCGTACGTGACGGCGGACGAGATCAAGAAGGCTTTGCGGATCAGGGGCGCTCTGTCGGAGATGCTCGATCAGATGCAGTGAGGGCTGGGCGATGAGCGGGGCCGAAACCGCGCGGACCTACAACCAGAGGCACGTTCCCCGGACGTACACCCCCGCGGGGCGACGCGTGAGCATCTACGTCTCGTGGAGTTATCCCGCCGAGGCGGGCCGGAACCCGGCCGAGCTGGACAACCGGTTCTCCACGCTGACCGAGGTGAGGCGGGTGGCGTGGCCGGCCTACGAGGACCCGCAGTGGTCCGACCCGTACCGGTTCCAGCAGACCATCGCGGGCTCCCTGGAGCTGTTCTTCTGGGCCTGGGTGCCGTTCCAGGACTTCGTCGAGGAGGTGACGGGACATACCGTCCCGGTCTACCAGCGCATCGACCAGGCGGGCTTCCGCACACCGCTCGACGAACGGGTGCTGGCCGACACGGACGTGCTGTTCGTCTTCGGACTCGACCACATGGTCACCGGCCAGGAGGCCGAGCCCGGCGAGATCGAGGCGCTGCGGTCCTTCCTCGCCCGGGAGGACGCCCGCCTCGTGCTGGGGCCCCACCACGACGTCGGCGCGTCGGACGACCTGTCCGTGCGCGAGGTGGAGCACCGCCACCACGGCGACCCCCTGGTCCCTCGCCAGCAGCGGTTCGCGACCTACGTCAGGGACGTGATGAAGGGCCTGGGGGTGCCGGTCGTCAACCGGTACGGACTGCGCCCCGCCACCGGTGAGGACAAGCGGATCGCCCCTCTGTCGACCGTCGGGGACCTGGACGAGAGGGGATGGCTGAACGGTGTCACGAACTTCAACTTCCACATGCACCTGCCGCACTACGCGGTGACGACCGACCAGCCGAAGGACATCCACGTGCTGGCCCGGCAGCCGATCGACCTGTCCCGGCCCCATCCGTTCACCGAGGAGGGGAACACCGAGTTCAACATGTTCCTGTGGATGCCGCCGAGCGGAGACCGCGCGGCGGACGTGCTGCTGGCCGACTCGACGATCTTCAGCACGCTCTTCGGCGCCGACGACAGCCTGCGCAACTTCTGGCGCAACCTCGTCTCGTAGCGATGCCCCAGGGAGGCCGAGGTGAGCGCACCCGCGGACGTCACACTGGAGCTGGACGACATCCAGCGCGGGGTCCTCAGTTCCCGGCCGACCCCCTACGCGGCGACGTACCTGGTCTTCCGCATCGACGACCGCTCCCAGGGCCGGGAGCTGATGCGGCGGACGAGCGCGGTGGCGACCTCCGCCGCCGACACCGCCAGCCCCCTCGGGGACACCTGGGTCAGTGTCGCCGTCACGTACTGGGGCCTGGCGGCACTGGGGGTGCCACGCTCCTCGCTGGACACCTTCGCCTGGGAGTTCCGGCAGGGCATGGCGGCCCGGGCACGGGCGCTGCGCGACGAGGGAGCGAGCAGTCCGCAGCAGTGGGAGGCACCGCTCGGCACGCACGACGTCCATGTGGTGATCACGGCGGTCGCCCCCGACCCCCCGCGCCTGGAGGCGGCCATCGACCGCGCCCGCCCCGCCTACGACCGCCTCCCCGGCGTGACGGCGATCTGGCGGCAGGACTGCTACGCGCTGCCCACCGAGAAGGAACACTTCGGTTACCTCGACGGCGTCAGCCATCCGGCCGTCGAAGGCAGCGGCATCCCGGGGTCCAACGAGCTGGAGGTGCCCCTGAAGAGCGGGGAGTTCGTCCTCGGCTACCCGGACGAGCTCGGCGGTGTCCAGGCGCCGCAGCCGGATGTGCTGGGACGCAACGGCAGTTACGCGGTCTTCCGCAAACTCCACCAGAACGCCGCCGCGTTCAGGCGTTACCTGCGGGACAACGCCACGGGGCCCGAGGACGAGGAACTGATCGCGGCCAAGATCATGGGCCGCTGGCGCAGCGGTGCCCCGCTGGCCCTCGCCCCGCGGCACGACGACCCGGCCCTCGGCACCGACCCGCACCGCCGCAACACCTTCCTGTACGAGGAGAACGACCCGACCGGATTCCTCACCCCCGGCGGCTGCCACATCCGCCGGGCCAACCCGCGCGACGCCTCGGTGGCCGGGGAGGTCCGGCTCCACCGCATGATCCGGCGCGGCGCCGTCTACGGCCCGCCGCTGCCCGAGGGGGTACTGGAGGACGACGGTGTGGACCGCGGCCTGATGTTCGCGTTCATCGGCGCCCACCTGGGCCGGCAGTTCGAGTTCGTCCAGTCGGAGTGGATGAACGACGGCGTCTTCTTCGGAGCCGGCAACGTGAGGGACCCCGTCGTCGGAGCCGCCGACGAGGAGACCGGCTACACCATTCCCCGGCGGCCGGTGCGGCGCCGACTGGCCGCGCTGCCCCGGTTCGTCACCACCCGAGGAGGCGAGTACTGCTTCCTGCCCGGTCTCACCGCCCTGCGCTGGCTCGGGGACCTGCGCGACTGAACGGCGCGGCGGCGCGGGCCGTGGTACGCCCGCGAGGCGGGCTGTCGCCTGAGGGGAAGCGCCATGGACACCCTGCATCTCGTCCTCAACGCGGTCACCGTCGTCTTCATCGCGGCCACGATGTTCGCCGCCGGTCTGCGAGCCACCGTCCCGGCACTGCGCGGCGTCTTCACCGACGTCCCCCTCCTGCTGCCGGCACTGATCGCCAACATGGTGGTCGTCCCGCTGCTCGGCTGGGGCATCGGCGCGCTGTTCGGTCTCCCCTCGGCCTCCTTCGTGGCCCTCGTCCTGATCGCCTCGTCCCCGGGCGGCCCCTTCGGGGCGAAGCTGGCGGCGGTGCAGCAGGGCGACCTCGTCGCGGGCGCGGCCATGCAGGTACTGCTCGCCTCCGTCGGCAGCCTCACCTTCGCGCCCACCGCCAACGCCATCCTCGCCGCCGCCGACATCGGCACCGAGGTCTCCCTCGACGTCGGCGCACTGGTACGGACGGTGGCGCTGCTGCAACTCGTCCCGTTCGCCGTCGGCCTGCTCCTGCGCCGCTACGCCGAGCCCACCGCCCAGTCGTGGCAGCCCGGGGCGACCGCGGTCTCCAACGTCACGTTCCTGATCGTGCTGGCGGGCATGCTGCTGGGCAGCTGGCAGGACGTCGCCGCCCTCTTCGGCTCACTGGCCCTGCTCGCGGGATTCCTGCTCGCGGTGCTCGCGTTCGCCGCGGGCACGCTGCTGGCCAGCGGCCCGATGGCACGCCGCACCACCATGGGAGGCGTCGCCTCGGTGCGCAACGCGGGCCCCGCTCTGGCCGCCATCGGCCTGGCCTTCGCCGACCAGCCCGCCGTCCTGGGCGCCCTCGCCGCGATCCTCCTGAGCGGCCTGACGGCGGCCCTCCCGATCGCCACCCTCCTCAGCCGAGGACGCGACGCCCCAGGCGCGGCTCAGGGCCACACAAGGCAATAGGGCTGATGCCCCGCCTCATGCAGCCGATGACTGAAGTCCTGCCTCGTGAATGGGAGGGGCAGGATGCTGACCTGGGGCTTCTCGGTGAAATGTGCGTTGACCTGCGCGAACTCTCCTCGGCAGTTTTCACGGGTCAACGCCGTTTCCCGTGCTCATGTGCCCTGGGTGTGCCCTGGTGGACCGGTTCACCAGAGGGTGCACGGGCGCGGTGCGGGTCGGGGCCGACGAAGGTTCCGTCAGCCGTGACGAGGCTTGTGTCAGGGGCTGCCCGGCTGGTGAACGAACCGCTCACCGAGATCTTGCGGTCGGCTGTGCCGGTGACGCGCGCGAGGATGCGCAGGGGTGTTTCCAGCGGGACCGGGCGGTGATAGCGCATCTGGAGGGAGACGGTCAGGCCGACATACCAGCTGCCGCGCAGGCGCGGCACATTGAAGCGGTTCGCCGTGGCAGCCAGGCATGAAGTACGAAGCCAGTCGGCGTGGGGGGGCCTCGAGTGCTTACTTCCAGCCGTTCAGCGACACCTGCGGACCATCGGCGAGATATCGGTGCAGAGCGCTGGCGGTGGTGTCCACGAATTCCTCCGGGATGGCACCGGCGTCAACCCAGCAGACCTGGGCGTGCTTGCCCGACTCGCGGTTTTCTGGTTCGCCGGTCCATTCGTGGGCGGCGAAGACGACGGTGAGAAAGCCGTTGGGTGCCTCGACTCCCCAGGCGCCATGGATGATGTGGGCGACCTGCAGGGCTTCAGGCTTCACAGTGAGGCCGGTTTCCTCGTACAGCTCGCGTACGGCGGTCTCGGTGATCGGCTCGCCGGGCTCGCTCTTGCCGACGGGCAGGTCCCACATACCCTGTGCGAACTTGGCGTTCTGGCTGCGCTGGAGGAGGACGACGCGGTTGGTGGCCTTGTCGTGGACGATGACGGCGGCGACCAGCAGAGTCATGGATTCGAGGGCGGGCTTGAGAGCTGTGGGCTGGTCGTCGGTTGTCCGCTGAGCCACGGGTTGTGTCCCTTCGTCGGCCGGTTGATGGGCAGCTTAGGCCAGTGCTTCGCGTGCGCGACGGGCGAGTTCGCCAGCTCCGGGCACTCTGCGACGCTGGTAGATGGCGAGGGTGGAACGGAGTGAGGTGATCGCCTTGCGGGTGCGGTCTGAGGTCATGCCCTCCATGAGGGACATGGCCTGGGACCAGGCGGCGACGGCTTCGTCGGCTCGGGCTTGGGCGGCGAGACTGTCGCCGAGGTCGGCGTAGGTGAGCGCGTGGACCCTCTTGTACTTCTCGGGATCCCAGCGCACCAGGGCGTCGCGGTGTTGTTGCTGGGTGCCGACGTGGTCGGCAAGGTCGGTCAGGGTGCGGGCGGTGTGGCTGGCGACGGTGCCGGCTGCCGGGCCGCTGACGCGGGAGTAACTGGGCTGTGGGCCGTCTTCGCGTAGGAGGGCATCTTCGGCGGCGAGCAGGGCGCGGGCCGCTGCCGGCTTCTCGCCCACAGCGGCGTACGCGCGGGCACGGGTGATGTGGAGCAGCGCCTCGGTCTGGCCGTCGACGCGGCCCAGGCCGCGCATCAGTGCGCCCTCGACGAGGTCGACGCAGTGGTGGGGCTGCTTGAGGCTGAGGGCTTGGTGGGCGAGGGCGCGCATCATCCAGGCGGCGTGGCCGTGCGGGTCGGCGCAGGCGAGTTGGTAGCCAACCTGGTAGTAACGCTGGGCGGCGCCTTCCTGGCCGAGGTCGTGGTGCTTCCACCCTGCGAGGTAGGCGAGTTCTGCGACCGCTCCGAAGGCTGCCTCGCGTAAGGCTTCGTTCGGGAACCGTCCGCGGAGCATGGGGGCAGCGGTGTCGGCGAGATACGCGGTGACGGTGGTGAGTCCATGGCCGCCGCCGAGACGTTCGTCGGCGGCACTGAAAGCTGCTGTGATCTGGCGTACGACGTCCACGTCCTCCGCACCGACCAGGGAGCTGCCGGTGCGGGCTCGGAGCATGCGCGCTGTGGCTTCGTGGTCATAGGCAAGGGGCATGGCGACGCCGGCTGCGGTGAAAGCGGCCACGGCCAGGAAGCGTCGGCGTTCGACGTCGGCACGGCCCAGGTCGGTCGCGGCGAGGACTGGATCCGCCTGCTCGGTCGGTGCCTCGCCTCCGCGGAGACCAATCTCCGTCTCGGTGACCGTGCGGCCTGCTCGCCGGGACAGTGCCTCGGCAAGGTACCGGGCGGTCCGGACGGTCGGTTGGCGGATGCCGTTCACCCAATGGGAGACAGCCGACTTGTTGGTCTGGAGGGTGTCGCCGTTCTCTGCGGCGATGCGTCGGATATCCCTCGCCAGAGCCTCGTAGGTGCAGCCCATCGCTCCGATGGTCTCGCGCAGGCGGGAGTTGGGTTCTCTCTGCGCTGCCACGATCGCCTCCGCTCCAGAGCTGTAAACCGCGTATACCGCCTCGACCGCCTCTCACCGTACCCACTGTGCGTGACGGCGTGTTCACTGAATATCAGCCGCCCGGCCCGGTCCGACACCGAGACCAGGCTCCCCCTTCGGCCGGGCGGCTCCCTGAAGTTCCGTACGCCCGATCCGGGTTCGGGCATGCCTGTGCCCGAACCCGGCCGATCAGAGACGGAGACACGGTGACCACCATCGACACCACGGCCATCACGGTCGAGCTGCCCCAGGCGTTCGACGAGCGCTGGAGCCGACTGCCGGGCATCCAGGTCGACGGCCGGCGCATCACCATCGACCCGGCCGAGTACTTCTTCCGCTTCGAGTCCCACACCTGGCTCGTCGCCGAGTGGGGGCTGGTCAAGTCCCAGCTCCTGGACGTGGAGGAGACGACCGAAAGCGCGGTCGAGCAGCTTGCGCTGGACTTCATCAAGGCTCACGGCGAGTCCACCCCGGACGCCGCCCGCGTGCTGGCCACCGCTTACGAGGTGTACGCCTACCTGTTCCGCGACGAGCACCTCGCCGGCCTCGGCCTGCCGCAGATCACCGCCGATCACCTTCGGATGCTCCGCGAGGCAGCCACGCTGATGGCGCTCAACAAGGTCGAGCTGGACGGACACATCTCCAACGTCGGCCCGTGCTGGTTCTTCCCGGCCGCCACCTCGGTCGTCTTCGACCTGGACGACGAGATGGGCGGGATGCTGGACGAGGTCTACCACGGCGGCTGGTTCAACGAGCACCGCCGCATCGAGTCCATCAAGGCCCACGCCGCCCTCGGCGGCCGGCTCGTGCACGGCTGCCAGTCCGTGCCGGACCAGTCCGGCGGCGTCGTCGCGCCCTACGGTGCTTCGATGGCCGCCTTCCGCGACGACCTCGCGGCCTTCAAGGCCGGCTGGATCGAGCAGGTCTACGCCCACCGCGTCAGCCCTGCCGCGTAGCAGCACACCGCACGCACCCGGCTCCGGGGCGGGCCAGCACTTCTCGCCCGCCCCGGACGCCACCACCACACTGGAGAGCCCTTCATGGACGCGACCCTCAATGCCGAACTCCTGGACAACCTCCTGACCCTCGCCAACCAGACCTGCGCATCGCGTGAGGAGGTGCGCGTCTGGTCCATGTCCGCCGTCGAGCGCCTGACCTTCACCGACGGCAGCACCGCCATCTTCAAGTACGCCAGGAGGCCCTTCGACAGGGAGGACCAGGCACTCCGGTTGGCAAAAACGGTCGGCGTCCCCGTCCCTTCCGTTCACGCCTCCGCAGTCCTGGACGGCTGGCTCGGGATGCTGCTGGAAGACCTCGGCGCTCCCATCCGCGAAGCCGACGACCTCGACGGCGCCGCCACAGCCATGGTCCTGCACCGCACCCGCCCGGCCGCGGCCCTGCCTGTCCTCGATCACGAAGGTCTGCGCGACCTCCCGGCGCGAGCCTTGGAACACCTCGGCCACCTGCGCAAGGCCGACCGGTGGGAGGACACCCACGACATCGAGGGCGCTCTCGACCGCATCGCCCAAGCCGCCGAAGCGCGCTCGGCCGGCGCCACGGTCGGCCCGTTCGGCTGGGTGCACTCCGAGTTCCACCCCACCAGCCTCCACATCGGCCGGCGCGGCTGGCGTCTGCTGGACTTCGCCCGCGCCTTCACCGGCCCCGGCCTGCTCGACCTCGCCAGCTGGCACGGCACCATCGACGACCCCGACCCCGTACGTCTGCGCGTCTTCCTGGAGACGTACGTCACCGAGGGCGGCACCCCTGACGCCCTCGCCGAGCGTGGCGGGCTTCCGGCGGAGAAGTGGGCGCTGGGCTGGCATCGCGTCTGGGCCGTCGAGTGGTTCATGGAGCAGTCCGTTCGCTGGATCAACGACCCGGCCACCGACCCCGCCTACATCAAGGCCGTGCGCCGACACCTCACTGACGTGCTGCACCTCCTGGAGGTCTGACGTGCTCGCCCAGGCATCCCCCTGGTACGTCCACGCGCTCCAGCGCACTACGGCCAGCCCCGCCGAGCCCCTGTCCGTCCCCGCGCGGATGGCATGGACCACACGGCCCGGCAGCGGACCCGGCGCCGAGATCCTCGGACCGGATCTGCGCCGCAAGCGACTGCTGGAACTCGGCTGCGGCCCCGGTCACAACGCCGCCCACCTCGCCACCCGCTACGGTGCCCACGTCACCGGCGTCGACCTCGTCGGCCTTCAGGTCCGCCGAGCCCGCTCGCACTACGGCCGGCTGAACAACCTGACCTTCGTCGCCGGCCACGCCCTGCACTACCTGCAAGCCTCCGACGAGCTCTTCGACGCGATCTACTCCGTCTTCGGAGCGATCGGTCTCGTTGCCCCTGAGCTTCTGCTCCCGGCCATCGCCCAGCACCTCAAACCCGGATGCACCCTCGCCTTCTCCGTCCCCCACCCTCAGCGGGGCGGCAGGCGCCCTTCCACCGATGACCGGCCGAGCCGGGACCACCTCACCCTCCCCGACCGCACGCGCCTGCCCATCGCGCGCTGGGAGTTCGACGCCGAACGGTGGGAGGAACACCTCGGGCGAGCGGGTCTCTGGCTCGCCTCGGCCAAGGAATTCCACGACGCCCGTCACGGCCTCCGGCCCACCACCCTGCTGATCACCGCGCGCAAGCTCTGACCCCAGCCCCCAGCCCCCGGCCCCCTGGGAGAACCCGATGCGCCCGCCCTACCTGCTTCTCGACGTCGACGGTGTCTTCATCCCCTTCCCGGACGCGGAAGGAGCCGGCCCCGAGACCCATACGCGCCACGACGTGGTACCCACCGGCCGGACCGCCGACAACCCGGTCACCATCTGGCTCAATCCTGCGCACGGCCCCCTGCTCATGCACGTGATCCGGACCGGCCTGGTCATCCCTGTCTGGTGCACCAGTTGGCGCCAGGACGCCACCACGCTCCTCGGCCCGCTCCTCGGTATCCCGCCCCTGCCTCACGTCGACCTGCCGCGTCCGCAGATCACGACCAGCCACCCAAACGGCTACCTGTGGAAACGCGACCACGTCGACGCCTGGCTCGGCGATGCACCAGCCGTCTGGATCGACGACGACTTCACCGACCTCGATCACGAGTGGGCGAGGGAGCGCACCGCTCGCGGTCAGGAGACCGCCCTTGTTCAGCCTGATCCCCAGGTCGGGCTGTTGGCCGAGCACCTGGTCGAGGTGCTGGCCTGGGTCGCACGGGCTGATGCCTTGTGCGTCGCCTGTGAAGCCGAAGCCGCGTAGCAGGGCCGCACCGTAGGAGGCGGCATTGGCGTCGCCGACCGTGACGGCCGGCGACGCGTGGCTCGTTGCGGATCGTGATCACCGCCGCCGTGCTTGCGGCGGTTGTGGAGTCACCGGCGTTGCTGCCCCGTGGCCGGAACCGTCTCGGCGCCGTGCTCCGCTACGCGCCTGCGCGGCACCGAGCTGCTGACCGCGACCAAGAGGAAGATCACCCTTGGTCGCTGAAGCGCGTCCGCGCCGTCATAGCCGGACTGCCGAAACGCTTCAGGCCGGCGGCGAACTCACCTCGGCTGCGGGCTGGGCCGGGGCGAGAGCGGGACCGAAAACCTCGCCCAAACCCCACGAAGCCGCAGCTCAGGGCCACACAAGGCAATAAGGCTGATGCCCCGCCTCATGCAGCCGATGGCTGAAGTCCTGCCACTCGTGCAGCAGCTGGTACACGTTGAACGCGTCCCGCGGGCCGCCCCGGTCCGGGACCGTCGACCAGATGAACGCCGCCGCGCCCACCGCTTCCTCGCCGATGCCGCGGAGGGGGTCGACGACCGTCATGGGGAGTTTGACGACCGCGTAGTCGGGGTGCAGGACGACCAGTTCCAGGGGCGGCACCTTGTGCAGGGGGACGCCCTCGATGCCGGTCAGGACCATCGCGGCCATCGTCTCCGGCTTGATCTTGGTGAACATGCCGTTCATGCCCAGCTCGTCGCCGCCGAGTTCCTCGGGACGCATCGAGATGGGGACGCGGGCCGCGGTCGCGCCGTCCGGCGCGCCGAAGTATTTGTACGTCACCCCCACCCGACCACCATTCCTGCTCCCCGCCCGGAGGCGGTCGGCCCGGTGGTCGAGCCGGCTGTCGATCTGCCGGTCGTACCGCTCGGGCTCACTCGGTACACCCTGTGTCTGACGTGCTTCGGTTTCCTCCGCGTCGCGCCGGTGCCTTCCCCGCCGGGCACGTCGAGGACCCAGGTCATCAGTCCCCTCGCCCAGTCCGCCACCGCGATGCATATCTCCACCCGACTGCTTTTCTAGGACGCGTGGCCCCCGCCACGCAACCCGATCATCGTGTCAGTGACCTCCCCCACGGCCGCCCGCCGAAACGTACGGTGGAACAACAGTCCGCGCGGGAAATTCCCGGCCTCTGATCATTACGTGCGTATGCGCTGTGTGTATCAGGTCTCAGTCTCGCAGATGAGGAATGGCGCCGCTCTGATACCGAGGCCGACCGCGGTCCGCCCGGGCCGCGGCCTACCCTGAGGAGGTCACCCCGCAACCGGAGTCCGAGAAGCCGGAGAAGCCGCACGTCATGAGTGCCATGAGCGAAACGCCCTATCCCTACGACGCGCCCGCCTCACAGGCGCTCTTCGACCGCGCCTCCGTCGTCACCCCGGGCGGAGTGAACTCCCCGGTGCGCGCCTTCCGCGCCGTCGGCGGCACGCCCCGGTTCATGGTGTCGGGCAAGGGGGCCTACCTCACCGACGCCGACGGCCGCGAGTACGTCGACCTGGTCTGCTCCTGGGGGCCCATGATCCTCGGGCACTCCCACCCCGAGGTCATCGCCGCCGTCCAGGAGGCCGTCGCCCGCGGTACGTCCTTCGGCACGCCCGGCGAGGGCGAGGTCGCGCTCGCCGAGGAGATCGTCGCCCGGGTCGAGCCCGTCGAGCAGGTACGGCTCGTCAGCAGCGGCACCGAGGCGACCATGTCCGCGATCCGGCTCGCCCGCGGGTTCACCCGGCGGTCCAAGGTGATCAAGTTCGCCGGCTGCTACCACGGACACGTGGACTCGCTGCTCGCCGCGGCCGGCAGCGGTGTCGCCACCTTCGCGCTGCCGGACACCCCCGGTGTCACCGGGGCCCAGGCCGGCGACACGATCGTGCTGCCGTACAACGACCTGGAGGCCGTGCAGGAGGCCTTCCACCGGCACCCCGGCGAGATCGCCTGTGTGATCACCGAGGCGTCGCCCGGGAACATGGGCGTCGTGCCGCCGGACCCCGGGTTCAACCAGGGCCTGAAGGACGCCTGCCAGAAGAACGGCGCCCTGTTCATCTCCGACGAGGTGATGACCGGGTTCCGCACCAGCCGCGCCGGGTGGTACGGCGTGGAGGGCGTGAAGCCGGACCTCATGACCTTCGGGAAGGTCATGGGCGGCGGGTTCCCCGCCGCGGCCTTCGGCGGTCGCGCCGACGTCATGGCGCACCTCGCCCCCGCCGGGCCCGTGTACCAGGCCGGCACCCTCTCCGGCAACCCCGTCGCCACCGCGGCCGGTCTCGCCCAGCTGCGGCTGCTCGACGACGCGGCCTACGACAGGATCGACGCCGTCTCCGAGCAGATCCGCACCCTCGTCGGCGAGGCGCTGTCGAAGGAGGGAGTCGCGCACCGGGTGCAGACCGCGTCCAACATGTTCTCCGTGTTCTTCACGGACCGGCAGGTGCGCACCTACGAGGACGCCAAGCGGCAGGAGTCGTACCGCTTCACCGCGTTCTTCCACTCGCTGCTGGCGAACGGCGTGTACCTGCCGCCGTCGTCCTTCGAGTCCTGGTTCGTGTCCACGGCCCATGACGAGCGGGCCGTTCAGAAGATCGCCGACGCCCTTCCGGCGGCGGCCCGGGCGGCTGCGGAGGCCACGGCGGAATGAGCACCTCACCCGAGAACAAGGACATCACCGTCGTCCACCTCATGCGGCACGGCGAGGTGGACAACCCGGACGGCGTCCTGTACGGGCGGCTGCCCGGCTACCACCTGTCCGAGCTGGGCCGGCAGATGGCCGAGCGGGTCGCCGAGCACCTCGCCTCACGGGACGTCACCTATGTGTGCTCCTCCCCGCTGGAGCGGGCGCAGGAGACGGCCACCCCGATCGCCAAGGCGCACGGGCTGGACCTGGACACCGACGCGCGGCTGATCGAGGCCGAGAACGTGTTCCAGGGCAAGACGTTCGGCGTCGGCGACGGCGCGCTGCGCAAGCCGGACAACTGGAAGCACCTCGTCAACCCGTTCCGGCCGTCGTGGGGCGAGCCGTACGTGGACCAGGTCGTGCGGATGATGGGCGCGCTGAACGCGGCCAGGGACCGGGCGCGCGGGCACGAGGCGGTGCTGGTCAGCCATCAGCTGCCGATCTGGATCGTGCGGTCGTACGTCGAGCGGCGGCGGCTGTGGCACGACCCGCGCAAGCGGCAGTGCACGCTCGCCTCCCTGACGACTTTCACATATCTGGGTGACAAGATCGTGTCCGTGGGCTACAGCGAGCCCGCCATCGATCTGGTCCCGGTCCATCTGCGGGCCGGCGCCAAGCCCCAGAAGGGCAAGGGAACCGCGCAGGGAAAGGCCTTCGGCGCCTGACCGGCCGGACTCCGGTGCACTGACAGTCCGTTTGGCGTGACTTAGGGTGCCTTTGCCGGAAACCTTGCGAAAAACATAAGAATGAGCGGAACCTCCCCGATCGCCGTGCCCTCTGTCTGGGTGACGAACAGCAGGCGCGACGAATCGGGGATTTCCATGCGCACCTTCTCCCGGACCCTCTCCCGGCGGGGAGTTCTCGGCCTCGGCGCGGGCGCGGCCGCCGCCGCCTCGCTCGCCGGCTGCGGAAGCCTCACGTCCTCGGACGGCGACGGGCACCCGAACGGTTCCGGCCGGGGCAAGCCCGGTCACGGGGATGGGAAGGGGAGCGGTGCGCGCCCCGCGCGGCCCATCGGCGACGGCTCGACCTCCTTCACCGGCAAGCAGCCGCACCAGCCGCGCAAGCCCGAGCCGCTGGAGCCGGGGCAGACCCCGCCGCAGTTCGTGATCTTCTCCTGGGACGGCGCCGGCGAGGTCGGCAACGGCCTCTTCCCGCGCTTCCTGGACCTGGCCAAGGAGCACGGCGCGAGCATGACCTTCTTCCTCTCGGGGCTGTACCTGCTGCCCGAGTCGAAGAAGCGGCTGTACGAGCCCCCGAACAACCCGCGCGGCGCCTCCGACATCGGCTACCTCAGCGACCCGCACATCAAGGCCACGCTGACGAACGTGCGCCGGGCCTGGCTGGAGGGCCACGAGATCGGCACCCACTTCAACGGGCACTTCTGCGGCGGCACCGGCACGGTCGGCAACTGGACCCCGCAGCAGTGGGCGAGCGAGATCCGGCAGGCCAAGGCGTTCGTGAAGGAGTGGCGGACCAACACCGGGTGGACGAACCTGCCCTCGCTGCCGTTCGACTACGACAAGGAACTGGTCGGCGGCCGTACGCCCTGTCTGCTCGGCCAGAACAACCTGCTGCCCACCGCCCGCAAGCTGGGCTGGCGCTACGACGCCTCCTCGCCGGGCGGCCGTCAGACGTGGCCGGACAAGAAGCTGGGGATCTGGGACCTGCCCTTGCAGCAGATACCTTTCCCCGGACGTTCCTTCGAGGTGCTGTCCATGGACTACAACATGCTCGCCAACCAGTCCGTGAACTCCACCAAGGCGCCCGCCTACAACTACCCGGGCTGGCGCAAGCAGTCCGCGCAGGCCTACATCCAGGGATTCCAGCGGGCATACGAGACGAATCGGGCGCCGTTCTTCATCGGCAACCACTTCGAGCAGTGGAACGGCGGCATCTACATGGACGCCGTCGAGGAGGCCTTCAAGCACATCGCGCGCGAGAAGGAGAAGGGCGGCGACGTACGGCTGGTCTCCTTCCGGCAGTTCGTGGACTGGATGGACGTGCAGAAGCCCGAGGTGCTCGCGAAGCTGCGCACGCTCGGTGTGGGGCAGCAGCCGACGGGGGGCTGGAAGGAGTTCCTGCGGGGCACGAAGTCCGCCTCCTCCGATGCGGCCTGATCCCCACCGATGTCCGGAATGTCCCGTGTAAATACGCCCTGAAATGGGGTTTTCCGCCCGGCAGGGGGGCGCGCGAGATTCCCGGAACAGGCATGCGAAACTTTTCACATGAGTACCCGCAGCCGCGCCGTCCTGCTCACCGCTGTGGCCGCCGTCGCGGCCCTCTCCCTGTCCGCGTGCGGAAAGGGCGGCATCTCCGGTGGCGGTGGCGACACCAACTTCGTCACCGGCAAGCTCGGCATCGACACCGTGCCGGCGGGCAAGCGCGCCACCGCCCCGGACCTGTCCGGCAAGACCATCGACGGCAAGGCCCTCGACGTCGCCGACTACAGGGGCAAGGTCGTCGTCCTCAACTTCTGGGGCTCGTGGTGCGGGCCCTGCCGGGAGGAGGCGCAGTACTTCGCCATGGTCTCCCAGCAGTACCAGGGCAAGGGCGTGCAGTTCGTCGGCGTCAACACCCGGGACTCCAGCACCATCCCCGCGGTCGCCTTCGAGAAGGAGCACGGCGTCGGGTTCCCGAGCCTGTACGACCCCACGGGCAAGCTGATGCTCCGCTTCGAGAAGGGCACGCTCAACCCGCAGCTCATCCCCTCCACCCTCGTCATCGACAAGCACGGGAAGGTCGCCGCACGGGCCCTTGAGGCGCTCGACGACACGACCCTGCTGAAGATGGTCGAGCCGGTCCTGGCGGAGAAGTGACGTGAGCGCACTGCTGACGCTGGCCGCGGAGACGGGGCCGGGACGGAACCAGACGGTCCTGCACGGAGCGCTGCTGGTCTCCCTGCCGATCGCGCTGCTCGCCGGGCTCGTCTCGTTCTTCTCGCCCTGCGTGCTGCCGCTGGTCCCCGGCTACCTCTCCTATGTGACGGGCGTCGCAGGCACCGACCTCGCCGAGGCCAGACGGGGCCGGATGATCACCGGCGCCTCCCTGTTCGTGCTCGGCTTCAGCACCGTGTTCGTCTCCACCGGCGCGCTCTTCGGCTACTTCGGCTCCAACCTGCTGGAGTACCAGGAGACCCTGTCCAGGGTGCTCGGCCTGCTCATGATCGTCATGGGCGTCTTCTTCATGGGGCTGCTGCCCTGGTTCACCATGCGCGAGTTCCGCTTCCACAAGCGGCCGACGGGCGGCCTGCTGGGTGCCCCCGTCCTCGGCGCCCTCTTCGGCGTCGGCTGGACGCCCTGCATGGGCCCGACGCTCTCCGCGGTGAACTTCCTCTCCTTCCAGGAGTCGAGCGCCGCGCGCGGCTCGCTGCTGATGGTCGTCTACTGCCTCGGTCTCGGTGTCCCTTTCGTCATCACCGCGCTCGCCTTCCGCAAGGCGCTCGGTGCCTTCGCCTGGGTCAAGCGCCACTATGTGTGGGTGATGCGCATCGGCGGCTCGATGATGATCGTGACCGGTGTGCTGCTGCTGACGGGCGCCTGGAGCGGTCTGATCCAGCAGATGCAGACCTGGTCCGACGGCTTCACTGTGGGGATCTGATCGATGAGCAAGACCGAAACCGACACCGGCCGGGACCAGGAGGACCTCGGGGCCGCAGGCTCCCAGCTGTCCACGGCCCCGCAGGAGGAGATCTCCGCCCCCCCGTCCCTCGGCGTCACCGGCTGGGTGCGCTGGTTCTGGCGGCAGCTGACCTCCATGCGGGTCGCGCTGCTGCTGCTCCTGCTGCTCTCGCTGGCCGCCATCCCCGGCTCGCTGATCCCGCAGACCGGCGCGGACGCGGGCAAGGTCGAGGACTTCCGCGCCGCGCACAGGACGCTGGCGCCGGTCTACGACAAGCTCGGCCTGTTCCACGTCTACAGCTCGGTGTGGTTCTCCGCGATCTACATCCTGCTGTTCGTCTCCCTGATCGGCTGCATCGTCCCGCGCACCTGGCAGTTCGCCGGCCAGCTGCGCGGTCGTCCGCCGGGCGCGCCCAAGCGGCTGACCCGGCTGCCCGCGTACACGACGTGGCGGACCGAGGCCGACCCGGAGCAGGTCCGCGAGGCCGCGCTCGCCCTGCTGCGGAAGCGCCGCTTCCGCGCGCACCTCGCAGATGACGCCGTGGCGGCCGAGAAGGGCTACCTGCGCGAGCTGGGCAACCTGGTCTTCCACATCGCCCTGATCGTGCTGCTCGTCGCCTTCGCCTCGGGCCAGCTGTACAAGTCCGACGGCACCAAGCTGATGGTGGAGGGCGACGGCTTCTCCAACGCGCTGCCCATGTACGACGACTTCAAGTCCGGCAGCCTGTTCCAGAGCGACGACCTGGTCCCGTTCAGCTTCGACCTGAAGGACTTCAAGGGCACCTACGAGCTGACCGGGCCCAACAAGGGCACGCCGCGCACCTTCGAGGCGCGGATCCGCTACAGCGCGGGCGCGTACGGCAAGGACCGGACGACCACCGTCAAGGTCAACGAGCCGCTGAAGATCGACGACGCCAAGGTCTACCTGGTCAGCCACGGCTACGCCCCCGTCGTCACCGTCCGCGACGGCAAGGGCAGGGTCGTCTACCACGACGCCGTACCGCTGCTGCCGCTCGACGGCAACGTCACCTCCAACGGCGTGGTGAAGGTGATGGACGGCTACCGCGACGCGAAGGGCAACAAGGAGCAGCTCGGCTTCCAGGCCTTCTTCGTGCCGACGTTCGACGCGCGCAGCGGCACGATGCTCTCCCAGTTCCCGGCGCTGGTGAACCCGCTCCTCGCGGTGAACGCCTACCACGGCGACCTCGGCGTGAACTCCGGCGTCCCGCAGAGCGTGTACCAGCTCGACAAGAAGCACATGAAGGCGTTCCAGGACGGCAAGGGCCAGCTGCTGAAGAAGCTGCTGAAGCCGGGCGACACGCTCACGCTGCCGAACGGCGCCGGATCCATCACCTTCGAGAAGGACATCAAGGAGTGGGCCGGCTTCGAGGTCGTCCAGGAGCCGGGCGGCGGCTGGGCGCTCGGCGGTGCCCTCGCCGCGATCCTCGGCCTGGCCGCGTCCCTGTTCATCCAGCGCCGCCGCGTGTGGGTGCGCGCGGTGCGCGGTGCCGACGGTGTCACGGTGGTCGAGATGGCCGGGCTCGGCCGCAGCGAGTCCGCGAAGGTGCCCGAGGAGCTCGGCGACCTCGCCGGAATCCTCTACGACCAGGCGCCGGGGGCCCCCGACCCCGACGACGACGCCTCCGAATCCCCAGTCGTACCTGCCGAAGGGGCTGAGAAGTGACTCTCGCCGCCGCAACCAACGAACACCTCGCGAGCATCAGCAACACGCTGATCTACTCGTCGATGGCCGTCTACACCCTGGCCTTCTTCGCCTACATCGCCGAGTGGCTGTTCGGCAGCCGCAGCAAGGTGGCCCGTACGGCCGCCGCGCTCACCGCCGACCGCGGGCGCACGGCGAGCGCCCCCGCCGTCACCGTGCGGCAGGCCGGCGGCACCGCCGTGCTGGAGCGGCCCAAGGTCGTCGTCCGCTCGGCGTCGGGTGCGCGGGACGTGCCGGACGGGCCGGGCGCGCACGGCGGCGACGAGCAGGGCGACCTGTACGGCCGGATCGCCATCTCCCTCACCGTGCTCGCGTTCCTCGTGGAGCTGGGCGGCGTCGTCACCCGCGCGGCCTCCGTGGAGCGGGCGCCGTGGGGCAACATGTACGAGTTCAACATCACCTTCTCCACGGTCGCCGTCGGCGTGTACCTCGGGCTGCTGGGCCTGAAGAAGAACGTGCGCTGGCTCGGCCTGTTCCTCGTCACGACGGTCCTGCTGGACCTGGGTCTCGCGGTCACCGTCCTGTACACGGCCAGCGACCAGCTGGTGCCGGCCCTGCACTCGTACTGGCTGTACATCCACGTCTCCACCGCGATCTTCTGCGGCGCGGTGTTCTACGTCGGCGCGGTCGCCACGATCCTGTACCTGTTCAAGGACTCGTACGAGAGCAAGCTGGAGGCCGGCGGCAAGCCCGGCAGGTTCGCGTCCTCCGTGCTGGAGCGGCTGCCCGCGTCCGCGTCCCTGGACAAGTTCGCCTACCGCGTCAACGCGGCGGTCTTCCCGCTGTGGACGTTCACGATCATCGCGGGCGCGATCTGGGCGGGCGACGCCTGGGGCCGGTACTGGAACTGGGACCCGAAGGAGACCTGGTCCTTCATCACCTGGATCGCCTACGCCTGCTACCTGCACGCCCGGGCCACGGCCGGCTGGAAGGGCCGCAAGGCCGCCTACCTGGCGATGATCGCCTTCGGCTGCTGGCTGTTCAACTACTACGGCGTCAACATCTTCGTGAGCGGCAAGCACTCCTACGCCGGCGTGTAGCCGCCGCGTCGCAACCACATGCGGGTGCCCCGGGACGGGGGCAGGCTGGTGTCATGAGCGGTTCCATCGCACAGGGCACCAGCCAGACGCACGGGAACATGCACATCCTGCACTTCGTGGTGCAGCTCCCGCAGCCGATGGAGGACGTCTGGGCCGCGGTGGCCACGGCCGAGGGGCTGGCGTCCTGGTTCACCGCCGCCGAGGTGCTCGAACACCGGCTGGGCGGCGCGGTCACCCTGCGCGGCCTGGGCAGCGGGCGGGTGACCGCGTGGGACGTCGACCGGGTCGCGGAGTACACGCTGGAGGGCGCCGGCCGGATCCGGTTCCACCTGGAGCGGGAGGGGGAGGACGGCAGCGTGCTCCGCTTCACGCACGAGTTCCAGGGCGAGGAGGACTCCGAGCAGCGCTGGCGCGATCGGTTCGAACGCCTGATCGAGGCGCTGGAACGGGACCGGGCCTAGCCGGGCCCGGCGGAACGCCCGGGAGACGCGGAGGTGCTCCTGCCGGCCACCGGGACGGCCCGGCCCCGCAGCCGCTCCCCGTACAGCCGCCGGGTCCTCGCCGCCGAGGTCAGCCCACGGTGATCGAGTCCAGCTTGGCGCGGAGGTACACGTGCGAGTCGACGGGCGGGTACGCCACCCGTCCCACCGGCGCCGGCAGGGACTCCACCAGCGTGCCCGGGGTGCACTCGCCGAAGTAGACCAGCGACATCAGCTCCTCGGCGGGCGCGTCGACGGGCGGCGGCAGCACCCGGTGCCGGCCCGACCGCCACCGGTCCCCGGTCCAACGGGCCAGCAGGTCCCCGATGTTGACGGTGAACGCGGCCGGGTCGTACGGCGCGTCCTGCCAGCCGTCGGCGTCGGTGTACACCTGGAGGCCGCCCCGGCCGGCCTGCCGGTCGAGGATGGTGACGGTCCCGAAGTCGGTGTGCGGCCCGATCCGGAACTGCCCCGGCTGCGGCGCACCGACGACGTCCGTCCCCGGGTACCAGTTGATGTTGAAGCCGTAGGTCGGGTGGTCCATGTGCCGGGCGAAGAAGTCGGCGCCCAGGCCGAGCGCGCAGGCCAGCAGGGACAGCAGCTCCTTCTCCAGCGCTGCCATCCGGCCCAGGTACTCCTCGCACAGCCCGCGCAGCGCGGGCACCTCGGCGGGCCACACGTTGGGCGCGTACCACTCGGCGTCGACGGCCGGGTCCCCGAACGGCTCGGCGGTCGCGAAGGTGAGCGACTCCTTCAGGTCCGGCGGGGTCCGGGTGCCCTCCGCGTACCCGTTGGCCTCGGTGCCCGGGCCGAGCCAGCCGCGTCCGCCGACCTTCGCCGCGTACCGCTGCTTGACCCGGTCGGGCAGCAGGAAGAACTCCCGCGCGGCCGACCGGATCCCGGCCCGCAGCTGCGGTGCCACGCCGTGCCCGGTGACCAGCAGGAACCCGGCGGTCTGGAGCGCCTGGTCGACGGTGCGGGCGAGCCGGGCCCGCGGCACCGCGTCCCCCTCGGTCCAGACCCGAAGATCGACGGTGGGAATGCGCGCGTCACTCACACTGGCCTCTTCCCGGAGCCGGGGTACCTGCTCTCATGCTTCCATCCCTCGGCGGGCGTTTCTAGCCGCCCAGCAGGCCGACGACCGCCTGGACGGCCTGGGCCACCGGCTGGCCGACCGCGCCCACGGTGGCGGCGATCCCGGCGATCGCCATCAGCGCGCGGTGCCGCTCCTGCGCGGGGACGGCGGCGTCGGTACCGAGGGCGGGCAGGGACTCGTCGAGCAGCCGGGCGCTGGCGGCCGGCACCTGGGCGCGCAACTCGACGATCATCCGGTGCAGTTCGGCGAGGGCCGCGACCAGCGCCGGGTCCGGTTCGGCGCCGGGGGTCACCTGGTTCCTGACGATGCCCTGGTTGCCCTGGCCGCCGTACATGTTCACGTTGTCGCCGTAGTAGTAGTTGTTGCCGGTCATCCCGAGATCCCCACGTTTCCGTTGCCGCCGTACATGTTGACGTTGTCGCCGAAGTAGTAGTGGTTCGGCGAGACGGTGAGGCGCTCCACCGTCACCCGGAACTCGGTGTCGGGGTGGTCGATGGCGTACGAGATCTGGCCCACGAGCTGGTCCAGATAGCGTTCGTCGCGGCTGGTGACCAGGCCGGTGGAGGCGCCGGACGTCTCCACGGCGAGGACGTGGTGCGGCTGGGCCGTCAGGACGGACATCATGTCGATGAAGAAGTAGACGGCCGCGGCGAGCGCCAGGAGCCAGACCCAGGCGACGTAACTGGCCCCGCCGGAGTCGGCGCCCTCGAACGTCAGCGAGGGCAGCCCCGGCAGCATGGCGATGAACCCGACCACCAGGGTTCCGGCGGCGTACCGCAGGAACCGCAGTACCGCCTCCTTGCGCTTCGGGCGCATCGTGAAGGTGTAGACGCGGGCGATGTTGTGCAGCGGGTAGACGGCTGAGCCGATCCACAGGATCCGCTTGCTGACCCGCAGTTCCACGGTGGCCGGCGGAGCGGTCCGGGCCGGCGGCGGCACGTCCGGCATGGGCGGCCCGGAGTACACCGTGGCCGCCGGTTCGGGCGGCGGGCCGGAGGGCGGTTCGGCCGGCGGCGCGAGCGGCGGCGCGGCCGGTGCGGAAGGCGGTGTGTGGGCCGGGCGCTCGGGCGGCTGGCCGGTCTCCATGTGGTCCCCCAGAGGTCAGAAGATCCCTCGTGTCTCG
Source organism: Streptomyces cyanogenus (assembly GCF_017526105.1). Taxonomy (NCBI): domain Bacteria; kingdom Bacillati; phylum Actinomycetota; class Actinomycetes; order Kitasatosporales; family Streptomycetaceae; genus Streptomyces; species Streptomyces cyanogenus. The sequence goes on from NZ_CP071839.1 coordinate 5,063,216, forward strand.
ATGCCGACCATTAACCCCACCCGGGGTCGGCAGTGGCAAGCCGATATGGCAGGAGCACGAAGGAATCTGACGGATCCTCACCACCCCGGCCCGGCAGATCGGGCTCCGGTCGGCCGCTAGTCGCGCCGGGGGTCGTCGTCCCCGCCCCGGGACCTCTCGTCCAGGGACTTCAGGAACTCCGGATTGTCGTCCGGGGCGACCCAGCCCGCGGCGGCGTTGCGGTGCCACTCGGCCGGAGTGGAGCCGCCCGCCGGACCGCGCCGGGTCCGGCCGGTGAACAGCCAGCCGACGGAGTAGATCAACAGCGCCATGACCAGCAGGAACGGCAGATACCTGAGCATGGCCGCGCGTACTCCCCACGCCGTGATTCGACCCTGGTGACCCGGCCAGAGTAGCGGGTGGCAGATACTGGGACACATGGCTTATGACGATCTTCGCTCCCTGCTGCGGGCGCTGGAGCGCGAGGGAGACCTCACACGCATCAAGGCCGAGGTCGACCCACATCTGGAAGTGGGGGAGATCGTCGACCGGGTGCAGAAGGCCGGCGGCCCGGCGCTCCTCTTCGAGAACGTGCGCGGCTCGGACATGCCCCTCGCCATGAACGTGTACGGCACCGACCGCCGCCTGCTGAAGGCGCTGGGCCTGAAGTCGTACGGCGATATCTCCGAGAAGATCGGCGGCCTGCTGCGGCCCGAGCTGCCGCACGGCTTCGTCGGCGTGCGCGAGGCCTTCGGCAAGCTGGGCGCGATGACCCACGTCCCGCCGCGGAAGGTCAAGGAGGCGCCGGTGCAGGAGGTCGTCCTGCGCGGCGACGACGTCGACCTCGACCGGCTCCCGGCACTGTTCACCTGGCCGAAGGACGGCGGCTCCTTCTTCAACCTGGGCCTGACCCACACCAAGGACCCCGAGACCGGCATCCGGAACCTGGGCCTGTACCGGCTGCAGCGCCACGACAAGCGCACGATCGGCATGCACTGGCAGATCCACAAGGACAGCCGGAACCACTACCAGGTGGCCGCGCGCAGGGGCGAACGCCTGCCGGTCGCCATCGCCTTCGGGTGCCCGCCCGCCGTGACGTACGCCTCCACCGCCCCCCTCCCCGGCGACATCGACGAGTACCTCTTCGCCGGGTTCCTCGCCGGCAAGCGCATCGAGATGGTCGACTGCAAGACCGTCCCGCTCCAGGTGCCGGCAGGCGCCGAGGTGGTCCTGGAGGGCTGGCTGGAGCCGGGCGAGATGCTGCCCGAGGGCCCCTTCGGCGACCACACCGGCTTCTACACCCCGCAGGAGCCCTTCCCGGCCCTGAGGATCGACTGCGTGACGATGCGCAGGCGCCCCCTGCTCCAGTCGATCGTCGTCGGCAGGCCCCCCACGGAGGACGGCCCCCTCGGCCGCGCCACGGAACGCTTCTTCCTCCCGCTGCTCAAGATCATCGTCCCGGACATCGTGGACTACCACCTGCCGGAGGCCGGCGGCTTCCACAACTGCGCGATCGTCTCGATCGACAAGAAGTACCCGAAGCACGCGCAGAAGGTGATGCACGCGATCTGGGGCGCGCACATGATGTCCCTGACCAAGCTGATCGTGGTCGTGGACTCCGACTGTGACGTGCACGATCTGCACGAAGTCGCCTGGCGGGCCCTCGGCAACACCGACTACGCCCGCGACCTCACGGTCGTGGAGGGCCCCGTCGACCACCTGGACCACGCCTCCTACCAGCAGTTCTGGGGTGGCAAGGCGGGCATCGACGCGACGAAGAAGTGGCCGGAGGAGGGTTACACCCGGGACGGGGGCTGGCCGGACATGGTCCTGTCGGACCCGGATACGGCGGCCCTGGTGGACCGCCGCTGGAAGGAGTACGGACTGTGACGTCGGCATCCGCCGCCATCCCCCAGCCGGGACGCACCAGAGCCTTCCTGCGCCTGGTGATGATCGAGCACTCGGTCTTCGCGCTGCCCTTCGCCTACATCGCCTCGCTGACGGCGATGTACGAGTGGGACCGGAACATCCACTGGGGCCGCCTGCTGCTGGTCACGGTCTGCATGGTCGGCCTGCGCACCTTCGCCATGGCCGTCAACCGGATCATCGACCGCGAGATCGACGCCCGGAACCCGCGCACCGCCCACCGCGAGCTGGTGACCGGCGCGATGTCGGTCAGGCACGCCTGGACGGGCGCCCTGATCGCCGTGGTGGTCTTCCTGGGCGCGGCCGCCCTGCTCAATCCGCTCTGCCTGGCCCTGGCCCCGGTCGCGGTGATCCCGATGGTGGTCTACCCCTACGGGAAGCGCTTCACCAACTTCCCGCAGGCCATCCTCGGCCTCGCCCAGGCCATGGGCCCGATCGGCGGCTGGCTGGCGATCAGCGGCGAGTGGTCCTGGACGGCGGTGGTCCTGGGCCTGGCCGTCGGCATCTGGATCGGCGGCTTCGACCTGATCTACGCCTGCCAGGACGTGGAGGCCGACCGCGAGATCGGCGTCAGGTCGGTCCCGGCCCGCTTCGGCGTCCCGGCCGCGATCTGGGGCGCGCGGGTCTGCCACGCCCTCACGACGGCCCTGTTCGTCTGGTACGGCGTGGCCACCCACGCCGGCGCGTTCTTCTGGCTGGGCCTGCTGATCGTCGCCGGTGCCTTCGTCTACGAACACCGCATCGTCCGCCCCCACGACCTGTCCCGTCTCGACCGCGCCTTCTTCTCGGTCAACGGCTTCATCGGGATTGCCCTGTTCGTGTGCGCGCTTCTCGATCTCCTGGTCCGGGGTCTGACCGTCTGAGTACGGTCGGCCTGCCATCGGGTGCAGGATCCCAGGGAGGCCGGCGTGACCGTCTCGGGCATGGATCGCCTGCACTCGCAGCTCAGCAAGCTGGAGGACATGTTCCCCGGCTGTGTCACGGAGATTGTCGAGGGCAGCATCGTGATGAACCCGGTCCGGCCCTTCCACGGGAGGACGATCACCAACCTCTGGACGACCGTCGAGGGTGACCTGGTGCTGGACCCGCTCAAGGGCCACGTCGTCACCCTGTGGAACCCAGGCCCCGACGGCTACCGAGGCCAGGACACGATCCCCTACGGCCCCGAGCTGACCGTCGACTCCCCCCTCGGCAAGCTGACCGTCCCCACCGCCTCCCTCCCCGTCGACCCCAAGGCGCCCCACCCGGCCTGAGCCCTGCCCGACCCACCGGTACGCTCAAGATGTGAACGCAGGAGAAACGCAGCGGGTGCCTTGGATCGTGGGGGTGTCCGGAGCTTCCGGGACGCCGTACGCCGCTGCGGTGCTGCGGGCGCTGCTGGAGGCGGGGGAAGCGGTGGACCTGGTGGTCAGCCGGGCCTCGCGGCTGACGCTGCTGGACGAGACGGGTATCTCGTTCCGGGACGCCCACTGGCAGGACGACCTGCGGGAATGGCTGGCCCGCGGCGCCGACGGCAAGCCGGGCACCTTCGAGGCGGACGTCAGCGGGGTGCGGTACTGGAGCGCGGGCGACCTCGCCGCCGGTCCGTCCTCGGGGTCGTACCCGGTGAAGGGCATGCTCATCGTGCCCGCCTCCACCGCCTGCGTGGCCGGTGTGGCGCTCGGCCTGTCCAAGGATCTGCTCCAGCGCGCGGCGAGCGTCACGCTGAAGGAGCGCCGGACGCTGGTCGTGGCCGTACGGGAGACACCGCTGAACGGGCAGACGCTGCGCCACCTCGTCGCCCTGGACGACGCCGGCGCCACGGTCGTGCCGGCCTCGCCCGCCTTCTACGCGGGCGCCACCCACATCCAGGACCTGGTGGACTTCGTCGCCGGCCGGGTCCTGGACGCGGCCGGCGTCGAGCACGGCCTGTACCGGCGGTGGAAGGGTGAACTCGGCGGCGGCACGGCGGGCGAGTAAGGCAAGCAGCAGTACCTCTCATCACTTCAGGAACTTTCACCGGAAGGCTTCGATCGCATGGACGCGGTGGACAGGCAGCTCATCCAGGCCCTGAGGGAGAACGGCCGGGCCTCGTACGCGGAGCTGGGGCGTCTCGTCGGCCTGTCGGGCCCCAGCGTCACCGACCGCATCAACCGTCTGGAGGCGGCCGGTGTCATCACCGGTTACCGCGCGACGGTGGACGCGGCCTCCCTCGGCCTCGGCGTCACCGCGCTGATCGGCATCTCGCTCTCCGACGCCGCCGACCACGAGGACGTCGCCCAGCGGCTGCGGGACCTGCCGGAGATCGAGGACTGCTGGTTCATCGCCGGCGACGACTCCTTCATGCTCAAGGTGCGGGCGGCGGACGTGGACGGCCTGGAGAAGATCATCCGCCGGCTCAGCGGGACCAAGGGCGTCTCCCGCACCCGTACCACGATCGTGCTGTCCACGAAGTGGGAGAACCGGGTCGGGGAGCTGCCGGAAGAGGTGTAGGCGCGGAACGCCGTATGGGGGTGCCCCCGCCCGGACGGCGGGGGCGTAACGTTGGCGGGGCTGTCGTAGAAAGGTGTTGGCATGGACGTCGGGCTCAAGCGCGAGCTGGAGGAGAAGGTCCGCTCCGGTGAGCGGCTGACTCGCGAGGACGGCATCGCGCTGTACGAGTCGGACGACCTGGCCTGGCTCGGCGGGCTGGCCCACGAGGTGCGGACCCGCAAGAACGGTGACGTCGTCCACTTCAACGTCAACCGGCACCTGAACATGACCAACGTGTGCACGGCCTCCTGCGCCTACTGCTCGTTCCAGCGCAAGCCGGGCGAGAAGGACGCGTACACGATGCGCATCGAGGAGGCCGTCAAGCTCGCCAAGGCGATGGAGTCGGAGAACCTCACCGAGCTGCACATCGTCAACGGCCTGCACCCGAACCTGCCGTGGCGCTACTACCCCCGGTCCCTGCGCGAGCTGAAGGCGGCCCTGCCGGACGTCTCGCTCAAGGCGTTCACCGCCACCGAGATCCACCACTTCGAGACCATCAGCGGTCTGTCCGCCTCGGAGATCCTGGACGAGCTGATCGACGCGGGCCTGGAGTCGCTGACCGGCGGTGGCGCGGAGATCTTCGACTGGGAGGTCCGGCAGCACATCGTGGACCACAGGACCCACTGGGAGGACTGGTCCCGCATCCACCGCCTGGCGCACGAGAAGGGTCTGAAGACCCCGTGCACCATGCTGTACGGCCACATCGAGGAGCCCCGCCACCGCGTCGACCACGTCCTGCGGCTGCGCGAGCTCCAGGACGAGACCGGCGGCTTCCAGGTCTTCATCCCGCTGCGCTACCAGCACGACTTCGTGGACATGAAGGACGGCAAGATCCGCAACCGCCTCCAGGCGCGGACGCAGATGGCCACCGGCGCCGAGGCCCTGAAGACCTTCGCCGTCTCCCGGCTCCTGTTCGACAACGTCCCGCACGTCAAGGTCTTCTGGGTCATGCACGGCGTGCAGACCGCCCAGCTCGCCCTCCAGCACGGCGCCGACGACATGGACGGCTCGGTCGTCGAGTACAAGATCACCCATGACGCGGACAACTTCGGCACGCCGAACAAGCTGACCCGCGAGGACCTCCTGGAACTGATCCGCGACGCCGGCTTCCGCCCGGTGGAGCGGAACACGCGGTACGAGATCATCCGCGAGTACGAGGGCCCCGACCCGGCGCGCCGGGACTCCCCGCAGCCGATGCGGGTCTGACTCCTCCCACCCACCCGACTCGGCCGGCCGAGGAGCGCGGGGCCGGCGTCCCGGCCCCGGGGGGCGGGGAACCGCGCGACAAGCCACGACGCAGCCGCGGACGCCATGGCGTTCGAACCCCCGCGGCGGGTACTCGGGCGCCATGGTGACCACCCGAGCGCCTGAGGACGCGTACACCGCGGAGCCCTTCGTGCCCGAGGGCGCCGACCTCCAGGCCCTGCGCCAAGCCGCCGCGGGCTGCCGCGGCTGCCCCCTCCACCGCGCCGCCACCCGCACGGTCTTCGGCGCCGGAAGCACCGACGCCCGCGTGATGCTCGTGGGGGAGCAGCCCGGCGATCAGGAGGACCGGCAGGGCAGGCCGTTCGTCGGCCCGGCGGGCAAGCTCCTGGACCGGGCGCTGGGGGACGCCGGCATCGATCCCGCCGAGGCCTACGTGACCAACGCGGTGAAGCACTTCAAGTTCACCCAGGCCGAACCCCGCAAGCGCCGTATCCACAAGGCGCCCAGCCTCAGGGAGATGACGGCCTGCGGCCCCTGGCTGGCGGCGGAGCTGGCGCTGGTGGAGCCGGAGCTGATCGTGATCCTGGGCGCGACGGCCGGCAAGGCCCTGCTGGGGTCGTCGTTCCGGGTGGGTGAGGTCCGCGGGACCGTACTCGAACGGGAGATCCACGGCCGGCCGGAGCGGCTGGTACCGACCGTGCACCCGTCCTCGGTGCTGCGCGCGCAGGACGACGAGGACCGCAAGGCGGCCTACCAGGGCCTGGTGGACGACCTGAAGGTGGCTGCACGCGCCCTGGGGTAATGAGTAAGCTGGCCGCGTGCCTCTTACCTTCACCCTGGACCCGCCGATCACCCCCACCCTGCGCGACGGCATCCTCGACCTGTGGACGGACGTCTCCCACGCGGGCGGCGCCGTCGGCTTCGTCCCGACGGTGACCCGCGAGGACATCCGGCCGGAGCTGGTGCGCCACTTCGTGCAGATGGCCGAGGGGCGCACCCGGCTGCTGGTCGGCCACGACGAGGCCGGCGAGGTCGCGGCGACCGCCTTCCTCACCCACAACACGCACCGGCTGATGACGCACTGGGTGTGGCTGTACACGGCGATGGTCCACCCCCGGCACCAGGGCCGGGGCTACGGCCGCGACCTGCTCGCCGCAGCCGCGGACGTGGCCCGCGGGATCGAGGGCATCCGGGCGATCCGGCTGACCTGCCGGGGCGGCCACGGACTGGAGCGGTTCTACGCCTCCTGCGGTTACAAGGAGGTCGGCCGCATCCCGGACGCCATCCGGGCCGCGCCCGGCGACGACCGTGACGAAGTGGTCATGCTGCTGCCGCTCGGCTGACCCCACCCCCCTGCGTGATCGCCTGCGGTCCGTGCTTCACTGGACGATGACCCCTTTTGGAATCGGACGAGTGGATTGAGATGCTCCGCTACACGCTGATGCGCCTCGGTATTTTCGCGGGCTGCCTCGTGGTCGTCTGGGGTGCCGTCTACTCGGGCATCTTCCCGCGCGGCTTCGGCGACTCCAACGGACTGTGGGTCCTGCTGCTCGCCCTGGTCCTCTCGGCGCCGATCAGCTGGGTGGTGCTGCGCAAGGAGCGGGACCGGGCGTCCGTGCAGATCGTGGGCAAGGTCGACCGGATGAAGGCCAACCTGGACGCCAGCCGCAGCCGGGAGGACGGGGCCGACGACGCCTCGCGGGCACAGGGCGGGGCCGCCGCGCCCCACTAGTGCGGGCCCGCGCCCAACTAGTCTTGCCCTCATGGGTGCCGTCAAGACCAAACGGATGCCGAGGGCGGTGCGCGAGCAGCAGATGCTCGACGCCGCCGTACGGACCTTCGGGCAACGCGGGTACATGGCCGCCTCGATGGACGAGATCGCCGAACTCGCGGGCGTGTCCAAGCCGTTGGTCTACCTGTACCTGAACTCCAAGGAAGACCTCTTCACCGCCTGCATCCGCCGTGAGGCCGCCGCGCTCACGGAGGCCGTCCGCGCGGGTGTCCGGCCGGGGCTGCCCGCCGACCGGCAACTCTGGGACGGCGTGCAGGCGTTCTTCGCGCACACCGCCGAGCGTCCCGACGGCTGGTCGGTGCTGCATCTCCAGGCGCGTACGCACGGGGAGCCCTTCGCGGCCGAGGTCGCCGCGATGCGCGCGGAGATCGTCGCGTTCGTGACCCGGCTGGTCGCGGTGGCGGCCCGGGAGGCCCACCGGGACCCCGACCTGCCCGAAGACGAGGTGGCCGGGCTGGCCGAGGCGCTGGTGGGCGCCGCCGAGTCCCTCGCCACGTGGGCCAACGCCACGCCGGGGGTCACCGCCCGGCAGGCGGCGCTCACGCTGATGAACTTCGCGTGGGCGGGCTTGGGCGACCTGATGCAGGGCCGCGTGTGGACACCGCCGGCCGAGCCGGTCTAGGGGCACGGAGCCGTATCCGACAGGCGGCTCAGCCGCGTGGGCGCGAGCACTCCCGTCCACCCGCTCACCGCCCCCGCACGTCCCCGTCCGCCCGCACCGGTGACCGGGCTCACCGCCCCCGCACGTCCCCGTCCACACACACGCGCCCGCCGGCACCGCGCAACTCGAACCGCCCGCTACCGTCCGCCCCGTACGCCACCGTCCCCGGCAACAGCACGGGGGACCGGAACCGCGCCCGTACCTCGGTGGCGTCCGGTGTGCCGTGGGCGGCCAGGCAGCGGGCCAGGGTCCACATGCCGTGCGCGATGGTCCGGGGGAAGCCGAAGAGGCGGGCGGTGAGCGGGTGGAGGTGGATGGGGTTGCGGTCGCCGGACGCGGCCCCGTACCGCCGCCCCACGTCCCCGGCGAGGCTCCACTCGGCGACGACGGACAGGGCCGCGCCGGTGTCCTGCCGCGGCTCGGGTGACGGGCCCGGTCCTGTGCGGTGCCGGGCCAGATACGTGCTCCGGGACTCCCACACCGCCGTCCCGCCCGAGCGAAGCTCCGTCACCACCACGGCCTCCGTCCCGCGCCGGTGCGGAGCCAACCCCTCCACCCACACGGACAGTTCGTACTCCCCGCCGGCCGCCAGCGCGGCGCGCCGCACGATCCCGATGGACGTGTGGACCAGGCCCAGCAGCGGCAGCGGGAAACGCCGGCCGCTCATCAGCCGCATGGCCAGCGGGAAGCCGAGCACGTGCGGGTAGGTGACCGGCAGGTCGGGCTCGCCGGTCGGGAAGCCGCAGACCCGTTCGTACGCGGCCAGCTTCGTCAGGTGCACGCGCACGCCGGGCAGCACCAGACGGGTGCGCGGGAAGGCCGCGTCGGGCGCGGGGCGTTTGAAGGGCGAGCACAGGGCGCCCCGGGCCAGCAGCGGAGCCAGCGCGGGGGGCGCGCTCAGGGTGGATGCCGTGCCGGTCAAGCCGAGGTCGGCCATGTGCGACTCCCGCGTGTCTCGGTCCCGACGACATTGCTTACTCGGGAGTAAGGTTACCGGAGGTAAGTCTGGGCGGGCCATGGCCGGCGGCGGGTCGGTGCGTCACCGTGAAGCCGGTGGGCGACCGCGGCCGAGGGGGTGGCCGTACGCATCCGCCACCCTCCTCTCAGGCGAAGTTGAACACCCGTCACCTCAGCCGCGAGGTTGCACATCCCCGACCCCGGACCATCCCCGAACCCGCACAACCCCCTCACAGGGGAGTCGTACGATCACCTGCCTAACCAGCGGTAACCCCCTTTCTCCGCCGGGGCCGACCGCAGGTGCGCGCACGCCAGAGGAGCCGCCCGTGTCCACGCCGTACCCGACCCCGCCCGCCTCCTCCGGCGCCCACGTCTCCGCCACCGACTACGACGGCCGCCCGGTCCTCGTGGAACCCGAGATACGCCGGCTGGACGGCGTGGTGCGTGAGGCGTCGGTCCCGCCGTTCGCGCCCCCGGTCACCCACGGCTCCCTGGCCGACCTGCCGTACGAGAACGCGGAGGCGGCACCCGGCAAGGTCGTACTCGGCCGCAAGCGGACCGACGGCGGCTGGACGGACGTGACGGCTGCCCGGTTCGCCGCCGAGGTCCAGGCGGTGGCCATGGGCCTGATCGCCGAGGGCCTGATGCCCGGCGACCGGATCGCCGTCATGGCCCGTACGACCTACGAGTGGACCCTGCTCGACTTCGCGGCCTGGGCCGCCGGCCTGGTCACGGTCCCCGTCTATCCGACCTCCTCCGTCTTCCAGACCCGCTGGATCCTGCACGACTCCGGCGCGGTCGCCCTGGTCACCGAGACCGCCGCCCAGGCCGCCGCCATCGGCCCGGAACTGGCACACCTGCCCGACCTGCGCCACGTGTGGGTGATGGAGAAGGGGCATGTGGACCGGCTCGCCGAGGCGGGCGCGCCGGTGCCGGAGGGGGAGGTCGGCGTACGCCGGGGCATGCTCGGTCCCGACACGCTCGCCACGCTGATCTACACCTCGGGGACCACCGGCCGCCCCAAGGGCTGCGCCCTCTCGCACGGCAACTTCTTCGCCGAGGTCGACAACGCGGTCGAACTCCTCCACCCCGTCTTCAAGGCGAAGGACGAGGAGCCGTCGGTCCTCCTCTTCCTCCCCATGTCCCACGTCTTCGGCCGGATGGTGGCCATCGCCTGCGTCCGCGCCCGGGTCCGCCTCGGCCACGCGCCCAGCCTGGCCCCGGGCGACCTCCTCCCCGACCTGGCCGCCTTCAAGCCGACCTGCCTGCTGACCATCCCCTACATGCTGGAGAAGATCTACAACTCCGCGCGCGCCCAGGCGGAGGCGGGCGGCCGGGCGTCCGCCTTCGACCGCGCGGCAGCCGTGGCCCGGCGCTACGGCGAGGCGCTGGAGGCCCGGCAGACCGGCACCGGCAGCGGTCCGAGCCGTGCCCTGAAGACACAGCGCACCTTCTACGACCCCCTCGTCTACCGCCGCATCCGCGCCGCCATGGGCGGTCGTGTCCGCTACGTCATCTGCGGCGGCTCCCCGCTCGGCCGGCGCCTCGCCGTGTTCTACGCCGGCGCCGGCATCCAGGTCTTCGAGGGCTACGGCCTCACGGAGACCACCGGCGCCTCGACGGTCACCCCGCCCCTGAAGCCCCGCCTCGGCACGGTCGGCTGGCCGCTGCCGGGCACGCGGGTGCGGATCGCGGCGGACGGCGAGATCCTGCTCGCCGGCGACCATGTGCTGCGCGGCTACTGGGACCCGCAGGCGGGCGGGGTGGTGCCGGCGACCCGCGACGGCTGGCTGCCCACGGGCGACATCGGCGAACTGGACGACGAGGGCTACCTCACCATCACCGGCCGCAAGAAGGAACTGCTGATCACGGCGGGCGGCAAGTCGGTGGCCCCGGCCCCGCTGGAGAACTGGCTGCGCCAGCACCCGCTGATCTCCCAGGTGATGCTGGTGGGCGACGCCCGCCCGTTCGTGGCCGCCCTCATCACCCTCGACCCCGACGGCATCACGCACTGGCGCCAGATGATCGGCAAACACCCGGTACCGCCGGAACTCCTCGTCGGCGACGAGGAACTGACGGCCGTCCTCCAGCGGGCGATCGACGAGGCGAACCGCATGGTCTCCCGCCCCGAGTCCATCCGCCGCTTCACCGTCCTCCCGGTGGACTTCACGGAAACGGCCGGCCACCTCACCCCGTCGATGAAACTCCGCCGCGACCACATCCTCCGGGACTTCGCTCCCCAGGTGGAGGCGATGTACGAGCGCTGAGGGCAGGGGTGGGACCCTCCTCCTGGTCAGGCTTCCTTCTGGGCGAGGAGGAAGGCCTGTGGGACCGGGGATTCGCCGCGTGTCACCTCCGGTTCGCGCACGGTGCTGGAGCGGAGGGTGAAACCCGCCTGGACCAGCAGCTCGGCCATCTGCTCGGGGTGGCGCCGGTGGAAGTCCAGGATCACGTCGTGGCCGAACGGACGGTCGAGGCGGAGCGGCACGTCACCCACCTGGAAGGCGAGCAGGAGCCGCCCGCCGGGCGCCAGCACGCGGTGGAACTCGGCGAACAGGTCCGGGAGTTCGTCCACAGGCGTGTGGATGCTGGAGTACCAGGACACGACCCCGGCCAGCGAACCGTCGGCCAGGGGCAGCTCCCGCATGGAGCCCTGCTCGAACCGCAGCCCGGGAAAATCGCGGCGGGCGACGGCGACCATGGACGCGGAGAGGTCCAGGCCGAAGACGGACAGCCCCAGTTCGGCCAGGTACGCGGTGACCGCGCCCGGCCCGCAGCCGAGGTCGGCGACCTGGCCGCCCGGTCCGACCTGCTCGGCGTACGCGGCGAGCAGCGCGCGCTCCAGGGGCCGTTCGGCGAGCGGGTCGCGGAAGTGCGCGGCGTAGTCCTCGGCGATGGCGTCGTAGAAGGTGCGGGCGTCGGTCATGGAGGGACCGTAGCGGGCGGCACTGACACCGCCCTCTAGGCTGCTGCCCTTGGCCAAAGCATCACAACGGGGGTACAGGTCGATGGACCAAGCGACGGACGTCTTCCAGCCACTTCAGACGGACGACCCTTCGGTGGTGGCCGGTTACCGGCTCGCCGCCAGGCTGGGCGCGGGCGGTATGGGCCGGGTCTACCTGTCGCACACGCAGGGCGGGCGGCCCGTGGCGCTGAAGGTCGTACGGCCGGAGCTGGCGGACGATCCGGACTTCCGGCGGCGGTTCCGGCGGGAGATCACGGCGGCCCGGCGGGTCCGGGGAGCGTACACGGCCGAGCTGATCGACGCGGACGCGGACGGCGTGCCGCCGTGGCTGGCCACGCTCTACGTGCCGGGGCCGTCGCTGGCCGAGGCGGTGGCCCGGCGGGGGCCGTTGCCGGTGTCGGCGGTGCTGTGGCTGATGGCGGGGGTGGCCGAGGCGTTGCAGGCGATCCACGCCGAGGGGATCGTGCACCGGGACCTGAAGCCGTCGAACGTGCTGCTGGCCGCCGACGGGCCCCGGGTGATCGACTTCGGTATCGCGCTGGCCGCCGACGGAACGTCGTACACGGCCACCGGGAGCATGATCGGCACGCCGTCGTTCATGGCGCCCGAACAGGCGGCCGGGGACGAGGTGACGGCGGCGACGGACGTCTTCGCGCTCGGGCAGACGGCCGCGTTCGCCGCCCTGGGCAGGCCGCTGTACGGCGAAGGCCCGGCCGTGAACGTGCTGTACCGCATCGTGCACTCCGCACCCGACCTGGACCTGCTGCCCGAGCCGCTGCGTCCGCTGCTCGCCCGGTGTCTGGCCGCCGACCCGGCGGAGCGGGCGACCCCGGCGGAGGTCGTGGAGTGGTGCCGGCAGCGGCTGGGGACGGAGGCCGGCGCGGGCGGTGGACCGGCCGCGTGGCGGGAGATCACCGGGCCGGAGGTCGCGGTCCCGGCGCCGGTGCCCGCGCCCACCCCGGCGTACCCGCAGCCGCTCGTCACGTACCCGCAGCCACCGACCGGGTGGCCGCAGCCGACGCCGGAGGAGCGCACGGCCCGCAGGCGGCGCGCCGCGCTGATCTCGGTGGCCGGCGTGCTGGGCGGTGCGCTGCTGGTGGCGCTGCTGGCGTGGTCGGTGATGGACGCCCAGGGCCGCAAGAGCGGGCGGGACGCGGCGACCGGTTCCTCGCCGGTCGAGGGGTCGGCGTCCGCACGGGGGCCGGCGTCCGCGTCGGCGTCCGCGCCGGGCTCCTCCCGTGCGTCGGACCGGGGAGCCGGTGGCAGTGCGCCCTCGGCCTCGCCCCGGGCCCCGCAGCCGCAGGACTTCGCCCAGGTGTGGCTGGACGCGAAGACTTCGCTGAGCCTCAAGGACCGCAATCCCGCGCGGAAGGACCGCAAGGGCGACATCCGCTTCGACTGCCGGGCGTCCGGCTGTGAACTGAGGAGCGACAGCGTGGTGTTCCTCCAGATGTACGGCGCCCACGGCACCACCCTGGACCAGTGCCGGCTGCTGCTGAAGAGCGCCGACAGGCACAGCTGGACGCTGGCCGGGGCGGCGCCCGGGAGCGAGTTCTGCGTGAAGGACACCGAGGGGAACATCGGGCTGTACGTGATCCAGACGAAGTCCACCGCCGTGCCGGACATCGCCTTCCTGACCGGCGACCTGACCGTCTGGCGGAACGCCGCCTAACCCACCCCCGCCAGCCGCAGCAGCGCCGTCGTCGCCGCCGCGGCCAGGACCACCACGGCGAACGGTGCCCGGCGCCAGGCCAGGGCGGCGCCCACCAGCACCCCGGCGGGGCGGGCCCAGCCGGCGAATCCGCCCGACTCGGTGAGGGCGCCGGTGGCCAGCAGGGCGACGAGGAGGACCACGGCGCCCGCGCCGGCCAGTTCCTGGACGCGCGGCGGGACCGTGACCCGGCCGTGCAGGACCGGGCCGACCAGCCGGAAGGCGTACGTGCCGACGGCCAGGGCGAGGATCACGGCGAGTGTGGTGTTCATGCGGTGTCCCCCTCCGCGGCCGGGCGGCGGTGGAGGAGGAGCCCGGCGAGGGCCAGCAGCACCGGGACACCGGCCGGGACGGCGGGCGTGACCGCCAGGGCCAGCGCGGCGCCGGGCAGGGCACACCGCCGTACCGTCGCGTCGGCGCGGAGGGCGGGCAGGACCAGGGCGACCAGGACGGCGGGAAAGGCGGCGTCCAGGCCGTAGCGGGCGGTGTCGCCGAGCGCGCTGCCCGCCACGGCCCCGGCCAGGACGCCGAGGTTCCACACGGCGAACAGGCCGAGCCCGGATATCCAGAACGCCCGCCGCTGCCGTACGGGGTCCGGCTGGGCGAGGGCGAAGGCCACCGTCTCGTCGGTGACCAGGTGCGCGCCGAGGAAGCGGGTCGCGCGGCCGGTGCCGAGGATCTCGGCCACGGCCAGGCTGAAGGCCGCCGTCCGGGTGTTGAGCAGCAGCCCGGTGGCCACGGCGGCGACCGGGCCGCCCCCGGCGAGCAGCACGCCCACCGCGCTGAACTGGGCCGAGCCCGCGTACACCACCAGGGACATCAGCACCGGGACCCACACCGGCAGGCCGCCGGCGACGGAGACGGCACCGAAGGAGACGCCGACGACACCGCTGGCCAGCCAGACGAGCGAGCTGTCGCGGACGAGTGAGGCGTGGGTGTCCCTCGTGGGTGTTCGTTGTACCGAACGCATGTTTTCTACAATGGACAGCGAGCACACCGTCCGTCAAGCCGAACGATCGTACCGATGGAGCGAACGCCGATGTCCGAGGTGCCCGCCCGGCTCCCGATGGAGTGGATCGCCGCGTCCCTCAAGCGCGAGCGCGCCCGCGCCGGTCTGTCCCTGTCCGAGCTGGCCAAACGCGCCGGAATCGCCAAGTCGACGCTGTCCCAGCTGGAGGCGGCCGGCGGGAACCCGAGCATGGAGACCATCTGGGCGCTCGCGGTCGCGCTCGGCGTGCCGTTCAGCGCGCTGGTGGAGTCACCGGCGCCCGGCGTGCAGGTGATCCGGGCCGGCGAGGGGCCCACGGTCGGCTCGGAGCAGTCCAGCTATGTGGCCGCGCTGCTGTCGGCGAGCCCGCCGGGAGCGCGCCGGGACATTTATCACGTGTGGCTGGAACCCGGGACCGTACGGGACTCGGACCCCCACATTCCGGGGACCGTCGAGCACATCGTGGTCAGCGCCGGGACCGTGAAAGCCGGTCCGCACGGAGAGGCCGTGGAACTCGGCCCCGGGGACTACATGTCGTACCGGGGAGATGTGCCTCACGCGTACGAGGCGCTCGCGGCCGGGACCAGGTTCGTACTGATCATGCAGCACGTGTGAGTGTGCGTGAACACGAAATGAACAGGGAAAGGCAGGAGCCCCGTCGCCGGGTGGCGCGGGGCTCCTTGGGTACTGCACTCAGGTTCTGCGATCAGGCAGTGATCAGACGGGAGTGACGTTCTCCGCCTGCGGGCCCTTCGGACCCTGCGTCACGTCGAAGCTCACCTGCTGGTTCTCCTCGAGGGAGCGGAAGCCGGAGGCGTTGATCGCGGAGTAGTGAACGAAGACGTCGGGGCCGCCGCCCTCCTGGGCGATGAAGCCAAAGCCCTTTTCGGCGTTGAACCACTTCACGGTTCCGGTAGCCATAAGCCCTCCTTGGGCTCAAAAGGGTTGCCCTGCCTCCAGAACCTGCAAGTGCGAAACGGTGCTGCACGACTGCATTCGTCTGAAAACGACGAGAGCCCGCGGTTACATGCTCCGCAGGCTCTGTACTGCAAGGGAAACCAAACTGCAACTTGCGGCAAGCCTAGCATCCGGGCAGCCGAAAGCAATAGAGGTCAAGATCACTTCACCCGGAGGTTTGAACGTCCGCTAGCCCGTTTGGGGGTAGGGCCGGTCCCAGCACCGTAGCGCACGGGGTCTAGTCTCGCGATGTGGACAATTCTCGCACCCGGCCGCGTGTCGGCCACATCCAGTTCCTGAACTGCCTGCCCCTCTACTGGGGGCTCGCGAGAACCGGCACGCTCCTCGACTTCGAGCTGACCAAGGACACCCCGGAGAAGCTCAGCGAGCAGATCGTGCGCGGGGACCTCGACATCGGCCCCGTCACCCTGGTCGAGTTCCTGCGCAACGCGGACGATCTCGTCGCCTTCCCCGACATCGCCGTCGGCTGCGACGGCCCGGTCATGTCCTGCGTGATCGTCTCGCAGGTCCCGCTGGACCGGCTGGACGGCTCCCGGGTCGCCCTCGGCTCGACCTCGCGCACCTCGGTCCGGCTGGCCCAGCTCCTGCTCGCCGACCGCTACGGCGTACAGCCCGAGTACTACACCTGCCCGCCCGACCTCAGCCTGATGATGCAGGAGGCGGAGGCCGCCGTCCTCATCGGCGACGCGGCCCTGCGCGCCAACCTGCTCGACGGTCCCCGCTACGGCCTCGAGGTGCACGACCTCGGCACGCTCTGGAAGGAGTGGACCGGCCTGCCGTTCGTCTTCGCGGTGTGGGCGGCCCGCCGCGACTACCTCGAACGCGAGCCGTTCATCACCCGCAAGGTGCACGAGGCCTTCCTGGAGTCCCGCAACCTCTCCCTGGAAGAGGTCCACAAGGTCGCCGAACAGGCCGCCCGCTGGGAGGCGTTCGACGAGGCCACCCTGGAGCGGTACTTCACCACCCTCGACTTCAGCTTCGGTGCCCCGCAGCTGGAGGCCGTCGCGGAGTTCGCCCGCCGGGTCGGGCCGACCACCGGTTTCCCGGCCGACGTGCGGGTCGAGTTGCTGCGGCCCTGACCGCTTGCTTCCCCTTTTCCTCCCGGGACGGGCACTCCGGCGCGATGCCGGCCGTCCGAACCGGGTAGGACAGGGGCAAGCCCGACGGGGCGGGAGATGGGGGTGGGGAGTGTGAGCGGGGTGACCACGGGGGTGCTGGTGCTCGTCGCCGCGGTGTGGGGTGCGCTGACGGGCACGCTGCTGCCCCGCGCCGCCTACCGCTTCGCCGTCCCGTCCGGCGAACCCTGGCGCGACCGCTGCCCGGGCGGCCACCATCCGGTCCGGGGCTGGCTGGGCGGGGCCCGGTGCGGGGAGTGCGCGAAAGCCGGCGAACGCGGGGGCGCCAAGGGGCGCTCCGGTGAACGCGTGGGTGATCAGGGAGGTTCCGGTGAACGCGCGGGTGGTCAGGGGCGCGTGCCTGTCATGTCGTACCGGCCGCACGCCCCCTCGGCGCTCCTCCTCGCCACCGTCGGCGCCCTCGTCTGCGCCGCTCTCGCCGCCGCCACGGGCACCCGGCCCGAACTGGCGGTCTGGCTGCTGCTCGCGCCCGTCGGCGTCCTGCTCGCCGCCGTCGACCTGCGCGTGCAGCGGCTGCCCGACCCGCTGACCCTCCCGCTCGCCGCCGCCGCTCTCGCCCTGCTCGGCCTCGCCGCCCTGCTCCCCGAACACGCCGGCCACTGGCGCACCGCCCTCTACGGCGCCCTCGCCCTCGGCGCCGGCTACTACGCGCTGTACCGGCTCAACCCGGGCGGCATGGGCTTCGGCGACGTGAAACTCGCCGTGGGCATGGGCGCGGTACTCGGCTGGTACGGCTGGCCCACCGTGCTGCTCGGCACCTTCGCCGGGTTCCTGCTCGGCGCGCTCTACGGCGGCGCGCTCGTCCTGGCCCGGCGCGCGAACCGCAAGACGGCCGTGCCGTTCGGCCCGTTCCTCCTGGCCGGTGCCCTCGCCGGGCTGCTGATCGGCGCGTACGCGGCCTGAGGTCTTTGGGCCGAAACGGCTGGCGTAGGCTGGTTCGGTCCGCCCACCCGTCTCCCACCACCCTTGTACCGAGCGCTTCGCGCACACCTTCCCACTGCCTTGACGAAAGGGACGCCCTGGTGACCGAGAAGGCCGACCTCACGTCTGTCCTCGACCGTGCCGCTGCCGGTGGGCGGATCACCCCGGAAGAGGCGCTGGCCCTCTACCGTGACGCCCCGCTGCACGCCCTGGGCGCCGCCGCCGACGCCGTACGCCGCCGCAAGTACGCGGGCACCGAGCACATCGCCACGTACATCATCGAGCGGAACATCAACTACACGAACGTGTGCGTCACCGCGTGCAAGTTCTGCGCCTTCTACGCGGCCCCCAAGGACATGGAGAAGGGCTGGACCCGCGACCTCGACGACATCCTGCGCCGCTGCGCGGAGACCGTCGAGCTGGGCGGCACCCAGATCATGTTCCAGGGCGGCCACCACCCCGACTACGGCGTCGAGTACTACGAGAAGCACTTCAAGGCCATCAAGGACGCCTTCCCGCAGCTGGTGATCCACTCCCTGGGCGCGTCCGAGGTCGAGCACATGGCCCGGATCAGCGGGGTGTCGGTCGAGGAGGCCATCACCCGCATCCACGAGGCGGGCCTGGACTCCTTCGCGGGCGCCGGCGCGGAACTGCTCCCCGAACGCCCCCGCAAGGCCATCGCGCCCCTCAAGGAGAGCGGCGAGCGCTGGCTGGAGATCATGGAGACCGCGCACCGGCTGGGCGTCGAGTCCACCTCCACCATGCTGATGGGCACCGGCGAGACCAACGCCGAGCGGATCGAGCATCTGCGGATGATCCGGGACGTGCAGGACCGTACGGGCGGCTTCCGCGCCTTCATCCCGTACACCTACCAGCCCGAGAACAACCACCTGAAGGGCCGCACCCAGGCGACCATCTTCGAGTACCTGAGGATGATCGCCATCGCCCGCCTCTTCCTGGACAACGTCCAGCACATCCAGGGCTCCTGGCTCACCACCGGCAAGGAGGTCGGCCAGCTGTCCCTGCACTACGGCGCCGACGACCTCGGCTCCATCATGCTGGAGGAGAACGTGGTCTCCTCGGCCGGCGCCAAGCACCGCTCCAACCGCCTGGAGATCATCGACCTGATCCGCAAGGCCGACCGGGTCCCGGCCCAGCGCTCCACGACGTACGAGCACCTCGTCGTGCACGACGACCCGGCGAACGACCCCGTCGACGACCGCGTGGTCTCGCACATCTCCTCCACGGCCATCGAGGGCGGCACCGCCCATCCCGAGCTGAAGCTGCTCGCGTCGAACTAGGGGCGCCTTGCTGACGATTCACGCGGACTCCCGGGGCCACGCCGTCCTCGTCAGGGGCGATCGGATCGAGGCCGTGGGGCCCCTGGAGGAGCTGGCCGCCGCGCACCCGCACGCGCGCGTGCGCAGCTGGCCCGGCATCCTCACGCCCGGATTCGTCAACCCCCACGGCACCGAACTGCTGGAGGAGGCGTACCACCCCGACCCGCGGGAGGCCGAGGCCCTCGGCACCGAGCCGCTGACCGGGGACGCGCTGACGGACCTCGCCCTCGACGACGCCCGCTGGGGCGGGAGCGCCCGGCGCGGGGTGCAGCGCATGTTCGCCCACGGCACGGTCGCGGCGGCCTGCGCACCGCTGCGCAACCGCGCGGTGCGGGACGCCGTACTCCGCACCGGCCTCGAACTCCTGCCCCGCGGGCCGGTTTCCGCCGGCGTCCCCGCGCTGGACCCCCTCGCCTCCGCCCTCCCGCCCACGACCGCACCCGCCCCGGCCCCGGGCTCCCCGGCCCGCTTCGCCGTCTTCGACGTCCACGACGAGGCGGAGCTGGCCGAGCGGGGGGCGGCGACGTGCGTGGCCACGGTGGTGGCGGGGAGGCTGGTGTTCCGGCGCCGCTGAGGAGGTACGCGGGGCCGTGTCCCCGTGCTGCTGGGCCGCGTGGGCGCGCCCGGCCACGGACGCCCAGCGGTTCACCACCCGTACGTCACCCCGCGAACGCCTTTCCGAACGCCCCCTTCTCCTGCTTCACCCCGCTGCACACGGTCGGCGCGTGCCCCCCGGAGGAGGAGCCCTCGCACGGCCGGTCGCGGAAAGCGGACCACATGGACACCCACGCGATCCCCGTCTCCTGCGCGAACGCCCGTACCTGACCGGCGTCGGCAAGCGTGAACGTCTCACCGGCCACGTCATTGACGCCGATCATCGACGTGAGCGCCATCCCCCGCCACGCCCCGGCGTCCGGCAGCCCGAACACCTTCCTCAACTGCGCGTGCGCGGCCTTCGCGGACGTCACCGCGTAGTCACCCATGTCACCGCCGTACGACTCGCCGTAATTCATGGTCATCAGATTGACCGTGGACACCTCGACGTCATACGTGTTCGCCGACTCCAGCAGCGCGAGGCTGTCCGCGTCGAGCCCGGACGGCATCACCGGAAGCGTGAAGGAGACGTCCAGCTCCGGCCGTGCCCTCTGCAGCCGGGCTATCGCCCGCGAACGCAGGTCGACGGACGCGGAGTCGGCCAGTTCGTCGCCCTCGATGTCGAAATCGGCGGCGGTGGATCCGGCCGCGTCCAGCGCCTCGGCATAGGCGGCGGCGAGTTCCCCGGCGCCGTCGCAGGCGGCCGCCAACTCCTTTCCGGAGGCTCCGCCGAAGGAGACGCGGACGGTGGCGCCGTCCTTCTTCAGCGCAGATATCCGGGAGGCCACGGCGGAGTCGGTGACCGCCTCGGTGCCGTTCCACTTCGGGGTGCAGCCGCTGCCGCCGGAGACGACGAAGGCCAGGTTGTACGCCCCCGGGGAACCGGCGGAGTCGGTCGGGGCGGCCTCGGTGGCGCTGACGTAGGGCGCGTAACCGGGGGAGTGGCCGGCGGCGCGGGACGTGCTCCCGGCCCGCGTGTTCTCGGCCTGCGTGCTCCCGGCGCCCTGGGCGCAACCGGTCACCGCGAGGGCGACGGCACAGGTGAACGCGGCGATCGGCCTCGGCGGTCTCCTCATGAGCTCCTCATGAGGGGGAACATCTCACACCGGACCGTGCACCTCGGCGGTTCCCTCAGCCGCTCGACGTGGAGGACGTCGCGGCACGCAGGAAGCCGACGCTCCCGCCGTGAGGGCGGGCTGCAAGAATGGGCGGGTGACCCGCGCTTCCCTGAACAAGCAGCCGCACGAAGTCGCCTCGATGTTCGACGACGTGGCGGAACGGTACGACCTGACGAACGACGTGCTGTCGCTCGGCCAGGACCGGCGCTGGCGCAAGGAGGTGGCGAAGGCGGTCGACGCGCGCCCCGCGCAGAAGGTCCTGGACCTGGCCGCCGGCACGGCCACCTCCTCGCTGCCCTTCGCGCGGACGGGCGCGTACGTCGTCCCCTGCGACTTCTCCCTCGGCATGCTCCAGGTCGGCAAGAAGAAGCACACCTGGCTGCCGTTCACCGCGGGCGACGCGACGAAGCTGCCCTTCAAGGACGACACCTTCGACGCGGTGACGATCTCCTTCGGGCTGCGCAACGTGCAGGACACGGACGCGGCCCTGCGGGAGATGTACCGGGTCACCCGGCCCGGCGGACGCGTGGTGATCTGCGAGTTCTCCCACCCGACCTGGGCGCCCTTCCGCACCGTCTACACCGAGTACCTGATGCGGGCGCTGCCCTCGGTCGCGCGCGCGGTGTCCTCGAACCCGGACGCGTACGTCTACCTCGCCGAGTCGATCCGGGCCTGGCCCGACCAGCCCGCCCTCGCCGAACGGCTGCGCAAGGCGGGCTGGTCGAAGGTCGCGTGGCGCAACCTCACCGGCGGTGTGGTCACGCTGCACCGGGGCTTCAAGGAGAGCTGAATCCGGCCACCGCGCAAGGGTCGCCGGGCTGGTCCAGTTCCCGTTTCAGTCCGCCCGTCGGGGGCCGCGGCACGCGTGGCTCCCGCACGCCTCCGCCCCCCTCGCCCTCACCGAGGTCGAACCACACGTACACCATCGAGTCCGCCGGCACCTCGGCGCCGGGCTGCGGATACTGGCGCACGACGTAGTCGACGACGGCGCGGTGGAAGTCCGGGCGGTCCGGCGCGTTGAGGAACAGGCCCCGCGCCCGGGCCGTTTCGCGCGCGTCCATGGCCATCAGACCGACCAGACGCGGGACGCGCACTTCGGGTGTGTTGGGTGTTATGCGCACAGATGTCACCCCCAGCGGTACTGGCAGGGTAACTCCCACCCGGTCCGCCCGGAAGGCGCCGGTGTCTTTCTGCAACAGACGATTACTTTCCGTGGTCACTGGTGAGGTTGAGCCGGAAGCAGAGCGCCGGCTCGTTCAGCGTGGGATGCGTGTAGGTCTCCGCCTGTTCCATGCCGAGCCGCCGGACCACCGCCAGGGACCGCTCGTTGCCCGGCCGGACCATCGCCACCACACCCGGCACCCCGGCCGCCCGCACCCGCCCGAGCGTCTCCCGCGCCGCCGCGGTGGCGTACCCCTTCCCCCAGTGCGCCCGCCCGAGCCGCCAGCCGATCTCGATCTCGCCGACCGGGCCCCAGTCCCTCGGCCACGGCTGCGCGCCGGTGAAGCCGATGACCTCCCCGGACTCGTCCAGCAGGGTCCACAGGCAGAAACCGTGCTCCGCGTCGTGCCGCCGCTGGCGTGCGGTGAGTTCCTCGTACACGGACAGCGCCGCGGGCCTGCCGCCGTGGAACTCCATGACCTCCGGGTCGGCGAAGACCCGGTGCCAGGCGACCGCGTCCTCGTGCGTGGGAACGCGCAGCCGTACCGCGGGGAGAGGTCGGTTCACAGGGCAGCCCTTCAGCCGGGTGATCAATTCTGCTGAATAGACTGCCCATGTCCAGTGCCGCTCGGCACACTGATTTCGAACTTGGGGAGATCCCGCCGTGACCGTCGTGACCGAGCCCCTCTCCGAGAACACCGCCGACGTGATCGTCGTGGGCGCGGGGCCGGCCGGCTCCACGACCGCGTACCACCTCGCCAAGGCCGGTCTCGATGTGCTGCTCCTGGAGAAGACCGAGTTCCCGCGCGAGAAGGTCTGCGGCGACGGCCTCACCCCGCGCGCGGTGAAGCAGCTCGTCGCCATGGGGATCGACATCTCCGAGGAGGCCGGCTGGCTGCGCAACAAGGGTCTGCGCATCATCGGCGGCGGCTCCCGCCTCCAGCTGGACTGGCCGGACCTCGCCGCCTACCCGAACTACGGGCTCGTCCGCAAGCGGGACGACTTCGACGAGCAGCTCGCCCGCAACGCCCAGAAGGCGGGGGCGCGGTTGTACGAGCGCTGCAACGTGAGCGGCCCCGTCGTCGACGACCGCACCGGCCGCATCACGGGCGTCACCGCCAAGCTCGGCGAGGAGAAGCGCGAGGTCACCTTCCACGCACCCCTGGTGGTGGCCGCCGACGGCAACTCCACCCGGCTGTCCCTGGCCATGGGCCTGAACCGCCGAGAGGACCGCCCGATGGGCGTCGCGGTCCGGACGTACTTCGAGAGCCCCCGCCACGACGACGACTACCTGGAGTCCTGGCTGGAGCTGTGGGACCGGCGCGGCCCGCAGGACCGGCTGCTGCCCGGCTACGGCTGGATCTTCGGCATGGGCGACGGCACCTCGAACGTGGGCCTCGGCGTGCTCAACACCTCCGCCTCCTTCAAGGAGCTGGACTGGCGCGAGGTCCTCAAGGCGTGGTGCGCCTCCATGCCGGAGGACTGGGGCTACACCCCCGAGAACATGACCGGCCCGATCCGCGGCGCCGCCCTCCCCATGGCCTTCAACCGCCAGCCGCACTACACGCGCGGGCTGCTCCTCGTCGGCGACGCCGGCGGCCTGGTGAACCCCTTCAACGGCGAGGGCATCGCCTACGCCATGGAGTCCGGCCAGATCGCCGCCGACGTCATCGTGCAGGCCCACGCGCGCGCGACGCCCGCCCAGCGCGAGATCGCCCTCCAGCGCTACCCGCGCGTCCTCAAGGACACCTACGGCGGCTACTACACGCTCGGCCGCGCCTTCGTGAAGCTCATCGGCAACCCGAAGGTCATGCAGATCGCCACCCAGCGCGGCCTGACCCACCCGCTGCTGATGAAGTTCACCCTCAAGCTCCTCGCGAACCTCACCGACCCCACGGGCGGCGACGCGATGGACCGGATCATCAACGGCCTGAGCAAGGTGGCCCCGAAGGCGTGACTAGGCACTGAGAGCCGCGGCGTTGGCGGCCCGGCGGGCGTACACCTCGTCCCGCCGGGCCGCCATCTGCCGCAGCGCGTCCTTCTTGTCCCGTTTGGAGAGCCGGTCCAGATAGACGTACCCGTTGGTGTGGTCGGTCTCGTGGACCAGACACCGCGCGAAGTACCCCGTGCCCTCCACGACGACCGGACGGCCGTCCTTGTCCTGCCCGCGGACGACGGCCCGGTCCGGCCGCGGTACGGCCATCACGGCGCCGGGCACCGACAGGCAGCCCTCGCTCTCCTCCAGCAGCCGTCGCCCGCTCGTGGGCGCGTCCAGCACAGGGTTGACAATGTGTCCGACATGTCGGACACCGTCGTCATCAGGGCAGTCGTACACGAAGATCCGCAGATCGACCCCGACCTGATTCGCCGCCAGTCCCGCACCCTCGGCGACATACATGGTGCGGAACATGTCGTCGATGAGCGCGGCGAGGTCGGGCCCGAACTCCGTGACGTCCCGGCACGGCTTGTGCAGCACCTGCTCGCCGACCTCGGTGACCCGGCGCACCGCACCCCGCCCGGCCTCGGGGGCGTGGCGCGGGTAGTAGTCGGCGGGAGTTCCCTGAACGAACACGCGTGGCATCGCGTGAACCCCTTCACTCGGCGTCGGGCCGCCGGACGGCGGCCCGAGCAGAGCATTCCAGGGACGACGCGAGGGCCGCTGCCCCCGAGCGGCTGCGGCCCTGCGTGCGTAAGAGGTGCGGAGTGCGCTCAGAGCACCCGCACGGCGCCGGTGGGCGGGTCGTACGACAGCGGGCGCTCCACGACGCCGCTGGAGGGGTTCTGGGCGCCCACGAACATCCCGTCGCCGACGTACACCGCGACGTGGTACGCGCTGCCCGCGCTGCCCCAGTACAGGATGTCGCCCGGCTGCAGGTTGCTGAGCGAGACCTGGGTGCCGGCGGTCGACTGGTCCTGGGAGACGCGCGGCAGGCTGATGCCGACCTGCTTGAAGGCCGTCTGCACCAGGCCGGAGCAGTCGTAGGCGGACGGGCCGGTGGCGCCGGAGACGTACGCCTTGCCGACCTGCGCCTTGACGAAGCTGATGACGGCCGCGGCCGAACCGGTGGCCGTGGAGGTGCTGGTGGAGGTCGAGGTGGAGCCGGTGCTCGCCGTGGTGGAGAGCGTGGTCCGGTCCGCGTTGCGCGAGGCGCGGGCGGCGGCCTCCTTGCGGGCGGTCTCCTGGGCCTTCTTCTTGGCCTCGGCCGCCTTCTGCTTGGCCTCGGCGAGGTCCGCCTTGGCCTCCTTGGCGGCCTTGGCGGCAGCCGCGTCACGCTCGGCCTGCAGCTGGTAGTTCGCGGCGGCCTGTTCGGTGGCGTCCGCGGACTGGGCCGCCTGAGCGGCCAGGTCGGCCGTCAGGGTGGGCAGTTCAAGGGTCTGCGTCACCGGCTCGGCCGCGTTCGCCGAGCCGGACGCCCCGGCGACTGCCAGGGTGCCGAGAACGCCACCGGCAACTCCGGCCCGCATCGCGAGGGTCGACGCGCTGCGGCGGGGCTTCCGGTGGCTGCGTATGTGAGCGGTGTGGGACATGGGAACAACCGGTACCAGGGGCTCCTTCATATCTTCAAGAAACGTGTGCTGCGCCACAGTTACTCAATCGAGCCCCAGAATGCCGGGCGTGTCGCTCCTTATTGACGCCGTAACGGACATTATGGACGCCCGTGATCAAGCCCTTGATCACGGTCTTTGATCATTACGTCCGAATTGCCCCCCGCTTACCATCGGTTGGGGTCGTTGGCCAAGCCCGGTTCTCAGGGACCTCTCATGGGTGTGACGGAGGTCACGGAACGGCCACCGGAACCGTGGCGTCTCGCGCGTGCCGCGCTCGTGAACGCGTGCACGCACCCCGACCCGCGTCCACACCCCACATCCCGCCTCCCTCTCACGTGTGAACGCGATCCTCTAGCAGTCCTCCGCGTCCAACGCCAATTTGCATGCAACGGAACTCTCTTGATATTGAGACGCCCCCTCCGGCCTGCGGTGACGGGCGAAATTGTCACTTCTGGTGATCAACTGAACGCTTCGCGTACGAAGATCACTCATCATCCGACTTCATGATCCTTCGTCAGGTGGTGGAGATCACAAAGCTTGTGCAATACCCCGTGTCGCAGATCACAGAGCGGCGGGCATAAGATGCGAGGCAGTTGGGCTTGTGACCTGCTTCACATGTTCTCGATCTTCGCCCGGGACGAGCGGGGCTCGTGGGACCCGTGAGGCGGACGTGAGCCCAGTGCAACCGCCAGCAGTCAGCGCCGACTGAGAGGAGCGAGGAGCGGTGAACGCGTATGCGCCCATCCTCGTACTGGGAGCCCTCGGGGCAGGCTTTGCGATCTTCTCCGTGGTCATGGCCACGCTGATCGGTCCGAAGCGGTACAACCGCGCCAAGCTCGAGGCCTACGAGTGCGGCATCGAGCCGACCCCCACGCCGGCCGGCGGCGGGCGCTTCCCCATCAAGTACTACCTGACGGCGATGCTCTTCATCGTCTTCGACATCGAGATCGTCTTCCTCTACCCCTGGGCCGTCACCTTCGACGCCCTGGGGATTTTCGGGCTCGTGGAGATGCTGCTCTTCGTGCTCACCGTCTTCGTCGCGTACGCGTACGTATGGCGGCGCGGCGGCCTGGAATGGGACTGAGGGGCCTTTAACGACATGGGACTCGAAGAAAAGCTGCCGAGCGGCTTCCTGCTGACCACCGTCGAGCAGGCCGCGGGCTGGGTGCGCAAGGCGTCCGTCTTCCCGGCCACCTTCGGCCTGGCCTGCTGCGCCATCGAGATGATGACCACCGGGGCCGGCCGTTACGACCTCGCCCGCTTCGGCATGGAGGTCTTCCGCGGCTCGCCGCGCCAGGCGGACCTGATGATCGTCGCCGGCCGGGTCAGCCAGAAGATGGCGCCCGTCCTGAGGCAGGTCTACGACCAGATGCCCAACCCCAAGTGGGTGATCTCCATGGGGGTGTGCGCCTCCTCCGGCGGCATGTTCAACAACTACGCGATCGTCCAGGGCGTCGACCACATCGTCCCGGTCGACATCTACCTGCCGGGCTGCCCGCCCCGCCCCGAGATGCTGATGGACGCGATCCTCAAGCTCCACCAGAAGATCCAGTCCTCCAAGCTCGGCGTGAACGCCGAGGAAGCGGCCCGCGAGGCGGAGGAGGCGGCGCTCAAGGCCCTGCCCACGATCGAGATGAAGGGGCTGCTGCGGTGAGCGACGCGAACGGCACCCACGGAGTCAACGGGGCGAACGGGTCCGCGAACGGGGTCAACCCCGACAAGGACCTCTCCGCCTCCAACCTCCCCGGCCGGCGCGGCCAGGGCGGCGAGGAGATCCGTGTCCAGCGCGGCATGTTCGGCGCCGACAACGGCGGCGACACCTCCGGCTACGGCGGCCTGGTCCGATCGGTCCGACTCCCGGGACCGGCGACCCGGCCCTACGGCGGCTGGTTCGACGAGGTCGCCGACGAGCTGGAGGGCGCCCTGGAGGAGCAGGGCCTCCTGCCCGACAACGCCATCGAGAAGACGGTCGTCGACCGCGGCGAGCTGACCTTCCACATCGAACGCGAGCACCTGGTCCGCGTCGCCCGCACCCTGCGCGACGACCCGGCCCTGCGCTTCGAGCTGTGCACCGGCGTCAGCGGCGTCCACTACCCGAACGACAAGGGCCGCGAGCTGCACGCCGTCTACCACCTGCGCTCGATCACCCACAACCGGCTGATCCGCCTGGAGGTCAGCGCCCCCGACAGCGACCCGCACATCCCGTCGCTGGTCTCCGTCTACCCCACCAACGACTGGCACGAGCGCGAGACCTACGACTTCTTCGGGATCGTCTTCGACGGTCACCCGGCCCTGACACGGATCATGATGCCCGACGACTGGCAGGGCCACCCGCAGCGCAAGGACTACCCCCTCGGCGGCATCCCCGTCGAGTACAAGGGCGCCCAGATCCCGGCTCCGGACCAGCGGAGGTCGTACTCGTGAGCACGCAGTCAGCATCCGCCGCGTCGGCCGCGTCCGCACGCGAGACCACCGAGGGCACCGTATACACGGTCACCGGTGGCGACTGGGACGAGGTCGTCCAGTCCGCGGCCCGCGCCGACGACGAGCGCATCGTCGTCAACATGGGTCCCCAGCACCCGTCCACCCATGGAGTGCTCCGCCTCATCCTGGAGATCGAGGGCGAGACGGTCACCGAGGCCCGCTGCGGCATCGGCTACCTCCACACCGGCATCGAGAAGAACCTCGAGTACCGCACGTGGACGCAGGGCACCACCTTCGTCACGCGCATGGACTACCTGACGTCCTTCTTCAACGAGACCGCCTACTGCCTCGCCGTCGAGAAGCTCCTCGGCATCGAGGACCAGATCACCGAGCGCGCCAAGATCATCCGGGTGCTCCTGATGGAGCTGAACCGGCTCTCCTCGCACCTGGTGTGCATCGCCACCGGCGGCATGGAGCTGGGCGCCACCACGATCATGATCTACGGATTCCGTGATCGTGAAATGATTCTCGACATCTACGAGCTCATCACGGGCCTGCGCATGAACCACGCGTACATCCGGCCCGGCGGACTCGCCCAGGACCTGCCGCCCGGCGCGGTGGACCAGATCCGCGAGTTCGTGAAGAAGATGCAGAAGAACCTCCCGGAGTACGACAAGCTCGCCACCGGGAACCCCATCTTCAAGGCCCGCATGCAGAACATCGGCTACCTCGACCTGGCCGGCTGCATGGCCCTCGGCGCGACCGGCCCGATCCTGCGCGCCACCGGCCTCCCGCACGACCTGCGCAAGGCGCAGCCGTACTGCGACTACGAGACGTACGACTTCGACGTCCCGACCGCCGACTCGTGCGACGCCTACGGGCGCTTCCTCATCCGCCTGGAGGAGATGCGCCAGTCGCTCAGGATCATCGAGCAGTGCCTGGACCGGCTCCAGCCCGGCCCGGTCATGGTCGCCGACAAGAAGATCGCCTGGCCCGCCCAGCTCGCCCTGGGACCCGACGGACTCGGCAACTCCCTCGACCACATCAAGAAGATCATGGGCACCTCCATGGAGGCCCTGATCCACCACTTCAAGCTGGTCACCGAGGGCTTCCGCGTCCCGCCGGGACAGGCGTACACGGCCGTCGAGTCGCCCAAGGGCGAACTCGGGGTGCACGCCGTCTCCGACGGCGGCACCCGCCCCTACCGGGTCCACTTCCGTGACCCGTCCTTCACCAACCTGCAGGCCATGGCGGCGATGTGCGAGGGCGGCCAGGTCGCCGACGTCATCGTCGCCGTCGCGTCCATCGACCCCGTGATGGGAGGCGTCGACCGGTGACCACCTCTTCTTCGGAGCGGGGCGTCAGCCTGGGCATGCCCCAACTGCCCGCGCCCGCCTACCCGGACGACGTCCGTGCCCGGCTGGAGGCGGACGCGCACGAGATCATCGCGCGCTACCCGGACTCCCGGTCCGCCCTGCTGCCGCTGCTCCACCTCGTGCAGGCGGAGGAAGGCCACGTCACGCGCACCGGAATGCAGTTCTGCGCGGACGTGCTCGGCCTGACCACGGCCGAGGTCACCGCCGTCGCCACCTTCTACACCATGTACCGGCGCCGGCCCTCCGGTGACTACCAGGTCGGCGTGTGCACCAACACGCTGTGCGCGGTGATGGGCGGCGACGCGATCTTCGAGACCCTCCAGGAACACCTGGGCCTCGGCAACGGCGAGACCACCGACGACGGCAAGGTCACCCTGGAGCACATCGAGTGCAACGCGGCCTGCGACTACGCGCCGGTCGTGATGGTCAACTGGGAGTTCTTCGACAACCAGACCCCGGCGAGCGCCAAGCGCCTGGTCGACGACCTGCGTGCGGGGCGCTCCGTACAGCCCACCCGCGGGGCGCGCCTGTGCACCTTCAAGGAGACCGCGCGGATTCTGGCCGGCTTCCCCGACGAGCGGCCCGGGGCCGTCGAGGAGGGCGGCAGTGCGGGACCCGCGTCGCTGGTGGGCCTTCGCCTGGCAAGGGGAGAGGCCGCATCGGCACGCGTGGTCCATCCGCGCGGAGGTCCGCACGAGGAACCCCAGGACAGGGTGCACGAGCCCTCGCCGGCCGAGCACCTCAGCTCCCATGACGCGCCGCAGGAGACATCGGCCTCCGACCCGTCCCATCCGTCAGGGCCTACCGCCGAGGAGGGGGAGTGATGACCGTGGTACCCGAGGTCAAGGACACGAGCCCGGAGAAGCTGCTCGCACCCGTGCTGTCGGCCTTCTGGGACGAGGACCGGTCCTGGACCATGGACGTCTACCGGAGGCACGAGGGGTACGAGGGGCTCCGCAAGGCCCTCGCCATGTCGCCGGACGACCTGATCGCGTACGTCAAGGAGTCCGGGCTGCGAGGCCGCGGCGGCGCGGGATTCCCGACCGGAATGAAGTGGCAGTTCATTCCCCAGGGTGATGGAAAACCGCACTATCTAGTTGTCAACGCCGACGAGTCGGAGCCGGGCACCTGCAAGGACATCCCGCTCCTCTTCGCGAACCCGCACAGCCTCATCGAGGGCATTGTGATCGCGTGCTATGCCATCAGGTCTTCGCATGCCTTCATCTATCTGCGTGGTGAGGTCGTCCCTGTTCTGCGGCGGCTGCACGAGGCCGTGCGCGAGGCCTACGCGGAGGGCTACCTCGGCGAGAACATCCTGGGCAGCGGACTCGACCTCCAGCTCACCGTGCACGCGGGTGCGGGCGCGTACATCTGCGGTGAGGAGACCGCACTGCTCGACTCGCTCGAAGGCCGCCGTGGTCAACCGCGGCTCCGTCCCCCCTTCCCTGCGGTGGAAGGCCTCTACGCCTGTCCGACTGTGGTGAACAACGTCGAGTCGATCGCGTCGGTTCCCGCCATCCTGAAAAACGGCAAGGACTGGTTCAGGTCGATGGGCAGCGAGAAGTCCCCGGGCTTCACGCTCTACTCGCTCAGCGGCCACGTCGCGAGCCCCGGCCAGTACGAGGCCCCGCTCGGCATCACCCTGCGCCAGCTCCTCGACATGAGCGGTGGCATGCGGCCGGGCCACCGCCTGAAGTTCTGGACACCGGGCGGTTCCTCGACGCCGATGTTCACCGACGAGCACCTCGACGTCCCCCTCGACTACGAGGGCGTCGGCGCCGCCGGCTCCATGCTCGGCACCAAGGCGCTGCAGTGCTTCGACGAGACGACCTGCGTGGTGCGGGCCGTGACCCGCTGGACCGAGTTCTACGCCCACGAGTCCTGCGGCAAGTGCACGCCCTGCCGCGAAGGAACGTACTGGCTGGTGCAGCTGCTGCGGGACATCGAGGCCGGCAAGGGCGTCACGTCCGACCTCGACAAGCTCGCCGACATCGCCGACAACATCAACGGCAAGTCCTTCTGTGCCCTCGGTGACGGTGCCGCATCACCGATCTTCTCCTCGCTGAAGTACTTCCGTGAGGAGTACGAGCAGCACATCACCGGCCGGGGCTGCCCCTTCGACCCGGCCAAGTCGACGGCCTGGGCGGACCGCCCGGAGGTGAACGCATGACCGTGACCACCAACGCTCCCGCCGGTGGCGGAGAGGCGGCGGTCCCACCGGAGGACCTCGTCACGCTGACGATCGACGGCATCGAGATCAGCGTGCCCAAGGGCACCCTGGTCATCCGGGCCGCCGAGCAGCTCGGCATCGAGATCCCGCGGTTCTGCGACCACCCCCTCCTGGACCCGGCCGGTGCCTGCCGCCAGTGCATCGTCGAGGTCGAGGGCCAGCGCAAGCCGATGGCGTCCTGCACCATCACCTGCACCGACGGGATGGTGGTGAAGACCCACCTGACCTCCCCCGTCGCCGAGAAGGCCCAGCACGGCGTGATGGAGCTGCTGCTCATCAACCACCCGCTGGACTGCCCGGTCTGCGACAAGGGCGGCGAGTGCCCGCTGCAGAACCAGGCGATGTCGCACGGAAACGCCGAGTCCCGCTTCGACGGCAAGAAGCGGACCTACGAGAAGCCCGTGCCGATCTCCACCCAGGTGCTGCTCGACCGCGAGCGGTGCGTGCTGTGCGCCCGCTGCACCCGCTTCTCCAACCAGATCGCGGGCGACCCCATGATCGAACTGGTCGAGCGGGGCGCGCTCCAGCAGGTCGGCACCGGCGAGGGCGACCCGTTCGAGTCGTACTTCTCCGGCAACACCATCCAGATCTGCCCGGTCGGCGCGCTCACCTCGGCCGCCTACCGGTTCCGCTCCCGCCCCTTCGACCTCGTCTCCTCGCCGTCGGTCTGCGAGCACTGCGCCGGCGGCTGCGCCACCCGCACCGACCACCGGCGCGGCAAGGTGATGCGGCGGCTCGCCGCCAACGATCCCGAGGTCAACGAGGAGTGGATCTGTGACAAGGGACGCTTCGCGTTCCGGTACGCGCAGCAGAAGGACCGCCTCGACACCCCGCTCGTCCGGAACGCCGACGGTGTCCTGGAGCCCGCCTCCTGGCCCGAGGCGCTGGAAGCGGCGGCGCGCGGGCTGACCGCCGCCCGCTCCCGGGCCGGCGTCCTCACCGGCGGCCGGCTGACCGTCGAGGACGCCTACGCGTACAGCAAGTTCGCGCGCGTGGCACTCGACACCAACGACATCGACTTCCGCGCGCGCGTGCACAGCGGCGAGGAGGCCGACTTCCTGGCCGCACAGGTCGCCGGCCGCGGCCGCGACCTCGACGGTACGGGCGTCACGTACACCTCCCTGGAGAAGGCGCCCGCCGTGCTGCTGGCCGGCTTCGAGTCGGAGGAGGAGGCACCCGGCGTCTTCCTGCGGCTGCGCAAGGCCTGGCGCAAGCACAAGCAGCAGGTGTTCGCGCTGGCCACGCACGCCACCCGGGGCCTGGAGAAGGCCGGCGGCACGCTGCTGCCGGCCGCACCGGGCACCGAGACGGAGTGGCTGGACGCCCTCGCCGACGGCGTCGGCCTGGAGGAGCCCGGCGCACGTGCCGCCGAGGCCCTGCGCGCCGAGGGCGCCGTCATCGTCGTGGGAGAGCGGCTGGCCGGGGTCGCGGGCGGCCTCACCGCCGCCCTGCGCGCCGCCACCGCCACCGGTGCGGAACTGGTGTGGATCCCGCGCCGGGCCGGCGAGCGCGGCGCCGTCGAGGCGGGCGCCCTGCCCTCCCTGCTGCCGGGCGGCCGCCCGGCGACCGACCCGCGCGCGCGGGAGGAGGTCGCCGCCGTCTGGGGACTCGCCGAACTTCCGCTGCGCTACGGCCGCGACACCCACCAGATCATCGAGGCCGCCGCCAACGGTGAACTGTCCGCGCTGGTCGTCGCCGGAGTGGAGGTCGCCGACCTGCCCGACCCGGCACGCGCGCGTGAGGCGCTGCACGGCGTGGGGTTCCTGGTCTCGCTGGAGCTGCGGCCCAGCGAGGTCACCGAGCACGCCGACGTCGTCCTGCCCGTCGCCGCGGTCGCCGAGAAGGCGGGCACCTTCCTCAACTGGGAGGGCCGCGTGCGCTTCTTCGAGGCCGCGCTCAAGCCCGACCAGATGACCCGCCGGCTCGCGCCGACCGACACGCGCGTGCTGCAGATGCTCGCCGACGCCATGGACGTCCACCTGGGCCTGCCGGATCTGCGCACCACGCGCGCGGAGATCGACCGGCTCGGCTCCTGGGACGGCCCCCGCGCCGGCGAACCCACGGAGTCCGCGGGTGTCCTGCCCCGCCCGGCCGTCGGCGAGGCCGTACTCGCCGGGCACCGGCTGCTGCTCGACCAGGGCGTCCTCCAGGAGGGCGACGAAGCGCTCGCCGGCACCCGTCACGCCGCACGCGCGCGCGTGTCCGCCGCGACCGCCGCCGAAGCGGGCGTCGCGGACGGCGCGCCCCTGGCCGTCACCGGTCCCGCCGGCACGGTCGAACTGCCCCTCCAGATCACCGACATGCCCGACCGGGTGGTCTGGCTCCCGCTGAACTCCGTCGGTTCCGGCGTCGCCTCAGACACCGGGGCACGGCCCGGCTCCCTCGTCCGTATCGGCCCGGCGGCAGTCGCCGGAGAGGCCCCCAAGGAGGTGGAGGCATGAGCCCGTACCTCGCCGCTGAAGACCTCTCGATGTTCGGCCGCGACCCCTGGTGGCTGGTCGTCGTCAAGGCGGTGTTCTGCTTCGCCTTCCTGATGGTGACCGTGCTGTTCTCCATCGTCTGGGAGCGCAAGGTCGTCGCCTGGATGCAGCTGCGCATCGGCCCCAACCGGCACGGCCCCTGGGGCATGCTCCAGTCGCTCGCCGACGGCGTGAAACTGATGCTCAAAGAAGACGTCATCGTCAAACGCGCGGACAAGGTGGTCTACGTCCTCGCGCCGATCGTCGCGGCCATCCCGGCCTTCATGGCGATCGCGGTGATCCCCTTCGGGCCGGCCGGCAACGAGATCTCGATCTTCGGCCACCGCACCACGATGCAGCTCACCGACCTGCCGATCGCGATGCTCTACATCCTCGCGGTCGCCTCGGTCGGCATCTACGGCATCGTGCTCGCGGGCTGGAGTTCCGGATCCACCTATCCGCTCCTGGGCGGCCTGCGTTCCTGCGCGCAGATGATCTCGTACGAGATCGCCATGGGTGCCGCGTTCGCCTCGGTGTTCCTCTACTCGGGGTCGATGTCCACGTCCACGATCGTCGAGCAGCAGCACGACCGCTGGTACATCCTGCTGCTGCCGGTCTCCTTCATCCTGTACATCGTCACGATGGTCGGCGAGACCAACCGCGCCCCCTTCGACATGCCGGAGTCCGAGGGCGACCTGGTCGGCGGTTTCAACACCGAGTACTCCTCGATCAAGTTCGCGATGTTCATGCTCGCCGAGTACGTGAACATGGTGACCGTCTCGGCCGTCTCGACCACCCTGTTCCTCGGCGGCTGGCGTGCCCCCTGGCCGGTCAGCAGCTTCTGGGAGGGCGCGAACCACGGCTGGTGGCCGTTGCTCTGGTTCGTCGTCAAGGTGCAGCTGCTGTTGTTCTTCTTCATCTGGCTGCGCGGCACGCTCCCGCGGGTCCGCTACGACCAGCTGATGAAGCTCGGCTGGAAGGTCCTCATCCCGGTCTCGGTGACCTGGCTGATGCTGGTCGCGACCGTCCGCGCCCTGCGCAACGAGAACTACGACTTCGCCGACATCGCGCTCTACGTCGGCGGCGGTGTCCTCGGCCTGCTGCTGATCTCCTTCGTCGCCGACATGTTCCGCGAGAAG
Organism: Streptomyces cyanogenus; assembly: GCF_017526105.1. NCBI lineage: Bacteria > Bacillati > Actinomycetota > Actinomycetes > Kitasatosporales > Streptomycetaceae > Streptomyces > Streptomyces cyanogenus. The sequence continues at coordinate 5,098,337 of NZ_CP071839.1, forward strand.
GCGAAGACCGCCGAGCAGCCCGCCGCCGAGCAGCCGGCCTTCGACCCGTTGGCGGGCGGGTTCCCGGTACCGCCGCTGCCCGGACAGCAGCTCCCGCCGGTGCCCAGGCGCCGCTCGCGCCGGGAGCGGGAGCTGATTGTCAGTGGCGGGTCGGACACTGTCAGTGACGGATCTTCGGATGGAAAGGAGGCGTCCGATGGCTGAGGAGCCTCAGGAGACCGAGCAGACCAAGCCCGGCTTCCAGAACCCCGTGGCCGGCTTCGGCGTGACCTTCAAGGCCATGTTCAAGAAGCGGCTGACCGAGCAGTACCCGGAGCAGAAGAAGACCACGGCTCCGCGGTTCCACGGACGGCACCAGCTCAACCGCCATCCGGACGGCCTGGAGAAGTGCGTCGGCTGCGAGCTGTGCGCCTGGGCCTGCCCCGCCGACGCCATCTACGTGGAGGGCGCCGACAACACCGACGAGGAACGCTACTCGCCGGGCGAGCGGTACGGCCGCGTCTACCAGATCAACTACGCCCGCTGCATCCTGTGCGGCCTGTGCATCGAAGCGTGCCCCACGCGCGCGTTGACGATGACCAACGAGTTCGAGCTGGCCGACTCCAGCCGCGCCAACCTCATCTACACCAAGGAGCAGCTGCTCGCCGGCCTCGAAGAGGGCATGGTCGACACGCCGCACGCGATCTTCCCCGGGACGGACGAACAGGACTACTACCGCGGCCTGGTCACGCAGGCCGCGCCCGGCACCGTCCGCCAGGTCGCCGTCTCCAAGGGCGAGGTCCCGCAGGAGGCCGCGTCCACGTTCGGCGAGGACGAGCCGGCCTCGGAGAAGGTGATCGGCCGATGAGCGCGCACCACCTCGCCGCCTACACCACCTCCACCGGTGAGGCCTTCCAGTTCTGGGTCCTCGGCACGGTCGCGGTGCTCGGCGCCCTGGGCACCGTCTTGATGAAGAAGGCCGTGCACAGCGCGCTCTGCCTCGCCGGCACCATGATCGTCCTGGCGGTGTTCTACCTCGCCAACGGCGCCTACTTCCTCGGGATCGTGCAGATCGTCGTCTACACCGGCGCGATCATGATGCTGTTCCTGTTCGTGGTGATGCTCGTCGGCGTCACCGCAGCGGACTCCCTGAAGGAGACCATCAAGGGCCAGCGCTGGCTGGCCCTTCTGTGTGGCGTCGGCTTCGGCCTCCTGCTGTTCGCCGGGATCGGCAACGCCTCCCTGAAGGAGTTCAACGGCACCGGCCAGGCGAACGCGAACGGCAACGTGGAGGGCCTCGCCACCCTCATCTTCACCAAGTACGTCTTCGCCTTCGAAATCACCGGCGCGTTGCTCATCACGGCCGCCGTCGGCGCCATGGTGCTCACCCACCGCGAGCGCACCGAGCGCGCCCGGACCCAGCGCGAGCTGTCCGAACAGCGCATCCGCGAGGGCGCGCACATCCCGCCGCTGCCCGCCCCCGGTGTCTACGCCCGGCACAACGCCGTGGACATCGCGGGCATGCTGCCCGACGGCACCCCGTCCGAGCTGACCGTCAACAAGACGCTGCGCGAACGCGGCCAGATCCGTGACGTGTCCGCGGAGGCGCTCAACGACCTGCGGGCGCTGGAGCAGCGCGCGGAGGAGCGCTTGGAGCGCAGGGCGATCGAGCCGGAGACGTTCAAGCGGCCCGAGGAGGCGTCGAAGTGAACCCGGTCAACTACCTCTACCTCGCCGCCCTGTTGTTCACGATCGGCGCGACCGGCGTCCTGATCCGGCGCAACGCCATCGTCGTCTTCATGTGCATCGAGCTGATGCTGAACGCCTGCAACCTCGCGTTCGTCACCTTCTCCCGGATGCACGGCAACCTCGACGGCCAGATCATCGCCTTCTTCACGATGGTCGTCGCCGCCGCGGAGGTCGTGGTGGGCCTCGCGATCATCGTGTCGCTGTTCCGTACCCGCCACTCGGCCTCGGTCGACGACGCCAGCCTGATGAAGCTGTAAGGGGTCGGAAGAATCGTGGAGAACCTGATCGCGCTGCTCATCGCGGCTCCCCTGCTCGGAGCGGCCGTCCTGTTGACCGGCGGCCGGCGCCTCGACCGTGTCGGCCACTGGATCGGCACGTTCCTGTCGGCCGTCTCCTTCGTGTTCGGCCTCATCCTCTTCGCCGACCTCCTCGGCAAGGGCGCGGAGCACCGCACCCTGACGCAGCACCTGTTCAGCTGGGTCCCGGTGGCGGGCTTCCAGGCGGACGTCACCTTCCGCCTGGACCAGCTGTCCATGACGTTCGTGCTGCTCATCACGGGCGTCGGCTCGCTGATCCACCTGTACTCGGTCGGGTACATGGAGCACGACGAGCGGCGCCGCCGCTTCTTCGGCTACCTGAACCTGTTCCTCGCGGCGATGCTGCTGCTCGTCCTCGCCGACAACTACCTGCTGCTGTACGTCGGCTGGGAGGGCGTCGGCCTCGCCTCGTACCTGCTGATCGGCTTCTGGCAGCACAAGCCCAGTGCCGCCACGGCGGCGAAGAAGGCCTTCCTGGTCAACCGCGTCGGCGACATGGGCCTGTCGATCGCGATCATGCTGATGTTCACCACCTTCGGCAGCTTCGCCTTCGGCCCGGTCCTCGGTCACACCGGTGACACCTCCGAGGGCAGGCTCACCGCGATCGGCCTGATGCTGCTGCTCGCCGCGTGCGGCAAGTCCGCCCAGGTCCCGCTGCAGTCCTGGCTCGGGGACGCCATGGAGGGCCCGACCCCGGTCTCCGCCCTCATCCACGCGGCGACGATGGTGACCGCGGGCGTCTACCTGATCGTCCGCTCCGGCGCCGTCTTCAACGCCGCTCCCGACGCCCAGCTGGCCGTCACCGTCGTCGGCGCGGTCACGCTCCTGTTCGGTGCGATCGTCGGTTGCGCCAAGGACGACATCAAGAAGGCACTGGCCGGCTCGACCATGTCGCAGATCGGCTACATGGTCCTGGCCGCCGGCCTCGGGCCCATCGGCTACGTCTTCGCGATCATGCACCTGGTGACACACGGCTTCTTCAAGGCCGGCCTCTTCCTCGGCGCCGGTTCCGTGATGCACGGCATGAACGACGAGGTCGACATGCGTCGCTACGGCGGCCTCAGGAAGTACATGCCGATCACGTTCATCACCTTCGGCCTCGGCTACCTCGCCATCATCGGCTTCCCCGGCCTGTCCGGCTTCTTCTCCAAGGACAAGATCATCGAGGCGGCCTTCGCCAAGGGCGGCACCGAGGGCTGGATCCTCGGCGGCGCGGCCCTGCTCGGCGCGGCCATCACCGCCTTCTACATGACGCGCGTGATGCTGATGACGTTCTTCGGAGAAGAACGGTGGCGCAACGCCCCGACCCCGTCCCCGGCCGAGCCCAGCGTGGAGCCCGCCGCCGAAACCCGCGGCGAGCACGCCGAGCCGCACCCGCACGAGTCCCCGAAGGTCATGACCATCCCGATGATCGTGCTGGCCGTCGGCTCGGTCTTCGGCGGCGGGTTCTTCAGCATCGGCGACCGCTTCCTGCACTGGCTGGAGCCCGTCACCGGTCACAGCGAGGGCGACTCCCCGCTCAGCGCGGCCACGGTCACCGGCGCCACCATGGTGTGCCTGGTCATCGGCGTCGCCATCGCCTGGGCCCAGTACGGCCGCAAGCCCGTCCCGGCGGTCGCCCCGCGCGGCTCGCTGCTCACCCGCGCGGCCCGCCGCGACCTGCTCCAGGACGACTTCAACCACGTGGTCCTGGTGCGCGGCGGCGAGCACCTGACGCGCTCCCTGGTGTACGTCGACCACACCCTGGTCGACGGCGTCGTCAACGGCACGGCGGCCGGCTTCGGCGGCCTGTCCGGACGCCTGCGCCGGCTCCAGAACGGCTTCGCCCGCTCCTACGCGGTCTCGATGTTCGGCGGTGCGGCACTCCTGGTCGCCGCAACCCTGCTGATGAGGGCGGTCTGATACCGATGTCCTTTCCTCTGCTGACAGCGACGGCGGCGCTCCCGGCCCTCGGGGCCGTCGCCACGGCCGCCGTACCGGCCGCCCGGCGCACGGCCGCTAAATGGCTGGCGCTGGTCGTCTCGCTCGCCACGCTCGCCCTGGCGATCACCGTCCTGGTCCGCTTCGACCCGGGCGGCTCCCGCTACCAGCTCACCGAGTCCCACGCCTGGATCAAGGACTTCGGGGTCAGGTACGAGCTGGGGGTCGACGGCATCGCGGTCGCCCTGATCGCGCTGACCGCCGTACTGATCCCGTTCATCATCCTCGCGGGCTGGCACGACGCCGACCCGCTGGAGACCGGCAGTCGCCGCTGGCGGCCCACCCAGGGCTTCTTCGCGCTGATCCTGGCGGTCGAGGCGATGGTGGTCATCTCGTTCGAGGCCACCGACGTCTTCCTCTTCTACATCTTCTTCGAAGCCATGCTCATCCCGATGTACTTCCTCATCGGCGGCTTCGGGGACCGTGCCCACGAGCACGGCGAGGAGACGGCCGCCACCCAGCGGTCGTACGCAGCGGTGAAGTTCCTGCTCTACAACCTGGTCGGCGGCCTCATCATGCTGGCCGCGGTCATCGGCCTCTACGTGGTCGCCGGGAACTTCTCGCTCACCGAGATCGCCGAGGCCCGCGCCGGCGGCTCGCTGCACATGGCGGCCAGCACCGAACGCTGGCTGTTCCTCGGCTTCTTCTTCGCCTTCGCGGTCAAGGCGCCGCTGTGGCCGCTGCACACCTGGCTGCCCAACGCCATGCAGGAGGCCACCGCCCCGGTCGCCGTGCTCATCACCGCGGTCGTCGACAAGGTGGGCACGTTCGCGATGCTCCGCTTCTGCCTCCAGCTGTTCCCGGAGGCCAGCAAGTGGGCGACACCCGTGATCCTCGTCCTGGCGCTCATCAGCATCGTCTACGGCGCACTGCTCGCCGTCGGCCAGCGGGACATCAAACGCCTGGTGGCGTACGCGTCGATCTCCCACTTCGGCTTCATCATCATGGGCGTCTTCGCGATGACCAGCCAGGGCCAGTCCGGCGCCACGCTCTACATGGTCAACCACGGCATCTCCACCGCCGCGCTGATGCTGGTCGCCGGCTTCCTCATCTCCCGGCGCGGCTCGCGGCTCATCGCCGACTACGGCGGCGTGCAGAAGGTCGCTCCGGTGCTCGCCGGCACCTTCCTGATCGGCGGCCTGGCCACCCTGTCGCTTCCCGGACTGGCGCCGTTCGTCAGTGAGTTCCTGGTCCTGGTCGGCACCTTCACGCGCTACCCGGTGATCGGCATCATCGCCACCTTCGGCATCGTCCTCGCCGCGCTGTACACCCTCGTGCTGTACCAGCGGACGATGACGGGCCCGGTGAAGCCGGAGGTCTCGGCGATGCCCGACCTCCGCGCGCGTGAGCTGGTCGTCGTGGCCCCGCTGATCGTGCTGCTGATCTTCCTGGGCGTCTACCCGAAGCCCGTCACGGACATCGTCAACCCGGCGGTCAAGCAGACCATGTCCGACGTACACAAGAAGGACCCCAAGCCCGCAGTGGAGGCGGCCAAGTGAGCGCACCAGCCGTCCACAGCCTGTGGACAACCGCAGCCGATCCGATCGCGAAGATCGACGCACCGAAGATCGAATACGCACAATTGTCGCCCACCCTGATCGTCATCGGTGCGGCGCTGGTCGGCGTGCTCATCGAGGCCTTCCTGCCGCGCAGGTCCCGGTACTACGCGCAGGTGTTCATGTCCGTCGTGGCCCTGTGCGCCGCGTTCGCCGCGGTCGTCGCCCTGGCGGCCGGCGGGTACGGCACCACCAAGGCGCACATCGCGGCCATGGGCGCCCTCGCGGTCGACGGTCCGGCCCTCTTCCTTCAGGGCACCATCCTGCTGGCCGGCCTGGTCGGCCTGTTCACCTTCGCCGAGCGGCGCCTGGACCCGGTGGCCCACGGCAACCGGGTCGACTCCTTCGCCGCGCAGGCCGCCTCCGTACCCGGCAGCGACAGCGAGAAGGCCGCCGTGAAGGCCGGCTTCACCACCACAGAGGTCTTCCCACTGCTCCTCTTCGCCGTCGGCGGCATGCTGATCTTCCCCTCGGCGAACGACCTGCTGACCCTGTTCGTGGCCCTGGAGGTGTTCTCCCTCCCGCTGTACCTGCTGTGCGCGCTGGCCCGCCGCAAGCGCCTGATGTCACAGGAGGCAGCGGTCAAGTACTTCCTGCTCGGGGCCTTCGCCTCCGCGTTCACCCTGTTCGGCATCGCCCTGCTGTACGGCTACGCGGGCTCGGTGTCCTACGCGCGCATCGCCCAGGTAGTCGACGGCACGGCCACCGACGTCGACCCGGCACTCGCCAACACCATGGGCAACGACGCGCTGCTGCTGATCGGCGGCGCCATGCTGGTGATGGGCCTGCTGTTCAAGGTCGGCGCGGTGCCCTTCCACATGTGGACGCCCGACGTCTACCAGGGCGCGCCCACCCCGGTGACCGGCTTCATGGCGGCGGCGACCAAGGTGGCCGCGTTCGGCGCGCTGCTGCGCCTGCTGTACGTCGTCCTGCCCGGGCTGCGCTGGGACTGGCGGCCGGTCATGTGGGCCGTGGCGATCATCACCATGCTGGGCGGTGCGATCGTCGCCATCACCCAGACCGACATCAAGCGGCTGCTGGCGTACTCGTCCATCGCGCACGCCGGCTTCATCCTCGCGGGTGTCATCGCCACGTCGAAGGACGGTGTGTCGTCCGTCCTCTTCTACCTGGCGGGCTACTCCTTCGTCACGATCGGCGCCTTCGCCGTGGTCACGCTGGTCCGCGACGCGGGCGGCGAGGCCACCCACCTGTCCAAGTGGGCGGGCCTGGGCCGCCGCTCGCCGTTGGTCGCGGCCGTGTTCGCGGTGTTCCTGCTGGCCTTCGCCGGTATCCCGCTGACCTCCGGTTTCGCCGGAAAGTTCGCCGTGTTCAAGGCGGCGGCGGACGGCGGCGCGGCCCCGCTGGTCGTGATCGGTGTGATCTCCTCGGCCATCGCCGCGTTCTTCTACATCCGGGTGATCGTGCTGATGTTCTTCAGCGAGCCGAGGCCGGAAGGCCCGACCGTGGCCGTCCCGTCACCGCTGACCATGGTCGCGATCGGCCTGGGCGTGGCCGTGACGCTGGTTCTCGGTGTGGCACCGCAGTACTTCCTGGACCTGGCGAACCAGGCGGGAGTGTTCGTGCGCTGACGTTCACCCCTGACATGCCGCTGCCCGGCACCCGCGTTCACCCGGGTGCCGGGCAGCGGTCCGTTCCGGGGCTCACCGACTCCTGTCGCGGCGCGTCTTGATCTGGGTGAAGTCGAGATCCACGGGGAACGGCACGTCCAGCTTCATGCGCTCGCGGAAGATGCCGGTGCTCGTGTAGGTGCCGGTCGTCGGCTCCAGTTCGAAGACGTGCACCGCGGCCCGGCCGTCCTCGTTCTCGACCCGCCAGTAGTGGGCGATCTTCGCGCGGGCGTACTTCAGGGGCTTGGTCTCGCGGTCGCGGGAGACGGAGTCCTCGGAGAAGACCTCGATGGCCAGGACGACGGACTCCGCTGGGAAGCGGGTCTGGCTCGGGTCCTCCACCACGTCTGCGCTTACCACCACGACGTCCGGCTCGGGCCTGTTCTGGCGGTCGATGTCGATCGTGAACTCGCGAATGACCTCGAATTCCTCCGGTGCCAACGACTGGAGCTGCCAATTGAAGAAGTCAACGGCCCGTACGTGAAACATCGTCTGCGGACTCGCGAAGACCAGGCTCCCGTCGATCAATTCCGTATGCGGAGGAAGATTCGGGAGGCGGTCCAGGTCGTCGGCGGTCCAGCCGCCCTTCGGCGGGATCGGCCAGCTGGACGCGGACGCCTTCGGTGCGACGCTCATCAGTGCTCCCATGCGACGGAGTCTCGCCAGTGCGTTCAGGCTATCGGGCGGAAAGGGGACAAGTCTCCCACGAACGTGTGAACGACGATCGTGTCCTTGACATGCGGTGCCGTCGGGGAAACCTGTGGATAACTCCGGGGCTGTCGGTGCGGACCCCTATCGTGGATGCAGCGGTCGAGAGACGACACACGGGGGACCGACGGGGGACAGGACGATGGGCGTGACGGGCGGGATCAGCGAGATGACACAGGTGGCCGAGGGGCCGGGCGCGGTCGACAGCGAGGCGCTGGCCACGCTGCACCGGGTGTTCGGATACGACGCCTTCCGGGGCGAGCAGCAGGCGGTCATCGAGCATGTGGTCGCGGGCGGCGACGCCGTCGTCCTCATGCCGACCGGCGGCGGAAAATCGCTCTGCTACCAGATCCCGGCTCTGGTCCGGCCCGGCACCGGCGTGGTGATCTCACCGCTGATCGCCCTCATGCAGGACCAGGTGGACGCCCTGCGGGCCCTCGGTGTCCGTGCCGGCTTCATGAACTCCACGCAGGACTTCGACGAGCGGCGCACGGTCGAGGCCGAGTTCCTGGCCGGCGAGCTGGACCTGCTGTACCTGGCGCCGGAGCGGCTGCGCCTGGACACCACTCTGGACCTGCTCTCCCGCGGCAAGATCTCCGTCTTCGCGATCGACGAGGCCCACTGCGTGTCCCAGTGGGGCCACGACTTCCGCCCCGACTATCTCTCCCTGTCCCTGCTCGGCGAGCGCTGGCCGGACGTCCCCCGGATCGCCCTCACCGCCACGGCCACCCACGCCACCCACCAGGAGATCACCCAGCGGCTGAACCTGCCCACGGCCCGGCACTTCGTCGCCAGCTTCGACCGGCCCAACATCCAGTACCGGATCGTGCCGAAGGCCGATCCCAGGAAGCAGCTGCTCGCCTTCCTGCGGGAGGAGCACGCGGGCGACGCCGGCATCGTGTACTGCCTCTCGCGGAACTCGGTGGAGCGTACGGCGGAGTTCCTGACCGCCAACGGCATCCAGGCGGTGCCGTACCACGCGGGCCTGGACGCGGCCACGCGCGCGGCGCACCAGGCCCGGTTCCTGCGCGAGGACGGCCTGGTCGTGGTGGCGACCATCGCCTTCGGCATGGGCATCGACAAACCGGACGTGCGTTTCGTCGCCCACCTGGACCTGCCCAAGTCGATCGAGGGCTACTACCAGGAGACCGGCCGGGCGGGCCGCGACGGCCTGCCGTCCACGGCCTGGATGGCCTACGGCCTGAACGACGTCATACAGCAGCGCAAGCTGATCCAGTCCGGCGAGGGCGACGAGGCGTTCCGGCGCCGGGCCGCCGCCCACCTGGACGCCATGCTCGCGCTGTGCGAGACCGCCCAGTGCCGCCGCGGCCAGCTGCTCGCCTACTTCGGCCAGGACCCCGACGCGGCCGGCTGCGGCAACTGCGACACGTGCCTCACCCCGCCCGAGACCTGGGACGGCACGGTCGCCGCGCAGAAGGTGCTGTCCACGGTGGTACGGCTGCAGCGGGAGCGCGGCCAGAAGTTCGGTGCCCTGCAGATCGTCGACATCCTGCTCGGCAAGCGCACCGGCAAGGTGATCCAGTTCGACCACGACCAGCTGTCCGTCTTCGGCATCGGCCAGGACCTCACCGAGGGCGAGTGGCGCGGCGTCATCCGGCAGCTGCTGGCCCAGGGGCTCCTCGCGGTCGAAGGGGAGTACGGCACGCTGGTCCTCACCGAGGCGAGCGGCTCGGTGCTGCGGCGGGAGCGCGAGGTTCCGCTGCGCAAGGAGCCGAAGAAACCGGCCGCCTCCCGGTCCCGGTCCGCCGGCGCCTCCGGGGGCGACCGCAAGGCCAAGGCCGCCGCGGCGGAGCTGCCCGACGCGCTGGTCCCCGCCTTCGAGGCCCTGCGGGCCTGGCGCGCCGAGCAGGCCCGCGAGCAGGGTGTCCCGGCGTACGTCATCTTCCACGACGCCACCCTCCGGGAGATCGTGACCCGGTGGCCCGGTTCGGTGCGGGAACTGGGCACGGTGGGCGGCGTCGGCGAGAAGAAGCTGGCGACGTACGGCGAAGGGGTGCTCGCGGTGCTGGCCTCCCTGAACGGGTCGGCCACGACCGCCGGCGAAGCCCCGGCCGCCGACGACGGGCCGGACGACGAATGGCCCGAGCCGGCGGACGAGCCCGAGCCGGACGACTGGATATAGCCCGCCGGGACCCCGCGCGGTGCGCGGCTCAGAGCCCCCGCGCCGCGTAGGCCCGGACGTCCGCGTCCGAGTCGGCCGTGGCCGTGGCGAGAGCCGCGCGGGCCTCCGCCGAGGTCCGGTGCCGGCTCAGGGCCAGGACCGCCGCCTTGCGGACGTCGGCGTTCGGGTCGGCGAGAGCCTTGGCGAGAGCCGGGACGGCCGGGTCGGCGGACGCGGCCGACAGCGCGGTCGCGGCGCCGGACCGCACCTGCCAGGCCGGGTCCGACAGCGCGGCCACGGCACGTGCCGCCAGCGGCGGCGGGCAGCCGGTGGCGGCCAGCGCACCGAGCGCGGCGCCGCGCACCAGCGGGTCGCCGTCCTCGGTGAGCCGGTCCAGAGCGGCGGTCAGCAGGTCCCGGTCGGCCGCGGCGAGGGCAGCCGAGCCGACGGTGGCCAGGGCCTTCGCCACGGTGACCCGGACCTCCCGGGAAGGATCGTCCGCCGCGCCGGCCAGCGGCCGGACCGCGTCCACCGAGACGAGGGCCCGTACGGCCTCCGTCCGGACGGTGATGTCGGGGTCGTCCAGCGCCGCAGCGAACACCCCGGCCTCGCCGAGCCGCAGGGCCCGCAGCACATCGAGGGCAGCGGCCCGGACCACGGGGTCGGGCTGGGCGAGCCCACCGGCGAGGGCGGCGCCCAAGGCGGGTTCGGGCGGCAGCGTCTCGACGAGCTCCCGCAGCGAGGCCGCGGCGGCCGCGCGGACCTCGGCATCGGGGTCGGCGAGCGCACCGGCGAGGGCCCGACCGGTGCCGGGCGGCACGGTCTCCGTGAGCACCGCGACGGCCGTACGGCGCACAGCGGGATCCGGGTCGGCCAAGTACGGCTCGACCGCCGCGAGTTCCGGCTCGGCCTCGGCCAGGCCCAGCAGCTCCAGCAGCCGGGGTGAGGCGGCGTCCCGCGCGTTCGCCCGGTCCACGGCACCGGCATCGGCGGCGCGCGCGGCAGCGGGCCGCGCGGCCACCGGTGCCAGCTCGCGGGGCCCGGCCGTGGCCACGTGCTCGGGACGGACCTCGCCCAGATGCCGGGAGGGACCGCCGACAGGCGTGAACTCCTCCACCGGCACCAGATAGGGAGCCACGGGACGGGCCGTGAACTCCATCGCACCAGAGGGGGACTTGTGCAGATCGAGATGGTGGAACCAGGAGACGTCGTCGCGCCCGGGATGGTCGAGACGATCATGGTAGAGGCCCCAGCGGGACTCGGTCCGGGCCAGAGAGGCGCGGGCGGCCATCTCCGCGCAGTCGCGTATGAAGGTGACCTCGGCACAGCGCATCAGCTCGTGCGGGGTGCGGGCCCCCATCGAGGCGATGTCGGCGCGCATCCGCTCGAACGCCTCCAGCGCGAGGGAGAGCCGTGCACCGGACTTCGGCGGTGCCACGTAGTCGTTCACGAAGCGGCGCAGCTTGTACTCGACCTGGGGCTGCGGCGGGCCGTCCGGGTTGCGCAGCGGGCGGTAGATCAACTCGTGGGCCTCGCGCACCTGGTCCGCGGGAAGCTCACCGTCGTACGCCCGGTACCGGGCGGCGTCCGCGCCCGCGAGGTCGCCGAAGACGAAGGCACCGATCATGTAGTTGTGCGGGACGCAGGCGAGGTCGCCGGCGGCGTACAGCCGGGGAACGGTCGTCCGCGCGTGGTCGTCGACGCGGACACCCGAAGCGGAGTGGCCGCCGCACAGGCCGATCTCGGAGATGTGCATCTCGACGTCGTGAGTGCGGTAGTCGTGCCCGCGGCCGGCGTGGAAGGTGCCGCGGGTGGGCCGCTCGGTGGAGTGCAGGATCGTCTCCAGGGCGGAGATCGACTCCTCGGGCAGATGGCTGAGCTTGAGGTAGACCGGGCCCCGGTCGCCGGCGACCTCGGCGGCGAACTCGGCCATCATCTGCCCCGACCAGTAGTCGGAGTCGACGAAGCGCTCGCCGTGCCGGTTGACCTGGTAACCGCCGAACGGGTTGGCGACGTAGGCGCAGGCCGGACCGTTGTAGTCCTTGATCAACGGGTTGATCTGGAAGCACTCGATACCGGTCAGCTCGGCGCCCGCGTGGTAGGCCATGGCGTAGCCGTCACCGGCGTTGGTGGGGTTCTCGTAGGTGCCGTAGAGGTAACCGGAGGCGGGCAGGCCGAGGCGGCCGCAGGCACCGGTCGCGAGGATCACCGCGCCCGCGCGGATGGTGACGAACGCGCCGGTACGGGTGTGGAACCCGACGGCCCCCACGGCCCGCCCGTCGGCGGTGAGGACCCGGACCGGCATCACCCGGTTCTCGATCCGGATCCGCTCCCGCATCTCGCGCCGCCGCAACTGCCGGTACAGGACCTTTTTGACGTCCTTGCCCTCTGGCATCGGCAGTACGTACGAGCCGGAGCGATGGACCTGGCGGACCGCGTACTCACCGTGCTCGTCCTTCTCGAACTTGACCCCGTACGACTCCAGCCGCTGCACCATCGCGAAGCCGCGCGTGGCGGTCTGGCGGACGGTGGACTGGTCGACGATCCCGTCGTTGGCGCGGGTGATCTCGGCGACGTAGTCGTCGGGCTCGGCACGGCCGGGGACGACCGCGTTGTTGACGCCGTCCATGCCCATCGCGAGCGCGCCGGAGTGCCGGACGTGGGCCTTCTCCAGCAGCAGGACGTTCGCGCCGCGCTCGGCGGCGGTCAGGGCGGCCATGGTGCCGGCGGTGCCACCGCCGACGACGAGGACATCGCAGGTCAGCTCCTCGGCATCGGTGACGGCGGGAATCTTCATGGGGGTGGGCGCGAGGGTGGTCACCGGGATGCCTTTCAGGAGCCGAGCGAACTGAGGACGGCGCGGCGCAGCGCCACACGGGCCGGATCGTCGAAGGCCGCACGGTCACGGGGGCGCGGCACCTCGCGCACGGCGGAAACCCGCCCCGAACCGAGCAGGGCCACACGGTCACCGAGGAAGAGGGCCTCGTCCACGTCGTGCGTGACGAACACGACGGTCGCGCCCGTGCCCCGCAACACCTCCACCAGCAGGTCCTGCATGCCGGACCGGGTCTGCGCGTCGAGGGCACCGAAGGGCTCGTCCATGAGGACCGCGCGCGGACTGTCCGCCAAGGCCCGGGCCAACTGGGCGCGCTGGCGCTGCCCACCGGACACCCGGTGCGGCAACTGCCCGGCCTGCTCGCTCAGTCCGACCCGCGCGAGCCACGCCTCGGCGCGGGAACGACGCTCCGCGCGCGCAGCGCCCCTGATGGCCAGCGGGAGTTCGACGTTTCCGCGCAAGCTGCGCCAGGGCAGCAGCGCGTCTTCCTGGAAGACCAGCGCACGGTCCGCCGACGGCCCGGTCAGCGGGCCGCCGTCCACCTCGGCCGTGCCGCCCAACGGCGGCAGCAGCCCGGCGAGCGTCCGCAGCAGTGTCGACTTGCCGCAGCCGGACGGGCCGACGACGGTGAGGATCTCGCCGGGAGCGACCTCCAGGTCGACGCCTGACAGGACCGGCGCGTCCGGGCGGCCGAGGACGGCGGAGCGGAAGGCGAGCCGGGTGCCGCGCACGCCTTCCGGCGCCGGCGCGACGGGAGCGGTGACGGTCTCAGACGAGGTGCTCATCACGGGCCTCCTCGGTGTGCTTCTGGCCCTGCTGTTCGGACTGGGCCTGCTGCTCGGGCTCGCCGCCGGGACGGGCGGGGACGGCGAGCGGCCGGCGCGCGCGGGTACGCCCTCCGGGGACGTACGAGGTGCGGGGCAGCCAGCGGGTCAGCCGGCGGCCGAGGAGTTCCACGGCCGTGGAGGTGATCCAGCCGAGCACGCCGATCGTGACCATGCCGACGAAGACACCGGGGTAGTTCACCACCGTGTAGTCCTGCCACGTGCGGTAGCCGACCCCGTACTGGCCGGAGATCATCTCGGCGGAGATCACGCAGATCCACGACACACCGATGCCCACCGACAGCCCGCCGAAGATGCCGGGCAGGGCGCCCGGCAGCACGACCGAGCGAAGGATCCGGAGCCGGCTGCCGCCCATGGTGCGCACCGCCTCCTCCCAGACGGGAGTCAGCGCGCGGACCGCGTGCCGGGTGGAGACCAGCACCGGGAAGAAGGCGGCGGTGCAGGTGATGAAGACGATGCCTTGCTCGTTCGAGGGGAACAGCAGGATCGCGACCGGGACGAGGGCGATGGCCGGGATCGGCCGGACGACCTCCAGCACCGGCCCGAGCAGGTCCTCGGCCAGGGGGGAGCGGGCCACGAGCACGCCGGTCGCGACGCCGAGGACGGCCGCCAGCGCGAAGCCGGTCAGGATGCGGGTGAGGCTGTCGGTGAGGTCGGTCCAGTAGTCGTCGCCGGAGAGCCGGTCGGCGAAGGCGCGGGCCACGTCGGTGACCGTCGGGAACTGCGAGAACCGCAGCCACAGGTCAACCTTGAGGCTGGTCAGCAGCTGCCACGCGCCGAGGGCGGCGGCCAGGGACGCCGCCCGCAGCGCATACCGGGTCAGGGGCCGGCGGGTCATGAGGCCCGCTCCAGGGCCTCGCGGTACGACACCGTGCGAGCGCCGCCGTGCGCGGTGAGGTAGTCCTGCGCGGCGGCCGGGGTGACGAAGGGCAGCAGCCGGTCGCCGTCGGCCACCCAGACCGCCTTGTCGGCGAACCAGAGGGTGCCCGTGGTCGCGTCGGGCACGTAGGCGGCGCGGACGCCGTCCTGGTGTGCGGCCAGGTAGGCCAGCAGTTGCTTCGGCGACTTGTAGGAGAGGGTCTTCTCGCCGCCCTTGGGCCACACCTCGCTCGCGGCCGGCGGGGGCGGTGTGGTGAGCCGCTTGGTGTATGACGTGCCGAGGGCCTTCTTCACGTACTGGTCGTCGACGAAGGAGTCCACGTCGATGTCGCCGGTCAGCTTGGCGGACTTCAGCACGGACACGTCCTGTTCGAGGGCGGAGACGAGCTGGGGGCTGAGCGCCGGGTTGAACGTGGCGATGCCGTGGGCGCCGTTGTACAGGTAGACGACCTCGGCGGGCAGGCCGGTGGCCTCGGCGACCTTCTCGGCCGCGGTGACGGGATGGCCGTTGAGGTAGTCCGTCGCCTGGGCCTGCGCCTTGAGGAAGGCTTCCAGGACGGCCGGGTGCCGGCGGGCGAAGTCCTCGCGGGCGGTCACGCCGTGGAACGTGGGCAGATTCAGCTGGGCGCCGTCGTACAGGGCCTTGGCCTTGCCCTGGAAGGCGAGCAGACCCGGCCAGGCGACGAACTGGGACAGCGCGTCCACGCTGCCGGCCGACAGCGCCGAAGCGCCCACCGCGGGCTGCTGGTTGAGCTTGGAGGCACCCTTGTCCGGGTCGATGCCGGCTCGCTGCAGGGCCCGTACGAGGGTGCCGTCGGCGGCCGAGCCGACGCTCGTGGAGACCTTCTTGCCCTTGAGGTCCTTCAGGGACGTGAGCGTGGAGTCCGGCGCGGTGACGATGGTGTTGAGTCCGCCGCGCAGGTTGTAGCCGGTGGCGGAGACCAGGTGGGTCGGTCGGCCCAGTTGCTTGCCGCGGGCCGCGTTGAGCAGCAGCGGGAAGTCGCCCATCGAGCCGATGTCGATCTTCCCGGCGGTCATCTGGGCGGTGATCGGGGCGCCGGTGGCGTAGTCCTGCCAGTCGACCTTGTAGGTGTGGCCGTCGTGCAGGGAGTTGAGCTGCTTCTCGAAGTATCCGAGAGAGCGCAGCAGGGTGCCGGCGGTGACGGTGTTGATGGTCTTGGACTGGTAGCCGACGGTCACGGTGACCGTGGAGCCGCTGCCCGCCTCGGCGCTGCCGCCGCACGCGGACAGAGGGAGCAGGAGTGTGGCGGCGGACAGGGCGACTGTCGTGCGTTTCATGATGGGTGTACCTCTCACCGCAGCAGGTAGGGCATGTTGACCGTGACGGCTCCGGTGGGGCAGCGGGCCGCGCAGGGGCCGCAGTACCAGCACTCGTCGACGTGCATGTACGCCTTGCCGCTGCTCTCGTCGATGGCGAGGGAGTCCAGCGGGCACATGTCCACGCAGAGGGTGCAGCCGTCGATGCACTTCGACTCGTCGATGGTCACGGGCACGTCGGCCCGCTGGGGCGCCAAGGGCATGGCTGTCTCCAGGGAATGTGCAGGCGGGGGCGGTTACGACCGGTGCAGCAGGCCGCTCATCGTGATGCGGTCGCCGCGGAAGCGGATGAACTCCAGGTCGACGGGACGGCCGTCGGCGAGGTGCGTGAGGCGCTCCAGCATCAGTACGGCGGCGCCGCGCGGGGCCTGGAGTACGGCCGCGGAGTGGGCGTCCGCGTTCACCGCCTCCAGGGTGATCTCGGCGTGGCCGAGACGCAGGCCTGTGATGGCTTCCAGGAGGCGGAAGACATCGGTGTTCTCCAGGTCGGCGCCGAGCAGGGCGGTACCGATGTCGAGCGGGATGTAGGTGAGGTCGAGGGAGAGCGGGAGGCCGTTCAGGCGGCGCAGGCGTTCGATGTACAGGACGTCGGCGCCGGCCGGAACGCGGAGGCGTTCGGCCACGGGGGCGGGTGCGGGAGCGGGGCCCATGGTGCGGACCTCGTTGGTGACGCGGCCGTGTTCGCGGAGGGTTTCCGCGAGGCCCATCAGACGGTCGAGCCCGTGCGGGTATTTCCGGGCGACGACGACGGTGCCGACTCCGGGCAGCCGGTCCACCAGGCCCTCGGCCCGGAGCAGGTCCAGGGCTTGGCGGACGGTGTTGCGGGAGGCGCGGTAGTCGGTGGCGAGGGTGGACTCGTGGGGAAGGGTGCCGTCCTGGAAGGCGCCGGTGAGGATCTGGCGGCGTAGCAGGTCGGCGAGCTGCCGGGCCCGGTCCGCACGCAGCCGGCGCCGTGCGCGGTGGGCGGCGACGGTGCTCGCGGCGCCCTGCCCGGCATGGTCTCGGGGGCGGTCGGTGGGTGGCATGGCTGGAACCATACCTAGGTGGTAGGGAATGGTGTGTTGCTGGAGTGTTGCGCCAGGTGCGGCCACCGGGGGAAAGTCGCTGAGCTGGGCTTTTCCGTCCGGCGGGGCAAGATCTGCCACCCGGCGGGGGCGGTCAGGACAGTGCCGTCAGCCCCGGGGCGAAGGTGATCAGCAGCGGCAGCAACGGCACCAGCGCGGCCACCGTCGTCGTCAGGGCCCGGTGCCGGAGCAGCAGCCGCGGCGGCGGTTCCAGCAGGCGGTCGACGCGCTCGCCCAGGAGGCGGCGGCTGGAGTCGCAGGAGAGGACGCCCCGGTGCTGGTTCAGCTCGATCAGCGCGAGGGCCGTGGTGAGGTGCCCGCAGCGCCGGGACGCCGTGTCGTCGGCGGCCAGCTCGACCAGGCGGTGCGTCTGGTCGCAGAAGTGGGCGAAGAGCGGCACGCGCGGGAAGCCGGTGGCGAGTGCGGTGGACAGGTGCAGCAGCCAGTCGTGGTGGGCGCGCGCGTGTCCGCGCTCGTGGGTGAGGACGGCGTCCAGCTGGAGGTCGGTGAGGCGGTGCAGCGCCCCTGTGGTGACGACCAGTTGCGGCGGGTGGCCCGGCATCCACCAGGCGTCCGGGTACTCGTCCTCCAGCACCAGCATCGGCCCGCGTGCCGCGGGCAGCCCGGCCGGCAGCTCGGGGGCGCGCTCGCGCAGGTGCGCCCGGGCCTGGCCGCGGCTGCGGCGGGCCTCGACGAGTTCCCGGGCCAGCATCGCCGTCGTCCAGGCCGCCCCGCAGGCCAGCAGCATGGTGAGCACGGCGGCCCACACGGGCGCGGTGGACAGGTCGTACGCGGCGGTGACGGCGGGCGGGGCGGGTGCGAACACGTGGTCGCGGACGGTGTGGAAAACGGCCGCCGCGCCCAGGACCAGTGCGGTCAGGCAGCACAGCAGGACGGTGGCGACCAGGCACTGCCACACCCACAGCGCCACCACGGGTTCCCGCTCGGGCCAGGCGGCACGGGTCAGCGCGCGCGGCGCCGGTACGGCGGCCGTCAGGGCGACGACGCTCAGCAGGAGCAGGCAGACGGTCATGCCGGGGCTCCGGTTCCTGATCGGAGAGGTGTGCGGGTGTCGGTGGTGCCGGGCACGCGTCACACGACGGCGGCTCGCGCGTGGTGCGTGTCCCCGTCAGTATGACGAAGACCGGCGCCCCGAGTCAGGTGTCGGCGACGATCCCGCCACACCGCGGCACGCGCGCGGGCGAAGCCGCGGAGACCGGGTGCCGACAGTGCCGGCGTCGCACCGGCACGCGCGTGTGGCCGATTCCCGCAGCACCACGCGCGCGTGCCAGGGCGGCCACCGGCACCCAGGGCCCTTGCCGCGCGGTCACTGCCGCAGCGCCCCGCGCACCGCCCCGAGCGTCTCGTCCTCGGTCGCTCCCAGGGCCCGTGCCTGGGTGACGAAGGTCCTGGCCAGCGCCGCGAGTTCGGCGGGGTCGGGGCGGTGCGTGCCGGTCGGCGGGACCGCCACGCGCGTTCCCGCGCCGCGCCGGGTCCGGATCAGCGAGGCCGCCTCCAGTTCGCGGTAGGCGCGGGCGACCGTGCCCGCCGCCAGACCGAGGTCGGCGGCCAGCTGCCGCACCGGCGGCAGGCGTTCGCCCTCCCGCAGCCGGCCGGTGCTGATGAGCGCGGCGAGCTGGGCGCGGATCTGTTCGTAGGGTGGTACGGGACTGGTGGTGTCGACCCGTACGGCGGCGCTGCTCACCGGCGGTCCCCGGGGGCCGGCCGCCGCGTCCGCCCGCCGTGCCCCGCGCCGGCGGCGCGCCGGGGCCAGGAGGCCCGCGGCGAGCACACGGTGACCAGCATCCACGGCACGGTCACCAGGGCCACCGCGGCCAGCGGCCACAGCACCCAGTTGGCCACGGTCCCCACCGCTCCGTCGCACGTGACGCTCATCAGCGCGCCGGACGCCGTGGAGGCGGCCCCCAGCAGGGAGGCGGACACGACGAGGCCCCAGGCCGCGACGACGGCCAGGCTGCGGTCGCGGCGGGACTGTTCGTCGCCTGGGCGGGTGGCGATCCGCCGCAGGGACCAGCCGCAGGCGGCCGTGGCGACGGCGAGGGAGCCCAGCATCGGCAGGGCGTAGTGCGAGCCCGGCCAGGGGCCTGCGGACTGGGACAGCAGGCGGGAGCCCGTCGCGTCGGCGGCCCGCGCGCAGTGCACGGTCAGGGACCGGCCCGCGCGCCCCAGGTCGTCCGGCGAGGCGACCGCGCTCGCGACCGCGAGCAGCAGGACGAGCGCGCCCGCCAGGGCGAGGAGCAGCGCGGTCATCCGGGGCGGGACGTGGTCGCGGACGCGGCGCGGGGCGAGGCCGGCCGTGCGGACGGCGCCGCGGGCCTGCGGGGTCAGGGCGTCGCCCGCCAGGACGCCGGCCACCGTGCACAGCCCGAAGGCGGGGATGGCGTACAGGACTCCGTCGCCGCCCGCCCGCAGGGTCAGCCATCGCTCGGCCAGTGCGCCGACGAGCAGACCGGTCCAGCGGGCGTACCGGTCGACCGGTGCGCGGGACGCCGGAACGGTGGCGCTCAGTTCGGTCTCACTCATGACAAACCCCTCTGACAGCACACTCTTGTACTCACCGCTTGTATCAAGCGGCGAGTACAAGATGGCGGTCACAGACGAATTGTGTCAACTGCTTGCTACAAGCGGTCCGGAGGTCCAGTCGCCACGGGACGGACCTCGGGTCACCCCGCGACGACCCGCCCGCTCACCTCGCCCAGCCCCACCCGGCGCCCGTCCGCGCCGGGGGCCCACGCCGACAGCGTCACCACGTCCCCGTCCTCCAGGAACGTCCGCTTCCCGTCGGGAAGTTCGAGGGCGTCGCGGCCGTTCCAGGTCAGCTCCAGCAGCGAGCCGCGCTGGCCTTCGGCCGGGCCGCTGACCGTGCCCGAGCCGTACAGGTCGCCCGTGCGCAGCGAGGCGCCGTTCACCGTCATGTGGGCGAGCTGCTGGGCGGCGGTCCAGTACATGGTGGAGAACGGCGGCTCGGAGACCACGTGACCGTTGATCGCGACGGAGATGCGCAGGTCGTAGCCGCCGGGCTCCGCGCCGGGCGCCGAGTCGTCCAGGTAGGGCAGCAGCGGGTGCGTGCGCTCGGGGGGCGCCACGCGCGCGTGCTCCAGCGCTTCCAGCGGGGTGATCCACGCCGACACCGAGGTCGCGAAGGACTTGCCGAGGAACGGGCCGAGCGGGACGTACTCCCAGGCCTGGATGTCCCGCGCGGACCAGTCGTTCAGCAGGCACAGCCCGAAGACGTGCTCCCGGAAGTCGCCGAGCGCGACCGGGCTGCCCAGCCGTGACGGCACGCCCACGACGAAGCCGACCTCGGCCTCGATGTCCAGCCGCACCGACGGACCGAAGACGGGCGCGGGGTCGCCCGGGCCCTTGCGCTGCCCGGACGGCCGTACGACGTCCGTGCCGGAGACCACGACCGTGCCGGAGCGGCCGTGGTACCCGATCGGCAGGTGCTTCCAGTTGGGGGTGAGGGAGTCCTCGGCGTCCGGGCGGAAGATCTGGCCGACGTTGCGGGCGTGGTTCTCCGAGGCGTAGAAGTCGACGTAGTCCGCGACCTCGAAGGGCAGGTGCAGCGTCACCTCGGACAGCGGGTGGAACAGCGGCTCCACGGCCTCGCGGTGGGCCGGGTCCGTGACCCAGGCGGTGACGGCACGCCGTACGTCGGACCAGGTGGCACGGCCGGCGGCCAGCAGCGGGTTGAGGGTGGGCCGGGCGAGCAGCGCCTGGTGGGGCGAGCCGAGCGCGGCGGCCGCGGCGCCCGCGTCGAGGACGTGGTTCCCGAGCCGGACGCCGATCCGCCGCTCCGTGCTGCCGGAGGGCGAGAACACGCCATAGGGGAGGTTGTGCGGACCGAAGGGGTCGCCCTCGGGGACGTCGAAGGGGGGCATGGGGTGCTGCCTCACTCTCATCGGGCCATGCATGGCACTGCGTTCCATGTGGTCGGGCCACACGTTACGACCCACTCGCGTGTCTTGGGCAGTGCCTCACGTGGTGATCGAAAGGTCGCTCGCTCAGCGCCTAAAGAGTCGTTGATGTCCTGACAAGACATGTTTGAGCGGTTGATTATGGCTTGGCGCCCCTTCGGGCGGCCGGAGCCGAGGTGCGTCCTGCACCTCGGCCGGAGCCGAGGTGCAGGACGGCAGTCCCGTGCTCACCGTCCCACCTGGCGAAGCACCCGGCCGCGGCCCAGGGTTGGCCCGGGTCCCGCGGCGGCAGCGCCATCGGGGCGTCTGCGCAGGCGACTTGGGGCGCACCAGTACGCAAGTGCGTGGATCGGCCCGTGAGTCGGCGGGGCGCGGTGTCCGTATTCTCTGATCATGGCACCCACCCCGGCATATGCACTCATCGCCACCGACCTGGACGGCACGCTGCTGCGCGGCGACGACACCGTCTCCGACCGGTCGCTCGCCGCGCTCGCGCGGGTGGCACGGGCCGGCGCCCGGCATCTGGTGGTGACGGGCCGCCCGGCCCCGCGGGTACGGCCGCTGCTCGCGGACCTCGGCTGCACGGGGCTCGCGGTGTGCGGGCAGGGAGCACAGGTCTACGACGCCGGCACCGACCGCCTGCTGTGGTCGGTCCGGCTGGACCGGGAGCTGGCCGAGACCGCGCTCGGCAAGATCGAGGCGGAGGTGGGGCAGGTCTACGCGGCGGTCGACCAGGACGGCGTCGACGGGCTCACGCTCATCGAGCCCGGCTACCGGATGCCTCATCCGACGCTGCCCGCGGTGCGCGTCGGCCGGCGCGACGACCTGTGGGCGAAGCCCATCAGCAAGGTGCTGCTGCGGCACGCCACCCTGTCCGACGACGAGTTGGCGGCGGTGGCGCGCGCGGCGGTGGGCTCGCTGGCGACGGTCACCATGTCCGGGCCGGGCACCGTGGAGCTCCAGCCCGGCGGGGTGACGAAGGCGACCGGACTGGCGCTGGCCGCCGAGAGGCTGGGGATCGGCGCCGACCGGGCCATCGCCTTCGGCGACATGCCCAACGACATCCCGATGTTCGACTGGGCGGCGCGTGGTGTCGCCATGGCCGACGCGCACCCCGAACTGAAGGCGGTGGCCGACGAGGTCACCTTGTCGAACGAGGACGACGGCATCGCCGTCGTCCTCGAAAGACTCTTCCCGACCGACTGACCGGGACGTCAGTGGCGCCGGCCGCGGACCCGGTCCGGAACCGGTCAGTACGCGCCGAACACGTTGTCGATCGACCCGTACCGCGCGGCCGCGTAGTTGCAGGCGGCGGTGATGTTCGCGACCGGGTCGTAGATGTTGAACGACGTTCCGGCGACGTGGTACGCGTTGAACGTCGGGTCGATCACCTGGAGCAGGCCCTTGGACGGGATGCCCTTGGCGGCGTTGGAGTCCCAGAGGTTGATGGCGTTCGGGTTGCCCGAGGACTCGCGGATGATGTTGCGGTAGATGCCGTTGTAGGTGCCCGGGATGTGCTTCTCGGCCATGATCGCGAGCGACTCGCGGATCCAGCCGTCCAGGTTGTTGGGGTATCCGGCGGTGGTGGTGGCGGCCGTCGTGGTGGTGCCGGTGGCCGCGGAGGCGCTGGTCGCGCCGATGAGCGGCAGGGCGAGGACGGCGGCGCCGGTGCCGGCGGCGACGAGGGTACGGACGAGGCGGCTGTTGCGGGTGCGGCGGGGCTGAGCGGCAGCAGACATGGGGGTGTTCCTCTCCGGCGCCTGCGGGGTGAGCTGTCGGGTTCGGGCGGGAGGTGCCCGGCCGTGCCCTGGAGGAGGCACGGCTTAACCCCGAGCCGTCCCGGTGCGGCGTGTGCCGTCCGGCCCGGCGACTTACCTGGGTCCCCCGCTCCTGCCGTACGAATGAGTTCGTCGATGGGTTACGCGGGCGGCGGCAGGATTCGGCGTCCGCCCGACGGCCCGGAACGTATGCGAGAGCACATGTCGGGAACAAGTACTGGATTCACACAACATGCGATTTGACCTTGATCGATGCTGTATGAGGTGCTTGATCCTTTGCGGTTGCCAATCCTCAACTCGCCGACAGGACAAGGGCTCCCAGGGCTTGTTGAGGGGGGAGCGGGCAGACGGGGAGCGTGAGCCAACTCACGAAATGGCAAACTATTTCAAATCAGACATGAGGGATTAGGGCGATTAAGGCGGGAAGTCGGAGTGATGGTGGAACCTGGGGTGCGGTGTCCGTCGTTGTCGTAATGGCCGGCACGGAACGGGGGTGGCGAGAAAGGTGCGGAGGGGACACGACGGAATGTCCGGATTTCCGTTAAGTCGATAAATGTCCATCATTAACATGTGATCACCTGTATGTCGGTTGTGGTCCGGTACCGCCCAGGCTGGACCGGTGGGCGCTATCGGTGATCGAACAGGGACCGGATACGCTGACTTGAGTGAGGGCAGCGACCTATCGACAAACCGTGTAATCGCCAGCAGACACCAGCAGACAGGAGACCCCTCGTGACCGTCGTCGGGCCGTTCGGGCTGAGCGTGCGGGACCAGGCTCTGGAAGCCGATGTCCAGGCCGGATTGGCGGCTGTCGAGGAAGGCTTGCTCGAAGCCACCAAGAGCGAGGTCCCGTTCATCACGGAGGCCGCGCAGCACCTCGTACGGGCCGGAGGGAAGCGTTTCCGGCCACTCCTCGTCATGCTCGCGGCCCAGTTCGGCGACCCTTACGCGCCCGGCGTCGTGCCGTCGGCCGTCGTCGTGGAGCTGACCCACCTGGCCACGCTGTACCACGACGACGTCATGGACGAGGCGGCCGTACGGCGGGGCGTGGACAGCGCCAACACGCGCTGGGGCAACTCCGTCGCGGTCCTCACCGGCGACTTCCTGTTCGCCCGCGCCTCCCAGATCCTCGCCGACCTCGGCCCCGAGGCGGTCCGGGTGCAGGCCCTGGCGTTCGAGCGGCTGGTCACCGGCCAGATCCTGGAGACCGCGGGTCCCTCGGACGGCCGCGACCCGGTCGAGCACTACCTGGACGTGCTCGGCGGCAAGACGGGCTCCCTGGTGGCGGTGTCGTGCCGGTTCGGCGCGATGATGTCCGGTGCGGACGAGAGGGTCGTCGACGTGCTCACCCAGTACGGCGAACGGCTCGGGGTCGCCTTCCAGCTCGCGGACGACGTCCTGGACATCGCCTCCGACTCCCACGAGTCCGGCAAGACCCCGGGCACCGACCTGCGCGAGGGCATCCCCACCCTGCCGGTGCTCCGGCTGCGGGAGCGGGCCGCCCGGCTGGGCCTGCCCGAGGACGTCGCGCTGTGCGAGCTGCTCGACTCCGACCTCAGTGACGACGCCCGGCACGCCGAGGCGCTGGCCGCGCTGCGCGCGCACCCCGCGCTGGAGCAGGCCCGCCGGGACACCGTGCGGTACGCGGAGGAGGCGCGGGCCGCGCTCGCCCCGCTGCGCGAGTGCGACGCCAAGGCGGCGCTGATCGAGCTGTGTGACGCGGTCGTGCACCGCGCCGGCTGACCCGGCCGGACCCCGTCCGGGCGGCGGCGCCCGGCACGACCCCTACGGGTCGGGTGGAGATGCCGCCGTCGTGTGTCATACCGCAGGCGTACACGGAGTTGGCTCCGAGGTCTGACGCTTCCTCACGGCCGATTTGGTCAGATGGACACCACGGAAATCACCACTCCTCACCGATTCGGGTGAGAATGGCGGCTCAGGTGGACCAGCGGACCAGCGTGAGGACAGCCGCCGCCGACGACGGAGGTAAGGCACACATGGCACCGTACGAATCCGACGACGCAGTGGGCGCCGCGCGGGACGAGAACCCGCGCTCCGGCCGGCGCAAGGCCGCCCGGTACGCCGTGCCGGTCGCGGTGGTGGGGGTGGCGGCGGCCACGATCGGGCTGGTCCCGGCGCTCGCGAACTCCGGCGACCCCGACCTGCCGAAGATCACCGCACAGCAGCTCATCGAGAAGATCGCCAAGTCGGACGTGCAGCAGCTGTCCGGCACCGTGAAGGTCAGCACCGACCTCGGCCTGCCCGACCTCGGCGGCCTGGAGGACGGCCTGCTCTCCGGGGCGGGCCGGGGCGGCTCCGGCGACGACTCCGCCGCCGACCCGCAGGCCAAGCTCACCGAACTGGTCTCCGGCACGCACACCCTGCGCGTCGCCGCCGACGGCCCCGACCGGCAGAAACTGTCCCTCCTGGAGCGCGGCGCCGAGTACAGCCTGATCCACGACGGCAAGGACGTCTGGGGCTACGACAGCAAGAGCAACCAGGTTCACCACTCCACCGTGGCCGGCCCCGGCAAGCACCGCCGGGCCGAGCCGCCGGCCACCCCGAAGGACTTCGCCGACGAGGCCCTGAAGGCGGTGGACGACACCACGTCCGTCACCGTCGACGGCACCGCGCAGGTCGCCGGGCGCGACGCCTACAAGCTGCTCATCCAGCCCAGGCAGTCCGGCACCACGGTCGGCGCGATCAGCATCGCCGTCGACGCGAAGACGGGCCTGCCGCTGAAGTTCACGCTGACCCCGAAGAGCGGCGGCGCCGCCGTGCTCGACGCCGGCTTCACCCAGGTCTCCTTCGCCCAACCGGCCGCCTCCACCTTCGACTTCACCCCGCCCAAGGGCGCGAAGGTCACCGAGGAGAAGGACGGGGCCGAGGCACCCGAGCACGCCCCGAGGCACGGCGCAGGCCTCCCCGGAGGTCTGGAGGGCAGGGACGGGCTGAAGGTGCTCGGCAAGGGCTGGACGTCGGTCGCCACCTTCGACACCGGCGCCAAGGGCGGCCTGCCCACCGGTTCCCGGGGCGGCGACCTCGGCGGCTTCGTCGGCTCGCTCGGTGAGAAGGCCTCCGGGAAGTTCGGCAAGGGCATGGTCTTCTCCACCCGCCTGGTCAACGCACTGATCACCGACGACGGCAAGGTGTACGCCGGCGCGGTGACCAAGGAGGCCCTGGTGAAGGCGGCCGACGCCGGGAAGTGACCCTCCGGCACGACGAATCGGATGAACCGAGGGGGAGCCGATGGCCGAACCGTCCGCCACGCAGCCGGACCCGGGGGACGCGCCGGAGCGTGACCCCGGGGACGCGCGGGACGGCGTGATCGCCACGCGCGGTCTCACCAAGCGCTACCGCGGCGGACAGCTCGCCGTGGACGGTCTCGACCTGACCGTCCCGGCGGGCAGCGTCTTCGGCTTCCTCGGCCCGAACGGCTCGGGCAAGACCACCACGATCCGCATGCTGATGGGCCTGATCGAGCCGACCGCGGGCACCGCCCGGGTGCTCGGCCGGCCCATGCCCCGGGCGGCCCGTACGGTCCTTCCGCAGGTCGGCGCGCTCATCGAGGGCCCCGCCCTGTACGGCTTCCTCTCCGGCCGGGACAACCTGCTGCGCTACGACGCCGCCGACCCGACCGCCGATCCGCGCACCCGGCGCGCCCGCGTCGCCGCGGCACTGGACCGGGTGGGCCTCGCGGCCGCCGCGGGCAAGAAGGCGAAGGCGTACTCGCTCGGCATGAAGCAGCGCCTGGGGCTGGCCGCCGCGCTGCTCCAGCCCCGCAGACTGCTCGTCCTGGACGAGCCCACGAACGGCCTCGACCCGCAGGGCATGCGGGAGATCCGCACCCTGATCAGGGAGCTGGCCGCCGACGGTACGACGGTCTTCCTCTCCTCCCACCTCCTGGACGAGATCGAGCAGGTGTGCACCCATGCGGCGGTCATGGCGCAGGGCCGGCTCGTCACCCAGGGCTCGGTGGCCGAGCTGGCGGCCGGGGCGCGCGGCCGGCTGGTGGTGACCACCCCGGACGGGGCGGAGGCGGCCCGCGTGCTGAAGGAACTGAGGGTCGGGGACGTGACCGCCGACGGTGACCGGATCACCGGCGAACCACCCGAACGGGACCTCGCCGAGGTGACCGTGGCCCTGGTCACCGCGGGCGTCCGCGTCCGGGGCCTGACGCTCGAAAGGGCGTCGCTGGAGGACGCGTTCGTGGCACTGACGGGGGAGGGTTTCGATGTCGCGGGCTGACGTGCTCCAGGCGGGCGCCGCGCGCCGGCCGAACCCCCTGTGGACCCTCGGACTGCTGCGCAGCGAGCTGGTCACCACCGTCCGCCGCTGGCGCACGCTCGCCCTGCTCGGGGTGCTCGCCGCGGTGCCGGTGCTGGTCGGGATCGCGGTGCGGATCGAGACGCGGGGCGGCGGGACGGTGGGCGGGGGGAACGGCGAGGGACCGGCGTTCATCACGCAGATCACCAACAACGGGCTGTTCCTGGTGTTCACCGCGCTCGCCGCGACCCTGCCGTTCTTCCTGCCGATGGCGGTCGGCGTCGTCGCGGGCGACGCGCTCGCCGGGGAGGCGGGCGCGGGCACCCTGCGCTACCTGCTGGTCGCCCCGGCCGGCCGCACCCGGCTGCTGCTCACCAAGTACGCGACCGTGCTGGCGTTCTGTCTGCTGGCCACCCTGGTCGTCACCGTCTCGGCGCTGCTCGTCGGCGCGCTGCTCTTCCCCATGGGCGAGCTGACGACGATCTCCGGCACCCGGATCGGCTTCGCCGAGGGGCTGGGCCGCGCTCTGCTGATCGCCCTGGTCGTCGCGGGCTCACTGGTCGGTGTGGCGGCCCTCGGCCTGTTCGTGTCGACCCTCACCAACAGCGGTATCGCGGCGATGGCGACCACGGTCGGGCTGCTCATCACCGTGCAGATCGTCGACCAGATACCCCAGCTGCACGCGCTGCAGCCCTACCTGTTCCCGCACTACTGGCTGTCCTTCGCCGACCTGATGCGCGACCCCGTCTACTGGGACGACCTGGTGAAGAACCTCGGCCTCCAGGCGCTGTACGCGGCCGTGTTCGGCTCGGCGGCCTGGGCGCGGTTCACGGCGAAGGACATCAGCGCCTAGCCGCCTGTTACGCGGTCTCGTACGGGAAGCGGGCGAGGGGCGCCTCCTGGGTGAAGAACGTCTTCGCGCGGGTCAGCGCCTCTGTGTCCTCCAGGACGTCGCCGGGCCCGCTGCCGTTGCCCAGCAGCACCCCGCCGAAGCGCATCTTCAGGTAGGCGGCCGAGTTGTTGAGCGTGCCCGTGTACGGATCGGCGACGGACGGCTCGCGGTCCGCCAGGGCGGCGACGCCCCAGAGGGTGCGGCCGGCCATCGTGGCCTTGAAGTCGATGCCCGGGGTGCGCAGCCAGGCCGACCAGTAGTCCAGGTAGCGCTTGGTGAGGCTGGACACCGAGTACCAGTACAGCGGCGAGGCGATCACGATGTCCGTCGCCGCGAGCGTGGCGTCCAGCAGCAGGCCGGTGGCGGTGTCCGACGGCGGCCGTGTGTGGTCGCTGTCGTGGCGCAGGTCCGCGAAATCGGGCAGCGGGTGGTCGGCGAGGCGGATCCACTGCTGCTCGGCCGCCGGGGGCAGCTGCTCGGCGGCCGAGCGGGCCAGCAACTCGGTGTTGCCGTCCCGGCGGGCGCTGCCCAGGACGAAGAGGAAGCGGCGGTTCATGGGTCCCCCAGGTGTGTGCTGTCGTACCACTAAAGGCACCTGCATTTTATGCATATGCAAGTAAATCGCGCCAGTGGGTCCAGGGTACGGCTGGTGCGAGGCTGTGACGTCGCGGTGACGCGGAGGCCGGGGCGGAGGCGACACACTGGTGGCAGGACGCGTACGACCGGATCGCGGCGCCAGGGGAGTGAGGGACACCGATGGCTGGACTCAGCTTCGAGAAGAAGCGGGCACCGCGGCCCGTGGAGCACCCGGCGGCGGTGCCCGTCCGGGTGCTCGGCGCGGACTCCGCTTCGGTGGGCGGGACGCCGGTCGTGGCGGCGCCGGGCGAGGAGATCCAGCAGGCCGTCCTGAACCACCTCCAGCGCCTGGCCATCAGCCTCGGTACGCCCATACGAGCGACCATCCACGACGACCGCGCGGGCTGTGTCGTCCCCCTGGAGGTCGCGGCGGACGGCTCCAGCCGGATGACGGGGGAGCCGGTGCGGCTGGCCGCCCCGGCCCGGCGACCGGGCGCCGTGCCGCCGGGCACCGTGCAGGCCCCGACCGGGCAGTTCGGGCCGGCGCCCGTGATGACCGAGGCCACCGCGGACACGCACACCCCCGCCGCTCCGACCTCTGCTGCCCCGGCCGTCGCTCCGACTCCTGCCGTCCCGCCCCCAGCCGTCCCGCTCCCCACGGCCCCGGCCCCGGCTGCGGCCGTACCGTCGGCACCCCTCACCGCCGTGCCGTCGGACCCTGTCGCCCCCGTCACCACCGCAGCCCCGACCCCGGCCCGTGGGTTCGACGCGGTCGCCGAGGAGGTGCTCGGGGACGGGCCGCTGACCGAGACCGCCGAGGGCGCGGAACTGCTGAGCGAGCCGATGGGCCGTATCAACGAGGCCGTGCGGGCGGGCCGGATCGACGCGGCGGCGGAACTGGCCGACCGGACCCTCGCCGAGGCGTCCGCCGTGTTCGGCCCGGGCCACGCCGAGGTGCTGCACCTGCGCGAACTGTCCGCCTACATCGCCTACCTGGCCGGTGACCCGGTCCGCGCCTTCCGGCTCTCCCTGGACCTCGCCCGGCTGCGGCGCCAGGCCCGGGACGGGGAGGCCGCCTACGGCAACGTGCAGAGCGCGGCCACCGCGTGGCGTGCGGTGCGCGACCCGGAGGAGGGGCTGCGGCTCGGCCGCGACCTGATCGACCTGTGGACGGACCTCAGCGCCGAGCCGGGTCCCGCCGCGGACGACCCGCGCCCGCTGGAGTCCGCCCGTGCCCGCATGGTCCGGCTGACCGACCGCGCGGCCAGGGCGGCGGCGCAGGCGTGACCGGCACGCGCGCGTGAGACGCGCCTACTGCACGCAGAACTCGTTGTCCTCCGGGTCGGCCATCAGCACCCACCGGCCCGCGGGCTCCTGCACCTCCCGCAGCACCCGCGCGCCCAGCGCCTGAAGGCGTTTCACCTCGTCCGCGCGCCGCTCGGGGCCGGCGTGGAGGTCGAGGTGGAGCCGGTTCTTCCCGGTCTTCGGCTCCGGCACCCGCTGGAACAGCAGCCGCCGTCCGAGTCCGGTGCCGGTCTCGGGGTCGTACGGGTCGTCGGGGTGCCGTACGGCGATCAGGTCACGGAAGGCCGCCCGCCCGTGGTACTCGACGGTGGCCTCCCCGGACAGCGCGCCGGCGGACAGCAGCCGTTCGACGAGGGCGCTGTTGTCCTCGGCCGTGTAGTGCAGCGCGGCGGCCCAGAAGTCGGCCTGTGTGTGCGGGTCGGCGGCGTCGATGACGAGCTTCCAGTGCAGCGGGGCGGGTGCCGGTGTGGTCATGGGTCCACTTATAGCCGGAGCCGGCGGCGGAAGGGCCCGCTCGGTCTGCTCGCCCCGCTCCCCTGCTCGCCATGTCGGCCCGCCGCTGCCCGCTCAGCTCGCTCGGCCCCGTCGGACGCCAGACGCCAGACGCCAGACGTCAGACCTCAGACATCCGCCCGAGCCGAAGCGGGCGTCTCGACGGTGCGGGCCACCGGTACGGCGATCCGTGCCGGCCGCCGCGCGGCGCGCAGCGCGTCGCCCGTGAGCAGGATCAGCGCGAGCCAGACCAGCGCGAACCCGGCCCACCGCTCGGGCGGCATGGCCTCGTGGAAGTAGAGGATGCCGAGCAGGAACTGGAAGAGCGGGGCCAGGTACTGCAGCAGGCCCAGGGTGGACAGCGGCACGCGGATCGCCGCCGCGCCGAAGCAGACCAGGGGGAGGGCGGTGACGATGCCGGTGGAGGCGAGCAGGGCGGCGTGTCCGGTGCCGCCGTTCACGAAGCTGGCCTCGCCGTGCGCGGTCAGCCACAGCAGATAGCCGAGCGCCGGCAGGAACTGGATCGCGGTCTCGGCGGCCAGCGACTCGACGCCGCCGAGGTCGACCTTCTTCTTGACCAGCCCGTAGACGGCGAAGGAGAAGGCGAGACAGAGGGAGATCCACGGCGGGCGGCCGTAGCCGATCGTCAGCACGAGGACGGCGGCGAGGCCGATCCCGACCGCCGCCCACTGCACGGGCCGCAGCCGTTCCTTCAGGATCAGCACGCCCATCGCGATGGTGACCAGCGGGTTGATGAAGTAGCCGAGCGAGGCCTCGACGACGTGCCCGGCGTTCACCGCCCAGATGTAGACGCCCCAGTTCACGGTGATGACGCCGGCCGCCACGGCGACGAGGCCGAGCCTTCGCGGCTGGCGCAGCAGCTCCCCGGCCCAGGCCCAGCGCCGTACGAAGAGCAGCGCGGCGGCGACGAACACCAGGGACCACATCATGCGGTGGGCCAGGATCTCCGCGGCACCGGCCGGCTTGAGCAGCGGCCAGAACAGGGGGACCAGCCCCCACATCCCGTAGGCGGCGAAACCGTTCAGCAGGCCTATGCGGTGCTCACCATCGGACGTACCGGCCACGGCCCCTCCTTCTCGCGCGCGCCCGCCCTGGACGCACGAGGACGACGGTAGCGCCGCAGGCCACCGGCTGTCATGCCCGTATCGCCATACGGTCATGACAGTCGGGGTACCGGCGGGTGTCAGCCCTTCAGCGCGGCCGTGACGGCCTGGGCCAGCGGTGTGGTAGGGCGGCCGATGAGCCGGGACAGGTCTCCGGAGGAGACGACCAGCTCGCCCTTCTCGATCGAGGCGTCCACGCCCGCCAGCATCCCGGCCAGCGGCGCGGGCAGCCCGGCGCCGGTCAGGATGCCGGTGAGGGCCTCCACCGAGACCGCGTTGTAGACGATCTCCCTGCCGGTCTGCCGGCTCAGCTCGGCCGCGTACTCGGCGAAGCTCCACGCCTCGTCGCCGCCCAGCTCGTACGTGGTGTTCTCGTGACCCTCGCCGGTCAGCACCGCGACCGCGGCGGCGGCGTAGTCGCCGCGGGAGGCCGAGGAGACCCGGCCGTCGCCGGCGGCCTGGACGACCGCGCCGTGCTCCAGCACCGGCGCCAGGTTCTCCGTGTAGTTCTCGTGGTACCAGCCGTTGCGCAGCAGGCTGTAGGGCAGGCCGGAGGCGAGCAGCACCTCCTCGGTCGCCCGGTGGTCGTCCGCCAGCGCGGCCGTCAGGCCGCCCGGGGCGCTGGTGTAGGCGAGCAGCGCCACGCCGGCCGCCCTGGCCGCCTCGATGACGACGGTGTGCTGCCCCACCCGCCCCTTGTCGAACTCGTTGCCGGAGATCAGCAGCACCTTGTCGCCGGCGGCGAACAGGCCGTCGAAGGTCTCGGGGGCGTTGTAGTCGGCGACGGCAAGCTTCACCCCGCGGGCGGCGAGGCCGGCGGCCTTCGCCTCGTCGCGCACGACGGCGGTGACCTGCTCCGCGGGGACCTTCTCCAGCAACTGCTCGACGACGTGGCTGCCGAGGTGCCCGGTGGCTCCGGTGACGACGATGCTCATGGTGCTCAACTCCTTGTCGGTGGGTATGTCGCTCACCCTAGGAGCGGCACTAACCAAGCGAAAGTACCCACTTTGAAGTAAGGTACTGTCATGTCGGTAAGCAAGAACGT
Source organism: Streptomyces cyanogenus (assembly GCF_017526105.1). Taxonomy (NCBI): domain Bacteria; kingdom Bacillati; phylum Actinomycetota; class Actinomycetes; order Kitasatosporales; family Streptomycetaceae; genus Streptomyces; species Streptomyces cyanogenus. The sequence continues at coordinate 5,130,754 of NZ_CP071839.1, forward strand.
GGCGGACGCCGAGGCCCTGTGCCCCTATCGCCTCGTCCTGGAGCACGTCACCAGCCGCTGGGGTGTCCTCGTCCTCATCGAGCTGCTGGAACGCCCGTACCGGTTCAGCGAGCTGCGCCGGGCGATCAGCGCCTACGGCGGCCGGGGCGTCAGCGAGAAGATGCTCACCCAGACCCTCCAGACCCTGGAGCGCGACGGCCTGGTCCACCGGGACGCCAAGCCGGTCATCCCGCCCCGCGTCGACTACTCGCTCACCGGACTCGGCCGCGAGGCGGCGCAGCAGGTCAGGTCCCTCGCCCAGTGGACCCACGACCGCATGGGCGAGGTCGAGAAGGCCCGCCGGGTCTACGACGAGAGCCGCCGGCCCCACGACGAGAGTCGTCGCGCGGACGGCGGCCCCCAGATGGACGGCGGCCTCCAGGCGGACGACAGGCCCCGGGCGGACGACGAGGCCCGGGACATCCGGTCCCGGGCCTCGTGATCACAGGCGGACGGACGGGCTAGCCGACGACCGTCCAGGTGTCCCCGCCGGCCAGCAGCGCGGCCAGGTCGCCCTTGCCCTTCTGCTCGATCGCGGTGTCGAGCTGCTCGGCCATCTGGGTGTCGTACACCGGCCGTTCGACGGAGCGGAACACTCCGATCGGGGTGTGGTGCAGGGTGTCCGGGTCCGCCAGCCGGGACAGCGCGAAGGCGGTGGTCGGGGACGCGGCGTGGGCGTCGTGCACCAGGACGTCCGCCTCGTTCTCCGGGGTCACGGTCACCACCATCAGATCGCCGGTCTGCCGGTCGCGGACGACGCCTCTCGCCCCGTCCGGTCCGAAGCGGATCGGCTGCCCGTGCTCCAGCCGGATCAGCGCCTCCTCGGACCGCTGCTTGTCCTTCAGGGCGTCGAACGCGCCGTCGTTGAAGATGTTGCAGTTCTGGTAGATCTCGATCAGCGCCGTGCCCGGGTGGTCGGCGGCGGCCCGCAGCACCTCGGTCAGGTGCTTGCGGTCGGAGTCGATCGTGCGCGCCACGAAGGACGCCTCCGCGCCGATCGCCAGCGACACCGGGTTGAACGGCGCGTCCAGCGAGCCCATCGGCGTCGACTTGGTGATCTTGCCGACCTCGGAGGTCGGCGAGTACTGGCCCTTGGTCAGGCCGTAGATCCGGTTGTTGAACAGCAGGATCTTCAGGTTGACGTTGCGCCGCAGGGCGTGGATCAGATGGTTGCCGCCGATGGACAGCGCGTCGCCGTCGCCGGTGACGACCCACACGCTCAGGTCCCGGCGGGAGGAGGCCAGGCCCGTCGCGATGGCGGGGGCGCGGCCGTGGATGGAGTGCATCCCGTAGGTGTTCATGTAGTACGGGAAGCGGGAGGAACAGCCGATGCCGGAGACGAAGACGATGTTCTCCCGCGCCAGGCCCAGTTCCGGCATGAAGCCCTGCACGGCCGCGAGGATCGCGTAGTCACCGCAGCCCGGGCACCAGCGCACCTCCTGGTCCGACTTGAAGTCCTTCATCGACTGCTTGGCCTCGGCCTTGGGGACCAGCTGCAGCAGCCCGTTGGTTGCGTCAGTCATCGATGGCCTCCTTCAGCGCCGCGGCGAGCTGCTCCGCCTTGAACGGCATGCCGTTGACCTGGTTGTAGGAGTGGGCGTCGACCAGGTACCTCGCCCGGACGAGGGTGGCGAGCTGCCCGAGGTTCATCTCGGGGATCACCACCTTGTCGTAGCCCTTCAGCACCGTGCCGAGGTTGCGCGGGAAGGGGTTGAGGTGGCGCAGGTGGACCTGGGCGATCGACTCGCCGGCCGCGCGCAGCCGCCGTACCGCCGCCGTGATCGGGCCGTAGGTCGAACCCCAGCCGAGGACCAGCGTCCGCGCGCCGTCCGGGTCGTCGACCTCGGCGTCGGGGACGTCGATGCCGTCGACCTTGGCCTGCCGGGTGCGGACCATGAAGTCGTGGTTGGCCGGGTCGTAGGAGATGTTGCCCGTGCCGTCCTGCTTCTCGATGCCGCCGACGCGGTGCTCCAGGCCCGGGGTGCCCGGGATCGCCCACGGCCGGGCCAGCGTCTGCGGGTCCCGCTTGTACGGCCAGAAGACCTCGGTGCCGTCCTCCAGCGTGTGGTTCGGGCCGGAGGCGAACTGCACCCGCAGGTCGGGCAGCTCGTCCAGGTCCGGGATGCGCCACGGCTCCGAGCCGTTGGCCAGGTAGCCGTCCGACAGCAGCATCACCGGCGTGCGGTACGTCAGCGCGATCCGGGCCGCCTCCAGAGCGGCGTCGAAACAGTCGCCCGGGGTGCGCGGGGCGACCACCGGCACCGGCGCCTCGCCGTTGCGGCCGTACATCGCCTGGAGCAGGTCGGCCTGCTCGGTCTTGGTCGGCAGCCCCGTCGACGGTCCGCCGCGCTGGATGTCCACCACCAGCAGGGGCAGCTCCAGCGACACCGCGAGACCGATCGTCTCCGACTTCAGCGCCACGCCCGGCCCCGAGGTCGTCGTCACCGCCAGCGAGCCGCCGAACGCCGCGCCCAGCGCCGCGCCGATGCCCGCGATCTCGTCCTCGGCCTGGAAGGTGCGTACGCCGAAGTTCTTGTGCTTGCTCAGCTCGTGCAGGATGTCCGAGGCCGGCGTGATCGGGTAGGACCCCAGGAACAGCGGCAGATCCGCCTGCCGGGACGCCGCGATCAGGCCGTAGGCCAGGGCCAGGTTGCCGGAGATGTTGCGGTAGGTGCCGACCGGGAAGGCCTTGGCGGCCGGCGCGACCTCGTAGGAGACCGCGAAGTCCTCCGTCGTCTCGCCGAAGTTCCAGCCCGCCCGGAACGCGGCGATGTTGGCCTCGGCGATCTCCGGCTTCTTGGCGAACTTCGACTTCAGGAACTTCTCGGTGCCCTCGGTGGGCCGGTGGTACATCCAGCTCAGCAGGCCCAGCGCGAACATGTTCTTGCTGCGCTCGGCCTCCTTGCGGGAGAGGTCGAACTCCTTCAGCGCCTCCACGGTGAGCGTGGTCAGCGGCACCGGGTGGAGGTTGTAGCCGTCGAGCGAGCCGTCCTGGAGCGGATCGCCGGCGTAGCCGACCTTCTGCAGGGCGCGCTTGGTGAACTCGTCGGTGTTGACGATGATCTCGGCGCCGCGCGGGAGGTCGCCGATGTTGGCCTTCAGGGCGGCCGGGTTCATCGCGACCAGGACGTTCGGCGCGTCACCCGGGGTGAGGATGTCGTGGTCGGCGAAGTGGAGCTGGAAGGACGAGACACCCGGCAGGGTGCCGGCGGGGGCGCGGATCTCGGCAGGGAAGTTCGGCAGGGTGGAGAGGTCGTTGCCGAACGAAGCGGTCTCCGAGGTGAACCGGTCACCGGTGAGCTGCATGCCGTCACCCGAGTCCCCCGCGAACCGGATGATCACCCGGTCCAGGCGGCGCACGTCCTTCGTGCCGCCCGGTTTGCGCTGCTCTCCCACGACGGTTCCGTCGGTCTGCTCCGCTGGGCTGCTGACCTGGCTGGTCACTGAACTGGACCTCCTTCGAGGCGGCTGTCCGGGGCCTGGTCGTCCCACGGACCATCCCAGGATCAACCCTACGTCGGTTAGGGTCGCCTTCCCGAGGTCATCCGTGGATTGGACGAATTCGAGACGGCCTGTCGCGCTGCGTTCACATGATGTCCCGCATCGCCGGGGCGCCGGTCAAGGCGCTCCCCGCGCGTTCGCAGGTTCTCTCCTCCGGCCGCCATCCGGGCACTGACACCCCCTGCGGCCCCCTCCGCTCTCCCGGACCGATCCCGGTCCTCACGAGTTCAGATAGGTGAGGACGGCCAGAACCCGCCGGTGGTCACCGTCGCTCGGGGCCAGGCCGAGCTTCAGGAAGATGTTGCTGACGTGCTTCTCCACGGCACCGTCGCTGACCACCAGCTGCCGCGCGATCGCCGAGTTGGTCCGGCCCTCCGCCATCAGCCCGAGCACCTCGCGCTCCCGGGGGGTCAGCCCCGTCAGCACGTCCTGCTTGCGGCTGCGGCCGAGCAACTGCGCGACCACCTCCGGGTCCAGCGCCGTACCGCCCTCGGCGACCCGCACCACCGCGTCCACGAACTCCCGTACGTCCGCGACCCGGTCCTTGAGCAGATAGCCGACGCCCCGGCTGGATCCGGCCAGCAGCTCGGTGGCGTAACGCTCCTCCACGTACTGCGACAGCACCAGCACCCCGAGCCCCGGGTGCAGCCGGCGCAGCAGTACGGCCGCCCGGACCCCCTCGTCGGTGTGCGTCGGCGGCATCCGCACGTCCGCCACCACCACGTCGGGCAGCTCGTCCTGATCGGCCAGCTCGGAGATGGTCTTCACCAGCGCGTCCGCGTCGCCGACGCCAGCCACGACCTCGTGCCCCCGGTCGGTCAGCAGCCGGGTCAGGCCCTCCCTGAGCAGCACCGAATCCTCGGCGATGACCACCCGCACCCTGTCCTCCACGATCTCCTGGCCCCCCACAGCCCCGCCCCCCCCGTGTCCCTGCGGCGGCATCCGTCCGTGCCGTCGCGCGGAGGACCAGCATTCCAGGATTCGTGCCGGACCGCCGCCGTACCGGGGCAGAGCGCCGGGTGTCCTCAGCCGCGCCAGGGCAGTTCCGCGATCACCCGGGTGGGGCCGCCCGCCGGGGAGTCCACCAGCAGGACGCCGTCCACCGCGTCCAGGCGCGCGGTGAGCCCGGCCAGCCCGGAGCCCCGGGAGGCGTCGGCGCCGCCCACGCCGTCGTCGGTCACCTGGAGCATCAGCCGGTCCGCGGTCCGCCACACGTCGACGGCGGCCGTCCGGGCCCCGCTGTGCTTGCTGATGTTCTGGAGCAGTTCGGAGACGGTGAAGTAGGCGATGCCCTCGATGGCCTCCGCGGGCCGGGCCGGCAGGTCCACGGTCACCTTCACCGGCACCGTGCAGCGGGAGGCGACGGCCGACAGGGCCGCGTCCAGGCCGCGGTCGGTCAGTACGGCCGGGTGGATGCCGCGGGCGAGGTCGCGCAGCTCCTGGAGGGCCAGCTTCACCTCGCCGTGGGCCTCCTCGACCATCGCCGCGGCCGTGTCCGGGTCCTCCCGCAGCTTCTCCTTGGCCAGCCCCAGGTCCATCGCCAGGCCGACCAGCCGGGCCTGCGCCCCGTCGTGCAGGTCCCGCTCGATGCGCCGCAGGTCGGCGGCGGCCGTGTCGACCACGGTCCCGCGGTCCGACTCCAGCTCCTCCACCCGCGCCGACAGCGGCGACCGCCCGAGCAGCCCGCGCACCAGCAGCCCGTCCACGGTGGTCAGGGCCCGGACGAGCCAGGGCGTGACCAGCGTGAACACCAGCCCGACCAGCGCGGTCACGCTGATCTCGAACGGGTTGTCGAGGTAGACGCTGTGGTGGGCGTCGCCGTACAGCTGCAGACCGCCCTCGCCGGCGTACGCCGGGAACACCCAGAACCACAGCGGATAGGTCAGCAGCGCCCAGCCGCAGGTCCAGAAGGTCAGCGCGACCGAGAAGGCGAACACCGCCCACGGGAACAGCACCAGCGCGTACAGCGCGTGCCGCCAGGAGGCGCCGCTCTTGAGCAGCGCGACCGTCCACGCCGCCACGCCCGGCCTGCGCGGCCGCAGCGGCTCCGGGTCGGCCACCTCCAGGCCGAGCAGCCGGCGCGCCCGCGCCCGCTCCAGCACGCCGAAGCCCCGGCAGCCGGCCAGCGCCGCCGCCAGCACCGGGATGCCGAGGAAGGTCACCAGCAGGCCCGCACCGAGCGCGAGCATCGTCACCGTCCACGAGAACAGCACGGTCGCGATCGGCAGGCCCAGCAGCACGTACCCGAACTCGCGCAGGCTGCGCCCCTCGACGGGGGCCCGCAACGCGGCGGGCAGCCGGTGGTGCGGCTCACTGCGGTGGGCGTACCCCTGTCCGTACTCCGTGGCCATCGCTGTCGTCCCGTTCTCGTCGTCCTGGCGGCGGTTCAGCCGTGCGTCCAGGGTCGTCCGCCCCGCGTCCGCGCGACATGGAGTCCGTCGGCGTCTTGAGCGGGGGGTTTTCCCCACCCCGGGCGTTCGGGAGGTGAGGGGTGCGGGTCGTACGGTCCCCCGGGCGTCCTGGAGCGGTTCAGGCCGTACGGTCCCGCCACGGCAGTTCCGCCGTGACCACCGTCGGGCCGCCGGCCGGGGAGTCGACCACGAACAGGCCGTCCACCGCGCCCAGCCGGTCCGCCAGGCCCCGCATCCCGCTGCCCCCGTCCAGCCGGGCGCCGCCCCGCCCGTCGTCACGGACCTGGAGGATCAGCCGGTCCGCGGTCCGCCACACGTCGACGGCGGCCGTCCGGGCCCCGCTGTGCTTGCTGATGTTCTGGAGCAGTTCGGAGACGGTGAAGTAGGCGATGCCCTCGATGGCCTCCGCGGGCCGGGCCGGCAGGTCCACGGTCACCTTCACCGGCACCGTGCAGCGGGAGGCGACGGCCGACAGGGCCGCGTCCAGGCCGCGGTCGGTGAGCACGGCCGGGTGGATGCCGCGGGCGAGGTCGCGCAGCTCCTGGAGGGCCAGCTTCACCTCGCCGTGGGCCTCCTCGACCATCGCCGCGGCCGTGTCCGGGTCCTCCAGCAGCTTCTCCTTGGCCAGGCCGAGCCCCATGGCCAGGTTGACCAGCCGTGCCTGGGCGCCGTCGTGCAGGTCCCGTTCGATGCGGCGCAGGTCGGCGGCCGCGGTGTCGACCACGATCCCGCGGTCGGACTCCAGTTCGGCGATACGGCGCTCCAGCTCGTCCGAGGGCGACAGCAGCCCCCGCACCATCGCCCGGTCCAGGTTCGCCATGACCCGCGCGAGGTACGGCAGCACCGGCCACAGCACGAACAGCGAGGTCAGCACGGTGCAGAAGGTGAGGATGCCCCAGGGCAGCCGGATCGCGTCGTACAGCAGGGTCCGCCAGCCCACCGGGTCCTTCAGCGCCATCCACAGCCGCTGCACCGCCCCGCCGCCCTTGGCGATCGGCAGCGGCGACGGCTCCGCCACCCGCACCCCGAGCAGCTTCCGGGCCCGGGCCCGCTCCAGCTTGCCCAGCTGCCGGGCGCCCAGCAGGCCGAGTGCGAGCAGCGGGAGACCGATCACGGTGAAGGTGAGGGCGCCGCCGGTCACCACCACGGTCAGCGCGTACGTGAACCCGAACACCGCCACCGGCAGGTTCAGCAGGAGGTACGCGATCTCCTTCCAGGTGTGCGCGTCGTAGGCGGGCCGGGGCGGGGGCAGCCGGTGCAGGTCGTCGGATCCGTCGTGTTCGTCGGTGCCGTCGGACGGGCCGGCGGCGGGGCGGGGAGCGGTCATGCTGATCAGCGTGCCGTGCGGGACACCCCTCACGCCATGCGGTACGCCTGCCTCCGGTGCCGGGGGAAAACCCCACCCCGACCGGGCCCGGCCGTCTCACTGCCCGACGGGCTGCTTACCCGTTCTTTATCAGGGCCTAGACTCCCGTGCGTACAGATCCTCGAATCGCGTAGCGACACAGAGTTCACTTATTCACTGAGGTCACGAGGTCAGGGAGCGAGGAACGGACCGTGCGGGAGACGTTGGGGGACCCGTCGTTCGCCGCGGCGAGCGTCGTCGCGGCCGGATATTTCCGGTCCTACTCGGTGGTCGGGCTGCTCGCCCTCATCGGCGTGCTGTTCGTCGCGGTCGCCTTCGGCGCGGGCCGCCTGCTGCGCCCGGTCGTGCCGACCCCCGAGAAACTGCTGACCTACGAGTGCGGTGTGGACCCCGTCGGCGAGGGCTGGGCGCACACCCAGGTCCGCTACTACGTCTACGCCTTCCTGTACGTGATCTTCGCGGTCGACTCGATCTTCCTGTTCCCCTGGGCGACGGTCTTCGCCGCCCCCGGCTACGGCGCGACGACCCTCGTGGAGATGTTCATCTTCCTCGGCTTCCTCGCCGTAGGCCTGCTGTACGCATACAAGAAGGGCGTCCTGGCATGGACGTGAACCCCTCAGTGCCCGAGTCGGTGCCCGAGCCCGTCCTCCTGCCGGAGCCGAAGCGGCTGGGCGCCCTCGCCCGGCTGGCGCCCGAGCCGATGAAGGTGGTCCTGAACTGGGGCCGCCGCTACTCGCTCTGGGTGTTCAACTTCGGCCTCGCGTGCTGCGCGATCGAGTTCATCGCCGCGTCGATGGCCCGCCACGACTTCATCCGGCTCGGCGTGATCCCGTTCGCACCGGGCCCCCGCCAGGCCGACCTGATGGTGGTGTCGGGCACGGTCACGGACAAGATGGCCCCGGCCGTCAAGCGCCTGTACGAGCAGATGCCAGAGCCGAAGTACGTCATCTCCTTCGGCGCCTGCTCCAACTGCGGCGGCCCCTACTGGGACTCCTACTCCGTCACCAAGGGCGTCGACCAGATCATCCCGGTGGACGTCTACGTCCCCGGCTGCCCGCCCCGCCCCGAGGCGCTGCTCCAGGGCATCCTCAAGCTCCAGGAGAAGATCGCCCGCGAGTCGCTGGGGGAGCGGTACGGCAACGAGGCCGCCCGGCCGTCCGCCGCCGCGCTGCAGAGCGGACTGGTGCAGCCGCCGGCCCCGGCCGGTGAGGGAGGCACGCGATGAGCACGCCCGCCGGCTGGCTGCCCGCCCCCGCGGAGGACCTCTTCGGCCCGCAGGCGGTGGCCGAGGAGTCGTACGAGGTGCTGACCGTGGACGTACCGCCGTCCGCCTGGCTCACCGCCCTGGAGACGGCCCGAACGACCCTGTCCTGCACCTACTTCGACTGGCTGAGCGCGGTCGACGAACCGGGCACCGGCTTCCGGGTCGCCGCGCACGTCGTCGCCCTGAACCCGGTCCGCCGCCTCCTCGTCCGTACGACGGTCCCGCACGACGCCCCCGCCCTGCCGTCCGCCGTCGGCGTCTACGCGGGCGCCGCCTGGCACGAGCGCGAGACCCACGAGATGTTCGGCGTCGTCTTCGAGGGCCACCCGGGCCTGGAGCACCTCCTCCTCCCCGAGAACTTCGAGGGCCACCCGCTCCGCAAGGACTTCGTCCTCGCCGCCCGCGTCGCCAAGGCCTGGCCGGGCGCCAAGGAACCCGGCGAGTCCGAGCACGGCGGCCCCAAGCGCCGCCAGATGCTGCCGCCGGGCGTACCGGACCCCAACGAGTGGGGCCCCCTCAAGGGCCAGCTCCCGCCTGCCCCGGCCCGCCCGGCCAGGGCGGCGGCCCGCCCGGCGGGGGACCGCCCGGTACGGCGCACCCGCACGGCCTCGGAGGGCTCGGCCGGCCAGGCGGCTCAGCAGGCGGCGAAGGCCGGTGCCGGTGCCGGTACTGATGCCGGTGCCGGCGCGGCTGCTGGTGCCGGTGCCGGTGTTCCCGGCCGCCTCCGTCGGGCGCGGAGCGCGAGCGAGGGCTCGGTGAGCCAGGCGGCGGCGCGGGAGGACGCGGCGACCCGCAAGCAGGCCGCGACGGAGGGGGACGCCACCCGTGCGGCAGCGGAGGGTCCGACGGAAGGGCCGTCCGCCGAGGCCTCGGTGGCGCACGAGCCCGCCCCGGCGCCCGCACCCGCCCGGCCGCGCCGCGCACGCAGCGCCTCGGAGGGCTCGGCCACCCAGCGGACGCAGGCGACGCCGGGGCCGACCTCGCCGGAGCCGACGGAGCCTGCGGGAACCGTGGAACCGACGGAGCCTGCGGAGCCGACGGAATCCGCCCAACCGGCAGGACCGGCAAAGCGGGTGGAGCCGACGGAGCCGACGGGAACGGCCGGCGCCACCCGGCCTGCCCGGCGGAGCACCGCCCCGCGCAGCTCCGACGCCCCGTGGCACCACGCCCGCCCGGCGTTCACCGAGCCGGAGCCCGAGCCCGAGCCGGAGCCGCAACCGAAGCAGCAGCCGGAACCGCAGCCGGACCAGGAGCAGGTGCCCGAGCCGGAACAAGCACCCGCCTCCGAGTCGCGCCCCGGCGCCCCCGAGGAACCCTCAGGCTCCGAGGCGTCGCAAGCCCCGGAAACGCCCAAGAGTCCCGACACCCGCAACAGTCCCGAACCCCCCGACGACCCCTCAGGAGGCCCGCAGTGAACGGCGCGCTGGACGTCGCCCTGCGACTCCTGGTCGTGTTCGTCGTCTTCCTCACCTTCCCCCTGATCGTGGGCCAGACCGAGCACAAGGTGATGGCCCACATGCAGGGCCGCCTCGGCCCGATGTACGCCGGCGGCTTCCACGGCTGGGCCCAGCTGATCGCGGACGGCGTCAAGTTCGCGCAGAAGGAGGACGTGGTTCCGGCGGGCGCCGACCGCCGCGTCTTCCAGCTCGCCCCCGCCGTGGCCCTGCTGCCGTACCTCCTCGTCCTCCTGGCCATCCCCATCGGCCCGAGCGAGGGCGCCGTCGGCCAGGTGCTCGACGCCGGCGTGTTCTTCGTACTCGCGGTGATGGGCGTGGGCGTGCTCGGCTCGCTGATGGCCGGCTGGGCCAGCGCCAACAAGTTCTCCCTGCTCGGCGGCCTGCGCACGGCCGCCCAGCTGCTCGCCTACGAACTGCCGATGCTGCTGGCGGCGGCCTCGGTCGCGATGGCGGCCGGCACGGTCTCCTTGCCCGGCATCCTGCACGCCTTCCACTGGTGGTGGGTGCCGTGGCAGATCGTCGGCGCGGTCGTCTTCTTCGTCGCCGGACTCGCCGAGCTGCAACGCCCGCCGTTCGACATGCCGGTCGCCGACTCGGAGATCATCTTCGGCGCGTACACCGAGTACACCGGCCTGCGCTTCGCCCTGTTCCTGCTCGCCGAGTACGCCGGCATCGTCGTCCTGTGCGGCCTGACCACCGTCCTCTTCCTGGGCGGCTGGCACGGTCCGTGGGGCGCCGACGGCCTCGGCTGGGTGTGGACCCTGCTGAAGACCGCGATCCTCGCGTTCCTGGTCATCTGGCTCCGCGTGACCTACCCGCGGCTGCGTGAGGACCAGCTCCAGAAGCTCTCCTGGACGCTCCTCGTCCCCCTGTCCCTCGCCCAGATCGCCCTCACCGGCATCGTCAAGGTGGTGATCAGCTAACCATGGCTGTGCCGTCCCCACCCTCCCGTCCCCGCATTCCTGGCAGTGGCCTCGCCAAGGGGCTGGCCGTCACCCTGCGCACGATGACGCGGAAGCACGTCACCGAGCAGTACCCCGACGCCCTGCCCGAACTGCCGCCCCGCACCCGTGGCGTGATCGGCCTGTTCGAGGAGAACTGCACGGTCTGCATGCTGTGCGCCCGCGAGTGCCCCGACTGGTGCATCTACATCGACTCCCACAAGGAGACGGTCCCGCCCGCCACCCCCGGCGGCCGCGAGCGCAGCCGCAACGTGCTCGACCGGTTCGCGATCGACTTCTCGCTGTGCATGTACTGCGGTATCTGCATCGAGGTCTGTCCTTTCGACGCCCTGTTCTGGTCCCCGGAGTTCGAGTACGCCGAGACCGACATCCGCGACCTCACCCACGAGCGGGACAAGCTCCGCGAGTGGATGTGGACCGTCCCGGCCCCGCCCGCCCTGGACCCCGGCGCGGAGGAGCCCAAGGAGATCGCCGCCGCCCGCAAGACCGCCGAGAAGCTGGCCGCGGCCCAGGCCGAGCCGGCCGATCCGCAGGAGGGTGCGTCGTGACGCTCGCCGCAGCAACGGCCACCGTGGGCGCCGCCGACCCGCACGGCTTCCTCTCACCGACCGGCGTCGAGATCGCGTTCCTGCTGGTCGGCCTGGTCACCCTCGGCGCTGCGCTCGTCACCGTCACCACCCGGCAGCTGGTGCACGCCGCCCTGTGGCTGGTGGTCGCGCTCGGCGGTCTCGCCGTGGAGTACCTGCTGCTCACGGCCGAGTTCATCGCCTGGGTGCAGGTCCTTATCTACGTCGGTTCCGTCGTCGTCCTCCTCCTGTTCGGCCTCATGCTCACCAGGGCCCCCATCGGCCGCTCCCCGGACGCCGACTCCGGCAACCGCTGGGCCGCCCTGGCCGTCGCCGTCGCCGCCGCGGTCGCCCTGGTGTGGGTGGTCGTCGACGCCTTCCGGACCACCTGGATCGACCTGGACGGCCCGGCCGCCGGCACCACCGAGGTCACCGGTGCCAGCCTGTTCCGGCACTGGGTACTGCCCTTCGAGGCGCTGTCCGTGCTGCTCCTCGCCGCCCTGGTCGGCGCGATCGTCCTGTCCCGCAAGGCCAAGGCCGACGCCGCCGGCGCGGTTCCCGGGAAGGAAGGCGCCCGCTGATGCACCTCGCCTACCCCGCCGTACTCTCCGCCCTCCTGTTCTGCACCGGCCTGTACGGCGTCCTCGCCCGCCGCAACGCCATCCTGGTCCTGATGTCGGTCGAGCTGATGCTCAACGCCGTCAACCTCAACCTGGTCGCCTTCGACGTCTGGCTCAGCCGGACCGCCAAGGAGACCCTGCACTCCGGCCAGGCGCTGACCCTGTTCACCATCGCCATCGCCGCCGCCGAGATCGGCATCGGCCTGGCGATCGTGCTCGCCGTCTACCGCAACCGCGGCACCTCCGACATCGACAAGCTCCGCGACACCGCCGAGGGCCCCGAGACCGAGGGCCCCGACACCCCCGCGGCCGAGAAGGCTGAGGCCACCGCGTGACCACGACCACCCTCGCCGTCCTCGTCCCCCTCCTGCCGTTCCTCGGCGCCGCGGCCGGGCTGCTCCTCGGCCGCACCGCGCCCGGGTTCGTCCGACCGCTCGCCGTGCTGCCGCCGCTGGCCTCGCTGGTGCTGGCCGCGCTGGTCGCCGTACGGCAGGGCGGCGGCACGGCCGTCGACGCCCACACCGAGCTGACGCCCACCGGCTCGGTGCCGATCGAGCTGGCCCTGCACATCGACGGCTTCGCCGCGCTCGTCGCCGTCCTGGTCGCCTTCGTCGCGACCTGCGTGCAGATCTACTCCACCGGCTACCTGCGGGACGACCCCCGCTACCCGTCGTACGCCGCTCTCGTCTCCCTGTTCACCTCCGCGATGCTCCTGGTCGTCTACTCCGGCGACCTGATCGTGCTGCTGGTCGGCTGGGAAGTCATGGGCATCTGCTCCTACTTCCTGGTCGGCCACTACTGGGAGACCCCCGAGGCCCGCGCCGCCTCCCTGAAGGCCTTCCTGGTCACCAAGCTCGGCGACGTGCCGTTCCTCATCGGCCTGTTCGCGCTGGCCGCCGACGCCGGGTCGTTCCGCATCACCCGCGTCCTCGGTACCGTCGCGAGCGGCGGCATCACCCACCCCACCGTGATCGCCCTGCTGCTGCTCGCGGGCGTCGCGGGCAAGTCGGCGCAGTTCCCGCTGCACACCTGGCTCCCGGACGCGATGGCGGGCCCGACACCCGTCTCGGCGCTGATCCACGCCGCGACGATGGTCGCCGCCGGTGTCTACTTCATCGCCCGTCTCCTCCCGCTCTTCGAGGCCTCCCAGGCCGCGATGGTGGTCCTCGCCGTCATGGCCGCCGTGACCATGACCGGCTCGGGTCTGGCCGCGCTCGCCCAGGACGACATCAAGCGCGTCCTCGCCTACTCGACGATCGGCCAGCTCGGTTACATGACCGGCGCCCTCGCCGTCGGCGACCGCGGTGCCGCCGTCTTCCACCTCCTGTCCCACGGCGCCTTCAAGGCGCTGCTGTTCCTCGCGGCCGGCGCGGTCATCCACGCCGCCGGCACCAACTCGCTGGCCGCCATGTCCCGCATGCACGGCCTGCGCGACCGGGTCCCGGACGCGTACTGGACGATGACCGTGGCGCTGCTTGCGCTCGCCGCGATCCCGCCCTTCAGCGGCTTCTTCTCCAAGGAGTCCGTCCTCGGCGCCGCCGAGCACGTGACCTCCGGCCACACCGAGCACGCCCCCGGCGCGGCCGGCTGGATCGTCCTCGTCGCCGGCCTGGTCACCGCCCTGCTCACCGCCGCGTACGCCGCCCGGCTGTGGCTGCTGGCCTTCCGCGGCCGGGGCGCCGAGGCCCCCGACCACGGCCGCCAGCCGCTGACCATGACGGTGGTGCTCTGGGTCCTGGCCGTCCCCTCCCTCGCCTTCGGCGGGCTCGCCTACCGCTCGCTGCCCGGCTGGTTCGACGGCCGCGACCTGACCCCGACCCTGCTCACCTCGATCCTCGGCACGGGCCTCGCCCTGGTCGGCGGACTGCTCACCTACGGCGCCTGGCAGCGCACCGCCGCGCTCGCCGCCCGGGTCCCGCTCGGTGCGGTCGCCGCCCACCCCGAGGGGGACGCCGGCCTGGTCGAGGCCGAGGCCATCGCCACCCACGAGCCGGCCTACGGCGACATCGCCTACGCCCCCGACCCGGCCGACCCCGGACGGCTGCTGCTCGGCCCGCTGCACCGGCACGCGGCCGCCGGCTTCCACCTGGACGCCGTGTACTCGGCGCTGTTCGTCCGCCCGGTCCAGGCCGGAGCGAGTCTCGTCCGGTTCCTCGACCGCGAGGTCGTCGACACCTACGTCCACGGTGCCGCCGCCCTGCCCCGGCTGCTCGGGGCCGCCGTACGGCGCGCCCAGACCGGCAATGTCCAGACCTATGTGAGCGCGCTGCTCGCCGGCACCGTCGTCCTGGCGGTCGCCGTCCTCCTCGTCGCCACGGGAGCGTGAGCAGGCGTGATCGATATCAACGAGTCCGTGATGCAGTTCCTTCTGGCGTTCGTCGTCGTCGGCCCGCTCCTCGGCGCCGCCGCCGCTCTCCTGCCCGCCCCGCCCGGACTGAAGGGGAAGTCACCCGAGCTGGCCGTCCTCCGGCACGGCGTGACCGTCACCGGCGTGGTCCTCGTCGCCGCGATCGTCCTCGCGCTCGGCTTCGACCACGACCATCCGTCGAAGATGCAGGCCACGACCGACATCAGCTGGATCCCCGCGCTCGACGTGCGGATCCACCTCGGCATCGACGGCATCTCCCTCCCCCTTCTGGTCCTGACCGCGCTGCTGACCTTCCTCTGCGCGCTCTACTCGTACTTCAAGGCGCCTTCGGGCCCGGCCCCGAAGGCGTTCGTCGCCCTGCTGCTCCTGCTCGAGTCCGGCACCCTCGCGACCTTCGCCGTCCTCGACCTGCTGCTGTTCTTCCTCGCGTTCGAGATGGTGCTCATCCCGATGTACTTCCTCATCGCCCGCTGGGGCGGCGAGGGCCGGACCCGGGCCGCGTGGAAGTTCATCCTGTTCACGCTGCTCGGTTCCGTGGTCATGCTGCTCGGCCTGCTCCTGATCGGAATCAAGGCGGGCACGTTCGACATGGTGGCACTCGCCACTGACAACGGCCGGTCGCTGACCACATCCGTGCAGGTCATCGCGGTTCTGGCGATCGGGATCGGGCTGGCGGTGAAGACGCCGATGTGGCCGCTGCACAGCTGGCTGCCCGACGCCCACACCGCCGCCCCGACCGTCGGCTCGGTCCTGCTGGCCGGCGTCCTGCTGAAGATGGGTACGTACGGGTTCGTCCGGATCCTGCTGCCGATCGCGCCGCACGGCTTCCACACCTTCGCGCCGTACCTCGCCGCGCTCGCCGTCGTCGGGATCATCTACGGATCCCTGGCCTGCCTGGCCCTCGCCAAGCAGGGTGCGAAGGGCGACCTCAAGCGCCTGATCGCCTACTCCTCCGTCGGCCACATGGGCTTCGTCCTGCTCGGCATCGCCACCATGACCCCGACCGGCGTCAACGGCGCCCTGTTCGCCAACATCGCCCACGGCCTCATCACCGGCCTGCTCTTCTTCCTGGTCGGCGCGCTGAAGGACCGCACCGGCAGCACCGACCTCGACACGCTCGCCGAGAAGACCGGGGCCGCGCTGTACGGCAGGGCCCCGCGCCTCGGCGGCCTGCTCGCCTTCGGCGCCGTCGCCTCCCTCGGCCTGCCCGGGCTCGCCGGGTTCTGGGGCGAGATGCTCGCGCTCTTCGGCGCGTTCCGGCCCGGCGCCGACCTCAGCCGGCCCGCCTTCCTCACCTTCATGGCGATCGGCGCGTTCGGCACCCTGCTGACCGCCGCGTACATGCTGATCGTGGTCCGCCGCGTCTGCATGGGCGGCGCGGAGCGGGAGGTACCGAAACTCGCCGACGTGCACGGGTACGAGTTCGCCGCCTGGACTCCGCTCGTCACCCTCACCGTCCTCGCCGGACTGTGGCCGAGGGCCCTGCTCGGCCTGACCGACCCGGCCGTGCAGCAGCTCCTCGCAGGAGGCACCCGATGAGCGCCCAGCCGCTTGCCGAGTCGCTGGTCCAGTCCGTCGACTGGCTCGCGATCGCCCCGCCCACCCTCGCGGCCGTCGTGGCGCTAGCCGTCCTCGTCGCCGACCTGTTCGTGCCGGAGTCCCGCAAGGCCGTGCTCGGCTGGGTCTCGGTGGCCGGGCTCGCCGCGGCGACCGCGCTGCTGATGCCCCTCCTGGACGGCGACCGCAGCACCTTCTGCACCGGCGGCCACGCGCGCGCGTGCAGCTACACCGCCGACCACTTCACCCTCGTCATCCAGTTCCTGGTGCTCGGCGGCGCCCTGCTCGCGGCCCTGCTCTCCGTCACCCACCTGGACGACGAGCGGCGCCGCGTCCCGGCCGGGGAGTTCTGGTTCCTGCTGCTGTCCTCGGCGGCCGGAGCCGCCCTGCTGCCCGCGTCCCGGGACCTCGCCACCCTGATCGTCGCGCTGGAGGTCGCCTCCCTGCCCGCCTTCGCCCTCGTCGGCATCCGGCACGGCGACAAGCGGTCCTCCGAGGCCGCCCTGAAGTTCTTCCTGTCCTCGGTCACCGCCACCGCGGTCAGCCTGATGGGCATCAGCTTCGTCTACGCCTCCACCGGCACCCTCTATCTCACCCAGGTCGCCCAGCGCCTGCCGCACGTCGACGGGCAGCTGCACACCCTCGCCCAGACCGGCGTCGTCCTCACCCTCGTCGGCTTCGCCTTCAAGACGGCCGCCGTGCCCTTCCACTTCTGGGTGCCCGACACCTACGTGGGCGCGCCCCTGCCCGTCGCCGCCTACCTGTCCGTCGTCGGCAAGGCGGTCGGCTTCTCGGGCCTGATCCTCGTCACCGTCGTCGCGTTCCCCTCGTACGCCGACGTGTGGGGCCCCGCGCTCGCCGCCCTGGCCGCCCTGACCATGACCGTCGGCAATGTCGCCGCCCTGCGCCAGCAGGCCACGCGCGCGTACAGCGCCGTACGGCTGCTCGCCTGGTCCTCCGTCGGTCAGGCCGGCTACCTGCTGGTGCCGATCGCCGCCGCCGGATACACCGAGGACGCCCAGAAGGCGATCGGTTCCACGGTCGCGTACGCCCTGATGTACGCCGCCGTGAACCTCGGCGCCTTCGCCGTGGCCGCCCTGGTGGGCCGTGGCCGCATCCTGAACCGGATCAGCGACTACCGGGGCCTGTACGCCACCAACCCGCTCAGCGCGCTCCTGCTGGCCTTCTTCCTGCTGTGCCTGGCCGGGCTGCCGCCGGGTGTCATCGGCCTGTTCGCCAAGGTCACCGTGTTCTCGGCGGCCGTCGACGCCGGTCTCGGCTGGCTCGCCGTCGTCATGGCCGTCAACGTCGTGATCGCCCTCTTCTACTACCTGCAGTGGACGGCCCTGCTGTTCCGCGCCCCCGAGGGCGAGCCCGCCCGGCACCGCGTTCCGGCCCCCCTCACGGCCGCGCTCGCCCTGACCGGCGTCCTCGGCGTCGCCCTGTCCGGGGCACCCCAGCTGGTCCTCCGCTTCGCGGCCACCGGACTGTTCTGAGGAGTCGTCAGGCGCGCGTGGGGCACCCGTGCCACCACGCGCGCGTGGCCGAACCCGCACGTCACCCGGGCAGCCCACGCGCGCCGCCGTACCCGTCGGGGAACTCGTGGCAGCCGCCTGGCGTTGTCAACAGCGGGAGGGTCCACTGGATCAGAGTGTTCCCCAGCTGCACGATTTGGAGGGCGCACCGTGCACCGCCGGCACAACGGGCTCAGGACCGCCGTACTCCTCGGGGGACTGTCCGCACTCATCATCGTCATCGGCAGCTTCTTCGGCCGGACGGGACTGATCGTCGCGGTCCTGGTCGCCCTGGGGACGAACGCGTACGCGTACTGGAACAGCGACAAACTGGCGCTGCGCGCGATGCGCGCCCGCCCGGTCAGCGAGTTCGAGGCCCCGGCGCTGTACCGGATGGTGCGGGAGCTGTCCACGCAGGCCCGCCAGCCCATGCCCCGGCTGTACATCTCACCGACGGAGGCCCCCAACGCCTTCGCCACCGGCCGCAACCCGCGCAACGCGGCGGTGTGCTGCACCGAGGGCATCCTGCGCCTGCTGGACGAGCGCGAACTGCGGGGCGTCATCGGCCACGAACTGAGCCACGTCTACAACCGGGACATCCTCATCTCCTCCGTCGCCGGCGCACTCGCCTCGGTGATCATGTTCCTGGTGAACTTCGCCTGGCTCATCCCGATCGGCCGCTCGGACGACGACGACGGCCCCGGCCTGTTCGGCATGCTGCTGATCATGATCCTCGGCCCGCTCGCCGCCAGCCTGATCCAGCTGGCCATCAGCCGTTCCCGGGAGTACGAGGCGGACGCCTCCGGCGCCCAGCTCACGGGCGACCCGCTCGCCCTGGCCAGTGCGCTGCGTAAGCTGGAGACGGGCACCCAGCAGCTTCCGCTGCCGCCCGAGCCCCGGCTCGAGACGGCAAGCCACATGATGATCGCCAACCCCTTCCGCCCGGGGCAGGGGCTGTCCAAGATGTTCTCCACCCACCCGCCGATGGCGGAGCGCATCGCCCGCCTGGAGAAGATGGCAGGACGCCCGTGAAGACCATCCTGAACGTCATCTGGCTCGTCCTGAGCGGCTTCTGGCTGTTCCTGGGGTACCTGGCCGCCGGCGTCCTGCTGTGCATCACGGTCATCGGCATCCCCTTCGGCCTCGCCGCCTTCCGCATCGGCATCTACGCCCTCTGGCCGTTCGGGTACACGACGGTCGAGCGGCGCGACGCGGGCGCGCCGTCCTGCGTGGGCAACGTCCTGTGGCTGCTCCTGGCCGGCTGGTGGCTGGCGCTCGCCCACATCGCCACCGGCATCGCCTTGTGCATCACGGTCATCGGCATCCCGTTCGGCGTGGCCAACTTCAAGCTGATCCCGGTCTCCCTGCTGCCGCTCGGCCGCGAGATCGTCCGCACCGACCAGCCGTTCGCGAGCCGCTGACCGAGTCGCCGTCGCCGAGCCGCCATTGCCGAGTGGCCATCGCCGAGCCGCCGTAGCCGAACCGTCGCACGCACGCACGCGCGTACGTGCACGTACGCGCACGTACGCGTGCCGCCTCCGACGGCGGTGCCGACGGGCGCCCCGAGCGCGTCACGCCCCACGCCGGCCGGCCCACCACCGCCGTACGCCGTAGGCCGACCCGCCCGCCGCGAGCACGCCCGCACCGACGGCCACCGCTGTCGCGGGCAGCGCGAACGCCAGCGTGGCGCAGCCCAGCAGCCCCACCGCGGGCACCACGCGGGAGCGTCGGGCCGGGCTGAGCGTCCAGGCGGAGGCGTTGGCGACGGCGTAGTAGGCGAGCACACCGAACGACGAGAAGCCGATCGCCCCGCGCACGTCGACCGTGGCGGCCAGCACCGCGACCATCGCGCCCACGGCGAGCTCCGCCCGGTGCGGCACCCGGAACCGCGGGTGCACGGCCGCCAGCGCGCCCGGCAGATGCCCGTCCCGGGCCATGGCGAGCGTCGTCCGGGACACCCCGAGGATCAGCGCGAGCAGCGAGCCCAGCGCGGCCACCGCCGCCCCGGCCCGCACCACGGGCACGAGCCCCGGCGCCCCGGCCGCCCGCACGGCGTCGGCCAGCGGCGCCGCCGCGTTCCCGAGCCGGTCCGGGCCGAGGACCGCGAGCACCGCGACGGCCACGCACGCGTACACCACCAGAGCGATGCCCAGAGCCAGCGGGATGGCCCGCGGGATCGTCCGCGCGGGATCGCGCACCTCCTCGCCGAGGGTGGCGATCCGCGCGTACCCGGCGAAGGCGAAGAACAGCAGGCCGGCCGCCTGCAACACTCCTGCGGCCCCCGACGACAGGCCGACGTCCAGCCGCCCGGCGTCGGCTCCTCCGGAGGTCAGGCACACCACGACCACGGCCGCGAGAACGGCCAGGACGACGGCCACGACCGCCCGCGTCAGCCAGGCCGACTTGTGGATCCCGCCGTAGTTCACGGCGGTCAGGGCCACCACGGCCGCGACCGCCACGGCGTGCGCCTGTCCCGGCCACACGTAGGCGCCCACGGTGAGCGCCATGGCCGCGCAGGAAGCCGTCTTGCCGACCACGAAGGCCCAGCCGGCGAGATAACCCCAGAAGGCGCCGAGCCGCTCTCTGCCGTACACGTACGTCCCGCCGGAGGCCGGGTAGCGGGCGGCGAGCCGGGCCGAGGACGTGGCGTTGCAGTAGGCCACCAGGGCGGCGACGGCGAGCCCGGGCAGCAGCCCGGACCCCGCCGCGCGCGCGGCCGGGCCCGGAGCGGAGAAGACGCCGGCGCCGACCATCGAGCCCAGGCCGACGACCACGGCGTCCCGCACGCCGAGGGTGCGGCGCAGACCGGGATCGGTACGTGTCATGTGCAGCACCCTAGTGAGGGCGGCAACCGGCGGACGGACCCGTGACGTCCTCTTCATCGACACGGCACGAACACGCGCGCGACGGACGGCGGCTCCCACCGGAATCCCAGTGACCCGTCAGTGCGGACACAGCGCGGAAGGGCAGGTTCACGGCATGAGCATCATCGGTTGGATCATTCTGGGACTGCTGGCCGGAGCCATCGCCAAGGTCCTGCTGCCGGGACGTGACCCGGGCGGCTTCATCGGTACGACCCTCATCGGCATCGCGGGCGCGTTCATCGGGGGCTGGATCTCGGCCCGCTGGCTGGACCACCCGGTCAGCAAGCACTTCTACGACGGCGCCACCTGGGCCGCGGCCGTCGGCGGCTCCCTGGTGCTGCTGATCGTCTACCGGATCCTGTTCGGCAACTCGCGCGACTGAGCGGCGCGGCGGCGCGGAGCGCGGGAGCACGGAAAGGGTGGGCACCGCCGGGTGCCCACCCTTGTTCTCTGTTCGGCTCGCCCGGTCCTACCGGTAGTTCACGAACTGCAGCGCGAAGTCGAAGTCCTTGCCCTTGAGGAGGGCGATGACGGTCTGGAGGTCGTCGCGGCTCTTGGAGCTGACGCGCAGCTCGTCACCCTGGACCTGGGCCTTCACGCCCTTGGGGCCCTCGTCGCGAATGATCTTCGCCACCTTCTTGGCGTTCTCCTGGGAGATGCCCTCCTGGATCGACGCGAAGATCTTGTACTCCTTGCCGGAGAGCTGCGGCTCGCCCGCCTCCAGCGCCTTCAGCGAGATGCCGCGCTTGATGAGCTTCGACTGGAAGACGTCGAGGATGGCCTTCACCCGGTCCTCGGAGTTCGCCTCCATGAGGATCTTTTCACCGGACCACGAGATCGAGGCCCCCACGCCCTTGAAGTCGTAGCGCTGCGAGATCTCCTTGGCGGCCTGGTTGAGGGCGTTGTCGACCTCCTGCCGCTCGACCTTCGAGACGATGTCGAAACTGGAGTCGGCCATGTCCTGTGGCTCCTTGTATCGGGGTGCGAATCGGGTGCGTGCCGGCGTGCGCGGCGGCGACCGCCGGGCCCGGTGGAGCACCGGGCCGCATCCGCACCAGCCTAGCCACCCCGGGCCTCGCGGGTGGAGATCAATGGGGTGGCGAAGCACCCCTGTCGATCGGGTATTGTTTACGTCGTTGCCGGGGAACACCGCCGATGGCGGGTTCGGAACGGCAGCACTACCCGGCGGTGTGCCCGAGCGGCCAAAGGGAGCAGACTGTAAATCTGCCGGCTCAGCCTTCCCAGGTTCGAATCCTGGCGCCGCCACACGGGAACGAAGGGCCCGTGACCTGTTGCAACAACAGGTCACGGGCCCTTCGTCATGCACCTTGGTCGTCAGTCGACCGTCTCACTCCGTCTCGCGTCGAACGCCCCGTCCTGGGATGCGCGTGGCCGTGAGGAGTCGACAGGGACGGTCTGGCCGGTGTACGCGGCCGGAAGTCCGATAAGTGCCTGTCGGGTCTTCCTGGCCCGATGATCTGATCGACTCGAAGCTGGGTTGGCGTCAGACCACCACGGCCACCGGGAGTACGACGGCGTCGAGTTCGAGACGGGCGTGCCGAGGCCGGAGATCAGCGAACCGCGTCTCGGTGTGGGCCGAGGGGCACGCGTAAGGGACGCGAGCAGACGGCCACCGCACATACGGCGT
Source organism: Streptomyces cyanogenus (assembly GCF_017526105.1). Taxonomy (NCBI): domain Bacteria; kingdom Bacillati; phylum Actinomycetota; class Actinomycetes; order Kitasatosporales; family Streptomycetaceae; genus Streptomyces; species Streptomyces cyanogenus. The sequence continues at coordinate 5,152,891 of NZ_CP071839.1, forward strand.
GGACGTGCTGATCAGCAACACCGGGCCCGGCCTGCTCGGCGCTCTCGTCCATCTCCCCGGCGGTCCTGGTGAACGAGCATCAGCACCAGCCTTCCGGCGATCCGCACTGCGATGTGATCGTGGATCTCACCGACTACTGACCCGCGCGCGTCCAGGCCTCCCGGGAGCCGTCTGCCGGCCGTCCGAGGAAGACCTGGGCAGCCGATGAGCCGGCGGCAGCCCCTGACGACGCGCCGCCGCACGGGGTCTTCGTCGTTGTAGCCGGGTGCGGGTGCTCGCGCTTCTCCGCGAGGACACTAGAATCGAACGTGTGAACGATGACCGTCCGCTGACGCGTCTCGACATGCTGCGGTTCGCCCGCCGCGTCGTCGAACACCAGGCTGCCCGGCAGCTTGCGTTGATGGACCGGTGGATCGCCGACGAGGAGCGCCGGGAGGCCGAGCGGCAGCGCCGTCTCGCCGCCCGGCAGGCTGCTCCGGAATGGGCGATCGAGCGTGGTCTGAACGGCCGGAGCGCGGTCTACGTCCACGTGGGCGGCTGTACGGGCGCCGGCGGGCGGGCGAAGGGCGTCGGCCGGGAGCAGGCGGTACGGGCCCTCACCGACGGAGGTGTCCCCGCGTGCCCGCTGTGCCGGCCGGACACCGCGCTGGGGATTCTCGAATGACCGGCCCGGGTGCGGGCCCGGCCGGTCCGGATGATGCTGGAGCCATGGCCGGGAAACGTCCCATCGTCGTGCAGCTGCCGTCCCCGACCGGCGGTCGCCGGGTGCGGGTGGACGGCGAGATCCTCGGCCTCGCGCACAACGTGCGGGACCTGGTGGAGTTCCTCCGCCGGGCCGGGCTGGAGATCGAACCCGAGGACGTCGCCGACTCGCCGCTGATCGACTGGCGCGGAGTGGGCCCCGAGCGGTGGGAGGCGGAGACCCGGACCTGACACGCCACCGGTTCCACCCGGGCACAGGCGCACCCACGGTCCGCCGCGGGCACACTGGCGGCATGTCCTCCCGACGCAGAACCTGTCCCGTGTGCCGCCGCGAGATCGCCGTCGTCGCGGGCCGCTTCGCACGGCACGACCCGCCCGGCGCGCGGGAGACCGGCGAACTCGTCTCCTGCGCCGGGTCACGGCAGCCGGCACAACTCGGGGCGGCGCAGCCCTCATTGGACGGCTACGCCGTGCCGGACTTTCCCGGGCAGCTGCCGCTCTTCTGACTCGTGACGGGCCGACAGCGCGGCGGGCGGTCGCTGCGGACCCGTCCGACGGCTCGTCAGCGGACGGACGGAGCGGGCGTGCGGCCGGTTCGACAGGTCAACGACCGGCGGCCGGCCTCAGTTCCCGGCCACCGACTTCACCGCGACCGACACCGGCGTCGAACCACTGATCAGCTCCAGCGTGAGACCGGCCGTCGCCGGTGTGTCCACCAGCTCCGCGAGGACGGCCGCCACGTCGTCCCGCGGGATCGCGCCGCGCCCGGTGTGCGCCTCCAGCCGGACCAGACCGGTGCCCGCGTCGTTCGTCAGCATGCCCGGGCGCAGGATCGTCCAGTCCAGGGCCTCCTGCCGGGTGACGTACGCGTCGGCCTCGCCCTTGGCACGCTGGTACACGTCGAACACGTCGTCCCCCTGGTGCGTTGGATCCGCGCCCATCGAGGACACCACCAGGAAACGGCGTACGCGCGCGCGTACGGCGGCGTCCGCGAACAGCACCGCCGCGCCCCGGTCCACCGTGTCCTTGCGGGCCGCGCCGCTGCCCGGGCCCGCGCCGGCCGCGAAGACCGCCGCGTCCGCGCCCTGCAGATGCGCCGCGACCTCTTCCACCGAGGCGGATTCCAGGTCGAGCAGGACCGGTTCGGCACCCGCCGCCCGAAGATCGTCGCCCTGTTCGAGGCTGCGGATGATGCCCGCCACCTCGTCCCCGCGCGCGGAGAGCAGACGCTCCAGCCGCAGCGCGATCTGACCATGACCACCAGCGATGACAATGCGCATGATTCCGACCGTACGCCCGAAGGGGCGCATCCGCCGCACGAGTTAACCGGCGCAGGTGGGGCCGGGCCTGCCGGGCGCGCACCTGCGCCGACGCGCCTCCCGGTTACGAACCCGGCGCGCACCCCGCTTCACGCGCCCGGCGCGTGCGCGGCAGCAGGCGCCGGCGTACGCAAGAGACCTCACGACTGCCGACCGGACCTCACGAGTGCCGGCCACCCCACCGACCCCACCGGCCCCACCCACCCCGCTTCACGCGCCCGCGCCCAGCCAAGACTCTCAGCGCCCGCGCCCCACAAGGACGCCGGCAGGCCCCGCGCACCCCGGACCGCACCACCCCACAGGTCCTCCCACGCCCAGTTCCACGCTCACGACAGCTCCCCCCGCCCCTGCCGCGGCAACCCGAGCTCCGCGGCCGCCGCCGAGTTGCAGTACTCGCGTACCGCGCTCGTACGGGCCACCACCCGCCCCCGGTGCACCACGATCCGGCTGTAGGCCAGGGAGAGCGCGCCGGCCAGATGGTCGCCGCGTACGGCCAGCAACTCGGCCGGGAAGCCCGCCTCCACGCGGACCTCCGGGAAGCCCAGCACCGCGCGCGCCGAGGCGCTCACGGTGTCGTAGGCGTCCTCCGGGCGCAGGCCGTGGGCGGAGGCGAGGAGGTATGCGGCCTCCAGGGGGTCACCGCGGCCCACGGGGTTCGAGACGTCGCGCAGGGCGCCGCTGCCGGCCGCCACCCGCACCCCGGCCGCGCGCAGCAGCCGTACCGGGGCCGTGCCCCGCCGCTCGGCGCCGCCACAGCCGCCCTGGGGCAGGCACACGACCGTCACGCCGGCCGCCGCGAGCTGGTCGGCGGCACGGGCGGCGACCTCGGCGGGCAGGCGCGCGAGACCGGCGCACGGTCCGATCGTCACACCGGGGCGCAGGCCCCCCGCCATGGCCGCGAGCCGGGACAGCCGGGCCGGGTCGGCGGCGTCCGTGTGCAGGTCCACCGGGCAGCCGTGTTCGGAGGCCACCTCCAGGACCGCCTCCACGTAGCCGGTGGGGTCAGGATCCAGGTCGGGGCAGCCGCCCACCACGGAGGCGCCCATCTTCACCGCGTCCCGCAGCATCACCAGCCCGTCGGCGCCGGCCGCCCCGGTCAGCAGCCGGGGCATCGCCACCGTCGTCAGCTCCGCCAGCCCCCGCAGCGACCGCCGCGCCTGGAGCACCGCGCCCAGCGCGCCGAGTCCTTGGACATCCCCCACGCGCACGTGCGTGCGGAGCGCCGTCGTCCCGTGGCCGAGCTGCAGCAGGGCCGCCTCCGTGGCCCGGCGCTGGACGTCCTCGGGTGCGTACGAAGCCGGGCCGGGGCGTTCCGCGGACAGGGCGGTGTCGCCGTGGGCGTGCGGTTCGGCCGGGGCCGGCAGCAGCAGGTAGCCGCTCAGGTCCACGCGCGTGACGCCCGTCCGGGCCGGCCCCGGGGCGAGGCTGCCGGTGGTGCCGACCGCCTCGATGCGCCCTCCGCCCAGCCGTACGTCCACGGTCCGGCCGTCGGTGAGCCGCGCTCCGCAGAGCAGGGTGGCGGCCGGGTCGGACGATCCCGAGGACCACGGCGAGTTCGACGGCGGGGGCGACTGGCTGTCGGGCATCGCGCTCCAGGATGGGGGCCGGGGGCTCGGGCGGATCGGCGTGAGGGGTCCGGGGCCGTGACCGGCCCATGATCACGCAGAGTGAGTCGAGCCTAGGGCGGCGACCCGCGCGCGGCGCGCAGGAGCGCAATAGTCGTACCGGCGTGGTCCGCCCCAGGCGTACGCAGGTCGCCCGCGCGCGTGACGGGACGGACAGCCCCGGCCGGCTCCGGTCGCAGGGACACGGCAGGTCTCCCGCGCGCGTGGCGCTCTGTGCCGTCGGCGCGCACGCGTACGCGCGCGTGCAGTCGCCGGCGACGGGCCGCGCCGGGGGCTCGCGGGACCGCCGGGAGGCCTGCGACGAGGGGTGCGGCGGGCGGCGGGATACGGATTTGGGTGAACGGCGGCAGACCGTGTAATGTCTTCATCGCTCGCCCCAATAGCTCAGTCGGCAGAGCGTCTCCATGGTAAGGAGAAGGTCAACGGTTCGATTCCGTTTTGGGGCTCTGGTGTGAGAGGTTCCCGCCGCGAGGCGGGAGCTGATCTCATCAAAGCGGTGTAGCTCAGTCGGTAGAGCAAGCGGCTCATAATCGCTGTGTCACCGGTTCAAGTCCGGTCACCGCTACTGACAGTAGCCGATTGCGGGGTCGGTCCTTCGATCGGCTACTCTTTCTTGCGTTGAATTAGTCCACCTGTTCGTCTTAGGAGCACTCACGTGGCTGCCACCGACGTCCGCCCGAAGATCACGCTGGCCTGCGTGGAGTGCAAGGAGCGGAACTACATCACCAAGAAGAACCGGCGTAACAACCCGGACCGTCTTGAGATGAAGAAGCACTGCCCGCGTTGCAACGCGCACACCGCGCACCGCGAGACGCGATAAAACAGGCTCGTCCGTGAGGCCGTCCCCTTCCGAGGGGGCGGCCTCACGGCGTTTTCCGCTGCCCGGCACCCACGGGGCCCCACCGCCCCCGTGCGCATTCCATGACTGGTTTCCCGCTAATTTGGGGCCATCACAGCAGAGATCAGGAGGTGCCGGGCCATGGCGCTCGACCAGTCCTTCGTGGGACGGACCTACCCGCCCACCGCGCCCTATGAGGTGGGCCGGGAGAAGATCCGGGAGTTCGCCGAGGCGGTGGGCGAGACCAACCCGGCGTACACGGATCCCGAGGCCGCCAAGGCGTTCGGTCACCCCGACGTGATCGCCCCGCCGACCTTCGTGTTCTCCATCACCTTCCGGGCCGCCGGACAGGTCGTCCAGGACCCGCAGCTCGGGCTGGACTACAGCCGCGTGGTGCACGGTGACCAGAAGTTCGCCTACACCCGCCCGGTCCGCGCCGGCGACCGGCTCACGGTCACCTCCACGATCGAGGGGATCAAGTCCCTCGCGGGCAACGACATCCTGGACATCCGCGGTGAGGTGCACGACGAGGCCGGCGAGCACGTCGTGACCGCCTGGACCAAGCTCGTGGCCCGTGCGGCCGAGGAGGCGTGAGGACCCGATGACGGCGAACATCGCGTACGACGACGTCGAGGTCGGCACCGAGCTGCCGGCCCGGACCTTCCCCGTGACCCGCGCCACGCTGGTGCGCTACGCGGGCGCGTCCGGGGACTTCAACCCGATCCACTGGAACGAGAAGTTCGCCAAGGAGGTGGGCCTGCCGGACGTGATCGCGCACGGCATGTTCACCATGGCCGAGGCGATCCGTGTGGTCACCGACTGGACCGGGGACCCGGGCGCGGTCGTGGAGTACGGCGTCCGCTTCACCAAGCCCGTCGTGGTCCCGAACGACGACCAGGGTGCCCTGATCGAGGTCAGCGGCAAGGTCGCGGCCAAGCTGGACGACAACACCGTCCGGGTGGACCTGACGGCCATGAGTGGTGGCCAGAAGGTGCTGGGCATGTCCCGGGCGGTCGTACGACTCGCCTGAGGGCCGTAGTACGGCGGTAAGGGGCGTCCTCACGGGAGGGCGCCCCTTACGCGTGCCCCTCGGCCCACGCCGAGCGAGGTTCGCTGATCTCCGGCACCGGGATCGCCCGCCGCTCCCAGGCCGAGAGCGCCCTTGACCAAGTTAGTGATTGAGTACTAACTTAGCGGCATGCCCAGGATGAGCGCAGAGGAGCGGCGCGAGAGCGTCATCCGTGCCGCGACCGCCGAGTTCGCGCGCGGCGGATACCACGGCACCACCACGGAGGCGATCGCCAAGCGGGTCGGTGTCTCGCAGCCGTACCTGTTCCGGCTCTTCCCGGGCAAGAAGGCGATCTTCCTCGCGGTGGCCGAACGCTGCGTGGAGGACACCATCCGCACCTTCGAGGAGGCCTCGGAGGGGCTGCGGGGCGAAGAGGCCCTGCACGCGATGGCGAACGCGTACACCAGGGTCATCGCGGAGCGGCCCGAACGGCTGCTGATGCAGATGCAGATGTACGTCGCCGTCGCCGCGGCCGAGGAGGAGGGCGACCGCGAGTTCGGCGAGAAGGTCCGGGCCGGCTGGATGCGGCTGTGGGACACCGTGCACCTGCCGCTCGGCGCGGACGTCAACGAGACCACCGACTTCATGGCGTACGGGATGCTCGTCAACTGCCTGGTGGCCATGGGCTTTCCGCCTGAGCACCGCGTGTGGGAGGGGTTGTACCCGTCGGCCCGGATCAAGGGGCGCCTGGAAGCGTGAGCGCCCGGCCTTTTCGCGGCCTTCTCATGGCCGCAAAAGTTAGTCATCAATAACTAACTAGTGATCACTCACTGGGGGAGCGATGTCACAGGAGACAGCAGCGTCCGGCACCACCACCTCCCGCGCGCGGGCGGTGTGGGCCCTCGTCATCACCAGCGTCGCCGGGTTCATGGCGGCCCTGGACAACCTCGTCGTCACCACCGCCCTGCCGTCCATCCGCCAGGACCTCGGCGGCGCACTGGACGACCTCGAGTGGACCGTGAGCGCCTACACGCTCACCTTCGCCGTCCTGCTGATGTTCGGTGCCGCGCTCGGCGACCGCTTCGGGCGCCGCCGGCTCTTCATCGCCGGACTCGCCGTGTTCACCGGTGCCTCCGCCGCCGCGGCCCTGGCACCCGGCATCGGCTCCCTGATCGCCGCACGCGCGGTCCAGGGCGTCGGCGCGGCCGTGATGATGCCGCTCACGCTGACCCTGCTGACCGCGGCCGTACCCGCCGCCAGGCGCGGCACGGTGTACGGCATCTGGGGCGCCGTCAACGGGCTCGCCGTCGCCTCCGGGCCGCTCATCGGCGGCAGCCTCACCGAGCACGTCTCCTGGCACTGGATCTTCTGGCTGAACGTCCCGCTCGGCCTGGTCACGCTGCCGCTCGCCCGGCTGCGCCTCGCCGAGTCGTACGGCACCGGCGCCCGGCTCGACATACCCGGCACGCTGCTCGCCAGCGGCGGGCTCTTCGGGATCGTGTACGGCCTGGTCCGCGGCCCCGCCGACGGCTGGACCGACCCCGTGGTGCTGACCGCGCTGAGCGCGGGCGGAGCGCTGCTGGCGGGCTTCGTCGGCTACAGCTCCCGCGCGGCCGCCCCGATGCTGCCGATGCGGCTGTTCCGCTCCCGGGCCTTCTCCGGCATCAACGCGGCCAGCCTGCTGATGTTCGTCGGCATGTTCGGCTCGATCTTCCTGCTCAGCCAGTACATGCAGGGCGTCCTCGGCTACTCGCCCACCGAGGCGGGGCTGCGGATGCTGCCGTGGACCGGCATGCCGATGCTCGTCGCGCCCGTCGCCGGCATCCTCTCCGACCGGATCGGCGGCCGGCCGGTCGTCGCCGCGGGCCTCTTCCTGCAGGCCGCCGGCCTCGGCTACATGGCCTGGGTGGCCACCGCCGACGCCTCCTACGCCGTCCAGCTGCCGGCCTTGATCATCAGCGGTGTCGGCATGGCCCTGTACTTCGCACCGGCCGCCAACCTGGTCATGTCCAGCGTCCGCCCGCAGGAGCAGGGCATCGCCTCCGGCGCGAACAACGCGCTGCGCGAGGTGGGCGGCGCGCTCGGCATCGCGGTCATGTCGTCGATCTTCTCGGCGCAGGGCGGCTACGAGTCCGCGCAGAGCTTCGTGGACGGTCTGCGGCCGGCCCTGGTCACCGGCTCGGCGGTGGTCGCCCTCGCCGCGGTCGCGGCCCTGGTGATCCCCGGCCGCCGCGGCGCGGGACACCCGGCCACGACGGCCGGACAGGAACCCGCAGCGGTCCTCGAAACCGCTTCCCGCTGACCTGGCCGGCCCGCCCGGGGAGCCCGTGCGGCCAACGACCCTCAACGCCTTCGGCCGCGGCCGAAGGCGACACAGCCGGCCGGCAGCACCCCGCACGTGCGCGTGCGCGACACAACCGGTCGGCAGCACCGCGCACACGCGCGTGGACCGACAGCGCCTACGACGGTCCACGCGCGCGTGCGTGCTTCCGCGTGTCCGCGCGGCCCACCCGCCGACAGGACACGCGCGCGTGCCCCGGCCGGGCCATGCGGGTCACGCTCCCGGGGGCGCAGGGCTGTCGGTGGTGTCTCGTAGTCTTGGGCGCGTGCAGGTACTCCACGATGCCCCCCTTGCCCCGCTGACCACCTTCCGGCTGGGCGGTCCCGCGACCCGGCTGGTCACCGCCGCGACCGACGCCGAGGTGATCGCCGCCGTTAGTGAGGCCGACGACAGCGGTACGCCGCTGCTGGTCATCGGCGGGGGATCGAACCTGGTCATCGGTGACAAGGGCTTCGACGGCACCGCACTGCGCATCGCCACGCGCGGGGTCGAACTGCGCGGCAGCACCCTGGAGCTGGCGGCCGGCGAGGTGTGGACCGACGCCGTCGCCCGCACCGTGGAGGCCGGGCTCGCCGGGATCGAGTGCCTGGCCGGCATCCCCGGATCCGCGGGCGCCACGCCGATCCAGAACGTCGGCGCCTACGGCCAGGAGGTCTCCTCGACGATCACGGAGGTGATCGCCTACGACCGGCGGGCCGGCGAGACGGTCACGCTGACGAACGAGGAGTGCGCGTTCTCGTACCGGCACAGCCGCTTCAAGGCCGACCCCGAGCGCTATGTCGTGCTCCGGGTCCGCTTCGAGCTGGAGGACGCGGGCGGGCTGTCCGCACCGGTCAGGTACGCCGAGGCGGCCCGCGCGCTGGGAGTGGAGCCCGGCGACCGGGTGCCGCTGGCCGACGCCCGCGAGACCGTGCTGAAGCTGCGCGCCGGCAAGGGCATGGTGCTGGACGCCGAGGACCACGACACCTGGTCGGCCGGGTCCTTCTTCACCAACCCGATCCTCACCGACGAGCAGTTCGCCGCGTTCCGCGCGCGCGTGCGCGAGCGGCTGGGCGACGGCGTCGAGCCGCCCGCCTACCCGGCGGGGGAGGGCCGTACGAAGACCTCCGCGGCCTGGCTCATCGACAAGGCGGGCTTCACCAAGGGCTACGGCAGCGGCCCCGCCCGCATCTCCACCAAGCACACCCTCGCCCTGACCAACCGGGGCGGCGCCACCACGGAGGACCTGCTCGCCCTGGCCCGCGAGGTGGTCGCCGGGGTCCACGAGGCCTTCGGCATCACGCTGGTCAACGAGCCGGTGACGGTGGGCGTGAGCCTCCAGCCGTAGCGCGGACCGGGCCGGCGACAGGGCCGGCCGCCGGCTCAGTAGGCCACCCCCACCCCCTGCTTCAGGGTCTCCCCGGCGTCGATCATCGACAGCATCGCGTGCGCGACGTCCGCGCGCGCGATGAAGCGGCCCCGGGGCGGGAAGCCGCCGACGACGGTGCGGTAGCGGCCGGTGAGCGGCTTGTTCTGCAGGCGCGGCGGCCGTACGGACGTCCAGTCCGTGCCGCTGCGGGCCAGCTCGGCCTCCATCGCGCGCAGGTCGGCGTAGACGTCCTTCAGGATCGCCGACACCAGGCCCCGCACCCCGCGGTCCAGGGGCCCGTCGCCCGCCGGGGCCGGGCCGACCGGGCCGGCGCTGACCACCAGCAGCCGGCGGACGCCCTCCGCCTCCATGGCGGCGAGCACCGTACGGATCAGCCGGGTCGCCACCCCCGCGTCCCTGCGCCTGCGCGCGCCCAGGCCGGACAGGACCGCGTCCCGGCCCCGGACCGCGCCGCGCAGCGCCTCCGGGTCGGTCAGGTCGCTGCGGACGACCTCCAGGCGGTCACCGGTGACGTCGAGCCGGGCCGGGTCGCGGACGACCGCCGTGACCTCGTGACCGGCGTCCAGGGCCTGGCGGACCAGCTCCCGGCCGATCCCTCCGGTGGCGCCGAAAACAGTGAGCTTCATGGTGACTACCGACTTTCCGGCCGCGACTCCGGCCGCGGCTCTCCGGCGGCAAGGTGGTGGGTGAGTACTCACTCACCCCTGTGCCCGTCTAGGGTGGGTAAACACTCACCCACACGTCAAGGCCCGATCGGAGCCCCATGGAGACGAAGCCCGCACGCGTCCGCATCCTCGACGCCGCCCACGAGCTGATGCTGACCGTCGGACTCGCCCGCGCCACCACCAAGGAGATCGCCCGCGCGGCCGGCTGCTCCGAAGCGGCCCTCTACAAGTACTTCGACAGCAAGGAAGAGCTGTTCGTACGCGTCCTCACCGAGCGCCTGCCCCGGCTCACCCCGCTGCTCGACAGCCTCGCCGCCGGCACGGGCCGCGGCACGCTGGAGGAGAACCTCACCGAGATCGCCCGCCAGGCCGCGCTCTTCTACGAGCAGAGCTTCCCGATCGCCGCCTCCCTGTACGCCGAGACCCAGCTCAAACGCCGCCACGACGACGCCCTGCGCACCCTCGGTTCCGGCCCGCACCTGCCTCTCCAGGGCCTGGACGCCTACCTCCGCGCCGAGCAGGCCGCCGGCCGGGTCCGCGCCGACGCCGACACCTACGCCGCCGCCTCCCTCCTCCTGGGGGCCTGCGCACAGCGCGCCTTCGCCTACGACGCCACCGACAGCGGCGAACGCCCGCCCGTGGACGCGTTCGCCACCCGGCTCGTCCGGACCCTCCTGGGCGGAATCTCCGTGGCGGACCGGCCCTGAGGGCCGCCACCGCCCGGCCGGGACCCGTCAGGCCGCCGGGCGTGCCAGCCAGTCGTCCACGCCGGCCAGCAGGCGCGCCTTCACTTCCTGCGGGGCGGCCGAACCGCGCACCGACTGCCGGGCCAGCTCCGCCAGCTCGGCGTCCGTGAAACCGTGCTCGGTGCGGGCGATCTCGTACTGGGCGGCCAGCCGGGAGCCGAACAGCAGCGGGTCGTCGGCGCCGAGGGCCATCGGGACGCCCGCCTCGAAGAGCGTGCGCAGCGGGACGTCCTCCGGCTTCTCGTACACGCCGAGCGCCACGTTCGAGGCCGGGCACACCTCGCAGGTCACGCCCCGGTCGGCCAGCCGCTTCAGCAGCCGCGGGTCCTCGGCCGCCCGCACCCCGTGCCCGATCCGCGCGGCGTGCAGGTCGTCCAGGCAGTCCCGGACCGACGCCGGGCCCGTCAGCTCACCGCCGTGCGGCGCCGACAGCAGACCGCCCTCCCGCGCGATGTGGAAGGCCCGGTCGAAGTCCCGCGCCATGCCCCGCCGCTCGTCGTTGGAGAGCCCGAAGCCGACCACGCCCCGGTCCGCGTACCGCACCGCCAGCCGGGCCAGGGTGCGCGCGTCCAGGGGGTGCTTCATCCGGTTCGCGGCGACCAGCACCCGCATGCCGAGCCCGGTCTCCCGGGACGTGGTGTCCACCGCGTCCAGGATGATCTCCAGGGCCGGGATCAGACCGCCCAGCCGGGGCGCGTACGACGTCGGGTCCACCTGGATCTCCAGCCAGCCCGAGCCGTCCTTCAGATCCTCCTCGGCGGCCTCCCGGACCAGGCGCCGGATGTCCTCCGGCTCGCGCAGGCAGGAGCGCGCCGCGTCGTACAGCCGCTGGAAACGGAACCAGCCCCGCTCGTCCGTGGCCCGCAGTCTCGGCGGTTCCCCGCTGGTCAGCGCCTCCGTCAGCGCGTCGGGCAGGCGGACGCCGTACTTGTCGGCCAGTTCCAGGACGGTCGTCGGCCGCATCGAGCCGGTGAAGTGCAGGTGCAGATGGGCTTTCGGCAGCTCAGAGAGATCACGTACACGCTCCATTCCCAGATCCTGCCGTACGTCACCGCCGTCCCGGTAGCCGTTTCCCCTCACGGGGTCTTGCTCGCACACAGAAGCGGGCCGCTTCCCCGGAGGGAAACGGCCCGCACGCGCGCGTGGACGCCGGGAACTAGTCCCGCGCCTCCGCCAGCAGCTTCTGCATCCGGCTCACGCCCTCGACGAGGTCCTCGTCACCGAGGGCGTACGACAGCCGCAGGTAGCCCGGCGTGCCGAAGGCCTCACCGGGGACGACCGCGACCTCGGCCTCCTCCAGGATCAGCGCGGCCAGCTCGACGGTGTCCTGCGGGCGCTTGCCACGGATCTCCTTGCCGAGCAGAGCCTTGACCGAGGGGTAGGCGTAGAAGGCGCCCTCGGGCTCCGGGCAGACCACGCCGTCGATCTCGTTGAGCATCCGCACGATGGTCCTGCGGCGCCGGTCGAAGGCCTCACGCATCTTCGCCACGGCCTCCAGACCGCCGGAGACGGCGGCGAGGGCGGCCACCTGGGCGACGTTGGAGACGTTCGAGGTGGCGTGCGACTGCAGGTTCGTCGCGGCCTTGACGACGTCCTTCGGGCCGATGACCCAGCCCACGCGCCAGCCGGTCATGGCGTACGTCTTCGCCACACCGTTGACCACGATGCACTTGTCGCGCAGTTCGGGCAGGAGCGCCGGCAGGGACACCGAGACCGCGTCGCCGTAGACCAGGTGCTCGTAGATCTCGTCGGTGAGCACCCACAGGCCGTGCTCGGCGGCCCAGCGGCCGATCGCCTCGGTCTCGGCCTCGGAGTACACCGCGCCGGTCGGGTTGGAGGGGGAGACGAAGAGGACGACCTTCGTCTTCTCGGTGCGCGCCGCCTCCAGCTGCTCCACCGAGACGCGGTAGCCGGTCGTCTCGTCGGCGACGACCTCGACCGGGACACCGCCGGCCAGGCGGATCGACTCCGGGTACGTCGTCCAGTACGGCGCCGGGACGATGACCTCGTCGCCCGGGTCCAGGATCGCGGCGAACGCCTCGTAGATCGCCTGCTTGCCACCGTTGGTGACGAGGATCTGGGAGACGTCCGGCTCCCAGCCGGAGTCGCGCAGCGTCTTCGCGGCGATCGCGGCCTTCAGCTCGGGCAGGCCGCCGGCCGGGGTGTAGCGGTGGTACTTGGGGTTCTTGCAGGCCTCGACGGCCGCCTCGACGATGTAGTCCGGGGTCGGGAAGTCGGGCTCACCGGCGCCGAAGCCGATCACCGGACGCCCGGCGGCCTTCAGGGCCTTGGCCTTGGCGTCCACGGCGAGGGTGGCGGACTCGGAGATCGCGCCGACTCGGGCGGAGACCCGGCGCTCGGTGGGAGGGGTTGCAGCGCTCATACGGCCCATGGTTCCAGACCGGAAACGCGCCGGGCACACGGGTTTCACAGACTGAACAGGAAGGGTCGAGTCGTGAACACGGGTCCGAATCCGGCCCGCGGCCAGGACGATCTTTGGCCACGAGGCCCTGGACGGGCACTTTCTGTTCGACGCCGGGCCGTGGACCACGTACACTCTCACCTCGTTGGCCTTCAGCAGCCGCGGCCGGACCGGTGCACACCGAGCACCCGGTCGGATGCGGTACGTTGGGGGACACACAAAGGGTCGTAGCTCAATTGGTAGAGCACCGGTCTCCAAAACCGGCGGTTGGGGGTTCAAGTCCCTCCGGCCCTGCTACACACACCGCCAGGATGTGTGCGCATGTACGTACAGCAATGCACCGCCGTGCGGCTCAGAAACCGGGCGCGGCACGGCCACGACCCGGGACCAGGTGAGGACAATGACGGACGCCGTGGGCTCCATCGACACGCCTGATGCCCAGGACGAGGTGCCCGAGTCCAAGAAGAGGGTCCGCAAGGGCGGCAAGCGCGCCAAGAAGGGCCCGCTCAAGCGCCTGGCCACCTTCTACCGCCAGATCATCGCGGAACTGCGCAAGGTCGTCTGGCCGACGCGCAACCAGCTGACCTCGTACACCACCGTGGTGATCTTCTTTGTTGTCATCATGATCGCCCTGGTGACCGTGATTGACTATGGGCTCAACCACGCGGCCAAGTACGTCTTCGGCTGAGCCAAGAGCGAAGGGCGCCGTGGCACCGGCGCCCGTTTTCGCATGTTCCACCCCTATGTATCCAGGAAGAAGCAGCCATCGTGTCTGACCCGAACCTGAACGACGACGCCACTGAGCCCCGCGGGCTGGCTGCCGAGACGGTGGATGACGAGCTCGACATCGTCGAGGGCGCGGACGAGCAGGACGAGTTCGAGGCTGCCGAGGCCGAGGCGGGTGAGCCGGCCGAGGAGGCCGCCGTGCACGCCGAGGACGAGGGCGAAGAGGCCGACGAGGAGACCGCCGTCGCCGAGGCCGCCGAGGAGGAGCCGGCCGCCCCGGTGGACCCGGTGGAGGCCCTCCGCGAGGAGCTGCGCACCCTGCCCGGCGAGTGGTACGTCATCCACACCTACGCCGGCTACGAGAACCGCGTGAAGACCAACCTGGAGCAGCGCGCCGTCTCGCTGAACGTCGAGGACTACATCTTCCAGGCCGAGGTGCCGCAGGAAGAGGTCGTCCAGATCAAGAACGGCGACCGCAAGACGATCAAGCAGAACAAGCTGCCGGGTTACGTCCTGGTCCGGATGGACCTGACCAACGAGTCCTGGGGCGTCGTCCGCAACACCCCGGGCGTCACCGGCTTCGTCGGCAACGCCTACGACCCGTACCCGCTGACCCTGGACGAGATCGTCAAGATGCTCGCCCCGGAGGCCGAGGAGAAGGCCGCCCGCGAGGCCGCCGAGGCCGAGGGCAAGCCCGCCCCGCAGCGCAAGGTCGAGGTCCAGGTCCTGGACTTCGAGGTCGGCGACTCGGTCACCGTCACCGACGGCCCGTTCGCCACGCTCCAGGCGACCATCAACGAGATCAACCCCGACTCCAAGAAGGTCAAGGGCCTGGTCGAGATCTTCGGCCGCGAGACCCCGGTCGAGCTGTCCTTCGACCAGATCCAGAAGAACTGATCACGTCTCCCGAGAGCGCCCCGCCGGTGAGCACCGGGCCGGGGCGCTCTCGCCGTGCACGGCCCGCCGTCCTCGGCGCCGCGGCCGCACTGGCGCTGCTCGTGGCCGCGTACGCCGTGTTCCTCCCCGCGGCCTGGCTGCGGAGCGAACTGCGGGACGCCGAGCCGGCCACGGCCACCTTCCACACCGGTACGTGCGTCCTCGGCCGCTGCAGCGTGACCTTCCCGCTGGCGGGCCAGGACGTGACGGCCGGCCTCCCGTTCGGCACGCGCGCGCGTGGGCATGCCGAAGGTGACACCGTGGAGGTACGGCACGCGCCCGGGGACCCGCGGCGGGTCGTGCTCGCCGAGGACACCGGGCGCGGGACCGTGGCCGCGCTGCTCGCCGTGCCGGGCGGAGCGACCGTGGTCACCCTGCTGACCGCAGCCGCGTACGTGCGGCGCGGCCGACGGTCTCAAGGCCCCGAGAAAGCCGCCTGACCAGGGCGATTTCCTGTCCGGTGGGGACAGCGGCTATCGTGGTGCGGTATGCCATCTGTGCGATCTTGCCCCCATGGGTGCAGGTCCGAGGCGCGGATGGCAGTCAACCTCTCAGTAAGGACCCGGAGAGAGCATGCCTCCCAAGAAGAAGAAGGTCACGGGGCTCATCAAGCTCCAGATCCAGGCCGGCGCCGCCAACCCGGCTCCGCCGGTCGGCCCGGCGCTGGGTCAGCACGGCGTCAACATCATGGAGTTCTGCAAGGCCTACAACGCCGCGACCGAGTCGCAGCGCGGTTGGGTCATCCCGGTGGAGATCACGGTCTACGAGGACCGTTCCTTCACCTTCGTCACCAAGACGCCGCCGGCCGCGAAGATGATCCTCAAGGCCGCGGGCATCGAGAAGGGCTCCGGCGAGCCTCACAAGACCAAGGTCGCCAAGATCACCGAGGCGCAGGTCCGCGAGATCGCCCAGACCAAGATGCCCGACCTGAACGCGAACGACCTGGACGCCGCCGCGAAGATCATCGCCGGTACCGCGCGTTCCATGGGCGTCACGGTCGAGGGCTGAACCCCACCTTCGTAAGTCATGCGGCTGCCAGCGATACGCAGCCGCACGTGGCAGGGCCTGCTCGGCCCAATGACCACGACTCCTTTCAGAACACACAGGAGCAGTTGTGAGCAAGCGCAGCAAGGCTCTCCGCGCTGCGGACGCCAAGGTCGACCGGGAGAAGCTCTACGCCCCGCTCGAGGCCGTCCGTCTCGCCAAGGAGACCTCCACGACCAAGTTCGACGCCACCGTCGAGGTCGCCTTCCGTCTGGGTGTCGACCCGCGCAAGGCCGACCAGATGGTGCGTGGCACCGTGAACCTTCCGCACGGCACCGGTAAGACCGCCCGGGTCCTGGTCTTCGCGACCGGCGACCGTGCCGAGGCCGCGCGTGCCGCGGGCGCCGACATCGTCGGCGCCGACGAGCTGATCGACGAGGTGGCGAAGGGCCGTCTGGACTTCGACGCCGTCGTCGCCACCCCGGACCTCATGGGCAAGGTCGGCCGTCTCGGCCGCGTCCTCGGCCCGCGTGGTCTGATGCCGAACCCGAAGACCGGCACCGTCACCCCCGACGTCGCCAAGGCCGTCACCGACATCAAGGGCGGCAAGATCGAGTTCCGCGTCGACAAGCACTCGAACCTGCACTTCATCATCGGCAAGGCGTCCTTCGACGACGCCAAGCTGGTGGAGAACTACGGCGCCGCGCTGGAGGAGATCCTCCGTCTGAAGCCGTCCGCCGCCAAGGGTCGCTACATCAAGAAGGCCGCGGTCAGCACCACCATGGGCCCCGGCATCCCGGTCGACCCGAACCGCACCCGCAACCTCCTCGTCGAGGAGGACCCGGCCGCCGTCTGAGCCTGAGGCTCGGAACCGGTAGTCGCGTCAGGTACGCGTAAAAAGGGCGGGCCCTGGAACCTTGTAGGTTCCGGGCCCGTCCTTTCTTTGTGCGACCTTTCGTACGACTGTCAGTGGCCTGGGCTACGGTGCAGGCACAGGACACGCAATAGGGGTGGGAGTAGATGAACAGCACTACCGTGCGCAGGGCGGGCCTTTCCATAGCGGTGGTGGCCGCGCTCACCGGGGTGGCCGCCTGCGGCTCCTCCGACTCCGGCAAGGACGGCGGCAAGGCGGCCGGCAAGACGGTGACGCACGTCAGCCCCATCGCGGCCCTGCGCTCCGCCGTGAAGTCCACCGACAAGGCCGATTCGGCGAAGGTGCGCTCCACCACGTCCGTCGGCGACCTCATGGCGATGACCGCGAACGGCGCCCTCACCTGGGGCGACGGCCTCAAGGGCAACCTCACCATCACCTACACCGGCGGCCAGATGGCCGAGATGATGAAGAAGGCCGGCACCGCGTCGATGGAGGCCCGGTATCTGCCGGACGCCTACTACGCGCACATGAGCGACGCCTACGCCCAGCAGGCGGGCGGCGGCAAGCACTGGATCAAGTACTCCTACGACGACCTCGCCAAGCTCGGCGGAGCGTCCGGGTCGTTCATGAAGGACCAGCTCCAGAACTCCACGCCGAACCAGTCCGTGAAGCTGCTGCTGGCCTCCGGCGACGTCAAGAAGGTCGGCGAGGAGACGGTCTCCGGCGCCCACACCACGCACTACTCGGGCAAGGTCGACGTCGCCGACCTCGCCCAGAAGTCCAGCGACCTCAGCGCCGAGCAGCTGTCCGCCCTGAAGAAGCAGCTCACCCAGGCCGGCGTCACCACCGAGACCGTGGACGTCTGGATCGACGACGAGGACCTGCTGGTCAAGAAGTCCGAGAAGGCGAACACGGCCAACGGCGCCATGACCAACACGACGTACTACACCGAGTACGGCGCCAAGGTCACCGCGGAGGCGCCGCCGGCGAGCGACACCAAGGACTTCGCGGACATGATGAAGTCCGGCGGTCTCGCCTCCGGCGGCACCGGCACCAGCTCCTGACGTTTCTCGGGAGAGGGTCGTAGGAACACAGCCTCGGCCTGGGGCGGCCTGAGCGGCCCCGGCCGGGGCTCCGCCGGTTCCGGGGGTGTGTACGCGCCTCAGGCCGCCCCGGAGGCCGAGCAGGGCCGCACACGCGGGCAGGGTCCAGGGCCGCACAGCCGGGGACGTCGGCCGAGCACCGCGCCAGCCACCGGCGGCCCGGCCGTGCCGACCCGGGCAGGCCACCCCGGGGCGCTCCCACCGCCGTACCGACCCTGGCGGACCCCGCCCGGCCGCCCCGGGCTCCGCCGTGCAGCCCCCGCCGGCCGCTCTGGGTGCCCCGCCGGCCGACCCGGCAAGCTCCGCCCGGCCGACCCGGCGCTCCCCCGTACCGACCCGGGCAGGCCACCCCGGGGCGCCCCCATCGCCGTACCGACCCTGGCGGACTCCGCCCGGCCGACCCGGCAAGCTCCGCCCGGCCGCCCCGGTGCTCCGCCGTACCGACCCTGCCCGGCCGCTCCCGGTGCCCCGCCGGCCGCCCCGGCAAGCTCTGCCCCGGCTGCCCCGGCTGCCCCCGCTGCCCCGGCTGCCCCGGCGCTCCGCCGTGCAGCCCCCGCCCGGCCGACCCGGTGCTCCGCCGTGCAGCCCCTGCCCAGCCGCTCCCGGTGCCCCACCGGCCCACCCGGCAAGCCCCGCCGGCCAACCCGGCGCCCCCCGCCCCGGCCTCACTCCTCCGGACCCGGCGCCCCGGCCATCCGGCCGTAAACCGGTCGATTTGCTCGGGGGAGCACCCGTCCCGTACTCTCTCGGGGAAGCCAAAGACCGCTGGTCGTTGCCGTGCGCTCGAATGAGGGTGCGGTGGCCGAAGGATCCGCTGAAAAGTGGGCGACCCGCGCAGGTGACTGTGGAAGAACTCCCGGAGTGCGCGCGCCGAGCGCGTGTGCGGCCGGTCGAGTCCGCCCCGTGCGCCTGCGCCGGGGCGTTTCGTTTTACCCAGTCCTCCTTCGGGTCCGCGCGGTCCGAATCACCCGGAAGGAGGCCGAGGCTCTATGGCGAGGCCCGACAAGGCTGCCGCGGTTGCGGAGCTGACGGACAAGTTCCGCAGCTCCAACGCCGCCGTGCTGACCGAGTACCGCGGTCTCACCGTGGCGCAGCTCAAGACGCTGCGCCGGTCGCTCGGTGAGAACGCCCAGTACGCCGTGGTGAAGAACACGCTGACCAAGATTGCGGCCAAGGAGGCCGGGATCACGCTGGAGGACCAGCTCTTCGCTGGCCCGACGGCCGTCGCCTTCGTCACCGGTGACCCGGTGGAGTCGGCGAAGGGTCTGCGTGACTTCGCCAAGGACAACCCCAATCTCGTCATCAAGGGCGGTGTCCTGGAGGGCAAGGCCCTCTCCGCCGACGAGATCAAGAAGCTTGCGGACCTCGAGTCCCGCGAGGTTCTGCTCAGCAAGCTGGCCGGTGCCTTCAAGGCGAAGCAGTCCCAGGCTGCCTCCGTCTTCCAGGCTCTGCCGTCGAAGCTCGTCCGCACCGTGGACGCGCTGCGCGCCAAGCAGGCCGAGCAGGGCGGTGCCGAGTAATTCGGCTCGCTTTCTGACCCGCACCAACGGCGCGGGTCGCAGCGGGCCGACGTACGCCCGCCTTACCCAGTACATCCGGCACCTGCCGATTTGAGTGGAAGGACCGCCATCATGGCGAAGCTCAGCCAGGAAGACCTGCTCGCCCAGTTCGAGGAGATGACCCTCATCGAGCTCTCCGAGTTCGTGAAGGCCTTCGAGGAGAAGTTCGACGTCACCGCCGCCGCCGCCGCGCCGGTCGTCGTCGCCGGTGGTGCCGCTGGTGGCGCCGCCGCCGAGGCCGAGGAGGAGAAGGACGAGTTCGACGTCATCCTCACCGGCGCCGGCGACAAGAAGATCCAGGTCATCAAGGTCGTGCGTGAGCTGACCTCCCTGGGTCTGAAGGAGGCCAAGGACCTCGTCGACGGCACCCCGAAGCCGGTCCTCGAGAAGGTCAACAAGGAGCAGGCCGACAAGGCCGCCGAGGCCCTCAAGGGCGCCGGCGCCTCCGTCGAGGTCAAGTAAGACCTTCGCGACCGCAGAAACGGCCCGCTAGGGCTGTAACGCGAACGCACCGCAGGGCGATCATCCATCCGGGTGGTCGCCCTTCGGCGTTCCCCGGGGCCCGGCCTGGCCTACCTTGCACCTGTGTTCGTGAGGGGTAAGGTGATCTTCGTCGTGTCTCCCGTTGTCCCGGTTCCGGCAAGGAGCCCTTGACGAACCGCACGCAGCGCGCAATTCTCAGGACGCGTCGTCACAAGGATCCGAATCCGAGGCATGGATCGACGACGAAGAGGGCAGTATCAACGTGCGTTGAGGGCAGGATGCCGAGGGCGTTGACAAGGGCGTTGAGCACAACGAGGGTCTTCGAAAACCCGCACTGGACATCAGTGTGCCAAGTGGCTACACTGACCCTTTGCGCTGCCTGTTAGCTGTCCCCTGCCCGTCACCAGGGGTCTGCCCTCACCCGAGCACAGTCGACCGAAGCCCCCCTGACCTGGGGTTTCCTTCCCTGTGTACGGGAGAGGGACCGGTACGCGCGTAGTGAGTCCGAGCCCTCGGAAGGACCCCCTCTTGGCCGCCTCGCGCACTGCCTCGACCGCGAATACGAACAACGGCGCCAGCACCGCCCCGCTGCGCATCTCCTTTGCAAAGATCAAGGAGCCCCTCGAGGTTCCGAACCTGCTTGCGCTGCAGACCGAGAGCTTTGACTGGCTGCTCGGCAACACCGCCTGGCAGACTCGGGTCGAGGAGGCTCTGGAGAACGGTCAGGACGTCCCCACCAAGTCCGGTCTGGAGGAGATCTTCGAGGAGATCTCCTCGATCGAGGACTTCTCCGGGTCGATGTCGCTGACGTTCCGGGACCACCGCTTCGAGCCGCCGAAGAACTCGATCGACGAGTGCAAGGAGCGCGACTTCACGTACGCCGCCCCGCTCTTCGTCACCGCCGAGTTCACCAACAACGAGACTGGCGAGATCAAGTCCCAGACCGTCTTCATGGGCGACTTCCCGCTCATGACGAACAAGGGCACTTTCGTCATCAACGGCACCGAGCGTGTCGTGGTGTCGCAGCTGGTCCGTTCCCCCGGTGTCTACTTCGATTCCAGCATCGACAAGACGTCCGACAAGGACATCTTCTCCGCCAAGATCATCCCGTCCCGGGGTGCCTGGCTGGAGATGGAGATCGACAAGCGCGACATGGTCGGTGTCCGTATCGACCGCAAGCGCAAGCAGTCGGTCACCGTGCTGCTGAAGGCGCTCGGCTGGACGACCGAGCAGATCCTTGAGGAGTTCGGCGACTACGAGTCGATGCGCGCCACCCTGGAGAAGGACCACACCCAGGGCCAGGACGACGCGCTGCTCGACATCTACCGCAAGCTGCGCCCGGGCGAGCCCCCCACGCGTGAGGCCGCGCAGACGCTGCTGGAGAACCTCTACTTCAACCCCAAGCGCTACGACCTCGCCAAGGTCGGCCGTTACAAGGTCAACAAGAAGCTGGGTACGGACACCCCGCTGGACGCGGGCATCCTGACCGTCGAGGACATCATCGCGACGATCAAGTACCTGGTGAAGCTGCACGCCGGCGAGACCGAGACCACCGGTGACAACGGCGAGACGGTCGTCGTCGAGACGGACGACATCGACCACTTCGGCAACCGTCGTCTGCGCAGCGTCGGCGAGCTCATCCAGAACCAGGTCCGTACGGGTCTGGCGCGTATGGAGCGTGTCGTCCGCGAGCGGATGACGACCCAGGACGTCGAGGCGATCACGCCGCAGACCCTGATCAACATCCGGCCGGTCGTCGCCTCCATCAAGGAGTTCTTCGGCACCAGCCAGCTGTCCCAGTTCATGGACCAGAACAACCCGCTGTCGGGTCTCACCCACAAGCGCCGTCTGTCGGCTCTTGGCCCGGGTGGTCTCTCCCGTGAGCGGGCCGGCTTCGAGGTCCGTGACGTGCACCCGTCGCACTACGGCCGTATGTGCCCGATCGAGACGCCGGAAGGCCCGAACATCGGTCTGATCGGCTCGCTCGCCTCCTACGGCCGGGTCAACGCGTTCGGTTTCGTCGAGACCCCGTACCGCAAGGTCATCGACGGCCAGGTCACCGACGAGGTGGACTACCTGACCGCCGACGAGGAGGACCGCTTCGTCATCGCGCAGGCCAACGCGCCGCTGACCAGCGACCTCCGTTTCGAGGAGAGCCGCGTGCTCGTCCGCCGTCGTGGCGGCGAGGTCGACTACGTCGGCCCCGAGGACGTGGACTACATGGACGTCTCGCCGCGCCAGATGGTGTCGGTCGCGACCGCCATGATCCCGTTCCTCGAGCACGACGACGCCAACCGTGCCCTCATGGGCGCGAACATGATGCGCCAGGCCGTTCCGCTGATTAAGTCGGAGGCCCCGCTCGTCGGCACCGGCATGGAGTACCGCTCCGCCGTCGACGCCGGCGACGTCGTCAAGGCCGAGAAGGCCGGTGTGGTCCAGGAGGTCTCCGCGGACTACATCACCACGGCCAACGACGACGGCACGTACATCACGTACCGCCTGGCCAAGTTCGCCCGCTCCAACCAGGGCACCTCGGTCAACCAGAAGGTCATCGTCAACGAGGGCGACCGTGTCGTCGAGGGCCAGGTCCTCGCCGACGGCCCGGCCACCCAGAACGGCGAGATGGCCCTCGGCAAGAACCTGCTCGTGGCGTTCATGCCGTGGGAGGGTCACAACTACGAGGACGCGATCATCCTGTCGCAGCGCCTCGTGCAGGACGACGTCCTCTCCTCGATCCACATCGAGGAGCACGAGGTCGACGCCCGTGACACCAAGCTCGGCCCCGAGGAGATCACCCGGGACATCCCGAACGTCTCCGAGGAGGTCCTCGCCGACCTCGACGAGCGCGGCATCATCCGCATCGGTGCCGAGGTCATCGCCGGTGACATCCTCGTCGGCAAGGTCACCCCGAAGGGTGAGACCGAGCTGACCCCCGAGGAGCGCCTGCTGCGCGCCATCTTCGGTGAGAAGGCCCGTGAGGTCCGTGACACCTCGCTGAAGGTGCCGCACGGCGAGACCGGCAAGGTCATCGGCGTGCGCGTCTTCGACCGCGAGGAGGGCGACGAGCTGCCGCCGGGCGTGAACCAGCTGGTCCGCGTCTACGTCGCGCAGAAGCGCAAGATCACCGACGGTGACAAGCTCGCCGGCCGTCACGGCAACAAGGGTGTCATCTCCAAGATCCTGCCGATCGAGGACATGCCGTTCCTGGAGGACGGCACCCCGGTCGACATCATCCTCAACCCGCTGGGTGTGCCGTCCCGAATGAACCCGGGACAGGTCCTGGAGATCCACCTCGGCTGGCTCGCCAGCCGCGGCTGGGACGTCTCCGGTCTCGCCGACGAGTGGGCCCAGCGCCTGCAGGCCATCGGCGCCGACCAGGTCGCCCCCGGCACCAACGTCGCCACCCCGGTCTTCGACGGTGCCCGTGAGGACGAGCTGGCGGGTCTGCTGCAGCACACCATCCCGAACCGGGACGGCGAGCGCATGGTGCTCCCGACCGGTAAGGCGCGGCTGTTCGACGGCCGTAGCGGTGAGCCGTTCCCGGACCCGATCTCGGTCGGCTACATGTACATCCTCAAGCTGCACCACCTGGTCGACGACAAGCTGCACGCCCGCTCGACCGGTCCGTACTCGATGATCACCCAGCAGCCGCTGGGTGGTAAGGCCCAGTTCGGTGGCCAGCGGTTCGGTGAGATGGAGGTGTGGGCGCTGGAGGCGTACGGCGCCGCGTACGCCCTCCAGGAGCTGCTGACCATCAAGTCCGACGACGTCACCGGCCGCGTGAAGGTCTACGAGGCCATCGTCAAGGGCGAGAACATCCCTGAGCCCGGCATTCCCGAGTCCTTCAAGGTGCTCATCAAGGAAATGCAGTCCCTGTGCCTCAACGTGGAGGTGCTGTCCTCGGACGGCATGTCCATCGAGATGCGCGACACCGACGAGGACGTCTTCCGCGCTGCGGAGGAGCTCGGCATCGACCTGTCCCGGCGCGAGCCGAGCAGCGTCGAAGAGGTCTGACGGGAGTCCGGCGGGGCCCTGACCCACAAGGGCCCCGCCGACCCCCAGGCCCCCGTTTCAGACCACAGACTTAACAAACCCTGAGAGGGATTGACGCATAGTGCTCGACGTCAACTTCTTCGACGAGCTCCGGATCGGTCTGGCCACCGCTGACGACATCCGCCAGTGGAGCCACGGCGAGGTCAAGAAGCCGGAGACCATCAACTACCGCACCCTGAAGCCCGAGAAGGACGGACTCTTCTGCGAGAAGATCTTCGGTCCGACCCGGGACTGGGAGTGCTACTGCGGCAAGTACAAGCGCGTCCGCTTCAAGGGCATCATCTGCGAGCGCTGCGGCGTCGAGGTCACGCGCGCCAAGGTGCGCCGTGAGCGGATGGGCCACATCGAGCTGGCCGCGCCCGTCACGCACATCTGGTACTTCAAGGGTGTCCCGAGCCGCCTGGGCTACCTGCTCGACCTGGCGCCGAAGGACCTCGAGAAGGTCATCTACTTCGCGGCGTACATGATCACGTACGTCGACGAGGAGCGCCGTACCCGCGACCTGCCCTCCCTGGAGGCGCACGTCTCCGTCGAGCGCCAGCAGATCGAGAACCGCCGCGACGCCGACCTGGAGGCCCGCGCCAAGAAGCTCGAGGCCGACCTGGCCGAGCTGGAGGCCGAGGGTGCCAAGGCCGACGTGCGCCGCAAGGTGCGCGAGGGTGCCGAGCGCGAGATGAAGCAGCTGCGCGACCGTGCGCAGCGCGAGATCGACCGCCTCGACGAGGTGTGGAACCGGTTCAAGAACCTCAAGGTCCAGGACCTGGAGGGCGACGAGCTGCTCTACCGCGAGCTGCGCGACCGCTTCGGCACGTACTTCGACGGCTCGATGGGTGCCGCGGCGCTGCAGAAGCGCCTGGAGTCCTTCGACCTCGAGGAGGAGGCCGAGAAGCTCCGCGAGATCATCCGCACCGGCAAGGGCCAGAAGAAGACCCGTGCCCTCAAGCGCCTGAAGGTCGTCTCCGCGTTCCTGCAGACGTCCAACAGCCCCAAGGGCATGGTCCTGGACTGCGTCCCGGTCATCCCGCCGGACCTGCGTCCGATGGTGCAGCTGGACGGTGGCCGCTTCGCGACCTCCGACCTGAACGACCTGTACCGCCGTGTGATCAACCGCAACAACCGTCTGAAGCGGCTCCTGGACCTCGGTGCCCCGGAGATCATCGTCAACAACGAGAAGCGCATGCTTCAGGAGGCTGTTGACGCCCTCTTCGACAACGGTCGTCGTGGTCGCCCGGTCACCGGTCCGGGCAACCGTCCGCTGAAGTCCCTCAGCGACATGCTGAAGGGTAAGCAGGGCCGCTTCCGTCAGAACCTGCTCGGCAAGCGTGTGGACTACTCCGCGCGTTCCGTGATCGTCGTCGGTCCGCAGCTGAAGCTGCACCAGTGCGGTCTGCCGAAGGCGATGGCGCTGGAGCTGTTCAAGCCGTTCGTGATGAAGCGCCTGGTCGACCTGAACCACGCGCAGAACATCAAGAGCGCCAAGCGCATGGTGGAGCGCGGCCGCACCGTCGTGTACGACGTCCTCGAAGAGGTCATCGCCGAGCACCCGGTGCTGCTGAACCGTGCTCCCACCCTGCACCGCCTCGGCATCCAGGCCTTCGAGCCGCAGCTGGTCGAGGGCAAGGCCATCCAGATCCACCCGCTCGTCTGCACCGCGTTCAACGCGGACTTCGACGGTGACCAGATGGCCGTGCACCTGCCGCTGTCCGCGGAGGCGCAGGCCGAGGCCCGCATCCTGATGCTGTCCTCGAACAACATCCTCAAGCCGGCCGACGGCCGTCCGGTGACGATGCCGACCCAGGACATGGTCCTCGGTCTGTTCTTCCTCACCACCGACGGCGAGATGCGTGACGTCAAGGGCGAGGGCCGCTCGTTCGCGTCCGTGGCCGAGGCGATCATGGCGTTCGACGCCGGCGAGCTGTCGCTGCAGTCGCGCGTGGACATCCGCTTCCCGGTGGGCACCATCCCGCCGCGCGGCTGGACCCCGCCGGCGCGCGAGGAGGGCGAGCCGGAGTGGCAGCAGGGTGACAGCTTCCGGCTGAACACCACGCTGGGCCGCGCGCTCTTCAACGAGCTGCTGCCCGAGGACTACCCGTTCGTCGACTACGAGGTCGGCAAGAAGCAGCTCTCCGAGATCGTCAACGACCTCGCCGAGCGCTACCCGAAGGTCATCGTGGCGGCGACGCTCGACAACCTGAAGGCGGCCGGCTTCTACTGGGCCACCCGTTCCGGCGTCACCGTCGCCATCTCCGACGTCGTCGTTCCCGAGGCGAAGAAGGAGATCGTCAAGGGCTACGAGGCGCAGGACGAGAAGGTCCAGAAGCAGTACGAGCGCGGTCTGATCACCAAGGACGAGCGCACGCAGGAGCTCATCGCGATCTGGACCAAGGCGACCAACGAGGTCGCCGAGGCGATGAACGACAACTTCCCGAAGACCAACCCGATCTTCATGATGGTGAACTCGGGTGCACGAGGCAACATGATGCAGATGCGTCAGATTGCCGGTATGCGTGGTCTGGTGTCGAACGCGAAGAACGAGACGATCCCGCGTCCGATCAAGGCGTCCTTCCGTGAGGGCCTGTCCGTGCTGGAGTACTTCATCTCCACGCACGGTGCCCGTAAGGGTCTGGCGGACACCGCCCTGCGTACCGCCGACTCGGGTTACCTCACCCGTCGTCTGGTCGACGTCTCGCAGGACGTCATCATCCGTGAGGAGGACTGCGGCACCGAGCGCGGCCTCAAGCTGCGGATCGCCGAGCGCGGCGCCGACGGCGTGCTGCGCAAGGCGGACGACGTCGAGACGTCCGTGTACGCGCGCTGCCTCGCCGAGGACATCGTGGTCGACGGCCAGGTGCTGGCCCCGGCCGGCACCGACCTGGGCGACGTCCTCATCGAGGAGCTCGTCGGCCGTGGCGTCGAGGAGGTCAAGACCCGCTCGGTCCTGACCTGCGAGTCCGCCGTCGGTACCTGCGCGATGTGCTACGGCCGTTCGCTGGCCACCGGCAAGCTGGTCGACATCGGTGAGGCGGTCGGCATCATCGCCGCCCAGTCCATCGGTGAGCCCGGTACCCAGCTGACGATGCGTACCTTCCACACCGGTGGTGTGGCCGGTGACGACATCACCCAGGGTCTGCCCCGTGTCGTCGAGCTCTTCGAGGCCCGTACCCCGAAGGGTGTCGCCCCGATCTCCGAGGCCTCCGGCCGCGTGCGGATCGAGGAGACCGAGAAGACCAAGAAGATCGTCGTCACCCCGGACGACGGCAGCGACGAGACGGCGTACCCGATCTCGAAGCGTGCCAAGGTCCTGGTCCGCGAGGGCGACCACGTCGAGGTGGGCCAGCAGCTCACCGTGGGTGCCACCAACCCGCACGACGTGCTGCGCATCCTGGGCCAGCGTGCCGTCCAGGTCCACCTGGTCGGCGAGGTCCAGAAGGTCTACAACTCGCAGGGTGTGTCGATCCACGACAAGCACATCGAGATCATCATCCGGCAGATGCTGCGCCGCGTGACGATCATCGAGTCCGGCGACGCCGAGCTGCTGCCCGGCGAGCTGGTCGAGCGCTCGAAGTTCGAGACCGAGAACCGTCGTGTGGTCCAGGAGGGCGGTCACCCGGCCTCCGGTCGTCCGCAGCTGATGGGTATCACCAAGGCCTCGCTGGCGACGGAGTCCTGGCTGTCGGCCGCCTCCTTCCAGGAGACGACCCGAGTCCTGACGGACGCGGCGATCAACGCCAAGTCCGACAGCCTCATCGGCCTCAAGGAGAACGTCATCATCGGTAAGCTCATCCCGGCCGGTACGGGTCTGTCCCGCTACCGCAACATCCGGGTCGAGCCGACCGAGGAGGCCAAGGCCGCGATGTACTCGGCCGTCGGCTACGACGACATCGACTACTCGCCGTTCGGCACGGGCTCCGGCCAGGCCGTTCCGCTGGAGGACTACGACTACGGTCCGTACAACCAGTAAGGCGTACGTCCACTGAAGGGCGGTCACCCTCCGGGGTGGCCGCCCTTCGGCGTTGTCCGGTTCTGGCGTTCGAGTGATCGCCTCGTGTCAGCGGCGGCCGTCCGCGCTTCCCGGGGACCGGTGTGCGACGTTGTCGCCGTACCTGGCCGAGCGTGAGCGGAGGTGCCGACGCCATGACGTCAGCGAGGGACCGGCGGCTCGCCGCGGCTGCGGCGCTGGTCGCGCTGCTGGCGACGGCGGCCTGCGGGGGCGGCGGATCCGGGGGGCCGACGCGCGACGGGACCGCGTCCGAGGGGACGCAGGAGACCGGGACCGAGGCGCCGACCTCGGAGGAGACGACGCCGGAGGAGACGACCCCGGAGGAGACGACCCCGGAGGAGACGGAGTCGACCGGCGGCGAGTCGAACGGCGACATCTTCGTGGGCAGCGACTCCGAGGGGTCCTCCGCGTCGGACATCGAACTGTCGAGGACCCGGGTGGGCGAGCCGGTCCAGGCGACGGTGCAGATCAACGCGTCGGATCAGGAGAGCTCCCAGCCCGTGGCGAAGGAGGACGGGAACATCGGGGGTGAGCCCGTCGAGATCACCCGCAGTTGCGTGGGCGAGGCACCGCCGTGCCAGGTGACGTTCCAGTACACGCCGACAGAGCCGGGGCCGTACAGCGGTGAGCTGACGGTCACGCTGGCCGACGGTAGGACCGTCACCGCCCCCATCCACGGTGAGGCGACCGGGGAGGACACCACCGAGCCGGAGACCACGGAGCCGGAAACGACCGAGCCGGAAACGACCGAGCCGGAAACGACCGAGCCGGAGACCACGGAGCCGGAAACGACCGAGCCCGACACCACGGATCCCGACACCACGGAGTCGCAGACGTAGCGCCGTACTAGCCCTGCGCGGCGCGGATCTCCAGCCAGGCGGTGCCGTCGTCCGGCAGCACCACCACGCCGTCCCGGTAGTGCGCGGTGTGGGAGACCAGGTAGAAGCGTGACGGTGCCTTCGCGAGGAGCTGGAGTCCCCGGTACTCGTACCGGTACGGTCCGCTCGCGTTGCCGTGGTCCTGGAACTCGACGTCCCGCGCGTGGTGGGTGAGGAGCACCCGCGAGTGGACCACCACGGCCGGCTTGTCGGGGTAGCCCTTCTCCGCGTCGTGCTTGGCGTTGCTGTGTCCGATGACCGCCGCGTACTGCGCCATGTCGAAGAACAGGCTCACCGTGAGCATCCCGATGAGCAGCGCGCCGATGCCCAGCCACATGCGGTCGCTCTCGGGGGACCGCCGCCGGCCCCGGAGGTCGGTGCGCTGGTGCAGCCGCAGATGGACGGCGCAGAGGGCCATGGTGGCCCCCACGGCCACCATCAGGGCCGGCATGAAGACGAGCGGCCAGCCCGCCGGGAAAGGGATCGAGACGTCCGAGAACAGGGCCGGGAAGTCCACGAACACCATGGCCGTGCCGACGGCGAACAGCAGGATGATCGCCGTACGGCGGCGCGCGGACAGCTCCGGGCCGGCCAGGGACCGTCCCGCCAGACCGAAGAGCAGGAACACGACCAGCCCGCCGGCCAGCAGGGCACACAGCGGGAAGAAGATCGCGCTGGTGCTGTTGGCCATGACGTTCTGGACGGACACCCCGAGGTCCTCGGGCACCACGCCGAGGGTCGAGTAGTACTCCCGGATGTAGAGGCTTCCGAAGTAGTAGAGCAGGGCGAGGGCGATGGTCCCCGGTGCCGCGATGTACGCCGCCTTCTCCACGAACGTCGACAGGGGCGAGCGCGGAGGCGGGGGCTCGGGGCCGAGCGGCGGCTCCTGCGGCGCGGACATGGCCCCCAGTCTGTGGGCGTGCGGCCGGCCCCGCACGCCCAGCCGCGCCGCCCGGCTGACGCGGTGCGGGAGCCCCCGCCGGCGGCCCCGGTCTCCGAATCGAAGATCGCATAGGGTACGGCGACTTGACATGCTCCGCAGCCCCAGGCCTCCGGACCCCATTTGTTTTGACCGCAGCGAATGAGGTAGGTACGCTCAGACCTTGTGCCTGGGGTGTGCCCTGGCTCCTGTGCGTGCCTGTAACCGCATGGCGAGCCGTGAACGGCCACCGTAATTCGCGCCCTTTTCGCCTTGCGGCGGGAGTCTGGCGGATTCGACACACCCGACCGCGTGGGTCGGCGACGTTCCAGGTTAGCTGTACCCATCGGCACACAGAAACCGGAGAAGTAGTGCCTACGATCCAGCAGCTGGTCCGTAAGGGCCGGCAGGACAAGGTCGAGAAGAACAAGACGCCCGCACTCGAGGGTTCCCCTCAGCGTCGTGGCGTCTGCACGCGTGTGTTCACGACCACCCCGAAGAAGCCGAACTCGGCCCTCCGCAAGGTCGCGCGTGTGCGTCTGACCAGCGGCATCGAGGTCACCGCTTACATTCCGGGTGAGGGACACAACCTGCAGGAGCACTCCATCGTGCTCGTGCGCGGCGGCCGTGTGAAGGACCTGCCGGGTGTTCGCTACAAGATCATCCGCGGTTCGCTCGACACCCAGGGTGTCAAGAACCGCAAGCAGGCTCGCAGCCGTTACGGCGCCAAGAAGGAGAAGTAAGAATGCCTCGTAAGGGCCCCGCCCCGAAGCGCCCGGTCATCATCGACCCGGTCTACGGCTCTCCTCTGGTGACCTCCCTGATCAACAAGGTGCTGCTGAACGGCAAGCGCTCCACCGCCGAGCGCATCGTCTACGGCGCCATGGAGGGCCTGCGCGAGAAGACCGGCAACGACCCGGTCATCACGCTGAAGCGCGCTCTCGAGAACATCAAGCCGACCCTCGAGGTCAAGTCCCGCCGTGTCGGTGGCGCCACCTACCAGGTGCCGGTCGAGGTCAAGCCCGGCCGTGCCAACACCCTGGCGCTGCGCTGGCTGGTCGGTTACTCCCGCGCCCGTCGCGAGAAGACCATGACCGAGCGTCTCCTCAACGAGCTTCTCGATGCCTCCAACGGCCTCGGTGCGGCCGTGAAGAAGCGCGAGGACACCCACAAGATGGCCGAGTCCAACAAGGCCTTCGCGCACTACCGCTGGTAGTCGCTACCCACATCGAGACCGAGAGAAGACTGAAGCCTTATGGCTACCACTTCACTTGACCTGGCCAAGGTGCGCAATATCGGCATCATGGCCCACATCGACGCGGGCAAGACGACCACCACCGAGCGGATCCTGTTCTACACCGGTGTGTCTTACAAGATCGGTGAGGTCCACGACGGCGCTGCCACCATGGACTGGATGGAGCAGGAGCAGGAGCGTGGCATCACGATCACCTCTGCTGCCACCACCTGTCACTGGTCGCTGGAAGACGTCGACCACACCATCAACATCATCGACACCCCGGGTCACGTCGACTTCACCGTCGAGGTGGAGCGCTCCCTGCGCGTGCTCGACGGTGCCGTGACGGTGTTCGACGGCGTCGCCGGTGTCGAGCCGCAGTCCGAGACGGTGTGGCGTCAGGCGGACCGCTACGGCGTGCCGCGTATCTGCTTCGTCAACAAGCTCGACCGCACGGGCGCCGAGTTCCACCGCTGCGTGGACATGATCTCGGACCGCCTGGGCGCTCAGCCGATCGTCATGCAGCTCCCGATCGGTGCCGAGGCCGACTTCCAGGGCGTCGTGGACCTGGTCCGCATGAAGGCGCTCGTCTGGTCCGCCGAGGCCACCAAGGGCGAGATGTACGACGTCGTCGACATCCCGGCCACGCACACCGAGGCTGCCGAGGAGTACCGCGGCAAGCTGATCGAGGCCGTGGCCGAGAACGACGAAGAGATCATGGAGCTGTACCTGGAGGGCGAGGAGCCCACCGAGGAGCAGCTGTACGCCGCGATCCGTCGTATCACCATCGCGTCCGGCAAGGGCACGGGCACCACCGTGACCCCGGTGTTCTGCGGTACCGCGTTCAAGAACAAGGGCGTCCAGCCCCTGCTCGACGCGGTCGTGCGCTACCTGCCGTCCCCGGTCGACATCGAGGCCATCGAGGGCCACGACGTCAAGGACCCCGAGACGGTCATCAAGCGCAAGCCGTCCGAGGACGAGCCGCTGTCGGCGCTGGCGTTCAAGATCATGAGCGACCCGCACCTGGGCAAGCTCACCTTCGTCCGGGTCTACTCGGGCCGCCTGGAGTCCGGCACCTCGGTGCTGAACTCCGTCAAGGGCAAGAAGGAGCGCATCGGCAAGATCTACCGCATGCACGCCAACAAGCGTGAGGAGATCGACTCGGTGGGCGCCGGCGACATCGTCGCCGTCATGGGCCTGAAGCAGACCACCACCGGTGAGACGCTCTGCGACGAGAAGAACCCGGTGATCCTGGAGTCCATGGACTTCCCGGCGCCGGTCATCGAGGTCGCGATCGAGCCCAAGTCCAAGGGTGACCAGGAGAAGCTGGGTGTCGCCATCCAGCGTCTCGCGGAGGAGGACCCCTCCTTCCAGGTGCACACCAACGAGGAGACCGGCCAGACCGTCATCGGCGGTATGGGTGAGCTTCACCTCGAGGTCCTCGTGGACCGCATGAAGCGTGAGTTCAAGGTCGAGGCCAACGTCGGCAAGCCGCAGGTGGCCTACCGCGAGACGATCCGCAAGGCCGTCGAGCGTGTCGACTACACCCACAAGAAGCAGACCGGTGGTACCGGTCAGTTCGCGAAGGTGCAGATCGGCATCGAGCCCCT
This sequence comes from Streptomyces cyanogenus, assembly GCF_017526105.1. NCBI lineage: Bacteria > Bacillati > Actinomycetota > Actinomycetes > Kitasatosporales > Streptomycetaceae > Streptomyces > Streptomyces cyanogenus. Next base: position 5,185,286 of record NZ_CP071839.1, read on the forward strand.
CGAGGGCGGCGACGTCTCGTACGAGTTCGTGAACAAGGTGACCGGTGGCCGTATCCCGAAGGAGTACATCCCTTCGGTGGACGCCGGTGCGCAGGAGGCCATGCAGTTCGGCATCCTCGCCGGCTACGAGATGACCGGTGTCCGTGTCATCCTCCACGACGGCGCCTACCACGAGGTCGACTCCTCCGAGCTCGCCTTCAAGATCGCCGGTTCGCAGGCCTTCAAGGAGGCCGCGCGCAAGGCCAGCCCCGTGCTGCTCGAGCCGATGATGGCCGTCGAGGTCACCACGCCCGAGGACTACATGGGTGAGGTCATCGGCGACATCAACTCCCGCCGTGGTCAGATCCAGGCCATGGAGGAGCGGGCTGGTGCCCGCGTCGTGAAGGGCCTCGTGCCCCTGTCGGAGATGTTCGGCTACGTCGGCGACCTCCGCAGCAAGACGTCGGGTCGCGCAAGCTACTCGATGCAGTTCGACTCCTACGCCGAGGTTCCGCGGAACGTCGCCGAGGAGATCATCGCGAAGGCCAAGGGCGAGTAACGCACCGCGTTCACACGCCGTAGGCTTGACTCCGGAGCCTCCAGGGGCAAACGTCCGCAATCGTGAGCGTTTGCCCCGGGTTCCGGGCCTTTACAGCAAAGATCACCTGGCGCCGATGAAGTAAGGCGTACAGAACCACTCCACAGGAGGACCCCAGTGGCGAAGGCGAAGTTCGAGCGGACTAAGCCGCACGTCAACATCGGCACCATCGGTCACATCGACCACGGTAAGACGACCCTCACGGCCGCCATTACCAAGGTGCTGCACGACGCGTACCCGGACCTGAACGAGGCCACCCCGTTCGACAACATCGACAAGGCTCCCGAGGAGCGTCAGCGCGGTATCACCATCTCCATCGCGCACGTCGAGTACCAGACCGAGGCGCGTCACTACGCCCACGTCGACTGCCCGGGTCACGCGGACTACATCAAGAACATGATCACCGGTGCCGCGCAGATGGACGGCGCGATCCTGGTGGTCGCCGCGACCGACGGCCCGATGCCGCAGACCAAGGAGCACGTGCTCCTGGCCCGCCAGGTCGGCGTTCCGTACATCGTCGTCGCCCTGAACAAGGCCGACATGGTGGACGACGAGGAGATCCTGGAGCTCGTCGAGCTCGAGGTCCGTGAGCTCCTCTCCGAGTACGAGTTCCCCGGCGACGACGTTCCGGTCGTCAAGGTCTCCGCGCTCAAGGCCCTCGAGGGCGAGCAGGAGTGGGTGGACTCCGTCCTCAACCTGATGAAGGCCGTCGACGAGTCGATCCCGCAGCCGGAGCGCGACGTCGACAAGCCGTTCCTCATGCCGATCGAGGACGTCTTCACGATCACCGGCCGCGGTACGGTCGTCACCGGCCGTATCGAGCGTGGTGTCCTCAAGGTCAACGAGACCGTCGACATCATCGGCATCAAGACCGAGAAGACCACCACCACGGTCACCGGCATCGAGATGTTCCGCAAGCTGCTCGACGAGGGCCAGGCCGGTGAGAACGTCGGTCTGCTCCTCCGTGGCATCAAGCGCGAGGACGTCGAGCGCGGCCAGGTCATCATCAAGCCGGGCTCGGTCACCCCGCACACCGAGTTCGAGGCGCAGGCCTACATCCTCTCCAAGGACGAGGGTGGCCGCCACACGCCGTTCTTCAACAACTACCGTCCGCAGTTCTACTTCCGCACGACGGACGTGACCGGCGTGGTGACCCTCCCCGAGGGCACCGAGATGGTCATGCCGGGTGACAACACCGAGATGAAGGTGGAGCTCATCCAGCCCGTCGCCATGGAAGAGGGCCTGAAGTTCGCCATCCGTGAGGGTGGCCGCACCGTGGGCGCCGGCCAGGTCACCAAGATCGTCAAGTAAGTTCCGCTTGCTTGAGGGTCAGCACCTGACCTAAGGGGAGGCCCGTACGACTCCGGTCGTACGGGCCTCTTCTGCTTTCCCGGCCCCTGCTCTCCTAACGGCAGCGCATAGGGTTCTCCGCGTGAGCACCGTGCCGCCCGCCGACGGGCCCGAGCAGCCGCCCCTGTCCGACGAGCAGTGGGCGGCGTTCCTGCGCGACGCCGTCGAGGGCAGTGGCGCCGGTGCCCCCAAGGAGCCGTCCGCGCGCGCCAGGACGCGGCTGCGCCGGGTGCGGACCGCAATGCGCCGCGGGTTCCGGCGTCCCGCGCGCCTCTCGGTCCGCGCGGGGCTGCAGGCGGTCGTGCCCTGGCTGGCCGTGGCGGCCGTGGTGGTCTACGGCGCCTGGGAGCAGGGCCTGCTCTCGTGGGGCGGCGGGGACGAGTCGGGCCCGGCGCGGGCCGTCGCCCTGCCGGGCGGCGGGGTGTCCGACGGCGACCACTGCGGCGCCAGGGGTTACCACCACTTCCCGCTGCCGCCGGACGCCTCCGCGCCGGCCCCGCGGTCCGCGAGTGCGCAGCACGGCCCCCAGCTCGTCCTCGGGTCGTACGGGTACGTCAAGCCGTCCCGCCGCACTCCCGGCCGCCTCACCGTCGGCCTGCTCTTCGCGCCGGGCTCCGACGGGCCGCTGAAGCTGTCGCGGACCCTCGGCGGCGAGGGCGCGGCGGTGGAGATCGAGGGCCCGGACGGTCTGGTCGGCGGCGCCCACGGCCTGCCCGTCACCTGGGCCACTCCGGCGAAGCCCGGCGACGCCGGCACGGCGCGCATCGACCTCGCCGACGGCGGCGGCGCCGAGCTGTCCCTGCCGCCGCAGGCCCTGTGCCCCGGGTACGACGCGACGTCCGTGGCCGAGCACCTGCCGCCGCCGGCCGACTCCTCGCGCACCATCACCGGTCAGCCGTCCTACACCCTGACCGTGTCCGTCCGTGACCCGGGCGTCGGAGCCCTGCGCACGTCGCTCGGACTCCCCTCGGCCGGGGGGCCGGCCGCCAACGTCCTGAGCGCGAACAACCTGGTGCCGGACGTTCCCTGAGCGCGGGACGCGGCCCCCGTCGAAACCGTTCGGCGCCTACGGCCCGTTCCCCCCGCGGCGGCCTTCCTCCCCTATTTGTCATGCCGGTGAGCGAATAGGGGCTGGACGGTATGTCGTCCGCGCACGTCAGGCGTAGCGGGGGCCGTGTCAGAAGACCGGCAGGGCCGTCAGTGCATCACCGTCCGCGACGAACACGCGGTTGCCGTCGGCCGTCATCCAGTAGTTCCTGGGGTTCTTGATGATGCGGAAGGCCCAGGTGGTGCGGTTCAGCGTGGAGTTGGGATCGCTGCCGGTGCCGTCATTGGTGCCGTCAGCCACATTGAGGACGCCGACCACGCCTTCCTCCGCGTTGACCTCCACGGACCAGAAGCCGTGGCCCTGGACCGCCAGCGGTCCGAGCGGGTCGCGCGTGAGGAGGAGGTCGTAGAGCCAGCCGCTCTGCTTCCCGTCCCTGATGTCGAAGCGGAGGGGCGCCCCGAGGGCGGCCACGAAGACGTAGGGGCCGTGGATCACGGAGGGGCCCCAGGAGACTTTCGTGCCGTCCCGGCGCCTCAGGTCCGGGCGCCACAGCTGCTTCCCGTGAGCGATGCCACGGGCGGTGAAGTACGGGCTGCCGCTCACGAACAGGGTCCCGCCCGACGCGGCGATCCCCGGCCTGACGCCGTCCTGGTCACGCAGCGTCCAGAGCGTGCGGCCGGTGCGTGTGTCGACGGCGAGGACGTCCCCCGCGTCCGTGGCGACGGCCAGGACGCCCTGGGACACGACGCCCCGTGCCGTGGCCTTCGTGCCGAGGCCGGCATCCGGTTTCACGGTCCAGCGGATCCCGGCGTCGGAGCGGCCCACGCTGCGCAGCCGGCCGTCGTCGGTGACGACGTACACCGCCTCGGCATCGGCCGCGAGGACGCAGGAAGCCTCGGCGGGCGCCGTCCACCTGGGTTCGCCGGTGGACGCGACGAAGGTCAGCAGCCTGCCGTGGCCGTCGGCGGCGGCTATCAGCCGGTCCGAGAGCGAGACGAAGCGGCGTTCCGCCACTGCTTCGGGCGCGGACCACCGCGGTTTCCCGTCGACGACGCCGTGTGCCGTGATGCCCCCCTTGGAGTCTCCGACGATCAGGACGTCGCGTACCGGCAGCGGGGCAGGTGTGCGGGCGCCGAGGGCGGACGGCCGGCTCCAGAGCGGATCGGGCGTCTGCCCGAGGACGTAGTCCCCCTTGTCCGCCGACAGCAGCCGTGCCTTGGGGGTGCGCACCGCGGGTGGTATGTCGAAGGGGCCGCTGTCGTTCTTCCGCCAGAACCACCAGCCGGCGCCGCCGGCACCGGCGAGGGCGACCGGGCCGCCGACCGCGAGGGCCGTCAGCACCCGGCGCCGCGGGACCCCGCCCGGCGCGCTGGTGCCCGGCAGCGTGGTCAGCTCGTGCAGGGAGCGTTCCCGCCGCCGCACGTCCTCGGCCAGTGGCCCGGAGCGCCACACGCGGTCGGCGCCGCGGGGCGGGGCGAAGGCCTGCGCGACGGCGTCCGGGGTGGGCCGGTGCGCGGGGTCCTTGGCCAGGCACGGGCCGATGAGCTGCTGGAGGGCGGCCGGGACCCGGTCCATGCGCGGTGTGCCGTGGACGACCTCGTACTGGACGGCGGCGGCGTGCGAGCCCCCGTAGGCGCGCTGCCCGCTCGCCGCGTACACCAGCAGGGCGCCCAGGGAGAAGACGTCGGCGGCCGGGCCCACACGCTGCCCGAGAGCCTGTTCCGGTGCCCCGTAGCCCGGGGTCACCGGAACCTGGCCGGTGGTGGTGAGGGTGAGTCCGTGCTCGGGGCGGGCGATGCCGAAGTCGATGACGCGCGGGCCCGCCGAGGTGAGCACCACGTTGGCGGGTTTCAGGTCGCGGTGCACCAGGCCGGCGGCGTGGATGTCCCGCAGCGCGTGCGCGAGCGCCGCCGCGAGGGCCCGGACCCCGTTCTCGTCGAGGGGGCCGTGCGTGCCGATCGCCTCCTCCAGGTTCGGGCCGCTGAGGAACTCGGTCGCGATCCACGGGCGCCCGCCCTCGGTCTGCGTGTCCAGCACCCTGGCCACCCCGGAGCTGCCGACCGCCTGCGCCATCCGGGCCTCGCGCACGAAGCGCTGACCGAGCTGGGGGTCGTCCGCCAGATGGCGGTGCAGCACCTTCACCGCTGCCGTCCGCCCGTCGCGGTCCTGGCCGACGTACACCTTGCCCATGCCGCCCTCGCCGAGCACGCCGAGGATGCGGTAGGGCCCGAGGCGGATCGGGTCTCCGGTGTCCAGTGGCTTCATGTCTGCTGACCTCGGTTCTCAGAGGAGCGGGTAACCGGCGGCGTAGCTCCCGCCCAGGGCGATCAGGCGCCGGGAGGCCGGGTGGGCGAAGTAGCGGGCCGCCGCGGCGGCGTTGACGGGACGGGACGTGCCGCCGTCGGCCAGCGCCACGGCCGCCAGGCGCGACGACGCCCTGCGGTACACGTAGGCGATGCCGACGACGGGCGGCGCGCCGAGGTCGGCGGTGGTCGCGCCGCCGCCCTTCTCCGTCCAGCGCGGTGCGCCGCTGCCGGCGTCGACCGCGACGACCCCGCGTCCCGACTCCACCGCGTACACCACCCCGTCCTGGACGGCGGGCGGGCTGTAGGCGGCTCCCGGGGCGCCCTTGCCGTAGCGCCAGGCGACTTCGCCGTCGTCCAGGGCGAGCGCGAGCAGCCCGCCCGCCGACGGATACACGTGCCGGTCGTCGAGGGCCAGGTGGGCCCGGTCGAAGGCGGGCTGGCCGCTGTCGAGCGGACGGCTCCACAGCTGCCGTCCGGTGCCGGTGTCCCGGACGACGAGCCGGGTGGCGCCCTCGGCGGACTGCTGGACGAGGACGAGGCGCTCGCCCGACACCTGGGCCGCCAGGAAGTGGAGCCGTTCGTTGCCGGCAGGGCGTGCCGGGAGGGGAACGTCCCAGAGCTTCTTGCGGGCGTCCAGGTCGAGGGCGAGCAGGTGCCAGGTCTGGCCCTTGCGGAAGGCGTTGGTGCCCAAACGGTCGGCGGGTTGGGGGCCCCGGCCGCCGACCGCGTAGACGGCGGTGCCGGAGGCGCACAGCAGCTGGGTCCCGTACAGGCCGCCGTTGAAGTCCTTCAGTTCGAGGAAGGGGTCCCCGGGTCTGCCGTCGGCGAGGCCGACGGGGCGGACGGACAGCGGACCGGCCTCGTGCGCGGTGTAGTCGAGCGCGTGGATCCGCCGGCCGTCGGTGACGGTGAGGTGCCCGAAGTACACGCCGGGATCGGCCCACAACGACTTCCCCGACGCCGGGTCCAGCCCCTTGACCCCGACCGACTCGCCGACGACCACCAGCCGGTCGAGCAGCAGCGGGGCCGGCGGAACCGGCGGCTGGTCGGTGTACTCGGCCACCACCTGCCAGCGCAGGTCCCACGCGGGCCGCGCCGAGCCGGTCGGCGCGGGGCGCACGGGAGTGCCGCCACCCCGGCGGCCGAGCAAGGCCCAGGCACCCGCTCCGGCCGCGGCGACACCGAGGGCGGAACCCGCGCCGACGGACAGGAGCCTGCGGCGGGACACGCCCGCCGGGGTGCCGTCGGGTTCGGTCCCGGGCAGGCCGTGCCCGGCCGGGGGCGGCAGCCGGTGCGGCTCGGCGCGCCAGACGCCGGCGGCCCGCCGGGCGATGTCCACGAGCACCGGCTCCGGCAGACAGTCCGCGAAGTCCTGTTCGGCGCCGCCCAGCCGGGCACGCAGCTCGCCGGTCGTGGGCCGCTGCCGGGGATCCTTGGCGAAGCACGGGCCCAGTACGGCGGCGAGACCGGCCGGGACCCCGGTCAGGTCCGGTTCCGCGTACCGCACCCGGTACAGCAGGTCCGCCGCCTGTCCCACGCCGAACGGCCCCCTGCCCGTCGTGGCGTGGACCAGCACCCCGGCCAGGGCGAACACGTCACCGGCCGGTGTGTGCTCCTCGCCGGCCGCCTGCTCGGGCGACATGAAGGCGGGCGTGCCCGCAGCGGACCCGGCCCGGGTGAGGCGGTCGTCGCCGAGCGCCCTGGCGATGCCGAAGTCGATGACCTTGGGACCGTCGGCCGTCACCATGATGTTGGACGGCTTCAGGTCCCGGTGGACGACCTCCGAGTCGTGCAGCTGGGCCAGCGCGGCGCACAGACGGGCGCCGACGGCCCGGACGGCCCGCTCCGGCAGGGGCCCGCCCAGCCGGACGGCGTCGTCCAGGGGCGGTCCGATCAGGTACTCCGTGGCCAGCCAGGGCGTCTCGTGGCCGAGGCCGGCGTCGAAGACCCGTGCGCCGTGCTCGCCGCCGATGACCCGGGCGGCGTCCGTCTCCAGCCGGAACCGGGTCCGGAAGACGGGGTCCGCGGCGATGCGGGCGTGCATCGTCTTGAGGGCGGCGACGCGGCCGGTGTCCGAGCGGCCGAGGTAGACCGTGCCCATGCCGCCGCTGCCCAGGCGGGCGATCAGGTGGTAGGCGCCGAGCTGATCGGGGTCGTCGTGAGCGAGGGGGGAGAACATCAGGGCCGCGTCTCCTGGGCGTGCTCGGCAGGTGTGGCCACGAGGACGTCGGCCGACTGACGGGCGAGGGCGGCGACGATCCGGGCCGGGAGGGGGAACGGGGGACCGTCGAGGACGGTGGGTACGGGTGCGAGGGGGCCCGGGAGCGCCTGCGGCCGGGGCGGGAGCGGCGCCGACAGACCGGCCGCGAGATCGGACGCCGACGGCCGCCGGGCCGGGTCACGGGCCAGGCAGGCGGTGACCGGCTCCCGCAGGAACGCCGGAAGCTCCTCGCGCTCCGGGACGGTGTACCCGGTGCTCGCGTACGACAGCACGGCGCCGAGTGCGTACACGTCACCGAGCGGCCGGGGCCGGCCGCCCTGGGCCTGCTCCGGCGCCAGGCACCCGGGATCCAGTCCGGGCCTCCCCAGCCGCTGCTCGCCCTCCGGAGCCGCGGCGCGCACCGCGCCGAAGCACGCCAGCAGCGGTCCGTCCACGCCGAGCAGCACGGCCGCGGGGGAGACTCCGGCATGCGCGACACCTCGCGCGTGGGCCGTGGCCAGCGTGCGTGCCAGGGCCGCGCCGAGGGCGCGCACCACGGCCTCCGGCAGCGGTCCGCCGTGCGCGGCGAGAGCGGCGGTCAGGGGCAGCACGGGGGTGTACGGCGCCGCGTGCCAGACCGGTACGGCCGCCCGGTCCACCTCCGCGACGGGCGCGAGGCCGGGTAGCGCCAGTCGCCGTGCCTCCTCGGCCTCGGCGGCCCAGCGGGCGGGGTCGGCCCCGGGGTGCGGCACCTGCACGAGGGCCGTGCGCCGGCCGTCGGCGCTGCGGGCCACATAGCGACGATCGGGCGTCCGGTGTTGCTCGGCCTCCTCGTCGACCCCGGCCAGGACCGCGTACGGCCCGATCCACAGCGGATCGTCCTGGCGCAGCCGCCTCATGCGCGCGTTCCCCCCGGTCGTCGGCACAGGGAAGAGATCTTACCGGGGGGAGTTCGGGCCGCTCCGGCCCACATCCCGATGCGTTCCCGAGGGGGAGAAGCCGCCCGTGGCACCGGAGCGGGGCATACCGGGTTCCGGTGGGGGGAGAGTTACCTCCGCCCAGACGGTCTTGCGGGGGTGCCGTCCCTGGGTGACGCCCCAGCGGTCGGCGAGCGCCGCCACGAGCAGGAGGCCGCGGCCTGATTCGCCCTCGTCGGCCGGAGACGTGAGCCGGGGGAGTCGGTCACCGCGCGTGTCGGTGACCTCGATGCGGAGCGTGCCGCCGACGACGTAGAGCAGCAGCTGGAAGTCGCGGCCGGGGACGCGGCCGTGGGTGGCGGCGTTGGCGGCGAGCTCGGCGACGATCTGCGTCGCCGTCTCCAACGGCAACCCCCACGTGCGGAGTTGCTGTTCCGTGAGCATCCGGGCGAGACGGGCGCCGCGCGGCGTGGGGGAGAGGCGGACGCTGAAGTGGGGGATGTTGCCGCCGAGTTGGATTTCAGGGGCAGCCGTTTCGTGGTTCACGTCACCGAGCGTGGCGGATTCTGCTTCCGTGAAGGGAGTGACTTCGCCTGTACGTACGGTGACTGTCCCGGCTTTGTCTCGGCTGTCCCGGCTGTCTCGGGCGTTGTACGGGTACGAGTGCGCGCCGGAGGAGGGGCCATGGGTGAGGGAGTGGACGAGGCCGGCTGGGACGTGGAGCCGGGCGACGAGATCGAGCCGGTGGTGCAGGCGGTGGGGCGCCTGCTCAAGGTCTGCCGGGAGGCGGCCGGGGTCTCGGTGCCCGAGCTGGCCGAGGCCATGGGGTACGGCGAGGACATGATCCGCAAGATCGAGCGCGGGGCACGGATTCCCCGGCCGGAGCTGCTGGACAGGGCGGACACGTTCCTGAAGGCGCAGGGGCACCTGAGGGCCTTCACGGAGGACATGAAGAGGGCCCGCTATCCGAAGAAGGTGCGGGAGCTGGCGGAGATGGAGGGGCGGGCGGTGGAGATGCTGCTCTACGGCACCCACAACATCCATGGCCTGCTGCAGACGCCGGAGTACGCACGAGCGCTGTTCGAGATGAGGCAGCCCGCGCTCGGCGAAGACGTTGTGGAGCGGGAGACCGCTGCGCGCATGGCTCGTAAGGCAGTCTTCGAGAGGGATCCCGCCCCGACGCTCAGTTTCGTCCAGGAACAGGTGACGCTCGAGCGTCCCTACGGTGGGAAGATGGTGCTGCGCCGACAGCTGGAACTCCTCCTGGAGGTAGCACAGTTGCGGAACGTGACGCTTCAGGTCATGCCGACCGACCGAGAAGAGAACGCCGGGGCGTCGGGCCTGGTAGAGGTGCTGAAGTTTGCCGACGGCACGGCGATCGGGCGCTCCGACGGCGCGTTCAACGGCCGCCCGGTCTCAAGCCCCAAAGATCTTCGGATCCTCGAACTGCGCTATGGAATGATCCGGGCGCAGGCTCTCACGCCGAGGGAGTCACAGGCCTTCATCGAGCAAGCGCTGGGGAGACTATGAGCACTGCCGAACTCCATTGGTTCAAGAGCAGTTACAGCAGCAGCGCTGAACCCGGCGACTGCCTCGAAGTCGCACTCCACTGGTTCAAGAGCAGCTACAGCGACAGCGGCGAACCCGGCTCCTGCCTCGAAGTCGCCCCCACCCCCACCACCATCCACATCCGCGACTCCAAGAACCCAGAAGGCCCCCGCCTCACCGCCACCCCGGCCGCCTGGGCGGCGTTCGTCGCCCTGGCCCGGCGGGGCTGAACAGCCCGAGTGGGGGGAGACCCGCCGAGCTGGGTCGGGGCCGTCCCGGGCGCCGCCTCTTACTCTCCGACGCGTCGGCGGTGAACTGAGTACCTGTACTCAGGTGCTTCCTGAGCCACATCGTGTAGTTCTGTCGTCGTCACGACGAGGGGGAGGACACACGCTCATGGCGTGGGACGAGTGGGAGCAGCTCAAGTCCAGCGCGGCCCAGCGAATGCGCATCGACCATGTGCCCGACGACCCCGGCGGGGGTGGCGGGGCGGGTCCGGACCTGAAGGCGTCGAAGGGTCCGTGGATGAAGGCGTCCGGAGTGGCAGAGGACCTGCGGACCGCCACCGACTCGGCGCTCACCGACCTGAAGACCGCCCATGAGGGCGCCAAGGCCGGAACCGAAGGCTTCACCAGTACCGCTGCGCTGCACGAGATCCTGCCCACCTGGGAGAAGCGGCTGACTTCGGTGCGCGACGAGTGCGGTCGGCTGCACGGCGCGTTAGCCAGGAGCGGACGCGACTTCGGCGAGATCGATCCGGCCGTCGCGGGCAAGGTCGACGGCGTGCGCGTTCCCGACAAGCCCGACTGGGCCCGGTGAGGTGAGCGGTGCCCACCTGGCAGCAGTTGCGTGACGCGAAGTTGACCGAGTACGAGGACGCCGCAGACGGCTGGGGCAAGGTCAGCAACCGGGCCGATGCCGCGCGCATCCGGGTCGACCAGGACATGGCGGCCCCGATCCACACAACGCAGAAGGGCGAGGCCAAGAACGCCGCCCAAGACGACATGACGCGGCTCAGCCGCAACTACCAGTACCTGCACGGCGAGTGCGGTCTCGTCCGTACGGCCCTGAACGGCCTCGCCTCGGAACTGGTCGACGTTCAGAAGAAGTTACAGCAGGCCCTCGATGATGCGGCGGATCTTGGCTTCACGGTCAACGAGGATGGCTCGGTCGAGTATCCGCACAGCACGCAGCTCCCGCTGGCCGCCGGTGCGTCGGCCGGCAAGGGGGTTGCCAAGCCGGGTGCCCCGGTGCCCTTCCTGCCCGGCGCCGGGGAGGCGCAGGGCGACCTCAACAAGGGCAAGGCCGAGGACATCGCCGAACGCATCCGGCAGGCGGTGAGCAGCGCCGTCGAGATCGACAACCGGTACGCCGGGATTCTGCGCCGGCTGAAGGCGCCGGACGGCCTTGAAGTGACCGACGACATGCTCATGGACCAGGCCCGTGACATGGGCGAGGTCCAGCAGGCGGCCGGCAAGTACCTCGGCAAGGATCACATCCCGCACGGCAAGTCCCCGGCCGAGAACAGGAAGTGGTGGGACGGGCTCACGCAGGAACAGCGTGAGGAGTACCAGACGCTGTTTCCCGCGGAGATCGGCGCGCTCGACGGCATACCGAGCGCGGTGCGCGACTCGGCGAACCGCACGGTGCTGGATGAGACCCGTGCGCAGGTCCAGCACGACCTGGACCAGCTGGGTCCGGAGCCACCCAAGACGATCGTCACGGCGGCTGGCGTCGTCCGCAATCCGGAGTGGACCGTCTGGGACGCTCGGGGAGGCAGTCGACTCAAAGGCCGGCTCACGGGCATGCAGGCCATCGAGGCCCGCTTCGATCAGACCGGCGTCAATGACCTGCCCCCGGCCTATCTGCTCGGTTTCGACCTCAAGGGCAACGGTCACGTCATCCTGGCCAACGGCAACCCGGACACGGCCGACAACACGGCGGTGTACGTGCCGGGTACGACATCGCGGCTGGAGGGTGCCCACGGCGACATCTCACGCATGACAAGAGTGTGGCAACAAGCCAATGCCATGTCTTCCGGCCAGTCAACCTCCACCATCACCTGGATCGGCTACGACGCTCCGCAGAACATCGTTACCGACTCCCCGCGATCCAGCTACGCCTACCACGCCGCGCCCACGCTCAATACCTTCATGGACGGACTGCAAACAGCGCAGGGCGGTCCGAACGCAAGCCACACCACGCTCATCGGCCACAGCTACGGGACGACTGTGATCGGTGCGGCCGCCAAGGAGCACCAAATCGCGGCCGATGACATAGTCGTCGCGGGCAGCCCCGGCATGCTGGTCGGCGACGCGGGCGACCTGGGCGTGGGCAAGGACCATGTCTGGTCCGAAGCCGCCGGATCCGACCCGGTGCCGTACATCGGCAGGGATTTCCTCGGTGGCTGGAAGTGGGGAGTGGACACCTACCACGGTGTGCCCTACAACGCGGGGTACATCCAGACCATCCCGTCCGACGAGTCATTCGGTGCCCACAGGATGGACGTGGACACCAGTGGTCACAGCGGGTACTGGACAGAGAGATCAACAAGCATCAAGAACCAGGCGGCAGTGGTCGTCGGCCGCTACGACAAGGTCCAGGAGGACAATTGACCCGCCGCCTCAGTGACCGTCCGAGGCTTCACCGGCTGGGCGTCGCCGTCGCCTGTGGCCTCATCTTTCTCACTGGAACGGGGTGTTCAAGCACGATGGATCACGATGAAGCCTCCGGCCCGGGGCACGAGACCAGCGGATCGAAGGCCACCACCCTGGATGTCGGCAAAGCCAAGGACAAAGCCAAGGCGGTGTCCAGTCAGATCTATGAGCTGATCGACATTCGGAAGGGGAAGGTGACCCAGCCGGGTCCCAGCATCGCCACCTGCGACCAAGACCCAGATCATCTCTACCAGACCGTTCATGCCTGGTCCGTCTACGGCGTCTCGGAGGACGAGCTGAAGGCCGGTTTCCAGCGCCTTAAGGAAGGTCTTCCCGGGAAGGGCTGGAAGATCGTCCAGTATGGACCGAACAAGAGCAAGGACCGGACGCTCGAGATGACGGCGGACTCTCGGACCGAGCCCTTCTCGGTGAACGCGGAACTCTGGGTGTCCAGCCCGACAGCCGGCCACGAGAAGGAACCGAAGATCCTTGTCAACGTCGAATCCGGCTGCTGGCGAGCGCCCAAGGGTACGGACCTGAACACGGAGTACTGATCCGGGTCCGCCTGGGGCCTGCTGCCCGAGAGGCCTGCGGGAGTTCATCGGACTACTTCGGACGGCGACGTCCGCAAGACCCGGGCGAGGGGCACACGGCCGAGGCGAACATCGCCGCCACCGACTTGCGTAACCACGCCCTCGTGATGGGCCCGTACGACAAGGCGACCCTTGAAGAAGACATACGCGACCGCTGTCAGCGCGGCTCTGGCCGCCGTCTTCTCGGGAAGCTGCTCTCAGGCGAGCGACGAGACGGACGAGAAGAAGGCCGGCGTCCGCGACGAGCGAGCCGTCAAGCAGAGTGTCGAGCGGGCGTCCAGCGAGGTCCTCGCCATCCTGGCGGCAAGGTGACCCAGCCGGATGTTCGAGTCGTCGGATGCCGACTGGTCCGATCCCTACCCCACTGTGAGCATGTGGATCGAACCCGACGGCTTCTGGATGGACGCCATCCCTCACCCTGCTTCCCCGCGGACCGCTGAAGCGGCATGGAACAGTCACCCGAGGGGAAGAGAGCACGCGATGCAGAAGAAGTCCGGGCTCAGAGGCATCCACGCCGGCTGGTACGCGGGCGTGGCCGTGCTGGTCCTGGGGCTCGTGGCGGCCGTCCTGTACGGCTCCGGGGCGTACGACTCCTGGCGTGACGGCCGCTCGCTGGACGAGGCCTGCGACGGCACGCTGGCGCAGGACGGGCTGGCCGAGGCGCTGGGCTCCTCGCACCTGAGGGCCGAGCGGGGCGACCGCGGTGTCCTGGCCGGGTGCTTCGTCAAGACGTCCCCCGGGAGCGGACGCGCCGTGCGGATCACCCTGCGCTGGAGCACCGAGGACGCCCCCTCGGGCAGCCTGGTCTGGTACGACTCGGGCTGGAACGGGGTGCGGGCGCAGGCGGCACCGCTCGGGAACGGCTGGCCCGGCGTCGTCCGGTACGACGGAACCTGGCAGATCATGGTCGTGCTCGACTGTGCGAAGCAGAAGGACAAGGCGCTGGTCGCCTACGGTGATCTCTACGGCTCCTCCGGCGGGACCGCGGTCACCGGGCTCGGCCGGGTGACCACCGAGACCGCACGGAACGCGGCCGGGAAGTACGGCTGCGAGGCGAAGGCCGGCCAGCCGCTCACCCGGGTGTCCACGGCCCGGGTCGGCAAGCCCGGCACGGCGAAACCGCTCGGGCGGGCGCAGGGGTCGTGCGTGGCGCTGCGGGACACGTCGGTGGCGCGGAGCGGCACACCCTGGATCATGGAGTACCCGGCGGACCCGGGCGCCCCGCAGACCAACTGCTACCTGGTGACCGACGCGAAGAAGCCCGGCTATGGGCTGTACGCGTACTACGGCGCCGCCGCCAAGGACTTCGAGTCGACCGGGTTCGGCGGACTCGATCACGATTCCGTGGTGGCTACCGCGCCCTGTCCCCGGGCCGGCCACGAGGCGGTCTTCGCGGTCTACCGTCTCTACGACCCGGACACCCGCAGCGAACCGGTCGCGCACTACTCGGCCCCGTTCGCCCGGTCCGCGCTGAAGGCCTTCGCCGAGCACGAGGCGCACCAGCACGGCTGCGGCGACGTACGGATCACGGATCCGACGTGACCGCGGCCCCGGTTTGACCTACGTCACCTTCGGGGTAATCTCTTCGGCTCGATTGGCGGAGCCCCTGCCCCATATGGCAGACTGTCGGAGTTGCTCGGTCGAGTGTTGATGCTGCGCGCCTCCCGCCGGGAGGACCGGAAGCGAGTCCCACAGTACTCGTCGCCCTAACTGCCGCAAGGCAGCGCTGGGGCGGACGTACGGGAATCTTCCGGGAAGCGTGGGCGCGGCGCCGGCCAGGCACCCGGTGGGCCTTCCGCCCCCGGCTTGCGGTTCCGGAAGGGCCGTGTGCATTCCCGCAGGGATGTTCGAACAAGGGACATCTGTGTCAGCGGGAGCGCGACACGCCCGACCGCGTGGGTCGGAAGAACGAAGGCAGCAGACGGAATCCGCCGGGTTCCAGAGCGTAAGAAGAGACAGGACTACTGAGTAGCCATGGCGGGACAGAAGATCCGCATCCGGCTCAAGGCCTACGACCACGAGGTCATCGACTCCTCGGCGAAGAAGATCGTCGAGACGGTGACCCGCACTGGTGCGTCGGTCGCGGGCCCGGTGCCGCTGCCCACTGAGAAGAACGTGTACTGCGTCATCAAGTCGCCGCACAAGTACAAGGACTCGCGCGAGCACTTCGAGATGCGCACGCACAAGCGCCTGATCGACATCCTCGACCCGACCCCCAAGACCGTTGACTCTCTGATGCGACTCGACCTCCCGGCCGGTGTCGACATCGAGATCAAGCTCTGAGGCTGGTGGGCTGAGAATGGCTAAGCAGATCAAGGGCATCCTGGGCGAGAAGCTCGGCATGACGCAGGTGTGGGACGAGAACAACCGTGTTGTTCCGGTCACCGTCGTCAAGGCCGGCCCCAACGTCGTCACCCAGGTCCGTACCAACGACACTGACGGCTACGAGTCGGTCCAGATCGCCTTCGGCGAGATCGACCCGCGCAAGGTGAACAAGCCCCTCAAGGGCCACTTCGCCAAGGCCGACGTCACCCCGCGTCGTCACCTCGTCGAGATCCGCACCGCGGACGCCTCCGAGTACACGCTCGGCCAGGAGATCACCGCTGCGGTGTTCGAGGCCGGTACCAAGGTCGACGTCACCGGCAAGAGCAAGGGCAAGGGCTTCGCCGGTGTCATGAAGCGCCACAACTTCCGTGGCCTCGGCGCCGGACACGGCACCCAGCGCAAGCACCGCTCTCCCGGTTCCATCGGTGGCTGCGCCACCCCGGGCCGTGTGTTCAAGGGCCTCCGCATGGCGGGTCGCATGGGCAACGAGCGGGTCACCACCCAGAACCTGACCGTCCACGCCGTTGACGCGGAGAAGGGTCTGCTGCTCATCAAGGGCGCGGTTCCCGGTCCGAACGGCGGCCTCGTCCTGGTCCGCACCGCGGCCAAGGGGGCCTGAGGTAACCGATGAGCACTGTTGACATCCTTTCGCCGGCTGGCGAGAAGGCCGGTTCCGTCGAGCTCCCCGCGGAGATCTTCGACGCCAAGGTCAGCGTTCCGCTGATCCACCAGGTCGTCGTCGCGCAGCTGGCCGCTGCCCGCCAGGGCACGCACAAGACCAAGACCCGCGGTGAAGTCCGTGGTGGTGGCAAGAAGCCGTACCGCCAGAAGGGCACCGGTCGCGCCCGTCAGGGTTCGACCCGCGCGCCGCAGTTCGCCGGTGGTGGCGTCGTCCACGGCCCGCAGCCGCGTGACTACTCGCAGCGCACCCCGAAGAAGATGAAGGCCGCCGCCCTGCGCGGTGCCCTCACCGACCGGGCGCGTCACAACCGCATCCACGTCGTCTCCGGCGTGGTCGAGGGTGACATCTCCACGAAGGCCGCCAAGAGCCTGTTCGGCAAGATCTCGGAGCGCAAGAACCTGCTCCTGGTCGCCGAGCGCTCCGACGAGGCCGCGTGGCTGTCCGCCCGCAACCTGCCCCAGGTCCACATCCTGGAGCCGGGCCAGCTGAACACGTACGACGTTCTCGTCTCGGACGACGTGGTCTTCACCCAGGCCGCTTTCGAGTCCTTCGTCGCCGGCCCGAAGGCCAACGACACCGAAGGGAGCGAGGTCTGATGGCCATCCGTCACCCCGCTATCGCCTCGAAGGCCGCCAAGGCCGCCAAGGCCGCGCGCGTCGCCAAGGCGCGTCGCCACGCCACCGAGGGCAAGAACACCGTCGAGACCCCGCTCAGCAAGTCGTACACGGACCCCCGTGACGTCCTGCTGAAGCCGGTCGTCTCCGAGAAGAGCTACGCGCTCCTCGACGAGAACAAGTACACGTTCATCGTCGACCCGAACGCCAACAAGACCCAGATCAAGCAGGCCGTCCAGGCGGTCTTCGACGTCAAGGTCACCGGGGTCAACACGATCAACCGCCAGGGCAAGCGCAAGCGGACCCGCACCGGGTTCGGCCAGCGCGCCGCCACCAAGCGCGCGATCGTGACCCTCGCCGAGGGCGACCGTATCGACATCTTCGGCGGTCCGACCGCGTAAGCGGGTCGGATCGTCCGATATCGGACGAGGACTGAGAAATGGGAATCCGCAAGTACAAGCCGACTACGCCGGGCCGTCGTGGCGCCAGCGTCGCCGACTTCGTCGAGGTCACGCGGTCCACGCCGGAGAAGTCGCTGGTCCGCCCGCTGCACAGCAAGGGCGGCCGTAACAACGCCGGTCGTGTGACCGTTCGCCACCAGGGTGGCGGACACAAGCGCGCCTACCGCGTGATCGACTTCCGTCGTCACGACAAGGACGGCGTGCCGGCGAAGGTCGCGCACATCGAGTACGACCCCAACCGCACCGCGCGCATCGCGCTGCTGCACTACGCCGACGGCGAGAAGCGCTACATCCTCGCCCCGCGCAACCTGCAGCAGGGCGACCGCGTCGAGAACGGTCCCGGGGCCGACATCAAGCCGGGCAACAACCTGGCCCTCCGCAACATCCCGGTCGGTACCACGATCCACGCGATCGAGCTCCGTCCCGGTGGCGGTGCCAAGTTCGCCCGTTCCGCCGGTGCCTCCGTGCAGCTGCTCGCGAAGGAGGGCGCCTACGCCCACCTGCGCATGCCGTCCGGTGAGATCCGCCTGGTCGACGTGCGCTGCCGCGCCACCGTCGGCGAGGTCGGCAACGCCGAGCAGAGCAACATCAACTGGGGCAAGGCGGGCCGCAAGCGGTGGCTGGGCGTTCGCCCGACCGTCCGTGGTGTGGTCATGAACCCGGTTGACCACCCGCACGGTGGTGGTGAGGGCCGGACCTCCGGTGGTCGCCACCCTGTGTCCCCGTGGGGCAAGAAGGAAGGCCGTACTCGTTCGCCCAAGAAGGCGTCGAACAAGTACATCGTCCGCCGCCGCAAGACGAACAAGAAGCGCTAAGGACGGGTTGAGATGCCTCGTAGCTTGAAGAAGGGACCCTTCGTCGACGACCACCTGATCAAGAAGGTGGACGCCCAGAACGAAGCGGGCTCTAAGAACGTCATCAAGACCTGGTCCCGTCGCTCGATGATCGTCCCGGCCATGCTCGGTCACACGATCGCGGTGCACAACGGCAAGACCCACATCCCGGTGTTCGTCACCGAGTCGATGGTCGGCCACAAGCTCGGCGAGTTCTCGCCGACGCGCACCTTCCGGGGCCACGTCAAGGAAGACCGGAAGTCGAAGCGCCGCTAGCAGCGGATCGCATTCAGACACGTAAGTAACTGAAGGGACAACCATGGAAGCCAGGGCCCAGGCGCGGTACATCCGCGTCACGCCCATGAAGGCCCGCCGCGTGGTGGACCTCATCCGTGGCATGGACGCCACGGAGGCCCAGGCCGTCCTGCGATTCGCTCCGCAGGCCGCCTCGGTGCCGGTGGGCAAGGTGCTGGACAGCGCCATTGCCAACGCCGCGCACAACTACGACCACACCGATGTCGACAGCCTCTTCGTTTCCGAGGCCTACGTCGACGAGGGCCCGACCCTGAAGCGGTTCCGTCCGCGTGCCCAGGGCCGTGCCTACCGGATCCGCAAGCGGACCAGCCACATCACCGTGGTCGTCAGCAGCAAGGAAGGAACCCGGTAATGGGCCAGAAGGTAAACCCGCACGGGTTCCGGCTCGGTGTCACGACCGACTTCAAGTCGCGTTGGTACGCCGACAAGCTGTACAAGGACTACGTCAAGGAAGACGTCGCCATCCGTCGGATGATGACGTCCGGCATGGAGCGCGCCGGCATCTCCAAGGTCGAGATCGAGCGCACCCGTGACCGCGTGCGTGTGGACATCCACACCGCTCGTCCGGGCATCGTGATCGGCCGCCGTGGCGCCGAGGCCGACCGCATCCGCGGTGACCTCGAGAAGCTCACGGGCAAGCAGGTCCAGCTGAACATCCTCGAGGTCAAGAACCCCGAGACCGACGCTCAGCTCGTGGCCCAGGCCGTCGCCGAGCAGCTCTCCTCCCGCGTCTCCTTCCGTCGGGCCATGCGCAAGAGCATGCAGTCCGCCATGAAGGCCGGCGCCAAGGGCATCAAGATCCAGTGCGGTGGCCGCCTCGGCGGCGCCGAGATGTCCCGCTCGGAGTTCTACCGCGAGGGCCGCGTGCCCCTGCACACGCTCCGTGCGAACGTGGACTACGGCTTCTTCGAGGCCAAGACGACCTTCGGCCGCATCGGCGTGAAGGTCTGGATCTACAAGGGCGACGTCAAGAACATCGCCGAGGTCCGCGCCGAGAACGCTGCCGCCCGTGCGGGTAACCGCCCGGCCCGCGGTGGCGCCGACCGCCCGGCCCGTGGTGGCCGCGGTGGCGAGCGGCGCGGTCGCAAGCCGCAGCAGGCTGCCGGCGCCGAGGCCCCCAAGGCCGAGGCTCCCGCCGCCGCTCCGGCTGAGAGCACCGGAACGGAGGCCTGACCGTCATGCTGATCCCCCGTAGGGTCAAGCACCGCAAGCAGCACCACCCGAAGCGCAACGGTATGTCCAAGGGTGGAACGCAGGTTGCGTTCGGCGAGTACGGCATCCAGGCGCTGACCCCGGCCTACGTGACGAACCGCCAGATCGAGGCGGCTCGTATCGCGATGACCCGCCACATCAAGCGTGGCGGCAAGGTCTGGATCAACATCTACCCGGACCGTCCCCTCACCAAGAAGCCGGCCGAGACCCGCATGGGTTCCGGTAAGGGTTCTCCGGAGTGGTGGATCGCCAACGTCAAGCCCGGACGTGTGATGTTCGAGCTGTCGTACCCCAACGAGAAGATCGCCCGTGAGGCGCTCACGCGTGCGGCCCACAAGCTGCCGATGAAGTGCCGGATCGTCAAGCGCGAGGCAGGTGAAGCGTGATGTCGGCCGGTACCAAGGCGTCCGAGCTGCGCGAGCTGGGCAACGAGGAGCTTCTGGCGAAGCTCCGCGAGGCCAAGGAAGAGCTGTTCAACCTCCGCTTCCAGGCGGCGACGGGTCAGCTCGAGAACCACGGTCGGCTGAAGGCCGTCCGCAAGGACATCGCGCGGATCTACACCCTGATGCGTGAGCGCGAGCTGGGCATCGAGACGGTGGAGAGCGCCTGATGAGCGAGAGCAACGTGACTGAGAACACCGAAGCCCGAGGCTTCCGCAAGACCCGTGAGGGTCTGGTCGTCAGCGACAAGATGGACAAGACCGTCGTCGTCGCCGTCGAGGACCGTGTGAAGCACGCGCTGTACGGCAAGGTCATCCGCCGTACGAACAAGCTCAAGGCCCACGACGAGCAGAACGCTGCGGGCGTCGGCGACCGCGTCCTCCTCATGGAGACCCGGCCGCTGTCCGCGACGAAGCGCTGGCGCGTCGTCGAGATCCTCGAGAAGGCCAAGTAATTCCTGCGGGGCAAACCCCGCAGGTCAGTTCCGCCAGGCTCCGGGGGCCGCTGAGAGGCGGCCCCCGGGGAACCGGCAGACGATCAGGAGATAGACGTGATCCAGCAGGAGTCGCGACTGCGTGTCGCCGACAACACTGGTGCGAAGGAGATCCTTTGCATCCGTGTGCTCGGTGGCTCCGGTCGCCGCTACGCGGGCATCGGTGACGTCATCGTCGCCACCGTGAAGGACGCGATCCCCGGTGGCAACGTGAAGAAGGGTGACGTCGTCAAGGCGGTCATCGTTCGCACCGTCAAGGAGCGCCGCCGTCCGGACGGCTCGTACATCCGCTTCGACGAGAACGCCGCCGTCATTCTGAAGAACGACGGCGACCCTCGCGGCACCCGCATCTTCGGCCCGGTCGGCCGTGAGCTGCGCGAGAAGAAGTTCATGAAGATCATCTCGCTCGCGCCGGAGGTGCTGTAAGCATGAAGATCAAGAAGGGCGACCTGGTCCAGGTCATCACCGGTAAGGACAAGGGCAAGCAGGGCAAGGTCATCGCGGCCTACCCCCGCGAGGACCGTGTCCTGGTCGAGGGTGTCAACCGGGTCAAGAAGCACACCAAGGCCGGTCCGACCGCCAGCGGTTCCCAGGCCGGCGGCATCGTGACCACCGAGGCCCCGATCCACGTGTCCAACGTTCAGCTGGTCGTGGAGAAGGACGGCCAGAAGGTCGTCACGCGTGTCGGTTACCGCTTCGACGAAGAGGGCAACAAGATCCGCGTTGCCAAGCGGACGGGTGAGGACATCTGATGGCTACCACCACCACTCCGCGTCTGAAGCAGAAGTACCGCGAGGAGATCGCGGGCAAGCTGCGTGACGAGTTCAAGTACGAGAACGTCATGCAGGTTCCCGGCCTCGTCAAGATCGTGGTCAACATGGGTGTCGGCGACGCCGCCCGTGACTCGAAGCTGATCGAGGGCGCTATCCGCGACCTGACCACCATCACCGGTCAGAAGCCGGCCGTCACCAAGGCCCGCAAGTCCATCGCGCAGTTCAAGCTGCGTGAGGGCCAGCCGATCGGTGCCCACGTCACGCTCCGTGGCGACCGCATGTGGGAGTTCCTGGACCGCACCCTGTCGCTCGCGCTCCCGCGCATCCGCGACTTCCGCGGCCTGTCCCCCAAGCAGTTCGACGGCCGTGGCAACTACACCTTCGGTCTCACGGAGCAGGTCATGTTCCACGAGATCGACCAGGACAAGATCGACCGCGTCCGGGGTATGGACATCACCGTGGTGACCACGGCGACCAACGACGAAGAGGGCCGTGCCCTTCTCCGTCACCTCGGCTTCCCGTTCAAGGAGGCGTGAGCGAGATGGCGAAGAAGGCTCTCATCGCGAAGGCTGCTCGCAAGCCCAAGTTCGGTGTGCGTGGCTACACCCGCTGCCAGCGCTGCGGTCGTCCGCACTCCGTTTACCGCAAGTTCGGCCTCTGCCGCGTGTGCCTTCGTGAGATGGCTCACCGTGGCGAGCTGCCGGGCGTGACCAAGAGCTCCTGGTAATCCCTGCTTTTTAGGGATTCCTGGACCTCTCGGTAAGCAACCGGGACGGCAGGGGCTCCCGCCCTCATGGCTTAGGCTAGGAGGGTTGGGCCTCTGCCGCCCTGAACGCCCGCGGACAGCGTCCGCTAGTAATTGCTTACTACGCCGTAGGTCCCCGCGCCGCACCCGTCCCGTCTGCAGAAGTACGGGGAGAGGGATGGCGCATATAGGAAACCCCGGCGAGAAAGGCCACAGGCCAATTCATGACCATGACTGATCCGATCGCAGACATGCTGACGCGTCTGCGGAACGCGAACTCGGCGTACCACGACTCGGTGTCGATGCCGCACTCCAAGATCAAGTCTCACATCGCGGAGATCCTCCAGCAGGAGGGCTTCATCACGGGCTGGAAGGTCGAGGACGCCGAGGTCGGCAAGAACCTCGTCCTGGAGCTGAAGTTCGGCCCCAACCGTGAGCGCTCCATCGCGGGCATCAAGCGGATCTCCAAGCCCGGTCTCCGGGTGTACGCGAAGTCCACCAACCTGCCGAAGGTGCTCGGCGGCCTGGGCGTGGCGATCATCTCCACGTCGCACGGGCTCCTCACCGACAAGCAGGCCGGCAAGAAGGGCGTGGGTGGGGAAGTCCTCGCCTACGTCTGGTAGCAGAAGGGAACGGAGGAAACAGCTATGTCGCGCATCGGCAAGCTCCCCATCGCGGTTCCCGCCGGCGTGGACGTCACCATCGACGGCCGTACGGTTTCGGTCAAGGGCCCCAAGGGTTCGCTGACCCACACCGTTGCCGCGCCGATCGACATCGCTAAGGGCGAGGACGGCACCCTCCAGGTGCTGCGCCCGAACGACGAGCGTCAGAGCAAGGCCCTGCACGGCCTCTCCCGCACGCTGGTGGCGAACATGATCACCGGCGTGACCCAGGGTTACGTGAAGAAGCTCGAGATCAGCGGTGTCGGTTACCGAGTGACCGCCAAGGGTTCGAACCTGGAGTTCGCTCTCGGTTACAGCCACCCGATCGTGGTCGAGGCCCCCGAGGGCATCACCTTCAAGGTGGAGTCCCCGACCCGTTTCTCGGTCGAGGGCATCGACAAGCAGAAGGTCGGCGAGGTTGCGGCCAACATCCGCAAGCTGCGCAAGCCCGACCCGTACAAGGCCAAGGGCGTCAAGTACGAGGGCGAAGTCATCCGCCGCAAGGTCGGAAAGGCGGGTAAGTAAGCCATGGCATACGGGCAGAAGATCCTCAAGGGCGACGCCTACAAGCGCGCCGCGATCAAGCGCCGTCACATCCGGATCCGCAAGCGGATCTCCGGTACGGCGGAGCGCCCCCGTCTGGTCGTGACCCGCTCCAACCGCCACATCGTGGCGCAGGTGATCGACGACCTGAAGGGTCACACCCTGGCGTCGGCGTCCACCCTGGACGCGTCGATCCGTGGCGGCGAGGCCGACAAGTCCGCGCAGGCCAAGCAGGTCGGCGCCCTGGTCGCCGAGCGTGCCAAGGCCGCCGGTGTCGAGACCGTCGTGTTCGACCGTGGTGGCAACCAGTACGCCGGGCGCATCGCCGCCCTGGCGGACGCCGCCCGCGAAGCCGGGCTCAAGTTCTGAGCCGCTTGTAGCTAGCGGAAAGAGAGAGGTAATCCAATGGCTGGACCCCAGCGCCGCGGAAGCGGTGCCGGTGGCGGCGAGCGGCGGGACCGGAAGGGCCGTGACGGCGGCGCTGCTGCCGCCGAGAAGACCGCGTACGTCGAGCGCGTCGTCGCGATCAACCGCGTCGCCAAGGTTGTGAAGGGTGGTCGTCGCTTCAGCTTCACCGCGCTGGTCGTGGTGGGCGACGGTGACGGCACCGTGGGTGTCGGATACGGCAAGGCCAAGGAGGTGCCGGCCGCCATCGCCAAGGGCGTTGAGGAGGCCAAGAAGCACTTCTTCAAGGTCCCCCGGATCCAGGGCACCATCCCCCACCCCATCCAGGGTGAGAAGGCTGCCGGCGTCGTGCTGCTCAAGCCCGCGTCCCCGGGTACCGGTGTTATCGCCGGTGGTCCGGTGCGTGCCGTGCTCGAGTGCGCCGGTATCCACGACGTGCTGTCGAAGTCGCTCGGCTCCGACAACGCGATCAACATCGTGCACGCGACCGTGGAGGCCCTGAAGGGTCTGCAGCGCCCCGAGGAGATCGCGGCCCGCCGTGGTCTGCCGCTCGAGGACGTCGCTCCCGCGGCCCTGCTGCGTGCGCGTGCCGGGGTGGGTGCGTAATCATGGCGCAGCTCAAGATCACGCAGGTCAAGTCCTACATCGGCAGCAAGCAGAACCACCGTGACACCCTGCGGTCGCTTGGTCTCAAGGGGATCAACACCGTGGTCGTCAAGGAGGACCGCCCCGAGTTCCGCGGCATGGTGCACACCGTCCGCCACCTCGTGACGGTCGAGGAGGTCGACTGATCATGGCGGAGCAGAACCCGCTCAAGATCCACAACCTCCGTCCCGCCCCGGGCGCCAAGACCGCCAAGACCCGTGTCGGTCGTGGTGAGGCGTCGAAGGGTAAGACGGCCGGTCGTGGTACCAAGGGCACCAAGGCCCGCTACCAGGTTCCGGAGCGCTTCGAGGGTGGCCAGATGCCGCTCCACATGCGCCTCCCGAAGCTGAAGGGCTTCAAGAACCCGTTCAAGACCGAGTACCAGGTCGTGAACCTCGACAAGCTGGCCGCGCTCTACCCCGAGGGTGGCGAGGTCACCGTCGAGGGTCTCGTGGCCAAGGGTGCCGTTCGCAAGAACAGCCTCGTCAAGGTCCTCGGCCAGGGCGAGATCTCCGTGGCGCTGCAGGTGACGGTCGACGCCGTCTCCGGCTCCGCCAAGGAGAAGATCACCGCCGCCGGCGGTACGGTCACCGAGCTCGTCTGAGTCCCTCGGACGACGCCTCGATGACGTAAACGATCCCGACCGGGGATACCTCACAATGAGGTATCCCCGGTCGGTCGTTCCTAGGGGGGCAGTGTCGCCGGTAAGGTGGCCTGCACTGTTCTTTTTCGTATTCGTCGAACCTCAGACCGTCACCCTTGACGCAGTTGCGCGGGGGTCGCAGGAGGCACCGTGCTCACCGCGTTCGCCCGGGCGTTCAGGACGCCCGACCTGCGCAAGAAGCTGCTCTTCACGCTGGGCATCATCGTGGTCTACCGGGTCGGTACCCACATCCCGATCCCCGGCGTGAACTACAAGAACGTTCAGCAGTGTGTCCGGGAGGCCTCCGGTAACCAGGGCCTCTTCGGGCTGGTCAACATGTTCAGTGGTGGAGCGCTGCTGCAGATCACGATCTTCGCGCTCGGGATCATGCCGTACATCACGGCCAGCATCATCCTGCAGCTGCTGACGGTCGTGATCCCGCGTCTGGAGGCCCTCAAGAAGGAGGGTCAGGCCGGCACGGCCAAGATCACGCAGTACACCCGCTACCTGACCGTGGCGCTGGCCATCCTTCAGGGCACCGGCCTGGTGGCCACCGCCCGCAGCGGTGCTCTCTTCGGCACCTGCTCGGTGGCCAACCAGATCGTCCCCAACCAGGCGATCTTCACGACCATCACGATGGTCATCTGCATGACCGCGGGTACGGCCGTGGTGATGTGGCTCGGTGAGCTGATCACCGACCGCGGCATCGGCAACGGCATGTCGATCCTGATGTTCATCTCGATCGCCGCGACCTTCCCGTCCGCGCTGTGGGCCATCAAGAAGCAGGGCACGCTGGCCGGCGGCTGGATCGAGTTCGGCACCGTCATCGCGGTGGGCCTCGTCATGGTCGCGCTCGTCGTCTTCGTCGAGCAGGCCCAGCGCCGCATCCCGGTGCAGTACGCGAAGCGCATGATCGGGCGCCGTTCTTACGGCGGTACGTCCACGTACATCCCGCTCAAGGTGAACCAGGCCGGTGTGATTCCTGTCATCTTCGCCTCCTCGCTGCTCTACATCCCGGCGCTCGTGGCGCAGTTCGCGGGGGGCAAGTCGGACTGGAAGACCTGGGTCGAGCAGAACCTGACCAAGGGCGATCACCCGATTTACATCACTTCGTACTTCTTGCTCATCGTTTTCTTCGCGTTCTTCTACGTGGCGATCTCCTTCAACCCCGAAGAAGTCGCCGACAACATGAAGAAGTATGGTGGCTTCATCCCGGGCATCCGGGCTGGCCGACCGACCGCTGAGTACCTGAGCTACGTGCTCAACCGGATCACCTGGCCGGGTTCGCTGTATCTGGGTCTGATCGCTCTCGTGCCGACAATGGCGTTGGTGGGCTTTGGGGCAAGCCAGAACTTCCCGTTCGGCGGGACCAGCATCCTGATCATCGTGGGTGTCGGTCTCGAGACGGTGAAGCAGATCGAGAGCCAGCTCCAGCAGCGCAATTACGAAGGGTTCCTCCGCTGATGCGTATCGTCCTCGTCGGGCCGCCGGGTGCCGGTAAGGGAACGCAAGCCGTCCGGCTCGCAGAGAAGCTGGCCATCCCGCACATCTCCACGGGCGACCTGTTCCGGGCCAACATCAGCCAGCAGACCGAGCTGGGCAAACTGGCGAAGTCCTACATGGACGCCGGCAACCTCGTCCCCGACGAGGTGACCATCGCGATGGCCAAGGACCGCATGGAGCAGCCGGACGCGGAGAACGGCTTCCTGCTGGACGGCTTCCCGCGGAACGTCTCGCAGGCGGAGGCGCTGGACGAGCTGCTGCAGACCGAGGGCATCACGCTGGACGCCGTCCTCGACCTGGAGGTCCCCGAGGACGAGGTCGTCAAGCGCATCGCCGGCCGCCGCATCTGCCGCAACGACTCCTCGCACGTCTTCCACGTGACGTACAGCAAGCCCAAGCAGGAGGGCGTCTGCGACGTCTGCGGCGGCGAGCTGTACCAGCGCGACGACGACTCCGAGGAGACCGTGCGCAAGCGGCTGGAGGTCTACCACACGCAGACCGAGCCGATCATCGACTACTACAAGGCGCAGGGCCTGGTCGTGACGATCTCCTCCCTGGGCCCGGTGGACGAGATCACGCAGCGGGCGCTGGAGGCCCTCAAGCGCGAGAAGGCCGAGAACAAGTAGTTCGCGGTCCTTCCGGCCGCGGTGCCTGTCCGGGCGCCGCGGCCGTACTGTTGTACAGGTACCCCAGTCGACGTGAGTGACGGAGAGCGCAGGCCCCCCATGGTGCAGATCAAGACCCCCGAGCAGATCGCGAAGATGCGGGCGGCGGGCCTGGTCGTAGCCGCCATCCACGCGGCCACGCGGGAGGCCGCGGTGCCGGGTGCCACCACCAGGGACCTGGACGAGGTGGCCCGCAAGGTCCTCGCCGAGCACGGCGCGAAGTCGAACTTCCTGGGCTACGGCGGCTTCCCCGCCACCATCTGCACCTCCGTGAACGACGTGGTCGTGCACGGCATCCCCTCCGACGACGTCGTCCTGAAGGACGGCGACATCATCTCCATCGACTGCGGCGCGATCGTCGACGGCTGGCACGGCGACGCGGCCTACACCGCCTTCGTCGGCTCCGGCCACTCCCCGGAGCTGGTCGAGCTCTCCCGGGTGACGGAGGAGTCGATGTGGGCCGGCATCGCGGCCATGAAGCTGGGCAACCGCCTGGTCGACGTCTCCCGGGCGATCGAGACGTACATCCGCCGCCAGCCCAAGCCGGGCGGCGGCCGGTACGGGATCATCGAGGACTACGGCGGCCACGGCATCGGCACCGAGATGCACATGGACCCGCACCTGCTGAACTACGTCGACCGCCGTCGCGGCAAGGGCCCCAAGCTGGTGCCCGGCTTCTGCCTCGCCATCGAGCCGATGGTCTCGCTCGGCACCCCGCGCACGGAGGTCCTCTCCGACGACTGGACGGTCATCACCACCGACGGCACCTGGTCCTCCCACTGGGAGCACTCGGTCGCCCTCACCGAGCAGGGCCCCCTGGTCCTGACGGCCCCCGACGGCGGCAGGGCCAAGCTCGCCGAGTACGGCATCACGGCTGCTCCGGACCCGCTCGCTTAACGATCTCCGCCATGGGGCAGACTTCCTCGATTCGCCTTTCGCGGTGCGCCGACGTAGACTGACTCGTCGGCTCTCGTGCACCCGCATGTCCGCATGCTTGAGACGGAGTCGATCAAGGTAGTCGATTCGAAGGGCGAAGCGTGGCCAAGAAGCAAGGTGCCATCGAGATCGAGGGCACTGTCGTCGAGTCTCTTCCGAACGCCATGTTCAAGGTCGAGCTCCAGAACGGCCACCAGGTCCTGGCACACATCAGCGGCAAGATGCGTATGCACTACATCCGCATCCTCCCTGACGACCGGGTCGTGGTGGAGCTGTCTCCGTACGACCTGACGCGTGGCCGGATCGTCTACCGGTACAAGTAGATCTTGCCCGCGCCCCGGGCCCGCCCGGTGCGATGGCACTGACCCGGAGAACCTCACCCCATGAAGGTCAAGCCGAGCGTCAAGAAGATCTGCGACAAGTGCAGGGTGATCCGCCGTCACGGCCGGGTCATGGTCATCTGCGAGAACCCGCGCCACAAGCAGCGCCAGGGCTGACGCACGACCATCACCCTCTGCACCTCTATCGCAGAGTTTCGCGCGACGCGAGCTGAATATGTTCATACGCAGAGCCCGAGCCATCCAGCTCGACACCCCCGGTTCGGAGGCCGGGGACCCGGTTCGTACCTGGTACGGCGGCCGGGAGCCGGCTCTGTGGAAGACCTCCGAAGATTCACCAGGAGCCATTGAATGGCACGCGTTTCCGGTGTCGACATCCCGCGCGACAAGCGCGTGGAGATCGCCCTCACCTACGTGTTCGGCATCGGCCGGACCCTCTCGAAGGAGACGCTGGCTGCGACCGGCGTCGACCCGAACACCCGTGTTCGTGACCTCACCGAAGAGCAGCTGGTCGCGATCCGCGAGTACGTCGACAACAACATCAAGACCGAGGGTGACCTCCGTCGCGAGATCCAGGCCGACATCCGCCGCAAGGTCGAGATCGGCACCTACCAGGGTCTCCGTCACCGTCGCGGTCTGCCCGTCCGCGGTCAGCGCACCAGCACCAACGCTCGCACCCGCAAGGGGCCGCGTCGCGCCATCGCCGGCAAGAAGAAGCCGGGCAAGAAGTAGTCCGCAGCGGACACCTGTCCACGGTCTTCGCTGTAGGACCGACCACCTCCCGTAGGAGTTAGTAGATGCCCCCCAAGGGACGTCAGGGCGCTGCCAAGAAGGTGCGCCGCAAGGAAAAGAAGAACGTCGCTCACGGCCACGCGCACATCAAGAGCACGTTCAACAACACGATCGTCTCCATCACGGACCCGTCCGGCAACGTGATCTCCTGGGCCTCCGCCGGCCACGTCGGCTTCAAGGGCTCCCGGAAGTCCACGCCGTTCGCCGCGCAGATGGCCGCCGAGTCGGCTGCCCGCCGCGCCCAGGAGCACGGCATGCGCAAGGTCGACGTGTTCGTGAAGGGCCCGGGTTCCGGTCGTGAGACCGCGATCCGCTCCCTGCAGGCCACGGGCCTCGAGGTCGGCTCCATCCAGGACGTCACCCCGACCCCGCACAACGGCTGCCGCCCGCCGAAGCGCCGCCGCGTCTGAGGCACCGGCTGCTTCAGGGTTTTTCGGGCGGTACGGCCCCGTGAAAAGGGCCGTATCGCCCGTACCCTTGCAGTACCCGCACTTCTCACAGGTGCGGTTTCCGTCGGACGTCAAATAGCGGGCGTCCACGAAAGAAGGATCTGATCCACACATGCTGATCGCTCAGCGTCCCTCGTTGACCGAAGAGGTCGTCGACGAGTTCCGCTCCCGGTTCGTGATCGAGCCGCTGGAGCCGGGCTTCGGCTACACCCTCGGCAACTCCCTCCGCCGCACCCTCCTCTCCTCGATCCCCGGCGCTGCTGTCACCAGCATCCGGATCGACGGCGTCCTGCACGAGTTCACCACCGTGCCGGGCGTCAAGGAGGACGTCACCGACCTGATCCTCAACATCAAGCAGCTGGTCGTCTCCTCGGAGCACGACGAGCCGGTCGTGATGTACCTGCGCAAGCAGGGCCCGGGTCTGGTCACCGCCGCCGACATCGCGCCCCCGGCCGGTGTCGAGGTGCACAACCCCGACCTCGTCCTCGCCACGCTCAACGGCAAGGGCAAGCTGGAGATGGAGCTGACCGTCGAGCGCGGTCGCGGCTACGTCTCGGCCGTGCAGAACAAGCAGGTGGGCCAGGAGATCGGCCGTATCCCGGTCGACTCCATCTACTCGCCGGTTCTCAAGGTCACGTACAAGGTCGAGGCCACGCGTGTCGAGCAGCGCACCGACTTCGACAAGCTGATCGTCGACGTCGAGACCAAGCAGGCCATGCGTCCGCGTGACGCCATGGCGTCGGCCGGTAAGACCCTGGTCGAGCTGTTCGGTCTCGCCCGCGAGCTGAACATCGACGCCGAGGGCATCGACATGGGCCCGTCCCCGACGGACGCCGCCCTCGCCGCCGACCTGGCGCTGCCGATCGAGGAGCTGGAGCTCACCGTTCGGTCGTACAACTGCCTCAAGCGTGAGGGCATCCACTCCGTGGGTGAGCTCGTCGCGCGTTCCGAGGCCGACCTCCTGGACATCCGCAACTTCGGTGCGAAGTCCATCGACGAGGTCAAGGCGAAGCTGGCCGGCATGGGCCTGGCCCTGAAGGACAGCCCGCCCGGATTCGACCCCACGGCCGCCGCGGACGCGTTCGGCGCGGACGACGACGCGGACGCGGGCTTCGTGGAGACCGAGCAGTACTGAGAGCTCGGGCCTTCCGGTCCGTACTCGGGTGCGGGTGCGCTGTGGTTGTCGCGCAGTTCCCCGCGCCCCTTCCGGACGACATGCCCCTTGCGGGCTGTCGTCCGGATCTCCGACAGGCAACCGCCTGCTCGGATACTGACCCCGGTACCTGACACGGCCGGGGCAGACACACAGGAGAAAGAACATGCCGAAGCCCACCAAGGGTGCCCGTCTGGGCGGCAGCGCCGCGCACGAGAAGCTCCTCCTCGCCAACCTGGCGAAGAGCCTCTTCGAGCACGGCCGTATCACCACCACCGAGGCGAAGGCCCGCCGTCTGCGGCCGTACGCCGAGCGTCTGATCACCAAGGCGAAGAAGGGCGACCTTCACAACCGCCGTCAGGTGCTCCAGGTCATCACGGACAAGAGCGTCGTCCACACGCTCTTCACCGAGATCGGCCCGCGCTACGAGAACCGTCCGGGTGGCTACACCCGCATCACCAAGATCGGTAACCGCCGTGGCGACAACGCGCCCATGGCCGTCATCGAGCTGGTCGAGGCGCTGACGGTTGCGCAGCAGGCGACCGGTGAGGCCGAGGCCGCCACCAAGCGTGCGGTCAAGGAGGCCGAGGAGGCCAAGGCCCCCGAGGCGACCGAGGCTCCGGCCGAGGAGGCCGCTGCCGAGGAGTCCAAGGACGCGTAAGCGTTCTGCCGGGGACTGATACGTCGGCGGGTGCGGCCTTGTCGTGGCCTGTCGCGCAGTTCCCCGCGCCCCCGAAGGGCGTTTGCGGGCCCGTTCCTTTCGAGGAGCGGGCCCGCTCTTGTGTTCCTGAGAGGATCTGTACGTGAGTGACGAAGTACAGCCCGGCCATGTCCGTCTCCGTCTCGACCTGTCCTACGACGGCACCGGCTTCCACGGCTGGGCCAAGCAGGCCGGTGGCAGGCGTACGGTGCAGGGCGAGATCGAGGACGCGCTGCGGACGGTGACCCGGTCGCGGGAGACCTACGAGCTGACGGTCGCGGGGCGGACCGACGCCGGCGTGCACGCGCGCGGGCAGGTGGCCCATGTGGATCTGCCCGAGGGCGTGTGGCGCGAGCATCACGAGAAGCTGCTCAAGCGGCTCGCCGGCCGGCTGCCGAGGGACGTCCGCGTCTGGGCCCTGCGCGAGGCGCCCAGCGGCTTCAACGCGCGGTTCTCGGCGGTCTGGCGGCGGTACGCGTACCGGGTGACCGACAACCCGGGAGGCGTGGATCCGCTGCTGCGCAACCATGTGCTGTGGCACGACTGGCCGCTCGACGTGGACGCCATGAACGAGGCGGCCCGGGCGCTCCTCGGCGAGCACGACTTCGCCGCCTACTGCAAGAAGCGCGAGGGCGCGACCACGATCCGCACGCTCCAGGAGCTGAGCCTGGTCCGGGGCGACGACGGGATCATCACCGCGACCGTGCGGGCGGACGCGTTCTGCCACAACATGGTGCGCTCGCTGATCGGGGCGCTGCTGTTCGTGGGGGACGGGCACCGGGGGCCGGAGTGGCCCGGGAAGGTGCTGGCCGCGGGCGTGCGGGACTCCGCGGTGCATGTCGTACGGCCGCACGGGCTGACCCTGGAGGAGGTCGGCTACCCGGCCGACGAGCTGCTGGCGGCGCGGAACAAGGAGGCCCGGAACAAGCGGTCGCTGCCCGGTGCGTCCGGTTGCGATACCTGTTAGTTACGTTGCATTTCGCGGCGCTTATGCACCATGTCTGGACTTACCTGGCGTAACCGACGTGGTCGACTCTTACGCGTTTCATACACCTCGATTAATCTTGCGCCTTCCGGCCGCATGTTCGACAGGGGTGGCCGGATCGGGTGGGGGGTCGACGGGTCGGTACGGGCCCGGGGTTGGACAACGGCATGACTTCAGTGG
The DNA here is from genome assembly GCF_017526105.1 of Streptomyces cyanogenus. Taxonomy (NCBI): domain Bacteria; kingdom Bacillati; phylum Actinomycetota; class Actinomycetes; order Kitasatosporales; family Streptomycetaceae; genus Streptomyces; species Streptomyces cyanogenus. Next base: position 5,217,974 of record NZ_CP071839.1, read on the forward strand.
GTCCCGTGCGGACCGGGGGGCGTCGCGCGGCGCGCCGGAGCGGCGGGCGGCGACGGGCAGGGCGCGGCGGGCGCCCCGCGCTGGGACTGCTGCCGCTCCCGCCGACGGACAAGGAGAAGTACTCCTACGCGCACCGGCACCTGTGGATCCTGACGATCAGCTCGCTGGTCAGCTTCTGCTGTCTGGTGACGAGCCAGTTCAAGCTGGCGCAGTCCACGCCGGTGCTGTGGGTCTACACCCCGCTGCTGGTCTTCACGGTCGTCTACTACCTGGTGTCGCTGCGGGTCAACGGCTTCACCCGGGACTTCGACATCGCCCACCACCGTCGGCTGGTGCAGAACTGGCGGCCCGCGGTGTACCCGACCGTCGACGTGTTCCTGCCGGTGTGCGGCGAACCCATCGAGGTGCTGCACAACACCTGGTGGCACGTGCGGGCGATGGCCGACCGGTACCCCGGTGTCTGCGTGCCGTTCGTGCTGGACGACGGGGCGAACCCGGAGCTGGCGGCGATGGCCCGGGACTTCGGCTTCCGCTACGGCACCCGGGAGAACCGGGGCTGGTTCAAGAAGGCCGGCAACCTGCACTTCGGCTTCGGACAGTCCGACGGCGAGTACGTCCTCATCCTCGACGCCGACTTCACCCCGCGCGCCGACCTGCTGGAGGAGCTGCTGCCGTACATGGACGACGATCCGCGGATCGGCATCGTCCAGTCCCCGCAGTACTTCCGGGTGCTCGACTCGCAGAACTGGATCGAGCGCGGCGCGGGCGCGGTGCAGGAGCTGTTCTACCGGTCCGTGCAGGTCTCCCGGCAGGGCAGTGACGGCGCCATCTGCGTCGGCTCCTGCGCGATCTACCGGCGGGCGGCCCTGGAGACCAACGGCGGTACGACCCTGATCGAGCACTCCGAGGACGTGCACACCGGCTTCGACCTGCGCGGGCTCGGCTGGGACCTTCGGTACGTGCCGGTCGCGGTGTCCACCGGGGTGTGCCCGGACAGCGCCGGCGCCTTCTTCAACCAGCAGTACCGCTGGTGCTCGGGCTCGATGAGCCTGCTCGGCAGCCGCAAGTTCTGGCAGGCGAGGATCAGGCTCTCCAGCCGGCTGTGCTACATGTCCGGGTTCTTCTACTACATCCACACCGCGCTGTTCACCTTCGCGGCCCCGGTCATCCCGATCGTGCTGCTGCTGATGATGCCGGAGAAGCTCAAGGTCGAGCATCTGCTGCTGGTGGTGCCCAGCATCCTCTACACCACGATCGTCTTCCCGATGTGGCACAGGGCGCCGTACCGCCTGGAGGCCTGGGCGGCCCGCATGATGTACGGCTGGGCGCACGTCTTCGCCATCTGGGACATCCTGCGCAAGAACCGCATGGGCTGGCAGCCGACCGGCTCCTCCGGCGCCAAGAAGAACAAGACGCGCCGCTTCTGGATCGGCATGTGGGCGTGGAGCGGCGGCACGGCGCTGGTCTGGGTCACCGCGGCGGTGTACCGGACGTTCACCATGAACGCCCCGGACTTCGCCCTGATCCTGTCCTCCGGGCTGTTCTACGCCCTGGTCGTCGGCCGGGTCCTGGTCCAGCCGCGTGCGGGGGCGGAGACCGCCTGATGCGATCGGTGAAACGTTTCTTCAGGGTCCGTGCTGCCCTGGCCGGCGCTCTCGTCGGCCTGCTGGCGCTCACCGGCTGCTCGCTCCTCGGCGACTCCGGCGGATCGCCGGTGTCCGGCACCGGCACGGCGGCCCCGCACTCCTCCGCGAACCCCGACCAGGACATCCCCTACGACGTCACGCCCCTGCTGAAGCCCGCGAAGAAGTACTACGGCGTGGCCGTGCCGGGCGCCCCGACCGCCATGAAGAGCGTCGACGCGTACACCGGCTCGACCGGCAAGCAGCCGAACCTCGTCGAGTACTACGCCGGCTGGGGCGACGGCTTCGACGCCACCGGGGTGCGCAACGCCTGGGCCGAGGGCGCGCTGACGCTGATGTCCTGGGAGCCCTTCGACACCCCGCTCACCGACATCGCGGCGGGCAGGTCCGACCCGTACGTCAAGGAGTACGCGGCCGCCGTCCGCCGCCTGAACCTGCCCGTGGTGATCGACTTCGCGGACGAGTTCAACGGCCACTGGGAGAAGTGGGGCACGGACCACGTGACCCCGGCCCAGTACGTGGCCGCCTGGCGGCACATCCACCGGACCTTCGTGGACGCCGGCGCCACCAACGTCATCTGGGCCTGGTCGCCCAACATCGTCAACCCGGTGCGGAACGTGAAGCTGGAGCCGTACTACCCGGGCGACGCCTACGTCGACTGGGTGGGTCTGATCGGCTACTTCACCACCGGCTCCGACAACGCCTTCGACAGCGTCTTCGGGCCCACCCGCGACCGGATCCGCACCTTCACCGAGAAGCCGTTCCTGCTGCTGGAGACCGCCGCCATGCCCGGCGAGCGGCGCCGCGCCGACATCCGCAACCTGTTCGCGGGCGTCGCGGCCGACGACGACATGCTCGGCTTCGTCTGGTTCAACCACAAGAAGCGCGCCGACTGGCGGCTGGAGGCCAGCCCGCTCGCGCTGAAGGAGTTCAAGCGCCTGGCAGCCGACGACCGGTTCGGCTTCGACGTACGGAAGCCGTCATGACCTCACAACCCCGGTACTACACCCCCGAGCCGTACGACCCGTACGCCGACGACGAGCCGCAGGGCGGCTGGTTCAACTCCGACGGCTACGTGCCGCGCCAGCCGCAGGCCTACGACGTTCCCCAGGGGTACGAGACACATCCGGGGTACGACGTTCCCCAGGGGTACCAGACACATCAGGGGTACGGCGTCCCCCAGGGCTACGGCGTCCCCCAGGCGTACGAGACACCCGAGGGGTACGACTACGACCCCCGGACCTATCCGTACCAGCAGCCGGCCGACCAGCCTGCCTCCGTCCCGCAGCCCGTGCCGGAAACGGCCGAGGCGGCCGAGGCGGCCGAGCCCGGGTACCACGTGCCGGAGACCCCCGAGGTCGGCTGGGACATGGCCGCGAGCCGGCGGCGCGCCTGGGTCAGCCGGGCCGTGCTGCTGTTCGTGCTGGCCGTCCAGGCGGTGCTCTCGCTGCGCCTGTCCAACACGGCGTTCCAGGACGAGGCCCTGTACCTGTCAGCCGGACACGCCGAGCTGCAGCACCTGCTGCACGGCACCCCGCTGCCGGTGAACTACGCGGCGTACTTCTCCGGCTCGCCGCAGCTGTACCCGGTGCTCGCCGCCGTCGTCGACGGCCGCTTCGGGCTCGCGGGAGCGCGCACGCTCAGCCTGGCCTTCATGCTGGGCACCACCGCGCTGCTGTACTCCTTCACCCGGCGGCTGTTCAACGAGCGGGCCGCGCTGGCCGGCGCGGCGCTCTTCGCCGTGGTGCAGTCGACCGTCGTCATGGGGTACTTCGCCACCTACGACGCCGCCGCCGTGTTCCTGCTGGCCCTGGCCACGTGGATCGTCGTACGCACCGACCGGGCGCCGGTGGCCGCCGTGCTGCTCGCCGCGCCCGTCGCCGTGCTCGCCGTCGGCGTGAAGTACGCGTCCGGGCTGTACCTGCCGACGATCGTCGTGCTCGCGCTGCTCACCGGCCGGCCGCACAAGGGCGGCAAGGCCTTCCTGCGGATGCTGCTGCTCGCGCTCGGCGTCGGTGCCCTGCTGGCGGCCGGCATGTACAGCACCGACCTGCTGGCCGGTGTGCGGCAGACCACCACCGACCGGGACCACGGCTCCGACGGCGCCGCCTTCCTGCTCCAGCGGTCGGCCGAGTGGGGCGGGCTGATGTTCCTCACGGCCGTCGGCGGCGCGATCTCCTACGTGCGGCGCAGCCGGATGAACGAGTCCCCGCTCGCCCAGCGGCTCGCCAACCCCGGCCGGCGCCGGCGGGCGCTGCTCGGGCTGGTGCTGTGCGGCACCGCCCTGCTCGCGCCCGCGTACCAGGTGCACCTGGGCACGGTGGTCTCGCTGTTCAAGCACGTCGGCTTCGGACTGCTCTTCGCCGCGCCGATGGCCGGCGTGGGCGTGACCCGGCTGATAGGCGCCCACTTCCGCTATCCCCAGCTCGGCATCATGCTGTGGACGGCGGCGCTCTGCCTCGGCATCTCCCAGGCGGACTGGCGGTTCGGCGTCTGGCCCGACTCCGCGAGGATGATCCAGGTCATCGACTCCCACGTGGACCGCACGGGCCGCTACCTCGCCTCGACGCCCGAGGTGCCCGTCTACTACCTGCGCGAGAAGACCAGCCAGCGGCAGTGGCAGGGCGCCTTCGCCATGGAGTACACGGACAGGAAGGGCCGGCACCACTCCGGCGACGCCGGCTACCGGGCGGCGCTGCGCGAGGGCGCGTACGACCTGATCGTCCTGGACGGCCTCACCAACCCCCGGGTGGACACGGTCGTCGCGGACGCGCTCAGGGGCAACGCGCACTACCGGCTCCTCGCCGACCTGCCGTTCCGCAACTCCAGTGGCACCGGTCACTACCGCATCTGGATCAAGAACCCCGGCACCGGATGAGCGTGCGGCACCGGGATCCGGGACGTCACCGCCAGGCCGTACGGGCCGGGCACACGGCCGTGGAGATACCCGATCCGCTTCGCCGAGCGCACGGAGGGTGTCTCCGAGATGACGCTGCGCACCCGGCTGGAGTCGGCCGTGATCCCGCTGCGGCTGCGGCTCGGGCGGCGCTGGCGGCTACCGGTTCGCGGCGGCCGAGGCCTGGGCCTGGCCCCGGCGGTGGATCTGGTTCGCGGTGAACTGCGCCAGGTCGTTGCCGGTGCGGAAGACCTTGGTGTCCTTGGTGGTGACGTCCTTGCCGCTGGTGAAGCCGGAGATCGTGAAGTAGGCGTAGCGGCCGTAGGCGTTGCGGGTGGAGCGGCAGAACGCGCCGTCGCAGAACGGCTTGACGCCCTTGCCGAACAGTGAGCGCACGATGCTCTGGTCGTTGGTCTGCGCCTTGGCCTTCGTGGCCTGGGCCGCGGTGTCGAACACGGCGACGCCCACGGTGACCGCGATGCCGCCGTTGCTGTAGGTCGTGCGCATCAGGCGGGTGCAGCCGTTGGCGGTGAGGATCTTGGGCAGCGTGCCGCCCGCGGCGGTGGCGCAGCTGCGGGTGTCGGCCGTCGGGCCCTTCTTGTACACCGTGCCGCTCATGGTGAGCTGCTTGCCCGGGAACAGGCCGTCCGCGCTGAGTGGTGCGGTGTCCTTCTTGGCGCTGGAGATGAAGTCCTCCGGGTCCAGCGGCGGCGGCGCGCTGGTGGGCGCGAAGGACGGCGTCGCGCCGCCGGAGCCCGGGATGGAGGCGCTGGCGGGCAGGTTGCTCGGCCCGGCCTGCGGATCACCGCCGTTCGCGGAGACCACGGCCATGGCGACCGCGGTGCCTATCGCGACCGTGGCGAGCCCGCCGCCGGCTATGAACAGCAGCCTGCGGCGCTTGTTCCGCGTCTCCGAGGCCTCGGCGAGCGCGGCCCAGTCCGGCGACCCGTCGTCGGCTCCGCTGCTCCACGGCTGCTGGGATTGCGGTTTCCAGGGATCCCACTGAGACTGGGGTCCCCCCTGCCCGTAACTCATGGGGCGCATCTTAGACGGGGGGCCGGGGGTGCGGGGTCCGTCTACCGGCCTGCCTCGTTTTGACCCGTCCGGGGGCCGCCCGGTAACCTACTTCTTCGTTGTGTATTGGCTTGCTCATTCTCACGGGACGGGCCCTTACACCGGTCCACCGGGCCGATGACCAGCGACCCCACGCACGCGGTTTGCGTCGCCGCCGTGGGTTCAAGGCTGTCGTGATCGTTTCGGTGACCTTGTTTAGGACCATTCACTCGAAGCGAAGGCTACGAACCGTGCGTACGTACAGCCCCAAGCCCGGCGATGTGACGCGCCAGTGGCACGTCATCGACGCTCAGGACGTTGTCCTGGGCCGTCTCGCCACCACTGCCGCGACCCTCCTCCGGGGCAAGCACAAGCCGATCTACGCGCCGCACGTCGACGCTGGTGACTTCGTCATCATCATCAACGCCGACAAGGTGCACCTGTCCGGCAACAAGCGGACCCAGAAGATGGCGTACCGCCACTCCGGCTACCCGGGTGGTCTGCGCTCCGTCCGCTACGACGAGCTGCTGGCGAAGAACCCCGAGAAGGCCATCGAGAAGGCCGTCAAGGGCATGCTCCCCAAGAACACCCTGGGCCGTCAGATGCTCACCAAGCTGAAGGTCTACTCGGGCGACCAGCACCCGCACGCTGCCCAGCAGCCGGTGCCGTTCGAGATCACCCAGGTCGCGCAGTAAGTCCGGCCACCCCCTAAGACTGAAGAGAATCTGAGGAGCATCGTGGCCGAGACCACTGCCGAGCAGCCGCTCGAAGAGCTTGACATCGACAGCTACACCACCGAGTCCGAGGTCCCCGTCGAGGGCGAGTACACCTCGGAGTCCCTGGCCTCCCGCTTCGGCGAGCCCCAGCCGGCCGCCGGCCTGGGCCGCCGCAAGAACGCCATCGCCCGCGTCCGGATCGTCCCGGGCACCGGCAAGTGGAAGATCAACGGTCGCACCCTCGAGGACTACTTCCCGAACAAGGTGCACCAGCAGGAAGTCAACGAGCCCTTCAAGGTGCTCGAGCTCGAGGGCCGTTACGACGTCATCGCCCGCATCGCCGGTGGCGGTGTCTCCGGCCAGGCCGGTGCGCTCCGTCTCGGTGTCGCCCGTGCGCTGAACGAGGCCGACGTCGACAACAACCGCGGCCCGCTGAAGAAGGCCGGCTTCCTGCGCCGCGACGACCGCGCGGTCGAGCGGAAGAAGGCCGGTCTGAAGAAGGCCCGCAAGGCTCCGCAGTACAGCAAGCGCTAACCAGCAGCTGCCTGCTCGTACTCCGAACGCCCCGGCGGCACGCCACATGTGCCCCCGGGGCGTTCGCTTATCCCAGCCAAGGGCGTATAACGACACAAGACGCTCAAAGGCTTGTGTGATCGCATGTTTCCTCGGGAGGACAAGTGGGACGACTCTTCGGCACGGACGGCGTGCGCGGTGTCGCCAACGCGGATCTGACGGCCGAGATGGCGCTCGGCCTCTCCGTCGCCGCGGCGCACGTGCTGGCCGAGGCGGGCACCTTCGAGGGCCACAAGCCGACGGCGGTGGTCGGACGGGACCCGCGCGCGTCCGGGGAGTTCCTGGAGGCCGCGGTGGTCGCGGGCCTGGCGAGCGCGGGCGTGGACGTGCTGCGCGTCGGCGTGCTGCCGACGCCCGCGGTGGCGCACCTGACCGGCGCGCTCGGCGCCGACCTCGGTGTGATGCTCTCCGCCAGCCACAACGCCATGCCGGACAACGGCATCAAGTTCTTCGCCCGCGGCGGCCACAAACTCGCCGACGAGCTGGAGGACCGGATCGAGGCGGTGTACGACGCGCACCGGCACGGCGAGCCCTGGGAGCGGCCGACGGGCGCCGGGGTCGGCCGCGTAAGGTCGTACGACGAGGGCTCCGAGCAGTACATCGCCCACCTCCTGTCGGTCCTGCCCAACCGGCTCGACGGACTGAAGATCGTCCTGGACGAAGCGCACGGCGCGGCCTCGGGGGTCTCGCCGGAGGCGTTCGCCCGGGCCGGCGCCCAGGTCGTCACGATCGGCGCCGAGCCGGACGGCCTCAACATCAACGACGGCTGCGGCTCGACCCACCTGGGCCGGCTCAAGGCCGCGGTCCTGGAGCACGGCGCGGACCTCGGCATCGCGCACGACGGCGACGCCGACCGCTGCCTGGCCGTGGACCACACCGGCGACGAGGTCGACGGCGACCAGATCCTCTCCGTGCTCGCGCTGGCGATGCGGGAGCGTTCCGCACTGCGCTCCGACACCGTCGTCGCGACCGTGATGTCCAATCTCGGCTTCAAGCTGGCGATGGAGCGCGAGGGCATCCGGCTCGTGCAGACCGCCGTCGGCGACCGGTACGTCCTGGAGGAGATGAAGGAGCACGGCTACGCCCTCGGCGGCGAGCAGTCCGGGCACGTCATCATCCTCGACCACGCGACCACCGGGGACGGCACGCTGACCGGCCTGCTGCTGGCGGCGCGGGTCGCCGAGACCGGTCGTACGCTGCGGGAGCTGGTCTCCGTCATGGAGCGGCTGCCGCAGGTCCTCGTCAACGTCCCCGATGTGGACAAGTCCCGGGTGAGGACGTCCGCGGATGTCGCTGCCGCCGTGGCCGAGGCGGAGAAGGAGCTGGGGGCCACGGGGCGGGTGCTGCTGCGGCCCTCCGGTACGGAGCCGTTGGTCCGGGTCATGGTCGAGGCCGCGGACATCGAGCAGGCGCGGGCGGTTGCCGGGCGGCTGGCCGATGCGGTGAAGTCGGCGCTGGGATAGTTCCGGTTCCAAAGGGGCGAAGAACCGTGCGCGGCGGGCTGCGGGTCCGTCGTGGCTCGTCGCGCAGTTCCCCGCACCCCTGGGCCGGCTACGCCGCCCTGCGGGAGAATCCCCGCTGTTTCTTCCAGAAGTACTTCTGCGCCAGCAGCGTCAGTGTGCCCGCCACGACGATCCCCGCCAGGTTCACCAGGAGCTGGACGGACGAGCCCAGGGTCTGGTTCGTGTCGCCGTAGGCCAGGGCGACCGCCGCGTTGGCCGCTGCGGGGACCGTCGTCACCGAGATGGCCACGCCCACCAGCGCGCCCGACTTGGACGAGGTCAGGGACAGGGTGCCGGCTATGCCGGCCAGCACCGCCACGATGAACGAGAAGGCGTCGGGGGCGTACACGAAGGCGCTGTTGGGGCGTTCGCCCTCCAGCGCCGACCGGTGGAACAGCCCGAGGGCGTCCATGAACAGGCTGAAGCCGACGGTCACCGCCATCGCCACCGCGAAGCCCACCAGCAGCGCGATCAGCGAGCGGCACGCCAGGCGCGGATGACGCTGGACCACGGCCGTGCTGATGCCGGCGAGCGGCCCGAACTCCGGTCCCACCGCCATCGCGCCCACGATCAGGATCGCGTTGTCCAGCACCACGCCGCAGGCGGCGATCATCGTGGCCAGGGTGATGAAGGCCACATAGGTGAACGACAGCGTCGACTCCTCGTGGGTGGCGTCGGTCAGCCCCTCCCACAGCACCGCGTCCGCGCCCTCGCCCGGCGCCTCCGCCTCGGCCCTGTCGGCGCGCCGGGACAGCGAGAGGTCGATGGTCTCGACGGCGATCGAACCGGTGTCGTCCAGGCCGATCCGCCGCAGCCCGGCGATGAGTTCGTCGCCCGCCTCGCGGGCCACGTCACACAGGACGAGGTCGCCGGCCGGGTTGCGGGCGGCGCCCGGCAGGACGACGAGGTGGGTGGTACCGACCGTTTTCTCGATCAGACGGACGACCTCGTCGGTCCGCTCCGCCGGGGTGATCAGGCGCAGATGCAGCATGGCGCCCATCCAACACGGCCGGCTACAGCTTGCGCAGCCGCAGGCGCTGCACCTTGTGGTCCGGGCCCTTGCGCACGATCAGGGTGGCCCGGCCGCGGGTCGGGGCGATGTTCTCGACCAGATTGGGCTTGTTGATGGTCCGCCACAGCGTGCGGGCGTAGTCGAGGGCCTCCTCCTCGGAGACCTGGGTGTACTTGCGGAAGTACGAGTTCGGATTCTGGAAGGCCGTCTGGCGCAGCTTCCTGAAGCGGCTGAGGTACCAGCTCTCGATGTCCTCGGTGCTCGCGTCGACGTACACGCTGAAGTCGAAGTAGTCGGCGAGACCCACCCGGGTGCGGCCGTCCTTGCCGGGCAGGGCGGGCTGGAGGACGTTCAGGCCCTCCACGATCAAAATGTCCGGGCGGCGGACGGTGAGCTTCTCGCCCGGCACGATGTCGTAGATGAGGTGGGAGTAGACCGGCGCGGACACCTCGCCCTTGCCGGCCTTGATGTCGGCGACGAAGCGGGTCAGGGCCCGGCGGTCGTAGGACTCGGGGAATCCCTTCCGCGACATCAGGCCGCGGGCCTCCAGCTCCCGGGTGGGCAGCAGGAAGCCGTCCGTCGTGACCAGTTCCACGCGCGGGTGCTCGGGCCAGCGGGAGAGCAGGGCCTGGAGCAGCCGGGCCACCGTGGACTTGCCCACGGCCACGGAGCCGGCGACCCCTATGACGAACGGGGTGCCCGACTGGGAGCCCTGTTCGCCCAGGAAGGTGTTCAGCGCGCCCCTGAGGCCGTCCGTGGCGCCGACGTAGAGGTTGAGGAGCCGGGAGAGCGGGAGGTAGATGTCCCGGACCTCGTCGAGGTCGATGACGTCGCCGAGACCGCGGAGCTTCTCCACCTCCTCGGCGGTGAGCGGCAGCGGTGTCTTGTCGCGCAGCGCGCTCCACTCGGCGCGGGTGAGATCGACGTAGGGAGTCGCCTCCGGCCTGTGCCGGTGGGCGCTCCGGGGCATCGAGGAGACCGGTGAGATCACAGTCCATTGTTAACGGAGTTTGAACGGGACGGCGGGTGGGGTCCGTCACGCGCGCAGTCCGGTCCCGTCGGCTCCGCGGCTCCGTCAGGGCCTTCGTACGGTGGTGGGAATTTCCGAATTCGGGCAGGCGGAGGCCTTTTTTGATCGTCGTATGACCGTAGGCTGCCGCTCATGTGCGGAATCGTGGGATACGTAGGGGCACAGTCGGCTCTCGATGTCGTGACGGCCGGGCTGAAGCGGCTGGAGTACCGGGGGTACGACTCGGCGGGCGTCGCCGTGCTGGCGGACGGCGGGCTGGCCGCCGCCAAGAAGGCCGGGAAGCTGGTCAACCTGGAGAAGGAGCTGGTCGACCGGCCACTGCCGACCGGCCAGACCGCCATCGGCCACACGCGCTGGGCCACCCACGGCGGTCCCACGGACGGCAACGCGCACCCGCACCTGGACAACGCCGGCCGGGTCGCGGTGGTCCACAACGGCATCATCGAGAACTTCGCGCTCCTGCGTGCGGAACTGGCCGAGCGGGGCCATGAGCTGAACTCCGAGACGGACACCGAGGTCGTCGCCCATCTGCTCGCCGAGGAGTTCTCCTCCTGCGCCGACCTCGCCGAGGCGATGCGGCTGGTGTGCCGGCGGCTGGAGGGCGCGTTCACGCTGGTCGCGGTGCACGCCGACGAGCCGGACGTGGTGGTCGGCGCCCGCCGCAACTCGCCGTTGGTGGTGGGCGTCGGAGAGGGCGAGGCGTTCCTGGCCTCCGACGTGGCCGCGTTCATCGAGCACACGCGGTCGGCGATCGAGCTGGGCCAGGACCAGGTGGTGCAGCTGCGCCGGGACGGCGTCACCGTGACGGGCTTCGACGGCCGCCCGGCCGAGGTCCGCTCCTACCACGTGGACTGGGACGCCTCCGCCGCCGAGAAGGGCGGCTACGACTACTTCATGCTCAAGGAGATCGCCGAGCAGCCCAAGGCGGTCGCCGACACCCTGCTCGGCCGCATCGACCCGTCCGGCTCGCTCACCCTGGACGAGGTGCGGATCAGCCCCTCCGAACTGCGCGAGATCGACAAGGTCGTCATCGTGGCCTGCGGTACGGCCTTCCACGCCGGCCTGATCGCCAAGTACGCCATCGAGCACTGGACGCGCATCCCCTGCGAGGTGGAACTGGCCAGCGAGTTCCGCTACCGGGACCCGATCCTGGACGGTCGCTCGCTGGTGATCGCCATCTCCCAGTCCGGCGAGACCATGGACACCCTGATGGCGCTCCGGCACGCCCGCGAGCAGGGCTCGAAGGTACTGGCGATCTGCAACACCAACGGCTCGACGATCCCCCGCGAGTCCGACGCGGTGCTGTACACGCACGCGGGCCCCGAGGTCGCGGTCGCCTCGACCAAGGCGTTCCTCACCCAGCTGGTCGCCTGCTACCTGGTCGCCCTGTACCTGGGCCAGGTGCGCGGCACCAAGTGGGGCGACGAGATCCAGGCCGTGATCAAGGACCTGTCCCGGATCTCGGAGGAGGTCGAGCGGGTCCTGGAGACCATGGAGCCGGTACGGGCGCTGGCGCGCACCCTGGCCTCGAAGAACACCGTGCTGTTCCTCGGCCGGCACGTGGGCTACCCGGTGGCCCTGGAAGGCGCGCTCAAGCTGAAGGAACTGGCGTACATGCACGCCGAGGGCTTCGCCGCGGGCGAGCTGAAGCACGGTCCGATCGCGTTGATCGAGGAGGACGTGCCGGTGGTCGTCGTCGTACCGTCCCCGCGCGGCCGGTCGGTCCTCCACGACAAGATCGTCTCCAACATCCAGGAGATCCGGGCCCGTGGCGCGCGCACCATCGTGATCGCGGAGGAGGGCGACGAGACGGTGGTCCCCTACGCCGACCACCTGATCCGGATCCCGGTCACCCCCACGCTGCTCCAGCCGCTGGTGGCCACTGTCCCGCTCCAGGTCTTCGCGTGCGAGCTGGCGACGGCGCGGGGCAACGAGGTGGACCAGCCCCGGAACCTGGCGAAGTCGGTGACGGTGGAGTGAGGCGGCCGAGGTGACGAGGAGGGGCGGACGGCCGGTGCCGTCCGCCCCCCCGGTCAGCCGGCCGGTACGGCCGTGGTGACTACCAGTTGATGCAGGTCTTCGGCACCCAGCCGGTCTTCTTGTCGCCGCCGTAGTACCACAGGTTGCTCTTCTTGCCGCAGGCCGTGTACGAGCCGCCCTTGTAGGCCTTGCCGTCGTTGCAGACCGAGCCCTTCTTGCCCTTGCCCCAGATGCCGACGGCCGTGGCGGTCGTCTTCGGCGAGGTGCGGACGTTGACGGTCTCCTTGGCCTTGACGTTGATGATCGCCTTGCTGCAGTCCCTCGGCAGGGTGGCCGCGGAGGCGGTGCCGGCGGTGGCGACGGCGCCGGTGAGGGCCGTACCGATCAGGGCCGCGGTGGTGAGCGCGGTGCCCAGAGACTTCAACTTCACAGCTGTGTCCTCCCGTTGTGGTGCGAGGCGTCCGTCCGCGGACGGAGCGCCGGTCGCCGGGAAGACTACGGGAGCAGTGAACTCGGCTGATCGTGGGGTTGTGTTCAGTGCACGGAGAAGCCCCCGTCCACGTGGATCGACTGGCCCGTGACGTAGGCGGAGGCACGGCTCGCCAGGAACACCGCCGCGCCCGCGAAGTCCTCGGCGAGGCCGTTGCGGCCGGTCATCGTGCGCGCGGCCAGCGCCGCCACCCGCTCCGGATCGGACGACAGCCGCCGGTTGAGCGCGGTCATCACGAAGCCCGGCACCAGGGTGTTGCAGGTGACCCCGTACGGCGACCAGGCCTCGGCCTGGGAACGGGCCAGGGACTCCAGCGCGCCCTTGGAGACGCCGTAGGCGCCGCTGTGCACGAAGGCGCGGTGGGCCTGCTGGGAGGTGATGTGGATGATCCGCCCGAAGCCCCGCTCGGCCATGCCGGGCCCGAACCGCTGCCCCAGCAGGAACGGCGCCTCCAGGTTCACTGCCATCGTGCTGTCCCACACCTCCTCGCCCAACTCGCCCATCGGCGGCCGGAGGTTGATGCCGGCCGAGTTGACGAGGATGTCGGGCTCGCCGAAGACGGCCGCGGCCTCCTCGGCCGCCGCCCGCACGCCCTCCCGCGACCCCAGGTCCCCGGCGACCCAGGCCGCGCGGCAGCCGTCGGCAGTCAACTCATCGACCGTCTCGGCCAGTTGCTCCGCACCGCGGGCCACGATCACCACACCGGCCCCGGCTCGCGCCAGCGCCCCCGCGATGGCCCGTCCGATACCGGAACTCCCGCCGGTCACCACGGCGGTGCGGCCGTCCAGGGAGAAGAGGCCGGAGAGATAGGCGTGCGGCGAGGTCATGCCGGAAGCCTAGAGCCCGGTTCGCCGCCGTGGTGTCGCCGGATCCCGCTCCACCGGGGTCGTAGGGTGCTCGCCATGAGCATCATCGGGGTGGGCATCGACGTCGCCGAGATCGACCGGTTCCGGGCGTCCCTGGAGCGGACGCCGGGACTGGCCGACCGGTTGTTCGTGACGCGCGAACTGCTGCTGCCCAGCGGGGAGCGGCGTGGGATCGCCTCGCTCGCGGTCCGGTTCGCCGCCAAGGAGGCGCTGGCGAAGGCGCTGGGCGCGCCGCCCGGGCTGCAGTGGACCGATGCCGAGGTGTACGTGGAGGACAGCGGGCAGCCGCGGCTCAGGGTGAAGGGCACCGTCGCCGCGCGGGCGGCGGAGCTGGGCGTGCGGGCCTGGCACGTGTCGCTCAGTCATGACGCGGGGGTGGCCTCGGCCGTGGTGATCGCCGAGGGCTGACCGGGCCGGCGCCCGGGTGTGGGCGGTGGGGGTTCCGGGGCAGACTCGGAGCCATGCGTACTGCGTACAGCGTGGAGACGGTAAGGGCGGCCGAACGGGCGTTGATGGCACGGCTGCCGGAGGGTGCGCTGATGCAGCGGGCCGCCGCCGGGCTGGCCGCCGCCTGTGCCGAACTGCTCGGGCGGGTGTACGGCAGCCGGGTGGTGCTGCTCGTCGGCAGCGGCGACAACGGCGGTGACGCCCTGTTCGCGGGGGCCCGGCTGGCCCGGCGCGGCGCCGGTGTGACGGCCGTGCTGCTGGCGCCCGAACGGGCCCACGCCGGCGGGCTGGCGGCCTTGCGGCGGGCGGGCGGCACGGTCGCCACCGCCGACTCCCCGGAGGAACCGATCCTGCGGGCCGACCTGGTCGTGGACGGGATCGTCGGGATCGGCGGCAAGGGCGGGCTGCGGCCGGACGCCGAGCGGCTCGCCGGGGTGGTGGCGCGGTCCGGGGCCGCGGTGGTGGCCGTGGACCTGCCCAGCGGCGTCGACGCGGACACCGGGGAGGTGCGGGGGGCCGCGCTCCGGGCCGACCTGACCGTCACCTTCGGCACGTACAAGCCCGGGTTGCTGGTGGATCCCGCGCGGGAGTACGCCGGGGTGGTGCGGCTCGTCGACATCGGGCTGGAACCGCCGCCCGCCGACGCCGAGCTGGAGGCATTGCAACACGCCGACGTGGCCCGGCTGTTGCCGGCGCCGGCGGCGGAGAGCGACAAGTACCGGCGCGGGGTCGTCGGGATCGCCGCGGGCTCGGCGCGGTATCCGGGGGCCGCCGTGCTGGCGGTGTCCGGGGCGCTGCGGGGCGGGGCCGGGGCCGTACGGTACGTCGGGCCGGCCGGGGCGGCCGTCATCGCGCGCTTCCCGGAGATCCTCGTCTCCGACGCCGGGCCCGCCAAGGCCGGACGGGTGCAGGCCTGGGTGGCCGGGCCCGGGGCCGGGGACGACGCGGGGAGCGTGGCCGAGGTGCTGGACGCGGACGTGCCGGTGCTGCTGGACGCGGACGGGCTGCGGCTGGCCGAGCGGGACGCGGTACGGCGGCGTACGGCGCCGACGCTGATGACCCCGCACGCCGGGGAGGCCGCCGCGCTGCTGGGGGTGCGGCGCGAGGAGGTCGAGGGGGCCCGGCTCGCGGCAGTGCGGGAGCTGGCGGCGGCGTACCGGGCGACGGTGCTGCTGAAGGGGTCGACGACGCTGGTCGCCGGGGCGGGGGGCGGGGCGGTGCGGGTCAACGCCACGGGGACGCCGTGGCTGGCCACCGCCGGGAGCGGGGACGTGCTGTCGGGGCTCGCCGGGTCCCTGCTGGCGGCGGGGCTGAGCGCGCTGGACGCGGGGAGCGTCGCCGCGTACCTCCACGGGCTGGCGGGCCGCCTGGCCGCCGCCGGCGCACCCACGGGCGCCCATGACGTCGCGTCACACATCCCGGAGGCGTGGCGAAACGTGGGCAGCTGACCCCAACGGCAGGGCTGCGCGAGGCCGGCGCGGCATCGGCCACTGCCGGGCGGGCACCGTCCCGGCGGCGCAGCCGACCGCGGCCGCGGCGGGAGCGCTCCGAGGGACGCCGCGGAGGACCGCGTGAGGGCGTCGCGGTGAACCGCGCGAGCAACCCGCGACGGCCCGCAGGGAAGCGGTGGTACGGCCCACGGCGAGAGCGGACCGGATGACAGCACCGCCGCGCCCTGGGTCGGTGGGACGGCCGGCGGCGAGGCCGGGCCGGACCACAGCACCGCCGCCCATCGGGTCGGTGGGGGCGGCGGCCCGGCACCTGAGCGTGCGCCCGGGGCCCGCGGGGGGCGGTGCCCGAAGGCTGTCGGCGGCCTCTGAGACACTGGGGGCGCGATGAGTGAGACAGCAGCTGTGCCGACCGCCGCCCTGCGCGCCCGCGCCGAGATCGATCTGGGCGCCCTGCGCGCCAATGTGCGGGCCCTGCGCGCCCGGGCGCAGGGCGCCGCCGTGATGGCCGTCGTCAAGTCCGACGCGTACGGCCACGGCGCGCTGCGGTGTGCCCGCGAGGCCCTCGCCGCGGGCGCGACCTGGCTCGGCACGGCCACGGCCGAGGAGGCCCTGGCGCTGCGCGCGGCCGGGCTGCCCGGCCGCATGCTGTGCTGGCTGTGGGTGCCGGGCGGCCCCTGGCGGCAGGCGATCGAGGCCGACATCGACGTCTCGCTGAGCGGCATGTGGGCCCTGCGGGAGGTCGTCGAGGCCGCCCGGGCGGCGGGGCGCCCCGCGCGCGTGCAGCTCAAGGCCGACACCGGACTCGGACGCAACGGCTGCCAGCCCGGCGAGGACTGGGCCGAACTCGTGGCCGCGGCGCTGCGCGCGGAGGCCGAGGGCCTGGTCCGGATCACCGGACTGTGGTCGCACTTCGCGTGCGCCGACGAGCCGGGCCACCCGTCGATCGCCGCCCAGCTCGCCCGGTTCCGGGAGATGACGGCGTACGCCGAGGAGCGGGGCGTACGTCCCGAGGTGCGGCACATCGCCAACTCGCCGGCCACCCTCACCCTGCCCGAGACCCACTTCGACCTGGTCCGCACGGGCATCGCCCTGTACGGCGTCTCGCCCAGCCCGGAGGTCGGCACCCCCGCGGACTTCGGGCTGCGCCCGGTGATGACGCTCAGCGCCTCGCTGGCCCTCGTCAAGCGCACCCCGGCCGGCCACGGCGTCAGCTACGGCCACCACTACGTCACCCCCGGCGAGACCACCCTCGGCCTGGTGCCGGTCGGTTACGCGGACGGCGTCCCGCGGCACGCCTCGGGCACCGGCCCGGTGCTGGTCGACGGCAAGTGGCGGACGATCGCCGGGCGGGTCGCCATGGACCAGTTCGTGGTGGACCTCGGCGGCGACGAGCCTCCGGTGGGCAGCGAGGCGGTGCTGTTCGGACCCGGAGACCGGGGCGAGCCCACGGCCGAGGACTGGGCCCAGGCCTGCGGCACGATCGCGTACGAGATCGTCACACGCATCGGAACGCGCGTTCCCCGCGTCTATGTGAACGGGTCCGTGTGAACGGACCGCGTGAACGGTGCTGTGCGAACGGTGCTGCGTGTCCGCACATCGGCTGCCGACGCAGGTAGGTGAACGGGCAAGAAGCCGGGTAACCCGTTCCGCAGCGACACCCATCCAGGCGAACTGCAGTACGGCGAAGAGGAGCGGTACGTGAGCGAGAGCAGCGCGGAGGCCGTGGCGGACGTCGTGGCCTCGGCCGCCGCCGCCTCCGCCGTGGGGGCGGCCGGGAACTGGCGCAGGGCGACCGGCATCGCCGGCGCCGCGATAGGCGTGCTCGCCGCGGGCGCGGCGGCCGGTGTCGCCATCGAGCGGATGACGGTGGGCCGCGGGATGCGCAGGAAGGCACGGCTGGCGCTCGACTCGGCGGGCCCCTACGGCACCCTGCGCGGCACCCCAGGCAAGGCGTACGCCGACGACGGCACCGAGCTGTACTACGAGGTCGACGAGGTCGACCCCGACCCCGGACCGAGCGTGTCCCCGCGTCGGCGCAGGCTCTTCGGCCGCAAGGCGCCCGCCCCGGTCACCGTCGTCTTCTGCCACGGCTACTGCCTCAGCCAGGACTCCTGGCACTTCCAGCGGGCGGCCCTGCGCGGGGTGGTGCGGACCGTGCACTGGGACCAGCGCAGCCACGGCCGGTCCGGGCGGGGCGTGGCCCAGACCCGGGACCGGGTGCCCCTCACCATCGACCAGCTCGGCCGCGATCTGAAGGCCGTCCTCGACGCCGCCGCACCGGAGGGGCCGCTCGTCCTGGTCGGCCACTCCATGGGCGGCATGACCGTGATGGCCCTCGCCTCCGAGTACCCGGAGCTGATCCGGGACCGGGTCGTCGCCACCGCCCTGGTGGGCACGTCGTCCGGGCGGCTCGGCGAGGTCAACTTCGGGCTCCCGGTGGCCGGCGTCAACGCGGTGCGCCGGATCCTCCCCGGGGTGCTGAAGGCCCTCGGGCAGCAGGCGGAGCTGGTGGAGAAGGGGCGCCGGGCCACCGCCGACCTGTTCGCCGGGATCATCAAGCGGTACTCGTTCGCGGGGCGGGACGTCGACCCGGCCGTCGAGCGGTTCGCCGAGCGGATGATCGAGTCCACACCGATCGACGTGGTCGCCGAGTTCTACCCGGCCTTCACCGACCACGACAAGACCGAGGCGCTCACCTGCTTCCGGGACATGCCGGTGCTGGTGCTGGCCGGAGTGCAGGACCTGGTCACGCCCAGCGAGCACAGCGAGGCCATCGCCGACCTGCTGCCCGACGCCGAGCTGGTCCTCGTGCCGGACGCCGGGCACCTGGTGATGCTGGAGCACCCGGAAGTGGTCACCGACCGCCTCGCCGACCTGCTCACCCGCGCCGGTGCGGTGCCGGCAGGAGCTACGGTAAGTGGCTATGGAAGCACCAGCAGCACCGCACAACCCCGCTGAGACCCAGCTGACCGTCACCTCCCCGGAACAGATGCGGGAACTGGGCCGCCGACTGGCCAAACTGCTGCGCGCGGGCGACCTGGTGATGCTCACCGGGGAGCTGGGCGCGGGCAAGACCACGCTGACCCGCGGGCTCGGCGAGGGCCTCGGCGTGCGCGGCGCGGTCACCTCACCGACCTTCGTGATCGCCCGGGTCCACCCGTCCCTCGGCGACGGCCCGCCCTTGGTGCACGTCGACGCCTACCGGCTCTCCGGCGGCCTGGACGAGATGGAGGACCTGGACCTCGACGTCTCGCTGCCCGACTCGGTGATCGTCGTGGAGTGGGGCGAGGGCAAGGTCGAGGAACTGACCGAGGACCGGCTCCAGGTCGTCATCCACCGCGCGGTCGGCGACACCACGGACGAGGTACGGCACGTGACGGTGACGGGGCTGGGTGAGCGCTGGGACGACGCCGGCCTGGAGACGCTGTCCGGCTGAGCCCGCGGAACGTCCCGACGAGCTGTCGCCACCCTGTCGCGCAGGACTGCGCCGCGGCAGCCGGCCGACGACACCTCGCGGTCCTTCCGGCGGAGCGCCCGGGCGACTAGCGGATCACGACCACCCGCACCCCGATCGTCGCGAACCTCCACATCGCGTCCCCGTCCGCCCGGCTCTCCCGGATGCCGCCCGTCTTCACGCTCGCGTCGGCCGTGGTGCCCGAGCCGTCGTCCACCGCCGCGCTGAACCCGACGGTCACCCCGTCCACGCTGGTGAACCGCACCACGTGCTCGATGGCGGCGCCGTCGGTGCCGGTGGCCGCGTTGGAGCGGGAGGTGACCCAGTAGGTGCCGGCCGGCGGGTCGACGCTGCCCGGCCGCACCGGGAAGGTGCGCTGCACGCGGTTCCCGGGGGACACCAGCCAGACCCGGTCGTCGTCCACCGAGTACACGACCCGTTCACCCGTTCCGGAGCCGCTCGGCAGGGCGGTCGGGTGATGCCGGTCCCGGGGCGCCTTGGACGCGACCGTCGCGTGCGCCGCCGGCATCGCGCCGGGGTGCGCCGGGACGGTCGCCTGGGCCCGGAAGGCGAGGAAACCGACGGTTCCCAGAGCCGCCGCGGTGAGGCCGGCCACGATCCCCGAGCTGGTCCCTGCCACCTGCGTCCACCTCTGCCTGGTCTTACTCGTGTCATATGTCGTACTTCGTACTGACCGTAGCAGCCGGTGACCGTCCGGCCGGGACGGCGATGCGCGAGCCGCGGGCGCCGTAGGCTGTTCGCGTGCTCTTGCTCGCTCTGGATACCGCAACGCCCGCCGTCACCGTCGCGCTGCACGACGGCACCGACGTCATCGCCTCGTCGAGCCAGGTGGACGCGCGCCGGCACGGAGAGCTGCTGCTGCCGGCCGTCGACCGCGTCCTCGCCGAGGCCGGCCTGAAACTGGACGCCGTCACCGGCATCGTCGTCGGCACCGGGCCCGGCCCCTACACCGGCCTGCGCGTCGGTCTGATGACCGCAGACACCTTCGGCCTGGCGCTCGGCGTCCCGGTGCACGGCCTGTGCACCCTGGACGGCCTCGCCTACGCCGCAGACATCGAGAAGGGCCCCTTCGTGGTGGCGACCGACGCCCGCCGCAAGGAGGTCTACTGGGCCACCTACGCCGATTCCCGGACCCGGCTGACCGGCCCCGCCGTCGACCGCCCGGCCGACATCGCCGAGCAGGTCGCGGGCCTGCCCGCGGTCGGCGCGGGTGCGCTGCTCTACCCGGACACGTTCCCGCGCGCCCACGAGCCCGAGCACGTGTCCGCCGCCGCCCTGGCCTCGCTCGCCGCGCGGAAGCTCGCCGCGGGCGAGGAACTCCCGGCGCCCCGGCCGCTGTACCTGCGCCGGCCGGACGCCCAGGTCCCCAAGAACTACAAGGTGGTCACCCCCAAGTGACACAGCCGGCACCCCCCCGACTGCGCGAGATGCGCTGGTGGGACATCGACCCGGTCCTGGGGCTGGAGCGGGACCTGTTCCCCGAGGACGCCTGGTCCCGGGGCATGTTCTGGTCCGAGCTGGCCCACGCCCGGGGCACCGGCGCCACCCGCTGCTACCTCGTCGCCGAGTCCGCCGACGGCCGGATCGTCGGATACGCGGGCCTGGCAGCGGCCGGTGAGCTGGCCGACGTCCAGACCATCGCCGTCGCCCGCGACCACCAGGGCACCGGCCTCGGCGCCCGGCTGCTGACCGAGCTGCTGCGGGCGGCGACCGCGTTCGAGTGCCACGAGGTGATGCTCGAGTGCCGGGTCGACAACCTCCCCGCCCAGAAACTCTACGAGCGCTTCGGCTTCGTGCCCATCGGCTTCCGGCGCGGTTACTACCAGCCGGGCAACGTGGACGCCCTGGTGATGCGCCTGACCACGGAACCCGGCAGCGGCTCCGCCGCGGGCTCCGCCTCAGTACAAGGAACCGATATCAATGACTGACGAACCTCTCGTCCTCGGCATCGAGACCTCCTGCGACGAGACCGGCGTCGGCATCGTCCGTGGCACCACCCTGCTGGCGGACGCCGTCGCCTCCAGCGTGGACGAGCACGCCCGCTTCGGCGGTGTCGTACCGGAGGTGGCCTCCCGGGCGCACCTGGAGGCGATGGTCCCGACGATCGACCGCGCGCTGAAGGAGGCGGGGATCAGCGCCAGGGACCTGGACGGCGTCGCGGTCACCGCCGGTCCCGGCCTCGCCGGCGCCCTCCTCGTCGGCGTCTCGGCGGCCAAGGCGTACGCCTACGCCCTGGGCAAGCCCCTGTACGGCGTCAACCACCTCGCCTCCCACATCTGCGTGGACCAGCTGGAGCACGGCCCGCTGCCCGAGCCGACCATGGCGCTGCTGGTCAGCGGCGGCCACTCCTCGCTGCTGCTGTCCTCGGACATCACCTCCGACGTCCGCCCGATGGGCTCGACCATCGACGACGCGGCCGGCGAGGCCTTCGACAAGATCGCCCGCGTGCTGAACCTGGGCTTCCCCGGCGGCCCGGTCATCGACCGGTACGCGCGCGAGGGCGACCCGGAGGCGATCGCCTTCCCGCGCGGCCTGACCGGCCCGCGCGACCCGGCGTACGACTTCTCCTTCTCCGGTCTGAAGACCGCGGTGGCCCGCTGGATCGAGGCGAAGCGGGCGGCCGGCGAGGAGGTCCCGGTGCGCGATGTGGCCGCCTCCTTCCAGGAGGCCGTGGTCGACGTGCTGACCCGCAAGGCCGTCCGCGCCTGCAAGGACGAGGGCGTGGACCACCTGATGATCGGCGGCGGTGTGGCGGCCAACTCCCGGCTGCGCGCACTCGCCCAGGAACGCTGCGAGGCGGCCGGCATCCGGCTGCGCGTGCCGCGCCCCAAGCTGTGCACGGACAACGGCGCGATGGTGGCCGCGCTCGGCGCCGAGATGGTCGCCCGGGGCCGGGCCGCGTCCGCATGGGACCTGTCGGCCGACTCGTCCCTGCCGGTCACCGACCCGCACGTGCCGGGCCACGACCACGACCACGTGCACGAGGTCGGCGAGGAGAACCTGTACTCGTGACGGTCGCGCTGATGTGGGAGGCCCGGGCCGCCGAGGGACGGGGGGCGGACCTGCTCGCCTGGGTGCGGGAACAGCCGCTCACCGGCGAGCCGTTGCGCCGCGAGACCTTCCGGGCGCCTGAGGACCGGGTGCTGGTCATCACGTGGTGGGCCGCGCCGTACGACGCCTCGCTGCCGGAACTGCCCGAGCCCGGCCCCGAGTTGGTGACCCGGGCCGTGCACCGCTGGCGGTTCGAGGCGGTGGCGGACCACTGAGGTTGCGCGAGCACCCCGCACCTGGGCTATGATCATCACACAGCGAACGGCCGGAACCCGGGAATCGGGAACCGCCCCGGACGCAGTGCGTTGGTGGTCCAAGGAAAGACGCCCCGCTTCCTGCGGGGAGATGCAGGTGCAAGGCCTGCCCGGCGCTCCACTCGACACCCCGCCCCCGGGTTTCCGGAGGCGGGGTGTCGGCGTTCTACGCCACCACCTCGCAGCGCAGCCGCCGCTCCGGCCCGACCACCCGCGCCGGCCCCGTCAGCCGCAGCCGCGCCCGGTGCCGTACCTCCGCGCTCGACGGGCCGAGGCGCAGCTCCAGTTCGCCGGGCTCCACCACCCTCGCTCCCGTGCGGTCCGTGAAGGACGACAGGTCCGCGTGGAAGCGGAAGGTGAGGCGGCGGGCGGCGCCCGGGGCCAGGTCCAGGCGCTGGTAGCCGATCAGGCGCACGTCCGGGCGGGTCACCGAGGCCACCGGGTCGTGCAGGTACAGCTGGACGACCTCGGTGCCCGCCCGGTCGCCGGTGTTGCGGACCGTGAGGGAGAGGTCGTACGAGCCGTCCGTGCCGATGTCGGCCGCGGAGCCCGCGAACTCCTCCCAGGCGAACTCCGTGTACGAGCGGCCGTGCCCGAACGGGTACAGCGGGGTCGGATCCAGGCTGCTGACCTCGCCGGCCAGGCCCAGCGGGGGCTGGAGGTAGGTCCACGGCTGGCCGCCGGGCAGCCGCGGGACGCTCACCGGGAGTCGGCCGGAGGGGTTCACCCGGCCGGACAGCACCCCGGCGACCGCCGGGCCGCCCTCCTCGCCCGGGAAGAAGGCCTGCACCACCGCGCCGAGCCGGCCGTGCCAGCGGCCCAGGGCGTAGGGGCGGCCGGTGAGCAGGACCAGGACCACCGGGACGCCCGTGGCCACCAGCGCGTCCAGCAACTCGCCCTGCGCGCCCGGCAGCCGCAGGTCCGTCGCGTCGCAGCCCTCGCCCGAGGTGCCGCGCCCGAACAGGCCCGCCCGGTCGCCGAGCACCGCCACGCACACGTCCGCCTCCGCCGCCCGGGCCACCGCCTCCGCGAAGCCGGCGGTGTCCGGGTCCGACACCCCGCAACCCTCCGCGAACGTGACCTTGGTGTCGGGGAGTTCGCCGCGCAGGGCGTCCAGCACGGTGGGGATCTCGATGCCGGGCGGGACGTCGGGGTGGTGGGTGAGGACATGGGAGGGGAAGGAGTAGCAGCCGAGCATGGCGAGGGCGTCCGCCGCGCGCGGGCCGACGACCGCGATCCGGGTGTCCGGGGCCAGCGGGAGCAGCCCGTCGGGGTTGTCCAGCAGCACCAACGACTCCTGCGCCAGGCGCCCGGCGAGGGCCCGGTTCGCCACCGGGTCCAGGTCGAGCGGGCCCTGCGGCTCCGGCCGCCAGTCCTCGTCCAGCAGGCCCAGCTCGCACTTCTGGAGCAGGACGCGGCGGGCCGCGCGGTCCACCAGCGACTCGGGGACGCGTCCCTCCCGTACGGCCGCCACCAGGGGCTTCCCGTAGCACTTGACGGTCGGCAGCTCCACGTCGACGCCGGCGGCCAGCGCCCGATGGGCCGCCTCCGCCTCGTCCGCCGCGACCCGGTGCAGGCTCTGCAGGAAGGCGATGCCGAAGTAGTCGGCCACCACCGTGCCGGTGAACCCCCACTCCTCGCGCAGCAGCCCGGTGAGCAGTCCAGGGTCGGCGGAGGCCGGCACCCCGTCGGTCTCCGTGTAGGCCGCCATCACCGAGCGGGCGCCGCCCTCGCGCAGCGCCATCTCGAACGGCGGCAGGGTGACGTCCGCGAACTCGCGGACCCCGGCCCGCACCGGGGCCAGGTTCCGGGCGCCCGCCGAGGACGCGTACCCGGCGAAGTGCTTGAGCGTGGCGACCACACCGGCCGACTCCAGACCGCGCACGTAGGCCGTGCCGATGGTGCCGACCAGGTACGGGTCCTCGCCGATCGTCTCCTCGACCCGTCCCCAGCGCGGGTCGCGGACCACGTCCAGGACGGGGGCCAGGCCCTGGTGGACCCCGGCCGCGCGCAGGTCCCGGCCGATGCGCCGGCCCACCTGCTCGACCAGCTCCGGGTCGAAGGAGGCGCCCCAGGCGAGCGGGACCGGGTAGGCGGTCGCCCGCCAGGCGGTGAAACCGGCCAGGCACTCCTCGTGCGCGACCGTCGGGATGCCGAAGCGGTTCGCGGCGGCGATCCGGCGCTGTGCCCGGGCCAGCGCCCGCGCGCCGACGTCCGGGTCGACGGGGGCGGTGCCGAAGGACCGGGTGAGCTGGCCGAGGCCGTGGCTGATCAGCTCGTCCCAGTCGTACTCGGCAGTCATCTCGCGCTGCAGCGGAGCGACTCCTTCGCCGTCCGTGGCGGCGCCCACCCACACGCCGTACAGCTGGGCGGCCTTCTCCTCCAGGGTCATCCGGGACAGCAGGTCGGCCACGCGGGCGTCGGCGGGCAGGGCGGGGTCGCGCCAAGGAGCGGTGGTCATGGAACTCCCGTCTCGACTCTGCTTCGCGAGCTCGGCCACGAATGTTTCGAGTAATACATCGAATGTTCCGGGAACCTATGGCGAGCCAAGCCCTTCGTCAAGAGGCCCGGCGGGGATACGATCGCGGCCATGAAGCCTTCGAAGCCCGCAGCACCGCAGACGGCGACCCTCGCCGAGATCGCCCGGGAGGCCGGGGTCTCCGCTCCGACTGTTTCGAAGGTCCTCAACGGCCGCGCCGACGTCGCCCCCGCGACCCGCACCCGCGTCGAGGAACTGCTGCGCGTCCACGGCTACCGGCGCCGCCGCGCCGAGGCCTCCCGCTCGCCCCTGATCGACCTGGTCTTCCACGAGCTGGAGAGCGCCTGGGCGCTGGAGGTCATCCGGGGCGTGGAGCACGTCGCCAGGGACGCCGGGCTGAGCGTGGTCCTGTCCGAGTCGGCCGGCCGGCTCACCCCCGGCCGGACCTGGGCCGACCAGGTCGCCGCCCGCCGCCCGCACGGCGTGGTGCTGGTGCTGTCCGGGCTGGACGAGTCCCAGCGGGCGCTGCTGACCAGCCGCTCCATCCCGTTCGTGGTGATGGACCCGGCCGGCGACCCGGGTCCCGACGTGCCGTCCATCGGCGCCACCAACTGGCAGGGCGGGCTCGCCGCCACCCGCCACCTGGTGGAGCTCGGGCACACCCGGATCGGCGCGATCAGCGGCCCGTCCCGGATGATGTGCAGCCGGGCCCGGGTCGACGGCTACCGGGCCGCCCTGGAGACGGCCGGACTGCCGGTCGACCCCTCACTCGTCGTGGCCGGCGACTTCCACCACGACGCCGGCTACCGGCTGGGCCTGGAGCTGCTGCGCCGCCCGGACCGGCCCACCGCCGTCTTCGCGGGCAACGACCTGCAGGCGCTCGGCCTGTACGAGGCCGCCCGCGAACTGGGCCTGCGCATCCCGGAGGACCTGAGCGTGGTCGGCTTCGACGATCTGCCGGTGGCCCGCTGGGTGGGCCCGCCGCTGACGACCGTACGGCAGCCGCTCACCGAGATGGCCGAGGCCGCCGCCCGGCTGGTGCTGGAGCTGGGGCGGGCGCCGGAGGAGCGGGCGGCGACCCGGGTGGAGCTGGCGACCAGTCTGGTGGTGCGGTCGAGCACGGACGCACCGGCGGTGGCTCAGCGGTTGGCGTAGTGACGGGGGCGGGGGGCAACCCCACACTGCCCCGAAGCCAAGCGGTTCCCCAACCGAAACTTTCGGAGGCGCCGAACTGGAGCTACGGCGCGGGCCGACAGGTCACCAGGCCTGGAACGCCACCCGCAAGATGAGAATTTCCGAGGAAAACCGACTCGGGCGGCTTCCGCTAACAGTCCCCTAATAATTCGGACTTACGTTCCTGCCGTGACGCGACACGAGGAGCAAGGCGACACGGGCAGACGGGTGGGCAGGCGGCCGAGTGCGCTGCGGATCGCCGGTCTCGCCCTGACGGGCACCCTGGTGCTGGGTGCGGCGGCGGCCGGCTGGACCTACTGGCATCTGGACCGCAACATCCGAAGCGTCGACATCAACAGCGCACTCGGCGACGACCGTCCGGCCAGGGCCGTGGTCACCCCCTCCACCAGCGCCGCCCCGCTGCCCACCGGCTCCCTGAACATCCTGGTCCTCGGCTCGGACTCGCGCAGCGGCAAGGCCAACCAGGAGCTGGGCGGCGGGGACAGCGGCGGCGCCCGGTCCGACACCGCGATGGTCGTGCACCTCGACGCCGGCCGGACAAGGGCCACCGTCGTCAGCATCCCCCGCGACACCCTCGTCACCCGTCCGTCCTGCCCGCTGTCCTCCGGCGGCAGTTCGGCACCGGCGTACGGCGCCATGTTCAACAGCGCCTACGAGCTGGGCGGTCCGGTGTGCGCGGTGAAGACCGTCGAGTCGCTCACCGGCGTCCGCATGGACCACTACGTCGAGATCGACTTCTCCGGCTTCGCGAAGCTGGTCGACGCGCTCGGCGGGGTCGACGTCACGACCACCGAGGACATCGACGACGACCAGAGCCACCTGCGCCTGAAGGCCGGCACCCACCACCTGGACGGCACACAGGCCCTCGCCCTGGCCCGCACCCGGCACGGCATAGGCGACGGCAGCGACCTGGGCCGCATCGGCTTGCAGCAGATGCTGGTCAAGGACCTGCTGGAACAGCTCTCCGGCGCCGGCCTGCTCACCGACCCGGCCAGGCTGTACCAGGTCGCCGACGCCGTCACCGCCGGCCTCACCACCGACACCGGCCTGGACTCGCTGAACGAACTGGTGGGTCTCGGCCGGAGCCTGCGGGGCCTGACCGCCGACCGGGTGCGGACGGTGACCATGCCGGTAACCACGGCACCCTCCGACCCCAACCGGGTCGTCGCCGAGGAGCCGCGGGCGAGCCGGCTCTGGGCGTCCCTGCGCTGACGCGTACAACCTTCCGGGTGACGCACGGGTCTGCTGCGATGACCGAACAGCTGTACACCAGGGGGTTTTTCGTTGTTCCGCTCGCGTTCGCACGCCCGTTGGGCACTGCCGCTGACCCTCGGCCTCACCGCCCTCGGCCTCGCCGTCCCGGCCGTCTCCGCGGCCCCGGCCAGGAGCGCCGCCCCGGTCCGTGACGACTTCAACGGCGACGGCTACGCCGACCTGGCCATCGGGGCGCCGAACGCCACGGTCGGTGGCCAGGCCCGGGCCGGCTACGTCGCCGTGCTGTACGGCGGCCCGCACGGGCTGTCCGCCGGCCACCGCACGATCCTCAGCCGGGCCACCGCCGGCATCCCCGGAAACCCCGTCAAGGGGCAGGGCTTCGGGCAGCAGATCTCCAAGGGCGACCTGGACGGTGACGGCTACGCCGATCTCGTCGTCGGCAGCGGTTCGCCGCGGGACGGCGGGGTCGTCGTCTGGGGCGGCCCGCGCGGCCTGTCCGGCGGCAGGTCCATCCCGGCCACCGACACCCAGACCGGGGACTTCGACGGTGACGGGCGGCTCGACCTCGCCCTGTTCCGGGCCGGCTTCGGCGGGGGCGACGACCCGGCCGGCACCACCGGCAGCATCTGGAAGGGCCCGCTCAAGCGCAGCGGCACGCCGGCCGCACGCACCCCGCTCGACCCCGACCACCTCCGGTACGTCGACATCCGCGACGGCGACACCGGTGACATCAACGGCGACGGCCGCTCCGACCTGGTGCTGACCGGCTACTGCGGCGACGGCAACAACTGCAGCCGGCTGTACCTGAGCGGCCCCGCCGGCCTCGCCCCCGTCACCACCCCCTACCGCAGCGGGGACGGCGCGGCGGCGCTCGGCGACCTCGACGGCGACGGCTACGACGACCTCGTCACCGGCTTCCAGGACGACAACGCGATCTGGGTGATGTACGGCAGCGCCGCCGGGCTGCGCGGCGAGTCCACCTGGAAGCGGTTCACGCAGGACACGCCCGGCGTCCCCGGCAGCCGGGAGTCGAACGACAAGTTCGGCCAGGCCGTCGCGGTCGGCGACATCACCGGGGACGGCATCGACGACGTGGCGGTCGGCGCGCCCGACGAGAACGGCGAGGGCGTGGTCGACGTGCTGCGCGGCAGCCGCTCCGGGCTGACCGGCGCCGGAGCCCAGGCGTTCGGGCAGAACACCAGGGGCGTTCCCGGCACCGCCGAGCCGTACGACTCCTTCGGGTACGTGGTCCGGCTGCTGGACGTCGACCGCAACGGCCACGCCGACCTGGCCGCCGCGGCCCCTGGCGAGGACGGCGGCGACGGCGCGGTGTGGGTGCTGCGCGGACGGCCGTCCGGCCTGGTCACGGACGCGGCCGCCGTCTTCGGCGGGAAGGCGCTCGGGGCGCCGTACAAGAAGGCGTCGTTCGGCTTCGCGCTGAAGTAACGGGCCGCCCGGGCCGGCGGGACGGGCGGGAGGTTGAGCGGCGGGGCGGCGGGAGGTTGAGCGGCGGGGCGGGGGGCGGCGAAAAAAATCCCGGAGATTTTTCCGCGAGCGTGTCGATCCGGCTCCCTCCCGTTCGACGCAAGGGTGAGCGGCGGGGAACGGACCCGCCGCCCCGACCGAAGGAGACACCATGCCCCGCTACCTGTCGCTCGTGCGCATCGACGAGTCCACCGGCCCCGCCGGCGGCCCCAGCGAGGAGCTGATGCAGCGGATGGGCGAGCTGATCGAGGAGATGACCAAGGCCGGTGTCCTGCTCGACACCGCCGGGCTCACCCCGTCCGCCGAAGCCGTCCGGCTGGACTGGGACGGCACGAAGGTCTCGGTCACCGACGGTCCGTTCACCGAGTCCAAGGAGGTCGTCGGCGGCTACGCGCTCATGCAGTGCAAGGACCGGGCGGAGGCGCTGGAGTGGACCCAGCGCTTCTTGAAGATCCACGGCACGGAGTGGCGGTTCGCCTGCGAGCTGCGGGAGATCGCCGAGGGCTGAGCCCGTTTGGCCGTCCGTCGACCAGGGTGTTGCATGGTGGGCTGTGGAATCACAGCCCACCGCGGCACACGCGATCGAGACCGTCTTCCGCCTGGAGTCGCCCCGTGTGATCGCCGGCGTCGCCCGGATCGTCCGGGACGTCGGCATCGCCGAGGAGCTGGCGCAGGACGCCCTGGTCGCCGCCCTGGAGCGGTGGCCCCGGGAGGGGGTGCCGGACAACCCGGGCGCCTGGCTCATGGCCACCGCCCGGCACCGGGCCGTCGACCTGGTCCGGCGCCGCGAGACCTACGCCCGCAAACTCGCCGAGATCGGCCGGGACCTGGAGACGGCCCCGCCGTCGTACGACGAACCCGCCGACCCGGACGACATCGACGACGACCTGCTGCGGCTGGTCTTCACCGCCTGCCACCCGGTGTTGTCGCCGGAGGCCCGCACCGCGCTCACCCTGCGCCTGCTGGGCGGCCTGACCACGGCCGAGATCGCCCGTGCCCACCTGGTGCCGGAGCCGACGATCGCCCAGCGGATCGTCCGCGCCAAACGCACCCTGGCGAAGCGGAACGTCGCCTTCGAGGTGCCGTACGGGCCCGAGCGCGAGGCCCGCCTCGGCTCCGTGCTGGACGTCATCTACCTGATCTTCAACGAGGGGTACGCGGCCACCGCAGGCGACGACTGGCTGCGCCCCGGCCTGTGCGAGGACGCGCTGCGGCTGGCCCGGGTGCTGTCCGCGCTGATGCCCGAGGAGCCCGAGGTGCACGGCCTGACCGCGCTGCTGGAGTTCCAGGCCTCCCGCGCCGCCGCCCGCACCGGCCCCGACGGCGCACCGGTGCTGCTGAAGGACCAGGACCGCCGCCGCTGGAACCGCATGCTCATCGCGCGCGGCGTCCGCGCCCTCGACCGCGCCGAGGCCACCGCGAGCGGCCCGCCCGGGCCGTACACCCTCCAGGCCGCCATCGCCGCCTGCCACGCGCGCGCGTACAGGTACGAGGAGACCGACTGGCGCGCCATCGCCACCCTGTACCGGCTGCTGGCCGTCCGCGCGCCGTCCCCGGTGGTCGAGCTGAACCGCGCGGTCGCCGTGTCGATGGCCGACGGCCCCGCGGAGGGCCTGAAGCTGGTGGACGCCCTGGCCGACGCGCCCGCGCTGCGCGGCTACCACCTGCTGCCCAGCGTCCGCGGCGACCTGCTGTCCCGCCTCGGGCGCACCGCCGAGGCCCGCGAGGAGTTCCTCCGCGCCGCCGGCCTGACCCACAACGAGCGGGAACGGCGCCTGCTGCTGCGCAGGGCGGGGGAGTGCGCCGGCGTCAGCCCAGCGGACGGCCGATCAGCATCGTCGGCGCCCCGGCGACCCGGGTGAGGAACACGGTGGCCGCGTTCGGCCCGTGCGGGCGCACCTTGCGGCGCAGTTCCTCCGGCTCCACCGCCGAGCCGCGCTTCTTCACGGTCAGCGTGCCCACCTCGCGCTCGCGCAGCAGGGCCTTCAGCTTCTTGACGTTGAACGGCAGCCGGTCGGTGATCTCGTAGCCGGTGGCGTACGGCGTGGACCGCGGCTCGTCGGCCGTGACGTAGGCGATGGTCGGGTCCAGCAGCCCGCCGCCGACCTCCTCGGCCACCTCGGCGACCAGGTGGGCGCGGATCACGGCACCGTCCGGCTCGTACAGGTAGCGCCCCACCGGCCGCACCGCGGGATCGGGCAGCCCGCGGCCGGGCAGGGTGCGCGGGCCGGGCAGCAGCGTGGCCCGCACGGCGCCCGGCGCCCCGGTCCCGAACCACAGCACCGCCTCCTTCACGTCCCCGCCGTCTGAGATCCACTCGGCCTCGGCCGCCGCCGGGATCACCTCGTGCGGGATGCCCGGCGCGATCTTCAGCGCGGCCCGGGGCGCCGCGAGCGCGGTCCCGACCGCCCAGGACAGCGGCGGCGAGTACGCCTCCGGGTCGAACACCCGGCCGCGTCCGCCCCGGCGCGCCGGGTCCACGAACACCGCGTCGTACCCGGCGGTGTCCACCTCCGTGACGTCGGCCTCGCGCACCTCGATCAGGCCCGCAAGCCCCAGCGCCTCGGCGTTCGCCCGGGCCACCGCCACCGTGACCGGGTCCCGGTCCACGGCCAGCACCCGGATCCCGGCCCGCGCCATCGCGATCGCGTCCCCGCCGATCCCGCAGCACAGGTCGGCGACGGAGGCCACGCCCAGCTCCCGCAGCCGCCCGGCCCGGTAGGCCGCCACGCTCGCCCGGGTCGACTGCTCGACCCCGTGCGGCGTGAAGAACATCCGGCCGGCGTCCTCGGCCCCGAACTTGGCCACCGCCCGCTGCCGCAGCCGGGCCTGGCCGAGCGCGGCCGAGACCAGTTCGGCCGGGTGGTCGCGGCGCAGCCGGGTGGCCACGGCAAGTTCCTGCGCGGGCTCGGTGTCCCGCACCTCGTCGAGGAGGGCGCGGCCTTCGGGGCTGAGGAGCAGAGCGAGGTCGTTCACCGGGTCATTGTGGGCCAGTCGGTGGATGGTGCGCCCGACGGCGGCGGTGTCGGCCGGGATCGGGGGCCGGGTCCTGGGAGGATCCGGCACCATGCGAGCAGTAGTACAAAATGACAAAAAGCGGGCGCGGCTCGCCGTGAGCACCTCCCGGAAGACGGCCGTGGGCTCCGCGGCCCTCACGCTGGCCGCCGCCGCCCTCCTGTCCGGCTGCGCCGGCGGCGCCGAACCCGCCACCGGCCACGGCGGCCCCGCCCGCGCCCCGGACCCGCAGGCCCGGGCGGCCGCCGAACAGGCCCGGCTGGCCGCCGCCGCCCGGCGCTGGGGCCTGGACCGCGTCCCGCTCACGCCCCCCGCACCACCGGCCAGGAAGCCGAAGATCACCCCCCGGGACGGCTTCGAGGTGGACGGGCAGGAGGAGGAGGACCTCCCGCCGGTCTTCACCGCGGTCCCCACCAAGCAGCGGGTCGTCTTCCTCACCATCGACGACGGCGCCGAGAAGGACCCGGCCTTCCTGCGCATGATGAGCGAGCTGAAGGTGCCGTACTCGGCCTTCCTCAGCAACTACCTCGTCAAGGACGACTACGGCTACTTCCGCCGGATGCAGGCCCAGGGCGTGACCCTCAACAACCACACCCTCACCCACCCCTACCTGCCCGGCCTTTCCTACGAGGAGCAGAAGGACGAGATCTGCGGCATGCAGGCCGTCATGAAGCGGGAGTTCGGCCGGGCGCCCACCGTGTTCCGGCCGCCGTACGGCAACTACAACGGCGACACCCTGCGCGCCGCCAAGGCCTGCGGGATCAGGTACGCGCCCATCTGGGACGAGGAGGTCTTCGTCGACCACTGGGAGTACCGCGACTGGGACCGCAGCCTGCACCCCGGCGACATCGTCCTCACCCACTTCCGCGGCCGGGACGACTGGGACGGCACGATGGTGGACGACATGCGCCGTTTCCTGAACAAGGTCACGCGCGAGGGCTACGCCGTGGCCCGCCTGGAGGACTACCTGTGAGGCGCCTGCGGGGCCCGGCCGCGGTCCTCGCCCCGGCCCTGCTCCTGGCGGGCTGCGCCCAGTCCGTCGACCCCATCGAACGCCTCGGCAAGAAGGCCGCCGAAGGGGTACGCCCACACGCCACCGCGCCCGGCCCCGGCTACCGGCACTGGGGCCTGACCCGGCCGCTCGCCCGCTCCCCGGTGCACCCGGCCCGTCCGCTCGCCGAGCACCCGGGGGTCCCCGTCCTGCCCCCGGTGGTCGACCACGTCCGCACCCGCGACCCGGTCGTCTTCCTCACCTACGACGACGGCTCCGAACGCGACCCCCGCTTCGTCGACATGGTGCGCGACCTCCGGCTGCCGGTCACCCTCTTCCTCACCGACAGCGTCGCCGCCCCCGGCTACGGCCACTTCGCCCGCCTGCACGCGCTCGGCGCCGGCATCGAGAACCACACCCTCGACCACCGGGCGCCGGCCGGACTGCCGTACGCCGGCCAGCGCGCCGAGATCTGCGGCCAGCAGACTCGCCTGCGCACCCGCCTCGGCGTCACCCCGCGCCTCTTCCGCCCGCCCTACGGCTCCTACGACCGCACCACCCGGCGCGCCGCGGCCGGCTGCGGCATCTCCGCCCTCGTCCTCTGGCGCGCCGCCCTCACCCCGGCCGGCCTCGCCTACACCCACGGCCCCCGCCACCTGCGCCCCGGCGACATCGTCCTGGTGGGCCCGGACGAGTCGACGGGCCCCTCCCTGCGCAAGCGCACGGTCGACGTGCTGAGGAAGGCACAGGAGGAGGGCCTGACGGTGGGGCGCCTGGAGGACTACCTCTGAGCGCCGGCCCGGCGCACACGACGCCGCCGGGGCGCCCGCGCACGCCGTTCACGGCCGACGCGCCGCACCGCGATTGGCACTCCGCTTGACCGAGTGCTAATCCCGGTCATAGTCTCGGCTCTGGCACTCCCCCCTGGAGAGTGCCAGACAAACGCGACGGGCAGGTCCGGCACCCGCGACGACGGATCGACCTGGTCGCCACCTCAGACAGTTAACCCCGTGAGATCTCCGAAGGGGGAGGTCGGATCGTGACGACCGCCAGCTCCAAGGTTGCCATCAAGCCGCTCGAGGACCGCATCGTGGTCCAGCCGCTGGACGCCGAGCAGACCACGGCCTCTGGCCTGGTCATCCCGGACAC
Source organism: Streptomyces cyanogenus (assembly GCF_017526105.1). Taxonomy (NCBI): domain Bacteria; kingdom Bacillati; phylum Actinomycetota; class Actinomycetes; order Kitasatosporales; family Streptomycetaceae; genus Streptomyces; species Streptomyces cyanogenus. Next base: position 5,251,941 of record NZ_CP071839.1, read on the forward strand.
CGCGAAGGAGAAGCCCCAGGAGGGCGCCGTCCTCGCCGTGGGCCCGGGCCGGTTCGAGAACGGCGAGCGTCTGCCGCTCGACGTCAAGGTCGGCGACGTCGTCCTCTACAGCAAGTACGGCGGCACCGAGGTGAAGTACAACGGCGACGAGTACCTCGTCCTCTCGGCTCGCGACGTCCTCGCGATCATCGAGAAGTAATCACCTCAAGCGACTCTCCGCTTTGAGCTGCGCCCCTGGCCCCCGCGACCGATAAGAAGCCGGGCGCCCGGGGCGCAGCGTCTTTTCACCCACAGATTTCGAGAGGGCTCCCGCTGTCATGGCGAAGATCCTGAAGTTCGACGAGGACGCCCGTCGCGCCCTTGAGCGCGGCGTCAACAAGCTTGCCGACACGGTCAAGGTGACGATCGGCCCCAAGGGCCGCAACGTCGTCATCGACAAGAAGTTCGGCGCTCCGACCATCACCAACGACGGTGTCACGATCGCCCGCGAGGTCGAGATCGAGGACCCGTACGAGAACCTCGGCGCCCAGCTGGTGAAGGAGGTGGCGACCAAGACCAACGACATCGCTGGTGACGGCACCACCACCGCCACGGTCCTCGCCCAGGCGCTGGTCCGCGAGGGTCTGAAGAACGTCGCCGCCGGTGCCTCCCCGGCCGCCCTGAAGAAGGGCATCGACGCCGCGGTCAAGGCCGTCTCCGACGACCTGCTGGCCTCCGCCCGCCCGATCGACGAGAAGTCCGACATCGCCGCCGTCGCCGCGCTGTCCGCCCAGGACCAGCAGGTCGGCGAGCTGATCGCCGAGGCGATGGACAAGGTCGGCAAGGACGGTGTCATCACCGTCGAGGAGTCGAACACCTTCGGTCTGGAGCTGGACTTCACCGAGGGCATGGCCTTCGACAAGGGCTACCTGTCGCCGTACTTCGTGACGGACCAGGAGCGCATGGAGGCCGTCCTGGAGGACCCGTACATCCTCATCCACCAGGGCAAGATCTCCGCCATCGCGGACCTGCTGCCGCTGCTGGAGAAGGTCATCCAGGCCGGCTCCTCCAAGCCGCTGCTGATCATCGCCGAGGACGTCGAGGGCGAGGCCCTGTCGACCCTGGTCGTCAACAAGATCCGCGGCACCTTCAACGCCGTCGCGGTGAAGGCCCCCGGCTTCGGCGACCGCCGCAAGGCGATGCTGCAGGACATGGCCGTCCTCACCGGCGCCACCGTCATCTCCGAGGAGGTCGGCCTCAAGCTCGACCAGGTCGGTACCGACGTGCTCGGCTCCGCCCGCCGCGTCACCGTCACCAAGGACGACACCACGATCGTCGACGGCGCCGGCAAGTCCGAGGACGTGCAGGGCCGCGTCGCCCAGATCAAGGCCGAGATCGAGAACACCGACTCCGACTGGGACCGCGAGAAGCTCCAGGAGCGCCTCGCGAAGCTGGCCGGCGGCGTGTGCGTGATCAAGGTCGGCGCCGCCACCGAGGTGGAGCTGAAGGAGAAGAAGCACCGTCTGGAGGACGCCATCTCCGCGACCCGCGCCGCGGTCGAGGAGGGCATCGTCTCCGGTGGTGGCTCCGCCCTGGTCCACTCCTCCAAGGTCCTCGAGGGCAACCTCGACAAGACCGGCGACGAGGCCACCGGTGTCACGGTCGTCCGCAACGCCGTGGTCGAGCCGCTGCGCTGGATCGGCGAGAACGCCGGCCAGGAGGGCTACGTCATCGTGTCCAAGGTCAAGGACCTGGACAAGGGGCAGGGCTACAACGCCGCCACCGGCGAGTACGGCGACCTGATCAAGGCCGGCGTCATCGACCCGGTCAAGGTCACCCGCTCCGCTCTGGAGAACGCCGCCTCCATCGCCTCCCTGCTGCTCACGACCGAGACCCTGGTCGTCGAGAAGAAGGAAGAGGAGCCGGAGGCCGCGGGCCACGGCCACAGCCACGGCCACGCCCACTGAGCGACCCACGCCTGAGCGAAGGCCCGGCACCCCGGACGGGGAGCCGGGCCTTCGCCCTGTCCACTGCGCCAACGCGTCCGGCGCGGTCCAGTGCTCCCACGCGTCCGGCGCGGTCTACTGCTCCAGCTCGTCCAGCGCGCCGAGCTGCTGCATCAGCCCCAGCTGGTCGTGCTGCCACCAGGTCTCGGCGATCTTGCCGTTGTCCGCGAACCGGAACAGCGTCATCCCGGTCATGGTGACCTGCCTGCCGGTGGGTGCGATCCCCAGGAAGTCGCCCTTGTGCGTCGCGTCCCATGTCCACCGCGCGCAGGCCCGCTCGCCCTGGGCGATCACGTCCGCCACCGTGAACGCGAAGTCGAAGGCGCCGCGCCACATCCGGAACTCGGCGCGGGCGTTGTCCAGGCCGATGGTGTCCTGCGGGTTCGCCGGGTCGTGGCTGTGGATGTCCTCGTCCAGCAGGTCGTTGAGCGGCGGCAGCTCGCCCGCGGTCGCGAGCGCCTCGAAGAACCGCCGCACGGTGGCCACCATCAGGTTCTCGTCCCGTACGACGTCCAGATCGATGAACGTCGGCATCTCGTCGCACAGCGCGACCATCTCCCGGAAGATCCGGTCGGTCTCCGGGAGGTTCGAGTTCCGCATCGCCTCCTCGTACGACGGGAACTCCACCATCTCCACGATGTGCGACGCGTCCGAGCGGTCCGTGCCGACCACCGCGTGCGTCGCCGTCCGCTTCCCCTTGGTCTGCTCGACCCAGTCGTCGATGAGCCGGTTCATCTCGTCCAGCCGGCTCGTCCTGCACTCGATGAGCTGTACGAACGTCATGGCGCCGCCTCCGGCCCCCCTGGTCCGGTACCGTCCCGCCCATCTTCCCACCGGGACGGCAGCGCCACCCCTCGCTACTGCGGCCCGTACTTACGCCCCGTCCGGGAACTGATCCCGCCGAGCAGCCCGCGCGGGGTCACCTTCACCAGCCCCATCAGTGCCTTGTACCGGGGATCCGGAATGGACAGCGTCTTGCCGCGCGCGAGATCGGCCAGGGCCGCCGCGACCAGCTTGTCGGCGTCCAGCCACATCCAGCCGGGGATGTTGTCCGTGCCCATCCCGGCCCGCTGGTGGAACTCGGTGCGCACGAATCCCGGGCACAGCGCCATCAGCCGGACCCCGCTGCCGGCCAGGTCCTTCGCCGCGCCCTGGGTGAACTGCACGACCCACGCCTTGGACGCGCCGTACGTGCCGCGCGGGACGAACGCGGCCACCGAGGCGACGTTCACCACCCCGCCCCGGCCGCGCTCGCGCATCGCCTCGGCCGCCGCCGACGTCAGCCGGAGCACCGCCTCGCAGTGCACCTTGAGCATCCGCAGCTCGTCCGCCATCGCGACGTCCAGATAGCGGCCCTTGTTGCCGAAGCCGGCATTGTTGATCAGCAGGTCGACCGGGTTCCTCCGGTCGCCGAGCCGGTCGGCGACCGCCTCGATGCCCTTGTCCTCGGACAGGTCGGCGGTCAGCACCTCCACCTCGATGCCGTGCCGGTCGTGCAGTTCCGTCGCCTGCTCGCGCAGCCGCTTGGTGTCCCGGGCCACCAGGACGAGGTCGTGCCCGTCCGCCGCCAGCCGGCGCGCGAACGCGGCACCGATCCCCGCGGTCGATCCCGTAATCAGAGACGTTGTCATGGCCCAAGGGTAGTGACCGGGGCCGGCCCACCGCCGTCCGCGCGCGCCGTGCCCGGTGTCCTGCCGACGGGAACTCAGGCCCCGTGCTCGGAGACGTACTTCCGGGCCTTCGCCAGGGTCTCCGTGTGCAGCGCCGCGCCCGCCGCGAGCAGCCGGGGCAGCAGATGCCGCTCGGTGGTGACCGCGCGGAACTGCATCGCCGCCGTCACCCCGTGGTCCGGCCGGTGCACGATCTCGACCGGATCGCCCGCCCGGATCTCGCCCGGCTCGATCACCCGGAGGTAGGCACCCGTTGCGCCCTTCTGCGTGAACCTCCTGACCCAGCCGCGCTCGCCCAGATGGCCCTGGAAGGTGGCGCACGGAATGCGGCCGGAGGTCACCTCCAGCACCACGGTGGAACCGATCCGCCAGCGCTCTCCGACCAGCGCCCCGGAGACGTCCAGACCGTCCGTCGTGAGGTTCTCGCCGAAGCAGCCATTGGCCAACGATCTGCCGAGTTCCTGCTCCCAGGCGTCGAGGTCCTCGCGGGCGTACGCGTACACGGCCTGGTCATCCCCGCCGTGGTAGCGCGTGTCGCACACCGCGTCCCCGGTGAGCCCGCTCGCGCCGACGCCCCTGGGACCGGGCGCCGACACCCGCACCGGTCCGCCGGCGGGACGCTTGTCGATGCCGGTCAGGCCCTTCGGCTGGCTGGTGTACGCGACCTGCCGGGGGCTGCCCAGATTGACGGAAAGAAGCCTCATGCACGCACGGTAGGCGATCGAGGCCCAAAGTGTCGACGCAGTATCGGAGCTCGCACCCAAGGCTGTCTTATGCTCAAGAGGTGATCGAGGCCCGTCATCTCCGCGTCCTGCGCGCCGTCGCCACCACCGGCTCCTTCTCCGCGGCGGGGCGCCAGCTGGGCTGCACCCAGCCGGCCGTCAGCCAGCAGATGAAGGCGCTGGAGGCCTCGGTCGGCACCCCGCTGCTGGTCCGCACCGGCCGCGAGATGCGCCTCACCCAGGCCGGCGAGGCCTTGGTCCGGCACGCCTCCGGCATCCTCGCGGGGCTCACCGCGGCCGAGGAGGAGGTCGCCGCCATCGCCGGGCTGCGCGCGGGCCGGGTCCGGCTGGTCTCCTTCCCCAGCGGCAGCTCCACCCTGGTGCCCACCGCCCTGGCCGCCCTGCGCGCGGCCCATCCCGGCACCCGGGTCTCCCTGGAGGAGGCCGAGCCGCCGCGGTCCGTCGAACTGCTCCGCGAAGGCGACTGCGACCTGGCCCTGGCCTTCAGGTACGAGGGCGCGGCGGTCGCCGAGGACTGGGACGACCTCGTCGTACGCCCCCTGCTGACCGACCGCCTGGTCGCCCTGGTGCCCGAACGGCACCGGCTCGCGCGCGCGGAGGCCGTCGCGATCGGGGAGCTGGCCCAGGAGCCCTGGATCGCGGGCTGTCCGCGCTGCCGCGGCCAGCTGATCGAGGTGTGCGAGGGGGCCGGGTTCACGCCGCGCATCGACTTCGCCACCGACGACTACCCGGCCGTGGTCGGCCTGGTCGGAGCGGGCCTCGGCGTCGCCGTACTGCCCCAGCTGGCCGTGGAGTCGGTACGGCCCCGGGGCGTGCGCACGGTACGGCTGGAACCGGCGGTACGGCGGGAGATCGTCGCCCTCACCCTGCCGGACCTGGCACAGGTACCGGCCGTGTCGGCGACGCTGGAGCAACTGGCCCGGGCGGCACGTCCGGCCGGGCGCGGCTAGGGGCTGCTGCGGTGAGGGGTCACGCGGAGCGAGTCACGGGCACGCGCGCGCGTGCCCGGTCGTGGTTCCGAATGGATGAAGAAACGTTCCTTCAATGATCCGAGGCGGTCTCCCCACTGGTGGTCGACGCCGCCACCAGGCGGTTGCGCGCCCGCCCCATCAACTCCTCACGCTCGTCCTCGGTCAGCCCGCCCCAGACTCCGTACGGCTCGCGCACCGCCAGTGCGTGCGCCGCGCACTCCGCACGGACCGGGCACCTCATGCAGACCTCTTTGGCCGAGTTCTCGCGAGCGCTCCGAGCCGCCCCGCGCTCGCCCTCCGGGTGGAAGAAGAGCGAGCTGTCCACCCCGCGGCAGGCAGCGAGCAGCTGCCAGTCCCACAGGTCCGCGTTCGGTCCGGGAAGGCGGGAGAAATCTGCCATTACGTGACCCCTTGTCGCCGTTCTGGGCGGATACGGTGCCAACGACCGTACATCTCCGGTCTAAGGAGATGAAAATATGACTCATTGCGAATCTAGCTCCGGACACTGCGAAACGGGAAGAAAAGGGGCCAAATGGGGCATAGGTTGTGATGAAAAGTTGAGAGTCCGTCGGGCATGTCTGCACCGTGTCGACCCCCTCACGTAGAGTGCCGAAGACGGCACGCGGCCCCGTAACTCTTTCGAGTGACCGTCGTTGAGAGTGCGGAGGCGGTTGAAAACACAAGCGCTCGGGCAGGCGTCCGAGACGGTCGACCGCACAGGTGACGATTCCGTACCAGCCTGGAGGCTCAAGGTGACGCGCATCAGCTGCGGAGGGCGGTCATGACATCCGTCCTCGTCTGCGACGACTCCCCGCTTGCCCGAGAAGCGCTGCGCCGCGCGGTCGCGACCGTGCCCGGTGTCGAGCGTGTGACGACGGCGGCCAACGGCGAGGAAGTCCTCCGCCGCTGGGGCGCCGACCGCTCCGACCTCATTCTGATGGACGTGCGCATGCCCGGCCTGGGCGGCGTCGAGACCGTGCGCCGGCTGCTGTCGGCCGACCCCGGCGCGCGCATCATCATGCTCACCGTTGCCGAGGACCTCGACGGTGTGGCCCTCGCGGTCGCCGCCGGCGCGCGGGGCTACCTGCACAAGGACGCCTCGCGCGCGGAGCTGCGCGCCACGGTGACGCAGGCCCTCGCCGACCCGACCTGGCGGCTCGCCCCGCGCCGACTGCGCTCGGCCGAGATGGGCGCCGCGCCCACGCTCACCGCGCGCGAGATCCAGGTCCTGGAGGGGATGAGCCACGGCCGCTCGAACGCCGAGATCGGCCGTGAGCTGTTCCTCTCCGAGGACACCGTCAAGACCCACGCCCGGCGCCTGTTCAAGAAGCTCGGCGCCTCCGACCGGGCCCACGCGGTGGCCCTCGGCTTCCGCTGGGGACTGGTCCGGTAACCGGTGCCAGGCCCTGCGGGCCGCCCGGCACCGGTCACCACCCGGTTCCGCTCCCGCACGCGGCATCCACACGGCCGGCCGACCGACGTGCCGACGGCCGTCCGGCCGGCAGGCGGCTCGCCGAGAGGTGAGCGGTGCGCGGGTGGTTCGCCGATGCGTGTGCGGTCGGCGGTCGGCTTGCCGAGGGATGACTGGTGGATGGCCTGGCGGACGGTCGGTTCGCCGGCTGCCGGCTCGCCGACGGCTGATCTGCCGGCGGCTCGGCTTGCCCGAGCCGGTCCGGTGGGCGGGTGGACCGGTGGTCCGGCGCTCGCGTGTGGCGCCGTCGGGGAGGCCCGGGGCGGCCGGGAGATGCCGTACGTCCTTCATGGCGGTGCGCTCGCCGGCATCCGTCGGGGGCTCGTGCGCTCCTCCGTTCGCGGTGCGTCACCCCCCGGTGCTCGTGCGCTCCATGGCAGTGCCCGGGCGGGTGCCTCAGGCCCTGGCCCGCGGTGGCCGAAAGAAGCGCCGTGCTCGCGTCCTGACAGGGGCGGGTGAGGCATGCCTCGGAGCGCCCGGAGGCGGCCTCGGCGTGCTGCGGGCGACGGGGCGGTCGGGTCCCTGCCCGGACCTGCGGCCGGCCCGGACGTAGGACACCGCCGTACACACCTGCCTGCGAGGGCGTCGAACCGGTGTTCCGCCGGTACGCGTCAGCGCTTCTCAGTACACGCCGCGCTCCGGTGACGCCCAGGGGTGCACACCTCGCTCGGGGGGCGTCCGGAGGTGCGCCCCCGCGTATGCCGGCGTCCGGAGGTGCGCGCCGCGCTCCGGTGGTACGCGCCGCCGGGCGATGCCGTACGCGCTGCGAGGCGATGCCTCCCGGCGCACGAAGCGACCCGGTGCGGCGTGCGAGCGCGCCGGCGCACCACACCGCCGTACCGCCTGGAAGGGCCGGTGCAAGGCGGCCCGCCGGACGCGCGATGCTCGTTTCGGCGCGGATGCCGCATCCTTGAGATGTGGAGTCTCTCGGGGACGAGTCGGTCGAGCGGAAGGGGAGGGCGCAGGGAATGAGTGCCGGCGCACCTGCTCATAACGCTTCGGTGCACAACCACGAGCACGATGCGACGGACCGGACGGCCGCAAGGCACCATGGACCGATGCGCGACGACGAGGCGGGCACGGCCCACGGGGCGATCGGTGCGCTCGTGCATCGTGCCGTCGACGGGGACGCGCAGGCCACGCACGATCTGCTCGCCCATGTCCACCCGCTGGCCTTGCGGTACTGCCGCACCCGTCTGTCCCGGCTCCCCGGCGACGCGCGCCACTTCGTGGAGGACCTCGCCCAGGAGGTCTGCGTGGCGGTCCTCCTCGCGCTGCCCCGCTACCGTGACACCGGCCGCCCCTTCGAGGCGTTCGTCTTCGCCATCGCCTCCCACAAGGTCGCCGACCTCCAGCGGGCGGCGATGCGCCACCCCGGGTCGACCGCGGTGCCGTCCGACGAGATGCCCGAGCGGCCCGACGACTCCCTCGGCCCCGAGGAGCGCGCCCTGCTCAGCAGCGACGCCGAGTGGGCCAAGAAACTGCTGGCCAACCTGCCCGAGAACCAGCGCGAGCTGCTCCTGCTGCGCATCGCCGTGGGCTTGACCGCGGAGGAGACCGGGCAGATGTTGGGAATGTCACCCGGCGCGGTCCGCGTGGCCCAGCACCGGGCCCTGAGCCGCCTCAGGGCGCTCGCCGAACAGTAATCCCCGTGCGGGGAGCCCCCGTAGCTCCTGCGCTGAACAGGTACGCGGCCGGTTCCGTACGAACACACGAAGCCGGAAGCGACCCCCTACCGTGGAATTTGCTAGCGACGCTTCCCGTTAGCATGGACATCCGCACCGATCAAGGCCATTTGGGGAAGGTGTCATGACTGCCAACGTCGACGGAGTGCCCGGTAAATTCGCGACACTCGGGCTGACCTACGACGACGTGCTGCTGCTGCCGGGCCCGTCGGACATGGCACCCGACGAGATCGACACCGCCTCGTACGTCTCGAAGAACGTGCGGGTCAACATCCCGCTGCTGTCCGCCGCCATGGACAAGGTGACCGAGTCCCGCATGGCGATCGCGATGGCCCGCCAGGGCGGCGTCGGCGTCCTGCACCGCAACCTCTCCATCGAGGACCAGGCCAACCAGGTCGACCTGGTGAAGCGCTCCGAGTCCGGCATGGTCACCGACCCGATCACCATCCACCCGGAGGCCACGCTCGCCGAGGCCGACGCGCTGTGCGCCAAGTTCCGCATCAGCGGCGTCCCGGTGACCGACGGCGACAAGAAGCTGCTCGGCATCGTCACCAACCGGGACATGGCCTTCGAGAGCGACCGCAGCCGCCGCGTGCACGAGGTCATGACCCCGATGCCGCTGGTCACCGGCAAGGTCGGCATCTCCGGCCCCGAGGCCATGGAGCTGCTGCGCAAGCACAAGATCGAGAAGCTGCCGCTCGTCGACGACGAGGGCGTCCTCAAGGGCCTGATCACGGTCAAGGACTTCGTCAAGGCGGAGAAGTACCCGAACGCCGCCAAGGACGCCGAGGGCCGGCTGCTGGTCGGCGCCGCGGTCGGTGTCGCCGGTGACGCCTTCGAGCGCGCCCAGGCCCTGATCGAGGCGGGCGTCGACTTCATCGTCGTGGACACCGCGCACGGCCACTCCCGTCTGGTCGGCGACATGATCGCCAAGATCAAGTCGAACTCCTCCGGCGTCGACGTCATCGGCGGCAACGTCGCCACGCGCGACGGCGCGCAGGCGCTGGTCGACGCCGGTGCCGACGGCATCAAGGTCGGTGTCGGACCGGGCTCCATCTGCACGACCCGTGTGGTCGCCGGCGTCGGCGTCCCCCAGGTCACCGCGATCTACGAGGCCGCGCTCGCCGCGAAGGAGGCCGGTGTCCCGGTCATCGGCGACGGTGGCCTGCAGTACTCCGGCGACATCGCCAAGGCCCTGGTCGCGGGCGCCGACACGGTGATGCTCGGCTCGCTGCTCGCGGGCTGCGAGGAGTCCCCGGGCGAGCTGCTGTTCATCAACGGCAAGCAGTTCAAGTCGTACCGCGGCATGGGCTCCCTCGGCGCCATGCAGTCCCGCGGCGACCGCAGGTCCTTCTCCAAGGACCGCTACTTCCAGGAGGGCGTCGCCTCCGACGAGCAGCTGATCCCCGAGGGCATCGAGGGCCAGGTGCCCTACCGGGGTCCGCTGTCCTCCGTCGTCCACCAGCTGGTCGGCGGTCTGCGCCAGTCGATGTTCTACGTCGGCGGCAGGACGGTCCCCGAGCTGCAGGCCAACGGCCGGTTCGTGCGGATCACCTCGGCGGGTCTCAAGGAGAGCCACCCGCACGACATCCAGATGACGGTCGAGGCGCCGAACTACAGCAGCAAGCGGTGACGCCCACGCGCGCGTGAGGCTCGTACCACGGCGGTCCCGGAGCATCCGGGGCCGCCGTTGTCGTGCCCGTCGGCGATACTGGAAGGCGCTGCAACGCATAGGGAAAGGCCACCAACGTGACTGAGATCGAGATCGGGCGCGGCAAGCGCGGCCGCCGGGCGTACGCCTTCGACGACATCGCCGTCGTCCCCAGCCGCCGTACGCGGGACCCGAAGGAGGTCTCGATCGCCTGGCAGATCGACGCCTACCGCTTCGAGCTGCCCTTCCTGGCCGCCCCCATGGACTCCGTGGTCTCCCCGGCCACCGCGATCCGCATCGGCGAGCTGGGCGGCCTCGGCGTGCTCAACCTCGAGGGCCTGTGGACGCGGTACGAGGACCCGCAGCCGCTGCTGGACGAGGTCGCCGAGCTGCCCGCCGAGCAGGCGACCCGCCGCCTGCAGGAGATCTACGCGGCGCCGATCAAGGAGGAGCTGATCGGTGCGCGCATCAAGGAGGTCCGCGACTCCGGCGTGGTCACCGCCGCGGCGCTCTCCCCGCAGCGCACCGCCCAGTTCTCCAAGGCGGTCGTGGACGCGGGCGTGGACATCTTCGTCATCCGCGGTACGACGGTCTCGGCTGAGCACGTCTCGTCCTCGCACGAGCCGCTGAACCTGAAGCAGTTCATCTACGAGCTGGACGTCCCGGTGATCGTCGGCGGCTGCGCCACCTACACGGCGGCCCTGCACCTGATGCGCACGGGTGCCGCGGGCGTGCTCGTCGGCTTCGGCGGCGGCGCCGCGCACACCACGCGCAACGTGCTCGGCATCCAGGTCCCGATGGCCACGGCCGTCGCGGACGTGGCCGCGGCCCGCCGGGACTACATGGACGAGTCCGGCGGCCGGTACGTGCACGTGATCGCCGACGGCGGCGTCGGCTGGTCCGGCGACCTGCCCAAGGCGATCGCCTGCGGCGCCGACGCCGTGATGATGGGCTCCCCGCTGGCCCGGGGCACGGACGCGCCCGGCAAGGGCCATCACTGGGGCATGGAGGCGGTGAACGAGGAGCTGCCGCGCGGCCAGAAGGTCGACCTCGGCACGGTCGGCACGATCGAGGAGATCCTCACGGGCCCGTCCCACACCCCGGACGGCTCGATGAACTTCTTCGGAGCCCTGCGCCGCGCCATGGCCACCACCGGCTACAGCGAGCTGAAGGAGTTCCAGCGGGTCGAGGTGACGGTGGCGGACAGCCAGCACCGCCGGTAGTCGCCGCAGCGGTCGTCACGACGCCTGAAGGGCCGGCCGTCCCGAGCGGACGACCGGCCCTTTCGCATGCCTGAGCGCGGCCGAACACAGCTGAACAGGGGCGCGTTGCGCGAGAGGGGACCGGACCCCGCCCTCGGGGCCTGGGCCGAATCCGACGGACCGTCCACCGGGCCACTGGGCGGCTCGTGGAAGGGGGCGCCCATGGGACGCCACCGCAAGCCCACCCACTGGGACCGCATTCGGCTTCGGCTGGTGAAGTTCCGGAGGAGGTGCGTCTTGTGGATCTACGGGAAGTGAGCGGCCACCCCCACACGGAATAGGGGTGGACACTCCGATCGCTTCCCCGGAGTCCGCCGCAGTGGCCTCTGCGGTGGGCTCCACCTGTCCCAAAGGGACCGGCGCCGAACCCCCCGCGCCACCAGCCCTCGGCCCCGGCGCCCCCACGCGCCCCCCTTCACAACCGATGCGCCGCCCCCGTGGGCGTGGCGCCCCGTGTGTCGAGCAGCAGCTGAGCCTTCACCGAGAGGCCCTGCAGGTCGTACGTGCGGTGCTGCTGGAGCAGGATCGTGAGGTCGGCGTCGGCCGCGGCTTCGTACAGGGAGTCCGCGCGCGGGACCGGCCGGTCCAGGACGCTCCACGCGGGCACGTACGGGTCGTGGTAGCTCACGGCCGCGCCCAGCCCCATCAGCCGTACGGCGATCTCCTGCGCCGGCGTGCCCTGCAGGTCGGCGAGATCGGGTTTGTAGGTGACGCCGAGCAGCAGGACGCGGGCCCCGCGCGCGGACTTGCCGTGTTCGTTCAGGAGCGTGGCCGCGCGCTGGACGACGTACCGGGGCATCCGGTTGTTGACCTGCTGGGCCAGCTCGACCATGCGCAGGGTGCGGGTCGCGTGCCCGGTCAGGTCCTGAGCCGCGCCGTGCCCGCCGACGCCGGGGCCGGGCCGGAACGCCTGGAAGCCGAAGGGCTTGGTCTCCGCGCAACGGATGACGTCCCACAGGTCCACGCCCAGCTCGTGGCAGAGGACGGCCATCTCGTTGACGAGCGCGATGTTGACGTGCCGGTAGTTGGTCTCCAGCAGCTGCACGGTCTCCGCCTCGCGCAGACCGCGCGCGCGGACGACCTTGTCGGTGAGCCGGCCGTAGAACGTGGCGGCCGACTCGGTGCAGGCGGGGGTGAGGCCGCCGATGACCTTGGGGGTGCCGGCGGGCGTGTGGTCGCGGTTGCCGGGGTCGACCCGGCTGGGGGAGTAGGCGAGGTGGAAGTCGCGGCCGGCACGCAGACCCGAGCCCTTCTCCAGCAGCGGGCGCAGGAACTCCTCCGTCGTCCCGGGGAGCACCGGCGACTCCAGGATGACCGTGGTGTGCGGGCGGAGCCGTGCGGCCAGGGTGCGGGCCGCCGCCTCGACCTGGCCGAGGTCGAGTGCGCCGTCGGCGCCGCGCGGGGTGGGCGCGCAGATCACCGCGGTGCGCACCCGGCCGAGCTGGGCCGGGTCGCTCAGCGGCCGGAACCCGGCGGAGTGCATACGGCGCAGCTCCGCCGGGCTGAGTGAGCCGGCCTCGGGGCCGGTGGCATAGCCGACGGTGGAGACACCGGCGGCGACGGCGGCCTGGGCGAGCGGCAAGCCGTAGGGACCGAGTCCGATGACGGCGAGGTCTGCGGGCATGGCGTGGGCCGTCCTTCCCAGTAGCCGAAGCGGGACAGGTGCGCAACCGCTGTGGACAGGATGAGCGAGTGCACTGCCAGACTAGGTACACATATGACCGTTATGTGTGATTGTGTTTGTGTGTCTTCCCGGGGTTGTGCGCGAGTTGTCCACAGGCTGGGAGGCCGTGGTGGCTGAAGCCGGGCAACCCGGTCAGAATTTGGGCATGAGGAGGGGATGAACGGGGCTTCGCCCTCCGGGTGCGGCCGACGCGAGCGAGTGTGCGACAGCGGGAGGCAGCGGTGAGGACAGCGACTCTGGGGCCGGCGCAGCGCGCCGAGGCACTGGCGGCGATGGCGGAGCGCGAGCTGGACGTGCTGGTGGTCGGCGGCGGAGTGGTGGGTGCCGGCACCGCGCTGGACGCCGTCACCCGCGGCTTGTCCACCGGCCTGGTCGAGGCCCGGGACTGGGCCTCCGGCACCTCCAGCCGGTCCAGCAAACTGATCCACGGCGGTCTGCGCTATCTGGAGATGCTCGACTTCGCCCTGGTCCGCGAGGCCCTCAAGGAGCGCGGCCTGCTGCTGGAGCGCCTGGCCCCGCACCTGGTCAAGCCGGTGCCGTTCCTCTACCCGCTCCAGCACAAGGGCTGGGAGCGGGTGTACGCCGGCTCGGGCGTCGCGCTGTACGACGCGATGTCGATGGCCCGCGGCCACGGCCGGGGTCTTCCGGTGCACCGCCACCTGACCCGCCGTCACGCCCTGCGCGTGGCTCCCTGCCTGAAGAAGGACGCCCTGGTCGGCGCCCTGCAGTACTACGACGCCCAGATGGACGACGCCCGCTTCGTGGCCACCCTGGTGCGCACGGCGGCGTCCTACGGCGCCAAGGTGGCCAACCGCGCGCGCGTGACCGGGTTCCTGCGCGAGGGTGAGCGGGTCGTCGGCGCCCGGGTGCAGGACGTGGAGGCCGGCGGGGAGTACGAGATCCGCGCCCGGCAGGTCGTCAACGCCACCGGCGTGTGGACCGACGACACGCAGGCCCTGGTGGGCGAGCGCGGGCAGTTCCACGTCCGCGCCTCCAAGGGCATCCACCTGGTCGTGCCCAAGGACCGCATCCACTCCACCACCGGCCTGATCCTGCGCACCGAGAAGTCCGTTCTCTTCGTCATCCCCTGGGGCCGGCACTGGATCGTCGGCACCACCGACACCGAATGGGACCTGGACAAGGCCCACCCGGCCGCGTCCAGCGCCGACATCGACTACCTGCTGGAGCACGTCAACTCGGTGCTCGCCGTGCCGCTCGGCCGCGACGACGTCGAGGGTGTGTACGCGGGGCTGCGCCCGCTGCTGGCCGGCGAGTCCGACGCCACCAGCAAGCTGTCCCGCGAGCACACGGTCGCCCATCCGGTGCCGGGGCTCGTGGTGGTGGCGGGCGGCAAGTACACGACGTACCGGGTGATGGCCAAGGACGCCGTCGACGAGGCCGTGCACGCGCTCGACATGCGCGTGGCCGACTGTGTCACGGAGGAGACCCCGCTGATAGGCGCGGAGGGCTACCAGGCGCTGTGGAACGCGCGAGCGCGGATCGCCGCGCGCACCGGACTGCACGTGGTCCGCGTGGAGCACCTGCTGAACCGTTACGGCTCCCTGACCGAGGAACTCCTGGACCTCGTCGCCGCCGACCCCTCCCTCGGCGAGCCGCTGCACGCCGCCGACGACTATCTGCGCGCGGAGGTGGTGTACGCCGCCTCGCACGAGGGCGCCCGGCACCTGGACGACGTCCTCACCCGCCGCACCCGCATCTCCATCGAGACCTTCGACCGCGGCACCCGCAGCGCCCGCGAGGCGGCCGAGCTGATGGCGCCGGTCCTCGGCTGGGACAAGGGCCAGATCGAGCGCGAGGTCGAGCACTACGAGAAGCGGGTGGAGGCCGAGCGCGAGTCCCAGCTGCAGCCGGACGACCTGACGGCGGACGCGGCCAGGCTGGGAGCCCCGGACATCGTCCCGCTGTAACGCCCGCCTCCACTGCCGGTGGTGACCGCCGGTGCCGGGCCGGGCATGGCTCCATGTCGGCCGGCCGTGCGGGCGCGGAAGCCGGTCTCGCCCCGAGCTTCACCCGGACGAGTGACGTGGCACGGGATCTCCGCCCGGTGCCCAGCCGTTCTACCGGGTGCGAGGGCAGAACTCGGCGGCGAGCAGGGCCGGTTCGAGGCGGGGGTCTGCGATCGCGTCCGTGGTCACCCGGAAGGTGAGGACACGGCGGCCGTCGGCGGTGGCTGCGCTGCGCACGTAGCTCCCGGATATCCGGCCGTTGTGCCCCCACACGGAGGTGCCGCACGGCAGCTTCACCGGAAACAGTCCCATGCCGTACGAGCCGTGTGCGGCACGGGTGTCGAGCATCTCGCGCAGCCAGCGCGAGGGCAGCAGCCGGCCGCCGAGCAGGGCCGCGTAGAAGCGGTCGAGGTCGGCCAGCGTGGTCACCAGCTCACCCGCCGCGCCGGCCACGCGCGGGTCGAGCTCGGTGACGTCGGATCCGTCGGCCGCGTAGGCGCGGCCGTGCGGCGAGGGCAGCGACCGGCGGGACCCGGGAAAGGAGGTACCGGTCAGACCCAGCGGAGCGATGACGCGGCGCCTGGCCTCGGCGGCGTAGGAGTGACCGGTGACCTGGCGGACGACCAGGCCGAGCAGGACGTAGTTGGTGCTGGAGTAGGAGTAGCGGCCCGGACGGGCCGGAGGGAGGGAGAGCGCGATGCGTACCGCCTGAAGCGGAGTCAGGGGCACGGTGCCTCCGGTGGCTTCGGTGAAGTCGGCCAGCCCGCTGGTGTGCGTGAGCAGGGACCGCAGGGTGATGCGCCGGCCGTCGGCGCCGCGCCCGCGGAGCAGTCCCGGCAGGTGCTGCTCCACGGTGTCGGACAGGGAGAGCCGGTGCTCCGCGGCCAGCTGGAGCACCACCGTCGCGACGAAGGTCTTGGTGATGCTGCCGGCCCGGAAGTGGTCGGCGCGGGCGATGCCCTCACCGGCGGCCGCGTAGCGCAGGCGCACCCCGTCCGTGCCGGCGTCCCGGACCAGCAGGGCCGCGGCGGGTGCGCCACCGTCGCCGGTGAAGAACGGCAGGACCGAGTCCGTGGCGGCGGCCGGGGTGGCGTCCTGGGAGGCGGCCGGGGCCAGCAGCAGCGCCAGACACACCGGTATGGACAGGACTGTCCGAAGCGTCGGCATCCCGGTTCCTCCCTTCTTACGACCCATCATCCCGGTAAGCGGAATGCCATCTTCAGGGGGGCTCCGGAACCGCGGAGGGCCGGGCGGGGCCAGTGGCAACCCTGGGCGTCGGGCACTTGTCGGGTGAGAGACAATGGAGGCTCTGTCAGGGCGGGTTGTATGAGGGGACGCATGTCGGAGGCGGAGCGGGCGGGTACATCTCGTCAGGAGACTCGTCAGGACAAGAGCGAGCGGCGTCTCCTCGCCGGGCGGTACCGGCTGGGAGACGTGCTGGGCCGGGGCGGTATGGGCACGGTCTGGCGTGCCGAGGACGAGACTCTGGGCCGGACGGTCGCCGTCAAGGAGCTGCGGTTCCCGTCGAACATCGACGAGGAGGAGAAACGGCGCCTGATCACGCGCACCCTGCGTGAGGCCAAGGCGATCGCCCGGATCCGCAACAACAGCGCGGTGACGGTCTTCGACGTGGTCGACGAGGACGACCGGCCGTGGATCGTCATGGAGCTGGTCGAGGGCAAGTCCCTGGCCGAGGTCATCCGCGAGGACGGCCTGCTGGAGCCGAGGCGCGCCGCCGAGGTGGGGCTCGCCATCCTCGACGTGCTGCGCTCGGCGCACCGGGAGGGCATCCTGCACCGGGACGTGAAGCCGTCCAACGTCCTCATCGCCGAGGACGGCCGGGTCGTGCTCACCGACTTCGGCATCGCGCAGGTCGAGGGCGACCCGTCCATCACCTCCACCGGGATGCTCGTCGGCGCCCCCTCCTACATCTCGCCGGAGCGGGCCCGCGGCCACAAGCCGGGCCCGGCGGCCGACCTCTGGTCGCTCGGCGGTCTGCTGTACGCGGCCGTCGAGGGCACGCCGCCCTACGACAAGGGATCGGCGATCGCCACGCTCACCGCGGTGATGACCGAGCCGCTGGAGGAGCCGAAGAACGCGGGCCCGCTGCGGGACGTCATCTACGGCCTGCTGACCAAGGACCCGGCCAAGCGGCTCGACGACGCCGGGGCCCGGGCCATGCTCAACGCGGTGATACGCGCGCCCGAGCCGGAGCCGATGGACGCCACGCGGGTGGTGCCGCTGCCGGTGCAGCCCGGCGGGCCGGAGGGCAGGCGGGGCGAGGAGCCCGGGGAGAAGCTGCGCGGCGCGCTGCGGTCGGTCCGCAAGGCGGCCGGGGTGGCCACCGGCGCGGCGTCGGCGCGGGCGAAGAGCAGCAACGCGCCGGCCGCCCCGGGTGCGAGCGGCACGCTGGGCGCCGGGGGCGCGGTCTCCGGTGGGACACGACCCGGTGCGCCCGGTGCGCCCGGTGGGCCGGTGGCCGGGTCCGGTGGCCGGCCCGGGGGTCCGGTGCCGGGTGGTGCGGGTGCGCAGAACTCCGGCGCGGGGAAGACGAGTTCCGGCTGGCCCGTGGTGCCGCCGCCGGACCTGGACCTGCCGCCGCGGCCGGTGCCGAGGGCGCCGCTGACCGACGTGGTGCCCAGGCGCACGCTGATCGTCATCGCCGTGATCGTCATCCTCGCGGTGCTCGGGACCGTCCTGGCCGTCGCCCTGAGCGGCGACGACGGCAAGGGCGACAAGAGCGGGGCCAAGGCCGCCACCAGCGCCAGTGCGTCCGTGAAGCGGGACAAGAAGACGGGGAGCGGCACGGACACCGCGAAGCGGACGGACGGGGCGAGTTCGGCGACCGCCGGTAGCGCGGGGCCGGACGGCGCGGCGGAGGCCGAGGCGAGCCGGTCCGCCGAAGGCTCCGACTCCGACACGTCCGGCTCCTCCGGGTCCAAGGACGGCGGGACCGCCCCGGTGGTCTCCACCCGCAAGGGCGGCCAGGGCTACTCGATCGGGCTGCCCGAGGGGTGGAAGTTCCGGTCCACCGGGAGCACCGGCGACCGTTACACCGGGCCCGACGGGCAGAAGCTGCTCGTCGCCTGGACGGGCACGCCCAAGGGCGACCCGGTGGCGGACTGGAAGAACCAGGAGCGCTACATGGTGCGGGCCCAGTACCACCGGATCCGTATCGAGAAGGTGGACTACCGCGACTGGAACACCGCCGACTGGGAGTTCACGTACGTCGACGGGGGCACCGGCTACCGCACGATCGACCGGGGTTTCGTGGTGAACGACCACCTCGGTTACGCGCTGATGTACACCGCGAAGGACGCCGACTGGCACGGCGATCTGCGCAAGGACACGTGGAAGACGTTGACGAAGTCCTTCGCGCCCAAGTCGTAGGCGTACGGAGCCGGTTTGGTGCGTGAGAATCCGTCATCCTCTCAATGCGGGTTGCCTGCGGCACGTATCGTGAAGGATCGCGGACCGTACGCAGCCGCATGCGTGTGCGAAACGGACCGTGAGGCGATCGGAGATGACCAACCGGGCGGCCGGGGGAGGCACAGTGGACGACTACGCGGGTCGGGTGCTCGCCGACCGCTACCGCCTGCCACTGCCGCCGTCCGACGAGTACGAGCTCACCGAGACCCGCGCCTTCGACACCTACAGCGGTCAGGAAGTCCTCGTCCGGCAGGTGCCGTTGCCGGAGGTCGTCGAGGCCGAGGTGCTCGACGCGGAGGGGCTGCCCGAGGGGTTCACCGCACGGCAGCGCGGCCGCCGGGCGCCCGAGGCCAGGAGCGCCACCCGGCAGCCGGCCGATCCGGCGGTGCGGCGCGCCGTCGAGGCCGCGCAGGCCGCGGCCGGCATCCCCGACCACCCGCGTCTGGACCAGGTCTTCGACGTGTTCGCCGAGGGCGGGTCGCTGTGGATCGTCAGCGAACTGGTGGCCGCGCGACCGCTGGCGGCACTGCTCGCCCAGCAGCCGCTGTCGCCGTACCGGGCGGCCGAGGTCGCCTCCGATGTGCTCATGGCGCTCCGGGTGCTGCACGCCCACGGCTGGGTGCACCGCAACATCACCGCCCGCACCGTCCTGGTCTGCGACGACGGCCGCGTGATGCTCACCGGTCTGGCGGCCGGCGCGGCGGAGGAAGCGCTGTGCGGGTACGACCCGGTGCCGGCGCCGGACGAGGGCGTGGCGGAGGGGTTCGGCGGTGAGCCGGCCCCCGCCGACGACCCCCTGGGCTTCGGCCCCGGCACGGCAGCCACCGGGGTGCCCGGCGACCCGGCCGCGGACCTCGACCCCGAGGCCGCCCGGCGGGCCGCCATCCAGGCGCGGGCGGCCGGCGGGCTCCCGGTCCCGGACGCGCACGGGGTGTCCGGTCCGGCGGCGCAGCCGGCCCTGGAGAGCGGCGCCGACATACGCGCCGCCCGGGCCGGAGCCATCGCCGCGTACCGCGCGGGCGCCCGCGCGGCCTCCCGCGTGCACGAGGCCCAGCAGAGCGGGCGCGCCGCCCTGCCCGGGGCCCGTCCGTCCGTCGAGGGCGGCAGTGGCGCGGGGGCGGCGGAGGGGCCCTCGTCGTACCCGTACGCCCCGGATGCGGGCAGCGCCGTGCCGCCCGGTCGGATAGCCGACCCCTACGGGGTCCGCGGTGCCCCCTGGCACGGCGCGGCACCGCGCACCGGAGCCGGCGGCACGCCCCCGGCCCTGGGCGGCGGTGCGCGCCCGCCGGGGCTGCCCGCGGCGGATCCCCGGCCGGGACACGTCTCCGTCCCGGGCCAGGGTCACGGCCCGGGGCAGCCCCCGGGTGCCGAGCCGGCGTCCGGGGCCGGCCATCAGGGCGCCGACCCCGCCGTGCCCGCCCGGACGGGCGGCCGGTGGGACGAGCCGGGTGCCGTACGCCGCGGGCCCGGGACCGCCCTCGCCGCCGAGCGGGCGCGGCAGGTGCGGATGACCGTGGTGGGACCGGTGACCGAGCGCTGGGCGCCGGAGCAGGCCGGGCCCGTGCACGAGAACTGGCAGCTGGCGGCGCCGATCGGCCCGGCCACCGATCTGTGGGCGCTGGGCGCCCTGCTGTTCCGGGCCGTGCAGGGGCATGCGCCGTACCCGGAGGAGTCGACGGCCGAGCTGGTGCAGCTGGTGTGCTCCGAGCCGCCCGCCTTCGCCGAGGAGTGCGGTCCGCTGCGCCCGGTCGTGGAGTCGCTGCTGCGTCAGGACCCCACCGAGCGGCCGGACGTGGAGGAGCTGAGCGGCTGGCTGCGGTCGCTGGTGCGGTCCGCGCCCGAGCCGGACGCCGGTACCCGTGTCGTGCCGGTGCCGCCCGCCGACCCGAGCCGGCTGCCGATCGTGCGGCGCCGCGGCGAGCTGGTGCGCCGGCGGCGCGCCGGACTGCCCGCGGCCCATCCGCACGGCCGGCACAAGCGGGCCCGGGAGGGCGCCCGTTCACCGCGCAGCCTCGGCCGGATCCTCCTCCTGCTGATCCTGCTCCTGCTGGCCGGCGCGATCGCGTACGCGATGCTGTTCATGCCGAAGCAGGGCGCGAGCGGCGCGGCGGGCGGCGACCGTACGGGCCATGCCGGACAGGGGAGTACCGCGCCCTCGCACACCGGGCAGCCGTCCGGCGGACCGAGCGCGCCGGGCGGCGACGCCTCCGCGCCCGCGACCGAGACACAGACCGGCGGCGACCCCTCCGTCCCCGACGGCTTCACCCTGCGCAAGGACCCGGACGGCTTCCAGGTGGCCGTCGCCGAGGGCTGGGGCCGCAGCCCCAAGAACGGCAGCGGCCAGGTGGTGTACGCGCACGGGAACTTCGAGCTGATCGTCGTACCGGGCCGGGACGGCACGTCCGGGTACGGCAGCGATCCGATGGTCTACCAGCGGGACAAGGAACGCGAACTGCAGCCGTACCGCGACTCCAGCTGGGCCACGGCCACCGGTCTGCGGACCATCGAGGTGGGCGGACGGACCATGGCCGAGGGCCAGTTCACCTGGACCGACGGGCAGGGCCGGGACCTGTTCGTGCGGAACATGGCGCTGCTGCTGAACGGCCGTTACCACGTCGTCCAGCTGCGCGGCCCGGAAGCCGAGCGCGACGAGGTGACACGGCTGTACGAGCAGGCTACCGCGACGTATCGCTACACCGGTTGAGCAGCGCGTACACGCGGTGGGACGGAGTCGTTCCGGTTCCCCTTCTCGCGCGGAAATGACCATCGTCACAGTGCGGTTTCCTTGGCACCCCGCTGGTTCCCTGCGGGCAGTACGGTCCTTAGTCTGACCCTGTCAAGAGCATTGCGGGGCAACGTGAATCAGATGCAGGGCCTGCTCATAGCGGGCCGCTACCGGCTCGCCGACTCCATCGGCAGCGGCGGCATGGGCCGGGTGTGGCGCGCCCACGACGAGGTGTTGCACCGAAAGGTCGCCATCAAGGAGTTGACCGCCGCGCTCTACGTCTCCGACAGCGACCAGGCCGTCCTGCTCGCCCGGACCCGGGCCGAGGCACGGGCCGCCGCTCGCATCAACCACTCCGCCGTCGTCACCGTGCACGACGTACTGGAACACGACGGCCGCCCGTGGATCGTGATGGAGCTGGTCGAGGGCGCCTCGCTGGCCGACGCGGTCAAGGCGCGGGGCCGGGTCGAGCCGCGGGAGACCGCGCGGATCGGGCTGTGGGTGCTGCGGGCGCTGCGCGCCGCGCACTCCGCCGGGGTGCTGCACCGGGACGTCAAGCCGGGCAACGTGCTGCTCGGCGACGACGGCCGGGTCCTGCTCACCGACTTCGGCATCGCCCAGATCGAGGGCGACACCACCATCACCCGCACCGGGGAGGTGGTCGGCTCGGTCGACTACCTGGCGCCCGAACGGGTGCGCGGCCACGATCCCGGGCCGGCCTCCGACCTGTGGGCGCTCGGCGCCACGCTGTACACGGCGGTCGAAGGGCGCTCGCCGTTCCGGCGCACCTCGCCGCTGAGCACCATGCAGGCGGTGGTCGAGGAGGACATGGACGAGCCGCGGCACGCCGGCCCGCTCGCCCCGGTCATCGCCGCGCTGCTGCGCAAGGATCCGGCCGGGCGGCCGGGCGCGGAGGAGACCGAGCAGATGCTCGCCGAGGCGGCGGAGGGCCGCCGCCCGCGCGCCGCACAGGCGTTCCTCCCGACCCAGAGCTCTGGTGTCCACACGTCCCTCGGCCGGGGCCCGGGCACGCCCGCCCCCGGCGACACCCCGGCCGCCGGCCAGGGCCGGGGCACGTCGGGCGGGGCCTACGGCGCCGGGAGCGGGATGCCGGGTGCCGGCTACGGCTCGGGCTCCTCGGGCGGGAACTACGGCTCCGGTTCCGGGACGGCGGCCGTCGAGTACGGCCCCCGCTCCGGGACTTCGGCCCCGGAACACGGCTCGGGTGCCGCGGCCGCCGGGTACGGCGCCGGGTCCGCCGCCTCCGGCTACGGCTCCGGGGCGGCCGGTCCCGGCTACCGCGCCGGGACGGCCGGTGCCGGCGGGGGCCGTTCCGTGACCGGTCCGACGGCCGTCGCACCGGCGGACGGCGCGTCCGCGGCCCGTGGGCCGGCACGGGCCCGCCCCCGCCGCCGGCTGCGCACGCTCGCGCTGGTCGTCGCCCTCGCGGCGGTGCTCGGCGGTGCCGGCGCGGTGGTGATCCAGCAGTGGGGCGGCACGGACAGCGGGTCCCGCGGCGGTACGAGCCCGGCGCCGGCGCCCGCCGACAGCGACACGCCCGGCGCCGACGGCGCGAACCCGGCCGGCTGGACGACGTACCACGACCCGCTGGGCTTCAGCCTGTCCCTGCCCAAGGGCTGGAAGCGCAGGGTGTACAGCGACGACGGCGACCTCAAACAGATCGACTACACGCCCGACAAGGGCCTCCACTTCGTCCGCGTCGCCATCGACCGCTCATCCGACTTCGCCGACGCCCTCAGCCACCAGAAGGACCTGGAGCAGCAGCTCCACCGGCTGGTCGACTACCGGCGCGTCACGATGGAGGAGAACCTCTACCGCGACCGCAAGGGCGCGCGCTGGGAGTACACCTGGACCGCGCTGAAGAAGGACGAGCCGTTCGTGGACGGTCCGCGCCACGCGGTCGAGGAGACGTACTTCTCGCGCGAGGGCACCGAGTACGCGATCTACATGTCCTCGCCGGCCGGTGACTGGGCGACGACCAGCAAGCAGTTCACCTGGGT
Source organism: Streptomyces cyanogenus (assembly GCF_017526105.1). Classification (NCBI taxonomy): domain Bacteria; kingdom Bacillati; phylum Actinomycetota; class Actinomycetes; order Kitasatosporales; family Streptomycetaceae; genus Streptomyces; species Streptomyces cyanogenus. The sequence goes on from NZ_CP071839.1 coordinate 5,275,205, forward strand.
GCTGCGCAGCTGGCAGCAGCCCGACGAGGGCTGAGCCCGCCGGGCCGGCGCGCCCGAGTCGGCCGAAAATGGCTGGCTGCGCGGTGTGTCTTGGCCGGGCGGTGCCCCGGAGGGCGGGCGTCCCGTGCGGCATGATGGGGCGCATGGGGACCGAGGGAGCCGGCTTCCGGCTGATCGCGGGCCGTTACCGCCTGGAAGAACGCATCGGGCGCGGCGGCATGGGCGTCGTGTGGCGGGCGAGCGACCAGGTGCTGGGGCGCCAGGTGGCGGTCAAGGAACTCCTCCCGGACGACGCGCTCCCGGACGACGACGCGCGCCGCCGCCGTGACCGTACGTTCCGCGAGGCCCGCGCGGTCTGCCAGTTGCGGCACCCGCACATCATCGTCGTGCACGACGTGGTCGAGCAGGACGGACGGCCGTACCTCGTCATGGAGCTGATCGACGGCGGCTCGCTCGCCGAACGGGTCGCCCGGCACGGCCCGGTGGACGCCGCCGAGGCCGCGCGGATCGGGGTCGCCCTGCTGAGCGCGGTGCGCACCGCGCACGAGGCGGGGGTGCTGCACCGGGACATCAAGCCCGCGAACGTCCTGATCGAGTCCGGCACCGACCGGGTCGTCCTCACCGACTTCGGGATCGCGCAGGTCGAGGGCGCCACCACGCTCACCGAGACCGGCTCCTTCGTCGGCTCGCCCGAGTACACCGCGCCGGAGCGGATGTCCGGGCTGCGCACCGGGCCGGAGTCCGACCTGTGGTCGCTGGGGGCGCTGCTGTGCACGGCGCTCAGCGGCGAGTCGCCGTTCCGGCGCGACTCGCTCGGCGGCATCCTGCACGCCGTCGTCACCGACGACATCCGCCCGCCGGCCGAGGCCGAGCCGCTGCTGCCCGTCGTACTGGGCCTGTTGGAGCGGGACCCGGACCGGCGGCTGGGCGCGGCGGACGCCGAGCGGATGCTGCGGACCTACCTGGAGACCGGCCGGACGCCGGACGCGCCGGGCCGGAGCACCACGGGGGCGCACGGCGGCGGGCTCATCCACCGGATCGGCGCCGGCCGCACGCCGAAGCCCCCGGCGCCCTACTCGCCGACCCAGCTGGACCTGCCGTACGGCACCCCGCAGCCGCCCGCCCCGGCCCGGACACCCGGGGACGCGGCCCCGGCCCGGTCCTCCCGGCGCGCGGTCCTGGTGGCGGCGCTGCTCGTCGCCGCGCTGGCCGGTGCCGGCGTGTCGGCCGCCGCGCTGCTGCTGCACCGGGGCGGGGACGGGGGCGGCGGCACCCCGGGCGGTACGGCGACGACCCCGGCGACCCGGACCGGCACGGGAGGTACGGCCGGGTCGCCCACGCCGACCGGGACCCGGCCGGCACCGACGCCCACCCCCAGCGCCGACTCGCACACCGCGCCCTCCGGGTACCGCACGGCCCGGGACCCGGCCGGCTTCTCCCTCGCCGTACCGGAGGACTTCACCCGCAGTCCGCAGGGGCAGCGCGTCTTCTACCTCTCGCCGGGCCAGACCTTCCGCCTGGGCGTCCGGGTCGGCGGCTCCCAGCCGGGCGGCCCGGAGGCGGCGATGAGCCGCGCCGCCGCCGACGGCCCCTCCACCAACCCCGGTTACCACGACGGCCGGGTCATCCGGACCACACACGACGGACACCCGGCCGCGCTCTGGGAGTTCACCTGGGACGGCTTCAGCGCGGCCGAGGGCCCGCGGCACACCTACGACCTGTGCTGGGAGGAGAACGGGCTGCTGTACGACGTGTGGGTGTCGGCGCCGGTCGGGAAGGTGCGGGAGGCCCGGGAGTACTTCGACGTGGCGGTCGGCACCTTCTCGGTCACGGGTGTGTGACCGGTTCGCCGTCGTGGTGGCTGCGGGCGGCGGGGGCACGGTAGAGATGACGCATGAGCAGTGACGGGGGAACCGGCCACGCGGCCGACGACACGACGAGCTTCGTTCTGCAACCGCCCCGGCCACGGACCGGTTTGCAGCCCCAGCCGCAGCCCGGGCCGGCCGCGGAACCTCCCGAGGACCCGGGCACCGGCCGGCTCGTCGCGGGCCGTTACCGGCTGCTGGGCAAGCTGGGGCACGGCGGCATGGGCACCGTGTGGCGGGCCAAGGACGAGATGATGGACCGTGAGGTCGCCGTCAAGGAGCCCCGGGTACCGGACCACCTCCCCGAACGGGAACGGGCCAACGCCTTCGAGCGGATGCGCCGCGAGGCCCGCGCGGCGGCCCGTCTCGACCACCCCGCCGTGGTGAACGTGTACGACGTCGCGGTCGTCGACGGCCGCCCCTGGATCGTGATGGAGCTGGTCCACGGCCGCACCCTCGGCAGCGTGCTGCGGGACGGCACGCTGGACCCGCGCGACGCGGCCCGGATCGGCCTCCAGGTGCTCGGCGCGCTGGAGGCGGCGCACGCGGCGGGCGTCCTGCACCGGGACGTCAAGCCCGAGAACATCCTGCTCGGCCGGCACGACCGGGTGGTGCTCACGGACTTCGGCATCGCGCAGATCGAGGGCGACCCGCGGCTGACGGACACCGGCGGCTTCGTCGGCTCGCCCGAGTTCATCGCGCCGGAACGGGTGCTCGGGCAGCGGCCCGGCCCGGCGAGCGACCTGTGGTCCCTGGGCGTGGTGCTGTACACGGCGACGGAGGGCGTGTCGCCGTTCCGGCGCAGCAACACGCCGGCCACACTCCAGTCCGTCCTCAACGCCGTCCCGGCCCCGTCCGCGTCCGCCGCCGGCCCGCTGGCCGAGGTCGTCGGCGGGCTGCTCCACAAGGACCCCGCCCACCGCCCGTCCGCCGACCGGGTCCGCGCGCTGCTGACGCGGGCGGCCGAGCCCCCGGCGCCCCCCGCCCCGACGGCGCCCCCGGCCGCCCCCCGCTCCCGCCGCCGGGGCCGGATCGCCTGGCTCTCGGCCGGTGCGGTGGCGGTCGCGGTAGCGGTCACCGCGTACCTCCTGCTCGCCGGTCCCTCCACGGGGCCGCTGCCCGACGGCTGGACGAGGAAGCGGGAGGGCGGACTCGGCGTCACGCTCGCCGTCCCGGCGGGCTACCAGGTCGCCCGGCCCGGCAAGGACGACAGCGACCGGAACTGGGTGACGTACTGGGACTGGAGCGGGAGCATCTGGGTCCGGCTGCACCTGGACCGCAAGGCGGACGACTCCCTGGCCCGGATCAGGTCCAGCGCGCGGGCCCAGATGTACGACGACAACGAGAAGTTCAAGAGCCAGGGCGACTACAGCCTGGGCATGAACCAGGCCACGAAGACGGTCCCGGACGCGGAGGCCACGTACCACGGCCGGCAGGCCGCCCGGAACACCGTCACCTACCCGGGCGCCGACCAGTACAGACGCCCCCGGGAACTGAGCATCTTCTACTACCGCAGCACCTCCGGCGACATGTACGAACTGGCCGTCGGCTACCCGGCCAAGGGCGACTTCACCGCCCGGGGCCGGGAGGTGGCGAAGGCGGCGATCGCCAACCTGGAGATCAGGAGGCCCTGAGCCCCCGATAGGCGCTCGGGGTGATCCCGAACTCCCGGCTGAACGCGTGCGACAGGGCGTACGGGCTGCCGTACCCCGTCTCCCGCGCCACCGTCGCGAGCGGCGCGTCGGTCTCGCGCAGCCGGGTCGCCGCCAGCGTCAGCCGCCACCAGGTGAGGTACGCCATCGGAGGCCGGCCGACCAGCGCGGTGAAGCGGCGCGCCAGCGTGGCCCGGGACACGCCCGCCTCGGCGGCCAGCCGTCCGGCCGTCCAGGGCGCCGCCGGTTCGGAGTGCACGGCGCGCAGCGCGGCCGTCGTCACCGGGTCGTTCAGCACCGCCGGCCACGCCCCCGTCTCCGCCTCGGCCATCCACGCCCGGACCAGGTAGACCAGGAGCAGGTCCAGCAGGCTGGGCAGGGCGAGGCAGCCACCGGGCCGGCGATCCGCCAGCTCGCGCGCCAACAGGTCGACGGCCGCACGCAGTTCCGGGTGGGCGCCCGCCCGGTGGGGCAGATGCACCACCTGCGGCAGCTCCGCCATCAGCGGATGGGTACGGCTGCGGTCGAGACGGTACTTGCCGCACAGCAGCTCCACCTCGGGGCCGGGCCCGGGAGGCCGTACGGCCGTGTCCCGCACCTCCTCGAAGGGCACCGCCCGCCGGACCTCCGCCGGCTCCGCCGCCGCGTGCGCCAGCACGTGCCCGGCGCCGTGCGGCAGCAGCACCACGTCCCCCGGGCCGAGGGCGACCGGCGCGCCGCCCCCGTCCGGCAGGAGCAGGCAGGAGCCGCCCAGCACCACGTGGAAGCCCGCGCCCTCGTACGGCGCCAGCCGGACGCACCAGGCACCGGCCACCCGCAGCCGGTTCGAGGAGGGGCTGCCCACCCGTACCGCCGCGATCGCATCACTGACCACATCCATGAGACGACAGCGTATGCGAACGAGCCTGTCGCGCATGGAAACGCTCATCGCGGGCTCCTAGGGTCATGGGTATGACTGATGACCACGTGCAGGGTTTCCAGATCGGTGACGTCGAGGTGCTCCGCATCGTCGAGTGGCAGGGGCCCTACGTGCCCGCCGCCGACCTGGTGCCGGGGTGCGGGCCGGAGGTGTGGGAGGCCCATGCGGCGCAGCTCGTCCCCGACCACCGGGAGGCGGGCGGGGACCGGGCGGTGGTGACGCTACAGACCTGGGTGCTGCGTACCGGCGGACGGACCGTGCTGGTCGACACCGGGGTCGGCAACGGCCGCGACCGCCCCGGCAACCCGCTCTTCCACCGGCGGCAGGGCGACTTCCTGGCCCGGCTGCAGCGTGCGGGCATCCGGCCGGAGGACGTCGACGTCGTGATCAACACGCATCTGCACGCCGACCACGTCGGCTGGAACACCCTGGACGCCGGCGGTGAGTGGGTGCCGTCCTTCCCGGGCGCCCGTTATCTCCTCCCGGCCGCCGACGACCGCCACTTCGGCCCGGCGGGCGGCTACGGGGGCGGCGCGCGGCCCGTGGACCGGCTGGTCTACGAGGACAGCGTCGCGCCCGTGCACCGGTCCGGGCAGGCGGTGGTGTGGGAGGACACGTACCGCGTCGACGAGCACCTCGTGCTGGAGTCCGCCCCCGGGCACACGCCGGGCTCCGCCGTCCTGCGGGTCGAGTCCCGCGGCGAACGCGCCGTGTTCGTCGGCGACATGCTGCACAGCCCGGTGCAGATCCTGCGGCCCGAGTGCAGCAGCTGCTTCTGCCTCGACCCGGGGCAGGCGGCGCGGACTCGGCAGCGGGTCCTGCAACGGGCGGCGCGGGAACGGGCGTTGGTGGTGCCGGCGCACTTCGGCGGGGCCGGGGCGGTGGAGGTGCGGGAGGCCGCGCACGGCTTCAGCCTGCACCGGTGGGCCGCCTGACCGCCCGCCCCCGTCCGCCGGCCCCGCTTCGCGAGCCCCCGCTTCGACAACGGCCCGCCGCGCGCGGTACTCATGGGGCATGACCGAAGACGGCGAACACCCGCCCGGCGCACGTCTGATCGGCGGCCGTTACCGGCTGGCCGGACGCCTCGGCGCCGGGCCGGCCGGGATCGTGTGGCGTGCCCGGGACGAGCAGGGGCAGGGGGAGGTCGCCGTCAAGGAGCCGCTGCTGCCGGGCGATCCGGCCGCCGACGAGATCGTCGGGCGGCTCGCGCACCGGCTGCACCACGAGGCCCGGGCCGCCACCCGGGTGCGGCACCCCTCGGCGGTGACGGTGTACGACGTCGTCACCGAGGCCGGAATCCCCTGGATCGTCATGGAGCTGGTGCCCGGTGAGTCCCTGCGCGAGGTGCTGCGGCGGGGATCGCTTCCGCCCGCCGAGGCCGCGCGCATCGGGCTCGCGGTGCTCGGCGCGCTGCGCGCCGCCCACGCCGTCGGCATCGTGCACCGGGACGTCAAGCCGGCCAACGTCCTGCTGGAGTCCGGCACCGGGCGGGTCGTCGTCACCGACTTCGGTATCTGCGGAGGGCACGCGCCGGACGCGCCCGCCGGTTTCGCCGCTCCCGAGCGGGCGGCCGGTCCCGGCGCCGGCCCGGCGAGTGACCTGTGGTCCCTGGGCGCGCTGCTGCGGGCGGCCCTGGGGGGCACGGACCCCGGCCCGCTGGGCCCGCTGCTGGACCGGCTGCAGGCCGACGAGCCGGCGGCGCGACCGGACGCGGCGGAGGCCGAGGCCGCACTCCGCGCCTACCTGGGCCTCACCGCCGTACCGCAACCGCCGGCCGGCCCCGGCCCTGCGCCCGCGGGCACCGCCCCTGCCCCGGCCGACCCCGTGTCCGCGGGCACCGCCCCCGAGTCGGCCACCCCCGACCCCGTGTCCGCAGGTACCGCCCCCGAGGCCCCCGCCGCCGCGCCGCCCGCTCCGGCGTCCCGCCGCACCCCCCTGGCCGCGCTCGGCCTGCTCCTCGCGAGAAAAAGCGAAGCCGACTGATCGTTCCCGCTGCCTGCCCCCTCAACGCCCTGATCAGCGCGTTCTCTGCCAGTGATCACTGGCAGTGTGTGAGCGGTCCGTGAATCCCCGTTACCGACGGGTACACAAAGCCCCCGCCGCGGCATACCCTGCGCGTCATGACGGACACGCAGGCCCCGGACATCGCCGGTACCAACCCGCTCGCGCCCGCCCCGGAAGGCGCCCGCACCGCCGCCGACGTGGTCACCCCGGAGTTGGTGGCGCAGCTCACCAAGGGCGTCGTCGGCTCCGGCCGGACCGCCAACCACACCCCGTTCACCGGCGAGAAGCTGGCCGACCTGCCCGAGTCCACCCCCGAGGACGTCGGCAACGCCTTCGAGGCGGCCCGCGCCGCCCAGGCCGTATGGGCGAAGGTCCCGGTCCGGCAGCGGGCCGCCGTGCTGCTCCGCTTCCACGACCTGCTGCTGGAGCGGCAGGCCGAGGTCCTGGACCTGGTCCAGCTGGAGACCGGCAAGGCCCGTCTGCACGCGCACGAGGAGGTCCAGGCCGTCGCCGTCGCGGCGCGCCACTACGGCCGCCGGGCCGCCGCGTATCTCAAGCCCAAGCGGCACGCCGGCGCCATGCCGACCCTGACGAAGGTCACCGAACTGCGCCACCCGCGCGGGGTCGTGGGCCAGATCGCCCCCTGGAACTACCCGCTGGAGCTGTCCGTCGGCGACGCCCTGCCCGCCTTCGCCGCCGGCAACGCCGTCGTGATGAAGCCGGACACCGAGACCTGCCTCACCGCGCTGTGGGCCCGTGACCTGCTGATCGAGGCCGGGCTGCCCGACGGTGTGTTCCAGGTCGTCCTCGGCGAGGGCCCGGTCGTCGGCCCGGAGCTGGTCAAGCACGCCGACTACGTCTCCTTCACCGGCTCCACCCGCACCGGCCGCGAGGTCGCCGTCGGCGCCGCCGCCCGCCTGGTCGGTGTCTCCCTGGAACTCGGCGGCAAGAACGCCATGCTGGTGCTGGACGACGCCGACATCGAGAAGGCCGCCGCCGGCGCCGTACGGGCCTGCTTCTCCTCCGCCGGCCAGCTGTGCATCTCCATCGAGCGGCTCTACGTCCACGAGTCGGTCGCCGACGCCTTCCTGGAGCGGTTCGCCGCCCGCACCAGGGCCATGCGGCTCGGCACCTCCCTCGCCTACGGCGCCGACATGGGCTCGCTGGTCGGCGAGCGCCAGCTGGAGACCGTCGAACGGCATGTGCGGGAAGCCGTCGCCAAGGGCGCGAAGGTGGTCACGGGCGGCGTGGCCCGCCCCGACATCGGCCCCTACTTCTTCGAGCCCACCATCCTCGACGGCGTCGAGCCCTCCATGGCCGTCTGCGAGGAGGAGACCTTCGGCCCGGTCGTCTCGGTCTACCGCTTCACGAGCGACGACGAGGCCGTCGAACGGGCCAACGCCACGCCCTACGGCCTCAACGCCTCCGTGTGGACGACGAACGCCCGCCGCGGCCGGGACGTCGCCGCCCGCCTGCGCACCGGTACGGTCAACGTCAACGAGGGCTACGCGCCCGCCTACGGCAGCGCCCAGTCCCCGATGGGCGGCATGAAGGACTCCGGCCTCGGCCGCCGCCACGGCTCCGAGGGCATCCTCAAGTACACCGAGGCCCAGACGGTGGCCCAGCAGCGGCTGCTGCCGATGGCGCCCTCGCTGGGGATGGACGACGAGTCCTACGCCCGCTTCATGAGTACGAGCCTGAAGCTGATGAAGGCCTTCCGGTTCCGCTAGAGGCATCAGTTCGCAAACACCCGTTCTCGACGAGGAGAGCACGTGTCGCAGGAGAAGTCTGTCCAGACCCGGGACGAGGACGGGTACGACTACGACGTGATCGTCGTCGGATCCGGGTTCGGCGGCTCGGTGTCCGCCCTTCGGCTCACCGAGAAGGGGTACAGAGTCGGCGTACTCGAAGCCGGACGCCGCTTCACGCGCGCCACGCTGCCCAAGAACTCCTGGGACCTGAAGAACTACCTCTGGGCCCCGAAGCTCGGCATGTACGGCATCCAGCGCATCCACCTGCTGGGCAACGTCATGGTCCTCGCGGGCGCCGGCGTCGGCGGCGGCTCCCTCAACTACGCCAACACCCTCTACGTACCGCCGAAGGCCTTCTTCGACGACCCCCAGTGGCGGCACATCACCGACTGGCAGGAGGAGCTGAAGCCGTACTACGACCAGGCCCAGCGCATGCTCGGCGTGCGGCTCAACCCCACCATGACCCCCTCCGACGTGCACCTGAAGGCGGCGGCCCAGCGGATGGGCGTCGGCGACACCTTCCACCTGGCCCCGGTCGGCGTGTTCTTCGGCGACGGCAAGGACGCCGACGGCACGACGAAGGCCCGGCCCGGGGAGAAGGCGAGCGACCCGTACTTCGGCGGCGCCGGCCCCGACCGCAACGCCTGCACCGAGTGCGGCGAGTGCATGACCGGCTGCCGGCACGGCGCGAAGAACACCCTCAACGAGAACTACCTCTACCTCGCCGAGAAGTCGGGCGCGGTCGTCCACCCCCTGACCACGGTCGTGTCCGTCACCGACGACTCGCGGGGCGGCTACGCGGTGGCGACCCTGCCGACCGACCGGAGGAAGAAGGGCAAGGGCCGGATCTTCACCGCCCGCAGGGTGGTCCTCGCGGCCGGCACCTACGGCACCCAGACCCTGCTGCACCGCATGAAGGCCGGCCGGCAGCTGCCGTACCTGTCCGCCCGGCTCGGCGACCTCACCCGCACCAACTCCGAGGCGCTGGTCGGCGCGCAGACCGACAACCGCCGCTACCGCAGGGCCACCGGCGCGCCGAAGGCCGACTTCACGCGGGGCGTCGCCATCACGTCCTCGATCCACCCCGACGAGAACACCCACATCGAGCCGGTCCGCTACGGCAGGGGCTCCAACGCGATGGGCGGCCTGTCGATCCTCCAGGTGCCGTACGCGGAGGGCTCCTCGCGTGTCCTCGCCTGGCTGGCGAACGCGGCCCGGCACCCGCTGCTGGCCGCCCGTTCGCTGTCCAACCGGCGCTGGTCGGAGCGGACCATCATCGGCCTGGTCATGCAGTCCCTGGACAACTCGCTGACCACGTACCTGAAGCCGGACGGGATCGGCAGGGGCCTGCTCACCGCGCGGCAGGGGCACGGCGCGCCCAACCCCAAGCAGATCAGGGCCGCGAGCGAGGCCGCCTCCGCGCTCGCCGCCGAGATCAACGGCTTCGCCGGCAGCAACGTCGGCGAGCTGATGGGCACCCCGCTCACCGCGCACTTCCTCGGCGGCTGCCCCATCGGCGACTCCCCGGAGACCGGTGTGATCGACCCGTACCACCGGCTCTACGGCCACCCCGGCATCTCGGTCGTGGACGGCGCCGCGGTCTCGGCGAACCTGGGCGTGAACCCCTCGCTGACGATCACCGCGCAGGCCGAGCGGGCGATGTCGTTCTGGCCGAACAAGGGCGAGGAGGATCCGCGGCCGGCGCCGGGGACGGCCTACGAGCGGCTGACGCCGGTGGAGCCGAAGGCCCCGGTGGTCCCGGCGGACGCGTTCGGCGCGCTGCGGCTGCCGTTCCTGGGGATGCCGGCGGTGCCCCCGAAGAAGTGACCACGGCGGCCCGGGCGGCACAACGGTGACCGCGGCCCGGCGGTACAGAGGGACCTGCATCCCCCTCCGAAGGCAGGTCCCTCTCGCCGTTTCTTGATCCGGCAGGTTTGATCAGCGAAAAGCGAGAAGGGTTGCTCCGGAGGTCCGGGATTTTCGTGTGAGGCGGGTCACACCGTGTTGGGTGCCTGTTCGCGGGCATGACGAAGGGCCCCGCGGGACGGAGAGGCCGCGGGGCCCTTCTCTCGGTCAGCACCGGCGTCAGGGCAGCGCCGGTGCCCGGGAAGCGGCGCCGGGGGTTGCACCGCCTGTTCGTGTGCCCTGTGGCCTGTCTTCGGTTCTCCGCCGGCCGGCCCCGGGCGTCCCCGGAGCCGGCCGTTCTCTTGGGTGACCGGGCTGCTGTCCCCTGCCGTCCGGTCACTGCCGGAGCGAGGTCCCACGGCGTACGGCACGACCCGTACGCCTCATCGCTCCAGCGAGCCACGCGTGGTTCTGTCGGGCCCGCCCCTGGCTGGCACGGACACCCCGCTCAACGAGGCGGTGCACGGGCCGGTCACGCGCCGTACGGGTGAGAGCGGGACCGAACTCAGATACGACCCCGGCTCAGCTCCAGCAGAGTCATGGCGAGGCTGGTGCCGGGCTTGCCGAGGGCGTCCCGGTAGCGGGCGAGGATCTCCATCTCGCGGGAGAGGTGCACCCGCCGGCCGCCGGAGGCGATCCGGGTCTGCTGGACGACGGCGGAGACGGCCATCCGCTCCTGGACGAGGCCGATGATCCGGTCGTCGAGCGCGTCGATGCGCTCACGGGCGTCGGCGATGATCGTCTCCGGGCCGGCGGCCGCTTCCGGGCTGGTGGTGGTCATGTCGGGGCTCCTTGTCGGGAGGGTGGTCGCCCCGGGACGACAGGACCCGGAAAACGACAGGCGCCCCGGGCCTTGTCGGCCCGGGGCGCCTGGGAAGTCGCTTGGCGGTTCGCTCAAGCAGCACGACCATGGCAGCCGGCGGGCCGGATGCCATAGGTAAAGACGAAGGTCGAGTGCTTGCGCATGCGGGCCAGTATGCCATGGCGGCTCGTCTCGGAGGTCGCGCGGCCGCCCCGTTAGAATCGGAAGCACAGACCCCCGCCCGACCACCAGAAGGCACCCCGTGTCATCAGCGACCCAGTCTGCCGCCACCCCCGACACCGTCCTGGTCGTCGACTTCGGCGCGCAGTACGCCCAGCTCATCGCCCGTCGCGTCCGCGAGGCGCGGGTCTACAGCGAGATCGTGCCCAGCACCATGCCGGTGGCCGAGATGCTCGCCAAGAACCCCGCGGCGATCATCCTCTCCGGCGGCCCCTCGTCCGTGTACGAGGAGGGCGCTCCCACCCTCGACCGCGAGATCTTCGAGGCCGGCGTCCCCGTCTTCGGCATGTGCTACGGCTTCCAGCTCATGGCGCAGTCCCTCGGCGGCACCGTCGACAACACCGGCGCCCGCGAGTACGGCCGTACCGACCTGCACGTCTGCAGGAACTCCTCCACCCTCTTCGAGGGCACCCCGGACGAGCAGCACGTGTGGATGTCGCACGGCGACGCCTGCTCCGCCGCCCCCGAGGGCTTCACGGTGACCGCGTCCACGGACGTCGTCCCGGTCGCCGCCTTCGAGAACGACGACAAGAAGCTGTACGGCGTCCAGTACCACCCCGAGGTCATGCACTCCACGCACGGCCAGCAGGTGCTGGAGCACTTCCTCTACCGCGGTGCCGGCCTGAAGCCGAACTGGACCACCGGCAACGTGATCGAGGAGCAGGTCGAGGCCATCCGCGCGCTGGTCGGCGACAAGCGCGCGATCTGCGGCCTGTCCGGCGGTGTCGACTCCGCCGTGGCCGCCGCCCTGGTCCAGAAGGCCATCGGCTCCCAGCTGACCTGCGTGTACGTCGACCACGGCCTGATGCGCAAGGGCGAGACCGAGCAGGTCGAGAAGGACTTCGTCGCGGCCACCGGCGTCCAGCTGAAGGTCGTGGACGCCGAGGAGCGCTTCCTCAAGGCCCTCGCCGGGGTCACCGACCCCGAGGAGAAGCGGAAGATCATCGGCCGCGAGTTCATCCGCGTCTTCGAGCAGGCGCAGGCCGAGATCATCGCCGACGAGGGCCCGGCCGTGGAGTTCCTGGTCCAGGGCACCCTGTACCCGGACGTGGTCGAGTCCGGCGGCGGCACCGGCACCGCCAACATCAAGTCGCACCACAACGTCGGCGGCCTGCCCGAGGACCTCGAGTTCAAGCTGATCGAGCCGCTGCGCAAGCTGTTCAAGGACGAGGTCCGCATGGTCGGCCAGGAGCTGGGCCTGCCCGAGGAGATCGTCCAGCGCCAGCCCTTCCCCGGCCCCGGCCTGGGCATCCGGATCGTCGGCGAGGTGACGAAGGAGCGGCTGGACCTGCTCCGCGAGGCCGACGCCATCGCCCGCGAGGAGCTGACCGCGGCCGGCCTGGACCGCGACATCTGGCAGTGCCCGGTGGTCCTGCTCGCCGACGTCCGCAGCGTGGGCGTGCAGGGCGACGGCCGCACCTACGGCCACCCGATCGTCCTGCGCCCGGTCTCCTCCGAGGACGCCATGACCGCCGACTGGTCCCGGCTGCCCTACGACGTCCTCGGCCGCATCTCGACCCGGATCACCAACGAGGTCCGGGACGTCAACCGGGTCGTCCTGGACGTGACCTCCAAGCCGCCGGGCACGATCGAGTGGGAGTGATCCCCCGGATCAGGTCCGCTTGAGCGTGCGCACCGGCGCTCCGGGCCACCAGACCAGGGTGACCAGATACCGGTCGTCCTCGACGTAGGTCCGCACGACCTCCGTCAGCTCGGTGCGGAAGAGGTGGAACGGCTGCGGCGGTTCCACCTCTTCCACGTACGCGGCCCTCGCCTCGCCGTCCTCGACCTCGTACGCCCGTCCGCCGATCCGGACGTCGCCGCCGCCCATGCCCGTACCGTCGCCGGGGTTGGCCTGGAGGGCGAAACGCGGGTCGCGGCGCAGGTCGAGGGCCTTGAGGGAGCCCGGCATCATGCCGAGCCACAGCTCCCCGCGCAGAAAACGGGCCTCGATCCCACAGGTGCGGGGCGAGCCGTCCTTGCGGAGGGTCGCGAGGACGTGGTGCCGGTACGCGCCGAAGCGCTCCTCGGCGGTCCGCGCCAGATCGGGTACGGCGGTGCGGAAGTCTCCCCAGTTCATACGGTTCATGCCGGGCAGCCTCCCCCGGAATCCCGACATCCTCTGTCGGGATGGTGTGGCGCACCGCATCTTCACGGACCAGCTCTGCCCTTTTGAGCCGGCCGACGGTACCTTCCGGCCCGTACCGCAATCCCCGCACGGGAGGATCTATGCACGGGCCCACTCCGCCCCTGCCGCTGCCCACCGACCGGCTGCAGTTCGCCATGCCGCCGATGCACGAGTCGGCCGAGGACGAACGCCGGCACCGCAAGGAGCGGCTCGCGGGCGCCCTGCGGATCTTCGGCCGGGCCGGGTTCGAGGACGGGGTGTCCGGGCACATCACCGCCCGGGACCCGGAGTTCACCGACTGCTTCTGGGTCAATCCGTTCGGGATGCCGTTCAAGCACGTCACCGTCAGCGATCTCGTCCTCGCCAACCAGGACGGACAGGTCGTCGAGGGCCGCTACCACGTCAACCAGGCCGCGTTCACCGTGCACGCCCAGGTGCACGCCGCCCGGCCCGACGTCGTCGCCGTCGCCCACTGCCACTCGGTGCACGGCCGCGCCCTCGCCGCCCTCGGCGACCTGATCGACCCCATCACCCAGGAGAGCTGCGCCTTCTACGAGGACCTCGCCCTCTACGACGCCTACACCGGTGTCACCGTGGACGCCGAGGAGGGCCGCCGGATCGCCGCCGCGCTGGGCTCCCGCAAGGCACTCGTGCTGCGCAACCACGGCCTGCTCACCGTCGGCGACTCGGTGGACGCGGCGGCCTGGTGGTTCCTGTCCCTGGAGCGGTCCTGCCAGGTGCAGCTGCTGGCGAAGGCGGCCGGCCGGCCGGTCCTCATCGACCACAAGCGCGCCGTCGCCACCCGCGAACAGCTCGGCGGCGACCTGGTGGCCTGGATCAACTACCAGCCGCTGTGGCAGGACATCAGCCGCGGCGAACCCGACCTGCTCAGCTGAGGCCGCCGCCTCCGGAGCCGCATCCGAAGCCCCCGAGGATGACCGCCTTGGTCCTCCCGAACTCCTCGTCCGTGAGCACACCGTCCCGGTGCAGCTCACCCAGCTCCCGCAGGCGGCGCAGCAGCACATCGTGACCGCCGTCGCGCGCCGGCACGCCGGCCGGGGACCGGGGCCGGTCCTCTGGCGAGCCGTCGGCGCGGGTGGAGGGATGCGGCAGCCGGGCGGTGACCGCCGTCGCGACCAGCGCCGTCAGCAGATCCCGGCGGACACTGCCCCACAGGTCCAGGGCGTACGGGTCCCGCTCGGGCGGCAGCCTGGAGAACACCGTCTCCCGGGTCACGAACCGCAGGAAGCCGTCCTCGGACCCCGAGTTGGGCAGCCACTCCACCTGCACCACGTCCCCGAGCGCGATGATCCGCGGGCCGGTCGCGCGCTTGACCCGGTCGGAGGTGTCGGCCCAGTCGATGCGCACCTGGCTGCCGTCGAAGGACACCGTGCCGTCGGAGGACCGAACCGAGACCGGCACCGGCGGCCCCGGCAGCAGATAGCCGTCCGTCGGCCCTTCGGGGACCTGGTCCAGGAGCAGCGCGTGCCGGATCTCCTCGGCGACGTACTGCGCGACCCCCGAACGGTCCGCGTCCACCGTCAGCCGGTACGGGTCGGCCGCGTCCGGCAGCCGGCCGCCGGTGGCCTGCAACAGGGGGTCGGCGCCCTCGCGCAGCCGCATCCGCAGCCGGCCGCGCCTGCGCTCCGGCTCGTAGACCACACCCGAGACCGCCTCCAGCGGTACGGCGATCTCCCCGTACGTCTGCCGGAACAGCGGCACCGAGCGGTGCGGCCCGGGGGTGATCCGGATCGTGCTGCCGTCGAAGGCCCAGGTCCCGTCCCGCTGGATGATCTCGGCCATACGGCGATTCTCGCAGCCGGGTCAACCCGGCGGCCCCGGCTTCACTCGCGCTGACCCGGCCCAACCGCCCCGAAGGCCCCCGCATAGGGCACAATTCGCTGTCGTCACCGGGGAGTTGCCCGGCCGTCGTGCGCCCCGCCGGGGCGGACGGCCGGATCGGCAGGTCGTGGGGAAGGCGGGCGTCGGGCGTGGCGGTGCAGGAGGCGAGAGGGGACACGGATGCCGAGAGCGTCCACGAGGGCGGCTGCACCTGCGGGGACTGCCCGCACGGCGCCCGGGAGGGACACCGGCGGGCCGTCGCCGCGTTCCTGCGCCGGCGCGACGAGTTCGCCGCCGGCCGGGGACTGCCGGCGGCCGTGGCGCACTCCGCCTCGGCGTCCCGCCAGTGGGTCTCCGAGGAACTGACCCAGCGGGCCGAGGCCGTCGCCGAACAGGGCCGGGCCGAGGGCGCGGCCCGGCTCACCCGGCTGTGGCTGCGGACGGTGTGCGCCGTGTGGGGCGCGGTCGTCGCACTGCTGCTCGCCGAGGCGCTCACCGCGATCGGCGCGGGCTGGACCGGCGCCCGCACCGCGGCCCTGCTCGCCGCACTGGCCGTCGCCGGCGCGCTGACCGCCGCCTGCTTCCTGCACCGGGCGCGCGGCGGAGCGCTCGCCCCGGTGATCGGCGAGGACAACCGCATGTCCACCTCCCGTACCGTCGCCGCCTGCTGGGTGCTGTTCGTCGGTTACGCCGTCCTGCTGCTGGCCGCCCGCCTGGCCGCCGCCTCCGACCACGCCGAACGCGACGCGCTGATCTCCGGCCTCGATCTCGCGCGCGGCGCGGGCGTGGTGACCGTCCTCGCCGTGGTGTGCGGCATCGCCGTCCTGGTCCGCCGGGTGGTGGGCCTGCGCGTCCTCGCCCAGCGGCTGCAGAAGGTGCCGGCCCACCGCCCGCGCGCCGCCGACCTGCTCACCGACGACTCCGGCAAGGGCGCCTTCGCCGACATCCAGTACGTCGCCGTCAGCGCCGTCGCCCTGCTCTTCGCCGCCGTACGGCTGGCCCGCCGCCCCGACCAGCTGCCCGACCTGCCCTGGGGCCTGGCCGTGGTCGTGCTGATCTCGGCCGCCACCTACCTGGCCGGCAAGTACTCCGAGGGTGGCCGGCCGGTGATCCTCTCGGTGGTCCGCGCCCGCGAACCCGGCGACCTGGACGGCCCGATCCGCACCGGCGACGACATCGAGATCCGCGGCAGCGGCTTCATCCCGCCCGGCGCCCAGACCGCCGACCGGCTCTGCCGCATGGTCGTCCGGATCGGCGCGGTCGACGTCCACGTCCCCCTGGTCCCCGTCGCGGGCGGCTTCCGCAACCCCACGGACCACGCCCTGACCGTGCCCGTACCCGCCGACGTCGAGCCCGGCACCGTGGACGTCCAGGTGGTGACCGCGGCCGGCGTGGCGACCAACCGCTACCCCCTCCAGGTGACCGAGTGAGCACCGGACACGCCCGCGCGGGCGCCCGAGACCCGGAAAATCGTCCGCGACAGGATTGAACCGACTCCCTTCGTCATACGTATGTCAATCGAGGGGTGGCACGGCGGGCGAGAGGCGGCTGCGGCGATGACTCACGGCATGCGGACCCAGACACACACCACCGGGGTGCACGACCCCCGCTCCTGGCGGGACACCGCAGCCCACTACGCCCTGCTGCCCCTGCGCGTCTTCCTGGGCGTCACCTTCGTCTACGCCGGTCTGGACAAGCTCACCGACAGCGCGTTCATGCAGTCCGCCGGCACCGGCTCGATCGGCGAGACCATGCGCGCGGCCCGCGACTCCGCCGCCATCCCGGCCCTGGTCGACCTGGCCCTGAAGAGCCCGGTCGGCTTCGGCTACGCCGTCGCCCTCGGGGAGCTGGCCGTCGGCATCGGCACCCTCCTCGGACTGCTCGGCCGGCTGGCCGCACTCGGCGGCGCGCTGATCTCGCTCAGTCTCTGGCTGACCGTGAGCTGGGCGAGCACCCCGTACTACTACGGCAACGACCTCGCCTACCTGATGGCCTGGCTCCCCCTCGTCCTCGCCGGCACCCCCTACCTCTCCGTGGACGCGGCCTGGCGGGCGCGGCGCCGGCGGGCCGGCGGCTATCTCTGACCGCCCTCCGCCCCCTCCGTGCCGCCCCGTCTGCGTATCCCCCGGGTCAGCACGGCCGTCGCCCCGGCCAGACAGAGCCCGCCCACCACCAGCGGCACGACCGCGAACCACGGGGCGTCCCACAGACCGCCCGCGTCCCCCGCGTACACCGCGGCGGTGGCGGTGAGGAAGAGCCCGGCGACCAGCCTCCCGGGCTGGAACTCATGACGCAGCACGGCTGACCTCCACCTGTCCCACTCCGACGCCGAGCGTCAGATCCAGGGTGCCGGCCTTCCCGGCACCTTCGGCCGGCGCCAGCGTCACCTCTTTGTGCCTGCCCGGCTGCACGTCCACGTCTCTCGCACTGTCCCCGGGCAACCGGATGTCGCCCATCCCCACGTCGATGCTCATCCGCACGGTCGCGTCGGCCGGCACCACCACCTTCAGCTCTCCCGCCCCCACCCGGGCGTCCGTCGAGACCGTCTGCCCCTTGGCCGGATGCACCCGGGTCAGGTCGAGGGTGCCCCGGCCGGTGCCGAGGTCGTACCCGGACCGCACCTGGGCCGCCGCGGCCGGCTTCCAGGACGTCTTCCGCCAGTCGGTGGTGATGTCCCGGGGCAGGGCCGCCGCCCCGGCGAGCAGCGCCGCCGTGACCAGCGCCAGGAACACCGTCCCGGCCCCCGTCCGGCCCAGGACCGCGCTGAGCGCGATGCCCAGTCCGAACACCGCCAGCGCGCACGCCAGCCCGGTCTGCAGGCTGGTGCCCAGCGGGTGCGTGTGCCAGCCGAGCCCGGTGCCCAGGCCGCCCGCCAGCAAGGCCAGCAGGAACACCCAGCCGCCGATCCAGCGCGGGCCGCGTGGTCTCGGAGGCGCGGCCTGCGGCGGCCGTATCGGCCCCGGGTGCGTCCAGGGGGTGGCCATGCCGACGTCCACCGCTGAGAGGAGGTCCCGCTCGCGGGCATCGCCCGGCCCCCACAGATAGCCGGTCCCGCCGACATGGGAGCCGTCCTTGACGATCGGGTCCCGCCACCACGACGGGTAGGTGGTGACGACCGGCGGCGCCTGGGCCTCCGGCGGGGCGTCGGCGGCGGCCTGCGCGGCCAGCGGGTCGGGGCCGGGGGTGCCACGGCGCGGCGACCAGTACCCCGCGCCCGCCAGCAGCAGCGAGAGCACCGTGGCGAACGCCAGCACCCCGCCGTTCTTCAGCAGGGTCAGGAGGATCCCGCAGCCGACCAGCGTGAACAGCACGGCGGCCAGCGCCTGGCCGTCGACCCGGGCCGTGAAGAGCTTGCGCAGCTCGTTCTCCTCCTCGTCCTCGTACGGCACCAGGAGCCAGACGAAGCCATAGAAGATCAGGCCCAGGCCGCCGGTCGCCGACAGCACGGCCAGCGTGATCCGGAAGATCACCGGATCCATGTCGGTCTGCCGCCCCAGTCCCGCGCACACGCCCGCGATCATCTTGTGCCGGCGGTCGCGCCGGAGCCGGGCGGGTGCTCCGGCGCCCTCCTGCTGCGCGGGCCCGTCCGGGGAGGAAGGGGTGCCGGCGCCGGCCGCTCCCGTCTCTTGCGTCGCGGCGGGCGCGGCATCCGTCGGCCCGGTGCCCGGGGCCGGGCGCGGGCCGGGGCCGGGTCCCGGACCCGTCGCGGCGTGCTCGTGATCCGTCATGCGTTCCATGGTGACGGCCCGGCCGCCGCGACGGCAGCCGGGACGACCCTGGGCGAACCCTGAAATCGGCCCTGAGACGAGGCGGGGAAGCGTTCGACCGGCGCGCACCGCCCGCCGGTCCCCTCACCCGGACCGGCTCCGGACGGAAGATCAGGGGTGTCTCGGGGGCCGACCCTGATGCCCCCTCCGCCCGGCCGTGTGACCATCGTTGGCATGCCGGAAGCCGCAAGCCTGCCACTCGACGACCCGCGGCCACCGCGCAAGCTCTACCGCAGCAGCGACGGACGCTGGCTCGGCGGAGTGGCGCGGGGCCTCGCCG
Source organism: Streptomyces cyanogenus (assembly GCF_017526105.1). NCBI lineage: Bacteria > Bacillati > Actinomycetota > Actinomycetes > Kitasatosporales > Streptomycetaceae > Streptomyces > Streptomyces cyanogenus. Next base: position 5,294,360 of record NZ_CP071839.1, read on the forward strand.
GGCACCTCGGGCTGCCCGTCGTCTGGGTGCGGCTCGTCTTCGTCGGCCTGTTCATGGCCGACGGCCTCGGAGCGCTGCTGTACGCCGCGTTCTGGTTCTTCGTCCCGCTCGGTGTCGGCGGCGTCGGCGACCAGAAGCCCTCGCTGGTGGGCACCGAGAGCTGGCCCGACGGGCGCCGCAGGCTCGTCGCCCGCAAACCGGACCGGGGCCAGATCGTCGCGCTGCTCCTCATGGTCATCGTGTCGATGGTCTTCGTGGGCAGCGTCGACCTGGACAGCGCGGCCAAGGCATATCTGGTGCCCGCCGTCCTCGTCGCGGCCGGTGTCGCCCTCGTCTGGCGTCAGGCGGACAACGCCCGGCGGGCCCGCTGGGTCGAGGTCGGCAGCCGGCGCCGCACCCTCACCCTGCTGCGCACCGCCGGCGGCGTCCTGCTGGTCACGGCCGGTGTCACCGTCGTCTTCGTCCTGCAGGGCTCGGCCGCCCACCTGGGCGCGGTCCTGCAGGCCGCGCTCGCCGTCCTCGTCGGCATCACCCTGCTCGCCGGCCCCTACCTGGTCCGCATGACCCAGGACCTGTCCGAGGAGCGGCTGATGCGCATCCGTGCCCAGGAACGCGCTGAAGTCGCCGCCCACGTCCACGACTCCGTGCTGCACACCCTCACCCTGATCCAGCGCAACGCCGACCAGGCTGGCGAGGTGCGCCGCCTCGCCCGCGCGCAGGAGCGGGAACTGCGTGCCTGGCTGTACAAGCCGGAGGGCACCGGCAAGGACGAGGCGGACGAGCCGGACACGGTCGCCGAGGCGGTGCGCCGCAACGCCGCCGAGGTGGAGGACAAGCACGGGGTGCCCATCGAGGTCGTGATCGTGGGCGACTGCCCGCTGGACGAGAGGACCGGAGCGCAGATGCAAGCCGCGCGCGAGGCGATGGTGAACGCCGCCAAGTACGGTGGCGAGGGCGGTGCCGTACAGGTCTACGCCGAAGTCGAGGGGAAGACGGTCTTCGTGTCCGTACGGGACCGCGGCCCCGGCTTCGACCTCGACGCGATACCCACCGACCGCATGGGTGTCAGAGAATCGATCATCGGCCGCATGGAACGCAACGGCGGCACGGCCCGGCTGCGGGCGGTGCCCGGCGGCGGCACCGAGGTCGAGCTGGAGATGGAGAGGGCGGAGAAGACGTCATGAGCGACGCGACCGAGGCGAACGGCACGGGGGCGGCGGAGTCCGGACTGCCCGGCGGCGCGGGCGGGCGGCACGTACGGGTGGTCCTCGTGGACGACCACCGGATGTTCCGCGCCGGCGTCCAGGCCGAGATCGGCCGGACCGCCGAGACCGGCGTCGAGGTGGTCGGCGAGGCCGCGGACGTCGACCAGGCGGTCGCGGTCATCACCGCCACCCGGCCCGAGGTCGTCCTCCTCGACGTCCACCTGCCGGGCGGCGGTGGGGTCGAAGTGCTGCGCCGCTGCGCGGCGTTGACCGCGGACGCCGAACAGCCCGTCCGTTTCCTCGCGCTGTCCGTGTCGGACGCGGCGGAGGACGTGATCGGGGTGATCCGCGGCGGCGCCCGGGGCTATGTCACCAAGACCATCACCGGCGCGGACCTGGTCGACTCGATCTTCCGCGTCCAGGAGGGCGACGCCGTCTTCTCCCCGCGGCTCGCCGGGTTCGTGCTCGACGCCTTCGCCTCCACGGACGCCCCGCCGGTGGACGAGGACCTGGACCGCCTCACCCAGCGGGAACGCGAGGTGCTGCGCCTGATCGCCCGTGGCTATGCGTACAAGGAGATCGCCAAGCAGCTGTTCATCTCGGTGAAGACGGTCGAGTCCCATGTCTCGGCGGTCCTGCGCAAGCTCCAGTTGTCGAACCGGCACGAGCTGACCCGCTGGGCCACCGCACGCCGGCTGGTCTGACCCCTACGGCTCACCCTCGCCCCACCTGCTTCCGGCCTCAGGCGACCCTGGTAGCCCCCGCGAAGGGCATCTGGTCGATCGGGGCCACGCGGACCGGTGCCGACGGGTTCGGGGCGTGGATCATCCGGCCGTTGCCCACGTAGATGCCGACGTGGCTGATCCCGGAGTAGAAGAACACCAGGTCCCCCGGGCGGAGTTCGGAACGGGAGACCCGGTGGCCCGCGTTGATCTGGGCGTAGGTGGTGCGCGGCAGGGAGATGCCGGCGGAACGGTAGGCGGCCTGGACCAGGCCCGAGCAGTCGAAGGCGTTCGGGCCGGTCGCTCCCCACACATAGGGGCTGCCGAGCTTGCCGTAGGCGTAGGCGACGGCCGCCGCCGCGCGGGTGGTGGGGGCCGGGGCGGACCCGGCCCGCTCCAGCGGCTCCCGCGGGTCCACGGCCGACCGCGAGACGCGCGGTCCGCTCGTACCGCCGGCACCGGTGGCCTCGGCTCGCTGCCGTGGAGTCAGCCGTGCCAGCAGCCGCCGGGCCTCGGCCAGCTTGCCGGTGAGGGTCTTCTTGTGCCGGTTCAGCTCGGCCTGCCGGGACCGCAGCGAGGTCAGTTCGATGCGCGCGGCACCGCGCAACCGCTCGATCTCGCGCAGTTGCCGGCGCACCTGTGAGACGGCGGCGGCCTGCCGGTCACCGGCCCGCTCGGCGAGCGCGGCGCCGTCCAGGTACCGGTCTGGGTCGCTGGAGAGGGCCAGTTGCCAGGCCGGGTCGATGCCGCCGTCGCGGTACTGCGCCGCCGCGGCGCCACCCAGTGCCTCCCGGGCGGAGTTGAGCTTCGTCTGCTTGCGGGCGGCCTGCTCCTGGAGCGAGTTCAGCCGCCGCTGGGACGTGTCCGCCTTCTCCTTCGCCTCGTGGTATTTCTCGGTGGCGGCCTCGGCCTCCCGGTACAGGGTGTCCACCTTCGCCTTCACCTGCTGCGGCGTCAGCTGTGGCTCGGCGTGTCCCGTCCCGTCGAAACCCGTCGCGGTGGCCGCGCCCGCCAGGGCGAGCGTGACGGCCGTCCGGGCCGTATGGCCGCTGAACGGGCGTTGCGAGGGCTTGCGGTGCGCTGCCACCTGGACTGTCACGTCCTTCCGTACGACTCGTACGACCGAGCGGTCAGTACGCCCCGCGGCGGCCCGCACAGGGGAGGCGGGCCGCCGCCGGGCCTTTCTCGGCGGTGGTGGCCGACTGCCGCCCATGGCCCGGGCGGCGGTGGGGAGCCGGTCACCTGGGGGAGGACGGTAGGCCGGACGGTGACAAGTGGGTAACGCGCTGTACGGAACTGGTTCGGACGGACCGGGTTTTGGCCGTATGTGATCGCAGGGACGCAGGGGAGTCGTCGTGTTTACGTAGCGTGGTGATCGAAGTGCGGAAAGTGAGAATGGTGGCGAGCGTGGGGTGCTACCGCGCCTCAGTGCCGGAACTTCCAAGCGCCCCGAGTGTCAGTCCGCGGCCGTGTCGAGGGAACCTTGCGAACTCCTTCGGTGGGCCCGGTGACGGGGCGGCCGGAGGCCCCTGGCTAGGCTCCGGCCCCATGGACGTACTCATCCATCTCTTCGTCGGCCTGCACATCGTCGGTATCGCCGCGCTGCTCGGCGGATTCCTCACCCAGATGAAGGCGATGGGCCAGGGCACGGCCCGGTTCGTGCCCGGGATGCTGCACGGCGCGCTGACCATGCTGGTCACCGGCGTGGCCCTCGTCGGCCTCAACCAGGCCGACGACCACCACGTCAACACCATCAAGATCGGCGTGAAGCTGGCCCTGCTGATCGTGATCCTCGGCCTGGTCTACGTGAAGCGCGACGAGGAACGGGTCGACAAGGGCCTCTTCGGGCTGGTCGGCCTGCTCACCACGGCCAACATCTTCATCGCCGTCCTCTGGACCTGACCCCCGGCGCGCCCCGGGGTCAGCCCGGCCGCACCACGCTGTGGACGGCCGACTCACCGATGCCGGAGACCGGCTCCTCGCTGACGTAGGCGCCCGGCCTGGGGGCGTGGATCATCAGGCCGTCGCCCGTGCAGAGCCCGACATGGCTGACGTCGTCGTGGAAGAAGACGAGGTCACCGGGGCGGGCGTCGGCCGGCGGAACCGGGGTGCCCACTTCGGCCTGCTCGCGCGCGGTGCGCGGGAGTGTGACGCCGGCGGACTTCCAGGCGGCCTGGACGAGGCCCGAGCAGTCGTACGAGCCGGGCCCGGCGGCGCCCCACACGCACGGCTTGCCGAGCTGGGCGCGGGCGAAGGCGATGGCCTTCCTGGCCTTGGTCGCGTACGTGCCGGACGGTGTGGCGGCGGCCAAGGCCTGCTGCGACAGCAGCAGGCGCGCGTGGGCGAGCTTTTTCTGCACGGCGGCCTTGGCGGCCTTCGGGCCGCTCGCGACGGCGTCCGGCCGGCTGGTGGTGGGGGCCGTGAGGGGAGCGGCCTGAACGACCGCGGGGGCTGCTGTCCTCTGGGCGGATCGGGGGAGTGCTGTCCTCGGGGCGGGAGCGGCCTGGGGGACTGCTGTCGTGGCGGTGGGCTCGGCGGCCGAGGTGGTTCCGGTGAGCGCGGTGGCAGCTGCTTCCCCGGCGGCTGCGCCGACGCCGCTGTCCGGAACGAGCGCTGCGGTGGCGGCCGTGTCCCTCGTGGGCGACGCGATTCCGGTGTCCGGGACGGGGTGAGCGACTCCCGTGTCACGGGCGTGCCGGGCGATTCCGGTGTTCTGGGCGGGCTGAGTGACTCCCGTGTCGTGGGCGTGCCGTGCGATTCCGCTGTCCGGAGTGATCCCGGTGACGGCCGTCTCCGCGACGGACGGCGCGATGCCTGTGCCCCCTGCGGAGGGGGAGAGGCCCGTGCTTCCGGCGGCCGGTGCGATGCCCGTGCCCTCAACGGCCGGTGCGATGCCCGTGATCGCGGCGTACGGCGCCATGCCCGTGCCCCTGACGGAGGGCCCGCTCCCGGCGGTCGGTGCCATGCCCGCAGCCCCAAGGGCCGGTGTGGCGCCCGTACCCCCGGCGAGGCCCTTGCCGCGCTCGGCCGGTGCGGCGCCGCGCTGGGCCGGGATCATGCCGCGCAGGTTCGGCAGGGCTCGGTGCTGGGCGCGGCGGGCGACCTCGTCCCGCAGCCGCTGCAGGCTGTCCGCACGGCGCGCCGCCGGGGCCTCGGCGCCGTCGGCCCTCTCGGCCCGCTCACCCCGCCCGATCCAGCCTTCGCCCCGCCCGGAGGCCTGCGTCGGCCCCCCGGCCGCACGCTCGGCCCCCCGCTCGACTCGCCCGGCACCGCGATCGCCCCGTCCGTTCCCCCGGTCGGTGCGCCCGCCGCGCTCCTTGCCCGTGGCGGATGCCTCGGCTGCCGACTCCGCGCGGCGGTACAGGTCGTCGATCTTCCGCTCGATCTCTTCCGGGCTCGGCGCGGCGTGTCCGGCCGTGGGTGCGGCCGCGGCGGTCTGGGAGAGCACGGCCACGGAGGTGAGCGCGGCGGTGGCGAGGGCGGGGGTGCCGATGCCCGCTCCGGGGGTCCCGCCGGGGCGCGGCTTGCGGTGCGACGCCAAGGGAGGCGACTCCTTCCGTACTGCCGCCTACCGGGGAAGCGGTGGGGGCCCCAGGCCGCGAGGGCTCTGGGGGAGGGCTCGGGCGGATGCTCGGAAGGGTCGCCCTACGACGTCGTCCCGGGCGGGAGTCGGCCGATTCACCCCAGGATCGGTGGGTCCCCGGCTCCGGGCACCGTGCGGGGCGCGCCGGACTCGGCGGAGGCCGTGCGGCCCGGCGACGTTCGCCGGAGGGGGGTCGTACGGCCTGACGGCAACGTAGCCAACTCTTGTGTCTTCTGTGAAGGTTGGTGTGCGGTATGTCCGATACATTTCCGTGACCTAAGGGCACTTTCACGCGGACGTGACCAGACGCTTCCGGTGTGTGACCGGCGGAAACGCACTTTCCGTACGAAGATCAACTCGCCGGGGCCACCGCCGGGTTCCGGGGACGGTGACCGGTTGTCGGTGCGGCGCCCTAGACTCGGAGAGCGATGAGCAGCCTCTTTGACGACAGCTTCCTGGCGGACCTCCAGGCCCCTCGCGGGCACGAGGAGCCCCCGCCGCCGCCCGAGGACGATCACGCTCCGGAGCCGCTCCCGGACGATCTGTTCGGCGGGAAGTTCGACGTGCCGCCGGACCGGGACACCCACTACCGCGACGGCGCCCCGCGCCCCGCGCTCGACTCGGCGGCACTCCTGGAGGGGCTGAACGAGAACCAGCGCGCCGCGGTCGTGCACGCCGGCTCCCCGCTGCTCATCGTCGCCGGCGCCGGCTCGGGCAAGACCCGCGTGCTGACCCACCGCATCGCGTACCTGCTCGCCGAGCGGGGCGTCCACCCGGGCCAGATCCTCGCGATCACCTTCACCAACAAGGCCGCGGGCGAGATGAAGGAGCGCGTCGAGCAGCTCGTCGGCCCCCGCGCGCACGCGATGTGGGTGATGACCTTCCACAGCGCGTGCGTGCGCATCCTGCGCCGCGAGAGCAAGAAGCTCGGCTTCACCTCGTCCTTCTCGATCTACGACGCCGCCGACTCCAAGCGCCTGATGGCCCTGGTCTGCCGGGACCTGGACCTCGACCCCAAGCGCTTCCCGCCCAAGTCGTTCAGCGCCAAGATCAGCAACCTGAAGAACGAGCTGATCGACGAGGAGGACTTCGCCGCCCAGGCCGCCGACGGCTTCGAGAAGACCCTCGCCCAGGCCTACGCGCTCTACCAGTCGCGGCTGCGCGAGGCGAACGCGCTCGACTTCGACGACCTGATCATGACGACGGTCAACCTGCTGCGCGCCTTCCCGGACGTCGCCGAGCACTACCGCCGCCGCTTCCGGCACGTCCTGGTGGACGAGTACCAGGACACCAACCACGCGCAGTACGCGCTCGTGCGGGAACTCGTCGGCACGGGGGACCGCGCCGCAGAGGAGGCCGGCACCCCGCCCGGCGAGTACGACATCCCGCCCGCCGAACTCTGCGTCGTGGGTGACGCGGACCAGTCGATCTACGCCTTCCGGGGCGCGACGATCCGCAACATCCTCCAGTTCGAGGAGGACTACCCGGACGCGACGACGATCCTGCTGGAGCAGAACTACCGCTCCACGCAGACCATCCTGTCCGCCGCCAACGCGGTCATCGAGCGCAACGAGTCCCGCCGCCCGAAGAACCTGTGGACCAACGCCGGCCAGGGCGCCCGGATCACCGGGTACGTCGCCGACACCGAGCACGACGAGGCACAGTTCGTCGCGGACGAGATAGACCGCCTGGTCGACGCGGGTGACGCACGCGCGGGAGACGTCGCCGTCTTCTACCGCACCAACGCCCAGTCGCGTGTCTTCGAAGAGGTCTTCATCCGCGTCGGCCTGCCCTACAAGGTCGTCGGCGGGGTCCGCTTCTACGAGCGCAAGGAGGTCCGGGACGTCCTGGCCTACCTGCGCGTCCTCGCCAACCCCGAGGACTCGGTGCCGCTGCGCCGCATCCTCAACGTGCCCAAGCGGGGCATCGGCGAGCGCGCGGAGGCGATGGTCGACGCCCTCGCCCAGCGCGAGAAGATCAGCTTCCCGCAGGCCCTGAAGCGCGTGGACGAGGCGTACGGCATGGCCGCGCGCTCCACCAACGCCGTCAAGCGGTTCAACACGCTGATGGAGGACCTGCGTACGATCGTGGAGTCCGGCGCCGGACCGGCCACCGTCCTCGAAGCGGTCCTCGAACGCACCGGCTACCTGGCAGAGTTGCAGGCGTCCACCGACCCGCAGGACGAGACCCGGATCGAGAACCTCCAGGAACTCGCGGCCGTCGCCCTGGAGTTCGAGCAGGAGCGCGGCGAGGGCGAGCAGGGCACGCTCGCCGACTTCCTGGAGCAGGTCGCCCTGGTCGCCGACTCCGACCAGATCCCCGACGAGGAGGACGGCGACGGCGTCATCACGCTGATGACCCTGCACACCGCCAAGGGCCTGGAGTTCCCGGTCGTGTTCCTGACCGGCATGGAGGACGGCGTCTTCCCGCACATGCGCGCCCTCGGCCAGACCAAGGAGCTGGAGGAGGAGCGCCGCCTGGCGTACGTCGGCATCACGCGCGCGCGGGAGCGGCTGTATCTCACGCGGTCGGCGATGCGCAGCGCCTGGGGCCAGCCGTCGTACAACCCGCCCTCCCGCTTCCTGGAGGAGATCCCGGCCACCCACGTGGAGTGGAAGCGGACGGGGGCGACGGCGCCGGTGTCCTCCGGACCGGCGTCCGGGATCGCGGCCTCGCTGTCGTCCAGCCGTTCGCGCTCCTCGGCGTCGGGTGCGTCCGGGTTCGCCACGCGGCGCACGGGGGAGAAGCCGGTGGTAGCACTGGCCGTCGGGGACCGGGTCACGCACGACCAGTTCGGGCTCGGCACGGTCGTCGCGGTGAAGGGCACGGGTGGGAACGCGGAGGCGACGATCGACTTCGGCGACGCCAAGCCGAAGCGGCTCCTGCTGCGGTACGCGCCGGTGGAGAAGCTGTAGGCCAAAGGGGTCCTCGCCGTCCGGCGAGGACCCTTTTCGGACGTCCCGTGCTCGACCGGGGCATGACCATGGAAAGGACCGTGGACACGCCTCGGCAGCGAGGACGCGCCTCGGGGCACCCTTCGTGCGGCCGTTCCCGACCGGCACGACCGCCGGCCCGGCGAACCTGCGCGGTCAGTACTAGGTCGGGTCCAGCCCGTGGCTGCGGAGCCACGGCAGCGGGTCTATGGCCGCACCGCCGGCCGGCCGGACCTCGAAGTGCAGGTGCGGGCCGGTCGAGTTGCCGGAGTTGCCGGAGTAGGCGATCGGCTGGCCGGCCTTGACGGTCGCACCGGAGGCGACGCGGTAGCTGGAGAGGTGGCAGTACCAGGTCTCCGTGCCGTCCTTCGCGGTGAGGATCAGCATGTTGCCGTAGGCGCTGTTCCACTTCGTGGTGACGGTGCCGTCGGTCGCGGCCATCACCGTGGTGCCGTAGGAGACCGGGAAGTCGATGCCGGTGTGCACCGACATCCAGTTGATGCCCGCCTGGCCGAAGTAGGCGCTCAGCCCGTGCTGCGCGACCGGCAGCGCGAACTTGGGACGCAGCCGCTCCTTGAGCGCGGCCTCCGCGGCCGCCTTCTTCTTCTCCAGCTCCTGCTGCGCCTTGAGGTCGATCCGCTCCTGGGTGCGGCTCGCCCGGTCGGCGAAGTCGGTGGCGCCGGCCGAGAGCGTCTTGAGCTGGCTGTCCAGCTTGCTGTTGGCGACCGACGGCTTGACCGGCTGCGCGTCCGCCGCGCTGGCGGTGGAGTCCTTGGACCCGTCGGTGAGCGCGCCGACCGAGGCGGCGGCGACACCGGCGACCCCCATCACACAGGCCGACGGTACGGCGACGGTCAGCAGCGCGGAACGTTTGGCGGGCGTGCGACGCCGGGAGCGCGCCCCGCTGCGCGAGCCCGCGCGGGTCGCCGGCGCCGGGCTGATCTCCTCCTGGTCGTCCAGCAGGCCGGTGACGGCGGGCAGTTCACCGGTGGAGTTCGGCTCGTCCGTGCCGGAGGTCTGTTCGCCGAATTCGGCGCCCTCGTAGGCGCCCTGCTCGAACGCGGTCTGCGGGCCGCCGGCCGCCTCGAACGTCGCGGTGGCCTGCTGGTCGAACGGTTCGCCACCCGGCTCGGACCGGGCCGGCACGGTCTCCCCTGCGGAGTTCCACTGCGTGGCGTCGTACGCGCCCGTGTCGAAGGCCTGGGCGCCCCACTCCCACTGCTGGGTGGCGTCGGCGCCGGCGGAGGGGTCGGGCTGGAGCCAGGCGTGGGCGTCCCACTGGCCGCTGGTGTCGTTCCCCGTGGACTGCGCGGGAACGGTCCAGGCGGTGCTGTCGTAGACGCCGGAGTCGTATCCGGCGTGGTGCTGGGCCGCGTACGGGTCGTAGGCCGGGGTCTGCACGGTGCCGGTGTGCCACTGCGTGCTGTCGTACGCGCCGGTGGTCTGCTCGCTGCCCGGGAGGCTGCCGAAGAGCGGGTCGGCGTGGAAGGTCGTCATGCTTCCGGAACCACCGGCAAAACCGGTGGCGTCATAGCCGCCGTACGTGGTGAGGTCGTCGTAGTGGGCGTCCTGTGCCCCGTACTGCGCGTAGTGCGCGGTGGAGGCGTCGGAAGCCGGGGCCGGGGTGGTCATGTTCCCCGGCGGGTGACGGTCGTTCACCAACTTCTCTTTCGCCTCGACAACAGGGGCTGCCAGAGCAGTGCGGCGACTGTACCCGGCAGTACCTGGGCGCGACAATCTTCGCCCTGTTTCGCGTGGGCCGGAAACGGGCATTCGGCCGTGTTTCGGGGGAGCCCGGACCCTCCCTTGGCCTGGCGTTCGAAGAGTGTTCGATGTCGAGTGGCGATGTGGCGGCCGTGCGCCGTCTGTGCCGTGACTGTGCTGTGCCTGTGCGCTCCCTCCCCGGGCCGCTGTCGGCGGCCCTCAGGTCGCCGTCCGTCCTTCTCCGGTCTCCGGTGCTTCTCAGGCCACCGTCAGGCCGCCCGCGGCCCGGTCCCCGGGGTGCGGGACCTCCAGCGCCTCCCGTATGCCGGCCGCCACGGCGGGGTGCACGGGCAGCGCTAGGTGGCCGATGCCGGTCACCCGGACGTTCTGCGCGTCGAGGTCGGGATGCTCCAGGCAGGCGGACTCCAGCGGGTCCATCAGGGAGTCCAGGTCGCTCCAGAAGCTCACGAAGCGGGTACGGCAGCCGGGCGCGGGGCGGGCCAGCTCCTCGATGACCGCCGAGCCGGGCCGCATCTGCCGCACGATCGGATGCGCGTCCGCCAGCGGCGCCACCCGTGTTCCCGAGTGCGGGGTGCCGAGCGTGACCAGCGTGCGTACCCGCAGGTCACCGCCCAGGCACTGGACGTAGTACCGCGCGATCAGGCCGCCGAGGCTGTGGCCCACGATGTCGACCCGGGCGCTGCCGGTGCGCTCGCAGATCTCCTCGATGTGCCGGCCGAGCAGCTCGGCGGCCGTACGGATGTCGCAGGTCAGCGGGGAGTAGTTGAGCGACTCCACCCGCTGCCTGCCGTGCTGGGCCAGGGTGCGGCGGAGCAGGACGAACACCGATCGGTTGTCGATGAAACCGTGCAGCAGGACGACCGGCGGGGCGGGGCGGACCGGCAGCCGGGTCGCGCCGTCCCCGTCGGGCAGGGAACCGGAGCGGCGTTCCTGGATCAGACCGGTCGGATAGAGCAGGAGGTGACCCCACAGGATGGCGGCCTCCAGGGCGGTCGCCCGCAGCAGCGTCATGGACAGTCCGGCCAGTCTGCCGGGCCACAGGCGCCGGCAGAGCGGGAGAAAGAGCGGCAATACCCCGGTGACCTTCATGGCCGACCTCCTGTCGGCACACCGGAGGACGGGTAGGTCCCCCGTGTGCCCTCATGTCCCACCATGTGATTTCCCCCTCGCCGCGTCCCGTAAAACTGCCGGTTGCGGGATGCTGGAGATAACGTTCGTTCACTTAGCGACGGTGGCGGGACGCGCCAAAAGTGCGGTACTTGTCGGTACGGACGGAAGCCGATCGCTTCCGGGCTCGCTTGATGGAGGCAGTGATGGGTGTGGCAGTCGGTCCGATCCGCGTGGTGGTCGCCAAGCCGGGGCTCGACGGCCACGATCGTGGGGCCAAGGTGATCGCGCGTGCCCTGCGCGACGCCGGCATGGAGGTCATCTACACCGGGCTCCACCAGACGCCGGAACAGATCGTGGACACCGCCATCCAGGAGGACGCCGACGCGATCGGCCTGTCCATCCTGTCCGGCGCGCACAACACGCTGTTCGGCGCGGTCATCGACCTGCTCAAGGAGCGGGAGGCGGAGGACATCCTCGTCTTCGGCGGCGGCATCATCCCGGAGGAGGACATCCCGCCGCTGAAGGAGAAGGGTGTCGCGGAGATCTTCACCCCGGGCGCGACGACGGCGTCGATCGTGGAGTGGGTCCGGGAGAACGTCCGTCAGCCCGCCGCGTCCGGAGGCTGAGCAGCGGTTTTCACGGGCGTGGTGGTCGCGTCCGGCACCTGAACGGCCGCGTGCGGAGGCTCAGCGGCTGCGTCCGGCACTTGTATGGCTGTGCCCGGCGTCCGTACGGCCGCGTCCCGTTGCTGAACGGTCCCGTGGAGTGGCTGGCCGGCCGCGTCCGGTGGCTCGGTGGGTGGTGTGGGCGGGGTCAGTTCCCGCGTCATCGCCGCCCGCAGCCGCAGCGTCGTGACCAGCCGCTGGAACGCCTCGGCCCAGTACCCGCCGGCCCCCGGAGCGGCGTCCTCCCGCTCGTCGGGTATCGCCAGCAGCGCCTCCAGCCGTACGGCCTCCGCCGGGTCCAGGCAGCGCTCGGCCAGCCCCATCACCCCGCTGAAGCTCCACGGATAACTCCCCGCGTCCCGAGCGATGTTGAGGGCGTCCACGACGGCCCGGCCGAGCGCGGGAGCCCACGGGACCGCGCACACCCCGAGCAGCTGGAACGCCTCCGACAGGCCGTGCGTGGCGATGAACCCGGCGACCCACGCGGCCCGTTCGGCCGGTTCCAGCGCGGCCAGCAGTTTCGCCCGCTCCGCCAGGGACACCGCCCCCGGGCCGCCCGCCTCCGGTGCCGACGGCGAGCCGAGCAGCGCCCGCGACCACGCGGCGTCCCGCTGCCGCACCGCCGCCCGGCACCAGGCCGCGTGCAGTTCGCCCTGCCAGCCGTCCGCCACCGGCAGTGCCACGATCTCCTCGGCCGTCCGCCCGCCGAGCCGCGGCGACCAGATGCCGAGCGGAGCCGCCTCCACCAACTGCCCCAGCCACCAGGACCGTTCCCCCCGACCGGCGGGCGGGCCGGCCACCACGCCGTCCCGCTCCATGCCGGCATCGCATTCGTGCGGCGCCTCCACCACGACGGCCGGCGCGTTCCCCGTACGGTCCAGGGCCACACACGCCGTGGCCCGTACGGCCATCCGCGCGGCGAGCGCCGAGCCCGGCAGCGCCGACAGCAGGTCCGCCGCCGTCGCCCGGACATTGCGGCTGCGGTCGCCCAACGCCTGCTCCAGGAAGGGCTCGTCCGCCTCCGACAGGCCCGTGCGGAGCGAGTCGAGGAACATCAGCCGGTCCTCCGCCCGCTCCGTCGCCCAGGTCGACGCCAGCAGCTCGCGCCCCAGCGCGGGCGTACGGGCGCGCAGCGCGCCCAGCAGCGCGGCCCGTTCGGCGAACAGCCCTTCCTGCCACAGCCGGTGCACCGCTTCGGCGTCCTCCGGGTCGGGCAGTGCGGCGCCGCCGCCGGGGGTGGCGCGCAGGGCGAACCGCCAGTCCGGGTTCAGCCGGGCCAGCCACAGCGCGCGCGGGCCCGCGAACGCCAGGGCCGCCGGGCGCAGATCGGTCCGTCCCCGGGCCGCGTCCAGCAGCGCGGGCAGCGCCTGCGGGGGTGCCGCGTACCCGTGGGCGTTGGCCGCCGCGAGCCACTGCGGGAGCAGCTCCATGAGGTCAGGGGCGCTGCCCCGCCGGCCGCCGGACCCGCCTCCGGACCGGTCGGCCAGCAGCGTGGTGAGCCGGCGCGCCGCTGGTGCGGGCAGTGCCGGGCGGGGGTCGGCGGGCGCACGCTCGGGCCGGTGCGCCGCCCGCGCGGGCCGCAGTCCGGCCCGCCGCCGTACGGTCACCACGGCGGCCGCGTCGAGCAGCGCCACCGGGGCCGGCCGACCGGGCGCGGCGTGCGCCGGGGCGCGCCGGTCCGTGCCGAGCAGCGCGGTGGTCACCAGCTCCTCCCAGGAACTTTCCGCCGCGCTTTCCGGCGGCGTGGTGCCCCCGCCGGTCGGTGCCCCGTTCATCACGTCTCCTTCCCTCACTCCTGCCTGAGCGTGTGTGTCTGTACGGCCGGTCAGCACAGCGGCACCGCCTCGCCCGCCTCCTCGGGCCAGGCCGTGAGCGGGGTGAAGCCGCGGTGGCCGCACTCGCCGAAGACCGTGACGGGGGCGCCACCGGACAGCGCGACCAGCCGCCACAGGCCGGGCCGGGAGCGGGCGGCCCGGCTCAGCGGCAGGGCCGTGTCCGTGTCGGCGTCGGCCAGCTGCCACCGGTCGCCGTCCGGGACCGGTATCACCCGGCCCAGGGTGACCGGGACCGAGTCCAGCCAGGGGTCGTCGCGCAGGGCCGCGCCGTAGCGGGCCGCCGCCTCGGTGGTGGTCACGCCCGGCGGGCGGAACGCGGCCGGGGCCGGCGGCGCGAACCGCTCGCCCAGGGCGGCCCGGGCCTGACCGGAGCCCGGATACGCCGTCAGCTCCGCGTCCAGGGCCAGGCCGACCGGCAGGGACAGCTCCGGCGCCCGGCCCGCGGCGCCGTAGGACAGCAGCAGCCGCGTCCTGCCGGACTCGGCGCCGTGCAGCCATATCCGGCGTGTCGTCAGTTTCGGGTCGGTGGTGTCGTACTGGGCGAGGACCAGCCAGCGGTCGCGCAGGGGCGGGCCGTCCGGCGTGGCGGGCAGACCGAGCCGGGAGCGGACCGTGGCCGCGAGGGCCTCCGGCAGCCGGTCGCGGCGCAGCCAGCCCTGGTCGAGCAGATGCAGCAGCGCGCACTCCTCCAGCAGCCGCGCCGGCCAGCCCGCGCCGGACGCCGGGATCGCCCCCAGTTCCCGCACGCGCGCGGCCAGACCCGGCGCCTGGGCGTCGACCATGCGGGCCGCCGTCTCGTCCCACAGGCCGTATCCCGCCTGATCGGCCGCGGCCAGACCGCCGCGCAGCAGGTCCGCCAGGCGCTGCTCCAGCTCGCTCGCCCCCGCCGTGACCCGCTCGGCGCGGCGCTCGGCCCGCCGCCGGGCCGCCTCCGGATCCGCGGGCGGCCCCGCGGCCCAACCCCCCTCGGCGCGCGTCGCCTTCGTCCCGGCGCGTCTGCGCCGGCCCGCGAGCCACGGCCCGGCCCAGTCCGGCGGCTGCGCGGCGGCCGGCACCGTGCCGTCGTCGCCCGCCCACAGCAGGAGCAGGCCGAGCGCGTGCTTGCACGGGAACTTACGGCTCGGACAACTGCACTTGTACGCCGGCCCGGCCGCGTCGGCCAGGTCCACCACCGTCTGATACGGCCTGCTGCCACTGCCCTTGCACAGTCCCCACACCGTCCCCTCTCCGCTCCCGGTCCCGGACCACGGCCCGGCCGCGCCGAGTTTGCTCCCCGCCTTGCGTGACGCGGCGTCAGGCGCCAGTGCCAGCACCTGCTCCGCGGTCCAGCGCACCCCCTGCTCAGTCATGCCACCGACGGTAGGTCCCGCCACTGACAATCGGTCCGGCGAGCACGTTTCTGCAGGTCAGAGCGATTGTCAGTGGCGTGGTGCACGGTGGATGCCAGATCCGAACCGGCCGAGCTGGAGGGGGCCTCAGCCATGACTGTGTCCGTGGAACCGACGACCGCCGCACCCGACCGCGAAGAGACCGCACAGGCGTTGCGACCGCACGCCGAGCACGCCTTCGCGGCCGAACTCGCCGCGCTCGCCGCGCAGGACGACCGCCCGCGCCCGGCCCGCTGGAAGCTGTCGCCGTGGGCAGTGGCGACGTACCTGCTCGGCGGCACCCTGCCGGACGGCACGGTGATCACACCCAAGTACGTGGGGCCGCGCCGCATCGTCGAGGTAGCCGTCACCACGCTCGCCACCGACCGCGCCCTGCTGTTGCTCGGCGTGCCCGGCACCGCCAAGACCTGGGTGTCGGAGCACCTGGCCGCCGCGGTCAGCGGTGACTCGACGCTGCTGGTGCAGGGCACGGCCGGCACCCCGGAGGAGGCGATCCGGTACGGCTGGAACTACGCGCAGCTGCTCGCCCACGGCCCGAGCCGCGGCGCCCTGGTGCCCAGTCCCGTCATGCGGGCCATGGCCGAGGGCATGACGGCCCGCGTGGAGGAGCTGACCCGGATCCCGGCGGACGTGCAGGACACGCTGATCACGATCCTGTCCGAGAAGACCCTGCCCATCCCCGAACTGGGCGAGGAGGTCCAGGCGGTCCGCGGCTTCAACCTCATCGCCACCGCCAACGACCGCGACCGCGGGGTCAACGAGCTGTCCAGCGCGCTGCGCCGCCGCTTCAACACCGTCGTGCTGCCGCTGCCGGAGAGCGCCGACGCCGAGGTCGACATCGTCACCCGCCGGGTCGAGCAGCTGGGCCGCTCCCTCGATCTGCCGGCCGCGCCCGACGGCATCGACGAGATCCGCCGGGTCGTCACCGTCTTCCGTGAGCTGCGCGACGGCATCACCGCCGACGGGCGTACGAAGCTGAAGTCGCCCAGCGGCACGCTGTCCACGGCGGAGGCGATCTCCGTCGTCACCAACGGCCTCGCGCTCGCCACCCACTTCGGCGACGGCGTGCTGCGCCCGGGCGACGTCGCCGCGGGCATCCTCGGTGCCGTCGTCCGCGACCCTGCGGCCGACCGGGTCATCTGGCAGGAGTACCTGGAGACGGTCGTCCGCGAGCGCGCGGGCTGGACCGACTTCTACCGCGCCTGCCGCGAGGTGAGCGCATGACCGGCACCGGCGGGAGCACGGCGTACGCCGCGGGGCCGCTGCTGCTCGGTGTACGGCACCACGGGCCCGGTTCCGCGCGCGCTGTGCGGGCCGCGCTGGACGCCGCGCGCCCGGCCGCCGTGCTGATCGAGGGACCGCCCGAGGCCGACCAGCTGATCCCGCTCGCCGCCGACCCGGGCCTGCGGCCCCCGGTCGCGCTGCTCGCCCACGCCGTGGACGAGCCCGGCCGCTCGGCCTTCTGGCCGTTCGCCGAGTTCAGCCCCGAGTGGGTGGCCATCCGCTGGGCCGTGGAACAGGGCGTCCCGGCCCGCTTCATCGACCTGCCGGCCACGCACACCCTGGCGTGGGAGCAGGGACCGCGCGAGGCCGGTCCCGGACCTGAGGCCGGTCCTGGACCCGAGTCCGGTCCTGGACCCGAGGTCGGTGCCGACCCGCAGTCCGGTACCGGCCCCGACTCCGGTTCCGACCGCCGGTCCGGTCACGGCCCCCGGTCCGATCACGGTGACGAGGTCCGCGTCGACCCCCTCGCCGTGCTCGCCGAGACGGCCGGGTACGACGACCCCGAGCGCTGGTGGGAGGACGTCGTCGAGCACCGGGGGCCGGGCGCACGCGACCCCTTCGCGCCGTTCGCGGCGGTGGCGGAGGCGATGGCCGCGCTGCGCGAGCGGTACGGCGACGGCGGGCACTCCCGGGACCTCGTCCGCGAGGCGCACATGCGGCTCCGGCTGCGCGACGCGCGCAAGGAGTTCGGGGACGCCGTGGCCGTGGTGTGCGGGGCCTGGCACGTGCCGGCGCTGCGCGAGAAGACCACCGTCACCGCGGACCGGGCGCTGCTCAGGGGCCTGCCCAAGGTCAGGACCGACCTGACCTGGGTGCCGTGGACGCACCGCAGGCTGGCCCGGGCCGGCGGATACGGCGCCGGCATCGACTCCCCGGGCTGGTACGGCCACCTGTTCCGCGCCCCGGACCGGCCGGTCGAGCGGTGGCTGACCAAGGTGGCCGGGCTGCTGCGCGCGGAGGACCGGATCGTGTCCTCCGCGCACGTCATCGAGGCCGTACGGCTCGCGGAGACCCTGGCGGCGCTGCGTGGCCGCCCGCTGCCCGGCCTCGGGGAGACCACCGACGCGGTGCGCGCGGTGCTGTGCGAGGGCTCGGACGTGCCGCTGGCGCTGGTGCACGACCGGCTGGTGGTCGGTGACGTCCTCGGCGAGGTCCCGGAGTCGGCGCCCGCGGTGCCGTTGCAGCGCGACCTGGCCCGGCAGCAGCGCTCGCTGCGGCTCAAGCCCGAGGCGTCGGAGCGCGAGCTGGAGCTGGACCTGCGCGGGGACACCGACGCCGGCCGCAGCAGGTTGCTGCACCGGCTGCGGCTGCTCGGTGTCGGCTGGGGCGAGCCGGGCCGGTCCCGGGGGAGCACGGGCACCTTCCGGGAGACCTGGCGGCTGCGCTGGGAGCCCGAGCTGTCCGTGCGGGTCGCCGAGGCGGGGGTGTGGGGGACGACCGTACAGGCGGCGGCCCAGGCCAAGGCGGAGGCGGACGCGGTGGCGGCACGCGCGCTGGCCGACGTCACCGCGCTCGCGGAGCAGTGCCTGCTGGCCGGGCTGCCGGAGGCGCTGCCCGTGGTCATGCGGGTGCTCGCCGACCGGGCGGCCCTGGACACCGACGTCGGCCACCTCGCCCAGGCCCTGCCCGCCCTCGTCCGCTCCCTGCGCTACGGCGACGTGCGTGGCACCGACACCGGCGCGCTGGCCGAGGTCGCTGCGGGCCTCGCCGAACGCATCTTCGTCGGCCTGCCCCCGGCCTGCGCCGCACTCGACACGGACGCGGCGGAGGAGATGCGCGGCCACGTGGACGCCGTGCACACGGCGGTGGGCCTCCTGACGGAGAGCCTGCCCGGGGCACCGGTGGGGAGCGACGGGGACAGGGCCGGTGCCGCTGAGGCCGGCGCCGGTGACGGCGACCGCGCGTCGGCGGGCGAACGGGTCGGCGCGGAGGGGGCGGCCGGGGGTGCCGGAGGGAACGGGGGACACCGGGCGCACGAGCGCGGTGGCGGACTTCGGGGGCGTTGGCGGGCCGTGTTGCGGGTGCTGGCGCTGCGGGAGAACGCGCCCGGTGTCATCCGGGGGCGGGCCGTGCGGCTGTTGCTGGACGACGGGGCGCTGTCGGCCGAGGAGGCGGCCCGGCTGATGGGGCTCGCCCTGTCGCCGGGCACCCCGCCCCCCGCTGCCGCCGCCTGGATCGAGGGCTTCGCCGGCGGTGGGGGCGGGCTGCTGCTGGTGCACGACGAGCGGCTGCTCGGCCTGCTCGACAGCTGGCTGACCGGGGTGCCGACGGAGGCCTTCACGGACGTACTGCCCCTGCTGCGGCGCACTTTCTCGGCGTACGAGCCGGGCGTGCGCAGAACCCTCGGCGAACTGGTCCGGCGCGGCCCCGGGGACCGGCCGGGCGGAGCCGCCGTCCGGGGACCCGCCGTGCCCGGTTTCGCCGCCGAACCGGACACCGGCCGCGCCGACGCCGTGCTCCCGGTACTGCGGCTGCTGCTCGGCCTCGACAGCGACCACGGCACAACGCACGGCGCGACGCACAACCCGCCCTCCGGCGCGAGCGCGGCGCACGCTGCGGAGCCCGGTGCAGTACGCATCCCGTCGTCCGGCGCGCGCCACGGTACGGCGTGCGCCGGGGCAGACAGCACGGCGACCGCCGCCGTGCACCACACCCCGCGGCACAGCGCCCCGCCCACCCCGACACATCACGTCACGCGCGAAGCGACACACGCCACGGCATCCGATGCCGCGCACGACGACTGCCTCACGGGGGTGGGCACATGACACACACGTCGGACACGTCGGATGCGACGGCCGCGTCGGACACGACGGACAGGACGACCGCGAGGGTGACGAGGGACGAGACGGGCAGGACGGCCGAGACGGTGACGACGGAAAGGACGGCCGCGACGGACAGGACGGTTGGCACGGTGACGGCGGACGAGGCGGCGGTGGGCGCCGCGCGGGAGCGGTTGCGGCGCTGGCGGCTGGTCCTGGGCGGGGGCCAGGCCGACGGCACCGGGTGCGCGCTGTCCGGCCGGGACGCGGCGATGGACGGCACGCTGGCCGCGCTCTACGGCAGGAGCGACAAACCACAGCCGGGCCGGGACCGGTCCGCGGGGCTCGGTGCTTCCGCGCCGTCCGTGGCGCGCTGGCTCGGGGACATCCGCAGCTACTTCCCGTCCTCCGTCGTCCAGGTCATGCAGCGCGACGCCATCGACCGGCTGGGCCTCGCCTCCCTGCTGCTGGAGCCGGAGATGCTGGAGGCGGTGGAGGCCGACGTGCACCTGGTGGGCACGCTGCTCTCGCTCCACAAGGCGATGCCGGAGACGACCCGGGAGACGGCCCGCGCGGTCGTGCGCAAGGTGGTCGAGGACCTGGAGAAGCGGCTCGCCACCCGCACCCGGGCCACCCTCACCGGCGCCCTGGACCGCAGCGCGCGCGTCAGCCGTCCGCGCCACCACGACATCGACTGGAACCGCACCATCGCGGCCAACCTCAAGCACTACCTGCCGGAGTACCGCACGGTCGTACCGGAACGGCTCATCGGCTACGGACGGGCCGCGCGGTCGGTGAAGAAGGACGTCGTGCTCTGCATCGACCAGTCCGGGTCGATGGCGTCGTCGGTGGTGTACGCGTCCGTGTTCGGCGCGGTCCTCGCCTCGATGCGGTCGATCAGCACCCGGCTGGTCGTCTTCGACACGGCGGTCGTCGACCTCACCGACCAGCTGGACGACCCCGTCGACGTGCTCTTCGGCACCCAGCTCGGCGGCGGTACGGACATCAACCGGGCGCTCGCCTACTGCCAGGCGCAGATCACCCGGCCGGCCGAGACCGTCGTGGTGCTGATCAGCGACCTGTACGAGGGCGGTATCCGCAACGAGATGCTCAAGCGGGTCGCGGCCATGAAGGCGTCCGGGGTGCAGTTCGTGGCGCTGCTCGCGCTGTCGGACGAGGGGGCGCCCGCGTACGACCGCGACCATGCCGCGGCGCTCGCCGCGCTCGGCGCACCGGCCTTCGCCTGCACCCCGGACCTGTTCCCCGAGGTGATGGCCGCCGCCCTGGAGAAGCGGCCCCTGCCCATACCGGACGCGGCGTGAGTGGAACGGGCCGTGCGCGGGCACCCGGTGTGCAGCCGGGCCGAGTGTCCGGAGCAGCTCCGTGGGGTGGCCGGCCCGGGTGGTCGAAAGCCGTCGGCTCGTCCGGGCGGTGCCTCGTGGACGGGGCGGGTGGTCCCCATTGGGGTGGGGATCAAGCGCCCCGGCCCCGGTCGCCCGGGGCCGCCAGGGGGGTCTCACCGGGTCAACCCCAGCCCGGTGAGGCCTCGCACATCGCCCGTACCCACCGATGTGGCGGCACCCCGTGCCAGGGAACCCGGCATCATGTGACAGGTATCACCGCTCAGGTGTGACCCGCGATTTAGAGGGCCCCCGCAAGCAGCGATAACCTGCGAGACGGACATGCCGCGCGCTCGGACACCGTGTGCGCTTCCCTAGTGACAGCGGACGTCACGTTGCCCTTCGCGGCACGCCCACGCATCCAACGAACCGCGAGATCACTGATAGGGACGGAAGCGCGTGGACCTGTTCGAGTACCAGGCGAGGGACCTCTTCGCCAAGCACGATGTACCGGTGCTGGCCGGTGAAGTCATCGACACGCCTGAGGCGGCGCGCGAGATCACCGAGCGTCTGGGCGGCAAGTCCGTCGTCAAGGCGCAGGTGAAGGTCGGTGGTCGTGGCAAGGCCGGCGGCGTCAAGCTGGCCGCCTCCGCGGACGAGGCCGTCGCCCGCGCGACGGACATCCTCGGCATGGACATCAAGGGCCACACGGTCCACAAGGTCATGATCGCCGAGACCGCTCCGGAGATCCTCGAGGAGTACTACGTCTCCTTCCTCCTCGACCGTGCCAACCGCACCTTCCTCTCCATCGCCTCCGTCGAGGGCGGTATGGAGATCGAGGAGGTGGCGGCCACCCGTCCGGAGGCCGTCGCCAAGACCGCGATCGACCCGATCGACGGTGTGGACGAGGCCAAGGCCCGCGAGATCGTCGAGGCCGCCAAGTTCCCGGCCGAGGTCGCGGACAAGGTCGTCAACGTCCTGGTCAAGCTGTGGGACACCTTCATCAAGTCGGACGCCCTCCTGGTCGAGGTCAACCCGCTCGCGAAGGTCGCCTCCGGCGAGGTCATCGCCCTGGACGGCAAGGTGTCGCTCGACGACAACGCCGAGTTCCGTCACCCCGAGTACGAGGAGCTCCACGACAAGGCCGCGGCCAACCCGCTCGAGGCCGCCGCCAAGGAGAAGAACCTCAACTACGTCAAGCTCGACGGCGAGGTCGGCATCATCGGCAACGGCGCGGGTCTCGTCATGAGCACCCTGGACGTCGTCGCGTACGCCGGTGAGAAGCACGGTGGCGTCAAGCCGGCCAACTTCCTGGACATCGGCGGTGGCGCCTCCGCCCAGGTCATGGCCAACGGTCTGGAGATCATCCTCGGCGACCCGGACGTCAAGTCCGTGTTCGTCAACGTCTTCGGTGGCATCACCGCCTGCGACGAGGTCGCCAACGGCATCGTCCAGGCCCTGAAGCTGCTGGAGGACCGCGGCGAGGAGGTCACCAAGCCGCTCGTCGTCCGCCTCGACGGCAACAACGCCGAGCTGGGCCGGCAGATCCTCACGGACGCCAACCACCCGCTGGTGCAGCGCGTCGACACCATGGACGGCGCGGCCGACAAGGCCGCCGAGCTGGCCGCCGCCAAGTAAGCACGAGGACGAGGACTCAAACCACCATGGCTATCTGGCTCAACAAGGACAGCAAGGTCATCGTCCAGGGCATGACCGGCGCCACCGGCATGAAGCACACCAAGCTCATGCTGGGTGACGGCACCAACGTCGTGGGCGGCGTGAACCCGCGCAAGGCGGGTCAGACCGTGGACTTCGACGGCACCGAGGTACCCGTCTTCGGCACCGTCAAGGAGGCCATCGAGAAGACCGGCGCCAACGTCTCCGTCATCTTCGTGCCGGAGAAGTTCACCAAGGACGCGGTCGTCGAGGCCATCGACGCCGAGATCCCGCTGGCCGTCGTGATCACCGAGGGCATCGCGGTGCACGACACGGCGTCCTTCTGGTCGTACGCCGGCAAGAAGGGCAACAAGACCCGGATCATCGGCCCGAACTGCCCCGGCATCATCACCCCGGGCCAGTCGAACGTCGGCATCATCCCGGGCGACATCACCAAGCCGGGCCGCATCGGCCTGGTGTCGAAGTCCGGCACGCTGACGTACCAGATGATGTACGAGCTGCGGGACATCGGCTTCTCCACCGCCGTCGGCATCGGTGGCGACCCGATCATCGGCACCACGCACATCGACGCCCTGGCCGCGTTCCAGGACGACCCCGACACCGACCTGATCGTGATGATCGGTGAGATCGGCGGTGACGCCGAGGAGCGTGCGGCCGCGTTCATCAAGGAGAACGTGACCAAGCCGGTCGTCGGCTACGTCGCGGGCTTCACCGCGCCCGAGGGCAAGACCATGGGCCACGCCGGCGCCATCGTCTCCGGTTCCTCCGGCACTGCCCAGGCCAAGAAGGAGGCCCTCGAGGCCGCGGGCGTCAAGGTCGGCAAGACCCCGACCGAGACGGCCAAGCTCGCCCGCGAGATCCTGAGCGCCTGAGCTTCTCCTCTCCGGTCGGTAGGCCCGTTCCCCTGCGGGGGCGGGCCTACCGCCGTTCCGGCACCCGCCCCGCCCGCGCCCCCGGCATCGCTACGGCGGGGCCTCCCGTACCCGGCACCCCCGGGCATCCGGCACCCGGCCGGCAGCGTTACGGCGGGGATTCCCGCACCTGGAACTCCGGGCATCCGGCACCCGGCCGACAACGCCACCGCGGGGACTCCAGCGCCCGGCACCCCGGGCATCCGGCACCCGGCCGACAACGCTACGCCGAGGGCTCCCGCGCCCGGCACCCCGGGCCCCCGGCACCCGGCCGACAGCGCTACGGCGGGGCCTCCCGTACCCGGCACCCCGGGCATCCGGCACCCGGCCGACAGCGTTACGGCGGGGACTCCCGCACCTGGAACCCCGGGCACCCCGCACTCCGGCCCACCCCACCGGGCGCTCCCGTGCGCCTCACCCGGCACGCGGCCGTCGGTCCTGTGGCTCGGGACTCCCCCTTCTCACCGCGGTTCCGGGAACACCCGCTGCGGGCCGGTCGTCTCCCGGCGCAGCTTGGTCTTCAGGGCCTGCTCCTTTCGTGAGAGCGGGCCCGCGGCGGCCGGGGGCGGGACCCCCTGCACCGCCTGGGCCGGAGCGACCGGGGCCTCGTAGCGGGTCGGTGCCGTCCGCAGCGTGAGCGTCGTCGCGCCGATGATCGTGACCGTGAAGGCGATGGCCGCCCGGGTCCAGAAGACGTTCCGGCGTTCGCACCCGGTACGCACCACCGTCGGCCGGGCCGCCCGCAGGTGCTCCGTCGAGGCCAGTTCGAGCAGCCGGCGGTGCAGCTCGGCGGGGTCGGCCAGCTCCGGCAGCCGCGCGGCGACCGCCTCCCGCGCGTGGGTCAGCCGGTTGGCGGCGGCCGGGGTGCTCGACTCGGTCTCGGCCGCCGTCTCCGGCAGGTCGAGGCCCACACCGTCGTACAGGACGAGCGTGCGCCGGTACGCCGCCGGCAGTTCGAGCAGTGTGTGCAGCAGCTCCCGGTCGGCCGGGTCGGCGGGCGGGGGTTCCGGGGACCGGTAGCGGGGGCGGAAGCGGTGCCAGGGGGAGAGCGCGCAGTCGTACGCCACCGCTCGCACCCAGCCGGCCGGATCCCGGTCCCGGGCCACCTCCGGCCAGCGCTGCCACGCCAGCTGGAAGGCCCGCTCCACGGACTCGCGGGCCAGCTCCCGGCGCCCGGTGAGCAGATAGGTCTGGCGTACGAGGGCGGGTGCGCAGAAGGCGTACAGCGCGTCGAAGGCCTGAGCAGGCGTCAGCGGGGTCGACTTTCTGGCCGTCAGACCACCCTGCTGCGAGCGTTCCTGAGGGGCCGTCGGCTCGGGGCTCTGTGTCTTCACCATGCACCCTTCCGTACGAAAAAGAACATAAACGTATATTGAGCGACACTTCCGAGGTTCGCCTGTTACGACGGGAAAGCGCGTGTCGTTGGGAGCATGGCGTGCGTGATCCAGACGACCGCTCGCCGTTCGCCGTCGGCGCTCCTGATCTCCCGCATGCGCGACCGCTCGCCCGGCTTCGCCGCGAGCCTGCTGGGCGGTGCCGTCGCGGCCGGACTGGGCCTCGGTTCGTTCGCCGTGCTCGTCATGATGTTCTGGGTGAGTTCGCCGTACCCGGACAGCGGACCGGGCGGCGCACTGCACACCGCCGCCGCCCTGTGGCTGCTCGCGCACGGTGTCGAACTGATCCGCACCGACACGCTCTCCGGCGCGCCCATGCCCGTCGGCCTCACCCCGTTGCTGCTGCTCGCCGTGCCGCTGTGGCTGGTCTACCGGGCGGCTCGGGACGCCATCGACGCCTCCGCCGAGCCGGACGGCCCGCCGCCGGTGGGGGCGCGCACCGCATGGACGGGGGTGGTCCTCGGCTATCTGGGTGTCGGTGCCGCCGCGACGCTGTACTGCTCCGGCGGCGAACTGCGCCCCCAGTGGGCATGGGTGACGGTCTGTCTGCCCCTGGTCGCGGCGAGCGCGGCCGGCGCCGGGGTGTGGACGGCGTACGGCCGTCCGTCCGGGCCCGTGCCGAGCGTGCCGGCGGTGCTGCCGGGCCCGCTGCGGCGTCTGGTGTCCGGGACGGACGCGCGGGCCCGGCTGGGCGCCGCCGTACGCGCCGCCGGTGCCGCGACGGCCGTGCTCGTCGGGGGCGGCGCACTGCTGGTCGGGGTGTCGCTGGTGTGGCACGGCGAGCCGGCGCGGGCCTCCTTCCTGCAGCTGACGGAGGGCTGGACGGGCCGGTTCGCGGTGCTGCTGCTCGGCGTCGCCCTGGTCCCCAACGCGGCGGTGTGGGCCGCGTCCTATGCGCTCGGGCCCGGTTTCCTCCTCGGCACCGGACACCTGGTCGACCCGCTCGCCTCCCACCCGGCCCCGCTGCTGCCGCCGTTCCCGCTGCTGGCCGCGGTGCCCGAGCCGGGCGCCGGTACGCCGCAGAACTGGGCGGTGTGCGTGGTGCCGGCGATGGCCGGGATGACGGCGGGGTGGTTCGTGGCACGGGCGGCCGTACGGCAGGCGTCCGGTGAACCGGCGCGGGCCCGCTGGTCGGCCGGCCGGACCGCCGGGGTGGTCCTGCTGACGGCCCTGGTCTGCGCGGCGGCCCTCGCCCTGCTCGCCGAGCTGGCGGGCGGCCCCATGGGCGTGGCCGCACTGGCCCGTCTCGGCCCGCTGTGGTGGCAGACCGGGGGCGCGGCCGGGGCCTGGACACTGGTGTTCGCCCTGCCGGTGGCGCTGACCACCCGGGCCTGGCGGCTGCGCCGCCGTCGGCATTCCGGCGGCATTCCGGCGCAGGGTACGGAGACGGGGGCCCGGACGGGTGCGAAAGGAGGCGCTGCCCAGCCGACGGCGGCGGCGACGGCAGCGGCAGCGAGCGCGACCAGGGAGACCCCCGAGGCCGGGGAGCCGGAGGAGGCCGGAGTGGTGGCTGCTACGGCCCAGGACGCGGGCAAGGCCGACGAAGTACCGGCCACGGCCGCCGGCGGTGACGCCCCGGGCGGGGCCGCGGCCACCCCCGACGCCGGGGCCGGAACCGGGGCGGGCGCGGGTCGTTTCAGGCGCCGGGGCCCGGGCCGGGGCGCTGCCGAGGGGGGTACGTCCGCTCAGACGGCCGGTGCGACGGGAGCGGACGAGGAAGAGCCGTACGAGGTGCTTCCCGCCGCCGACCCGTTCCCGACCACGTACCCGAGTCCTTTCCCGGCCTCGTTCACCGAACCGTCCCCCGGGGGCCGGCACGACGACCTCACCCGGGCCTCACGCTGGGCGGCCTTGAGGGAGGCTGCGGGTGCTCCCGAGGACGGCGTCGGCACCGTCACGCGGCCGGAGTCCGGGCCCGAGCCGGAGCCCGGCGCCGGTCCCCGTCCCGACCGCCGGCCGGATGCCGCCGGGTGAGGGGTGTCGGCTGTTGCCGAGTGAGAGGCGTCAGCTGTTGTCGACGCCCAGGATGCCGCGCAGTTCCCGGGGCAGCAGGGTGTCGCAGGACTGCTTGGCCTCGTGGGTGAGGGCGTCGTTCACGCAGGTGTAGTAGTCGCGGTAGACGAGCTGCACGGTGAACGTGGACGCCACCAGGACCAGGGCCAGGGACGCCGTGACCAGGCCGCTGACGGCCGCCGTCGTCTGGGGCCGGCCGGTCCGGTCCGTCGGAGCCGTCGGAGCCGTCGGAGTCACCGGGGCGTCCGGGGCCGGGCGGCGCGGCTTGGCGCGCAGCGCGCTGCTGCCCCAGTACAGGGCCAGCGCGCCCAGCAGCAGGGCCACGTAGGGCCAGCTGAACAGGGCGAAGAAGACCGCCCACATGCCGGAGAGCAGGGCGTACCGCGCGCGGCGCTGGGCCGGGTCCGTCGGGTCCCAGCGCATGCCGGGGCCGGCCGGTCCGCCGGGCTCCTGCGGGCCACCACCCGGCCGCTCACCGAAGCCGCCGGGGGAACGGCCGGGCTGCCGGTCACTCCACTGACTGCCCCAGGGAGAGCCACCGCCCGGCCCCTGACCACCGCCGCCGGGACCGTGACCGCCATCCGGACCGTGACCGCCCTCCGGACCGTGACCGTGCCCCGTACCAGGCCCGTACCCCGGACCCTGTCCCGGAGCAGGCCCGTACCCCGGCCCCGAACCCTGGCCATGACCCTGCCCGGCGCCGGACGCACCAGGATGACGCGGCTGCCACGGCCGGTCCGGAGCCCCCTCCGGCGGCGGCGCGAACGGATTGTCGTCCTGTCTCCCGCCACGGCGCCCGGAGCCGCCCTGCCCCGCTCCGCCGTGCCCGGAGCCACTCTGCCCCGATCCGCCCTGCCCCGCGCCCTGGCCGGAACCACCCTGACCGGAGCCGTCGGGGTCGCCCCCCGGCGTCCGGGTCGGGGGTGAGGTCGGGCGCTCCCGCAGCAGCGCGGCGCCCCGCTCGCCCCCCTGGGCCGGGCGCGGCGGGAACGTGAGGAGTCGCAGGCTGCGATCGGGCATCAAAAGAGCGTCTTCCCCTAGGTGACTACGGCAGTCCGTCATGAGCTTCCACCCCGTGAACGCACCGCACGACGACCGCGTTCCCGAGGCTGCTCCTTCGTGACTCCTTGCGAACGCTACCGTCCGGCCGGCCACCCGTCCCCGGGGCCCCTTCCCGAGTGCCGGTATCGTTGCTGACGGTCGGCCGCTTCGTAGACTTCCCCGTATACCGGGGCGCGAAGCATTCGTACGACTCTACAAACCGCCCGGCCGGTCGACGGCCGGACACATCGTTTCCCGAGAAAGGGCCCCACCGTGGCCGCCACCACCCCTGGCCCAGCGGTCAAGCGCCTCGTCGTGCTGGTCTCCGGATCCGGCACCAACCTGCAGGCGCTCCTGGACGAGATCGAGCGCACCGGAGCCGAGTCGTACGGCGCACGGATCGTCGCCGTCGGGGCCGACCGCGCCGGCATCGAGGGGCTGGCCCGTGCCGAGCGGGCCGGGATCCCCACCTTCGTGTGCAAGGTCAAGGACCACGGCTCCCGCGAGGAGTGGGACGCGGCGCTCGCCGGGGCCGTCGCCGCGTACGAGCCCGACCTCGTCGTATCCGCCGGCTTCATGAAGATCGTCGGCAAGGAGTTCCTGGCCCGTTTCGGCGGACGGTTCGTCAACACACATCCCGCCCTGCTGCCCAGTTTTCCGGGGGCCCACGGGGTCCGTGACGCGCTCGCGTACGGCGCCAAGGTCACCGGCTGCACCGTCCACTTCGTCGACGACGGCGTCGACACCGGCCCGATCATCGCCCAGGGCGTGGTCGAGGTCCGGGACGAGGACGACGAGAGCGCGCTGCACGAGCGCATCAAGGAAGTCGAGCGAAGGCTGCTCGTCGAGGTCGTGGGGCGGCTCGCCCGCAACGGCTATCGCATTGAGGGACGAAAGGTAGTTATCCAGTGACCGCCGAGAGCAACAAGCGGGCCATCCGTCGCGCGCTCGTCAGCGTCTACGACAAGACCGGCCTTGAGGAGCTGGCCCGCGGGCTGCACGAGGCCGGTGTGGAGCTGGTCTCCACCGGGTCCACGGCCGGCCGGATCGCCGCCGCCGGTGTCCCGGTCACCAAGGTCGAGGAGCTGACCGGCTTCCCCGAGTGCCTGGACGGCCGGGTCAAGACCCTGCACCCGAGGGTGCACGCGGGCATCCTCGCGGACCTGCGCCTGGACAGCCACCGCGAGCAGCTCGCCGAGCTGGGCGTGGAGCCGTTCGACCTGGTCGTCGTCAACCTGTACCCGTTCCGGGAGACGGTCGCCTCCGGTGCCTCGCCCGACGAGTGCGTGGAGCAGATCGACATCGGCGGCCCCTCGATGGTCCGTGCCGCCGCCAAGAACCACCCGTCCGTCGCCGTGGTCACCAGCCCGGAGCGGTACGCCGACGTCCTCGCCGCGGTGAAGGACGGCGGCTTCGACCTCGCCGCCCGCAAGCGCCTGGCCGCGGAGGCCTTCCGGCACACGGCGGAGTACGACATCGCGGTCTCCTCCTGGTTCGCCTCCTCCTACGCCCCGGCCGACGACTCGCAGTTCCCGGACTTCCTCGCCGCCTCCCTGGAGCGCGCGCACACCCTGCGCTACGGAGAGAACCCGCACCAGCCCGCCGCCCTCTACACCTCCGGCGAGGGCGGGCTCGCGGCGGCCGAGCAGCTGCACGGCAAGGAGATGTCGTACAACAACTACACGGACACGGACGCCGCCCGCCGTGCCGCGTACGACCACGCCGAGCCCTGCGTCGCGATCATCAAGCACGCCAACCCCTGCGGCATCGCGATCGGCGCTGACGTCGCCGAGGCGCACCGCAAGGCGCACGCCTGCGACCCGGTCTCCGCGTACGGCGGTGTGATCGCCGTGAACCGGCCGGTCAGCAAGGAGATGGCCGAGCAGGTCGCCGAGATCTTCACCGAGGTCATCGTGGCCCCGGACTACGAGGAGGGCGCGCTGGAGGCCCTCACCAAGAAGAAGAACATCCGCGTGCTGCGCTGTCCCGACGGCCCGGCCCACCCGGTCGAGGTCAAGCCGATCGACGGCGGCGCGCTGCTCCAGGTCGCCGACCGGCTCCAGGCCGACGGCGACGACCCGGCCAACTGGACGCTCGCCAGCGGCGAAGCGCTCTCCGCCGAGGAGCTGAAGGAACTGGCCTTCGCCTGGAAGGCGTGCCGTGCGGTGAAGTCGAACGCGATCCTGCTCGCCAAGGACGGCGCCTCGGTCGGCGTCGGCATGGGCCAGGTCAACCGCGTGGACTCCTGCAAGCTGGCCGTCGAGCGGGCGGGCGAGGAGCGGGCCCGCGGCTCCTACGCGGCCTCCGACGCCTTCTTCCCCTTCCCCGACGGACCGGAGATCCTCATCGGTGCCGGCGTCCGGGCGATCGTCCAGCCGGGCGGCTCGATCCGCGACGAGCAGGTCGTGGAGGCCGCCAAGAAGGCAGGCGTGACCATGTACTTCACGGGCACGCGCCACTTCTTCCACTGATCGCGCAGCGCGCCCGCGACGCATGCGCGTGGTCCCGCCCGTCGGCCGACGGGCGGGACCACGCCTTTGTGCACGGCGGTTCACCGCCGCCCCGCCCGAGGGGGGAGTTTTCCCCGCCGACTCCGCGGGCCCTTCGGTGAACTCCGGCCGGCCGGTCCGGAAAACACCCGGGGCCGCACCTCGTCCGGGCGGACGGGACGCGGCCCTGATGGTGAAGTACCGGGTGGCTCAGTACTGCGGGCGGTTGAACCAGGAGCTGCCGCCCTTGTTGGCGCAGAACACGATGATCAGGATGCCGAGCACCAGGCTGATCAGAGCGAAGACGTTCGCGCCGAGCAGGTTGATCACGCTGACCAGCGTGACGACCGAGGCGTAGATGATCGCCGAGACACGTGCGCCGCCGCGGCCGCTGGCGAACTTCAGGCCGGTGAAGACGGCCCAGAAGGCGAAGGCCAGGGCGATGACACCGAGGACGATCATCACGCCCGCGCCCATGCTGGCGGCCCGGTCGGCGTCCTCCGAGGAGACCCCGCTGTCCGAGGACATGGCGTCGCTGATCCGGTCGGAGACCCAGGAGCTGGCCACGATCATCACCAGACCGGCGAGCGCCTGGAAGCCGCCCAGGATGAACAGGAACACGCGCGCGGCCTTCACGCCGCCCGGCATCACCGCGGGTCCGGCCGGGTAGCCGAAGCCGGGCTGCTGGACCGCGGGGGCGGCGGGGTAGCCGTAACCGGGCTGGCCCTGCGGGGCGGCGGGGTAGCCGTAGCCGGGCTGCTGGCCCTGCGGGGGCCCGTAGGGGTTGTTGGGGTCGCCAAAGCTCATGGCGGTCTTCCTCCGTTGCTCACGTGCAGGGGACGACGCGCGGCACGGTTCGGAGGAGAGTTCTACAGATGCGGTCCGTCCCCCCGGCACTGCCCGCGGCACTGTGTGCTCATCGTTCTTGAGCGGGCTCTTACTTGTCCAGCCGGAAACCTCAGGTGTTGTGCAAGTGCAACATCGCTGATCATGCCGTGACACCCGGATTGGAACCGGGACCGGGTCATCCGCGAGGATGGGACCATGACCGCCCAGATTCTCGATGGCAAGGCCACCGCAGCCGCGATCAAGTCCGATCTGACCGCCCGCGTGGCGGCGCTGAAGGAGAGGGGCGTCACGCCCGGCCTCGGCACGATCCTGGTCGGGGACGACCCCGGCAGCCAGAAGTACGTCGCCGGCAAGCACCGCGACTGCGCCCAGGTGGGCATCGCCTCCATCCAGCGCGAGCTGCCGGCCACCGCCACCCAGGAGGAGATCGAGGCGGTCGTCCGCGAGCTGAACGAGGACCCCGCCTGCACCGGGTACATCGTCCAGCTGCCGCTGCCCAAGGGCATCGACGAGAACCGCATCCTGGAACTCATGGACCCGGCCAAGGACGCCGACGGCCTGCACCCGATGAACCTGGGCCGCCTGGTGCTGAACGAGCCGGCCCCGCTGCCCTGCACCCCCAACGGCATCATCAGCCTGCTGCGGGCCCACGGCGTGGAGATCAAG
This sequence comes from Streptomyces cyanogenus, assembly GCF_017526105.1. NCBI lineage: Bacteria > Bacillati > Actinomycetota > Actinomycetes > Kitasatosporales > Streptomycetaceae > Streptomyces > Streptomyces cyanogenus. The sequence goes on from NZ_CP071839.1 coordinate 5,325,949, forward strand.
GGCGCCGAGGTCGTGGTCGTCGGCCGCGGTGTCACCATCGGCCGCCCGATGCCGCTGCTGCTCACCCGGCGCAGCGAGAACGCCACCGTCACGCAGTGCCACACCGGCACCCGCGACCTCTCCGCCCACCTGAAGCGGGCCGACATCATCGTCGCCGCGGCCGGCTTCCCGCACCTGATCCGCGCCGAGGACGTCAAGCCGGGCGCGGCCGTCCTCGACGTCGGTGTCTCCCGCAACGCCGAGGGCAAGATCGTCGGCGACGTCCACCCGGACGTGACCGAGGTGGCCGGCTGGATCTCCCCGAACCCCGGCGGCGTCGGCCCGATGACCCGGGCGCAGCTGCTGGTCAACGTGGTCGAGGCGGCGGAGCGCAGTGCCGGCTGAGGACGCCCGCGGGTCCGCGGAACCGACCGTGCGCGACGCGATCAGCGCCCCCGACGCCGAAGGGCGCCCGCGCCGCGTCACCCGCCGCTTCCCGCTGTTCACCAAGGACACCGCACGCCCCGAGGGCGGCGGCCGGGCCGCCGCCGGTGACGCCCCGGCGCCCGCCCGTCAGTGGCCCATGCTCGTGGTGCTGTCGGCGGTCGCCCTCGGCCTGCTGCTGACGGCGCTCGACGTGCTCCGCTTCGGCACCCTGCTGATCGGCGCCGCCCTGCTGGCGGGCGCGGTGATGCGCTGGGCACTGCCGAGCGTCGGCATGCTCGCCGTCCGCTCCCGCTTCACCGACATCGTCACCTACGGCGTCCTGGGCCTGGTCATCTCCCTGCTGGCGCTGATGATCCAGCCCGACCCGCTGCTGAAGATGCCGTTCCTGAAGGACATCCTGCACTTCACGGTCACCAAGTAGCGGCCCGCGTACGGCCGGTGGCCCGCGCCTCCCCCGGGGACGCGGGCCACCGTCGCTTCCCCCTTCCCCGACGCTACGGCCGCCCGCCGCGCAACGCCTCCGTCCTCGGGTTGAACCGCCGTACCGCCGCTGGGCGCACCCGGTCCGGGCGCTGCAACCTACGCGGTACCGCGCCCGGTTGACTCCGGGGTACGGCCGTGCGCGTTACCCTGCGGCGATGCGACTGAGGACCCCCCGCCCGCTGGTCGTGGACACACTGATCGCGGTGGCCATGACCGTGGTGGCCGTCCTGCTCGGGCAGGAGTCCCGATCGCAGGGATGGCCGGAACTCGACGCCCGCGCCTACGTCCTCGTCGCCCTCGCCCATCTCCCGGTCGCCCTGCGCAGCCGCCGCCCCCTCGTCGTCTTCGCCGTCGTCGAGGCCGCCGCGGTCGGCTTCGTCACCCTCGGCTACTGGCCGGTGGTGTGCACCTTCGGCGCCATGCTCGCCCTGTACACCGTGGCCTCCGTCCGCCCCGTGCGCACCGCCCTGGCCTGCGCCGGCTGCATGGCCGCGGTCTGGGTGTACGCCGGTGTGGTCAGCCACAGCCCCTCCATGGCCTCCGTGCTCGGCCAGGCCCTGCTGTACTGCTCGGTGCTCGTCTGGTTCGGGCACCTGGCCCGCCGCACCGCCGAACTCACCCGGCGGCTGCGGGCCGAACAGGCCGAGCGGGCCCGGCGCGCGGTCGCCGAGGAACGCGGCCGGATCGCCCGCGAGCTGCACGACGTCGTCGCCCACCACATGTCGGTCATCTCCGTGCAGGCGGGACTCGCCCGGTTCGTCTTCGACTCCGACCCCGCGAAGGCGCGCGGAGCGCTCGGCACCATAGCGGACACCAGCGGCGAGGCCCTGGAGGAGCTGCGGCGCATACTGCAGGTGCTGCGCGAGGAGGACCCCGAGGCGCCCGAGCGGGCGCCCATGCCCACCCTGGCCCGGCTCGGCGAACTCGTGGACCGGGTCCGGGCCGGCGGCCTGCCCGTGGACCTCGCCGTCGAGGGCACCACCCGTCCGCTGCCGCCCGGCGTCGAACTGTGCGCCTACCGCGTCGTCCAGGAGGGCCTCACCAACGCCCTCAAACACGCCGGGCCCGCACGCGCGCGCGTGGAACTCCGCTACGGCCCGCACGAGCTGACCGTCCGCGTCACCGACGACGGCGAGGGGACGGATCCGGCCAGAGTGCCGGTGGGCACCGGCCACGGCTTGATTGGCATGCGGGAGCGGGCCAAGCTCTACGGGGGGACGATCACAGTCGGCCCACGCTCCGAGGGCGGCTACGAGGTCCTGCTGACCCTGCCGACGTCGGCCGCCGAACGCGGCCGCGGGGGCACGCCGGAGGCGGAGCGGTAAGGCAGCGCACGGCGGGGGGACGACCGTACGGGATGATCAGAGTGCTCGTCGTGGACGACCAGTTCCTCATCCGCGCCGGACTCGTCGGCCTGCTGGACGCCGCGCCCGGCTTCGAGGTGGTGGGCGAGGCGGGGGACGGCGAGGAGGCCGTACGGCTCGCCGCCGAGACCCGCCCCGACGTCATCCTCATGGACATCCGGATGCCCGGCGTCAACGGCATCGAGGCCACCGAACGGATCCTCGCCCAGGCCGCCGACCGCCCGCCCCGGATCCTCGTGCTGACCACGTTCGACCTGGACGAGTACGTGTACGGGGCGCTGCGCGCCGGCGCCTCCGGGTTCCTGCTGAAGGACTCCGGGCCCGAGCGGCTGCTCGCGGCGGTCACCGCGGTCGACGGCGGTGACGCGCTGTTCGCGCCCAGCGTCACCCGGCGCCTGGTGGAGGCCTTCGCCCGGCAGCAGGAGCCCGCCGACACCGTGCCGCCGCCCGACCTCGGCGTGCTCACCTCCCGCGAGGTGGAGGTCCTCAAGCTCACCGCGCGCGGTCTGTCCAACCTGGAGATCGCCGACCGCCTCTACATCAGCGAGGCCACCGTCAAGACCCACCTCAACCGCACCATGAGCAAGCTCGACCTGGGCAGCCGGGCGCAGGCGGTGGTGCTGGCGTACGAGACGGGACTGGTGACCCCGGGCGGCTGACCGTCCGCTCCCGTGCGTCGCCCCCTTCCGGACCTGGGATCCTTGGTCAGCGCGGAACGCGCGGCAAGGAACACGGGGGAAGAGGGGAAGAGGGAGTAGGCGATGCCTCGCTGGAAAGCCCTGCCGGAGGATCTGGAACCGCAGATCAGGGAATTCACCGGCCGGTTGCGGCGGTTGGTGGACGACAGCGGCCTGAGCATCGCGGCACTGGCCGACCGCACGGGCTACGGCAAGACGTCCTGGGAACGGTATCTGGGCGGCCGGCTCCTCGCGCCCAAGGGCGCGGTCATCGCCCTCGCCGAGGCCACCGGCACCGACCCCGGTCCCCTGGCCACGCTGTGGGAACAGGCCGAACGCGCCTGGACCCGGGCGAAGCTGCGCCACGACCACACACTGACCGCACTCGACATCACGGACGCCCGCGCGGCACTGGGGGACCTGGGGACGAAACCGGAACCGGCCGGGGAACCGGCCGTGGGCAAGACCGCGGGTTCGGCCGGGGGTAAGGCCGTGGGTACGGCCCCGGGTTCGGCCGGGGGTAAGGCCGTGGGTACGGCGGTGGGTTCGGCTGGGGTTAAGACCGCGGGTTCGGCCGGGGGTGAGACCGTGGGTTCGGCCGAGGGTAAGGCCGTTGGTACGGCCCCGGGTTCGGCCAGGGGTAAGGCCGTGGGTACGGCGGTGGGTTCGACCGGGGGTAAGGCCGTGGGTACGGCGGCGGGTTCGGCTGGGGTTAAGACCGCGGGTTCGGCCGAGGGCAAGGCCGTGGGTACGGCGGCGGGTTCGGCCGGGGGGAAGGCCGTTGGTACGGCCCCGGGTTCGGCCGGGAGTAAGACCGCGGGTACGACTGCGGGTTCGGCCGCGGCGTCCGGCGGCGGTTTCGGTGCGCGGCCCGGCAGCGGCTCCCGTGCCGGTTCCGACGTCGCCGACGCGCCCCCCAAGAACTCCTGGGGGCTGGCCGGTTACCGGGGTCCGTCGAAGGCGACCGCCCGCCCCGGGACCCGGCCCCCGGCCGGCCCGGCCGACCCCGCCGGCACCCCCGCGGGCGCTCCCGCCGGCACCGCCCGGACCCCGGCTTCCTCCATCCCGAGCCCGGGCACGCCCGCGCGCACCCCTGGCCAGGACGTGTCCGCGCCCACCGCGAGCCCGGACACGCCCGCCCGTACCCCGAGCACCCCCGGCACCCCCGGCACCCGCACCCCCCAGGCACGGCCGGCATCCCCCGTCGCGCGCTGGTCCGCCCGGCGGCAGCAGGTCGTGATGTTCTTCGCGGGGCTGGTCGGTGCCGGTGCGCTCATCGCCGGGGTCTTCTTCTTCACCCACGGGGACGGCGGCGGGCGCAAGAGCGCGGGCGGCGCGTCGCCCTCCCCGTCGGCGTCGGCACGGACGAGCCCGCCCCCCGGTGTGAAGTGCGCCGGAGCCGCCTGCACCGGCAAGGACGCGGAGGCCATGGGGTGCAGTGGCGAGCTGGTGACGACCGCCAAGACCGCCACCGTCGGGACGACCACCGTGGAGGTCCGCTACAGCAAGGCGTGCGGTACGGCCTGGGGCCGGATCACCAGCGGCGCGCCCGGGGACACGGTGCGGGTCTCCGTGGGCAAGGACCGGCAGACGGGGGACATCACGGCCGCCGGGGACACCATCGGGTACACCCCGATGATCGCCGTACGGAACCCGGCGCAGGCCAGGGCCTGTGCCACGCTCGCCGCGGGACAGACGGGCTGCACGGAATGACGGGCGGCGCGGCCTGAGGGAGAAAGCCTGAGGGAGGAAGAGGGACGGGGAAATTCCGCCGGGGCGGCATAGCGGGCCGCGGCCTGGGCACGCGAACCGTACCCCCACGGGAGTCCGGTACGCCGGTACCCCCCACCGGCGGCCGCCTCCGTCCCTCCTCTCCCGGACGGGCGGCCGCCTCCTCATACCCGCCCGTGGCGCGGCCGGCACGGCGATACGTCCCCGCTGATCCCCTTGTGGGGTGAGCCACAGGGCCCCGGACGTCTCACCTACCGGATGCGCGATAGCCTGACCGCTGGATCTCTCTTGATGCCAAGAGATCGATCATCCGCCCGGGGCAGTGACGCCCCACCGCCAGCTGTCATACGGAGAACGCCATGACCCGCACTCCCGTGAACGTCACCGTCACCGGCGCGGCCGGCCAGATCGGTTACGCCCTGCTCTTCCGCATCGCCTCCGGCCAGCTGCTCGGCGCGGACGTGCCGGTCAAGCTGCGCCTGCTGGAGATCACCCCGGCCCTGAAGGCCGCCGAGGGCACGGCCATGGAGCTGGACGACTGCGCCTTCCCGCTGCTCCAGGGCATCGAGATCACCGACGACCCGAACGTCGCCTTCGACGGCGCCAACGTAGCCCTCCTGGTCGGCGCCCGCCCGCGCACCAAGGGCATGGAGCGCGGTGACCTGCTGGAGGCCAACGGCGGCATCTTCAAGCCGCAGGGCAAGGCCATCAACGACCACGCCGCGGACGACATCAAGGTCCTCGTCGTCGGCAACCCGGCCAACACCAACGCGCTCATCGCGCAGGCCGCCGCGCCGGACGTCCCGGCCGAGCGCTTCACCGCGATGACCCGCCTGGACCACAACCGCGCGCTGACCCAGCTCGCGAAGAAGACGGGCACCTCGGTCGCCGACATCAAGCGCCTGACGATCTGGGGCAACCACTCCGCGACCCAGTACCCGGACATCTTCCACGCCACCGTCGCCGGCAAGAACGCCGCCGAGGTCGTGAACGACGAGAAGTGGCTGGCCGAGGACTTCATCCCGACCGTCGCCAAGCGCGGTGCCGCGATCATCGAGGCCCGTGGCGCGTCCTCCGCCGCCTCCGCCGCGAACGCCGCCATCGACCACGTGCACACCTGGGTCAACGGCACCGCCGAGGGCGACTGGACCTCCATGGGCATCCCGTCGGACGGCTCCTACGGCGTCCCGGAGGGCCTGATCTCCTCCTTCCCGGTCACCTGCAAGGACGGTAAGTACGAGATCGTCCAGGGCCTGGACATCAACGAGTTCTCCCGCGCCCGCATCGACGCCTCCGTCCAGGAGCTGGCGGAGGAGCGCGAGGCGGTCCGCGGCCTCGGCCTCATCTGACCTGACGTGGTGTGACCCCGGCGCCGGTGCGCTATAGTTGATCACGCACCGGCCGCCGGGAAACCGGCACCAGGTGATGCGTTGGTGGTCCAAGGAAAGACGCCCCGCTTCCTGCGGGGAGATGCAGGTGCAAGGCCTGCCCGGCGCTCCACGGACGAGGTCCCCTTCCGCAACGGCGGAAGGGGACCTCGTCGTATCCGGCCCTACGCGCCCCGGAGCAGCTCGATCCCCGCCCGGTCGGTGTCCTCGGCCCGCCCGTTCAGCCGGTGGACCACGACCCAGCGCCCGTCCGCCATCGCCCCGGCGAACACGGACGCGTCCCCGGTGGCGCCGTTGTGCCAGCACAGCGGCCCCGCCGTCTGCCAGCCGACGGCCGGCTCGCCCAACCGCCGTTCCACCAGCAGCCGTACGACCAGATCGGCGACGGCGCGCGGGGTCGCCCACAGGCCGCCCGCCGGGAGGATCGCGCCGTCCATCGTCCACGGCCTGCGCCGGGTACCCGGCAGCAGTCCCGGCGCGGCCAGCCGCTGCCCGGGAGCCGGGCGGGCGGTCACCTCGGTGAGGCCCGACGGCCGTAGCACGTGGGCGTCCAGCAGTTCCTCGTAGGCGGCCCCGCCCGCCGCGGCCAGGGCGGCGCCGAGGACGGCGTACCCGAGGTTGGAGTACTCCTCCTCGCCCGGCGGGCGTACGACGGCGGTGTCCAGGGCGCGCACCAGCCGCAGCAACTCCGCCCGGTCGAAGGGCAGGTACGGATCGCGGCGTCCGAGGTGCGGCGGCAGCCGGGGGAGTCCCGAGGTGTGCCGGGCCAGACCGAGCAGGGTGATGCCCGTGCCGGGCGGCGCCGGGAGCCACCGTTCGACGGGGTCGTCGAGGCCGAGCACGCCCGCCTCCGCCATCCGGGAGAGCAGCGTGCCGGTCAGCGCCTTCGTGAGGGACCCGATCTGGACGTACCGGTCCACCGCGTGGCCGCCGGTCACCCGCGGCGGCCCGGCGTCGGTCAGTACACAGGCCGGGATGCGGCGCACGGCGGGACCTCTCGGTGGGCGACTTGATCGACGCCATGGATTCTCCGCCTCGGACCCGGCCCCACCGACGCGTTCAGGCCACCGGCTCCTTGGCCACAGGTGTGCCCGGTGCCGTGCGGGACGGGCGGCCGGCGGGGCGGAGGCCCGTCACGACCAGCAGCGTCGCCAGCAGGACCACCGTGCCGACGATGCGCAGCGCCGGACCCATCCCGCTCGCGAAGTCGGGCTGGCCCGCCAGAGCCGTGCCGGCGACCGCGACACCGAGGGCCGCGCCGGCCTCCCGGGCCGAGGTGCCGAGTCCGGAGCCGAGGCCCGCCTGGTGCGGCGGGAGGGACACCACCACGCCCAGGGTGAGGGCCGGCATGGCGAGGCCGGTGCCCGCCGAGATGACCAGCAGCCAGCACGCGTACAGCGCGTACGGCGTGTGCGCGTCCGCCGTGGACGCGGCCAGCAGGCCCAGGCCGATCAGCGCGAGGCCGGTGCCGACGACCGGGCGCGGGCGCGCCGACCAGCGGGCCGCGAACCTCGGGACCAGGGCCATGCCGACGATCAGCGGCACGATCGCGACACCCGTGACCGCGGGCTCGAACCCCTTGACCTCCTGCAGGTACTGCGAGTTGACGAAGAACAGCGCGAACAGCCCGAAGAAGCCGGTCGCCAGGCCCAGCGTCGTCGCGCGCAGCCCGCCGGAGCGGAAGACGCGCGGGTCGAACAGCGGGGCGCGGGACCGCAGGGCGTGGACGGTGAACGCCGCCACCAGCAGGGCACCGAGACCGAACACGGTCAGGATGCGCGCCGACGTCCAGCCGTGGTCGGGGCCCTCGATGATGCCGAACAGCACGGCGACCAGGCCCGCGGTGAGCAGCAGGGTGCCGACCGGGTCCGGACTGCCGTGCGCGGAGCGGGCGGTGCGCGGGGTGGTCACCGCCACGGCGGCGGCGAGGACGGCCGCCAGCGGCACCATCGCGGCGAACAGCGCCCGCCAGGACAGGTACTGGCCGACCAGACCGCCGCCCAGGTTGCCCGCCATGCCGCCCAGCCCGATGGCCAGCGTCCAGGACGCCATCGCCTGGGCCCGGCGCTCGGGCCCGGCCAGCTGCACCAGGATCGACATCGTCGCCGGAGTGATCAGCGCGGCCCCGGCTCCGGACAGGCCCCGGCCGGCGATCAGCAACGCGGGCTCGGTCGCGAGCGCGCTGGTCGCGGCGCCCGCGGCGAACAGGGCCAGGCCGGTGAGCAGAGCGCCCTTGCGGCCGTGGCGGTCGCCGAGCGCGCCGGCCGGGATCAGCAGACCCGCGAAGACGATGACGTAGGCGTCGACCGTCCACAGGATCTCGGTGTGCGAGGGGTGCAGGGCGGACGAACCCAGTTGGGGGATCAGCAGGTTGATGGCGGCGACCATGCTCTGCGCGACCAGCACGCAGGCGCACAGGGTCAGCAGGGTCGGGCGTTTCAGGGCGTGCGTGGGCACGGCTCCTCCCGGGAGCTGGTGGTGTGGGATGCGCTCTCACCGTAGGCTCGTCATCGACCTGCCTTCCAGTGCAACCTTTGCAAGGAATACCTGCACATGACGCAATCCACCGGCCTGGACCTGAATCTGCTCGTCGCGCTGGACGTGTTGCTGGAGGAGGAGAGCGTGCAGGGCGCCGCCCGCCGGCTGCATCTGTCCGAGCCGGCGATGAGCCGTACCCTGGGCCGGATCCGCAAGGCGCTCGGTGACCCGGTGCTGGTCCGCGCCGGCCGCCGGATGGTGCCGACCCCGCACGCGCTCGCGGTGCGCGCCGAGGTCGGCGCGGTGGTGGAGCGGGCCCGTGCCCTGTTCGCGCCGAACCGGGACACCGACCTGCGCACGGTGAACCGCACCTTCACGATCATCGGCCACGACGCGATCGCCGCCACCCACGGCGCCGCCCTGTTCGCCCGCGCCGCCCGCGAGGCCCCCGGCATCCGTCTGCGCTTCCTGAGCGAGAGTCACGTGGACGCCCCGTTCCTGCGTCAGGGCACCGCCGACCTGGAGGTCGGGGTGATCGACTCGGTCGCGCCCGAGGTGCGGGTGGAAACGGTCTACGAGGACCGCATGCTGGGCGTCGTACGGCCCGGACACCCGCTCCTGGACGGCGAGTTGACGCCCGAACGGTTCGCCGGGGCGGCGGGGCACCTCATCGTGTCCCGGCGCGGCAGGCAGCACGGTCCGATCGATGACGCCCTCGCCGAACTCGGCCTGGAGCGCCGGGTGGTGGGGAGCGTCGGCACCTATCCGGCCTCGCTGTTCGTGCTGCGCGAGACCGACCTGATCGGGCTGGTCAGCCAGTGGGGCCGGCCGCTCGCCGACACCCTCGGCCTGGTCGCCTTCGAGATCCCGCTCCGGCTGCCCACGGTGCGGCTGGGCCTCGCCTGGCATCCCCGCCACGACGCCGACCCGGCCCATGCCTGGCTGCGCGGCTGCGTACGGGAGCTGATGACCGACGGGTCAGCCGGTCCGCCCTGATTCCTTCTCCAGGTCCGAGAGGTCCACCGAGTCGCCCGGGGCCGGCGTGCGGGACGGCACCGGCTTGCCGTAGTCCGAGACTCCCGCCGTGTCGTCGGTTCCGTCGCCCTTCTGGACGGCTTCGACCAGCCGGTGCGGGCTGTCCGTCGTGATGTAGAGGGTGGTCGGAACGCCGTCCTCCGTGCCCCGCAGCCTGATCACGTCCACGCCGTGGATCTTCGTCCGCCCGTCCGTCCGCATCGAGTCGTCGGAGGACGTGTTCAGCGAGAGCTCCTTCTGCAGCGCCTTCAAGTCGCAGGCGTGGGCGAAGTCCTTGAAGGTGCCCTCGTTCGTGGTGCCGTGGACGTAGCGGTCCCGGACGACGTCGGCCGCCTTGTTCCCCTGATCGTGGAGCTGACTCCGCCAGTAGGCCCGGTCGGCCTTCATCCACACCTCGTCGCCCCGCTTGACGACGTCGAAGCTGCCGCCGCCCCGGCCCATCCGGAAGGAGCCGACGCAGTTGCCGTCGCGGTCCAGGGTGAGGTCCATCGAGGCGACCTCCGCGCTCTTCCCGGCCGCGGCCCGGTCCGTCAGGGTCAGGCGGAGCGAGGTGGCGTCGAGCACGTTCCGCTGGGCCTCCCGGACGAGCGCCCCGGCGTTCCCGTCACCGCCGTCGTCGGCCGTGGCCGTCGTGCCGAGGGCCGGGGAGAGGACCAGCAGCGCGCTCACCCCCGCGCGGATCAGGGATCCACCGGCCATCGCGCACCTCCGTGATCGGCCTCAAGCTCCCCTCTACAGCGTAGTTTTGTCCGTTTTCGACCGCATTTTCAGTGACGCGGCGCACTTTCGGCCACCGATTGCGCATGCAACGCAGGCGTCGGGGCAGGCGGCGACGGTCCCCACGCGAGACACCCGTGTGACGCAGGGGCACCGAACAGGAACGGAAGGCGACACCGATCATGGCCGACAGAACGGAACGACAGGACCAGGCGACCATTCACGCGGGCGGCGAGTGGCTGGAGGCGGTGTCCGGCGCGACCCGGGAGATCCTCGACCCCGCGGACGCCCGGCCCTTCGCCGTGGTCGCCGAGGGTGACGAGAAGGACGCGGAGCGTGCGGTCGCCGCCGCCCGGCAGGCCTTCGACCAGGGCCCCTGGCCGCACACCCCGGCCGCCGAGCGCGCCGCCCTGCTGCGCCGCGTCGCCGGCCTCCTGGTGCGCGACCGCGAGGAACTCGGCCTGCTGGAGAGCCGGGACGCGGGCAAGACCGTCGAGGAGGGCCGCGTCGACATCGACTGCGTCGCCGACGCCTTCCGCTACTTCGCCGACCTGGTCGCCGCCGAGGCCCCGGGCCGGGTGGTCGACGCGGGCTCCCCGGAGATCCACAGCGTGGTCGTCCACGAACCCGTCGGCGTCTGCGCGCTGATCACCCCCTGGAACTACCCCCTCCTCCAGGCCAGCTGGAAGATCGCCCCGGCGCTCGCCGCCGGCAACACCTTCGTGATCAAGCCCAGCGAGATCACCCCGATGACGACGATCGCCCTGATCGAGCTGCTGGCCGAGGCCGGTCTCCCCGCCGGCGTGGCCAACCTCGTCACCGGCCCCGGCCACACCGTCGGCGCCCGCCTCGCCGAGCACCCCGACGTCGACCTGGTCTCCTTCACCGGCGGCCTGGTCAGCGGCACCAAGGTCGCCCAGGCCGCCGCGCCCACCGTCAAGAAGGTCGCCCTCGAACTCGGCGGCAAGAACCCCAACGTCGTCTTCGCCGACGCCTGCGCCACCGAGGAGGGCTTCGACACCGCCGTCGACCAGGCCCTGAACGCGGCCTTCATCCACAGCGGCCAGGTCTGCTCGGCCGGCGCCCGCCTCATCGTCGAGGAGTCGGTCCGCGAGCGCTTCGTCACCGAACTCGCCCGCCGCGCCACGAAGATCCGCCTCGGCCGTGGCACGGAGGAGGGCGTCGAGTGCGGCCCGCTCGTCTCCGAGCAGCAGCGCGCCAGGGTCGAGGCGTACGTGGCCTCCGCGCTGGCCGAAGGCGCCGTACTGCGCTGCGGCGGCAAGCGGCCCGAACCGTCGCCGCAGCGGCCCGGGGCCGGTTACTTCTACGAGCCGACCGTCCTCGACGCCTGCCACCGCGAGATGAAGGTCGTCCGCGAGGAGGTCTTCGGCCCGGTCCTCACCGTCGAGACCTTCACCACCGAGGAAGAGGCGGTGTTCCTCGCCAACGACACCGAGTACGGCCTCGCCGGCGGCGTCTGGACCAGCGACCCCGGCAAGGCCCGCCGCGTCGCCGGCCGGCTGCGCCACGGCACCGTCTGGATCAACGACTTCCACCCCTATCTGCCGCAGGCGGAGTGGGGCGGCTTCGGCAGGAGCGGCACCGGCCGCGAGCTGGGCCCGGCCGGACTCGCCGAGTACCGCGAGACCAAGCACGTCTACCAGAACCTCGCCCCGAAGCCCGTCCGCTGGTTCGCCGGCTGACCCCCGACCCCCACCGTCCTGGACCACCCCCGGAGTAGTACCCCCATGTCCCACACCCCCCCTGTCTACGACTACGTCGTCATCGGCGGCGGTACCGCGGGATCCGTCATCGCCTCCCGCCTCACCGAGAACCCGGACGTCACCGTCGCCGTCATCGAGGGCGGCCCGAGCGACGTCGGCCGCGACGACGTCCTCACCCTGCGCCGCTGGATGGGCCTGCTCGGCGGCGAACTCGACTACGACTACCCGACGGTGGAGCAGCCCCGCGGCAACTCCCACATCCGGCACAGCCGCGCCCGCGTCCTCGGCGGCTGCTCCTCGCACAACACCCTCATCTCCTTCAAGCCCCTGCCCTCCGACTGGGACGAGTGGGAGGCCGCCGGCGCCAAGGGCTGGGGCGCCGTCCCCATGGAGGCCTACTTCGCCCGCCTGAAGAACAACATCGTCTCCGTCGACGAGAAGGACCGGAACGCCATCGCCCGCGACTTCGTCGACGCCGCCCGGTCGGCACTCGGGGTACCCCGGGTCGAGGGCTTCAACCGCAAGCCGTTCACCGAGGGCGTCGGTTTCTTCGACCTCGCCTACCACCCGGAGAACAACAAGCGGTCCTCGGCGTCGGTGGCGTACCTGCACCCGGTGATGGACGAGCGGCCCAACCTGACGCTCCTGCTGGAGACCTGGGCGTACCGGCTGGAGCTGGACGGCACCCGCGCCGAGGGCGTGCACGTGCGCACCAAGGACGGCGAGGAACTGCTGATCCGCGCCCGGAACGAGGTCGTGCTGTGCGCGGGCGCCGTCGACTCCCCGCGGCTGCTGCTGCACTCGGGCATCGGCCCCGCGCAGGACCTCCGGGCGCTCGGCATCCCCGTCGTCCACGACCTGCCGGGCGTCGGCGAGAACCTGCTCGACCACCCCGAGTCGGTCATCGTCTGGGAGACCCACGGGCCGATCCCGGAGAACTCCGCGATGGACTCCGACGCGGGCCTGTTCGTCCGCCGCGACCCCGACCACGCGGGCCCGGACCTGATGTTCCACTTCTACCAGATCCCGTTCACCGACAACCCGGAGCGGCTGGGCTACGAGCGACCGGAGTTCGGCGTCTCCATGACCCCGAACATCCCCAAGCCCAAAAGCCGCGGCCGTCTCTACCTGACCAGCGCCGACCCGTCCGTGAAGCCCGCGCTGGACTTCCGGTACTTCACCGACGAGGACGACTACGACGCCCGGACCCTGGTCGACGGCATCCGCATCGCCCGCGAGATCGCCAAGACCGAGCCGCTGGCCGGCTGGCTCAAGCGCGAGGTGTGCCCCGGCCCGGAGATCCTCGGCGACGCCGAGCTGAGCGAGTACGCACGCAAGGTCGCGCACACCGTCTACCACCCGGCCGGCACCTGCAGGATGGGCGCCGCCGACGACGAACTCGCCGTGGTCGACCCGGAACTGAGGATCCGCGGTCTCGACGGCATTCGCATCGCCGACGCGTCCGTCTTCCCGACCATGACCGCCGTCAACCCGATGATCGGGGTGCTCATGGTCGGGGAGAAGGCCGTCGACCTGATCGGAGGTGACCCCCGATGACTCTCACCGTCCCCACACGCAAGCCGCCCACCACGACCGAACCCGTCTTCTCGGTGTCCGGCCTGTGGAAGGTCTTCGGACCCAAGCCGGAGCGGATTCCCGCCGACCCCGGGCTCGCGGCGCTCGACCCCGCCGAACTGCGCGCCCGCACCGGGTGCACGGCCGCCGTCCGGGACGTCTCCTTCGACGTCCGCAAGGGTGAGGTCTTCGTCGTCATGGGCCTGTCCGGTTCCGGCAAGTCCACCCTCGTCCGCTGTCTGACCCGCCTGATCGAGCCGACCGCGGGCACGATCTCCATCGACGGCGAGGACGTCCGCGCGATGGACCGGACCCGGCTGCGCGAACTGCGCCGGCACCGGGCCGCGATGGTCTTCCAGCACTTCGGCCTGCTCCCGCACCGCACGGTCCTCGACAACGTCGCCTACGGCCTGGAGATCCAGGGCGTCGGCAGGTCCGAACGCCGCGAGCGGGCCGCCGAGTTCGTCGCCAAGGTCGGCCTGGAAGGCATGGAGAAGCGGCGCCCCGCCCAGCTCTCCGGCGGCCAGCGCCAGCGCGTCGGCCTGGCCCGTGCGCTGGCCGTGGACCCCGAGGTGCTGCTCTTCGACGAGCCGTTCAGCGCGTTGGACCCCCTCATCCGGCGCGACATGCAGGAAGAGGTGGCCCGCCTGCACAGCGAGGAGGGCCGCACGATGGTCTTCATCACGCACGACCTGAGCGAGGCCCTCAAGCTCGGCGACCGCATCGCCCTCATGCGCGACGGCCGCGTCGTCCAGCTCGGCACCCCCGAGGAGATCGTCGGCTCCCCGGCCGACGACTACGTCCGCGAGTTCGTCCGGGACGTTCCGCGCGAGCAGGTGATGACGGTGGGTACGGCCATGCGCCCGGCCTCCGCCGCCGAAACGGCCGGCGGCCCCGCGGTACGGCCCGAGGCCACGGTGGCCGAGGCCATCGAGGCGGTGGCCCGCGCGGGCACCCCGGCCCGCGTCATGGACAAGGGCCGCTGCCTGGGCGTGGTGGACTCGGATGCCCTCCTGGGCGTGGTCGCGGGAACGGCGCCGGCGGACGCCGCTGCCACCGCGGCGACGGACGACGCTGCCGCCGTGGCCGCCAGCGGTCCCGCCGCCGGGGCGGCACCCGTCCCGGAAGAGGCGGCACCCCGCCGACGCGGGCAAGCCGGCCCGCCCGGCCCCCGGACCAGTCCGGAGGCCGTCTGATGGCAACGCTCAGCATCCCGGCCCTGCGCACCGGCACACCCCGCGTCCTCAGGAGCCGAGCCGCGGGCAAGCTCCTGCTGCTCGCCCTCGCCGCCGCGGTCCTGGCCCCCTGGGCCGCCGCCCACTGGCCCGGCGCCACCTGGCCGCACCAGCTGACGGTCCACCTGGACAAGCCCCTCGCCACCGCCAGCGACTGGGTCATCGACAACCGGGACAGCCACCCTCTGTTCCTGTACTTCTTCGGCTACATCAGCAACGCCGTCATCCTGGCCGTCCGCGGGGTGTACCTCACCCTCCTCGCCGCGGGCTGGGCCGGCGTGACGGCCCTGAGCGCGCTCACCGCCTGGCGCCTCGGCGGCGTCCGCCTGGCCGCAGGCACCGCGGCCGCGTTCCTGGCCTGCGGCGTGCTCGGCATGTGGGTCCCGACCATGCAGACCCTCGCGCTCATGGTCGTAGCGGTCCTCGCCTCCGTCCTCGTAGGCGCGCTCCTCGGTCTCGCCGCCGGCCTCTCCGACCGCCTCGACCGCGCCCTGCGCCCGGTCCTGGACACCATGCAGGTGCTCCCGGCCTTCGCCTACCTCCTCCCCGTCGTCCTGGTCTTCGGCATCGGCGTCCCCGCCGCCGTCCTCGCCACCGTCGTGTACGCCGCCCCGCCGATGGCCCGCCTCACCGCGCTCGGCCTGCGCGGTGCCGACCCCGAAGTCCTGGAGGCCGTGGAGTCCCTCGGCGCCACCCGCCGCCAGCGGCTGCTGACCGCGCGTATCCCGCTGGCCCGGAAGGAACTCCTCCTCGGCCTCAACCAGACGATCATGATGGCGCTGTCCATGGCCGTGATCGCCGCCGTCATCGGCGCCGGCGGCCTCGGCGACCGCGTCTACCAGGCGCTCGCCTCGGTCGACGTCGGCGCGGCCCTCGCGGCCGGCATCCCGATCGTGCTGCTCGCGGTGGTCCTGGACCGCGTGACCGCGGCCGCCGGGGACGGGGTGACGCGCACCCGGACCATCGGCTGGCCGTACGCCCTCGCCGTCACCGTGGCCGTCGCCCTCGCCACCCGCCTGCTCGGCGCCCTCGACTGGCCCGCCGGCTGGTCCCTGGACCTCGCCGAACCGGTCAACCGCGCCGTCGACTGGATGACCGCCCACCTCTACTCCGGCGTCCCCGTGATCGGCGGCACCGCGGACTGGGCTGGCCACTTCACCACCTGGGTCCTGGACCCCGTCCGGGACGGCCTGCAGTGGCTGCCCTGGTGGTCGGTGCTGCTGCTCGTCGCCGCCCTGGCCTGGCTGATCGGCACCTGGCGCACCGCGCTGACCGCCGTCCTCGCCATGGCCGCGATCGGTGTGCTCGGCGTGTGGGAGCCCTCGCTCGACACCCTCTCCCAGGTGCTGGCCGCCGTCGCCGTCACCCTCGTCCTCGGCTTCGCGACCGGCATCGCCGCGGCCCGCAGCGACCGGGTCGAGCGTGCGCTGCGCCCCGTCCTGGACGTCTTCCAGACCATGCCGCAGTTCGTGTACCTGATCCCGGTCGTCGCCCTGTTCGGCGTCGGCCGCGCCCCCGCCGTCGCCGCGGCCGTCGTCTACGCCCTCCCGGCCGTCGTCCGGATCACCGCGCAGGGCCTGCGCCAGGTCGACCAGGCCGCGCTGGAGTCGGCGCGCTCGCTCGGCGCCACCGGCCGCCAGCAGCTGTGGCAGGTGCAGCTCCCGCTGGCCCGGCGGTCCCTGCTGCTCGCCGTCAACCAGGGCGTGGTCCTGGTGCTGGCCGTGGTCATCATCGGCGGCCTGGTCGGCGGCGGCGCCCTCGGCTACGACGTCGCGTTCGGCCTCGCCCAGGGCGACCTGGCGACCGGCCTGGTCGCCGGTGCCGCCATCGTCTGCCTGGGCCTGATGCTCGACCGGGTGACCCAGCCGACGGACCGACGCGCGAAGAAGGGAGCCTGACATGCGACGTCGTACGACCGCCCTGGTGGGCTCGCTGGTGCTGCTGACCGCGACCGGCTGCGGCGCCGCCGACATGACCAAGCAGGCCTCGCCCTTCGCGAACGCCGGCGGCGCGAAGTCGGTCACCCTGTCCGTGCAGTCCTGGGTGGGCGCGCAGTCCAACGTGGCCGTCGCCCAGTACCTCCTGGAGCACGAGCTCGGCTACCGCGTCGACACCGTCCAGGTCGACGAGGTGCCCGCCTGGGACGCGCTCAGCCAGGGCCGCGTCGACGCCCTCCTGGAGGACTGGGGCCACCCGGACCAGGAGAAGCGGTACGTCACCGACAAGAAGACGATCAGCCGGGGCGGTGACCTCGGGGTGACCGGGCACATCGGCTGGTTCGTGCCGACGTACCTGGCCAAGCAGCACCCGGACATCACCGACTGGCGGAACCTGAACAAGTACGCCTCGCTCTTCCGCACCGCGGAGAGCGGCGGCAAGGGCCAGCTGATGGACGGCTCCCCGTCGTACGTCACCAACGACAAGGCCCTGGTGAAGAACCTGAAGCTGGACTACCAGGTCGTCTTCGCCGGTTCCGAGGCGGCGCAGATCACCCAGATGAAGCAGTTCGCCAAGGAGAAGAAGCCCTTCCTGACGTACTGGTACTCGCCCCAGTGGCTGTTCAGGAAGGTGCCCATGACGGAGGTGAAGCTGCCGGCGTACAAGGAGGGCTGCGACGCGGACCCGGCGAAGGTCGCCTGCGCCTACCCGCACACCCCGCTGCAGAAATACCTGAACGCGGACTTCGCGCGGACCGGCGGCAGGGCGGCGGCCTTCCTGAAGAAGTTCCGGTGGACGACGGAGGACCAGAACGAGGTCTCCCTGATGATCGCCGAGCAGAAGCTGGACCCGCAGGAGGCGGCGAAGAAGTGGGTGGACAGCCACCCCGCCGTGTGGAAGAAGTGGCTGTCCTGAACCCGCCTACCGTGTCAGCCCCTCGGCGATCTCCCGCAGCGCGGCCGCGGCCCGCCGCTGCAGGCCCGGCCCGAAGGTGACCCGGGTGGCCCCGAGCCCGCCCAGCGCGGCGGGTGAGGGGCCGTCCCCGTCCAGCAGGGCCAGGGCGTTCAGCGGACCCTGGATCCCGGCCCGCAGCAGCGGCAGTACCGCCGCGGGGGCGAGGATCGGATACACGCAGTCCGCGCCCGCCGCGACGTACGAAGCGGCCCGCTCGATGGCCCGTTCGGGGTCGCCGTCACCGTGCAGGAAGACGTCCACGCGGGCGTTGACGAACAGCCGGTCGGCGGCGGCGGCCCGCACCCCGGCGAGGAACTCGGCGTGCTCGTGCCGGTCCTTGAGGACACCTCCCGCCGAGTCCTCCAGGTTGCAGCCGACGGCGCCCGCCTCCAGCAGCCGCTCGACCAGTTCCTTCGGGTCGAGCCCGTACCCGCCCTCGACGTCCGCCGACACCGGCACGTCCACCGCCCGGGTGATCCGGGCGACCGCCGCGAACATCTCGTCGGCGGGGGTGGCCCCGTCCTCGTAGCCGAGAGCGGCGGCCACGCCCGCGCTCGGCGTGGCCAGCGCCGGGAACCCGGCGGCCGCGAACACCCGCGCGCTCGCCGCGTCCCACGGCCCGGGCAGGACCAGCGGATCACCCGGGACGCGTCCTCGGTGCAGGGCGCGGAACGTCTCCACCTTGTCCCGCGCCGGAATACGGCTCACCTGTGCTGCCCGGGCCGGTAGTGCCCCGGGGTCATCCGGAAGGTCACACCGAACCGGTTCCAGGCGTTGATCACCGTGATCGCGGCGACCAGCTGGGCCAGTTCGGCCTCCTCGAAGTGCTCGGCCGCCCTGGCGTAGACCTCGTCCGGCACGAACCCCTCGGTCAGCACGGTGACCGCCTCGGTCAGCTCGATCGCCGCCAGCTCCTTCTCGGTGTAGAAGTGCCGCGACTCCTGCCACGCGCTCAGCTGGACGACCCGCTCGACGCTCTCGCCGGCCGCGAGGGCGTCCTTGGTGTGCATGTCGAGGCAGAACGCGCAGTGGTTGAGCTGCGAGGCGCGGATCTTCACCAGCTCGTAGAGCTTGGGGTCAAGGCCCCGCCTGGCGACGCTGTCCAGGCGGATCATCGCCTTGTAGACGTCCGGGGCGTGCTCGGCCCAGCTCATGCGCGGGGCCTCTTCGGCGGCGTATGCGACGGTTTCCTGTGCAGTGCTCATGCCGTCGACACTAGGAACCAGGCAGCCCAGGGGTATGGTCCATTCCCATGGCGAGTTCCTGGGCCACTTTGGGCGTCGACCTGCACCTCGAACCGAGCGGGACGGGCGGTGTGCGCCGGGGCCTGACCGACGCCCTGCGGGACGCGGTCCGCTCCGGCCGGCTCGCCCCCGGCACCCGGCTGCCGTCCTCCCGCTCCCTCGCCGCCGACCTCGGCATCGCCCGCAACACCGTCGCCGAGGCCTACGCCGACCTGGTCGCGGAGGGCTGGCTCACCGCCCGGCAGGGCTCCGGCACCCGGGTGGCGGCCGGCGTCCCCCACGGCCCCACGGCACCCTCCGCCCCCGCGCCACCCCGGCGCGCCCCCGCCCTCCCGCGCCACGACCTCGTCCCCGGCAGCCCCGACCTGGCCGCCTTCCCGCGCACCGAGTGGCTCAAGGCCACCCGCCGGGCCCTGGCCACGGCCCCCTTCCACGCCTTCGGCTACGGAGACCCGCGCGGACGCCCCGAACTGCGCACCGCCCTCGCCGGCTACCTCGCCCGCGCCCGCGGCGTGCGCACCGACCCCGACACCATCGTGGTCACCGCCGGCTTCTCGCACGCCCTGACCCTCCTCGGCAAGGTCCTGCGGGCCCGCGGGGTGCGCACGGTGGCCGTGGAGTCCTACGGCCTCGACGTCCACTGGGCGCTGCTGCGCAACGCGGGCCTCGCCACGCCCCCGCTGCCCTACGACGAGCTCGGCACGGACCCCGGCGAGCCGGGCGAGGCCGGCGCGGTCCTGCTGACCCCCGCCCACCAGTTCCCGATGGGCATGCCCCTGCACCCCGACCGGCGGGCCGCCGTCGTCGCCTGGGCGCGCCGCACCGGCGGGCTGATCCTGGAGGACGACTACGACGGCGAGTTCCGCTACGACCGCCAGTCCGTCGGCGCCCTGCAGGGCCTCGCCCCCGACCGGGTCGTCTACCTCGGCACGGCCAGCAAGTCGCTCGCGCCCGGACTGCGGCTGGGCTGGATGGTGCTGCCGCCGGCCCTGGCCGGGGAGACGGCGTCCGCCAAGGGCAGCTCGGACACCGTCGGCGCGCTGGAACAGCTCACCCTCGCGGAGTTCCTCACCTCCGGCGCGTACGACCGCCACGTGCGCTCCTCCCGCCTGCGCTACCGCCGCCGCCGCGACGCCCTCACCGAGGCCGTGACCGCCCGGGCCCCCGAGGTGCGGGTCACCGGCATCGCCGCCGGCCTCCACGCGGTCCTGCGCCTCCCGCCGGGCACCGAGGAATCGGTGGTCCAGGCCGCGGCCTGGCAGGGCCTTGCCCTGCACGGCCTCTCCTTCCACCGCCACCCGCAGGCCGTCACCGAGCCGTTGGACGCCCTGGTCGTCGGCTACGGAACGCCTCCGGACAGCGCGTGGTCCGGGGCGCTGGAGGCGCTGTGCCGGGTGCTGCCCTAGGGGGCGTCCCGGCGCCGGGAGGCGGGGATCTTGCCGTCAGTGCCGTCGAGTAAGTTCTGTCCGCTCGGCCCGACAGACGGGCCACCGAACTTCAGGACTCGTCGCTGTGAGCATCCACATGCACCTTCGCGCCGTCGCGGAATCCGGGATCCGGGACGACCACACCTGGCTTGCGGCGTTCATGTGGGAGGCCTGGGAGAACCACCCCGCCGAGTACGCGGCGGGCATCGCCGTCTCGATCGACAAGGTCTGGCACGCCGTCAACGACCTCTACGCCGCGGCCGGTGTCCTCGATGCGGATGCCGGCGAGTTCTGGACGTTGCCGATCTACGGCGGGCGTCCCGTGGCACACGGCGCCGATGCCGACCCCTCCGATCCGCCCCTGGGGATTCTGGAGCCGCCCGGCGTGTCACAGGCCGCCGACTTCCTCACCAGTGTCTCCTTCGACGAGCTGTGGAACGCCGCCGGCGCCAAGCTCGTTCGGTCCGGCTGGGACGAGGCGCAGGCCGGACAGAGGTTCCTCGGCCATCACAGGTGCCTCCAGGGGTTCTACGAGCGGGCGGCTACGGCGGGCCACGCCGTGGTCAGGGCGGTGTGGGCCTGAGACGCGGCCGTGTGCCGGCCGGGTTCACGGGAGTCCGCCCGAACCAACCGCAGGGCGGTGGTGCCCACAAGAACCGAACGTCTCCGCAGGCATGTCCGAACTCACCTTTCGCGTGCGCTGGTCAGTCCGGCCCGGCCGCACACACCGGACGGCCGGTGCTCCGGACGGATCGCTCAGGCACCCCCGGCCGCCGGCTCCTCCGCCGGCGCCTCCCCGAACCGCGCCAGCAGCAACGCCCCCGCCACCGCCACCGCGAACCCCAGCGCGGCCACCGCGGTCATCCCCTCCCGCGTCCGGTCACCGAGCCAGACCACCCCCACCGCGGCCGGGCCGATCGTCTCCCCGATCACCAGGCCCGCCGTGGCGGTCGTCACCGAGCCCCGCTGAAGGGCCGAGGTGAGCAGCAGGAACGCGGCGCCGCCACCGAGCAGCAGCGCGTACGCCGCCGGGTCGGCCAGCAGGTCCGCCGGCCGCAGCGAGTCGATGAGCCGTACCGCCACCTCCACCACCCCGAACCCGCACCCGGCGCCGAGCCCCAGCAGCAGCGCCCGGGTCCGGCCGGACAGGCGCCCGCCGATCCCGCCGAGCACCAGCACGCCCACCGCCGCGGCCACCAACGCGTACCGCAGCCACTCCGGGCCGCTCCGGTCGCCCTCGGTGCCCGAGGCCAGCCCCAGCAGGGCGAGCCCGGCAGACACCACTCCGACGGCGCCCCACTCCAGGCCGCTCAGCCGGACCCCCAGCAGCCGCGCCGCGACCACCGCGGTCACCGCGAGGCTCGCCGCCAGGGCCGCGCCCACCGCGTAGATCGGCACCGACCGCAGGGCCGCGATCTGCAGCAGGAAGCCCAGCCCGTCGAGCGCGAGCCCGGCGAGGTACCGCCACTGCCGCAGCGCCCGCAGCAGCAGCGCCGCGTCCCCGCCGCCGCCCTCCTCGGCGCCCGCCGCCCGCGCGGCCACCGCCTGCAACACCGTCGCGGTTCCGAAGCAGACCGCCGCGCCCAGGGCGCACACCATTCCGAACAGCACGAAGCGACTCTAGGCGAACGGGAGATCACGGACCCCCTCGCACGGGCACTCACACCGATCTCTAGGCTGGCCGCCGAACACGACATCCGACGGGGGAGACACCACCATGGAGCGCACACGAGGGCCACTTCGGTCCGGCACGGTCGTCCTGGGCAGCGTCGGCCTGCTGGCCGCCGCGCTCACCGCCTGCTCGTCCGAACCGGACAAGCGCTGCGTCGACCGCGACAGCTACGACCTGGTCAAGGGCTACAAGGTCGTCGCCGACAAGAACTGCAAGACGGGCACGCCAGGGAAGACGACGGTCAAGACCGGCACGAAGAAGCTCAAGAAGCAGGTCGACGCCGCCTGGTACTACGAGGGCGAGCAGAAGAACGGCTGGGTCGACGGCGGTTCCTTCACCAAGCCCGGCGGGGGCTCGGGCAGCGGCGGCTCGTACGACGACGATGACGACGACCACCACAGCGGGGGCGGCGGAGTCCACCGCGGGGGCTTCGGCGGCGGCAAGGGCAGCTCCGGCGGCTGACCGGAACACGCGCATGGAACGTCGTACTCTCACCCCCCGCCCCGGCTGGCAGCAGACCGTCGAGGCGCAGGGCCTGGTCTACCCGCTCACCCGCCACCCCGACGGCTCGCTGCGCCCCTACTGGGACGAGAGCGCCTGCTACGTCTTCTCCCTCGCGGAGATCGAGGCGCTGGAGGAGACCGTCGAGGAACTCCACCGCATGTGCCTCGCGGCGGCCGGACACATCGTGGCCGAGGACCGCCTCGCCGACCTCGGCATCACCGACCCGCGGGTGGCCGCCGTGGTCACCGAGGCCTGGCACCGGCGGGCCGAACTCCCGTCCGTCTACGGCCGTTTCGACCTCCGCTACGACGGCACGGGACCGGCGAAGCTGCTGGAGTACAACGCGGACACCCCGACCTCCCTGGTCGAGGCGGCCTCCCCGCAGTGGTTCTGGATGGAGGACCGTTTCCCCGGCGCCGATCAGTGGAACTCCCTGCACGAACGCCTGGTGGAGGCCTGGCGCGCCCAGGCGGCCCTGCTGCCCCCCGGCAGCCCCCTGCACTTCGCGCACTCCTCGGCCGACGAGCTCGGCGAGGACCTGATGACGGTCGCCTACCTCAAGGAGACCGCCGAGCAGGCCGGCCTCACCACCGACTGGCTCGCCATGGAGGAGATCGGCTGGGACAGCCTCTCCGGCCGCTTCGTCGACAACCGGCTCCGTTTCATCCGCGGCATCTTCAAGCTCTACCCGTGGGAGTGGCTCACCACCGACGCCTTCGGCGGACACGTCCTGGACACCCTGGACAACGGCGGCGGCACCGGCAGCACCCTGTGGATCGAACCGGCCTGGAAGATGCTCCTGAGCAACAAGGCCCTGCTGCCGGTCCTCTGGGAGCTGTACCCCGGCCACCCGAACCTCCTCCCGGCCTACCTGGACGGCCCCCGCGACCTGCCCGGCACCACCGGGTACGTCGCCAAGCCCCTCCTCGGCCGCGAGGGCGAGGGCGTCACCGTCCACCCCCCGGGCACACCGGCCGTCCTGCGTGACGAGCCGTGCTGCTACCAGCAGTTGGCCCCCCTCCCCGCCTTCGACGGCAACCACGTGGTCCTCGGCGCCTGGGTGGTCCGGGACGAACCGGCGGGCCTCGGCATCCGCGAGTCCAGCGGCCTGATCACCGACGAGTACGCCCGCTTCCTGCCCCATGTGATCCTCTAGGGCTACCGCGGTGGGCGACGCCGGCTGTCCCGACGAGGGGGCTCAGCAGGCACCTCCGCCCCCGAGCAGCCGCTCCACCGCCGCCCGGGCCTGCCCCGCCGGGGCCGGGTCGCCGGTGATGCCCGCGGTGACGATGGCTCCCTCGGCGAGCAGGAAGACCGGTTCGGCCACCGGTGTGCCGGTGGCGCGCACCCAGGTGGCGAGCTGGTCGTGGAAGGCCTGCTTGTGGGCGCGGACCTCGGCCAGGACCGGCTCGGAGGAGGAGCCGAGTTCGCCGTGGGCGTTGATCCAGGCGCAGCCGCGGAAGCCGGGTTCGGCGAACCAGCCGGCGAGCCAGTCGAAGACCGCGAGCACCCGGGCGCGGGGGTCCGGGACGCTCTCCACGTGGGCGGACAGGCTCGCGCGCCACCGCCGGTCGCGGCGCCGGAGCATGGCGACCACGAGGTCCTCCTTGGTCGCGAAGAGCCGGTAGATCCGCTTCAGCGGCAGGCCGGACGCCTCGCGGACCCGGTCCATCCCGACCGCCTGGATGCCGTGCGCGTAGAAGAGCGCCTCCGCCGCGTCCAGGAGTGCCTCGCGGTCCAGGCGGGTCTGTTCCTCGGTGATCGGGGCGGGCATCCGGGGCTCCTTGACGTCGAGAACGGCCGTTCTCTACTTTAGGCCCATCGTTGGAGAACGCTCGTTCTCGACTCGAGGAGGCCGCCGTGCCCGAAGACCGCCCGCCGTACCCGCCCTTCACCCTGGAGACCGCCCGCCGGAAGGTGCAGGCCGCCGAGGACGCCTGGAACACCCGCGACCCCCACCGGGTCGCCCTCGCCTACACCGCGGACTCCGTCTGGCGGAACCGCGACCGCTTCCTCACCGGCCGGGACGAGATCGTCGCCTTCCTGACCGCGAAGTGGCAGCGCGAACGGGACTACGCCCTGCGCAAGAGCCTGTGGAGCTTCCACGGCGACCGCATCGCCGTCCGCTTCCAGTACGAGTGCCGGGACGCCGACGGCCAGTGGTGGCGCTCCTACGGCAACGAACTGTGGGAGTTCGACGAGCGCGGCCTGATGCGCCGCCGGGAGGCGAGCATCGACGACGTCGCCATCGACGAGGCCGACCGGCGCATCCTCGGCGCCCGGCCCGCCGACCAGCACGGGGTCGACATCCCCGTGTGGTGACGGCAGGCCCTAGCCCCCCAGCACCTCCCGCAGCTGCTCCAGCCCCCAGTCCAGGTCCTCCTCGCCGATCACCAGCGGCGGCGCGATCCGGACGGTCGACCCGTGGGTGTCCTTCACCAGGACCCCACGGGCCAGCAGCCGCTCCGAGACCTCCCGCCCGGTGCCCACCGCCCGCGCGACGTCCACCCCGGCCCACAGCCCCCGCCCGCGCACCGCCGTCACCCGGCCCGTGCCCGGCAGCTCGCCCAGCAGCCGGTGCAGCCGCTCGCCCAGCCGGGCCGCCCGCTCCTGGTACTCCCCGGTCCGCAGCATCGCGATCACCTCCAGCGCCACCGCGCAGGCCAGCGGATTCCCGCCGAACGTCGACCCGTGCTCACCCGGCCGGAACACCCCGAGCACCGCCGCGCTCGACACCACCGCCGACACCGGCACGATCCCGCCGCCCAGCGCCTTGCCCAGCACGTACACGTCCGGCACGACCCCCTCGTGCTCGCACGCGAAGGTCCGCCCGGTCCGGCCCAGGCCCGACTGGATCTCGTCGGCGACGAACAGCACGTTCCGCTCGCGCGTCAGCTCCCGCACCCCGGCCAGGTAGCCGGCCGGCGGCACGATCACCCCGGACTCGCCCTGGATCGGCTCCAGCAGCACGGCCACGGTGTTCTCGGTGAGCGCGGCCCGCATCGCGGTCAGATCCCCGTACGGCACGATCTCGAACCCCGGTGTGTACGGCCCGTAGTCCGCCCGCGCCTCCGGATCCGTCGAGAAGCTGATCACCGTCGTCGTACGGCCGTGGAAGTTGCCGCCCGCCACGACGATCTTCGCCATCTCCGCGGGCACCCCCTTCACCCGGTACCCCCACTTCCGGGCGGTCTTGATCGCGCTCTCCACCGCCTCCGTGCCCGTGTTCATGGGCAGCACCATCTCCATCCCGCACAGCCGCGCCAGCTCGGTGCAGAACGCGGCGAACCGGTCGTGGTGGAAGGCGCGGGAGGTCAGCGTCACCCGGTCCAGCTGCCGCCGGGCCGCCTCGGTGAGCCGCCGGTTGCCGTGCCCGAAGTTCATGGCCGAGTAGCCGGCCAGCAGATCCAGGTACCGCCGCCCCGCCACATCCGTCAGCCAGGCCCCCTCACCGGTGGCGATCACCACGGGCAGCGGGCGGTAGGTGGGCGCGCAGTGCGCCTCGGTGGCGGCGATCAGGTCTTCTGCAGCGGTCACGGCCTCTCCCGAGTGGGACCGGAAACGACGGTGAACCCCTTCATATCCTCGCTCGCATGGTGGACGCGGGACCTGCGCCGCACGGCGCGCCCGGTAGTCTGACGAACGGGCCGTGACTGGCGCGCTGGGATGGGACGGACCATCAGGGAGCGGCCCGAGCGGGAAGAGTGCCGTGCGCCTGGGCCGAACGTGAACGCTGCACGCACACCGTCCGGAGGTCCCCGATGCCCGAGAATTCCGCCTCCCACTCCACCGAGACCACGGCCTTCCGCGCCGCCCTCGACGTCATCCGCGCCGTCGAGCCGCGCGTCGCCGACGCCATCGGCCAGGAGGTCGCCGACCAGCGCGGGATGCTGAAGCTGATCGCTTCCGAGAACTACGCCTCCCCGGCGACCCTGCTCGCGATGGGCAACTGGTTCAGCGACAAGTACGCCGAAGGGACCATCGGCCGCCGCTTCTACGCCGGCTGCCGCAACGTCGACACCGTCGAGTCCCTCGCCGCCGAGCACGCCCGCGAACTCTTCGGCGCCCGCCACGCCTACGTCCAGCCGCACTCCGGCATCGACGCCAACCTCGTCGCCTTCTGGGCCGTCCTCGCCGACCGCGTCGAGGTCCCCTTCCTGGAGAAGGCCGGCGCCCGCCAGGTCAACGACCTGACCGAGGCCGACTGGGCCGAGCTGCGCCATGCCTTCGGCAACCAGCGCATGCTCGGCATGTCCCTGGACGCCGGCGGCCACCTCACCCACGGCTTCCGCCCGAACATCTCCGGCAAGATGTTCGACCAGCGCTCCTACGGCACCGACCCGGCCACCGGCCTGATCGACTACGAGGCCCTGCGCGCCCAGGCCCGCGAGTTCAAGCCGCTGATCATCGTCGCCGGCTACTCCGCGTACCCCCGGCTGGTGAACTTCCGGATCATGCGCGAGATCGCCGACGAGGTCGGCGCCACCCTCATGGTCGACATGGCCCACTTCGCCGGCCTGGTCGCGGGCAAGGTCCTCACCGGCGACTTCGACCCGGTCCCGCACGCCCAGATCGTCACCACGACCACCCACAAGTCCCTGCGCGGCCCGCGCGGCGGCATGGTCCTGTGCGACGACTCCCTCAAGGACCAGGTCGACCGCGGCTGCCCGATGGTCCTCGGCGGCCCGCTCCCGCACGTCATGGCCGCCAAGGCCGTCGCCCTCGCCGAGGCCCGGCAGCCCTCCTTCCAGGACTACGCCCAGCGCATCGTCGACAACTCCCGGGCCCTCGCCGAGGGTCTGATGCGCCGTGGCGCCACCCTGGTCACCGGCGGCACGGACAACCACCTCAACCTGATCGACGTCGCCGCCTCCTACGGCCTCACCGGCCGCCAGGCCGAGGCGGCCCTGCTCGACTCGGGCATCGTCACCAACCGCAACGCCATCCCGGCCGACCCGAACGGCGCCTGGTACACCTCCGGCATCCGCGTCGGCACCCCCGCGCTCACCACCCGCGGCCTCGGCACGGCGGAGATGGACGAGGTGGCCGCCCTGATCGACCGCGTCCTCACCACCACCAAGCCCGGCACCACCAAGTCCGGCGCCCCGTCCAAGGCGGCCCACGTCCTGGACGGGAAGGTCGCCGAGGAGATCTCCCAGCGGGCCACGGACCTGGTGGCGGGCTTCCCCCTCTACCCGGAGGTCGACCTGGGCTGAGGTGCCCGTCAGGGGCGCGGGGACTGCGCGAGCGACCCACCACGGTCCGCAGACCCCCGCCCCGCGACCGCCCCCCTCCTCTCGGGCCAACGACACCCCCAGCCGATGAGAGAATGGGCCACATGGCTTCCGCTGACCGACCTCGCGTGCTCTCCGGCATCCAGCCCACCGCCGGTTCGTTCCACCTCGGCAACTACCTCGGCGCCGTCCGCCAGTGGGTGGCCCTGCAGGAGTCCCACGACGCCTTCTACATGGTCGTCGACCTGCACGCGATCACGGTCCCGCAGGACCCGAAGGAACTGCGGGCCAACACCCGGCTCGCCGCCGCGCAGCTGCTGGCCGCCGGCCTGGACCCGGACCGCTGCACCCTCTTCGTGCAGAGCCACGTCCCCGAGCATGCCCAGCTCGCCTGGATCATGAACTGCCTCACCGGCTTCGGCGAGGCCAGCCGCATGACCCAGTTCAAGGACAAGTCCGCCAAGCAGGGCGCCGACCGGGCCTCCGTCGGCCTGTTCACGTACCCGGTCCTCCAGGTCGCCGACATCCTGCTCTACCAGGCCAACGAGGTGCCGGTCGGCGAGGACCAGCGCCAGCACATCGAGCTGACCCGCGACCTCGCCGAGCGCTTCAACGGCCGCTTCGGCGAGACCTTCACGATCCCGAAGCCGTACATCCTCAAGGAGACGGCGAAGATCTACGACCTCCAGGACCCGACGGTCAAGATGAGCAAGTCGGCGTCCACGCCGAAGGGCCTCATCAACCTGCTCGACGAGCCGAAGGCCACGGCCAAGAAGGTCAGGAGCGCGGTCACCGACACGGACACGGTGATCCGCTACGACGCGGAGAACAAGCCGGGTGTCTCCAACCTCCTCACCATCTACTCCACGCTCACCGGCAGGTCGATCGCCGAGCTGGAGCAGGACTACGAGGGCAAGATGTACGGCGCGCTCAAGACCGACCTCGCCGAGGTCATGGTCGAGTTCGTGACGCCGTTCCGCGAGCGCACCCAGCAGTACCTGGACGACGCCGAGACGCTCGACTCGATCCTCGCCAAGGGCGCCGAGAAGGCGCGCGCCGTCGCCGCCGAGACCCTCGCGCAGGCGTACGACCGCGTGGGCTTCCTCCCGGCCAAGCACTGAGGCGTACGACCGCACGGCCCCGCGCGGACGGAGCGCTGCACATCACTTCCGCCGCGCCTGCCCACAGGACACTCATGGCCGTACAGTCATAGCCGACGGCAGAGCAGAAAACAGACACGACGACAGGAGACGACGTGGGGACCGTAACGATCGGCGTCTCGATCGCGGTCCCGGAGCCTCACGGCAGCCTGCTCCAGGAGCGGCGCGCGGGCTTCGGCGACGCCGCGGCTCACGGCATCCCCACCCACGTCACGCTGTTGCCGCCGACCGAGGTCGACCAGGCCGACCTGCCGGCGGTCGACGCGCACCTCACCCGGGTCGCCACGGACGGCCGGCCGTTCCCGATGCGGCTGTCCGGCACCGGCACCTTCCGGCCCCTGTCCCCGGTGGTCTACGTCCGGGTCGTCCAGGGCGCCGAGGACTGCACCTGGCTCCAGCAGCGGGTCCGGGACGCCTCCGGACCGGTGGCGCGCGAGCTGCAGTTCCCGTACCACCCGCACGTCACCGTCGCGCACGGCATCGACGACGCGGCGATGGACCGCGCCTTCGAGGAACTGGCGGACTTCGAGGCCGAATGGCCGTGCACCGGCTTCGCACTGTACGAGCAGGGTCCTGACGGCGTCTGGCGCAAGCTGCGCGAGTACACCTTCGGCGGATCCGTCGTACCGCCCCAGGCGGGCCACGCGGACGTGCGCGCTCCGCGGGTCGCCCAGTGAGGCGCCTTCCGGGGCTCTAGAGCCCCAGCCTCCGGAACAGTGACCGGGGGGTGTGGCGCAGCGCCGACATCAGCAACCGGAGCGCGCCGGGCACCCACACCGTCTCCGAGCCGCGGCGCAGGCCGAGTTCGATGGCCGTGGCGACCGCCTCCGGAGTGGTGGCGAACGGGGTCCGCGGCCGTCCGGCCGTCCGCCGCGTCCGCACGAAGCCGGGACGTACCACCATGACGCGCGCGCCGGTGCCGTGCAGGGCGTCGCCCAGCCCCTGGGCGAAGGCGTCGAGGCCGGCCTTGCTGGAGCCGTAGATGAAGTCGGCGCGGCGGGCGCGTTCGGCCGCGGCGGCGGACAGCACGACGAGACAGCCGTGGCCCTGGGCCTGGAGGGCGCCGCCGGTGACCAGACCCGCCGAGACGGCCCCGGTGTAGTTGGTCCGGGCGACCTGCACGGCGCGGGCCGGGTCGCGTTCGTCGTGCGCCTGGTCGCCGAGGATGCCGAACGCGAGCAGCACCAGGTCGACGGGCCCCTCGGCGAACACCTTGCCGAGGACGGACTCGTGGGACTCGGGATCGAGCGCGTCGAAGGCGACGGTGTGCACGTCCGCGCCGAGCGCCCGCAGGCTCCCGGCGGCGTTCTCCAGCGCGAGGGAGGGGCGGCCGGCGAGCCATACCGTGCGGGTGCGGCGGGCGATCAGCCGGCGCGCGGTGGCCAGCGCGATCTCGGACGTGCCGCCGAGGACGAGCAGGGACCGGGGCAGTTCGGTGGCATCCTTCATGACAGTTGACCGTATCGCCCCCATATGACCGTTCGGGCGAAGAAACGCGGTGTTGACGCTCCCGCGGACCGGGCACAGTCGGATCATGGACTGGCTGAAGAAGCTGCCCGGCATAGGGCCGATCGTCACCCGGCTGACCACCACGCACGCGTGGCGGTCCTACGAGCGGCTGGACCGGGTGAAGTGGACCCGGCTGGCCGCCGCCATGACGTTCGTCAGCTTCGTGGCGCTGTTCCCGCTGCTGACCGTGGCCGCCGCGATCACCGCCGCCACCCTCAGCCCGGCCCGCCAGAAGACCGTGGAACACCGCATCGCCGACCAGTTCCCGGGCCTCTCCGAGCAGTTGGACCTCACCTCCCTGGTGCAGAACGCCGGCACGGTCGGCGTCATCGCGGGTGCGGTCCTGCTGTTCACGGGCATCGGCTGGGTCGGCCAGGTGCGGGACTGCCTGCGCGCGGTGTGGGAGCTGCCGGACCGCGAGGAGAACCCGGTCGTCACCAAGGCCAAGGACGCCGGCATCCTGTTCGGCTTCGGCGGCGCCCTGCTGGTCACCCTCGCCACGTCCACCGTGGCCTCGGCCGCCGTCGGCTGGCTGACCCGGCAGTTCGGCCTGGACGAGCACGGCTGGAGCAGTGTGCTGCTGCAGACAGCCGCGTTCACCGTCGCCGTGCTCGCCGACTTCCTCGTCCTGCTCTACGTGCTGACCCTGCTGCCCGGGGTCGAGCCGCCGCGCCGCCGCCTGCTGGTCGCCGCGCTGCTCGGCGCGATCGGCTTCGAACTGCTGAAGCTGCTGCTGAGCGGCTACATCCAGGGCGTCGCCGCGAAGAGCATGTACGGCGCGTTCGGGGTGCCCGTGGCGCTGCTGCTGTGGATCAACTTCACCGCGAAAATCGTCCTGTTCTGCGCCTCCTGGACGGCGACCCGCAGCAAGGAGGACGAGCTCACGGACGCGTCCGACGGCGCATCAGGTCCGGCAGCGGCCACCGGCGGTTGACCAGGAAGGCCGCGCCCCCGAGCAGCACCAGCAGCCCGCCCGCGACGGCCAGCGCGATCCCGGCCCCGCCGGAGCCGGACGCCGCGGTGCCGCTCGCCGCGGGCTTCGCGCCGGACCCGCCGCTCCCGGAAGCCTGCCCCGCCGCCTGCCCCGCGTCCTGCCCGGCGGACACGCCCGGGTCGGGCTGCCCGGTGGCGGCGCTCTTCGGCGGCACCAGCTCGCCCACCGGCTCCACCTTGCCGACCGCCTGGAAACCCCAGTCGAACAGCTTCGCGGTCTCCTTGTAGACCTCGTTGTGCTCGTGCTTCTCCGGGTTCATCACCGTGACCAGCAGCACCTTGCCGCCCCGTTCGGCGACCCCGGTGAACGTGGCCCCCGCGTGCGTGGTGTTGCCGTTCTTCACGCCCGCGATGCCCTGGTAGACGGGTACGTCGCTGTCGCCGCTCAGCAGCCGGTTGGTGTTCCGGATCTCGCGGGAGCCGAACTTCGCGCTCACCGTCGAGCAGTAGTCGCGGAAGTCCTTCTTCTGCAGCCCGGAGCGGGCGAACAGCGTCAGGTCGTACGCCGACGACACCTGCTCCGGCGCGTCGTAGCCGTCGGGCGAGACCACCTGGGTGTCCAGGGCCTGGAGTTCCTCGGCGTGGTCCTGCATGTCCCTGACGGTCTGCTCGACACCGCCGTTCATCGCGGCCAGCACGTGCACGGCGTCGTTGCCCGAGCGCAGGAACACGCCGAGCCACAGGTCGTGCACCGAGTAGGTGCCGCCCTCCTTTATCCCGACCACGCTGGAGCCGACGCCCACGTCCTTCAGGTCCGACGGCACCACCTTGTGCCGGGTGCCCTTGGGGAAGCGGGGCAGCACGGTGTCCGCGAACAGCATCTTCAGCGTGCTCGCCGGGGGCAGCCGCCAGTGCGCGTTGTGCGCGGCGAGGACCTGGCCCGACTCGGCGTCGGACACGATCCACGACCGGGCGGTGAGGTCCTTGGGCAGCACGGGGACGCCGGGTGCGAGGTTGACCTGGGTGCCCGGCTGCCCGAGCCGGGCACCGCCCAGGGTGGACATGCGGGCCGGGGGAGTGGCCGTCGGGCTCGGGGAGGGGGCCGGCGCGGCGAGCGCTGCGGGTGCGGTGACGGACAACGACAGCAGGGTGGCGGAGGTGACCAGCAGGGAGCGCCGGCCGGTCGTCTTCGGTGCGGGCACGGTCGAGAACGTACCCGCACGGGACCGCGAAGTCCCGCCGCCCGCCCCACCCCCGGCACGGAGCCGGACCCCGGACGGCGATACTGGACTCATGAAGCTCAGCCGCCCGGTGTCCTGGTTCCTGCTCGCGTTCGGAGTGTGGTCCTGGGTCATCTGGGTCACTTTCGTCAAGAACCTGATCAAGGACAGCAGCGGGCTCGCCTTCGACGACGGCCACCCGACCGCGTACTTCTGGGTGCATCTGCTGCTGGCGGTCGTTTCCTTCGTATTGGGGACGGTCATCGGGGTCATCGGGTTGCGCGGGCTGCGCGCACTGCGCCGGAACTCATAGCGGGGGACCGGCCGGGGTGGTCATCGTCTTCGCGCTCGTCGCCCTGGCCGTCCTGGCCGCCGTGGCGGGCCTGCACTGGTACGTGTGGCGGCGCCTGGTCCGCGACACCACCCGCGGCCCCGGCCCGGCCCGCCGCGCCGGCACGGCACTCTTCGTCACCGGCCCGCTCCTGATGATCGCGGCCCTGGTGTCGGAACGCACGGGCGCCCCCTTCCGGCTCCAGCGCGCCGTGGCCTGGCCGGGCTTCCTGTGGATGGCGCTGGCGCTGTACCTGCTGCTCGGGGTGGTGGCCGGAGAGGCGATCCGCCCCCTGCTACGACGAGCGCTCAACCGCCGAACCGACCCGAACACCGACCCCCCGGTTTCACTTCCCGCCGCACCGAGCCCAAGCGTGGCGGCCGCACCTTCCGACGAACCGAGCCCCGGCACGGTGGGTGCACCTTCCGGCCGGCCGAGTCGGGTGGTGGGTGGGCGAGGAACGGGGGTCCAGGGGGCGGAGCCCCCTGGTACGGCCACCGCGGCACCGGAACCGCTGCCGGCACAGGCACCCGCACCGACCGACCCCACCCGCCGCCTCTTCGTCTCCCGCGCAGTGGCCGCCGCAGCCGTCACCGCAGCCGCGGCAACCGTCGGCCAGGGCACCTACGAAGTCCTCCGCGGCCCCCGCGTGAAACGCGTCACCGTCCCCCTGGCCAAACTCCCCCGCGCGGCCCACGGCTTCCGCATCGCCGTCGTCAGCGACATCCACCTCGGCCCCGTCCTCGGCCGCGACTTCGCGCAGCGCGTCGTCGACACCGTCAACGCCACCCGGCCGGACCTGATCGCGGTCGTCGGTGACCTCGTCGACGGCAGCGTCAAGGACCTCGGCCCCGCCGCGGCCCCCCTCGCCCGGCTTCAGGCCCGGCACGGCGCCTACTTCGTCACGGGCAACCACGAGTACTTCTCCGGCGCCGAGCAGTGGGTCGAGGAGGTCCGCCACCTCGGTCTGCACCCGCTGCAGAACGCCCGTACCGAGCTGCCGTTCTTCGACCTCGCCGGGGTGAACGACGTACAGGGCGAGAGCGAGGGGCAGGGACCGGACTTCGGCAAGGCGCTCGGCGACCGGGACCGGGCACGCGCGTGCGTGCTGCTCGCCCACCAGCCGGTGCAGATCCACGAGGCCGTCCGGTACGGCGTGGACCTCCAGCTCTCCGGCCACACCCACGGCGGCCAGCTCTGGCCCGGCAGCCTGCTCGCCGCCGCGGCCAACCCGACCGTCGCCGGACTCGACCGCTACGGCGACACCCAGCTGTACGTCAGCCGGGGCGCGGGAGCCTGGGGCCCGCCCACGCGCGTGGGGGCGCCGTCGGACGTCACGGTGATCGAACTGGCCGTCACCCGCGCGTGACCGTAATGGCATCCACAGTTCTTCCCCAACTGGACAGAAAGCCCTTCCGCGCGGTGAAACGCGTGTGGTTAGGTGAGCCGCGTCACTGATGGGGAAGTGGCGGATTCGCGCTGGGCCAGGGGTAGGGGCCTTGACGGCCCTGGGGGAGGGCACCACCATGCGATCTGTTCGCATGCGGATTCTCGTGACGCTGCTCGTGCTCGCCGTCGTGGGGATCGGCGGCCGGCAGCTGCTCGCGTCGCAGGACGACAGGAACCGGACCATCACTGTCGGCACGACGGACGCGGTCACCGCACTCGACCCGGCCGGCGCCTACGACGCCGGATCCTGGGCGCTGTTCAGCAATGTGTTCCAGTCGCTGCTGACCTTCGAGCCGGGCGGTGTCGAGCCGGTCCCGGACGCGGCGAAGAGCTGCGCGTTCGAGGGCAGCGGCCTGAAGACGTACCGGTGCACCCTGCGCTCCGGGATCACCTTCCCGAGCGGGCGCGCCATGACCGCCGAGGACGTCAAGTACTCCTTCGACCGGGTCAAGAAGATCAACTCCGATGTCGGGCCGGCGTCCCTGTTCGCCACGCTCGCCTCGGTGACCGCCGACGACGCGCACACCGTCA
Source organism: Streptomyces cyanogenus (assembly GCF_017526105.1). Taxonomy (NCBI): domain Bacteria; kingdom Bacillati; phylum Actinomycetota; class Actinomycetes; order Kitasatosporales; family Streptomycetaceae; genus Streptomyces; species Streptomyces cyanogenus. The sequence goes on from NZ_CP071839.1 coordinate 5,360,888, forward strand.
CCTTCCACCTCGCGTCCGCCGACGCCACCTTCCCGCTGAAGGCCGCCACCGGCGCCGGTTCGATCGTGGACCGGGAGAAGTACCCGGCGAACGCCCTGCGCACGGACGCCGCCGTCGACGGCACCGGGCCGTACACCCTCACGGCCTACACCAGTAACGAGAAGGCCGTCCTCGCGCCGAACGAGCACTACGAGGGGTACCTGAGCGGCACCGGCCGCCCGGTCGAGCTGCGCTACTACGCCGACTCGGCCAAGCTCGACCGGGCCTGGAAGGAGCGGCGGATCGACGTCGCCACCCGGACCCTGCCGCCGCGGGTGCTCTCCGAGCTGAACCCGAGCGACCCCGATCAGCGGGTCACCGAGTCCGACAGCGCCGAGACCCGCAACCTGTACCTGAACACCCGGCCCGGCTCCCCGCTGCACGACCCGCGGGTGCGCCGGGCGATGGCCTGGCTGGTCGACCGCGAGCAGCTGGCCGCGACGGTGTACCAGGGCACGGTCGACCCGCTGTACTCGCTGCTCCCGACCGGCTTCACCGGCCACACCACCTCGTTCTTCGACAACTACCCGTCCCGGAGCACCCGCAAGGCCCGCGAGCTGCTCACCGAGGCCGGAGCGAGCCTGCCGGTGCGTTTCACCCTGGGCTACGGCACCGGCCGGGGCGCCGGCGCGGAGGAGGCCGCCGAGCTGAAGAGGCAGCTGGAGGCGAGCGGCCTGTTCAGGGTGGACGTCAAGGGCTACGAGTGGACCGACTTCCAGAAGCGCTGGGCCGCCGGGAAGATGGACGCCTGGGCGGTCGGCTGGGTGGCCGACTACCCCGACCCGGACACCTTCGGCGCCGCGCTCGTCGGCACGGGGTCCACCATGAGCACCGGGTACAGCAACAAGCTGGTCGACCATCTCGTCGTGGACAGCCGGCAGTTCGCCGACCGCAGCCGGGCCGCGAAGGACTTCAAGGACATCCAGGCGGACGTGGCCCGGGACGTCCCGCTGATCCCGCTCTGGCAGCGCAAGGAGTACGTGGTCAGCACCGAGGACGTGGGCGGCGGCCAGTACCTGACGGACGGTACCGGGGTGTTCCGGCTGTGGCGCCTGACCTGGATCTGATCAGTCGGCGTCCGGCTGACCGGCTTTGAGGATCCGGGTGACGTCGAGGGCGACCTCGGCTCCGATGACCGCGGGCAGGGTCACGGTTTCGCCGGGCGAGCAGGTGCGGTGGCTGTCGTACGCGTCCCCCGCGGGACCGGTCAGGACGTGGAGGCGCTGGTGCTTGCGGTCGACGATCACGTAGACCGGAATCTTCGCACTGGCGTATACCTTGACCTTGTCGCGCAGGTCGGTCTTCCAGTTGCTGGAGGTGACCTCCAGCACGAGACGGAAGCAGACGGGGTCGTAGCAGTTGTTCTCGGCAAGGTGATCGCGGTAGTCGGCGTCGACCAGTGACAGATCGGGGATCGCGTAGTCCTCGGCGCCGGTCGGCAGCCAGAGGCCGATGCCCGGGATGACCTTGGATTCCGTGCCGTGCAAGCCTGCTTCGATGAAGGGGATGGTCAGATCCATCAGGGCCTCCCCGTGGGGGCCGTCCGGTGGCGGGGACACGACGATCTGGCCTCCGATAACCTCGACGCGGTTGCCCGGATTGCGCTCCATGAGTCGATTGGCTTCCGCGATCAGCGGTCGGTACTCATGGGGCCGCTCGACGGATGCTGAGGACATCACGTGCCTCCTGTGGGCTGGTGTCGAGAGCATCATCGTAGGCAGCCGGAACCCCAGGTGTCCCGTTCCCGCACCTTCACCCGAAAGTGATCACTCGCCCTGCCCCCGCCCCCGCCCCGGGTCCGGCAGGACCTTCGTCATGCCCGGCAGGAAGTCCGTGAACAGCTCGTGCACCTCCAGGACCAGGGGCCGCAGGACCCGGAACCGGGCCAGGGAGACACCCCGGGCGGTCAGCCGGGCCCCCCGACGGGCGAGCCGGTAGCTGCGCTCCCGCCCCTCCGTGCGGTCGAAGATCCAGTACAGGACCAGGCCCATCTGGGAGAGCCACATCAGCTCGGGAAGGACGTCCCGCAGTTCGGGTGCCACCTTGGATTTGGAGCCGGCCAGCACCTCCCGGTGCACGCTGATGGCCTGCTCGCGGGCGTTCTCGCTCTCCGGCGAGAAGGGGCTGAGCGGGCTGTCGGGGTCGGCGGCGTTCTTGAAGAACTGGACCGCGAACTCGTGGTACGGCCGGGCGATGTCCAGCCACGCGGTCAGCACGCCCGCGAGCCGTGCCTCCAGGTCGGTCTCCTGGTCCAGCACCTCCCGGACCGCCGCCCGGTGCTCGGCGGCGATCCGGTCGTAGAAGCCCTGGATCAGGTGTTCCTTGCCCTCGAAGTAGTAGTAGGCGTTGCCGACGGAGACCCCCGCCTCCTTGGCGATGGCCCGCATCGTCGTCTTGTCGTACCCGCGCTCCTGGAACAACCGCATCGCGGTCTCCAGGATCAGCGCACGGGTCTGCTCGGACTTGCTGCTCTGGGGGCCGGCCGCGTCGGGGCCGTCGTTCTTCGCGGGCACGGTAGAAGAGCCTAACGAGTGACGGGAGCGGTCCCGGCGCAGGACGGCGGGGAGTAGCTCCAGCCCGTACGGGGGTGGTACGACCAGCCGTCCGCCCGCCGGTACGCCTGCCCGCCCCACTGCCCGTCCCGCGACCGGCCCGGCCCCCACACGTCCCGCCACTTCGCCGCGGCGAGCACGGCCCCCCGGGCCAGCCCGGCGCCCGCCGGGGTGGCGAGCCTGTGCGCGAGCGGGCGGTGCTCGCGCAGCGCCCACAGCACGACGATCCAGGCGCGCGAGCCCCGGTAGACCTGCCCGGAGTCACCGACGACGGTGACCTCCTCCAGGCTCGCCGAGTGGTCCAGCCCGGGGAAGCGGGCGCGGGCCGCGGCCGAGCCGGCCGGCAGCAGCTCCAGCGGCACCAGCTGCGGCTGCCGGGCCAGCCAGCCGCGCAGGTGGGTGCACAGGGCGCACTCGGCGTCGTACAGGACGGTCAGGGAGCGGACCGGGGCGTCCGCGGCGCCCCGGCCGTCCGTGGTGGTCACGGCGGTCATGCCGGTCACGCCCCGGCCGTCGGGGCGATCCACTCCTGCGGGCCGACCGGGGGCCGCTGCTCCCGCTCCATGACCCCGCGCCGGCGGATCCGGTTGAGGACGTACACGTTGGCCAGGTGCATCACGCCGAGCACCAGCAGCACCACGCCGAGCTTGGTCGACAGGGCCTCGAAGATGCCGCGGGTGTCCTCGATGGTCCCGTCGTCCCCCAGGTACAGCGCCACGAAGCCGAGGTTGACCAGGTAGAAGCCCACCACCAGGAGGTGGTTGACGGCGTCCGCGAGCTTCTCGTTGCCGCGCAGGACGTCGGCCAGGAAGATCCGGCCGTTGCGGCTGAGCGTGCGGGCCACCCAGACGGTCAGCGTGATGCTGACGGCCAGGTAGATGACGTAGGCGATGACGGTGCGGTCCATGCCCCACCCCTTCTTGAACGCGTTCAAAACGCTGACAGGGATGACTGTAGACCTGTTTTTGAACACGTTCAACCGGAGGGGGTCAGATTCTGCGGGCCAGTGCCGGGCGCTTGGTGTAGTCGGTCAGGCCGAGGAGGTTGCCCCACGGATCGGCCAGCTCCACGGTCCAGCCGGTGGCGCCCTGGAGCACCTCGTCCAGGGGTGCGATGCCCACGGCCGCCAGCCGCCGTGCCGCCGCCCGCGCGTCCGGCACCTCCAGCCAGATCCGCGGTGACGGCCAGTGCGGCGGCCGGCACCGCAGACCCTCCTCGACGCGCAGCAGGATGCCCGGCGTCTCCGCGCCGACCTTCAGCAGCGCGATCCCGGCCTCGTCCAGCCGGAATCCCACGGCGAACCCGGCCCGCTCGTAGAAGGCGACCGCCTCGTTGAGGTCGCCGACGGGGAGCAGCACGTTGTCGAAACCGAGCAGTTCGTACGACTCTTCGTCTGACATGTCGTCACATTAGGAGTCCTGTCCCGCGGAAGCGAGGAGCCCCACCGGAGCGGACCGACGGTGGGGCTCCTCGACGGACCCGGCAGCGTTGCGGGAGACCCACGAGGAGGCGGAGAAGTTGTACGACAAGGGCCCCGCCTGCCGGAACATCGCTCCGGAAGACGGGGCCCGAGTACTCGCGGCGTACCGCGGATCAGTAGCGGCGCGTGATCAGGGCGCGCTTCACTTCCTGGATCGCCTTCGTGACCTCGATGCCGCGCGGGCAGGCGTCCGTGCAGTTGAAGGTCGTGCGGCAACGCCACACGCCGTCGCGGTCGTTGAGGATCTCCAGGCGCTGCTCCCCGGCCTCGTCGCGCGAGTCGAAGATGAAGCGGTGGGCGTTCACGATCGCGGCCGGGCCGAAGTACTGGCCGTCGTTCCAGAACACCGGGCAGGAGGACGTGCACGCCGCGCAGAGGATGCACTTCGTCGTGTCGTCGAAGCGCTCGCGGTCCTCGGCGGACTGGAGGCGCTCACGGGTCGGCTCGTTCGTGTCCTTGGTGATCAGGAACGGCATGACGTCCCGGTACGCCTGGAAGAACGGCTCCATGTCCACGACCAGGTCCTTCAGGACCGTCAGGCCCTTGATGGGCTCGATCGTGATCGGCTTCTCGGGGTTGATGTCCTTGATCAGCGTCTTGCAGGCGAGGCGGTTCTTGCCGTTGATCCGCATCGCGTCCGAGCCGCAGATGCCGTGGGCGCACGAGCGGCGGAAGGTGAGCGTGCCGTCGATGTCCCACTTGATCTTGTGGAGACCGTCGAGGACGCGCTCCTTCGGGTCGATCTCCAGGTGGAAGTCTTCCCAGACGGCCTCCGCCGCGACCTCCGGGTTGAACCGGCGGATGCGGAAGGTGACCGTGATGTAGGGGGAGTCGGCGAAGCCGGGCTCGGGCTGGCCGGCCGCGTCCGCCTTGTCCAGAACAGGGGTAGCCATCAGTACTTACGCTCCATCGGCTGGTAGCGGGTCTGGACGACCGGCTTGTAGTCGAGACGGACGGTTTCCGAGCCGTCGGCGCCGACCTCGCGGTACGCCATCGTGTGGCGCATGAAGTTGACGTCGTCGCGGTTCGGGTAGTCCTCGCGGTAGTGACCGCCGCGGGACTCCTTGCGGGCCAGCGCCGAGACGGCCATGACCTCGGCCAGGTCCAGCAGGTTGCCCAGCTCGATGGCCTCCAGCAGGTCCGTGTTGAACCGCTTGCCCTTGTCCTGGATCGCCACGTTCTTGTAGCGCTCCTTGAGCTCGGCGATCTTCTCGACCGCCGTCTTGATCGTCTGCTCGGTGCGGAACACCATGACGTTGGCGTCCATGGTCTCCTGCAGCTCGCGGCGCAGGGTCGCCACCCGCTCGTTGCCGGTGGAGGTGCGCAGCCGCTCGATCTGCTCGACGACGAAGGACGCCGGGGCCTCCGGCAGCTCCACGTAGTCGGCCTTCGCCGAGTACTCGGCGGCGGCGATGCCCGCGCGGCGGCCGAAGACGTTGATGTCCAGCAGCGAGTTGGTGCCGAGGCGGTTGGCGCCGTGGACCGACACGCAGGCGACCTCGCCGGCCGCGTACAGGCCCGGCACGACGGTGGTGTTGTCCGCCAGGACCTCACCCTCGACGTTGGTCGGGATGCCGCCCATCGCGTAGTGCGCGGTCGGCTGGATCGGGATCGGGTCCGTGTACGGCTCGATGCCGAGGTAAGTGCGCGCGAACTCGGTGATGTCCGGGAGCTTGGCGTCCAGCTGCTCCGGCGGCAGGTGGGTCAGGTCCAGGTACACGTGGTCGCCCTCGGGACCGCAGCCGCGGCCCTCGCGGATCTCCGTGTAGATGGAGCGGGACACGACGTCACGGGACGCCAGGTCCTTCATGACCGGCGCGTACTTCTCCATGAAGCGCTCGCCGTCCTTGTTGCGGAGGATGCCGCCCTCACCACGGGCGCCCTCCGTCAGCAGGATGCCCATGCGCCAGATGCCGGTCGGGTGGAACTGGAAGAACTCCATGTCCTCCAGCGGCAGGCCCCGGCGGTAGACGGCGGCCTGGCCGTCACCGGTGAGGGTGTGCGCGTTGGAGGTCACCTTGAAGAACTTGCCGCAGCCGCCGGAGGCGTAGATCACGGCCTTCGCCTGGAAGACGTGGATCTCACCGGTGGCCAGCTCGTACGCCACGACACCGGCCGACTTCTTGACGCCGTCGACCTCGGTGATCAGCTGGTCCAGGACGTAGAACTCGTTGAAGAACTCCACGCCCTCCTTGACGCAGTTCTGGTACAGCGTCTGGAGGATCATGTGGCCGGTGCGGTCCGCGGCGTAGCAGGACCGGCGGACCGGGGCCTCGCCGTGGTTGCGGGAGTGACCGCCGAAGCGGCGCTGGTCGATCGTCCCGTTGGGCGTCCGGTTGAACGGCAGGCCCATCTTCTCCAGGTCGAGGACGGCGTCGATGGCCTCCTTCGCCAGGATCTCGGCGGCGTCCTGGTCGACCAGGTAGTCACCGCCCTTAACCGTGTCGAAGGTGTGCCACTCCCAGTTGTCCTCCTCCACGTTGGCGAGCGCGGCGGCCATACCGCCCTGCGCGGCGCCCGTGTGGGAGCGGGTGGGGTAGAGCTTGGTCAGGACCGCGGTGCGGCTGCGCTTCGTCGCCTCGATGGCGGCGCGCATGCCCGCGCCGCCGGCGCCGACGATGACGGTGTCGTACTTGTGGATCTTCATGATTCTCGCAGCCCCGTGCCTAGCGGATGTTCGGGTCGAAGGTGAAGATCACCAGCGTGCCCAGCAGGATGGTGAACACCGTGGCGGTGTAGAGCAGGCCCTTGAGCCACAGCCGGGTGTTCGGCCGCTCGGCGTAGTCGTTGATGACCGTGCGCAGGCCGTTGGCGCCGTGCAGCATCGCCAGCCACAGCATCAGCAGGTCCCAGACCTGCCAGAACGGGGACGCCCAGCGGCCCGCCACGAAGGCGAAGCCGATCTTGGAGACACCGCCGTCCAGCACCAGCTGGATCAGCAGGTGGCCGAGGACGAGGACGACCAGCACGATGCCGGACAGGCGCATGAACAGCCAGGCCGCCAGCTCGAAGTTGCCCCGGGTCGACTTGGGGGACTTCTTGGTGCGCTTGCGGGGCGCCTCGATCAGCGGGGCCGGGTTGTCGACGGTGTAGACGGGGGCCCCCTCGACGGGGCCGACTCCGGAGGCCGCGGTTTCAGTCGTGGACATCGGCGTCAGCTCCCAAACAGGACACGGTAGGCGTGGCCGAGGACCGGGTAGATCGCCCCGAGCATGAGCACGATCCAGACACCCATCACGGTCCAGAACATCTGCTTCTGGTAGCGCGGGCCCTTCGACCAGAAGTCGACGGCGATGACGCGCAGGCCGTTGAGCGCGTGGAAGAGGATGGCGGCGACGAGGCCGTACTCCAGCAGCGCGACGACGGGCGTCTTGTACGTGGCTACGACCTTGTCGTAGTCCTCGGGGGAGACACGCACGAGAGCGGTGTCCAGCACGTGAACGAACAGGAAGAAGAAAATGAGGACGCCGGTGACTCGGTGAGCCACCCAGGACCACATTCCTTCCCGGCCGCGGTACAGCGTTCCAGCCGGCACGGAAGAACCCTCCGGGAGCGGGGACTAGGGCCGCGCCGGCTTCACTGTCGGTCGGGCCCGGCCGGGTACGGTCCACCGGCCCTCTGCATGGTATCCACGTGCCGCCGTGGTGCTTACGGGGGGCCTACCGGTGTGATCAAAGTGGCACGCGGTTGGGCTAGCGAGTGCGGGCGCCGGGGCGGATTCCACGGTTATTTGCCGGGTGCGGGTGCGTTTGGGCTGGTCGCGCCCACATGGCGGTAGCCACAAATCGAACAGAGCCCGGCGCCTCCGAGCAGGGCCCGCAGCCGTCCCCGGGCGAGTCGCCGCAGCTCCTCCGCCGCCGTCACCCGCTCCTCCTCCGGATCGTTTGCCAATCGTGACCGGATCGCTTCGAGGATGTGGTCGATGACCTCGTCCGGGGGAACGTCGCCCAGATAGATGATGAACGCGTGGCCGAATCGGGCCTCGTAGGCGGCGTGCGCGGCGCCCAGGGCCATGTGGGCCGCCGAGTACGTGTCCTCGGGGAGCTCCGGGAGGGCCTCGCCGGCCAGGGCCTCGGCCAGGTCGGCCGGGGAGAGGTCGTACGCCGCCTCGTCCGCCGCGGCCAGCAGGGCGCCCAGGTCGGGGTACGGGCGGTGGGCGGCGAGCCGGTCGGACCAGCGCACGCTGTGCAGACAGTGCAGGAGAAGGCTGCGGGCCTCGTCGGCGTGGGCCGTGTTGAAGGCGTCGAGGGGCGTGGGGAGATACGGCAGGCGGTGGGCGGGCAGCGTGGGTCCTCGCGTCACATGTGGCGTGGCAGGGGGATGCTGTGAAAGGTGTGTCGTCAGGTTATCGAGAGTGGTCACGCTGTGTCCGAGGGATACCTGAATTTCACCCGAACGGAAGAGTTTGAGACCGCCTGGGTGACGGCTGAGCCGGGGATCGGTCGTACGTTGGCAGGGTGACCCAGGACAGGCACAGGCGCCGGGGCGTGGCGCGACAGGTGATACGCAAGCGTGCGGTGACGGCCGCCGCGGTCGTCGGGACGGTCGCGCTCGGCACGGGCGTCGGCGTGTGGGCCTGGGCGGACGGAGGCGGCGGCGCGGCCGGCTCCGGGGCCGCCCCGGGCCGGCCGGCGACCGCGTCGGCCAGCCCCAGTCCCAGCCGGTCGTACCCGCTCTCGCAGGCGCCGCGCACGATACCCGCGGTCCGCTCCCACACCCCCGCGCGCGGTCCCGGCTGGAAACCGCGGCACGGCGGGCGGGTGGTGGTGAGCGACCCCCGGCTGGCCGACGAGGGGCGGCTGACGGCCGGGGAGCTGGGGCTGGTGTACGCCGGGCAGAAGAGCGACGTCCGGCCGGGTGACGTGCGGCTCGCCCTCGGCGGCGGGAGCGGGAACCAGGAGTCGTACACGATGACCGTCCGGGACGGGCGGGTCGACATCAGCGGGCCCGGCGAGGCGGGCGTCTTCTACGGCACCCGCACCCTGAAGCAGGAGGTCCACGGCGGTGGTACGGCCCCCGAGGGCGTCATACGCGACCAGCCGGCCAAGCCGGTGCGCGGGTTCATGCTGGACATCGCGCGCAAGCCGTACTCCGAGGCCTGGATCGAGGACCGGATACGCGAGCTGGGGGACCTGAAGTACAACGAGCTGGGGCTGCACTTCTCCGACGACCAGGCCTTCCGGATCGAGTCCAGCAGCCACCCGGAGATCGTCTCCCGGGACCATCTGACCAAGGCGCAGGTCAAGCGGATCGTGGCGCTGGCGGACAGCCGGCACATCACCGTCGTGCCCGAGATCGACTCGCCGGGGCACCTGGGGGCCGTCCTCGCCGCCCACCCCGACCTGCAGCTGCGCAACGTGAACGGGGTGCCGACCCGGGGCGCGATCGACATCTCCAAGGACGCCTCCGCACGGATCGTCGACGACCTGCTGAACGAGTACGCCGGGCTCTTCACCGGCGACCGGTGGCACCTGGGCGGCGACGAGTACCAGGCCCTCACCGTGCGCGACCCGCAGGCCTCCTACCCGCAGCTGGCGGCCGCCGCCCGGCAGAAGTACGGCGCCGGCGGGACCGTCGCCGACCTGGCCACCGGCTGGCTCAACGACCGCGCCGCCACCGTCCGCGCCCACCACCGGACCCTGCGCGCCTGGAACGACGGCTTCTTCCGCGGCACCTCCGTGCAGCCCGCACGCGATCTGCGGGTCGCCTACTGGACCGGCAAGGAGATCGGCGCCCGGCCGCCCGCGGAGTACCTGAGCGCCGGCCGCAAGGTGCTCAACTACAACGACGAGTACCTCTACTACGTGCTCGGCCAGCCGCAGACCTTCGTCTACCCGACCGGACAGCGCATATACGAGCAGTGGAACCCGCGGGTGCTGCGCGGCACGACCGCCGTCCCGGCGCGCTACGACGGGCAGATCCTCGGCGGATCGTTCGCGGTCTGGTCCGACCGCCCGAACGCGCAGACGGAGGGTCAGGTCGCCGCGGGCGTCCGGATGCCGCTGCGGGCCACCGCACAGAAGCTGTGGGACCCGGGCGAACCGGCGCTTACCTGGGCAGAGTTCAGAAGGCTGGCGGACCGGCTGGGCTGAGAACCGAGTGGACGTACGACGGCGTCCGACCGTATGTTCCGGTGTCCGCGCGCGTGGCACACGCGCCGGCACCAGTGCTCGCGCGCCGGTTCGGGGAGAGCCGCGCGCCGTCTCGGATCTCGTCTTCTCGGGGGGACTTCTTCATGACCACGCCCATGCCCGCGCCGCCGTACCCCGCCCCGCCCGGCGCCTGGCTGCGTTCACCGGCCGCGCTCGGCCGGGCCACCGCCCTGCTGCTCGGCCTCGTCATCGCCACCGACCTGTTCGCCTGCTTCGCGGACCTGCTGGAAATGAACGTCACCGGCGACCTCGCCGACGGCGTCACCGGCGCCGACGTGCTGGACCGGGCGGACCGGGCGGACGCCCTCTACGGCGTCTCCGGCATCTCGCAGGGCGTGGCGCTGGTGGCCACGGCCGTCGTCTACCTGTGCTGGCTGTGGCGGATCCGGGTGAACGCCGAGGTGTTCGACGCCTCCCGGCACACCATGAAGCGCGGCTGGACCATCGGCGCCTGGTTCTGCCCGGTCGTGAACCTGTGGTTCCCGCGCCGGATCGTCGCGGACAGCTGGGACGCCAGCGCGCCCTGGGGCTCGCGGTCCGGGCACACGCCGGTCAACGCCTGGTGGACGCTGTGGCTCGTCAGCCTCTTCGTGGGCCGGTTCGCCTTCAGCAGCTCCCGGCACGCCGAGACGGCGGACGAACTGCACGAGGCCGCCGGCACGATGCTGTTCTCCGACGCCCTCGACATCGTGGCCGCGGTCCTCGCCGTCGTGGTGGTCGTCCGGCTGACCCGGATGCAGGAGCGCAAGGTCCTCTCCGGCGAGCTCCCGGTTCCCGCGGTTGGCTGAAAACCCATGACTGTGACACTCCCGCTCCGTCGCACGCAGTAAGGGGAAGTGCGGGCTCCGTACCGGTCGGCGCCCTGGCGAGGGAGGCATTCATGAGCCTGGTGGACCTGATCGCACAGGCCGACGAGCGCGGGCTGTCCGCCAGCGGATTGGCTTGTTTGGATCGGTGTCTGCCGCTGCTCGGCGGCGACGACGAGCTGCTGCGCCCGCTGTGGGCACGCCTCGCCGACGGCTCCGACTGGACCGTGGAGCTGACCCGGGCCCGCGAGGCGCTCGGCGCCGAGGAGCCCGCCGACGAGGCCGCGCGGCTCGCCGGCCGGATGCTCCGGTCGGCACCGGCCGAGCGCACCGCCGACGCGCTACGGCCCTGGGCCGACGCCTGCTCGGTCGCCTCGCTGCGCATCCACCGGCTGCTCGACCCCGCCACGGACGACGGCCCGGCCCCGGACGGCCTCGACGCCGGGCGCGCGGGCGACACGGCCGGCCTGCCGCCGCTCGTCGCCGCCGAGCTGCGCCGCCAGGCGACGGTGCTGGAACTCCTCGCCGGGCACGGCGCGCAGGGCCTGCGGGGGGCGCTGGAGGTGTCGGTGGAGGGCCGCCGGGTGCTGCGCGCGGTGGTCTCCCGCCGGGCGCGCAGCGCCGTGGAACCGGGGGCCTGACGAGGGCCTGTGACCTTCGTGCGGCGGACCTGGGGTGGTCCTGCGACGGTTGGCCGAACGTTCGGACAAACGCCTCGGAGCCCGGTGACGGAACCTCGCCTCGGCTCGCTCTTCCCTATGTGACAGCCGATGCGACAGCTCATGTGACGGCCCGATACGGGACAGCACAGCAGGAGACCAGGCCGCACGCCGCGGCGAAGCCCGTGCGGTGGGCGGCGGACGCGGTGGCGACCATGCGTGAGGGCGCGCGGGTCCGGCTCGACTACTCGGCGCAGAGCCTGTGGCGGGTGGACCGGATGATCGAGGAGATAAGCCGCGAGGGGCCGCCGTACGCGGCCGTCGAGAACGTGCTGCGCGGCTTCGGCGCCTACGCCGGCGAGGTGATTGTCCGGCAGACCGGCGCCGAGTGGTGGGCGACCGGCGGCGAGCACTGGCTGCGCACCCCCGACGGCCGGATGTGGGACCCCATCGACGAGGCCCGCCGCTGCTACGCCGGCCACGGCTCGCTCCGGCTGCTGTGCCGGGACGCGACCGCGGCCGCCTCCGGCTGACTGCCTGTGACACTTCCGTCGGGGCCGACGCTGATGATCGTGGAGGGCGGCGGACACGGCCGGAGCGTGTCGCACCGTGACGGAAGCGCCACGCAGTGGCCAGGAACTCGGCACGAACGAGGACGGTCTTGGGCCAGGGAGGGGAACCCCGCCGCCCGCAGCCGCGGGACGGGGAGCTGGGCGCGGCCGTCGCGCGGGCCCAGGACGGTGACGAGACCGCCTTCGCGGTGGCCTACCGGATCGTGCAGCCCGGCCTGCTGGGCTATCTGCGGGGCCTGGTCGGCGACGACGCGGAGGACGTCGCCTCCGACGCCTGGCTGGAGATCGCCCGCGACCTCGGCCGGTTCCGGGGCGACGGTGCCGGCTTCCGCGGCTGGACCGCGACCATCGCCCGGCACCGCGCGCTGGACCATCTGCGCCGGCAGCGGGTACGGCCCCGGGCGGCGCAGCTCGAACAGGACGCCCTGGAGCTGCCCGGCCGCCTCAGCACCCACGACCAGGCCCTGGAGTCGCTCTCCACGGAACGCGCGCTGGACCTGGTGCGCGGGCTGCCCCGGGACCAGGCCGAGGCGGTGCTGCTCCGGGTGGTCGTCGGCCTCGACGGGCCGGCCGCCGCCCGCGTCCTCGGCAAACGCCCCGGCGCCGTCCGCACCGCCGCGTACCGGGGACTGCGCCGCCTGGCCCGCCAACTCGGCACCGACGGTGCGACGGACGCCGATCCGCCGACGCCGGGGTGAGCCGAGATGAACGACACCGGGCGCGGGACGCGTATGCAGAAGCGCGGACCGGATGAGGACGGGAACGGGCATGGGCGAACGGCACAGCGGTGACGGGCCGTCCGGTCGTCGGCGCGCGCACCCTGACGGCACCGTCGCCGCGCCCGGGCCGGCCGGCACCCCCGCGGGCCTGCCGGACCTGGAGACGCGGATCGGTGCCGCGCTGCGCGCCGGGGACTTGGACCCCGAGGCCGAGCGCGGCGCCGTGGCCGCGTTCCGGGCCGCGCGCGAGGCGGGCGCGCACGACGCCAGGACCCGCGCCCGGGACGACTGGCGGCCCGGCCGCCCCCGCCGCGCCCTGCGGACCACCCTCTCGCTGGCGCTGGCGAGTCTCACGCTGGGCGGAGTCGCCGTCGCGGCGATCGGCTCGGCACGGTCCGGGCCGGACGACGACGGCCGGCCCGCCCCGCGCTCCACGCACCCGTCGGCGAGCGCCCCCACCGCCCCGGCGGCGGACGCCACGGCCGACGGCACGGCGGCCGGGCCGGGGGACACCGGCTCCCCCGCGCCCTCCGGGGAGGCCGCGCGTCCGACGACCGCCGCGGACACCCTGGCCCACTGCCGTGCCTACGCGCAGGCGGGGCAGCGGGGCGGTGCCCTGAAGGCGACGGCCTGGCAGCGGCTGGTCGCGGCGGCGGGAGGCCGGGAGAAGGTCGCGGCCTACTGCGCCGCCCAGGAGGCCCGGACGCAGGACCGGAGCACCGGCAGGACGGCCGATCCCGGCGAATCCGGTGACCGGGGCGCCTCCGGCACCTCCGTCGATTCGGGCGACCCCGGCACCGGCAAGGGCGAGGGCAGGGGCGCCGACCGCGGGAAGCCGACCGGCGGCAAGCGCTAGGTGCCGTAGGGCGCCTGAACAGGCGTCACGTTGTCCAGCAGAGGTTTCGCTTACCGCCCTGTTGGTATTTCAGGAGTCAGGCAGCCTGCGAGTAGCTGAAGCCGAGTGACGCGAGGCCCTCGGATCGACACAAGCGGTCGGAGGGCCCGCCTACCTCCGTCTGGAGTAGCTGATAGGCAGCTCCGCTGGTCTGCCCCCAGTGCATCGCAGCTCGCCACAGCAAGCGACCCAGACCCGAGCCGCGATGCTTCGGCAGAACGCCGAAGTATTGCGGCATGAGTTGCGACGTCCCGATGGCGTCGGGGCGGATCTCCATGGGTCCGATGGCGCCCACCACCTTGCCGGCGACTACCGCCGTGAGGACCGGGCCGACCTGTCCGGCCTGCATCTGGTCGTGGAGGAAGGCGAAGCCGTCGGGGGCCATCTGACGGGCGAAGTCGGCGAAGGATTCCCTCGCCCCCTGTGGCCACTCGTCGAAGGGACGCACGGGCCCGACAGGCGCCGGGCACAGTGCTGCCTTGAAGTCCATGAGCTGAATACGGGTGCCTTGTCTGGTGGGCACCTCCGGACCGAGGAAGCGGACGACGTGGGCTTTCGCAGCGCCGTGGACGGCGGAGAGCTTCCGGGCCAACTCGGAGGCTGTCAGAAGGCTTTCGGCCTCCATGCCGTAGACGTGGACCTTGATCGTCCCGGAGCCTCGACGGGACAGGCTGGGGATCAGCGTCTCGTGGGGCCGATGCACGATGTCCTCGGCGAGAACGCTCTCGTCTTTGCTCTCTGACCAGCGGATGTCCTTGTCGTACCGCAGGAACCATTGATCGGTCGAGGCCGCAGTCAACGTGTCGGTGAACAGATCTTCGGTGAGCACCGAGGGATGCACGGGGCCGATGGTCGGTACGAAGGGCACCGTCACCACTGGACGCAGCCAGTCCCAGCGGAATCGCATGACCGCACCCTACTCGCCACGCACACACGGAACAGGCCCTGGCGCGAAGTACGCCAGGGCCTGACCGGAACTGATCATTGCAGGTCAGTGGGGGTTGTCGTCACTCCCGCTGCACGAGCAGGCGACCCCTTCGAGTAGGTCGTCGAGGTCGTCGACCGGGGCGATGGCCGGGGTTGCGACCATCGCGACCGGAAGCTCCGGCCGGATGACCGGGGGCTTGCGGCCGATGGTCACGGGTACGGCGCTCATAGGCTCAGCTTCTCCTTCGATAGACCGTGCTGGCAGTAATTGATCAGTGGTGCCTTCGCCTCCTGGAACTGCTTGGCGAGCGGGCGGCACACGCGGCAGGAGCCGGATAGCGCGCACCCCTCGCAGCCCCCGGTGCGAAGCATGAGCTGGTCCGAGATGCCAGGCAGCCGGCGCAGTCCCTCGATGCCCTCGGACAGGAGGTCGATCTGATCGTCCCGACCGACCTTGCACATGCTGACCATCCCGTATGGGTCGGCATGGAAGAACGTCACCCCCGCGTTGCAGCCGGTGAACGGCTTGCGCTCGCGCAGGTGCTCAGTGGACTGGGCGATGAGGCTTTCCGGGCCGCCGTAGATGGTCGGCGTCATGTTCGTGTAAGCGTGGTGAGGGATGCCCCACTCATCGGAGAGCGCGGCCATCCGATCGGCCTCGTGCGCTGTCTCGTTGGTGACGATCAAGTTCAGGCGTAACGGCAGGCCAGCAGCTCGGCCGGCGTCGATACCGCGCTTGAACGCCTTCCATGCCCCCCGGCGCCGGGTGAATTGGTCGAACGTCTCCTCTGTGGCGCCGTACATGCTGACGACGATCCGGTACGGAGGGGAGTCCCGGAAGAGACGCAGGATGTCCCGATTCCACAGCCGAGTGGCGTTGGTGGAGACGGTGAGCATCATCCCCAGGTTGAAGGCGTAGCGGTAGGCGCCGGGGAAGTCGCGGTCAATGGTGGGTTCGCCTCCGGTGATCTGAAGCCAGAGCACGCCCGCGTCTTGCATGATGTCCAGTAGCCGGACCTTCTGCTGCCAGGTCAGTCCGGAGAATTCCTTCACGCCGAGATAGCAGTGTGGGCACTCCAGGTTGCAGCCCAGGTTGATTTCCCAGCTCGCGCGACCGAAGTCGTAGGGGGACGGTTTGCGCACGAGTACGGAGTCGGCGAGCGGCCCGCCGGGCATTTCGAGGCCCCAGCGCTGCAGAACGGCCGCGCGCAGCCAGGGTGGCGCCGGCTGCTGGGACTCCGAGGCCGCGGCCAGTTCGGTGAAGTGGCCGGCGGGGATGCGTAGCGCCGACGTGCTGCCCGGTCGAACGACGAGGTGGCCGTCGAGGAACGGGCTGGCGATGAGACGGGGTTGAGGCGCCGACCTTTCCATGAGAGCTGCTTCGCGCCTGGTGGCGTCCTCGGCTTCCTCGGGCTCAAGATGGCCCATCGCTGCACTCCTTGTCTTGGTGGGGATGTCAGAGTCCGAGCGGGCGGGAGGTGGTCCTTGCCCCCCTTGATCAGGAACGTCTCCCGCTTGCGGAAGATGAGCACCTTCCCGCTGCCACGGACCGTCCGCATGCCGACAATCCGCACGTGGATGTAGTCGAGAAACACAGGTCGTATAGCGGCACGAGCGCCATCTGTTCGCCAAGGTGCTCACGCATGCAGCGGGGGAGTTCCCTGGCGACGTGGTGGGGACTGACGCTTTCCTTCAGCCCGGTCTCGCTCGGTCTCTTCGTCTGGTGAACGGTCGATCTCGAACCAGACGACCTTGCCGGGGGGACGCGGGTCTACGCCCCAGCGGCTCGTCAACGCCTGAACGAGCAGCAGTCCCCGCCCTCCCGCGTCCTCGATCGAGGGCGTCCGGAGCCGGGCTCGCCTCCGTACGGTGTCTTGGCACTCGACCCGGACCCTGTGGTCGTCGATCTCGATGTTGAGCCTGAATCGGCGGCCCGGAGCGGAACCGTGCTGCACTGCGTTCGCGACCAACTCGGATACGCACAGCACGATGTCGTCGACATCCAAGCCGACGCCGGCAAGGACCCGTCGTGTGAACTCACGTGCGGCCCCGACCGATTCGGCTCGGGGACGGAACACCTCAGCCACGCTCCCGCCAGCGTAGGAGACATCTCTGCTCATCACGGTCCTCACGGCGTTTCCTTCGCTGACTGACGGCGGTTTCATCGGATGGGAGTCCAGCGTTCCGCGCGTAAGACGTGCGGGCCACGGCATCCATGAGTCAGTGGTGGGACATCTCGGGGACATGGGACACGCGCCATGATTGAGAGCAGCAGGAGCCGGGGAAGGGGGCCTACATGAGCCTTGCCGAGAGGCGTAAAGCCCGGGGCTTAACCCAAGAGGGGTTCGCCTTCGCGGTCGGCGTCGATCGGCGCACCGTGGGCCGTTGGGAGAGAGGCCGATCGAAGCCCCGGCCTTACCAGCGGCCGAAGGTCGCCGAGGTGCTACAGATCGACCTCGATGAACTCGACGCCCTGTTGGGCCCGGCCGAAGCTCTGCCGGAGCCGCAGGGGGTGGTATCGAAAGCCCACCGCGGCTCGGGGGACACGGAAGAGATGATCCGACGCGAGTTTCTGCGCCTCATGGCGGTCTCCGGCGCGCTCGCCGCCGTGCCGATGGAGGGCGCGGACGCCTTGACGGAAGGCGCGCTACGAGGCGGCGCCGACGACTTCGAGCGCATGAACGGCCACCTCTGGCAGGTTTACCAACTTGCCCGTGCCAAGCACTCGGTGCGTTCCATCGTTCAGTCTCAGCTCGGAGCCCTGAACGACGCCCTTCGGGGCGGTGGTGATCGAGCGAACGTGTTCTGCCTCGCCGCCGGTGACCTGTTCCAGCTTGCGGGAGAGCTGGCCTTCGACGCCAACCGCTACGGTGACGCGACGGCCTCGTACTCGTTGGCCGCCAGCGCCAGCAAGGAGGCAGGCAACTACGATCTATGGGCCTGTGCGCTCATTCGTAGTGCGTACGTGGATCTTTCCGAGGAGCGCTACCGGCGAGCCGCGGAAACACTCGGCGCGGCACGTCGAGTCGCCCTTCACGGGGACAGCAGCCTCTCGACGCGGCATTGGGCGGCAGCGGTTCAGGCCGAGGCGTACGCGTGGATGGGTGACTTCGACGCCTGTGAGGAGGCGCTCGACGAAGCGGAGAAGGTGTCCAACCTCAGCGGTGAGGTCTCCAACGGTGGATGGCTGCGCTTCGACGGCTCCCGCCTGGCCGAGGAGCGCGGCGCCCGGTACTTGCAGCTCAACCGGCTCGTCCTCGCCGAGGCCGCTCTCAAGGACGCGCTTCGGCTCAAGCCCCTCGCCTCCGGCCAATCCTTCCGCCGCCGTGGCGCTGTGCTCGTCGACCTGGCCGCCATCGGGGCCAAGAGGAAGGATTCGGATCAGGTCGTGCAGTACGGGCTCGAAGCCCTCCGCCTGGCGCGCGAGTCCGGGTCCGGATACGTCGCCCGTAGACTCCAAACCCTGACTGCCGAGCTGGGCACTTTCGGACGCGACCGGCGCATTGCCGAGTTGACGGCCGAGATCGGCACCCTGCCGGCATGACGAGAGGGGATGGCATGACCAACGAGGGCGCGCGGGTCTTCCGTGAGGCGTGGATCGCTGGAGTGCGGAAGCACTTTCCCGGCGAGCCCAAGCCGAGCTACGTGACCCCATGGGAGGAGACGCCCGAGTGGGAACGCGAGGCCGCCGGCGCCGTGTACGAGCAGGTGCGCCAGTTCCTCGAACTGAGCGGTGGGCACGCGACCCGGCTGTCGCGCGAGCAGAAGGGCCGCTTTGTCGCAACGTGCTGGACAGCGCAGATGTACAAGCACTTCGAGGACCCGAAGCCCGGATACGTGGCTGACTGGCCGGACCTGCCGGACTGGCAGCAAGAGACGGACTCCGACATTTTCGAGGCTGTCGAGATCAGCGTGAAGTAGAAGTGGCCGACAGAAGGCCCCGCCCGAGCCGTTTCCGCCAGGGTGGGGCCTTCTTCCGTCTTCAGGTGGTCGGGCCGAGGGCAACGAAGAGGGATCTCCGGGGCCGGCTCTCGCTCACGCCGAGTCCGGGCCGGGTGCCGGGAGGGGGAGCCCCGTAGAGGTCTACGCGAATGTGAGGCACTCCTCACCGGACACACGATGGCTCAGTGCGGTGAGCGCGGAGAAGGGGCTCGCAAGCCGGTGGCAGGGACGGCTCAGCGCGTTGTCCCGCAACATCGCATGGGTGCGCCTGACCGGTTGGTCACGCGTTAGTCGCAGTGGCAGCCTGTTCCAGGCCTCACCACAGGCCAGAGAGGTAGGCCGAGGCAACGGCCGGGGCCGCCACCCCCCACAGGAGAGGCCCCGGCCGTCGCGCGGACGGGCCGCGCACGGCCCGTACCTTTCTCAGCGCCGCGCGTGCCGTTTCTGTCACACCCCGCCACCTCCGAATCTCACCCTGCGCACACCCGAACCCGGTCACGAGTTAGTTGCATCTTCTACGGACGTGGACGCGCAGTGGTTTCACGCCGTAACGTGCCTTTCGCGCCGACCGAAGACAGGCGTAAAGGGAGTACGGTGCTGGGGGACGACGCGGAGCTGACCGCCGCGGTGTGTGCGGCACAGAACGGAGACGAGACCGCGTTCCGTACGGTGTACCGCGCGGTCCATCCCCGCCTGCTCGGATACGTCCGCACACTGGTCGGCGATCCGGACGCCGAGGACGTCGCGTCCGAGGCCTGGTTGCAGATCGCCCGCGACCTGGACCGGTTCAGCGGCGACGCCGACCGGTTCCGCGGCTGGGCCGCCAGGATCGCCCGCAACCGCGCCCTGGACCACATACGCATGCGCGGCCGCCGCCCCGCCATAGGCGGCGACGAGACGGAGCTGACCGGGCGGGCCGCCGAGTCCGACACGGCCGGCGAGGCCATCGAGGCCCTGGCCACCGACAGCGCCCTCTCCCTGATCGCCCGGCTCCCGCAGGACCAGGCCGAGGCGGTCGTCCTGCGCGTGGTCGTCGGCCTGGACGCCAAGACCGCCGCCGAGACCCTCGGCAAACGCGCGGGCGCCGTCCGCACCGCAGCGCACCGCGGTCTGAAGCGGCTCGCGGAGCTGATCGGCGCCGATCCGGAATCGGCGGGCGGACTCGACGCACTCCCGCCGCAGCGAGAACCGCGCCACCGCGCGGTGACGTCCGCAACTGTGACGCATACGCGTACGCGGACGCAGAAGGACATGTGATGGCCGACGAGCAGTACAAGTGGCTGGACCGGGAGACGGCGGAACGCCTGCTGCGCGGTGAGTCACTGGAAGCCGTCGACCCCTCCGCTCGTGACCAGGCCGAACGCCTGTCCCAGGCGCTCGGCGCGCTGTCCGCGGAGGCGGCCCCCGCGGCCGGTGAACTCCCTGGCGAGCAGGCCGCCCTGGCCGCGTTCCGCAAGGCCCGCGAGGCCGCCGAGGCGGAGCGCACCGCCGCCGCCCACGCCCCCGCCGCCCCGCGCACCCCGGCACCCGGAACCGACGCCGGACTGGTCCGCATCGGTGCCCCGGCCGGTACCGGAATCCGCATCCGGCGCCCCCGCTGGGCCCGCCCGGCGCGCCTGGCGCTCGCCGCGGCCGCGGCCGTGGGCACGCTCGGCGGGGTCGCCGTGGCCGCCGGCAGCGGGGTGCTGCCCACGCCGTTCGACAACGACCACCCCCGCCCCTCCGCCTCCGTCTCCGCCGGCACGACGGCCGGGCAGCCGCCCGCCTCCGGTACCGGGCCGGCCACCCCGGGCCTCGTCCCGGGCACGCCGGAGGGCACTCCGGACGGGCGGCCGGGCGGTACCGGTGACGAGGCCGCCGGGGCGGACGAGGGCACCGGCGCCACCACCGCCCCCGGCTCCGGGGCCCCCACGTACGGCACCGGGTGGCCCGGCGCCGCCTCGGTCTGCCGTGCCCTGCGCGACGGCAAGGAGCTGGACACCGGCCGCAAGCGCACGCTGGAGCACCTGGCGGGCGGCCCCGCCCGCGTCACCAAGTACTGCAGGGTCCTGCTGGCCGCCGGCGACTCCGCCTCCGGCACCCTGAACGGCGGCACGACCGGCGACACCGCCGGCGGCACCACCGGCAACGGGCAGGGCAAGGACTCGGGCCAGGGCAAGGGCGACGACCAGGACAAGGGCAAGGGCAAGGACGGAGAGGGCGACGGGGACGGGGGCAAGGGCGACCACGGCCCGGGCGGCGGCAAGGGCGGCGGCCGGCACCGTGGCGCCGTCCCCGCACCCTCCGCCTTCGCCCCGGCGCACCCCGGCGCACCGGGACACGCCCCGGTATCCCCGTCGCCGTCCCCGACGTACACCGCGCTCTGACCGGCCGCACCCCTGTGACCTGCAGTTTCAAGGTCGCCGAAAATTTTTCGGCGCGAGGTGTGACGTTTCTGGAGCCCACGGCGCAGTACTGAGTGAGCCGACTGGTCATCGGCCGTCGCACTGAGCCGGGGTTCCCCCCGTACCCACGGCTCGTGCACCTGGCGCGGGCGGGGCACGTTCCCCCGGTCCCGCCCGCGCCCCGCATCTCACCGGGAGACGACGACCTTGTCGCCCACCCGCACCTGAGCGAACAGCCGGGCGATCGCCGTCTCGTCCCGTACGTTGACGCATCCGTGCGAGCCGCCCGCGTATCCGCGCGCCGCGAAGTCGTACGAGTAGTGCACCGCCTGGCCGCCGCTGAAGAACATCGCGTACGGCATCGGCGCGTTGTAGAGGGTCGACACGTGGTGCCGTGACTTCCAGTAGACGCGGAACACACCCTCGCGGGTCGGGGTGTACTGCGCGCCGAAGCGCACCGCCATCGTGGAGAGGGTCCGCCCGTCCACCATCCAGCGCAGCGTCCGGCTGGTCTTGTCGATGCACAGCACCCGTCCGGTCAGACAGCGCGGGTCCGGCCCGCCGGCCGGCTGACCGCCCATCAGGTACAACTCCCACTTGGCGGGCGGACGCGTCATCGCCACCAGCCGCTGCCAGGTCACGGCGTCCGTCGCGCCGGTCCGCGGCAGCCCGCGCCTGCCCTGGAAGCCCCTGACCGCCCGCTCGGTGAGCACCCCGTAGGACCCCGTCGGCCCGACGGCCAGCCAGCCCACCTGGCGCAGCCGCGCCTGGAGTTCCCGCACGCCGGTCCCGCTGTCCCCGCGCGACCACAGCACCCGCGGCGCGGGGGCGGCCGGCCGCGTCGGCGTGGTGGCCGGTGCCGGCCGGGCGGGCGCGTGGCCGCGGCCGCCCGGCACCTGGACCTGCACCGGCAGGCCGCGTTTGCCGTCGGCGCCCGTCGGCTGCACGGTGCACCCGCAGAGCGCGGCCAGCACGGCGGCCGAGGCGAGCAGGACGGCAGGTCTCCCCGGGATCCTCATGTCCGGGATGTTTCCCCGCGTGACCCGCGCCGAACTACGGGGCATGGTGAGGAGTACCTACGGAGTACCGGTCGTACCGCGGAGGCAGCCATGGCACAGGAGTCGGCACGTCGGTCGGAGTCGGGCCTGCCGATCGAACCGGTGTACGGTCCAGCCGACCTGGCCGGCTGGGACCCCGACCGGAAGCTGGGCGAACCGGGCGCGTACCCGTTCACCCGCGGGGTGTACCCGACCATGTACACCGGCCGCCCCTGGACCATGCGCCAGTACGCCGGCTTCGGCACGGCGGCGGAGTCCAACGCCCGCTACCGGCAGCTGATCGCCCACGGCACCACCGGGCTGTCCGTCGCCTTCGACCTGCCCACCCAGATGGGCCACGACTCAGACGCGCCCCTCGCGCACGGCGAGGTCGGCAAGGTGGGCGTCGCCATCGACTCGATCGAGGACATGCGGCTGCTGTTCGACGGCATCCCGCTGGACCAGGTGTCGACGTCGATGACGATCAACGCGCCCGCCGCCCTGCTCCTGCTGCTCTACCAGCTGGTGGCGGAGGAGCAGGGGGTGGCCGCCCACCGGCTGACGGGCACGATCCAGAACGACGTGCTGAAGGAGTACATCGCCCGCGGCACGTACATCTTCCCGCCCAAGCCCTCCCTGCGGCTGACCGCGGACATCTTCCGGTACTGCACCGCCGAGATCCCGAAGTGGAACACGATCTCGATCTCCGGCTACCACATGGCCGAGGCGGGCGCCTCCCCCGTGCAGGAGATCGCCTTCACCCTCGCCGACGGCATCGAGTACGTCCGTACGGCGATCGCGGCCGGCATGGACGTCGACGACTTCGCCCCGCGCCTGTCCTTCTTCTTCGTGGCCCGTACGACACTGCTGGAGGAGGTCGCCAAGTTCCGCGCGGCGCGCCGGATCTGGGCGCGGGTGATGCGGGAGGAGTTCGGCGCGCGGAACCCCAGGTCGCTGATGCTGCGCTTCCACACCCAGACGGCCGGGGTGCAGCTCACGGCGCAGCAGCCGGAGGTGAACCTGGTCCGGGTCGCCGTGCAGGCCCTGGCCGCGGTGTTCGGCGGCACGCAGTCCCTGCACACCAACTCCTTCGACGAGGCGATCGCGCTGCCCACGGACAGGAGCGCGCGGCTGGCGCTGCGGACGCAGCAGGTGCTGGCGCACGAGACGGACGTGACGGCCACGGTGGACCCCTTCGCCGGTTCCTACGCGGTCGAGCGGATGACGGACGAGGTGGAGGAGGCCGCCGTCGACCTGATGCGGCGGGTGGAGGACCTGGGCGGGGCGGTCGCGGCGATCGAACAGGGCTTCCAGAAGGCCGAGATCGAGCGGAACGCGTACCGCATCGCGCAGGAGACGGACTCCGGGGAGCGGGTGGTCGTCGGGGTCAACCGCTTCCGGCTGGACGAGGAGGAGCCGTACGAGCCGCTCCGCGTGGACCCGGCGATCGAGGCCCGGCAGGCCGAGCGCCTCGCCCGGCTGCGGGCCGAGCGCGACCAGGGCGCGGTGACCGCGGCGCTGGACGCGCTGCGCAAGGCGGCGGAGGGGGACGACAACGTCCTGTACCCGATGAAGGAGGCGCTGCGGGCGCGGGCGACGGTGGGGGAGGTGTGCGGGGCGCTCCGCGGGGTCTGGGGGAGCCATGTGCCGGCGGACGCGTTCTGAGCGGGGCGGTCCTCCCGGACGGGGCGGACCGGCTGTCGTACCCCCGTGCGACACTCCATGGCATGTTCGGCGTCATCGATCTCCCCACCTACCTAGCAGGCCTGGTCCTGATCGTCCTGCTGCCCGGTCCCAACTCCCTCTACGTCCTTTCCGTGGCCGCCCGCCGTGGCGTGCGGGCCGGGTACACCGCCGCCGCCGGGGTCTGGTGCGGGGACACCGTGCTGATGACGCTGTCGGCCGCCGGAGTCGCCTCGCTGCTGCAGGGGAACGCACTGCTGTTCGGGATCGTGAAGTACGCCGGGGCCGGATACCTGAGCTGGCTGGCGATCGGCATGCTGCGGGCCGCCCGGCGGATGTGGCGGATCCGGCGGGAGCCGGCCGTCGAGGCGGCCGCGCCCGTCCCGGGCGCCGACGAGCGGCCCTTCCGCCGTGCGCTCGTCGTCAGCCTCTTCAATCCCAAGGCGATCCTCTTCTTCGTAGCCTTCTTCGTGCAGTTCGTGGACCCCGGCTACGCCTACCCGGCCCTCTCCTTCGTCGTCCTCGGCGCGTTCGCCCAGCTGGCCAGCGGGCTCTACCTCAGCGCCCTGATATTCGGCGGCACGCGGCTCGCTGCGGCGTTCCGCCGGCGCAAGCGGCTGTCCGCCACCGCCACGTCGGCGGCGGGGGCGCTGTTCCTGGGGTTCGCGGTGAAGCTGTCGCTCGCCGGCGCGTGAGCGCTTCGCCGGCTTCGTCCCCTGAGGCGGTTGCGCCCTACGGAGTCACGAACACTCCCGCTTGTTCCGCATAGGCCCGCAGGCCCTCCGTCGTGCTTCCCGCCCAGCCCACGTACCCGTCCGGACGGATCAGGAAGATGCCCCGGCCGTAGGACTTCGGTGCCGTGGGGAGCGAGCGCAGCCCCGGCACCGTCGCTCCCAGGAGGGTCCAGTGGGGGCCGCGGAAGGCGTCGAAGAGGCGGACGCCCGACACCGTGCCGTCCGGGGCGCGGTCGCCTGCGCCTATGCCCTCGGTCCGTTCCCGCGTGTCCACGCTGAGGGACGACTCCCGGTAGCCCAGGCCGAGCTGGACCGTCGCTCGGCCCCGCCGGACCTCTCCCCGGTGCACCCCCGTCGTCAACTCCAGCATGGCCGCGGCGTTCGCGCGGCGCTCCTCCTCGTACGTGTCCAGCAGCGCTTCCGGCGCCCCGTCCCGGAGTACCGCGCCCAGCTTCCAGCCCAGGTTGTAGGCGTCCTGCACGCTGGTGTTCAGGCCCTGGCCGCCCGCCGGGGAGTGGACGTGGGCCGCGTCCCCGGCGAGGAAGACCCGGCCCGCCCGGAACCGGTCCGCCAGGGCGGCGCGCGGGCGGAAGTCGGAGGCCCAGCGCAGCTCCGTCACGTCCGGGGCGCCGAGGTGCGTGCCGGCGGCGACCAGGGTGCGGACGCCGTCCAGGGACAGGTCGGCCCGGGCGGTCCCCGGCAGCCGCGCCTGCAGCTGGAAGTCGTCCGTGCCGGCGAGCGGGCACAGGGCGAGGCCGGTGCCGTCGGGCCCCGGGAACGTGTGCCAGTGGTCCCGGTCCAGGCCCCTCAGCCGTACGTCCGCCACCAGGAACGGCGCCGGGTCGACCGTCTCGCCGGTCATGCCGACGCCCAGGGCGCGCCGGACCGCCGAGCGTCCGCCGTCGGCCGCGACCGCGTACGCCGCGCGCAGGGCCGTACCGTCCGCGAAGTCCACCCGTACGCCGTCCGCGTCCTGTGCCAGGCCCGTCACCTCGCGGCCGAAGGCGACCCGGCCTCCCAGTTCGGTCAGCCGCGCGTACAGCACCTCCTGGGTCCGCCACTGCGCGACCATCAGCGGCTCGGTGTACGGCGTGCCCTCGTCCGCCGGGATCCGCTCGAACATCGGCTGGGTGCCGAGTCGTTCGCCGTTCCTCCACAGCAGCCGGGGCGGGTAGGGGCCGCCGGCCGCCCGGATCGCGTCCAGGACGCCGAGGTCGGCGAAGACCTCCTGGGTGCGGGGCTGGATCCCCTTGCCGCGCGAGCCGGGGAACAGCGCCTCCGCCCGCTCCACCACGAGCGCCTCCACCCCGCGCCGGGCGAGGTCGATGGCCAGCGTCAGGCCCGTCGGACCCGCACCCACGATCACGACATCCATCGCAGATCTCCTTAACGTTGTTAAGTCCCGTCGCCGACGAGAGTGCCCTTAACGCTGTTAAGCTGTCAAGTGTGAGTACCGAGAAGCGCGCGCCCCTGGACCGCGCACGAGTCGCCGGCACCGCGCTGCGGCTGCTGAACGAGGTCGGTCTGGACGGGCTGACCCTGCGCGCCATCGCGCGCGAGCTGGACGTCAAGGCACCCGCCCTGTACTGGCACTTCAAGGACAAGCAGGCGCTGCTCGACGAGATGGCGACGGAGATGTACCGGCGGATGGTCGCCGGCACCACGCTCGACCCCGCCGACACCTGGCGGGAGCGGCTGCTGAAGACCCAGCGCGGGCTGCGGGCCGCGCTGCTCGGCTACCGCGACGGCGCCAAGGTCTTCAGCGGCTCACGCTTCACCGGCATCGACCACGCCCGGGAGATGGAGGCGAACCTGCGGGTGCTCACCGGCGCCGGCCTCAGCCTCGCGCAGGCCGTCGACGCGGGGCGCACCGCGCACGCGTACACCCTCGGCTTCGTCACCGAGGAGCAGGGCGTACGGCCCCTCCCGGGGGAGCGCCGGGAGGGGTACGACGTCGAGGAACGCGCCCGCCGCATGGCCGACTTCCCGCTCGCCGCCGAGGCCGGGAAGCTGCTCTTCGACGACTACGACCGGCAGTTCGAGGAGGGGCTCGCGCTGGTCGTCGCCGGCATCGGGGCGCGGTACGGCATCAGCTGAGGGCGGCCGCCCCCGGCGTACGGGCCTTCTTCAGCGCCCTCTTCAGCCGGGGGCCGAACGGTTTCTCCACGAACCGGTGGATCAGCCAGGCCAGCGCCAGCATGCCCAGTACGGTCACGGCGAGCGTCGGCCAGGGGGGCAGGCCGAGCCCCCGGTGCAGCAGCCGGATGACGAACCACCCCAGGTGCTCGTGGACCAGGTAGAACGGGTACGTCAGCGCGCCGGCCGTGACCAGCCAGGGCCAGGAGGCCCACCGGGTCCAGCCCAGCGCCACGGCGGCGACGGCCGCGTAGGCGGCGGTGACGACCAGGATGACGACGTACGGGTCGCGGTGCGGGTGCGGGCCCCACAGTCCGCGGGTGGCCTCGCTCTGGGCGAGCAGCCAGGACATCACGACGATGCCCCATGCGAGCAGGTCGCTGCCGAAGCGGTGGATCAGGTACAGCGCCAGACCGCCGACGAAGAAGGGGGCGTACTCGGGCATGACCACCTGGCGCAGCAGCTCGTTGCCGGACGAGTGGCACAGGACGGCCGCCGGCGTCCACACGCAGGCGAACAGCACGACCCGGCGGTAGGTGACCCCGCGCACCACGACGAACAGAGCGAACAGGACGTAGAACCGCACCTCCACCCAGAGCGTCCAGCACACCCCGAGGACCCGCGTGGCGCCCATCGGCTGCTGCAGCATGGTGAGGTTCACCAGGAACTCGTCCAGGCGGACCGGGCGGACGACGACCGGGAGCACGAGGGACGCCGCCGTGATCAGGACCAGCGCGACCCAGTACGCGGGATACAGGCGGGCGACCCGGGAGCGGAAGAAGTCGCCGAGGGTACGGCCCCAACTGCTCATGCAGATCACGAAACCGCTGATGACGAAGAAGAACTGCACGCCGAGGTTGCCGTACACGGCCGCCCGGGACAGGGACGGGAACAGGTGGTCCGGGCTTGCGTGCCAGGACGCGGAGACCACGCCGCCGCGACCGGTGTAGTGGTAGACGCAGACCATCAGCGCGGCGACGAGCCGCAGACCGTCCAGGGCGAGCAGGCGGCCCCGGCGCGGGGCCCGGGCGGCCGGGATCCCGGCCGCCCGGCGTATGAGGGGGTCCGGCGCCGGCACGACGCCGGAGGGGGAAGCGGTCATGTGCGGTTTCCTTCCTGGTCGGTGGTCAACCGCGTGCGCCCCTGCGCAGGCTGCGCGCCTTGCGCGCCACCCGGCGGACCGTCGCGTTGCGCGGGATGAACGCCAGCTGGGCGGGCACCCCGCCGGGCAGCGCCAGCGAGGTCAGCCGCCGTCGCTTGAAGTAGCGCAGGGTGTGCTCGGTCAGGTGCCGGGCCAGCCAGCCCTCCGCCTCCGGCCGCAAGCCAGGCAGGATCTTCGGCTGCATCGCGAAGCCGACCGCGCGGATCAGCGCGCCCAGCGCCTCCACGTCCATGCCCCGCCGCTGCTCGGCGACGGCCCGCCGGTCGGTCAGCTCGGGCAGCAGCGCGTCCACGATCGTCACCGGGATCCGGTTGCTGTTCTCGTACGGCGTCAGCCGCTCCAGCAGCAGCGCGGTGCCCACCCGGGCGACCGGGAGGCCGTACAGGGCGGAGGCGGTGAGCAGGGCCGTGGAGAAGCAGCCGACGACCAGCGCGGGACGCATCCGCTGGTACAGCACCTCCGCGAGCACCGGGGTGTCCAGCACGGTCAGCTCGACCGCCAGCCGCTCCGCCTCCTGCTCCAGGGAGCGGGTGAAGCGGGCCGGGGCGGACGGGTGCGGCTTGAACACCACCGTGGTGTGACCGAGGGCGGCCGCGCCCCTCAGCATCCGCACGTGCAGGTCCTCCTCCTGCTCGGCGGTGAGGATGTCCAGCGCGGACAGGTACTGGCCGAGCAGCAGCGCCGGCTCCTCGACCGCCGGCAAGTCATCGCCGACCGGCGCGAGTTCGGCGAGGACCTTGGTGAAGGCGGGCGTCGGCACCAGCTCGCCGGGCACCCCGAACTCGGTGAGCAGCAGCGGCGTCAGACCCGGCACCAGGTCCAGGTGCAGGACCCGGTCCACACGGGTGCCGACCAGCGGGTCGATCTTGTTGCGGGTGGGGCCGTAGCTCATCAGGCCGTCGGCGTAGACGGTGACCGGCGCGCCGGTGAAGATCTGCGCGAGCGCCAGCGACGGGTTCACCTGGATCGACTCGACGGCCAGCTCGACGTCATCGGTGCCGAGCTGCCACTCGTGGCGCAGGTACCGTTCCCACAAGGGCAGGTCGTCCCCGCGGGGCGCCCAGCCGCCCGGGTGGAACGGGAAGATCGCCTCGTTGTACGACACCACGTCGTCGAACCGGTCCCGCAGCCGCTCGAAGCCCGGCATCCCGTCCAGTGCCGGCGAGGTCTCGGGCGTGGCCGCGTTGTTGCAGACCAGCAGGATCCGCCGGTCGGCGGGGCGGAAGCAGCCGGAGTCCAGGGCGGCGGCGAGCGTGGCCGTGCCGTACAGCGTCGACGCCTGGAAGATCTGGGTGGTCACGCGGCGACCCCCGCGGCGGCGGGACGGCGGCGCAGCCGGCGCAGCCGGGTCGCGCGCTGGACGTCCATGGAGTCCAGCGCCTCGTCCAGCACGTCCTGCGGCATGCGCCGCAGGGCTGCCGCGCTCAGGGATTTCAGTTTCTTCGCCACCGCCGGCTCGAACCTCTCGATGGATCCCAGGTGATGGGAGATGATCGCGCAGTAGGTGCGGACGGCCTTCGGCAGCAGGACACCGGCCTCCCGGTCCGCCGCGGTCTCCGCGATGACCTGGTCGAACGCCCGGATGAAGTCCAGCTGCCGCACATCGCCGATCTGGGTGAGGGACGAGGCGACCCCGCGCCGGTAGAACACCCCGAGCAGGCTCACCGCGGCGAAGGACTCCGCCTCCCGGTGCAGCTTCCAGATCCACGGCCGGTCCTCGGCCGTGCGCAGCCCGTCGGTGAAGTGCAGCACCCCCCGGTCCACCAGCCGCCGGTGGTAGACGCCGGCCCACGCGTACGCGTAGTCCACCGAGGTGGACCGGTCCGCGGGCAGGATCGCCTCCCGCGGGTTCAGCACGGTGTTCCGCCGGCCCACCGGCACCCGGTGCACGCTGCGCGACCGGGCGGTGCACTGCACATGGTCGGTGCGCAGGAAGTCGCAGCCCAGCTCCTCGATCGAGGCGAGCAGCTTCGGGAGATAGCCGGGGGCGAGCCAGTCGTCGCCGTCCAGGAAGGTCAGGTACGTGCCGCGCGCCCGGTCGATACCGGTGTTGCGCGCGGTCGCCAGTCCTCCGTTCTGCTCGTGCCGGACCAGGACCGCACCCGGCAGCTCGCGCTCCGCGCGCGCGAGAATCTCTGGTGTCCCGTCGCGGGAACAGTCGTCGACGAGAATGAATTCGAAGTCCTCACGCGCGTTCGACTTCAGACTCCTGAGTGTGTCGGGCGCGTATTGCTGCACGTTGTAGAACGGCACGATGACGGAGAGCTTGACCACGTGAAGGACGGTAGGGCGTGGCCCGCCATTCGTCTTGACGACCTGCTTGATACCGGGTGAACGACACATGGCGAAGCTGTGAACCAGGCTGTTTCACAGGGCGATTGCGGCCCGATTCGCCATTCGGCGATGTGCTGTTAACCGTTTGTTGCATTCGGGTTGGGCGGAACCTCGGAATCGCTTCCTAGCGTCTGTGGCGTGCCAGCAAGTGCAACGAATTCCCTGCGAGTCGCCGTACTCGCCGACTCGGACACCCGGTGGAAGTGGGGCGCGCTCACCGCGCAGCGCCTCACCCCCGCGGCCGCCGGGTTCCGGCTCGACGGCTACCTCCTGCGGGGACGAGCCACCCCCACCGCCCGCCAGCTGCGCGAGGTCGGCGTCCGGGCGGACTTCCTGCGCGAGGTCACCGGAGCCGAGTTCCTGCGCGCGATGACCGAGGAGTCGTACGACGTCCTCGTCCTCGCCCTGGTCGGCGGCGGCGTCCAGGCGATGCTGCACGGGCTGCGCGCCGCCTGGGGCTCCGGGCCGCGTCCCGTGGTCGTCACCGGCTACGTCGGAGTGGTCTACGAGAAGCTCGTCGACGGACTGCTGCTGCGGCACGGCGCGGACCTCGTCCTCGCCAACTCCCGCCACGACGCGGACCGCTTCCGGGCCGTGTACGAGGGGGTCGGCACCGACGCCTCCGCGGTCACCGAGGTCGCGCTGCCCTTCCTCGGCGGCGCCCCCTACACCGGCGAACACGACCCTTTCACCGTGGTGTTCGCGGCCCAGCCGTCCGTGCCGGACAACCGCCGGGACCGCATCTACCTGCTGGGCCGGCTCATCGAGCACGCCCGCAGGCACCCCGAGCGCGAAGTGCTGCTCAAGCTGCGCTCCAAGCCCGGCGAGCACACCACCCACATCGAGGAACTGCCCTACCAGAAACTGGTCCAGGGCCAGGACCCGCCGGCCAACTTCCGCCTGGTCTACGGGCACATGGGCGAGGTGCTGGACCGCACCGACCTGCTGGTCACGGTCAGCTCCACGGCCGCCCTGGAGGCCCTGCACCGCCGTGTCCCCACCGCGGTCCTCACCGACCTCGGGGTGCGCGAGGTGCTCGGCAACCACCACTTCACCGGCTCCGGCTGCCTCGCCTCCTGGGACCAGCTCGACGCCGGGCACCGGCCGGTGCCGGACGAGGAGTGGCTGGCCCGGCAGGGCGTCGCGGCTGGGGGCACCCCCTCTGGGGGAGGGTCGTACGACGCGGCCTTCGACGCCGCCCGCGAGCGCATCGCCAAGCTCCTCGACCGGCCGGGCGGCCTGCCGCCCCTGAACCCCTACTACACCCCCGAGACCGCGCCCGGATACCTGCCCGGCATCCTCGCCCGCCACCATCTCGGCCCCGACGGCGTCCCGCTGCCCGGCGCGCCCGCCGCCGACAAGGCGCCCGGCCCCGTCCGGCAGATCGTCCGCCGGGCCGCGCGCGGCGCCTACCGGCACGGCGTCCAGCGGGTCGCCCCCGTGATCCGGCGGATGGGCGAGCTGTGACCTCACTCCAAGGAGCACACACCATGTCCCACTCGCAAGCGGGCCCGGGCGTCTCGGTCCGCCGGGTGCTCGCGGTGATCCCCGCGCGCGGCGGCTCCAAGGGCGTGCCCGCGAAGAACCTCGCCCCCGTCGGGGGTGTCCCGCTGGTGACCCGCGCGGTGCGCGAGTGCCGGGCGACCCGGCTGGTGACCGACGTCGTCGTCTCCACCGACGACCAGGCCATCGCCGCCGCCGCCCGGCAAGCCGGCGCCGAGGTCGTGCTGCGGCCCGCCGCCATCGCCGGGGACACCGCCACCTCCGAGGCCGCGGTCCTGCACGCCATGGACACCCACGAGACGCTGCACGGCTCCACCGTCGACGTGGTGCTGCTCGTGCAGTGCACCAGCCCGTTCCTCGTCCGCGAGGACATCGACGGTGTCGCGTCGGCGGTGATCGAAGACGGTGCGGACACCGCGCTGACGGTCGCGCCCTTCCACGGCTTCGTCTGGCGGGAAGCGGCCGACGAACTCGCCGCGCACGGCGAGCCGTCAGCCCCGGGCCTGGTGCCCGAGGCTCGGCCGGCAGCGGAGGGACCCACGGGTCCGGCGCGCCCGGCAGCCGGGCCCGGAACGGCCTCGGTGGCCGCGGCGGCGGGCGGCAGCCACGCCGTTCCCGCGCCGACCGCCGGAGGCTACGGCGTCAACCACGACAAGTCCTACCGCCCGCGCCGCCAGGACCGCCCCCAGGACTTCCTGGAGACCGGCGCCGCCTACGCCATGGACGCGGCCGGCTTCCGCGAACACCGCCACCGCTTCTTCGGCCACACCGAGCTGGTCCGCACCGACCCGGCCCGGGTGCTGGAGATCGACGACCCGCACGACCTCGCGCGGGCCCGGGCCCTCGCGCCCCTCTTCGACGCGGACCGCCCCGGTTCGCTGCCGACCGCCGACGACGTGGACGCGGTCGTACTGGACTTCGACGGCACCCAGACCGACGACCGGGTGCTGATCGACTCCGACGGACGGGAGTTCGTCGCCGTGCACCGCGGCGACGGCCTCGGCGTCGCGGCCCTCCGCAGGAGCGGCCTGAAGCTGCTGATCCTGTCCACGGAACAGAACCCGGTCGTCGCCGCCCGCGCACGGAAGCTGCAGATCCCCGTGCTGCACGGCATCGACCGGAAAGACCTCGCGCTGAAGCAGTGGTGCGAGGAGCAGGGCATCGCGCCGGAGCGCGTGCTCTACGTCGGCAACGACGTCAACGACCTGCCGTGCTTCGCCCTCGTCGGCTGGCCCGTGGCGGTCGCGAGCGCTCACGACGTCGTACGCGGCGCCGCACGCGCGGTCACCACCGTCCCCGGCGGTGACGGCGCGATCCGAGAGATCGCCAGCTGGATCCTCGGCCCCTCTCTCGATTCCCTCCCCAAGTAAGGACACCCCCGATGAGCACCAACTCCCGTCTGCGCAGTTTCGGTTCGCGCGAGGTCGGCCCCGGCCGCCCGGTCTACATCTGCGGCGAGATCGGCATCAACCACAACGGTGAGCTGGAGAACGCCTTCAAGCTGATCGACGTGGCCGCCGAGGCCGGCTGCGACGCCGTCAAGTTCCAGAAGCGCACCCCCGAGATCTGCACCCCCCGCGACCAGTGGGACATCGAGCGCGACACCCCCTGGGGCCGGATGACGTACATCGACTACCGCCACCGGGTGGAGTTCGGCGAGGACGAGTACCGCCAGATCGACGCCTACTGCAAGGAGAAGGGGATCGCCTGGTTCGCCTCCCCGTGGGACACCGAGGCCGTCGCCTTCCTGGAGAAGTTCGACGTCCCCGCCCACAAGGTGGCGAGCGCCTCCCTGACCGACGACGAACTGCTGCGCGCCCTGCGCGCCACGGGCCGTACGGTCATCCTGTCCACCGGCATGTCCACCCCGCGGCAGATCCGCCACGCGGTCGAGGTCCTGGGCAGCGACAACATCCTGATGTGCCACGCGACCTCGACGTACCCCGCGAAGGCCGAGGAGCTGAACCTCCGCGTGATCAACACGCTGGAGAAGGAGTACCCGAACGTCCCGATCGGCTACTCCGGCCACGAGACGGGCCTGCAGACCACGCTGGCCGCGGTCGCGCTGGGCGCCACGTTCGTCGAGCGCCACATCACGCTCGACCGCGCCATGTGGGGCTCCGACCAGGCCGCGTCGGTGGAGCCGCAGGGCCTCACCCGCCTGGTCCGCGACATCCGCACCATCGAGGCCTCCCTCGGCGACGGCGTCAAGAAGGTCTACGACTCCGAGCTCGGCCCGATGAAGAAGCTGCGCCGCGTCGCCGGCGTCGTCGCCGAGGCGGAGATCGCCGCGGCGGCGGGCGAGCCGGTCGCGGTGTGAATCCAGGTCACTGACGACGGGACGGTCGTACGCCGATGAGCCCCCGCGCCGGCCAGGCCGGCCACCCTGCCCGCACGCTCGCCTTCGTGGAGAGCCCGGTACAGCTGCTGAACGTACTGGAGTGGGCACACCTGCACGGCCTGCCCGACGCGGCACCGGCTCACCCGGCCGCGCCGTCGGTCACGGCCTCCGCGCCCCCGCCGGCCCTGCCCGCGCAGTCCCGGCCCGCACCGGCCGGACCCGGGCCCGCCGTGCCCGCGCAGGTCCGGCGGCTGCCGGGCGGGGCGGCGGCCGGTGCGGAGCTCACCGTCGTCGTGCTGGCCCCGACCGACCCCATGACCCGGGGCCAGCTGCGGCGCATGGCCGACCTGGCCCGGGACGAGGGGTACCGGGTGCGCTGGGAGGAGGCGCGGGGCGGTGCGACCGCGCCCTTCCACACCATCGGCGGTCTGGCCGGCTCGCTGCGCCGGGCCGACCGGGTCGTCATGGGCGACCCGTTCTCCCGCTACGTACAGCTCCTGCTGACCGTGACCCGCGCCCGCGACCTGGTGGTCGTGGACGACGGCACGGCGACGATGGAGTTCGTCGCCCAGCTCGCCCGCGGCGAACGTCTGGTCCGCTGGCACCGCAAAGGCGGCCGGCCCGGCGCCCGCGACCTGTTCTTCGCGCCGGTGTCCTCCTCCGCCCGCCGCCGGCTGACGCCCAGCGCGCACCGGCGGGTCGAGGTGTTCTCCTCCATGCCGGTGACGGAGACCCCGGAGGGCGTCACGGTCACCGCGAACGACTTCGCCTGGACCCGGGGCCGCTTCGGGCCGCCGCGGATCACCGACGGCGCGGACATGGTCGGCACCTCGCTGGTGGAGACGGGGGTGGTGGACGGCGACCACTACCTGGAGGCCGTCCGCAGCCTGGCCAAGGCCCACGGCGTCACCCGCTACTTCGCCCACCGCCGCGAGAGCACCGAGAAGCTGCACCGCCTGGCGGGCGAGACCCGCCTGGAGATAGTCCGCCCGGACCTGCCCCTGGAGCTGATCGCCCGGCGGGGCCCCATCGGCCGTACGATCCTCAGCTTCCCCTCCACGGTCGTCCACACCCTCCCGCTGGCCCTGGCCGGCACGGGTGTCCGCGTCGCGGTCTGCGACATCGACCCGACCTGGCTCACGCAGACCGCCTCCCCCCGCGCCCAGGGCTTCCTGTCCGGAGTGACCGGCACCGCCCGCGACGTCCACCGGCTGACGGCGATCGCCCCGGCATGACGGACGCCCCCGGCCGGACACCAGGGGCACCCGCGTGTGACGGACTTCCCCGGCCGGACGCCGGGGGCAGCCGCGTGTGACGGACGCGTCGGCTAGGCGCCGGAGGCGGACGGGGGCTCGCAGCCGGCCGTGCAGACCCAGAGCCGGAACGGCAGTCCGCGGTAGCGCACCTCACCCAGCACCCGGCCGCTCGGTCCCAGCGGGTGGCCGCAGACGGCACAGTCGATGCCCATCTGCTGGCGGGGCCGGAGCCGGGCGACATCGGGCAGCAGCGGGGGCGTCGTGACCAGGGTGTTCACGCGTCGCCTCCGACCGTCCGGCCCCGGGCGCGCGGGCCGGTGACTGCCTGAACCGGCGTACTGAAACTGCTCATCGATGGGGAACCTCCAGCTTGCCAGGCGGAACCGGGCCCCGGCCGAGTGGCGCCGCCGTGAACGGTCAGGGACGGTCACCGGGCCACCCGAAGCGACGCGGATGGTCGGCGAACCGGTCATGGGCCGCCGGACCGCCGGCACCCGCCCTCCCCGCGGGTCCTGCGAAGTCCTCCCGTGGCGGTTTGCCGCTCGTGCGCGGCGTGCCCTCCTGGGGCGCCGCCGCTTCCTCACCGGCCGCCTTCTCGGGAGGCTGGGACCGGTGCCGTGGGAAGGTCCGCCGGGGCGGCCTGGTCAGGGTGACCTGGCGCACCACCTGCTGGAAGCAGGCCAGAGAGGCGAGAGTCGGCAGGGCGGCGGCCACGGTGTCCACGATGTTCTTCGGTGCCTGCGCCACACACAGCGCCATGGCGATGGCCGAGAACACCAGCAGCACGGACCAGGAGTGGAAGGCCCGGCGCTGGTGCAGCGCCGCCCGGAGGATGCACAGGGACGCCACCAGCCAGGGGCCGAACACCAGGACGGGCCACCAGGACACCACGTCGCTCTGTGTCCGGGCCGCCGCCACGAAGCGCAGCGGGTCGTACGCGATCAGGCCGCCGAAGATGCTCACGGCGGACGCGATGACGGTCGCGGCGGCGGCGATGAGGTAGCTGACGATCCGGAGCCTGCCGGGGCGCTGCCTCCTGCGGTCCTTGCGGTGGCCCCGCGAAGCCGCCTTCACCGGGGGCAGCTCCGCCGTGAGTTCTACCAGGGCTTCGTGGGGCGTCGTCGGCTCCGGAGCCGTGGGATGGTCCTCGTAGCGCGCACCCGGGATCCTCGCCTGCTGCTCGATGGAGTCCCGCAGCATGTAGGCGAGCTCTTCCGCGGGGTCCCAGCCCGAGTCCGGAGGGACCAGAGGATACGAGAAGTCCTCGGTGGGCGATCGGTGCCGCCCCCTGCCGTGGTGATAGCCGTCCGCGTAGTCCGCGGGAAGATCGGGGTGCGAGCCCATTTTCTCGTGCTGCATGTGTGATGTCATTCCGCCGGCGAAAGACGGAACCAGGTGTCCGTGCCCACCCAGCGTTGGGAGATATCGGTCTCCAGCGAGTTCATTCTGTCCATGAATTCCCGGAGGATCTCTTCGGTCGCCTCCAGTGTGACAGAGAGGCCACCCCTCATCAGAACTCCTTTTGCGCTGTGCGTTCGGGCGGCTGCCGGCAGGTAGGTGTAGGAACCCAGCCGCACGGGACGCCTGGCGGTCGAACGGGACCGCTCCGCAACAGAATCGAGTACCTGACCCCTCAGAGCCTTCGTCATGCTGCAACTAACGGCACCATGCGGCGATGGGTGTGCGGCAAACGAGTGAAGAAAGTAGCCGGACAAACACCTTTTCCAGGTGTCGTTCGGCCCTATGTCCATCCTGTATGAGAAATGGAGAAGTCGGTGGCGCGTGCGGGCGCGAGGGTCGGAGAAAAACGTTTCCGCAAAGCGTAGGGGCTGCTCCTCTCCCGTCGGCGGCCCTCGGAGCGGACGGCCGGGATTTCCCGCCGTCGGAGGGCTGCCGCATTCGGCACTGGTGCGGTCGTACGAAAATGGGCCCCGCGGTGCGGAGGGAGGCGCGGGCGCCGGTCATCCGGACGACTCTATTCCGCATCTTTTCTTCTTCTGTGACGTGCGGGTGGGCCCTCGGGCTATCCATATCGGGGTGCGCGATTGAACGTGCGCGATTCCTGGTGAGCCGTCACTCGAAGACTGGACCAAAAGTAAATTAGGGGCAAGTGTCCCGCCGCCTCCCCAATGGTATGGATCGGGCGGGGAGCTGTGGGGGACCGGTCGTTGCGCACCCCGAATCGCTTGGGACTTTGATTTGATTTATGGCCTGAGCCGTGGTGAGCATGGCTCAGCCGGCGGGGGTTGCCGGCAACGGGGAAACGGGGAGGACCACATCCATGTCCTGGGACGAGTGGGAGCAGTTGAAGGCGGACGCCGCGGCCCGAGGGTCCGCGCGGATGCAGTTGAACCACGTGCCGATGGATCCGGGCGGCAGCGGGACCGGTGACCTGAAGTCGGACAAGAAGGTCTGGACGAAGGCCGGCGAGGACACCAAGGGGCTCCAGGACGACGTCGACAAGGCCCTGGGCAAGCTGGGTGACGGTCAGTCGGGGCTGGGTGAGCTGTCCGGCGTGCAGTCCGCCGCGGCGCAGAAGGAGCTGTACGCGTCCTGGAAGAAGTACGTCGAGGACGTCAAGGGCCGCTGCGGTGAGCTGGGCGGGCTGATGGAGCGCTCCGGGCGCGACCTGACGATGTCCGACGCCGAGGTGAAGGCGGAGCTGGACAAGATCCAGTCGAAGTACCAGGACACCGCGGCCGTCGGTGGCCAGGCGAAGGGCCGGTGACGGCGGCCGTGGACATCGCGACGCTGAAGGCCCTCAAGCCCGCCGAGTTCGAGGAGGCGGCCGACGGCTACCGGGCCACGAGCGACATGGCGAGCACCGCCAAGGACACGATCGAGAGCCAGATCTCCGCCGGCATCCGTGGCGGGCTCAAGGGCGAGACCGCGGATGCCGCGCTGCGGGAGCTGAAGGAGCTGGGCAAGAACTTCCACTACGTCCAGACCGAGTGCGCGCTGGCCAGTACCGCGCTGAACGCCTTCGCGTACGACATGGCGGCGGCCAAGCGGAAGCTGGAGGCGGCCCTGGAGGACGCCGAGGCGGCCGGCTGCACGGTCGGCGCGGACGGTTCGGTCACCTTCCCCGCCGGTGGCAAGGAGACCGACGGCAAGGTGCCCGAGGGCGGCACCGTGTCCCCCTCGACCAGCTCGACCGATCCGACGGCGAACGCG
Source organism: Streptomyces cyanogenus (assembly GCF_017526105.1). NCBI lineage: Bacteria > Bacillati > Actinomycetota > Actinomycetes > Kitasatosporales > Streptomycetaceae > Streptomyces > Streptomyces cyanogenus. Next base: position 5,399,375 of record NZ_CP071839.1, read on the forward strand.
ATCGAGCGGCAGGCCGTCAACATGCACCCGAACCCGAACTTCGGCAAGGCCGTGGAGTTCGCGAACCGCATCGGGGACGCGCTGCGGGAAGCGACGGACGCGGACGCCAAGTGGGCGCCCAAGCTGCGCGCGCTGAAGGCCGACGACGACCTGAAGGTCTCCGGCAAGGACTGGACCGACGTCAAGAGCGACACCGACGGCGTCGTGAAGGGCGCCGAGGCCTACGCCCGTTCCCTTCCGAAGCCGCCCAAGGACGGTGATCCGGAGCTGGTCGCCCACTGGTGGGCGGACCTGACGGACGAGCAGAAGGCGGCCTACGTCTCCATGCACCCCGACTCCATCGGCGCCATGGACGGCCTGCCCGCCACCGTGCGGGACGAGGCCAACCGGCTCGTGCTGGCCGAGAGCCGGGCCGGCTACCAGGACAAGCTGGACGCCTGGATGAAGAAGGAGCCCGATCGCTACGCCCCCTACATCAGCCCGGTCACCGGCCGTGAGGTGAAGGGTGCTCAGATCGAGACCGAGGAATGGAAGGAGTGGAACAAGAAGAAGCAGGAGCTGGAGGGCCGTATCCGGGGCATGGACGCCATCCAGTCGCGCTTCGACAGAACCGGGACCGACCACCTGCCCGAGGCCTACCTGCTCGGCTTCGACCCCGAGGGCAAGGGCCATGACGGCAAGGTCATCATCGCCAACGGGAACCCGGACACCGCCGACCACACCGGTATCTACGTCCCCGGCACCGGCACCCTTCTGCAGGACATCGACAAGGACATGGGCCGCGGTGAGATCCTGTGGCACGAGACCAACCGCTACGCACAGGGGCAGAAGGTCTCCACCATCACCTGGTTCGACTACGACGCGCCCCTGCAGGCGAAGCCGTTCGAGAAGGGCGGTGGCCTGTTCCCGGAGGCGATGTCGGACGAATGGGCGGCGAAGGGCGGGCCGGGGCTGTCGCACTTCCTCGACGGCAACCTCGAAGCGCACCGAATGGCGTCCGGCAACGCCAACCCGGGGCACACCACCCTGATGGGCCACAGCTACGGCACCACGCTCATCGGCGACGCGGCGAAGTCGCGGGGCATGCTCGAAGGGGGGCTGCCGGTGGACGACGTCATCGCGGTGGGCAGCCCCGGCATGCAGGCGAAGCACGCCGCGGACCTCGGCATCCCCCAGGGGCACATGTGGGCGGAGCAGGGCGGCGGCAACGACGAGGCGGTGCGTGTCGGCGGGAAGTACCTGGCCGGCCTCGGTGACGACTGGACGATCCCGACCGACCCGGAGTTCGGCGCCAACGCCATGGAGTCGGACGCCGAGGACCATGGTGCCTTCTGGGACAAGGACTCGACGAGCCTGCGCAACCAGGCCCTCGTGATGGCAGGCCAGTACGACAAGGTGACCCTTGAATAAGACATACGCGACCGCTGTCAGCGCGGCTCTGACCGCCATCCTCTTGGGAGGCTGCTCTCAGGTGAGCGACGAGAAGGACGAGAAGAAGGCCGACGTCCGCGACGAGCGAGCCGTCAAGCAGAGCGTCGAACGGGCGTCCAGCGAGATCCTCGACATCCTGGCGGTGAAGGGCAAGGTGACCCAGTCGGGTGCCGTGGCCGCGCCGTGCTCGTCGTACCCGGAGGAGAGCGAGGTGCACCGCATGCGGCACCCGTGGAGCGTCTACGGCGTGCCGGGCGACGATCTCGAAAAGGCCATGGACCGCCTGCGCACCCAGTTGCCGGCCAAGGGCTGGAAGATCGTCAAGGACGGTCCCGACAAGAGCCGGGCGAAGCTTCCGCAGATCGTGGCCAACTCGTCCGACGGCCACCTGTCCGCCGACCTGCGCCTGTGGCGGGAGCCCGCCGGCAGTCAGCGCTCGTCCATGATCGAGGTCACGGTGGTGTCCGACTGCTTCCGCAGCGCGACCGGCGGCACGACGGGCTGACGACGCTCACGGGCCGGCCGGACCCCCGGTCGGCCCACAGCGGGTACGCCTCGTGGCCCGCAGCCGGGGTCCGGTTCGTGGACATCGCGCGCGTGACCCGGCCGAACCGTGGTATGCGTGGAAGAGGAAACATGGGTTTTACCCACCAGAGTCCGCAGCCATGCGTCCGCCGGTGAGATTTTCTTCCCCTAACGGGCTGAAGTTTTGTTGATCGAGGGGTAGTTGACCGGCCGCGCGTCCTACCCTTCAGAGGGTGAAGCAATTGATGTCCCTAGAGTCCGAGGCCGGCCTCCCGGGGGATGTGCTCCCCGGCGTGCTGAGCGAGTCCCTGCACGCCGAACTCGTCGCCTTCCGTCGCGACTTGCACATGCATCCCGAGCTGGGCAACCAGGAGTTCCGTACGACCGCCGCGATCAAGGAGCGGCTGGAGCAGGCCGGGCTCAAGCCCCGCGTCCTGAGTACCGGAACGGGACTCGTCTGTGACATCGGCCTCGCGGAGGGTGAGCGCTCGGCGGTACCGCTGCTCGCGCTGCGCGCCGACATCGACGCCCTGCCCATCCCGGACACCAAGGCCGACTGCCCGTACCGCTCGACCGTGCCGGACCGGGCCCACGCCTGCGGTCACGACGTGCACACCACCGTCGTCCTCGGCACCGGGCTGGTCCTCGCCGACCTGCACGCCAAGGGCCTGCTGCCCCGCCCGGTGCGGCTGCTCTTCCAGCCCGCCGAGGAGGTGCTGCCCGGCGGCGCCCTGGGCGCCATCGAGGACGGCGCGCTCACCGGCGTCGGCCGGATCCTCGCCGTGCACTGCGACCCCAAGGTGGAGGCCGGGAAGATCGGGCTGCGGCACGGGCCGATCACCAGCGCCTGCGACCGCCTGGAGATCGCGCTCGACGGTCCCGGCGGGCACACCGCCCGCCCCCACCTGACCACCGACCTGGTCACCGCCGCCGCCCGGGTCGCCGTGGACGTCCCCGCGCTGATCGCCCGCCGGGTCGACACCCGCGCCGGTCTCGCCCTCACCTGGGGCCGGATCGAGACGGGTCACGCCCCGAACGTGATCCCGCAGCACGCCGAGCTGTCCGGGACCGTGCGCTGCCTGGACCTGGATGCCTGGCGGCAGGCCCCCGACATCGTGCACGCGGCCATCGACGAGGTCGCCACCCTGCACCGGGCCAAGTCCGAGATCACCTACGTGCGCGGGGTGCCGCCGGTCGTCAACGACCGGGAGTCCGCCGATCTGCTGCGCCGGGCCATGGTCGCCCGGCGCGGAATGAAGTCCGTGGAGAGCACCGAGCAGAGCCTCGGCGGCGAGGACTTCTCCTGGTACCTGGAGCACGTGCCCGGCGCGATGGCCCGCCTCGGGGTGCGCAGGCCCGGCGAGCGCACCGTACGCGATCTCCACCAGGGCGACTTCGATGCCGACGAGTACGCGATCACCGTCGGTGTGGAGATGTTCACCGCGGCGGCCTTCCTGGACGCCAACGGGGCCCGCGGCTGAGCCGGCGGCCCCCTCGGGGGCCGTTCCCCTGCCCGGCGCAACACGGATGCAAGCCATTCGTGCACTGTCCGCAACAGCGGTGTGAGAGGGCGGAGAGCCCGAGTTCAGGCACTGTTTGCCTCGAATCGATAACGGCTTCGCGAGAGGGTTTTTTGCGACATCTACGCGCGTTACGATGCCGCGAAGCCGACGCCGAAGGGGCGTCTCGGCCGGAGCACTGCCATGGTGCTCACATCAAGCGCCGCCAAGGCGCTCAGGTCAGGTGAAGGAGCCTTCCCGTGCGCCGGGTAGCCAAGCTTTCCGCTGCGTGTATCGCCTCCGCAGCTCTCGCAATGACTGCCACTGCCTGTGGCAGCACCTCCTCCGACAACGAGACGGGCTCGTCCCCGTCCGGTGGCGGCAAGGGCGTCAAGGTCGGTCTCGCCTTCGACGTCGGCGGCCGTGGTGACCGTTCGTTCAACGACTCCGCCGCGCGCGGTGCCGACCAGGCCAAGAAGGAGTTCGGCGGCGAGATCAAGGAGCTGACCGCGAAGACCTCGGACACCGAGGCCGACCGCGAGCAGCGCCTGTCCGACCTGGCCGAGGCGGGCTACAACCCGGTCATCGGTGTCGGCTACGCCTACGCCGCCTCCATGACCAAGGTCGCCGCGAAGTACCCGAAGACCAGCTTCGGCATCGTCGACTCGGTGGTGAACGGCAAGAACGTCGACAGCATCACCTTCACCGAGGAGCAGGGCTCCTACCTGGCCGGTGTCGCCGCCGCCCTGAAGACCAAGTCGAAGCACGTCGGCTTCATCGGCGGTGTCGACGTCCCGCTGATCAAGAAGTTCGAGGCGGGTTACGTCCAGGGCGTCAAGGACACCAACCCGAAGATCAAGGTCGACACGCAGTACCTGTCCCACGGCTCGGACACCTCCGGCTTCGCCAGCCCCGACAAGGGCAAGGAGGCCGCGCAGGGCATGCTCGACAACGGCGCGGACGTCGTCTACACGGCGGCCGGCTCCTCCGGCAACGGCGCGATCGAGGCCGTCGCGGGCAAGAAGGGCGCCTGGGCGATCGGCGTGGACTCGGACCAGTACAACATCCCGGGTCTGAGCAAGTACAAGAACTCGATCCTGACCTCGATGGTCAAGAACGTCGACGTCGGTGTCTACGACTTCGTCAAGTCGGTCCACGACGGCAAGCCGCTGACCGGCACCAACAGCTACTCGCTCGCCAAGGACGGTGTCTCGCTGTCCAAGAGCGGCGGCTTCATCGACGACATCCAGGCCAAGCTGGACGCCGCGAAGAAGAAGATCGTCGACGGCTCGATCAAGGTCAAGACCACCCCGTGACCTGACGGGTCCCGTCGGACCCAGGCTCGGCGCGGGGGCACCTCCCGGAGCCCCCCGCCGAGCCATAACAATGTGTCAACTCTACGCGTGTAGCGCGGAGTTGCCGCGCTAGCGTCGCCGACGCTCGCCCCCTCCCCGCAGCCCCTTTCCCCGAGGAGAGTGCGCCATCAACGCGTCCAGCCCTCCCGCTGCCGTCGAACTGCGCGGCATCACCAAGCGTTTCCCCGGCGTCGTCGCCAACCGCGACATCGACATCACGGTCCGCACGGGCACCGTCCACGCCCTGTGCGGTGAGAACGGCGCCGGCAAGTCCACCCTGATGAAGATCCTCTACGGCATGCAGCAGCCGGACGAGGGCACCATCACCGTCGGCGGCGAACAGGTCGTCTTCCACAACCCCGGCGACGCCATCGCCCGCGGCATCGGCATGGTGCACCAGCACTTCATGCTCGCCGACAACCTCACCGTCCTGGAGAACGTCGTCCTGGGCGCGGAGAAGCTGTACGGCATCGGGGGCAAGGCACGCGCCAAGATCAAGGAGATCTCGGACGCGTACAGCCTGAACGTCCGTCCCGACGTCCTCGTGGAGGAGCTCGGCGTCGCCGACCGCCAGCGCGTGGAGATCCTCAAGGTTCTCTACCGCGGCGCCAAGACCCTCATCCTCGACGAGCCGACCGCCGTGCTCGTGCCGCAGGAGGTCGACGCGCTCTTCGACAACCTGCGCGAGCTGAAGGCCGAGGGCCTCACCGTCATCTTCATCTCCCACAAGCTGGGCGAGGTGCTCTCCGTCGCCGACGAGATCACCGTGATCCGGCGCGGCACCACCGTCGGCACCGTCGACCCGCGCGGCACCACTCCCAAGCAGCTCGCCGAGCTGATGGTCGGCAGCGAGCTGCCCACCCCGGAGACCCAGGAGTCCACCGTCACGGACGTCCCGATGCTCAGGCTGGACGGCGTGCACCTGTCGCAGACCGACCTCGACGGCATCGAGCGGATCATCCTGGACGAGGTCTCCTTCACCATCCACAAGGGCGAGGTCCTCGGCATCGCCGGTGTGGAGGGCAACGGCCAGTCCGAGCTGGTCGAGGCGATCATGGGCATGCGTCATCCCGACGCCGGTGTCATCACGCTCGACGGCACCGACATCTCCCAGGCCGCCACCCGCGACCGCCGCGAGGCCGGCATCGGCTACATCCCCGAGGACCGCCACCGCCACGGCCTGCTGCTGGAAGCACCGCTGTGGGAGAACCGCATCCTCGGCCATGTCACCGAGCGGCCCAACTCCCGCGGCGGACTGCTGGACATCAAGGCCGCCCGCGCCGACACCCAGCGCATCGTCGAGGCGTACGACGTCCGCACCCCCGGTATCGACGTCACCGCCGCCTCGCTGTCCGGCGGCAACCAGCAGAAGCTGATCGTCGGCCGCGAGATGAGCCACAACCCCAAGCTGCTGATCGCCGCCCACCCCACCCGCGGTGTCGACGTCGGCGCCCAGGCAGCCATCTGGGACTACATCCGCGAGGCCCGCCGTGAGGGCCTGGCCGTGCTGCTGATCTCCGCCGACCTGGACGAGCTGATCGGCCTCTCCGACACCCTGCGGGTGATGTACCGCGGCCGTCTGGTCGCCGACGCCGACCCCGCCACCATCACCCCCGAAGAGCTGGGCTCCGCCATGACGGGTGCGGCCACCGGCCACCTGGAGCACACAGAGGACGACGCGCGATGAACAAGCTGACCTCACGGATCGACAAGGAGCGGCTGTTCCTCGGCATCGCCGCGCCCCTGCTGGCGATCGTCGCCGCGCTCGTCGTCACCACCCTGGTGATCCTCGCGACCGGCAAGAACCCCGGCGCCGCCTTCAGCGACATGGTGACCTACGGCTTCGCCAGCGACAGCCAGGTCTACATCCTGAACAAGGCGACGACGTACTACCTCGCGGGTGTCGCGGTGGCCATCGGCTTCCGCATGAACCTGTTCAACATCGGTGTCGACGGCCAGTACCGGCTCGCCGCGTTCATCGCCGCCGTCCTCGGCGGGGCACTCACCGTGCCCGGCTGGATCGCCATCCCGCTGATCATCGTCTGCGCCATGGCGACCGGTGCCCTGTGGGCGTCCATCGCCGGCATCCTCAAGGTGACCCGAGGGGTCAGCGAGGTCATCTCGACCATCATGCTGAACTCGATCGCCACCGCGATCATCGCCTACCTGCTGCAGCCCGGGAAGCTCGGCCAGCTCGACCAGGCCGGCACCCTGGTCTCCACCAAGCCGCTGCCGTCCTCCTCGTACTTCTTCAGCTTCGACACCGGCCCCGCCGGTGTGCTCTGGGGCTTCATCGTCATCGCCGTGCTCGTCGGCGTCGCGTACTGGTTCGTCCTCGGCCGCACCCGGTTCGGCTTCGACCTGCGCACCGTCGGCCAGTCCGAGAGCGCGGCCGGCGCGAGCGGTGTGTCGGTGAAGAAGATGGTCGCCACCAGCATGATCATCTCTGGTGCGGTGGCCGGCCTGATCGGCATGCCGACCCTGCTCAACGACAGCCACCAGTTCAGCAACGACTTCCCGGCCGGCATCGGCTTCACCGGCATCGCCATCGCGCTCCTCGGCCGGAACAACCCGATCGGCATAGCGCTCGGCGCCCTGCTGTGGGGCTTCCTGGAGCGCACCACCAACCACCTGGAGTTCCAGGGCTACGACAAGGAAATCCTCGGCGTCATCCAGGGCGTCATCGTGCTGTGCGTCGTCATCGCCTACGAGGTCGTACGCCGCTACGGCATGAAGCGCCAGCAGCAGCGCGTCGGCGCCGAACTCGCCGCCCAGGCCGCCGCCCCGACGAAGAAGCAGGAGGTGGCGTGATGACTGCCACGATGACCGACACGCCGCCGCCCGCGGCCCCGAAGGCGGCGGGCGCGCCCCAGCGCTCCGGCCGTTCCTTCGGCCTGATCCTCATGATCGTCGCGGGTGCGCTGCTGCTCCTGGCCGCCGTCCGCGTGATCACCGGCGCCAACCAGCTCGACTCGGCCGGACAGGTCTCCGCCGCGCTCGGCCTCGCCGTGCCGATCGGCCTCGCCGGTCTCGCCGGCCTGTGGTCGGAGCGGGCCGGCGTGGTCAACATCGGCCTCGAAGGCATGATGATCCTCGGCACCTTCGGCGCCGGCTGGATCGGCTGGCAGTCCAGCCCCTGGCTGGGCCTGATCTGCGGTATCGGCTTCGGCGTCCTCGGCGGCCTGGTGCACGCCGTCGCCACCGTCACCTTCGGCGTCGACCACATCGTCTCCGGTGTCGCCGTCAACCTGCTCGCGCTCGGCGCCACCCAGTACCTGGCCAAGCTGTTCTTCGCCGGCGGCAAGGCCGCGGAGGCGGGCGGCAACCCCAAGCAGTCCCCGCCCGCGGACTCGCTGCCCCACGTCACCGTCCCCGGCCTCTCGGACGCCCTCACGTCGATCGAGAAGCACCACTGGTTCGTGCTCTCCGACCTCGCCGGCATCCTCGGCGGTCTGATCACCAACCTGTCCGTGATCACGGTCCTGGCCGTGCTGCTGTTCGTCGGCAGCTGGTGGGTGCTGTGGCGCACCCCGTTCGGCCTCCGGCTGCGTTCCTGCGGTGAGAACCCGATCGCCGCCGAGTCGCTGGGCGTCAACGTCTACCGGTACAAGTACGTGGCCGTGGCCGTCTCCGGCGGCCTCGCCGGTCTCGGCGGCGCCTTCCTCGCGCTGGTCACCTCGCACACCTACCTGGAGGGCCAGACCGGAGGCCGCGGCTACATCGGTCTCGCGGCCATGATCTTCGGCAACTGGCGCCCCGGCGGCCTCGCGATGGGCGCGGGCCTGTTCGGCTACTCCGACGCGCTGCAGCTGCGCAACGGCGGTGTCACCGTCCACGCGCTGCTCCTGGTGCTGGTCGTGCTGCTCGCGCTGCTGGCCGGCTGGAAGCTTTACAAGAAGGCCCACTGGCAGGGCGGGATCAGCCTCATGGTGGCCGCGCTCGTCCTCGTGTGGTACCTGTTCACCGACGAGGTCCCGAGCGACTTCGTGGGCGCCACCCCGTACGTCGTCACCCTGCTGGTGCTGTCGCTGTCCGCGCAGCGCCTGCGGATGCCGAAGGCTGACGGCATGCGGTACCGGAAGGGCCAGGGCAAGTGACGCCGGACGCCGGGTTCGACTGGGAGGCGCTGCGCGCCGAGGCACGGGAGGCCATGTCCCACGCCTACGCCCCCTACTCGGGCTACCCGGTCGGCGTGGCCGCCCTGGTCGACGACGGCCGCACCGTCACCGGCTGCAACGTCGAGAACGCCTCGTACGGCCTCGGCCTGTGCGCCGAGTGCGGGCTGGTCTCCCAGCTGCAGCGCACGGGCGGCGGCCGGCTGACGCACTTCACCTGCGTCGACGGCAACGGCGCCCTGCTGGTCCCGTGCGGCCGGTGCCGCCAGCTGCTCTACGAGTTCGGCGGCCCGGACCTGCTCCTGGACACCCCCGCGGGCGTCCTCCCGCTCTCCGAGATGCTGCCCCAGGCCTTCGGCCCGGACCATCTCAACAAGTAACGCCGTACGGCCCCCCTGCCCCGCTCGCAGGGGGGCCGCAGACTTCGCACCTCCCGGAAGGAAGCCCTCAGCCATGGCCATGGACGCCATCTCCGTCATCCGCACCAAGCGGGACCGCGGCGAGCTGACCGACGAGCAGATCGACTGGGTCATCGACGCGTACACCCGCGGCGAGGTCGCCGACGAGCAGATGTCCGCGCTCGCCATGGCGATCCTGCTGAACGGCATGAACCGCCGCGAGATCGCCCGCTGGACCGCGGCCATGATCGCCTCCGGCGAGCGCATGGACTTCTCCTCGCTGTCCCGCCCGACGGCCGACAAGCACTCCACGGGCGGCGTCGGCGACAAGATCACGCTGCCCCTGGCCCCGCTCGTCGCGGCCTGCGGCGCGGCCGTCCCCCAGCTCTCCGGCCGGGGCCTCGGCCACACCGGCGGCACCCTGGACAAGCTGGAGTCGATCCCCGGCTGGCGCGCCCTGCTCTCCAACGAGGAGATGCTGCACGTCCTGGACACCACCGGCGCGGTGATCTGCGCCGCGGGTGACGGCCTGGCCCCCGCGGACAAGAAGCTGTACGCCCTGCGGGACGTCACCGGCACGGTCGAGGCGATCCCGCTGATCGCCTCCTCGATCATGTCGAAGAAGATCGCCGAGGGCACCGGCTCCCTGGTCCTGGACGTGAAGGTGGGCACGGGCGCCTTCATGAAGACCATCGAGGACGCCCGGGAGCTGGCCTCCACGATGGTGGGCCTCGGCACCGACCACGGCGTGCGGACGGTCGCGCTGCTGACGGACATGTCCACCCCGCTCGGCCTCACCGCGGGCAACGCCCTGGAGGTCCGCGAGTCGGTCGAGGTCCTGGCCGGCGGCGGCCCCTCGGACGTCGTGGAACTGACCATCGCGCTGGCCCGCGAGATGCTCGACGCTGCGGGCGTCAAGGACGCCGACCCCGCGAAGGCCCTCGCCGACGGCTCGGCGATGGACGTCTGGCGCCGGATGATCGCGGCGCAGGGCGGCGACCCGGACGCGCCGCTGCCCACCGCGAAGGAGCAGCACGTCGTCAAGGCCCCCTCCTCCGGCGTCCTGACCCGCCTCGACGCGTACGGCATCGGGGTCGGCGCCTGGCGTCTCGGCGCCGGCCGGGCCCGCAAGGAGGACCCGGTGCAGGCGGGCGCGGGCATCGAACTGCACGCCAAGCCGGGCGACACGGTGACCGAGGGCCAGCCCCTGCTGACCCTGCACACCGACACCCCCGAGCGCTTCGACTACGCGCTCCAGGCGGTGGCGGGCTCCTACGACATCGCGGCCCCCGGCACGGACTTCACGGCGTCGCCGGTGGTGCTGGAACGCATCGCCTGAGCTGCGCCCGCGGCCGTAGGCCGTTGATGTCACGCCCCTCTCGGGTGAACGGGACCGGTGGATCGCCGCCGGTCCCGTTCGGCATGCTGGGATCGGTGACGCACCGATAGGAGACCGCCATGAGCGCACTCACCGTCAGCCAGGACTCCGACCAGAACTGGGACGACCTCGTCCGGTACTGGGAGGAGATGGAATGGCCCGAGGGCAGCAAGGTGGAGATCATCGAGGGCGTCATCACCGTGTCACCTGTTCCCGCGTTTCGCCACAACGTGATCGCGGCCCGCATCCAGCGTCGCCTCTACTCCGTGATCCCCGAAGACTGGGGGATCTTCCAGACACTGGCCATCGCCGTGCCGTCGCGTCCGGGCATGCTCATCCCGGATCTACTGGTGGCACCCGTGCGGGAATGCGCCGAGGCCGGCTCCCACATCCGCGCCGCCCTCGCCGAACTCGTCGTCGAGGTCACCTCCAGGTCCAACGCCGGTCACGACCGCGTCAGCAAGCCCGCGGCCTACGCCACCGCGGGTATCCCGCTCTACCTCCTGGTCGACCGCTGGGCTCCCGGTGGCCCCACCGCGACCCTCTACGGGGAACCGAAGGGCGATGTCTACCGGGTCCTCAGGGCGGTCAAGTTCGGCGACCCCGTCCAGCTGCCGGAACCGTTCGGCCTCACCATCGACACGGGGGAGTTCCCGGTCGACTGACCCGGCGTCACCCCAACACCGCCGCCACCCCCACCAGCACCGGTACCGACACCACCGTCGACAGCAGTACCGACTCGCGGGCCAGGGACTCGGCCACCCGGTAGCGGCTGGCGTAGGTGAAGAGGTTCTGGGCACCGGGGAGGGCCGCGGTCACCACCACGTCCAGCAGGGGAGCGCCGCGCAGGCCGAAGACGGCGCCCGCCAGCACCCACGCCACCAGCGGCTGGCCCAGTGACTTCAGTGCGACGGCCAGCAGGACCAGATGGCTGTCCCGCCCCCGCCCGGGAGCCGGGTTGCCGTGCAGGGACATGCCGAAGGCCAGCAGGGCCGCCGGGACGGACATGCCGGCGACCGCGGTCAGCGGGTTCAGGAGCGGACCGGGCAGCCGCCAGCCCGCCGCCGACACCAGCACCCCCGACAGCGAGCCCACCGCGATCGGATTGCGCAGCGGGGTCAGCAGACGCCGCCACACCGTGCCCTTCTCGCCCTCGCCGGACAGGTCCAGCACGGTGAGCGCGACCGGGGTGACCAGGACGACCTGGAAGAGCAGCACCGGCGCCACCAGGGACGCGTCACCCAGGACGTACGCGGCGATCGGGATGCCGAGGTTGCCCGAGTTGACGTATCCCGAGCACAGCGCGCCGATCGTCGTACGGCCCACCCCCCAGCGCCGCGCCGCGCCGACCGCGACGAACACCGCGCACACCGCCGCCGTGCTCAGCGCCGTCACCAGCAGCCGGCTGGAGAAGAGCAGCGACAGGTCGGCCCGCGCGAGTGTGGTGAACAGCAGCGCGGGTCCGGCCAGCGTGAAGGCCAGCCGTGTCAGCACCTCCCCGCCCTGCGCACCGAGCGTCCCGCGCCGCCCGAGCACGTAACCCACCCCGATGACGACCGCGATCACCGCGAACCCGCTCAGCACCCCCGCCACAGGGCCAACCCTGCGAGGAAGGAGGGGGACGGGTCAATGTGATCTGCGGCGGCCGGGACGCAGGGTGACCCCGCGCCCGCGATGAGTTCCGCCCGCTTCGCCGGTCTACCGCACGTGGATGCCGAGACCCCCGCCGTGCTGGTGCTGCCCGGGCCCGTTCGCCGGGACGAGGTGCCCGGGCTCTGTGCCCGGGTGCGGGCCTTGCTGGAGAGCGGCGGAGGCGGGGTGGTCGTCTGTGACGTGGGCGGGATCGGGCCGCCGGGGCTGGCGGCCGTCGACCTGCTGGCCCGGCTGGAGCTGACCGCCCGACGGGCCGGCGGACGGATCCGGCTGCGGGACGCCGACCCCGCGCTACAGGCTCTGCTCGGCCTCGTCGGGCTCCGCTTCCAGGTGGAGGGGCAGGCCGAACAGCGGGAACCACCGCCGGGTGTCGAGGAAGCAGTGGAAACCGGTGATCCGGCCGTCTGAGATCTCCAGCACCTGCACCGCCCACGGCGTGAACCCGCCGTTCTCCGGGTCGGGCTTGTAGTGCGCGAAGCCCGGCAGGCCGTTGGCCCGGACCGGCAGCAGCCGGGAGCCGGCGCAGGAGGCGCCGAGGGTGGTCATGAAGCCGGTGATGTCGGCGGTGCCGCGCAGCCACAGGTCGAACGGCGGCATCGTCATGACGGCGTCCTCGTGCAGCAGCGCCGTCAGCGCCGCCATGTCGTACTCCTCGAAGGCCTTGACGTACCGCTCCAGCAGCTTCTGCTGCTCCTCGTCCAGCGGGTCGGACACCGCCCCCTCGGCGCCCGTGTCCCCGCGCTCCGCGAGCGTGGCCCGGGCCCGCTGCAGGGCGCTGTTCACCGACGCGACCGTGGTGTCCAGCAGCTCGGCCACCTCGCTCGCCTTCCACGCGAGCACCTCGCGCAGGATCAGCACCGCCCGCTGCCTGGGCGGCAACTGCTGGAGCGCCGCCATGAAGGCGAGCCGGATCGACTCCTTGGCGACCGCGGCCTCCGCCGGGTCCTGCACGGCCGGCAGCACGCGCGCGTCCGGCACCGGCTCCAGCCAGGTGTTGTCCGGGCGCGGGGAGAGCGCCGCCCGGGCGAGCGGGGTGGAGTCCGTCAGGTCCATGGGCCGCGCCCGCTTGTTGCCCGCCGTCAGCATGTCCAGGCACACGTTCGTCGCGATCCGGTACAGCCACGAGCGCAGGCTGGATCGGCCCTCGAACTTGTCGTGGTTCCGCCAGGCCCGCACCAGGGTGTCCTGCACCGCGTCCTCGGCCTCGAAGGAGGAGCCGAGCATCCGGTAGCAGTACCCGGTCAGCTCGGTCCGGTGCTTCTCCAGTGCGACGTCGAGGTCCGCCGTCGCCGTGCTGTCGCCCATCGTCCACCCACCCCTGTGGCCGTTCCTGCGGCGCGCCTTCGCGCCCCAGCACCTCGGAAGCTACCGCAGCCCACTGACAACGGCCCCTGGAGTCGGAAGAAGCCCAGCTCAGGGCGTGTTGCGGCACGGAGCGGGACGCGCCGGGTCAGTGCGCGGCCACCGGCTCCCGCCTGGCCGCCGCCCGGGCCGCCCGGGAACCGAGCACGGTGATCGTGACGACACCCAGGATCGCGAGGAGGCCGACGCCGACCGTGCCGGACCAGCCGTCCGCGTGGAAGGCCAGCGCGCCGACCGTGCTGCCGACGCTGGAGCCGACGTAGTACGCGGACTGGTACAGCGCCGACGCCTGGGCGCGGCCGTGCGTGGCCGTCCTGCTGACCGCGGAGGACGCCACCGCGTGCCCGGCGAAGAAGCCCGCCGTGATCAGCACCAGGCCCAGCAGGACCAGTGGCAGCGAGGCCGTCAGGGACAGCAGCAGCCCCGCCGCCGTCGTGCCGCCCGCCAGGTACAGCGCGCCCCGGCGGCCGAACCGGCCCACCAGCCGGCCCGCGGTGGACGCGGAGACCGTGCCCACCAGATAGACCAGGAAGATCGAGCCCACGATGCCCTGCGGCAACCCGAACGGCGCCGAGGTCAGCCGGTAGCCGATCACCGTGTAGACACCGCCGAACACCGTCATGAACAGCGCGCCGATCGCGTACAGGCGCCGCAGCAGCGGATCGGCGAGGTGAGCGCGGACGGTGCCGAGCAACACCCGCGGGCGCAGCGAACCGGCCGTGAAGTGCCTGGGCGCCGGCAGCAGCAGCCGGAACGCCACCGCCCACGCGACCGCGAGCGCGCCGATCACCCCGACCGAGATCCGCCAGCCCCACTCCTGGGCGACCCAGCCGGTGATCACCCGACCGCTCATGCCGCCGACGCTGTTGCCGGCCACGAACAGCCCGATCGCGGTGACCAGCGCCTTCGGCCGTACCTCCTCGGCCAGGTAGGCCTGCGCCGAGGCCGGCACCCCGGCCAGCGCGGCGCCCTGCACCGCCCGCAGCCCCACCAGCGCGCCGAGGGACGGCGCGAAGGGCACCAGCATGCCGACGGTGACGGCGACGGCCAGCGAGGCGGTCATCACCGTACGGCGGCCGAACCGCTCCGACAGCGCGCTCATCGGCAGGACGAACAGCGCCAGCCCACCGGTCGCGGCGGCCACGGTCCAGCTCGCCTCGCTCGCCGCGACCCCGAACTCGCCGGAGATCAGCGGCAGCAGGGCCTGGGTGGAGTAGAGCAGGGCGAAGGTCGCGACTCCGGCGAGGAAGAGGGCGAGGCTCATCCGGCGGTAGCCGGGGCCGCCCGGGGTCAGCCGGGAGTCGGTGTCGGGAGCAGGGACGGACGGGACGGCGCCCACACGCGTGGGCGCCCCGGTACTGGCGGGAGACATGCCTCGACCGTACGTACGACCGCTTTCATGCGTCCAATGCATGGAACGGCGATAATCGTTCCCATGGCGCATCAGCAAAGCTCACAGGCTCGGCTGTCACCGTCCGGTGACACAGAAGACATGGCGCTGCTGCTCGCGCCCCGGCTCGCGTACTTCGCCGGCGTGGCCCGCACGGAGCACGTCACCCGGGCCGCGCAGGAGCTGAACGTCCCCCAGTCCACGCTGTCGCGCGCGATGGCCCGCCTGGAGCGGGACCTGGGCGTCGACCTGTTCGCCCGGCACGGCCGCACGGTCTCCCTGACCACCGCCGGCCGTACCTTCCTCGCCTCCGTCGAGCGGGCCCTCGGCGAGATCGAGCGGGCCGCCGAGGAGGTGCGCGCGGACGCCGACCCGGCCACCGGCAAGGTCGCGTTCGGCTTCCTGCACACCATGGGCGCCGAGACCGTGCCCGGCCTGCTGCACGCCTTCCGCGCCGACCACCCGCGCGTCCGCTTCAGCCTGGTCCAGAACTACGGCGAGGCGATGCTGGAGCGGCTGCGCGCAGGCGAGCTGGACCTCTGCCTCACCTCGCCCGTCCCCGACGCCCCGGACCTGGTCGCCCGCCGCCTCGACGAGCAGAAACTCCGCCTGGTCGTCCCCGCCGACCACCGCCTGGCCGCCCGCCGCCGCATCCGCCTGGCCGAGGCGGCCGAGGAAACCTTCGTCACCCTCGAACCCGGCTACGGCCTGCGGCGCATCACCGACGACCTGTGCCGCGAGGCCGGCTTCAAACCCCGCATCGCCTTCGAGGGCGAGGAGGCGGAGACCCTGCGCGGCCTGGTGGCGGCGGGCCTGGGCGTCGCCCTCCTGCCGCCCCCCACCGTCCCCCGCCCGGGCGTTGCGGAGCTGACGGTCACGGCCCCGAGGGCGGCCCGCGAGATCGGCGTGGCCTGGCTGGCCGACCGCCCGGACACACCCCCGGTGGCCGCTTTCAAGAAGTTCCTGCTGTCGAGGAGGGGGAGTCTGCTCACCTAGAAGCGTGGGGAACCGTGCGGCCCACCACGGGCGGCCCGCACCCCGGGCACGGAACGGAATCCTCCGAGCCCTACCGCTTCAGCGACCGGCCGAACCCCGCGGCCAAGGGCATCCGGAGCCCGATCGGCGGCGGCGCGGCCAGCGCGTCCTCCACGGGTCGGGACACGGAGTGCCCGAACAGCGCGCCCATGGCGAAGTCCACCGCAAGGCAGACCACTTCGTCCCGGTATCCGTGCAACGCGTGTCCGTCGGAGTGCACTTCGAACCGGCACACCTCCCGGTTCACCTTCTTCGCCCGCGCGGCGAAGCGGAAGGACAGCTCGGGATCGGTCCGGTCGTCGTTCGTGCCGTGGGCGATCAGCACGCGGCGGCCCACGAGCTGCTTCACGGGCTCGGCGGGCGCGGCGACGTCCTCCTCCGGCAGCCAGGGGGCCAGGGCCACGACGGAGTTGACGGCCTCGTGGCCGCCGGCCCGGAGCGCCGCGCGGCCGCCCATGCCGACGCCGGCCAGGCAGACGGGAACGTCCCCGTACCGTCGTACGACCTCGTCGGCGGCCCACTCGGCGTCCACCGCGAGATGGGCCTCGCTGCCGTTCCAGCCGCGGTAGCGGTAGTGGACCGGATGCACGGCCAGCCCTTCGGACCGGCCCGAGCGGGCGAGGGCGCGGCCCAGGGAGCGCAGGAGGCTCATCGCCCGGACGGGGGACGGCCGGCGGGCGGAGACCTCCTCCCCGCCGGGGAGCAGCAGCACCGCTCCGCTCACCGACGTCGGCTCCGGGCCGACTGCCTTCCCCAGCCTGGCCGTTCGCACCGGCGTCGCTTGCTGTCCCATGACAGAACAGTCTCAGAAGGGGCGGTGTACGAAACCCGTCCGGGGGGTCACCGTTGCGTATCGACGGAAAAGTGCCGGGAAACAGCTGCCGCGCACACCGGTCCCTCTACGCGCGTAGGCGTTAGAGTGCCGAAATGACGAGCCAGACCGCACCCACCGGGAACGCCCCCACGGCGGACCAGATCCGCCGGGCGCCCAAGGTACTGCTGCACGATCACCTCGACGGCGGACTCCGCCCGGGCACCGTCGTCGATCTCGCCCGAGAGGGCGGCTACGCCGAGCTTCCCGAGACCGATCCGGACAAGCTGGGGATCTGGTTCCGGGAGGCCGCCGACTCCGGCTCGCTGGAGCGGTATCTGGAGACCTTCCGGCACACCGTCGGCGTCATGCAGACCCGCCAGGCCCTCATCCGGGTCGCCCGGGAGTGCGCCGAGGACCTCGCCGAGGACGGCGTCGTCTACGCCGAGGTGCGGTACGCCCCCGAGCAGCACCTCGACGGGGGCCTGACCCTGGAAGAGGTGGTCGAGGCCGTCAACGAGGGGTTCCGGCAGGGGGAGCGGCTGGCCCGGGAGAACGGCCGGCGGATCCGGGTCGGTGCCCTGCTGACCGCCATGCGGCACGCGGCCCGCTCCCTGGAGATCGCCGAACTCGCCAACCGCTACCGGGACTCGGGCGTGGCCGGCTTCGACATCGCGGGCGCCGAGGCCGGCTACCCGCCCACCCGGCACCTGGACGCCTTCGAGTACCTCAAGCGCGAGAACAACCACTTCACCATCCACGCCGGCGAGGCCTTCGGACTGCCGTCCATCTGGCAGGCGCTGCAGTGGTGCGGCGCCGACCGGCTCGGCCACGGGGTGCGGATCATCGACGACATCGAGGTCCGCGAGGACGGCTCGGTCAAGCTCGGCCGGCTCGCCTCCTACGTGCGGGACAAGCGGATCCCGCTGGAGCTGTGCCCCAGCTCCAACCTCCAGACCGGGGCCGCGCCCTCCTATGCCGAGCACCCCATCGGGCTGCTGCGCCGGCTGCACTTCCGGGCCACCGTGAACACCGACAACCGGCTGATGTCGCACACCACCATGAGCCGGGAATTCGAGCACCTCGTCGAGGCGTTCGGTTACACGCTCGACGATCTCCAGTGGTTCTCCGTCAATGCGATGAAATCAGCGTTCATTCCTTTCGATGAACGACTCGCGATGATCAATGACGTCATCAAGCCCGGATACGCCGAGCTGAAATCCGAATGGCTGTTCCGGCAGACCGCGTCCATCAGCGGCTCTCGCAGTTCGGAGGCGTAGCCGCCCCGTCTTACCCGGGCCGGAGGGCGGTTCCGGCGGCGTGCCCGCCGACGGCGGGCCGGTCGACGGGCTCTCGGTCGGCTGACCCCGGCTTTCCGTACCGTGCGGGGCGCTCCGGCACGTCCGGATGCGCCCCCGTGGCGGGTCCGCGCCCGGGTTCACCAGGCCGTACGGGCCTTGTCCTCGGACGGCATCAGCAGCCACAGCGCTATGTAGAGCAGGAACTGCGGGCCCGGCAGCAGGCAGGACACCAGGAAGATCACCCGCATCGTGGTGGCCGAGGTGCCGAAGCGCCGGGCCAGTCCGGCGCAGACTCCGCCGATCATGCGGCCGTGGGTGGGGCGGGTGAGGGCGGTCATGTCGGCTCCTCCGTGGTCGTCGGCTCGCTTCCGAGCCGGTGGCGGGGCCCCCGGTGGGACCCTTCAACTGTCTTCCACGGTACGGAGACGAAGTGGACGAAGCATCCCTCTACGGGGCGATCCCGACCCTGGGAATCGTCGGGGTCCGGCCCTGAGACAGCTCTTCCTGGAGGGTGACCACGGCCCCGGCCGCCCCGGGTTCCCGCGCCTCGCGCCGCCGCAGCCAGGCCCGGCCCGCCGGTACGACGGCCAGGTGGGCCAGGACGACGCCCGCCGTGTTCAGCAGCAGCGAGTCGACGTCCACGACGCGGCCCGGTACACCGGTCTGGAGCAGGGCGATCCCGAGCGAGATCAGGGCGCCGGCCGCGGCCGTACGCAGCAGGGACGCGAGCCGGGAGACGGCGAGCCTGCCGTGCGCCATCGGCAGCAGCACGCCCAGCGGCGCGAGCAGCGCGAGCCCCTCGCCGAGGGGTCTGACCGCGTGCGGCCAGCCCAGCGCCAGGTCGGCGCGGATGCCGGCCAGCGGGCGCAGGTTCGGGGGCGTGACCCAGGGGACGTCCAGGGGACGCAGCATCAGCCAGGCGACGAGGGCGAGGTGTGCGACGAGGAGGACACCCCCTGTCACACGGACGCGGATCGCGGCGCTGCCGCCGATGGAGCCTTGACGCTGCACGACCCCGTAGACGCAGTGCCGTACACGATTGGTTCCACCACGGAAGCTTTCCGTGCCCGGACACCCCTCGCGGCGCCGGCCCGGGGAGGCGGGGGAACCGTGCGAGCGGCCACGGCGGCGGCCGGTGGCGCGGCGACAGGGCCTAGGCGCCGGTGACCTCGCTGGACGGTGGCTGGGTGCTGCCCGGGTGGTCGCGGAGGTCGTCCGTGCACTCGTAGCGGCGCAGGGGGTCCGGGGCCGGGCCGCCCAGGATGACCGAGCCGTCGTCCTCGGTCGCCGCCGAGTCGGACAGCGTGCACACCAGCTGGGCCAGGGCGTAGGAGGTGAGCCGCGAGGGCGCCGTACTCAGGCGCAGGGTGTCCTCGGGGTCCTTCGGGCGGGGACCGGTCACACCGAGGCCGCCCGGTACGTACGTCGTGTAGCCCGCGGAGCGCTCCGCGGGCGACGGCTGTTTGGCGAGCTGGTCCAGCAGCCCCTGCGCCACGATCACCCGGCGCCGGGCGTCCGCGGTGCCCTCCGGCACCCGCACGGTCCGGTCGACGGCCACCAGGGACGCTCCGCACAGCAGGAAGACCTGCACCGGCACCCCGTGCGCGGACTGCGCGGACTCCTCGGGCCCGGCCAGCGAGCACGGCACCCGGGACGGCGCCGCCCCGAAGTCGGTCGGCACCTCCGTGGCCCGGATGCCGCAGCCGGTGAGCAGCACGCCCAGGAGGGGCAGCGCCAGCAGCCGTCGTACGGTCATGACCCCTCCTCTCCTGTGCTTTCCGTGCCGGTCCTGCGGTCCTCGGCGTCCCCGCCGCCCTCCTCGGTGAGCCGTGCGGCGTCCCGTGGCAGCCGGAGCGTGAACACCGCTCCGCCCTCCGGGGAGTTGGCCGCGATGATCTCACCGCCGTGGATGTGGGCGTTCTCCAGGGCGATGGACAGGCCGAGCCCGCTGCCCTCGGAGCGCGGCCGGGAGGCGCTCGCCTTGTAGAAGCGGTCGAAGACGTGCGGGAGGACGTCCTCCGGGATGCCGGGGCCGTGGTCGCGGACCTGGATCTCGATCGAGTCGTCCGCCTCCCGGACCGACACCCGCACCGGCGACCCGCCGTGCTTGAGCGCGTTGCCGATCAGGTTGGCGAGGATGACGTCCAGGCGGCGCGGGTCGAGACGGGCGTGGAGGCCGCGCTCGGCGTCCAGCTCGACCGCGTCCAGCCAGGCACGCGCGTCGATGCACGCGGTGATCTGGTCGACGAGGTCGACGTCGTCCAGGACCAGCCGGGCGGTGCCCGCGTCGAAGCGGGTGACCTCCATCAGGTTCTCGACCAGGTCGTTCAGCCGCCGGGTCTCGCTGACCACCAGCCGGACGGCCGGTTCGATCATCGGGTCCATGCTCCCGGTCTCCGCCTCCAGCTCCTCCTCCAGCACCTCCGTGACGGCGGTGATGGCGGTGAGCGGGGTGCGCAGCTCGTGCGACATGTCGGCGACGAACCGGCGGGACGCCTCGTCCCGCGCGGCCATCTCCGCGACCCGCTGCTCCAGCGCCTCGGCCGCGTTGTTGAAGGTCCGGGACAGGTCGGCGAGTTCGTCGGTGCCCGAGACCCGCAGCCGGGTGTCCAGCCTGCCCTCGCCCAGGCGCCGAGCGGCCACCCCGAGCCGGTGCACCGGCTTCAGCACGGTCGTGGCGGCGGCCTGCGCGAGCAGCGCGGCCCCGATCAGCGCGAGCCCGGTGGCGATGCCCAGCGACCAGGCCAGCGAGTTGAGGTCCTTGGCCTCCGGCTCCAGGGACTTCGCCATGTAGCCCGTGGGGCCGCCGCCGATCACGCGGGTACCGGCCACCAGATAGGGCGTGCCGTGGTCCACGACCCGCTGCCAGTACAGGTGGTACGGCTCCTTGTTGGTGTCGGTCACCTTCTGCCGCTTGGCCACGGCGGCGCGCAGCGACTCGGGCACGTCCTCCAGGGCGAAGCCGTTGATGCCGCCCGAGTTGCCGTACACCGTCTTGCCGTCGGCGTCCTCGGCGACCAGCAGCACGCTGAAACGCTGGCTGCTGGCGGCCATCTGGCCCGCGGCACGCTGCAACTGGTCCTGGGTCGGATGCTCCGGCAGCGCGCCCGCGCGGTTCTGCATCTCCTGCCGGAAGTCGCGCAGCACCGCGTCCTGGGCGCGGGTGAGCACCGCCTCCCGGTTGAGCCAGTAGGCGATGCCCGACGCCGACACCGCGGCGGTCAGCGCGACCAGCGCGAAGACCACCACCAGGCGCAGCCGGAGGCTGGTGAACCTCAGCCGCGACACACTTCCCTTGCGCCCCGCGGCCCAGCCGCGCAGTCCCCCTTGCGTATCGGTCACTGAGGCGCGTCCAGGCGGTAGCCGACACCACGGACGGTACGGATCAGCGTCGGGGACGACGGCACGTCCTCGATCTTCGCGCGCAGCCGCTGCACACACGCGTCGACCAGGCGCGAGTCACCGAGATAGTCGTGCTCCCACACCAGCCGCAGCAGCTGCTGCCGGGACAGCGCCTGACCGGGCCGTCGGCTCAGCTCCAGCAGCAGCCGCAGCTCGGTCGGGGTCAGCTGGAGGTCCTCGCCGTTCTTGGTGACGGTCATCGCCGACCGGTCGATGACGAGGTTGCCGAAGGTCGCCGAGTCGCTGGACTCGCGCTCGCCGCGCCGCAGCACGGCCCGGATCCGGGCGTCGAGCACCCGTCCCTGCACCGGCTTGACGACATAGTCGTCGGCGCCCGACTCCAGCCCGACCACGACGTCGATGTCGTCGCTGCGCGCGGTCAGCAGGATGATCGGCAGCTGGTCCGTGCGCCGGATGCGCCGGCACACCTCGAACCCGTCGATGCCGGGCAGCATCACGTCCAGCACGATCAGGTCCGGCCGCTGTTCACGCAGCAGCTTCAGACCGTCCTCGCCGCTGGCAGCGGTGGCCACCCGGTGTCCCTGGCGCGTCAGGGAGAGCTCCAGGGCCGTACGGATGGCGTCGTCGTCCTCGATCAGCAACAGGGAAGGCACGGGCTCATTCTGGCCCATGGAGGGGCCCCCGTACGACCTGCCGGCAGCAGGCCGTCCCTGGCGCCATCACCTGTGCACCGTCTGTGACGACCCTGGGCCGGACCCCTGTGACAGGTCTGTGACAGTCGGCAGACACGGCGATGAAGTCATCCCGGCAGTCTTTTGGGCACGGGCCGGACGGGGAGCTGGAAACCGGCCGGCGAGATCGAATCACCGGAAGTCCACGACGGGGAGCGCGAGATGAACACGCTGCAGAGCATCAGCACCAGCGCAGTGGTCACGCGTCTGCACGACGTGCACCGGGGTTCCGAGAAGTCTGGTGTTGTGAGCGGGCGGGGGTGCGCTCGCGGCACCGGGCGTCAGCACACCGCCTACATAACGGTGGTGGACGCACGGGGGGAAGCTCACGGGGGAGCCGCGTACGGGGAGGACTCGGGGGAGCGTCGTTCGCTGACCGAGGCGGAGTTCACCGCCTACGTCCAGGAGCGCCGCGCCTCCCTGTACGCCACCGCCTACCACCTGACCGGTGACCGCTACGAGGCCGAGGACCTGCTGCAGAGCGCGCTGTTCTCGACGTACAAGGCCTGGGACCGGATCAGCGACAAGGCGGCGGTCGGCGGGTACCTCCGCCGCACCATGACCAACCTGCACATCAGCGCCTGGCGGCGCCGCAAGCTCAACGAGTACCCGACCGAGGAACTGCCGGAGACGCCCGGCGAGACGGACGCGATGCGCGGCACCGAGCTGCGCGCGGTCCTCTGGCAGGCGCTGGCCCGGCTGCCCGAACTCCAGCGCACCATGCTGGTCCTGCGTTACTACGAGGGCCGGACGGACCCGGAGATCGCGGAGATCCTCGGCATCAGTGTCGGCACGGTGAAGTCGAGCATCTGGCGGTCGCTGCGCCGGCTGCGCGAGGACGAGATCCTCAGCTTCGGCCGTGACCAGGAGGACGCCTTCGGCGAGCTCGTCGCCTGAGGACGGGGGAAACGGGGGAACAACGGGGGAAACGGGGGAAACACGGGGGACCACTGGGGGGTGGGCCTTCGGGGGAACGGGGGAACGGGGGAACGGGGGAGCAACGGGAACGGGACTGGCAGGCCAGGAGGCCTTGCCAGTCCCGTTGTCGTGCCTACGGCCGCTACGCCGCCGTCTCCTGCCGTACCTGCCGGCCCGCCGCCGCGGCCGCCAGCCGGCCCAGCGCCTCGTCCCGGTCGCACGGATGCGCGCCGAGGGACACCTGGCGGGCGACGATCGTCCGCTCCGCCCGCATCAGCCGCCACCCGCGGCGCAGCAGGAACGGCACCGACTTGCGGCCCTCCTTCAGATCGCGCAGGAAGCGCCGCCGGAAGGTGGTGACCGGGCCGCGGGTCAGGCAGAGCGCGTCCGCCAGCACGCCCAGCTCCCGGCAGCGCTCGACGATCTCCGCGGCGAAGATGCCCTCCGCGATGAACAGCGGGGTACGGCCGATGTGCAGCGTCTCCTCGCCGGTGCGGGCGCTCAGCCCGAGGTCGTAGACCGGCACCTGGGTCGAACCCGTCGCGCACAGCCGGGTGATGGCCTCGACCGCGACGTCCGCGTCCCACGACTCCGGGTGGTCCCAGTCGATGTCCGCGCTCCCCTGCACCAGGGGCAGAGTCGGGTCGTCACCCTCCTTGTAGAAGTCGTCCAGACGCAGCACGGGAAGCCCGGAGCGGGCGGCGACGAGTGACTTGCCCGAACCCGAGGGGCCGCACAGCAGCACGACACGGGCGGGGACCGGAGGATGAATGCTCACGGAACACCAGTTTGACGTATCGGGGGCGCCCTGCCGACCCCGCGGGTCGGCTTTCGAGCGTGAGTCTCACCTCAACGACCCTGTGTGCCGCCCCCGCCGCCCCTGTCGCCCTGCGCACCGGCAACCGGGGCGCCCCGAAGGGGCGCGGGGAACCGCGCGACCGGCCACGGCGAACCCCCAGCCGACGAACCGCAGCAGTTCCCCACCCGCACCCTGTCAGTAAGAAGACCCCGACGCGCCCAGCGACCCCGTGGGATGCCACACCGTCTTCGTCTCCAGGAACGCCGTCATCCGCTCGATCCCCGGCGTCTCGACGTAGTCCACAGCCTGTGGACGGAGCACCCGCTTCAGGTTGTCGGCCGCCGCGATCTCCAGCTCCTTCGCCAGTTCCTCGTCCGCGCCCGCCAGGTCGATCGCGTTGACGTCCTGGTGCGCGGCGAGCGGCGCCGCGATCTCCGCCGTACGGCCGGACAGGACGTTGACGACACCGCCCGGGACGTCGGAGGTGGCCAGCACCTCGCCCAGGGACAGGGCCGGCAGCGGGGCCTTCTCGGAGGCGATCACGACCGCCGTGTTGCCGGTGGCGATCACCGGGGCCACGACCGACACCAGGCCGAGGAAGGACGACTCCTGCGGGGCCAGGACGGCGACCACGCCGGTCGGCTCCGGGGAGGAGAGGTTGAAGTACGGGCCCGCGACCGGGTTGGCGCCGCCGATCACCTGGGCGATCTTGTCGGTCCAGCCGGCGTACCAGACCCAGCGGTCGATCGTGGCGTCCACGACCGCGGCCGCCTTCGACTTCGACAGGCCCTCCGCGTCCGCGACCTCCCGGACGAACTGCTCCTTGCGGCCCTCCAGCATCTCCGCGACGCGGTAGAGGACCTGGCCGCGGTTGTACGCCGTCGCGCCGGACCAACCGCCGAACGCCTTGCGCGCGGCGACCACCGCGTCCCGGGCGTCCTTGCGCGAGGACTGGGGTGCGTTGGCCAGCCAGTTGCCCTTGGAGTCGGTCACCTCGTACACCCGGCCGCTCTCCGAACGCGGGAACTTCCCGCCGACGTACAGCTTGTAGGTCTTGAAGACACGCAGACGGTCAGACATCGAGGTACGCCTCCAGGCCGTGGCGGCCGCCCTCGCGGCCGAAGCCCGACTCCTTGTAGCCACCGAAGGGCGAGGTCGGGTCGAACTTGTTGAACGTGTTGGACCAGACGACACCGGCGCGCAGCTTGTTCGCGACGGCCAGGATGCGCGAGCCCTTCTCGGTCCAGATGCCGGCCGAGAGGCCGTACTGGGTGTTGTTCGCCTTGGCGACCGCCTCGTCCGGGGTGCGGAAGGTGAGGACCGACAGCACCGGGCCGAAGATCTCGTCGCGGGCGATGGTGTGGGCCTGGGTGACGTTCGTGAACAGCGTCGGGGCGAACCAGTAGCCGCTCTCGGGGAGGGCGCAGGCCGGCGACCAGCGCTCGGCGCCCTCCGCCTCGCCCTGCTCGGCCAGCGCGGTGATCCGGGCCAGCTGCTCCGCGGAGTTGATCGCGCCGATGTCGGTGTTCTTGTCCAGCGGGTCGCCGAGGCGCAGCGTGGACAGGCGGCGCTTGAGGGAGTCCAGCAGCTCGTCCTGGATCGACTCCTGGACCAGGAGCCGGGAGCCCGCGCAGCAGACCTGGCCCTGGTTGAAGAAGATGCCGTTCACGATGCCCTCGACGGCCTGGTCGATCGGGGCGTCGTCGAAGACGATGTTGGCGCCCTTGCCGCCCAGTTCGAGCGTGAGCTTCTTGCGCGTGCCGGCGACCGTGCGGGCGATCTCCTTGCCGACCGCCGTGGAGCCGGTGAAGGCCACCTTGTTCACGTCCGGGTGCGCCACCAGCGCGGCACCCGCGTCGCCGTAGCCCGGAAGGATGTTGACGACACCCTTGGGCAGACCGGCCTGGCGGCAGATGTCCGCGAAGAACAGGGCGGACAGCGGGGTGGTCTCCGCCGGCTTCAGCACGACCGTGTTGCCGGTCGCGAGGGCCGGGGCGATCTTCCACGCCAGCATCAGCAGCGGGAAGTTCCAGGGGATGACCTGGCCCGCGACGCCGAGCGGCCGCGGGTCCGCGCCGAAGCCGGCGTGGTCGAGCTTGTCGGCCCAGCCCGCGTAGTAGAAGAAGTGCGCGGCGACCAGCGGGAGGTCCGCGTCGCGGGTCTCCCTGATCGGCTTGCCGTTGTCCAGCGTCTCCAGGACGGCCAGCTCACGGCTGCGCTCCTGGATGATGCGGGCGATGCGGAACAGGTACTTGGCGCGCTCGGAGCCGGGCAGCGCCGACCACTTCTCGAACGCCCTGCGGGCCGCCTTCACCGCACGGTCGACGTCCTCGGCGCCGGCCTGGGCGACCTCGGAGAGGACCTCCTCCGTGGACGGCGAGACGGTCTTGAAGACCTTGCCGTCGGCGGCCTCGGCGAACTCGCCGTCGATGAACAGGCCGTAGGAGGGCGCGATGTCGACGATCGCGCGGGACTCGGGGGCGGGTGCGTACTCGAAAGCCATGGGGGATCAGTCCACCGTCACGTAGTCGGGACCGGAGTAGCG
The DNA here is from genome assembly GCF_017526105.1 of Streptomyces cyanogenus. NCBI lineage: Bacteria > Bacillati > Actinomycetota > Actinomycetes > Kitasatosporales > Streptomycetaceae > Streptomyces > Streptomyces cyanogenus. Next base: position 5,425,984 of record NZ_CP071839.1, read on the forward strand.
GCCGGTGGCCAGCTTCTGGCGCTGCATCAGCAGGTCGTTGAGGAGCGAGGAGGCGCCGAAGCGGAACCAGTGGTTGTCAAGCCAGTCCTCGCCCGCGGTCTCGTTGACCAGCACCAGGAACTTGATCGCGTCCTTGCTGGTGCGGATGCCGCCGGCCGGCTTCACACCGACCTGGACGCCGGTCTGGGCCCGGAAGTCGCGGACCGCCTCCAGCATCAGCAGGGTGTTCGCCGGGGTCGCGTTGACCGCGACCTTGCCGGTGGAGGTCTTGATGAAGTCGGCGCCGGCCAGCATGCCGAGCCAGGAGGCGCGGCGGATGTTGTCGTACGTCGACAGCTCGCCGGTCTCGAAGATGACCTTCAGCCGGGCGCTGTCCCCGCAGGCCTCCTTCACGGCGACGATCTCGTCGTACACCTTGAGGTACCTGCCGGCGAGGAACGCGCCCCGGTCGATGACCATGTCGATCTCGTCGGCGCCGGCGGCGACGGCGTCCCGCACGTCGGCGAGCTTCACGTCGAGCGCGGCACGGCCGGCCGGGAAGGCGGTGGCGACCGAGGCGACCTTGACGCCGGAACCGGCGACGGCCTCCTTGGCGACGGCCACCATGTCGGGATAGACGCAGACCGCGGCCGTGGTCGGGGTCGTGCGGTCCGTGGGGTCGGGGTGGACCGCCTTGGCGCCGAGCGCCCGGACCTTGCCCGGGGTGTCCGCGCCTTCCAGCGTCGTCAGGTCGACCATCGAGATGGCGAGGTCGATGGCGTACGCCTTCGCGGTGGTCTTGATGGAACGGGTGCCGAGAGACGCGGCGCGCGCCTCCAGGCCGACCGCGTCGACGCCGGGCAGCCCGTGGAGGAAACGGCGCAGCGTGCTGTCGGACGCGGTGACGTCCGAGAGAGCGTGAGCTGTGGGTGCGGTAGTGGGCATGGTCACCAGACGAGCATATCTACGCGCGTAGCGGCTGTACACCCCCGCTGCTCGTCCTGGGTGCCGAGATCACGGATGAGCGCCGGTTCCCGGGCGCGTGGCCGCACCGCCGGCGGTGTCGTGCAGAATCGGGCCATGACCACCCCGGACCACCCGTCACCCGCGTCACCGCCTCCGGCGTCCGCCGCCAAGGACCGGATCTACCGCTCGCCCTTGGGGCTTGCGGGCGGCGCGCTGCTGCTCCTGGTCGTCCTCTGGCTGGGCTTCGACGCCCTGGTCAAGGGCCACGGCCGGACCCCCTGGCTGGCGCTGGCCGGGATGATCCTCATCGTGCCGTTGGTCATCGCCTTCACGCTCCGCCCCGCGGTCTTCGCGAACGAGGACCGGCTGCGCGTCCGCAACCCGCTCCGGGTCGTCACCCTGCCCTGGGGCGAGGTCGCCGCCCTGCGTTCCGGCTACTCCAACGAGGTCGTCGCCAAGTCCGGCACCAAGTACCAGCTGTGGGCCGTCCCCGTCTCGCTGCGCGCCCGCAAGAAGGCGGCCCGCCGGCAGCAGCGGGCGGAGGCCGACGCGGCCCGCGGTGTGACACCGGGCAGCCGGGGCAGCGCGCTCGTCCCCGGCGGCCTCGGCCTCGGCGGGTTCAGCCTGCGCGGACCGGACACCGGGCCGACCCGCGCGGAGACCGACCAGGTCATGGACGACCTGCGGGAACTGCTGGAGCGCCACGGGGAGGCCGAGCCGGCACAGGGCGAGGTCACCGTGCGCTGGGCCTACGAGGTGGCGGCCCCCGCGGTCGCCGGCGCGGTGCTGCTGGGGATCCTGCTGGCTGTGGGCTGAGGGGCGGGGCGTTTCCTGCGGGGTGGGGGCCTTCCGGGTGGGTGTGGCCGAGGGGCGTTCCCGGGGCCGTCGCCGGGCGAAGGCCGTGACCCTGGTCCCCGGCCGGGGCCCTTCCCGTCGCGCGTAGCTTCCCTCCGGGGCCCTTCCGGCCGCGCGTCCTGCTCTCCGGGGCTCTTCCGGTCGCGCGTCCTGCCCCCGCGGCCCTTCCGGTCGTGCTGCCCAGGGCCCTTCCGGTCGCGCCCTCCTCCGGGGCCTCTCGCGTGGCGCGTCCTTCCCTCCTGGCCCCTTCCCCGTCGCGCGTCCTTCTCCCCGGGGGCTCCTGCACGTCGCGCGTACTTCCCCCGGAGCCCTTGCCGGCCGGGGCCTTTCCGCCGGGGTTCCGCTGCCGTAGCGTGCGGCAGCCGGGGGTGATCGAGCCGTTCGCCCCTGCCTAGTGTCTGGAAAGCGATGAGTACGACCCACGGACGGCCGCTGCCGCTGCCGTTGCCCGCTTCGGCCCTGCCCGCCGCCCTGTCCGCCACCGCACCGGTACCCGACGGCGGCCCTGCCTGGAGCGGTGACCACGCCCGCCGCTGGCTCGGCGCGCTGCCGCCGCGCTGGGTGCCCCTGCCCTCCGGTAACGGGCACCTGCTGACCGCGCTGTGCGCCGCCGTGACGGTCGCGGAGCTGTTCGCGCTGCCCGCCGGATGGGAGCCGTGGGCCGCCGCGCTGCTCGCGCTGCACGTGCTGTGGCTGTGCGTGCGCCCGGAGATCGTGCCGGTGTCGGCGCCGGTGCTCGCGGTGTCGCTGGCGGTCCTGCGGCCGGGGGCCGGCCGGCCCGGGACGGCGGCCGCCGCGGCCGTTCTCGCCGTGGTCTGGGGCGTGGCGGTGCTGCGGCTGGTGGCACGGCGCCGGCAGCGGGAGCGGGCCCGGGAGGCGGCCGGCGGGGTCACCGCGCCGCTGCCGGACGCGGACCGGCCCCTGCCCCGCGGCCGGTTCCTGATCGTGGCCGGGGCCGTCCTGCTCGCCCTCGGGACCGGCGCGGTCGCGGTCACCCCGGCCGAGGCGGCGCCTGCGGTGCCGGTGCTCGCCTGGCTGGTGGCGGGCCAGGGCCTGACCGCGCTGGCCTCCGGGCTGCTGGGCCGCCGCCGGGCCGCCGCCCTGCGCGCGGCGCCGGCGCCCGTGCTCCGGGTGCTGGTCCGCGAGGGCGCCGACGGCGACACCGAGGTGTGCGCCGCCGACGACACGGCCGGGCTGCGCCCCCTCTTCCGGGTCGCCGTCACGGAGGTCCGCGACGGTGCCGAGGAGACGGACGACGAGGAGCGGGAGCAGGAGTTGCGGGCCCGGATCGACCGGGAGGGACCGGGGCCGCTGCGGGAGGCCGTGCTGTACGGCGTGCCCTGCGACGGCGCGGAGATCCTGCTGGTCGCGGCCGCCGAGGAGGCGGAGCGGCCGCCGGTGCCGGAACGGTCGTCGGGACCCGTGCGGCCCCTGTCCGAGGCGTCCGTACGGCGCGCACTGGCCCGGGAGAAGCGCCGGGCGGCGTACGCGGAGCTGCGCCGGTCGGCCGGAGAGAGCGTCGTCCGGAGCGCGGAGGCGGCCGGCACGGCCCCGGCGGGCGTACGGCAGTGGCGGGCGGGTCTGCTGGACCGGCTCTGCGCGCTGCTGCTGGTGGCCTGGGCCGGGATGCTCCTGTGGTCCGAGACCGGCGGGTGGCGTTACGCGCTCGGTGCCGTCGCCGGTGTCGTCGGCGCGCTGCGGCTGCCGCACTGGCTCGCCTGGCGGGTCACGGCGGACCGTGAGGGGCTGTGGTTCAACGGGCTGCGCGGGCCCCGGCACGTCCCCTGGGGCGAGATCAGGACCGTCGAGTGCAAGGGCACCGAGCTGACGGTGGACAGCCGGCGGGCCTCGTTCACCGCCTGGTCCGTGCACGCGCCGCGCTGGCCCTGGCTGGAGCGCCGCTTCCGGCTCGTGCATCCGCACGAGCGGGTCGGCGGCGAGATCACCGCCCTGTGGCGCACCCCGTCGCTGCGCCCGTCCGTGTCCGCCGACCCCGGGCAGCGCGGCCGGCCGCTGTGGCCGCTCGCGCTGGCGCTGGAGCTCGCCTGGGCGGCGGCGCTGGTGCTGCTGCCCTGAGGCTGCGCCGTCGGGGTGTCCCCGGGGGCACCCCGACGGCGTCGGGACCTCAGATGCCGGCGGCGGCCGACAGATCGCGCTTGACGGCCGTCAGCAGCTCCGTCGCGCGGGTGCGGGCGGCCGGCAGTCCGGCGTGCGCGGACACCGGTACGACGACCTCCAGGTAGCACTTCAGCTTGGGCTCGGTGCCGCTGGGGCGGACGATGACCCGGGCGCCGTCCAGGGTGTAGCGCAGGCCGTCCGTGGGCGGCAGCTTCTCGGTGCCCCGGGTGAGGTCCTCGGCCCGGACGACGGGCAGGCCGGCCAGCTCGGTCGGCGGCTGCTCGCGCAGCCGGCGCATCGCGTCGGCGATCAGCGAGAGGTCCTGGACCCGGACCGACAGCTGGTCGGTGGCGTGCAGGCCGTGCTCCACGGCGAGGTCGTCCAGCAGGTCGAGGAGGGTACGGCCCTCCTCCTTCAGCACGGACGCCAGCTCCGTGATCAGCAGCGCGGCGGTGATGCCGTCCTTGTCGCGCACGCCCTCCGGGTCCACGCAGTAGCCGAGGGCCTCCTCGTAGCCGTAGCGCAGGCCGTCGACGCGGGCGATCCACTTGAAGCCGGTCAGCGTCTCCTCGTACGGCAGCCCCGCCTTCTCGGCGATCCGGCCGAGCAGGGAGGAGGAGACGATCGACTCGGCGAAGGTGCCCCGGGCGCCGCGGCGGACCAGGTGGGCGGCGATCAGTGCGCCGACCTCGTCGCCGCGCAGCATCCGCCAGTCGCCGCCGTCCTTGACGGCCACGGCGCAGCGGTCGGCGTCCGGGTCGTTGGCGATGACGAGGTCCGGGTCGGTGGTGCGGGCCTGCGCGAACGCCAGGTCCATCGCGCCCGGCTCCTCCGGGTTCGGGAAGGCGACCGTCGGGAAGTCCGGGTCCGGGTCGGCCTGCTCGGCGACCAGCACCGGCTCGGGGAAGCCGGCGCGGGCGAAGGCGGCCAGCAGGACGTCCCTGCCGACGCCGTGCATGGCCGTGTAGACGGTGCGGGCGGTGCGGGGGGAGCCGGCGGCCAGGACGGCGTCCGTACGGGCCAGGTAGGCGTCCAGGACCGCGTCGTCCAGGGTCTCCCAGCCGGCGTCCGGGCGGGGTACGTCGTGCAGGGAGGCGATCGCGTCGATCTCGGCGGCGATCTCCGCGTCGGCGGGCGGGACGATCTGCGAGCCGTCGCCGAGGTAGACCTTGTAGCCGTTGTCCCGCGGCGGGTTGTGGCTGGCGGTGACCTCCACGCCCGCGACCGCCCCGAGGTGCCTGATCGCGAAGGCCAGAACGGGGGTGGGCAGCGGGCGGGGGAGGACGGCGGCGCGCAGACCGGCGCCGGTCATCACGGCGGCGGTGTCGCGGGCGAAGTCGGCCGACTTGTGGCGGGCGTCGTAGCCGATGACGACGAGTCCGTCGGTGTGGCCCTGCTTCTTCAGGTACGCGGCGAGGCCCGCGGCGGCGCGGATGACGACGCTGCGGTTCATGCGCATCGGGCCGGCACCGAGTTCGCCGCGCAGGCCGGCGGTGCCGAACTGGAGCGTGCCGCCGAAGCGGGCCGCCAGCTCCGTCGTGTCACCGGCCTCGATCAGCTTGGCCAGTTCGTCGCGAGTCTCCTGGTCGGGATCCTCGGCGAGCCAGGCCTCGGCCCGGGCGATGAGATCGTCGTGCACCTTGGGATCAACCTCTCCTGTGTCTGCCTGATCCGCCTGGGGGCCCCGCCCCCAGACCGCCGTGTGCCCACCCACCGACTCCTCCGGCCGGAGGGCCGACGAGCGGGCACACCACCGTCACCGGCACCACGCCCGCCCGGCACCCCGTCGTACCGCATCGTGCCCGGTGCTCGGCCGTACCGCCGCACCGCGCCCCGCTCGGCCGGCGGCCCCGGCTCGGCCTCTGCCGGCCTTTGCTCAGATGCGGCCCAGCACCTGGGCCAGCAGTTCGCCCATGCGGGCGGCCGAGTCGCGGCCCGCCTGGAGGACCTCCTCGTGGTTGAGGGGTTCGCCGGTCATGCCCGCGGCCAGGTTGGTGACCAGGGAGATGCCGAGGACCTCGGCGCCGGCCTCGCGGGCGGCGATCGCCTCCAGGACCGTGGACATGCCGACCAGGTCCGCGCCGATGACGCGGGCCATGCGGATCTCGGCCGGGGTCTCGTAGTGCGGGCCGGGGAACTGGGCGTAGACGCCCTCCTCCAGCGTCGGGTCGATCTCCTTGCACAGGGCGCGCAGGCGCGGCGAGTACAGGTCCGTCAGGTCGACGAAGTTGGCGCCGACGATCGGGGAGGTCGCCGTGAGGTTGACGTGGTCGCTGATCAGGACCGGCTGGCCGGGGCGCATGCCCTCGCGCAGACCGCCGCAGCCGTTGGTCAGCACGATGGTCTTGCAGCCGGCCGCCACGGCGGTGCGCACACCGTGGGCGACGGCGGCGACGCCACGGCCCTCGTAGTAGTGGGTGCGGCCCAGGAAGACCAGGGCCCGCTTGTCACCGAAGGAGTACGAGCGGATCTTTCCGCCGTGGCCCTCGACGGCCGGCGGCGGGAAGCCGGGCAGCTCGGTGACCTGGAACTCGGCGTCGGGCGCGCCCAGGGCGTCGACGGCCGGAGCCCAGCCGGAGCCCATCACGAGGGCGACGTCGTGGGTCTCGGCGCCGGTGAGTTCGCGCAGGCGCGCGGCGGCGGCGTCGGCGGCGGCGTAGGGGTCGCCCTGGATGTCGTCCGGAAGAAGAGATGCGTTCACGCCGACGAGGGTAACCGGTCTTCGCCTACGCGCGTAGATGACGGAGCCCACGGGTTTGGGTTCGTTGTCTTGTCGGTTTCCACAAACGAGGCGCGAACGGGCAGGCAGGAGAGGTGGCGGCGGCGGTGCCGGCTCAGCAGGGGCGCTTGCGGAGTTCCATCACATAGTCGTGCGGCGCGCCCGCCGACTCCGCCGCGTCGGCGATCTCGCCCAGGTAGCGCGCCGACGGCAGCCCGCCCTCGTAGGCGTTGAGGACGTACGCCCAGGCCGGCTCCTCGCCGTCCAGCGTGTGCACGCGCACGCGTACCCGGCGGTAGATCTGCAGCCCCACGCCTTCCCAGCGGTCGAGCGACTCCTCGTCCATGGGGGCGATGTCGTACAGGCCGACGAAGACCTGCGCCAGCGGGTCCTCGACGATCGTCGCCAGCGCGCCCTCCCAGCCGAGCTGCTCGCCGCCGAAGGTCAGCCGCCAGCCGTTCAGCCACCCCGTGGCGCGCAGCGGGGAGTGCGGGGCGCGGCGGGACATCAGGCGCGCGTCGAGGTTGCCGGCGTACGCGGCATAGAGCGACATGCACAGAGGGTACGGCAGGCGCACCACACGCCCCTGCCGCCCCGGGAGCGACCCGGTGGCGCCCCGGGGCAGTAACACCTTGAGGCGTGCGGGACAATGGAGTACGTGACTCGGATCGTGATCATCGGTGGCGGACCCGGCGGATACGAAGCGGCGCTGGTGGCCGCTCAGCTCGGCGCGGAGGTGACCGTCGTCGACTGCGACGGTCTGGGCGGAGCGTCGGTGCTGACCGACTGCGTGCCGTCGAAGACCCTTATCGCTACGGCCGAGGTCATGACGACCTTCGACTCGTCGTACGAAGAGCTCGGCATCATCGTCGCGGACGACACCCCGCCGCTGGAGCAGGCGGCCCGGGTGGTCGGCGTGGACCTCGGCAAGGTCAACCGCCGGGTGAAGCGGCTCGCGCTCGCCCAGTCGCACGACATCACCGCCTCCGTCACCCGCGCCGGTGCCCGGGTCATGCGCGGCCGCGGCCGGCTGGACGGCATGCAGGCCCTGGACGGGTCCCGCAAGGTCGTCGTCACCGCCGCCGACGGCACCGAGGAGACCCTCACCGCCGACGCCGTCCTCATCGCCACCGGCGGTCACCCGCGCGAGCTGCCCGACGCCCAGCCCGACGGGGAGCGCATCCTCAACTGGACCCAGGTCTACGACCTCACCGAGCTGCCGGAAGAGCTGATCGTGGTCGGCTCGGGCGTCACCGGTGCCGAGTTCGCCGGCGCCTACCAGGCCCTCGGGTCCAAGGTCACGCTCGTCTCCTCCCGCGACCGCGTGCTGCCCGGCGAGGACCCTGACGCCGCCGCCGTCCTGGAGGACGTCTTCCGCCGCCGCGGCATGAACGTCATGGCCCGCTCCCGCGCGCAGTCCGCCAAGCGCGTCGGCGACCGGGTCGAGGTGACGCTGGCCGACGGCCGGGTCATCAGCGGCTCGCACTGCCTGATGGCCGTCGGCGCCATCCCGAACAGCGCGGGACTGGGTCTGGAGGAGGCCGGGGTCAAGCTGCGCGAGTCCGGGCACATCTGGACCGACAAGGTCTCGCGGACGACCGCGCCCGGCGTGTACGCGGCCGGTGACGTGACCGGCGTGTTCGCCCTGGCCTCGGTCGCCGCCATGCAGGGACGTATCGCCATGTACCACTTCCTGGGCGACGCGGTGGCCCCGCTGAACCTGAAGACCGTCTCCTCCAACGTCTTCACCGACCCGGAGATCGCCACGGTCGGCTACACGCAGGCGGACGTGGACGCGGGCAAGATCGACGCGAGGGTGGTCAAGCTGCCCCTGCTGCGCAACCCCCGCGCCAAGATGCAGGGCATCCGGGACGGCTTCGTGAAGATCTTCTGCCGGCCCGGCACCGGGATCGTCGTCGGCGGTGTCGTCGTGGCCCCCCGCGCCTCGGAACTGATCCACCCCATCTCGATCGCCGTCGACAACAATCTGACGGTCGAACAGATCGCGAACGCGTTCACGGTGTACCCCTCCCTTTCGGGGTCGATCGCCGAGGTCGCCCGGCAGCTGCACACCCGCAAGGCGAGCGCGGAAGGCTGACGGGGCCGTCCGACTTCCCGCTGGTCACCGGGAGTTGCCGGGTGTGCGGCTGGCATAGTCGGGGCGGGTGGGTCTTATATCACTTCCCGCCCTGCCATGCGAACAACTTCTGTTATTCGGCGCAAACTGCTGAAAGCAGACGGTCGCTGGGGTTACTGTCAGTTTCGTGTTCGCTGCTGAACGTCGCCAACTGATCCTCGAAATGGTGCGAGCGAACGGTGCCGTGTCGCTCCGTGAGCTCGCCCGCGTCGTCCAGACCTCCGAAGTGACCGTACGGCGGGACGTGCGCGCACTGGAGGCAGAAGGACTCCTCGACCGCCGGCACGGCGGTGCGGTACTGCCGGGCGGTTTCACGCGTGAGTCCGGCTTCCCGCAGAAATCGCATCTCGCGACCGCCGAGAAGACGGCCATCGCCGACCTCGCGGCGGGCCTCGTCGAAGAAGGCGAGGCGATCGTGGTCGGGGCCGGTACGACCACGCAGGAGCTGGCCCGCCGCCTCGCGCGCGTGCCGGGCCTGACGGTCGTCACCAACTCCCTCCTGGTGGCCCAGGCGCTGGCCCACGCCAACCGGGTGGAGGTCGTGATGACCGGGGGCACCCTGCGCGGCTCCAACTACGCCCTCGTCGGCTCCGGCGCGGAGCAGTCCCTCCAGGGCCTGCGCGTGTCGAAGGCCTTCCTCTCCGGAAGCGGCCTGACGGCCGAACGCGGGCTGTCCACCTCCAACATGCTCTCGGCATCCGTCGACCGGGCCCTCGTCCAGGCCGCCGCGGAGGTGGTGGTCCTCGCCGACCACACCAAGCTCGGCACGGACACCATGTTCCAGACCGTGCCGACGGACCTCATCACCCGGCTCGTCACCGACGAGCCCCCCGCCCACGACGACCGGGCCGCCACGGAGTTGCAGGCGCTCGCCGACCAGGGGGTGCAGATCGCCGTCGCCGGGGCGAGCGGGAGCCCGGGGGGTGACCAGGTCCCGGCGGGCCGCCGCGCCCCCCTGCCGGGACCACGACGAGGCCACGTACCCGGCTCCTCCCCGCTGCGTTCCACCACGGGCCTGGGCGACCCGGCCTCCCCCGACCGCGGCCGCGTCGCCGACCTGCGCCGCCGATGACGGCGGCACGGGCGCGGGGCGGATGAGGCGCTGCCCCGCGGGTCGCCGGCACCACCGGTTCGCCGGTGCGCCACGGCAGGCGGTACGACACGAGGGCGACCGTCGGGGCCGCACGGGTGTCCGCCCGGCCGGCGGCCCTGGCAGCAGGGGAGTGCTCCGGGAGGGCGAAGCACCCCCCGTGGCTCTCCCGAACCGTTCGGCCACATCGCCCACCTGACGGTGAATCGTTCCGCCGGTCGGCCCAACCCCGTACGAGCCCGGAAAACGCCACGCCCGGCGGGCCGTGAGGGTGGCCGCCGGGCGTGGGGGAGATGGTGGAGCGGGTCAGTCCTTGATCTCGCAGATCGCGGCGCCCGAGGTGATGGAGGCGCCGACCTCGGCGGTCAGGCCCTTGATGGTGCCCGCCTTGTGCGCGTTGAGGGGCTGCTCCATCTTCATGGCCTCCAGGACCACGACCAGGTCGCCCTCCTGGACCTCCTGGCCCTCCTCGACGGCGATCTTGACGATCGTGCCCTGCATGGGCGAGGCGAGGGTGTCGCCGGAGGCGACCGGACCGGACTTCTTGGCCGCGCGGCGCTTCGGCTTGGCGCCGGCCGCCAGGCCCGTACGGGCCAGGGACATGCCGAGCGAGGCCGGCAGGGAGACCTCCAGGCGCTTGCCGCCGACCTCCACGACGACCGTCTCGCGGCCCAGCTCCTCCTCCGCCTCGGCCTCGGCCGGAGCGGCGAACGGCTTGATCTCGTTGACGAACTCCGTCTCGATCCAGCGGGTGTGGACCGTGAAGGGGTCGGCGGAGCCGGTCAGCTCCGGAGCGAACGCCGGGTCCCGGACCACCACGCGGTGGAAGGGGATCGCCGTCGCCATGCCCTCGACCTGGAACTCGTCCAGCGCGCGGGCGGCCCGCTCCAGGGCCTCCTTGCGGGTACGGCCCGTCACGATCAGCTTGGCCAGCAGGGAGTCCCACGCCGGGCCGATGACCGAGCCGGACTCCACGCCCGCGTCCAGGCGGACGCCGGGACCGGACGGCGGGTCGAACCGGGTGACCGTACCGGGGGCCGGGAGGAAGTTGCGGCCCGGGTCCTCGCCGTTGATCCGGAACTCGAACGAGTGTCCGCGCAGCACCGGGTCGCCGTAACCCAGCTCCTCGCCGTCGGCGATGCGGAACATCTCGCGGACCAGGTCGATGCCGGCGACCTCCTCGGTCACCGGGTGCTCGACCTGGAGACGGGTGTTGACCTCCAGGAAGGAGATCGTGCCGTCCTGGCCGACCAGGAACTCACAGGTACCCGCGCCCTCGTAGCGGGCCTCCTTCAGGATGGCCTTCGACGCGCGGTACAGCTCGGCGACCTGCTCCTCGGACAGGAACGGCGCCGGGGCCTCCTCCACCAGCTTCTGGTGCCGGCGCTGGAGGGAGCAGTCACGGGTGGAGACGACGACCACGTTGCCGTGCTTGTCCGCCAGGCACTGGGTCTCCACGTGCCGCGGACGGTCCAGGTAGCGCTCGACGAAGCACTCGCCGCGGCCGAAGGCGGCCACCGCCTCGCGCACCGCCGACTCGTACAGCTCCGGGACCTCTTCCAGGGTCCGGGCGACCTTCAGGCCGCGGCCACCGCCACCGAAGGCGGCCTTGATGGCGATCGGCAGGCCGTGCTCCCGGGCGAAGGCCACGACCTCCTCGGCACCGCTCACCGGATCGGGCGTACCGGCGACCAGCGGCGCGCCGGCGCGCTGGGCGATGTGCCGGGCGGCGACCTTGTCGCCCAGGTCGCGGATGGCCTGCGGCGGCGGGCCGATCCAGATCAGGCCCGCGTCCAGGACCGCCTGCGCGAAGTCGGCGTTCTCCGAGAGGAAGCCGTACCCCGGATGGACGGCGTCGGCCCCGGACTCCCGCGCCGCGTTCAGGATCTTGTCGATGACCAGGTAACTGGTGGCCGGAGTGTCACCGCCCAGGGCGAACGCCTCATCCGCGGCGCGGACATGCAGAGCGTCCCGGTCCGGGTCGGCGTAGACGGCCACGCTCGCGATCCCGGCGTCCCGGCAGGCCCGGGCCACGCGGACAGCGATTTCGCCACGGTTGGCGATGAGCACCTTGCGCACGATTGAGGCTCCCTCCTTGAAACAAGCCGAGTTTAGGGACTGCCGACACGGCACTTCGACCCGTCCCCAGTGGTGAGCTTGCCCACACGGAGCGTGATACGAGGCTCGCTCGACCCGCGAAAGCCCTTGTCGCACCACGGTACGCAGGACTCCTTCGGAAAACCCTAGCCTTGCCATGTGGCCAAGGTCTCTGTGAGAGCGTGCTGCGGCCCACTCTGTTTCTTTGTCGAGTCCCTACGAATGGCCCAATGATTCTTTGCTGCCGCCCGAACCCTTGTCCCCCGGTTTACCCGTTAGTAGCGTTCGCGCTGTCCGGAACGAACCCGAGGTAACAGGCTGTCGGTGTGAGAGTGGGTGGGCCCGGTGGTGCGCAGACCGGTGGCAGGGGTCGTGGCGGTCGTCCTCCTGGCGGAGGCCGTCTTCATCGCCGCGCTGAACTGGTTCCTCGGCGTGGTCGTCGACCGGCAGGACATGTCCCTGGCCGGCCTCGACCCCGACGTCATGGCGACGTCCTCGAAGGTCGGCGGGGTGGTCTTCGGCCTCTACTTCGCCCTGTGCGCCCTGGTGGCCGTGCTCGTCGGGGTACGCGACCGCGCCCCGGCCGGTCTCGGCCGCGTCCTGCTGATCAGCGCGGCCGTGGTGCACGGCCTGCTCGGCGCGTTCGCCTGGGGCCTGGTCGGCTGGACGGCGTTCCTGTTCATGGTGACCGTACTCGGGCTGATCGTGCTGCTCCTGATGACGTACGACCGTACGGGTGGCCCTCAGAGCCCGGCGGCCGCGGACGGCGTGCCGGGGCAGGGCGGGGAACCGGACGCGCGGGCGGAGCCGGGTGCGGCCCCCGCCGGCGCGGGCGCGCCGGTGAGCCGTACGGACGAACCGCAGGACGGGGACGAGGAGCCCCAGGACTCCGTCCCCGCCCAGATCACCGTTCCGGCGACCACAACTCCGTGATGCCCACACCCAGTTCGGCGAGGAGCCTGCGGACCAGGGGCAGGCTGATGCCGATCACGTTGCCGTGGTCGCCGTCGATGCCCTCGATGAACGGCGCCGAACGGCCGTCCAGGGTGAACGCGCCGGCGACGTGCAGCGGCTCCCCGGAGGCCACGTAGGCGGCGATCTCCTCGTCGCTGGGATCGCCGAACCGGACGACGGTGGAGGCGGTCGCCGACACGTACCGCTTGGCCTCCGTGTCCCAGACGCAATGGCCCGTCTGGAGCACTCCGGCCCGTCCGCGCATGGACTTCCAGCGGGCGGTGGCCTCCTCGGCGTCCGCCGGCTTGCCGAGCGCCTGCCCGTCCAGCTCCAGCACCGAGTCGCAGCCGATCACCAGGGCACCCTGTACCTCCGGCTTCGCCGCCACGACCGAAGCCTTCGCCTCGGCCAGGGCGAGCGCCAGCTCCGCCGGGGTGGGCGCGGTGACGGCGTCCTCGTCGACACCGCTGACGATCACCTCGGGGGCGAGGCCGGCCTGCCGGAGCAGGGCCAGCCGGGCGGGGGACTGGGAGGCGAGCACGAGTCGCCTGCGGCGTGTGGCAGTCATGCGGTCAGGTTAGTCAGGCGGGGCCGCCCGGCTCACCTCAGCCCGATGACGATCATGATCAGGACCATGGCCAGCGCCATGAGGAAGCCGAGCCGCCGAAGCATGTTCTGCATGTCGCGCAGTTCTTTCGGCGGTTCGTCTTCCGGGTCTGACCACAGCACTCGTCCAGCGTGCGGCTGGTCCGGGGCCGGGCGCCTGAGTACGGCTACTCAAGTTGGCGCCCGGTGCGGACAAATTCCTCAGCTGGGCCAGTAGGTGCGGGTCCAGGACGCCGGGCCCGGCCGGTGCACCCGGGCCGCAGCGATCCGCGACGGGTCGGACCACGCGTCCCTCGGGCCCTCCACGCCGGACGGCACCGCCGCTGCCGCCGCGGCGCGGGCGCGGACCACCGCCAGGGCGGCGGCCAGCTCCTCCGGGGTCGGATTGCCTCGTACGACCTTGATGTTCATGACCGCTCCCAGGGGCAGCAGGGCTTGGCGGGGGACCTAGAGGGGGATGTTGCCGTGCTTCTTCGGAGGCAGGGATTCCCGCTTGGTACGCAGCTGACGCAGGCCGCGCACGACGTGGGCGCGGGTGTCGGACGGCATGATCACGGCGTCGATGTAGCCGCGCTCGGCCGCGACGTAGGGGTTGAGGAGGGTGTCCTCGTACTCCTGGATCAGCCGCGCCCGGACCGCCTCGACGTCCTCACCGTTCGCCTCCGCCTCGGCGATGGTGCGGCGGTGCAGGATGTTGACCGCGCCCTGGGCGCCCATGACCGCGATCTGGGCGGTCGGCCAGGCCAGGTTGAGGTCGGCGCCCAGGTGCTTGGAGCCCATGACGTCGTAGGCGCCGCCGAAGGCCTTGCGGGTGATGACGGTGATGAGCGGGACGGTGGCCTCGGCGTAGGCGTAGATGAGCTTGGCACCGCGCCGGATGATGCCGTCGTGCTCCTGGTCGACGCCGGGCAGGAAGCCCGGCACGTCCACGAAGGTCAGCACCGGGATGTTGAAGGCGTCGCAGGTCCGCACGAAGCGGGCGGCCTTCTCGCTCGCCGTGATGTCGAGGCAGCCGGCGAACTGCATCGGCTGGTTGGCGACGACACCGACCGGGTGGCCCTCGACCCGGCCGAAGCCGGTGACGATGTTCGGCGCGAACAGCGCCTGCGTCTCGAAGAACTCGGCGTCGTCCAGAACGTGTTCGATCACCGTGCGGATGTCGTACGGCTGGTTCGCGCTGTCCGGGACGAGCGTGTCCAGCTCGCGGTCCTCGTCGCTGACGGTGAGGTCCGCCTCCTCCGGGAAGACCGGGGGCTCGGAGAGGTTGTTGGACGGCAGGTACGACAGCAGCTGCTTGACGTACTCGATGGCGTCCTTCTCGTCCCCGGCCATGTGGTGGGCCACGCCGGAGGTGGCGTTGTGGGTGCGGGCGCCGCCCAGCTCCTCGAAGCCGACGTCCTCGCCGGTGACGGTCTTGATGACGTCCGGGCCGGTGATGAACATGTGCGAGGTCTGGTCGACCATGACCGTGAAGTCGGTGATGGCCGGGGAGTAGACCGCGCCGCCCGCGCACGGGCCGACGATCAGGCTGATCTGCGGGATCACGCCGGAGGCGTGGGTGTTGCGGCGGAAGATCTCGCCGTACGCGCCGAGGGAGGCGACCCCCTCCTGGATGCGGGCGCCGCCGGAGTCGTTGATGCCGATGACCGGGCAGCCGGTCTTCAGCGCGAAGTCCATGACCTTGACGATCTTCTGGCCGTAGACCTCGCCCAGTGCCCCGCCGAAGACGGTGAAGTCCTGGGAGAACACGGCGACCGGGCGGCCGTCGACGGTTCCGTACCCGGTGACGACCCCGTCCCCGTACGGCCGGTTCTTCTCCAGCCCGAAGTTGGTGGAGCGGTGCCGGGCGAACTCGTCCAGCTCGACGAACGAGTCTTCGTCGAGCAGCAGTTCGATCCGCTCACGGGCCGTCAGCTTGCCCTTGGCGTGCTGCTTCTCGACGGCGCGTTCCGAGCCGGCGTGCGTCGCCTCGTGGATGCGGCGCTGGAGATCCGCCAGCTTGCCAGCGGTGGTGTGAATGTCGATCTCTTCCGGCTCGGACATCGGGATGCGGCTCCCTGCCTGCTCAAAAGGGGGGACGGTTACTCATCCGTAGAGTAGTGGCGGGCCTACGGATCAGCAGTGCGTCGTTTACCACACCTAGGGTGGCTTGCATGACGCCGCAGAATCCATCAGACGACAGCCGCTGGTCCGACCTGGACCGTCCGCCCCTGAACGCCGTGGCACTGCGGCGCGGGCTGGTCCGGGAGGGGGGCCTGTACCGCGAGATCGAGGTGGTGCAGCAGACCGGCTCCACCAACTCCGACCTCGCCGCGCGGGCCGAGGCGGGGAAGGCCGACGAGGGGGCGGTGCTGGTGGCGGAGGAGCAGACGGCCGGCCGGGGCCGGCTGGACCGCCGCTGGACCGCTCCGCCGCGCTCGGGTCTGTTCTTCTCCGTACTGCTGAAGCCCACCGAGGTGCCGGTGGCCCGCTGGGGGTGGCTGCCGCTGCTGACGGGCGTGGCGGTGGCGACCGGGCTGTCCCGGGCCGCGGGCGTCGACACGGCACTCAAGTGGCCGAACGACCTGCTGGTCACCGTCGGCGGCGAGGAGCGCAAGGCCGGCGGGATCCTCGCCGAGCGGGCCGGCGCGGACGGTGTCGTCGTCGGTGTGGGCATCAACGTCACCCTGCGGGCCGACGAGCTTCCCGTCCCGCAGGCGGGCTCCCTCGCGCTGGCCGGGGCGGTGGGCACGGACCGGGATCCGTTGCTGCGGGCGGTGCTGCGGTCGCTGGAGGACTGGTACGGGCGGTGGCGGGCCGCGGGCGGCGACCCCTCGGCGAGCGGCCTCCAGGAGACGTACACGGCAGGGTGCGCCACGCTCGGCCGCGTGGTGCGCGCCGAGTTGCCGGGGGAGCGGGCGGTGGTGGGGGAGGCCGTGGCACTGGACGGCGACGGGCGCCTGATCATCGCCACGGATCAGGGGATGCAGGAGCCGGTGGGAGCGGGGGACATCGTGCACCTGCGGCCCGCGTAGCCCTACGGGCTGCCGGTGCTGCGTGGTGCGGCTCGCTGCAGCTCCCCCGGGGGCGCGGGGAACTGCGCGAGCGGCCACGGCGTACCCGCGGTCGGCGCCGGCGGGTGGGTCCCCGGGCCTCGGCCGATGCGGGGCCCGGGGGCGCGGCCCCCCGGTGCGCGGCAGCAACGCCGGTCCACGAACCCGGTACCCGGCGAGCCCCCCCGGCCGAACCCGACGGAGTGAGCTGGCGCACACCTGCCGTAGAGTTGAGGCCGGTCGATACGTGACCGCGGCAGATCGGAAGGGCAGCAGGCGTGACCGTCGACGACACGGGCTCCGGCGCTGGCGGGGACCCCCACGCCGCCGACACCGGCGAGGACCCGCTGGCCCTGCGGCTCGAACAGCTCATCCTGGGCGCCGAGCGCCGCTACACCCCGTTTCAGGCGGCCCGCAGCGCCGGCGTCTCCATGGAGTTGGCGTCCCGCTTCTGGCGGGCGATGGGCTTCGCGGACATCGGCCAGGCCAAGGCCCTCACCGAGGCCGACGTCCTGGCCCTGCGCCGGCTCGCCGGCCTGGTGGAGGCGGGCCTGCTGAGCGAGGCGATGGCGGTGCAGGTGGCCCGGTCCACGGGGCAGACCACCGCCCGGTTGGCCGAGTGGCAGATCGACTCGTTCCTGGAGGGCCTGACCGAGCCCCCGGAGCCCGGGATGACCCGCACCGAGGTGACGTACCCGATCGTCGAGCTGCTCCTGCCCGAGCTGGAGGAGTTCCTCGTCTACGTGTGGCGCCGCCAGCTCGCCGCCTCCGCCGGCCGTGTCGTGCAGACCGGTGACGACGAGGAGATGGTCGACCGGCGCCTGGCCGTCGGCTTCGCCGACCTGGTCGGCTTCACCCGCCTCACCCGCCGTATGGAGGAGGAGGAGCTGGGCGAGCTGGTCGAGGCGTTCGAGACGACCGCCGCCGACCTGGTGGCCGCGCGCGGCGGCCGGCTCATCAAGACCCTCGGCGACGAGGTGCTGTACGCGGCGGACGACGCGGGTACGGCCGCGGACATCGCGCTGCGGCTGGTGGAGACGCTGTCGAACGACGAGACGATGCCCGAGCTGCGGGTCGGCATGGCGTTCGGCACGGTGACCACCCGTATGGGTGATGTGTTCGGCACGACGGTGAACCTGGCCTCCCGGTTGACCTCGATAGCCCCGCGCGACGCCGTCCTGGTGGACAGCGCCTTCGCCGAGGAGCTGATCCGCACCGGCGAGGCGCCCGCCTCGGAGGCGGAGGCGGCGGAGGCCGCGGCGGCCGCCGAGAAGGAGGGCGAGGAGCCGCCGGTGTACCGCTTCGCGCTCCAGCCGATGTGGCAGCGCCCGGTGCGCGGGCTCGGCGTGGTCGAGCCGTGGCTGCTCATGCGCCGCGACGGCCGGCCGTAGCAGCTCGCCGACCGCCGTCGTCGCCGAGCACGTCCACGCACAGGGCGATCACCGGCACGCACACCCCGCCCGGATCGGGTTCCGCCGGGCCGTGGCCGGGAGTGGGGGTCGGGGACGGCGTGGGAGTCGCCGGGGCCGGACGCGGGGCGGACGCCGTCGGCGCGGGGCCCGTCGGGCCGCCGGGCGGGCCCGGGGTCCGGGTCGCTTCGGCGGTCGGTACGGCGGTGGGGCCGGGCGCTGCCGTGGCCGTACCCGGTGCCGTGCCCGGTGCGGTCGGGACCGGGGACCCGGCGGGCGCCGGTGCGAGGCTCCGGCCGCCCATGGCGGAGGTCGCCGAGGGCAGCGCGGTGGGGGCGGCGATGGTGGCCGAGGTGTTCGCGGGGCCGTCCGGGGTCCGGCCGCCCGGGTCGCGCCGGGGCTCCGCCTCCGCCGTACCGGACGCGCCGACCCCGGACTCCGGAGCCACCCGGACCAGGCTGAGCGCCCCCGCGGCCAGGAGGAGACCGACGACGGCCAGCAGCACCTTGCGCGGATGGGGCTTGCGGTGCCGCCCGCGGCGTGCGCCCGGCGTACTCGCCGGCGCGCTGTCCTGTGCCGCGGCAGACCGTCCAGGTATCGGTGTCATGGGTTCCCTCCCCGTCGCGCGCCCGGGGCGCGCCGTGGCGCACGCTATGCGCTCCCATGGGCGAAGTGCGCGCAGACGGCCGGGATGTCACTCGAACGGGCGAACGGGCGGGGTGCCCCGGGCTTCCCGGGAGAGGGCGTGGCTGCGATGATCGGGCCGACGGACAGTTAACCCGCGTTAACCGGAGGGGTGTCATGAGCGAGGAGCGGTTCGGGGAGTTCGTGCTGGTGCGGCGGCACGGGCATGTCGCGGAGCTGGTGCTGGACCGGCCCAAGGCGATGAACGCCGTCTCCACCGGGATGGCCCGGTCCCTCGCGGACGCGTGCGCCGCGCTCGCCGCCGACCGCGACGCCCGGGTGGTCGTCCTGACCTCGTCGCACGAACGGGCCTTCTGCGTGGGCGCGGACCTGAAGGAGCGGAACTCCTTCACCGACGCCGACCTGGTTCGGCAGCGGCCGGTGGCGCGGGCCGCGTACACCGGGGTGCTGGAACTGCCGATGCCGACCGTCGCGGCGGTGCACGGTTTCGCGCTGGGCGGCGGGTTCGAGCTGGCGCTGTCCTGCGACCTGATCGTGGCCGACGCCACGGCGGTGGTGGGGCTGCCGGAGGTGTCCGTGGGCGTGATCCCGGGCGGCGGCGGCACGCAGCTGCTGCCCCGGCGGGTCGGTGCGGCGCGCGCGGCCGAGCTGATCTTCTCGGCGCGGCGCGTGGAGGCGGCGGAGGCGGCCGAGCTGGGGCTGGTGGACCGGCTGGTGGAGGCCGGCCGGGACCGCGAGGAGGCGCTCGCGCTCGGGGAGCGCATCGCCGGGAACTCGCCGGTGGGCCTGCGGGCGGCGAAGCGTGCGCTGCGGCTGGGGCACGGGCTGGACCTGCGGGCCGGCCTGGAGGTCGAGGACGCGGCGTGGCGCTCGGTGGCCTTCTCCGGCGACCGGGCGGAGGGCGTGGCGGCCTTCAACGAGAAGCGCACGCCGCGGTGGCCGGGAGAGTGAGGCACCCTGCCACGGCTGTCCGCGGCCGCGACGCGCCCTGAAGGGGCGCGGGGAACTGCGCGACCGGCCAGGACGGACCCGCACCGGGCAACGCTCGGCAGCCCCCACCCGGTAGGCGCGCATTCCACCTGATCGCCTCACCAATGTCCCGAACCCCGCCAATCCTCCCTAATCTGGAGTAATGGGTGAGGACAAGCGGCTGGCCGCAGTCGTGGCGCTGGCGCAGGGCATGGCGGCGGCCCACACCCCGCGGGAGTGCTGGCAGGCCGCCGCCCTCGGCGCCTGCCACGCGCTGGACGGCAGTTTCGCCGCGCTGTCGGTGTGGGAACGGGAACTCGGCCGCCTCCGGGTCCTCGTGAACGTGGGGGACCGTGCCCCCGACGAGGAGGACTTCCCGGAGGCCGAGACCTACCCGGTGCACCAGTTCCCGGAGATCACCGAGTTCCTGCACGAGCGCTGGGCCGGTGGCGGCGGCCCGAACGCCTGGGTGGAGACGGCCGAGGGAACGGCCGCCGGCGACCCCGGTTACTTCCACCAGCGCGTCGCCGCCCTGCGCCGCCGGGGCCGCGGCTGCTGTGTCGTCGCCCCCGTCATCCTGCACGGCCGGGCCTGGGGCGAGCTGTATGTGGCGCGCGCGGCCGGCGAACCCCTCTTCGGGCGGGCCGACGCCGACTTCGCCACCGTGCTCGCCGCCGTGGTCGCCGCCGGCATCGCGCAGACCGAGCGGCTGGAGGAGGCCCGCCGGCTCGCGTACACCGACGCCCTGACCGGTCTGGCCAACCGCCGGGCCGTGGACGTACGCCTGGAGGAGGCCGTCGAGCGGCATCGCGCGGAGGGCGTGGCCGTCAGTCTCGTGGTCTGCGACCTCAACGGGCTCAAGCGGGTCAACGACACCCTCGGGCACGCCGTCGGCGACCGCCTGCTCGAACGTTTCGGCTCGGTGCTGTCGCTGTGCGGCGCGATGGTGCCGGGCGCGCTGGTCGCACGGCTCGGCGGGGACGAGTTCTGTCTGCTCGCGGTCGGGCCGCCCGCCGATGACGTGGTGAAGGCCGCCGACGAACTGTGCCGCCGGGCCGGGGAGTTGGAGCCGGGGGAGGGGGTCGCCTGCGGGGTCGCCTCGACCGAGGAGCCGATCGGGGAGGTGCGGGACGCCCGCCGGCTGTTCCGGCTCGCGGACGCCGCCCAGTACCGGGCCAAGGCCATGCGCCTGGACCGGCCGGTGGTGGCCGGCCGGGAGGGGCCGGAGGATCCGGTCGTACGGCTGGCCGACGAACCGCCGCCCTCGCGGGGTGAGCGGCGCCGGTTCCGCGGGCGCCGGCCGTGAGGCGAAGCCCACACCTCGCGGTAAGGGTCACCCCTGGTACCCACTAGTGACATCACCGCATTCAATGCGTACGCTCCTGAATATGGATATGCACACTGTGGTGGTGGGGACGTCCGGTGTCACGGCGTCCGACGTTCTCGCCGTGGCGCGCGGCGGTGCCCGCATCGAGCTGTCGGCCGAAGCCGTGGCGGCCCTCGCGGCGGCCCGGGAGATCGTGGACGCGCTGGCGGCCAAGCCGGACCCGGTCTACGGCGTCTCCACCGGCTTCGGTGCCCTGGCGACCCGGCACATCAGCCAGGAACTGCGCGCCCAGCTGCAGCGCAACATCGTCCGCTCGCACGCCGCCGGCATGGGGCCGAGGGTCGAGCGGGAAGTCGTACGTGCCCTGATGTTCCTCCGGCTCAAGACCGTCTGCTCCGGGCACACCGGTGTGCGGCCCGAGGTCGCGCAGACCATGGCCGACGTCCTGAACGCCGGCATCACCCCGGTCGTGCACGAGTACGGCTCCCTCGGCTGCTCCGGCGACCTGGCGCCGCTGTCCCACTGCGCCCTCGCGCTCATGGGCGAGGGGGAGGCCGAGGGCCCCGACGGCGTCGTGCGGCCCGCCGGTGAGCTGCTCGCCGAACACGGCATCCAGCCCGTCGAACTGCGCGAGAAGGAGGGTCTCGCCCTCCTCAACGGCACCGACGGCATGCTCGGCATGCTGATCATGGCCCTCGCCGACCTCGACACCCTCTACAAGTCCGCCGACGTCACCGCCGCCCTCAGCCTGGAGGCGCTGCTCGGCACGGACAAGGTGCTCGCGCCGGAGCTGCACGCCATCCGCCCGCACCCGGGCCAGGGCGCCTCCGCCGCCAACATGCTGGCCGTACTGAAGGGTTCGGGCCTCACCGGACACCACCAGGACGACGCGCCCCGCGTCCAGGACGCCTACTCCGTGCGCTGCGCCCCGCAGGTCGCCGGTGCCGGACGCGACACCCTCGCGCACGCCCGCCTGGTCGCCGAGCGGGAGCTGGCCTCCGCCGTCGACAACCCCGTCGTGCTGCCCGACGGCAGGGTGGAGTCCAACGGCAACTTCCACGGCGCGCCCGTGGCCTACGTCCTGGACTTCCTCGCCATCGCCGCCGCCGACCTCGGCTCCATCGCCGAGCGCCGCACCGACCGGCTGCTGGACAAGAACCGCAGCCACGGGCTTCCGCCCTTCCTCGCGGACGACGCCGGCGTGGACTCCGGCCTGATGATCGCCCAGTACACGCAGGCCGCGCTGGTCAGCGAGCTGAAGCGGCTGGCCGTACCGGCCTCCGCGGACTCCATCCCGTCCTCCGCCATGCAGGAGGACCACGTCTCCATGGGCTGGTCGGCCGCGCGCAAGCTGCGCACCGCCGTGGACAACCTCACCCGGGTCATCGCCATCGAGCTGTACGCGGCCACCCGTGCTGTCGAGCTGCGCGAGGGTCTCACCCCGGCGCCCGCCACCCGGGCCGTCATCGAGGCCGTACGGGCCGCGGGCGTGCAGGGCCCGGGTCCGGACCGCTTCCTGGCGCCCGACCTCGCCGCCGCCGACGCGTTCGTGCGCACCGGCGATCTCGTGGCGGCCGTGGAGAAGGTCACCGGCCCGCTCCGGTGAACGCGAAGGGGCCCCGGCACCGGCCGGGGCCCCTCGACGCTACGGAGGGAACGTCACTTCAGCTTGGCGGCCTGCGCCTTCACGACCGGAGCGGAGACCGTGTAGGCCTTCTTGGTCATCATCGCCCCGATGTTGATCGTGGTGTACACGGCGAGGTTGTTCCCGTGCCGCACGACCTCGGCGTGCAGCGGCAGGGCGCCGTCCTTGCCCGCGTCGTTGGTCGCGGTGAAGGCCACCGACGCGTCACCCGTGCCCGAGGACTTCTCCTCGGCGACCTTGGTGAACTTGCCCTTCTCGCCGTCCTGCGCGCCGGAGAAGCCGCCCGCGCAGGCCTTGACCGCGTCGGAGACCGCCTTCAGGCCCTGCTCGGCGCCGTCCCCGTCGTACGAGGCCAGCGTGACCACGGTGACGTCCAGGTTCATGGACTCGCTGATCGCGTCCTCGAACTTGCCGTCGCCCGGCGACGGGGCGGCCGTGGGGGTCTTCTTGTTCTCGGTGGCCATCTTGCTGGTGTGCGCCGCCGGGTCGCCGGGCGCGATGCCGGTGAAGGCCCGGAGCACCGGCTCGCACTTGGCGTCGTCGGACGTGACCTTGCTCTTGTCGGGGACACCGCCCTCGACGGCACCGACCTTGTGCCCGGGCACGTCACCCTGGGCGATGATCAGCTTCCCCAACTGGGCGGCGCTCAGCGCCTTCGCCGCGTCCTTGTCCGAGCCGTTCGCGGAGCCCTTCGAACCTTCGTCGCCACAACCCGTGACGAGGGCGAGCGACAGCGCGCTCACAGCTGCGGTGGCGCACAGCCGCACGCCCGATGATCTCTTCATGAGCGAACTATGTGGTCGCCGTCAAAGACTCGTCAAGGAAAATTAAAAGCCCAGACGTTCCCGACGCACCGAATACACGACGAATCCGGCGCCCACGCCGAGGAAGAGACTGCCGCCGATGACGTACGGGGTGGTGTCGAAGCTTCCCGTGTCGGCCAGTTCGGTCTCCGCCGCGTTGTCCGCGGACTCGGCGGACGCCGCCGTCACCGCTCTGGCCTGCGTGACCTGTTCGGCCTGCGACGAGGCGGAGGTGGCTGCCGTCCCTCTCGTCGGGGCGTCCTGCGAGGCGTTCGCGGACGGGACGAACCACAGCGCGCACAGCAGGGTGCCCGCGGCGGTGGCGGTCAGCAGCGGACGGCGAGCGAATGACACGGAATATCGATCCCCTTGTGACGCTGGCGAATTGGCCGTGTGGGGCGATGTTAGTGAAAGGCGCGGGTCACAGGAAAGTCACGGGAGGTTTCAGTCGTACGCTCCCGCCATGAGTACAGAAGAGACATCACGGTTTGTACGGCTTCGCGTGGAGCTGGTGCTGGAGGTGCACGACGACGACGCGGTGGCCAAGGCCGCGCTGCGCCGGATCGCCGAGGACCCGGAGCTGCCCGAGGGGGAGCGGACCCAGGCCGAGGGCGCTGTGACGGACGACACCGCGGAGGCCCTCGCCTATCTCGTGGATCCCTTCGACCTGGTCGGCAAGGTGCCCGGGGTGGAGCTCCAGCAGGCGTCCTGGTCCAGTGAGCGGATCGACTACGACCCCGATTCGCCCGACTGGGACCTGGACGAGGATGATGGGGACGACGACGAGGAAGAGGACGGCATCGGCTGAGCGTCCCGGGGCACCCAGGACCCCGGACGGCAACCGCCGTCCGGGGTTTCGTCGTCCCAGGGGGGCGTACGGACCGGAACCCGCACCACCCGCGACCGCGTTTCCGCGGACGTGGGATGCCCCACAGATCCGCGGACTGTGGAACGGGACGACCCGGCCGTAGCGTTGAAGGTTCTTGACGGGGACTCTCGGGGTTATCGACGGGGACTCTCGGGGTTATCGCGACTCGGCAACGATGGAGAAGCTTGTGATGACGAACAGTAAGCGGCGCCGGAGCCTGACGGCCGCGTCCGCTCTGCTCGGCGGTGTGCTGGTACTGACGGCGTGTTCCGGCGGCGACGACGCCGGCGCCTCCGGCAACGGCGACACCTCGCAGGCCAAGGTCGACGAGGCCGCGGCCAAGAAGTCGTCGGAGGCGCAGATCACGATCACGCCGAAGGACGGCTCGGACAACGCCTCGATCAACAACTCCGCCACCGTCACGGTGACCAAGGGCACGCTCACGGGTGTCACGATGACCACCCAGGACGGCAAGGCCGTCGCCGGCCAGCTGTCCGCCGACAAGAAGAGCTGGAAGCCCAGCGTCCAGCTGGAGCGCTCCACCACCTACAAGCTCGCCGCCGAGGCCAAGGACTCCGAGGGCCGCATAGCCCACGAGAACGCCTCCTTCACCACGGTCTCCCCGGCCAACAGCTTCATCGGCAGCTTCACCCCGGACAACGGCTCGACGGTCGGCGTCGGCATGCCGGTGTCGATCAACTTCGACAAGGCGATCACCAACAAGGCGGCCGTGCAGAAGGGCATCACGGTCAGCTCCAGCAGCGGCCAGGAGGTCGCCTGCCACTGGTTCAACGCCAACCGCATGGACTGCCGTCCGGAGGAGTACTGGAAGGAGGGTTCCACCGTCACGCTGAAGCTGGCCCTCGACGGCGTCGAGGGCGCGTCGGGCATCCACGGCGTCCAGCAGAAGACGGTCACCTTCCACATCGGCCGCAACCAGGTCTCGTACGTCGACGCGCAGACCCACCAGATGAAGATCACGCGGGACGGGAAGGTCGTCAAGACCATACCGATCTCCGCCGGCGCCCCGGACAACAAGACGTACGAGGGCCAGATGGTCATCTCGGAGAAGTTCAAGCAGACCCGCATGAACGGCGCCACGGTCGGCTTCAAGGACTCCGACGGCAAGGGCGAGTACGACATCAAGGACGTGCCGCACGCCATGCGCCTGACCACCTCCGGCACCTTCATCCACGGCAACTACTGGGGCGCGCCCTCGGTGTTCGGCAGCGTGAACACCAGCCACGGCTGCGTGGGTCTCCAGGACAAGAAGGGCGCCGACGACCCGAGCACGCCGGCGGCCTGGTTCTTCAACAACTCGCTGATCGGTGACGTCGTGGTCGTCCAGAAGACCGGCGACAAGACCGTCTCGCCGGACAACGGCCTCAACGGCTGGAACATGGACTGGGCGCAGTGGAAGGCCGGTTCGGCCGTCTGACAGCCCCCTCACAGCTCTCTTCCGGTGCCGCCCCCAGGGGCGGCACCGGTGTTTCCGGGGTCTTGCGGGGGCTTCCCGTGGCCTGCCGGGCGGGGAAGATCACGGTGAAGGAGAACGCCGTTGCCTGACGGCGCACAACGCCCCCGAGTACGCACGGGACTTCGCGGTTCTGTAACGGTGTCCCGGCCGCCTCGTAACAGTTCCGGGATGCGCTTTCTCACCCTCCTCTCCTCTATTGAGCCCTCTGATCACCCCCCGGCATACTTCGTGACCCGGGGGGTTGGCGTGCATGCGTGCGAGTCCGCCCCCGACCGGGTGAATGGGGAATTCGCCCGGTACCTCGTCTCCAGGGGGAGAACTTGCGCAGACAAGTGAAAAGAGCAGCTGCGGCCACCGTGGCAACGGCCGCAGCGGTCGCCCTCGCAGCGGGTATGACCAGCCCCGCGTCGGCGAAGACCGCACGCCCCTCGACGGCTGCCACCGCCGCCTCCACGGCCACCGCCAAGCACCACGTCACGCTCATCACCGGTGACCGTGTCGCCCTCGACGCCAAGGGCCGTGTCGTCGGCCTGCAGCGGGCCAAGGGACGCGAGCACATACCCTTCCAGGTCCGCAAGGCCGCCGGCCACACGCTGGTCGTCCCGGCCGACGCGGCCCGCCTGGTCGCCTCCGGCACGCTGGACCAGCGCCTGTTCGACGTCACCGAGCTGAACAAGGCCGCCACCCGCAAGGCCCAGAAGCACGGCCTCAAGGTCATCGTCGGCTATCGCGGCACCGCCACCGCCGCCAAGGCCGACGTCCGGGACGCGGGCACCCTGCGCCGCAGCCTGAAGGCGCTCAACGCGGACGCCGTGCAGACCCCGGTCGAGGCCACCGCCGAGCTGTGGGACGCCGTCACCAACGGCGACACGACCGCCTCCGGGATCGCGCACGTCTGGCTCGACGGGGTCCGCAAGGCCTCGCTCGACAAGTCCGTGCCGCAGATCGGCGCGCCCACCGCGTGGAAGGCCGGCTACACCGGCAAGGGCGTCAAGGTCGCCGTCCTGGACACCGGCGTGGACACCACCCACCCGGACCTGAAGGACCAGGTGGTCGAGTCCAAGAACTTCACCTCCGCCGCCGACGCCACCGACCACTTCGGGCACGGCACGCACGTCGCCTCCATCGTGGCGGGCACCGGCGCCAAGTCGGGCGGCAAGTACAAGGGTGTGGCCCCGGACGCCAAGCTCCTCAACGGCAAGGTGCTGGACGACACCGGCTCCGGTGACGACTCCGGCATCCTCGCCGGCATGGAGTGGGCGGCCTCCCAGGGCGCCTCCGTCATCAACCTGAGCCTCGGCGGCTACGACACCCCGGAGATCGACCCGCTGGAGGCCGAGGTCAACAAGCTCTCCGCGGAGAAGGGCGTCCTGTTCGCGATCGCCGCGGGCAACTCGGGCCCCCAGTCGATCGGATCGCCGGGCAGCGCGGACGCCGCGCTCACCGTCGGTGCCGTCGACAAGCAGGACAAGCTCGCCGACTTCTCCTCCACCGGCCCGCGTGCCGGCGACGGCGCCATCAAGCCGGACGTCACCGCGCCCGGCGTCGACATCACCGCCGCCGCGGCCAAGGGCAGCGTCATCGACCAGGAGGTCGGCGAGAAGCCCGAGGGCTACCTGACCATCTCCGGCACCTCGATGGCCACCCCGCACGTCGCGGGCGCCGCCGCCATTCTGAAGCAGGAGCACCCCGACTGGGGCTACGCCGAGCTGAAGGGGGCCCTGACCGGCTCCACCAAGGGCGGCAAGTACACCCCGTTCCAGCAGGGTTCGGGCCGGATCCAGGTCGACAAGGCGATCAGGCAGTCGATCGTCGCCGACCCGGTCTCGGTCGGCTTCGGCGTGCAGCAGTGGCCGCACACCGACGACAAGCCGGTCACCAAGAAGGTGACGTACCGCAACCTGGGTGACAAGGACGTCACGCTCACCCTGACGAGCACCGCCACCGGTCCCAAGGGCGCGGCGGCCCCGGCGGGCTTCTTCAAGCTCGGCACGACGACGGTGACCGTGCCGGCGCACGGCAAGGCCTCGGCCGACCTCACCGTCAACACCAGGCTGGGCGGCACCCTCGACGGCGCCTACTCCGCGTACGTGACGGCGACCGGCGGCGGCCAGACGGTCCGCACGGCCGCCGCGGTGCAGCGCGAGGTGGAATCCTACGACCTCACCCTGAAGTTCATCGGCCGTGACGGCAAGCCGACCCCGAACTACGGCGCCGACCTGAGCGGCGTCGCGGGCCTGGCCAACGGCATCTGGCTGAGCCCGTACGACAAGTCCGGCACGGTGAAGGTGCGCGCGCCCAAGGGCACGTACATCCTGAACACCTCGGTCTACGGCGACCCGCAGGACGCCACCAAGGGCATCGACTGGATCGCGCAGCCGAAGCTGACCGTCGGCAAGAAGCAGACGATCACCATCGACGCGCGCAAGGCCAAGCCGGTGGACGTCACCATCCCGGCCTCCGGCGCGAAATCGCAGTTCGCCTCGCCGGAGTACGACGTCACGATCGGCGACGGCCAGTACGGCTACGGCTGGTTCCTGGACACGTACAAGAACTTCCGCACCGCCCACATGGGCCCGCAGCTGCCGGCCGGTTCGCTGCGCCAGCAGTGGGACGGCCACTGGAGCAAGGGCGCGACCGAGGAGTACGACGTCACCTCCGGCGGCCCGGTCAAGCAGCTCGCCACCGGCTACACCAAGCACTACAAGGCGAGCGACCTGGCGACGGTGAAGGTCCGGATGGGCGCGGCGGCGAGCGGCAAGAAGGGCGCGGTCGACGCGGTGGGCTGGCTGCCCGGCAGCTCCGGCGCCTCCTCCATCAGCATCCCGCAGAACCTGCCCGGCACCCGCACCCTGCACCTGTCCGCCACCGGCGGCGTGCAGTGGCAGCTGCAGTTCCAGCAGAACGGCGGGGTCGACGAGGACGGCTTCCCGGTCTACGAGGCCGGCTACGCCCTCGGCCAGTTCGCTTTCCAGGCCGGCCGGACCTACACCAAGACGGTCAACACCGCGGTCTTCGGCCCGCACGTCGCCAAGGGCCTCGGCGTCTTCCGCAACGGCAACGAGATCTTCGGTGCGCTGCCGCTGGTCGCCGACTCCGCCGGCCACAGCGGGTACTCGCAGTTCACCTCGGCGAACACCACGCTGTACCGCAACGGCACCAAGGTCGGCTCCAGCACCGACCCGCTGTTCGGCGACAAGCCCTTCAAGGTGCCGGCCGGTGACGCGGCCTACAAGCTGACCACCTCGGTCAAGCGGTCCGCGAAGGTGGCGGAGGCCTCGACGCGCATCGACGCGGCCTGGACCTTCCGCTCCAAGAAGTCCGCGGACCTCGTCCAGCTGCCCGCCTCGTCCCTGCACTTCGGTGCCACCACCGGCCTGGACAGCCGGGTCGCGGCCGGTAAGACGGTCACCTTCCCGGTCACCGTCGAGGGCTCCGCCGCCGGCGGCAACCTGAAGTCCCTCGCCGTCTACGTCTCCTACGACGGCAAGAACTTCAAGAAGGTCACCGTCAGGAACGGCAAGATCACCGTGAAGAACCCGGCGAAGAACAAGGCGATCTCGTTCCACGCCAAGATCACCGACAAGAAGGGCAACACGTCGGAGATCACGATCCACAACGCGTACTTCGGCAAGTAAGCCGTAGCACTCACCGACGGGGGGTGCACCGGAGGACAGCCTCCGGTGTGCCCCTCATCGCATGGCAGCGCGGTTCGCGTCCGTGCCCCAGCTGGCCAGCAGGCGCAGGGAGTCCGCGGAGGGGGAGCCCGGTTCGGCGTGGTAGGTGACCAGGGACTGGTCCGAGCCGTCCGTCAGGCGGAAGCTCTCGAACTGCAGGGCCAGGTCGCCCACCAGGGGATGGTGCAGTTCCTTGACGCCGTGGCTCTTCTCCTTGACGTCGTGCGTGGCCCACAGCCGGCGGAACTCCTCGCTCTTCACCGACAGCTCGCCCACCAGCGCCGACAGCCGCGGATCGTCCGGATGGCAGCCCGCGTCCATGCGCAGGGTGCAGACGATGTCGATCGCCTTCTGCTCCCAGTCGACGAACAGGTCCCGGTAGTCGGGCCGCAGGAACACCAGCCGGGCCCAGTTGCGCTCGGCCGGCGGCAGCTCGGCCCAGTCGCCGAAGACGGCCGCCGCCATCCGGTTCCAGGCGAGGACCTCCGTGCGCCGGCCCACGACGTACGCCGGGACGGAGTCCATCGAGTCCAGCAGCTGCCGCAGCGCCGCCCGCACCTGCTGCTGCCGCGCCGCCGGCTTCTTCTTGTGCGCCTTCGGCTTCGCCAGGTGGGTGAGGTGCGCGTGCTCGGCGTCCGTCAGCCGCAGCGCCCGGGCGATCGAGTCCAGCACCTCCGCCGACACGTTCCGGCCGTTGCCCTGCTCCAGCCGCGTGTAGTACGCCACCGACACACCGGCCAGCTGCGCCAGCTCCTCCCGGCGCAGCCCCGGCACCCGGCGGTGCCGCCCGAAGGGGGCCAGACCCACGTCCTCGGGCTTCAGCCGGGCCCGCCGGCTGCGCAGGAACTCGCTCAGCTCCGCCCGCCGGTCCAGGGGCCGGCCGGCTGCCACGGTTGCGTCCGGCTGCTCGTCCCTGCTGTTCATACGTCCAGTATTCCTGGTCGTATGCAGGCGAGCCTGACCCCGCCAGTGGTAGGCACGGCAGTCGTACGAAAAGGCGTGGTCTGGGTGAGCGGCCCTTCGCGGCGCAGGCTGGATGCCGTGCCCGGCGGAAAGGCAGCCGGGCGCGATACCCCCCGCTAGGAGATTCCCCGGCATGACCACTGTTGCTGCGTACGCCGCGCCCGCCGCCAAGGCCCCGCTGGAGCGGACGACCATCGAGCGACGCGCGGTCGGCGAGTACGACGTCCTGATCGACATCAAGTTCGCCGGTATCTGTCACTCCGACATCCACCAGGTCCGCGAGGGCTGGGGCGAGGCGATCTTCCCGATGGTCCCCGGCCACGAGATCGCGGGCATCGTCTCCGAGGTCGGCTCCGGCGTGACGAGGTTCCAGGTGGGCGACCGGGTGGGTGTCGGCTGCATGGTCGACTCCTGCCGCGAGTGCGAGAACTGCCTGCGAGGCGAGGAGCAGTACTGCCTCAAGGGCATGGTCGGCACCTACAACGCCGTCGGCAGGGACGGCGAGCCCACCTACGGCGGCTACTCCGAGAAGATCGTCGTCGACGAGAACTACGTCGTCCGCATCCCCGACGGCCTCTCCCTGGACGTGGCCGCGCCGCTGCTGTGCGCGGGCATCACCACCTACTCCCCGCTGCACCGCTGGAACGCGGGCCCCGGCAAGAAGGTCGCCGTCGTCGGCCTGGGCGGCCTCGGCCACATGGCCGTCAAGATCGCGCACGCCATGGGCGCCGAGGTGACGGTCCTCTCCCAGTCCCTGCGCAAGAAGGACGACGGCCTGAAGCTGGGCGCGGACCACTACCACGCCACCAGCGACCCGAAGACCTTCGAGGAGCTGGCCGGCACCTTCGACCTGATCGTCTCGACCGTGTCGGCGCCGATGGACTTCGGCGCGCTGCTGTCGCTGCTCAAGGTCGACGGCGCCCTGGTGAACGTGGGCGCGCCCGAGGAGCCCATCGCGCTCAACCTGTTCTCGGTGATCGGCGGCCGCAAGACGCTCGCCGGCTCCATGATCGGCGGTATCCGCGAGACCCAGGAGATGCTGGACTTCTGCGCCGAGCACGGCATCGGCGCAGAGATCGAGCTGATCAGCGCGGCCGAGGTCAACGAGGCGTACGAGCGGGTGCTGGCGAGCGACGTCCGCTACCGCTTCGTCATCGACACGGCCACGATCTGACCTGCGGTCCTGCTGAGCCGTAGTCCTGTCGGGCCGTAGTCCTGCCAGGCCGTAGTCCTGCTGGGCCATCGTCCAGTTGGTCTACGGCCTGCGGTGGATCTGTCTGCGTGCGGTGCATCGTCTGGCTGCTGCGGGGCGTCTGCCTGTTGTGGGGCGTCTGGCGGGTGCGGGCCGTCGTGGTCGTTCGCGCCGTTCCCCGCGCCCCTTCGGGACGCGCTTCTACAGGGCGAAGCCCTCCCCGGCGCCGTACGCCCGCACCACCACGCCGTCCCCGTCCGGCGCGGGCCGCACCAGATGCACCCGCCCCGCCCCGGACACCCGGGCCCCGTCGCCCCCGACCGCGAGCAGCGTGTTCTCGTCCACGGCGACCCCGTACGGCGCCTCGCCCCGCGCGACCGCCGCCACCAGCCGCGGCAGCGTGCCCCACTGGGCCGCGTGCACGTCGACCGCGAACGGCACCAGCCCGAGCCCCGCCCGTACCTCGACCTCCGCCAGGTCCTCGCCGGTCTCCTCCGGGCACACCTGCACCCCGTCCACCAGCCACCCGCCGACCACGGCCCGCCGCGCGGCCACCGCCGCACCGGCGGAGAAACCGGCGTACGGCACACCGCGCGCCGCCAGCAGCCCCGGCAGCCGGTCCAGGCATTCCGCGAGCGCGTCCTGGTACGCGGGCGTGAGCCCACCGCACACCAGCAGCCCGTCGACCCCGTCCAGCACGGCCTCCGGCTCGAACCGGGCGCCGAGCGGCACCAGCAACGGCACCGGCACACACCCGGGATCCGCCGTGCGCAGCGCCGCCGCGTACCGCTCGAACTGCGCCGTCCCGTCCCCCTCGTCGAGGATCAGGCACCCGACCCGCCGCCCGCGCACCTCCCGCAGGAACGGTTCGTACACCTCGGCGCGGTCCCAGCCGCCACCGATCAGAAACACCGGACTCCCCATGCCTCCCCTTCACCTTCCGCCTCTGGCCGAAAGGGCGAATCTACGGGGCGGACGCCGGCGACGTCGCCCGATTTACGGGCTCGGCCTCCTCACCGCGGGCCTGCCGGCCCGCCTGATCACGCTGCTGCCGGCTACGACGGACACCGGGACGGACCCCGCCCCGCCGACGGAAACCACCACCTCCCTGTCGGTCGGGGGCGGGTGTCCGTCGGCTCGGGGGTCGGTGCCCGGGGAACGTCCGGGAGGCCCCTCGGTTCCGGTCAGGCGTCCGCCGGTGCGGTCTGTGCCACCGTCCGCACCACGGTGTCGCGGACCTGGCAGTAGTACCCGGCCATGTCGCCCCGGTAGCGCCACGGCAGCGCGTTCACATGCCCGTCGACCAGCTTGAACTGCTCCAGCGCCGCCTCGTCGCGGTCCTGCAGGTGCAGGTAGAACGCCAGCAGGTGACGCAGTTCCGGCAGCCGCGGGTGGGACGGGTCGGCCGCCGCCGCGTCCGCGAGGGCCGCGTCGACCCGGGCCAGCATCTGCGGGGTGTTGTCGGCCTCGGTGTCCTCCGACTCGTCGTGCTCGAAGTGCGCGATGAGCGGCAGCGCCGTCAGCAGGCTGCCCAGCGGCGCGTCGGCCGCCGCCCGCTCGGCGAACTCGGCGGCCAGCCGCTCCGAGCCGCGCCACTTCGCGCACCAGTACTGCAACGCCGAGAAGTGGGCCTCGTAGTGGTGAGGGGCACGGGCGGTGATCTCCGCCCAGAGCTTGTCCATCTGGGCGTTCGGATAGCCGAGGCCCAGTGCCACCCAGATCTCCGCGATGTACGGCGTCGGGTCGTCCGGGTTCAGTGCCGCCGCCCGGGCGATCTCCGCACGGGCACCGGCCAGCGTGCGGTGGAAGGCGTCGAACTGCTCCCTGGTCGTGTACTGGGACTTCTTGCCGCCCCGCAGCTTCCAGGCCAGGATCACCGTGCTGCGCGCCCGGACCACGGCCGCGTCCGGGTCGTCCGGCCGTACGGCCTCCCACGCCAGCAGCCAGGCGTCCTCCTCGGCCGCGCACTCGGCCAGCAGGTAGGCGAGCGCCGACCGGCGCTCCCAGTCCCGGCCGACCGCCGCGAGCAGGTCGGCGGCCGGCTTCCAGTCGCCGCCGCGCACCGCCGCGAGGACGGTGGTCCACTCCGCCGGCAGGGGCGCGGCGAGGTCGGTGTTCTGGCGCTCGGCGGGCAGCAGGCCGAGCTTCTCGGCGGCCTGCGCGGCCTCGGCGGCCTCCGCCGCCTCCGCGTCGTCGTCGGGGGTCGGGTGGAAGAGCTCCTTCAGGAACACCCAGGCCAGCCACAGCACGAAGAGCAGCGTGGGGACGGCCAGGACGCCCAGGATCCAGAACAGGACGGTCATCGGGGTGGGTTCGTTTCCTTGTCGGGGGACGGCGAAGGGGGCAGTGGGGGCGGGGACGGTGAGGTGTGGGGAGCAGGTGGCGCTCCCCGGTGTGCGGGGCGGGGCCGGTCAGGCGTGCTGGGTCGCCGGCGGCAGCAGCGCCCGCAGCCGCGTCGTGTCGGGGTGGTCGGCGAGCGCCGCCTCCACGGCCTCCTCCAGCGCCGCCTCGGGACCGTCGTCCTCCGTCTCCGAGCCCCAGCCG
This sequence comes from Streptomyces cyanogenus, assembly GCF_017526105.1. Lineage (NCBI taxonomy): Bacteria > Bacillati > Actinomycetota > Actinomycetes > Kitasatosporales > Streptomycetaceae > Streptomyces > Streptomyces cyanogenus. Next base: position 5,460,056 of record NZ_CP071839.1, read on the forward strand.
GGCAGCCGCACCGACGCCGGGTGCGTCCAGGAGAACTCCCAGTGCAGCAGCGAACGGGAGCTGAACTCGGCCAGCACCATGGTGCGCAGCGAGCGGCGCAGCACGGGCCGTACGAACTCGCGGAACGCCCGCCCCTTCGCGGCCGCCGCCTCCTCCGACAGCGGCAGCTGTTCCGCCACCCGCCACAACCGGCCGTCGTCGATGACCTCCAGCAGCGCCGACAGCGTCGCCGGCTGCCCGGTGTAGCCGGCCAGCGCCCGGTGCAGCGGGGTCTGCGCCGTCGACAGGCCGGCCGCCATCGAGGCGTCCAGCAGTTCCTCCCAGCCGGCCGCGCGCGGGTAGCGGAGCAGCTCGTCGGCCAGGACCGCGTCCTCCAGGGCGGCCAGCGTGCGCGCCGGGTCGGTCAGCAGGGCCAGCGCCGCTCCCTTGGCCTCGTCGGCGCGGCCGTCGGCGGGCAGCGCCTCGATCCGGCGTACCCGCTCGGCGATCGGCGGGTGGGAGTCGTACGGCCCCGCCGGCTCCTCCGGCAGCTCCGTGCGGAGGTTCACCAGCTCCAGCTCACGGGCCGTCAGCAGCCGGCCGAAGCCGCCGAAGAACTCGCCGCGCGGGGGCAGCAGCCGGGCCTGCAGGCCCAGGGTGGCGTAGGACTCCAGGTAGAAGTCGTGGGAGGCGGACAGCACCGGGATCTCGCGCAGCGCCGACGCGGTCGCGTCACGTCCGGCGATCCGGGCGGCGGTCAGGTCGGCGGCGAACTCCTGGCCGCGCGCGGTGGACAGCGAGGCGCGCAGGTAGAACTTGCCGTACGCGGTGTAGATCTTCGCCATCGTCCGGTACGTCGCCCCGACGCCGGTCGTGTCGACCTGCTTGGCCTTCTTGCCCTTGGCGACCCGCTTGGCGGACGCCCTCTCCTGCCGGGCCCGGTCGGCGGCCACCTTGTCGTCCGCCTTGGCGTGGAACTGGCCGATGACCCGGCCGATCTGCACCCGCCCGCGCACGACGAGCGCGGACAGCCGGGTGTCCCCACCGGTGAAGTGCCCGAACTCGTGGGCGAGTACGGACCTCAGCTGGGCCTCGGTCAGACCCGTCAGCAGCGGGACGCCGAGGTAGAGGCGGCGCGGGCCGGCGAACAGGCCGAGCAGCCGCGGATCCTCGCTGACGGCCGCGTTGACCTCGCCGGTGAGCAGGATCCGGTCGGGGCCACGGGTGCCGGCCGCCGCGGCCAGCTCCCGGACCAGCGCCCACAGCCGGGGCTCGTCGGCCTCGGTGACCGGGATGCCGGGGCCGTCCTCGCCCTTGGGCGTGCGCAGCATGAGCATGCCGCGGACGACGGGGATGGCCAGCAGCACCGTGACGAAGCCGACCTTCGCGATGAGCGGGCCGTGTCCCCAGCTGAACACGAGGACGTCGACGCCGATCAGCGCGGCGAGCAGGACGAGGCTCAGCAGGTAGAAGCCGAGCAGCAGGACGAGGGCGCGCAGCGCGCGCAGAGTTGCGCCCATCGGGCAGATCCCCCCACAGGACCTCAGAAAAGGAACATGACAGAGCGCCGGACCGGCGGGGCCGGTCGGGTGCGGGTGGTGCGATGCGGTGGTGCGAGGTGGTGCTGGTGGTGCGAGTGGTGCTCATGGTGCCTGTGGGGGGAAGCGGAGTATAGCCCTACCGCAGGTCAGCAAGGCAATGCGGAGGGTGCGGGTGGGGTGGCCAGCGCGGCCTTGCGGTGGCCCGGTCAGCCGGAGAGGCCCGCGCGCCCTGCGATGACCCGGCCGGCCGGGCAGTCGCGCGCGTGCCCTGCGGCGGCCAGGTCAGTCAGGTCAGCCGGGCAGGCTCGCAGGGCTGCCGCCGTTGGCCTCGTAACCGGCCACCGCCAGCGCGCGGTGCAGGGCGAACGCGGCGGCCGGGTCGTCGGTCAGCGTCCACGGCAGCGCCCCGACATGACCGTCGATGTGTATCAGCTGCTGCATGGCCTCCGCCCAGCGTTCGGCGCGGACCAGGAAGAACAGCAGCAGATGCCGGACGTGCGGGAGCGTCGGGTCGTCGGGGAGGGCGGCGTGGACCGCGTGCAGCGCGCCGTGGATCGCCTTGGCGACGACCTCGCTCTGGTAGAAGCTCGCGACCAGGTTCACCTCCGGGAGGTGCTCGAACACCGCGAACAGCGGCAGCGCGGCGAGCAACGAGCCTTCGGGGGCGCGGGCCGCCGCGGCCTCCGCGAAGGAGTACGCCTGCTCGCGCGAGCCGTGCCACTTCTCGCACCAGTAGTGCAGCGCGGCCAGGTGCGCGCCCATGTGGTGCGGGGCGCGGTCGACGATCTTCAGCCACAGCTGGTCGAACTCGGCCGGCTCATAGGCCAGTCCACGCGCGATGGACAGCTCTATGACGTACGGCACCGGGTCGCCGGGGGACAGCAGGGCCGCCTGCGCACAGGCGTTACGCGCCTCCTCCATGATGATCCGGAACTCGTCCGTGCCCGGCGTCGCCGTCCGCCAGGCCTGCTGCACCAGGAACTCCGCGTGGACGGCCGCACCGCCCGCGTCCTTGGGCTGCTCGGCCCGCCACACCCGCAGCCACTGGCCGCCCGGCGTCTCGTGCACTCCGCCGGGCCGCTGCTGGAGCTCCAGCGCGGCGGCGCCCGCGAAGGCCTGCACCCGCTGCCAGCGCAGCTCGCCCTCGGACTCGGTGCCGGCCAGCAGCTGGGCCGCGGCCCGGTAGTCCCCGGTGCGCTGCACCAGCTCCAGGACCGCCAGCAGGTCCTGGTCGGGGCCGGGCAGGCGCACGTCCAGCTCCTCCTGGCGCACGAAGCCGTAGTCCGCCGGGTCGGCGGCGTCCGGGTGTCCCGGGTGAACCTGCTCGATCACCCCGCGCCTGCGCCGCATGAGCGGGAGCAGCACGAAGCTCAGCATGAGCAGCGCCATCAGCAGCCAGAGAATCGACATGCCTCAAGCGTTCCAGACGCCCCCGGGGATTGGCGAACCCCCACCGCCCGCCTGTGGAAAACTCCCGACCAGGGCATGACAGCGGGTGCGCCGGGGCTGCCGGGGCGGGGCCGCCCGGAGCATGACGGCAGCATTGCAGGACAGAGCGAATCCCTCTCGGCGGGCATCGGGAACGGTCCGGGCGCACTACGCTCGGTACACATGAGTGACAGGCACATCAGTCAGCACTTCGAGACCCTCGCGATCCACGCGGGCAACACCGCGGATCCCCTCACCGGCGCGGTCGTCCCGCCGATCTACCAGGTTTCGACCTACAAGCAGGACGGCGTCGGCGGGCTGCGCGGCGGCTACGAGTACAGCCGCAGCGCCAATCCGACCCGCACCGCCCTGGAGGAGAACCTCGCCGCGCTGGAGGGCGGCCGCCGCGGCCTCGCCTTCGCGTCCGGCCTGGCGGCCGAGGACACCCTGCTGCGTACGCTGCTCACCCCCGGCGACCACGTGGTGATCCCCAACGACGCCTACGGCGGCACCTTCCGGCTCTTCGCCAAGGTCGCCACCCGCTGGGGCGTGGAGTGGTCGGTCGCCGACACCAGCGACCCCGCCGCCGTCCGCGCCGCGATCACCCCGAAGACCAAGGCGGTCTGGGTGGAGACCCCCTCCAACCCGCTGCTCGGCATCACCGACATCGCCGCGGTCGCTCAGGTCGCCCACGACGCGGGCGCCAAGCTGGTCGTCGACAACACCTTCGCCACCCCCTACCTCCAGCAGCCGCTCTCGCTCGGCGCCGACGTGGTCGTGCACTCCCTGACCAAGTACATGGGCGGCCACTCGGACGTGGTCGGCGGTGCGCTGATCGTCTCCGACCCGGGCCTCGGCGAGGAGCTGGCCTACCACCAGAACGCGATGGGCGCCGTCGCCGGCCCCTTCGACTCCTGGCTGGTGCTGCGCGGCACCAAGACCCTCGCGGTGCGCATGGACCGGCACAGCGAGAACGCCGCGAAGATCGCCGACATGCTGACCCGGCACCCGCGGGTGAGCGGCGTGTGCTACCCGGGGCTGCCCGAGCACCCCGGCCACGACGTCGCCGTCAAGCAGATGAAGGCGTTCGGCGGCATGGTGTCGTTCCGGGTCGAGGGCGGCGAGCAGGCCGCGATCGACGTGTGCAACCGCGCCAAGGTGTTCACCCTGGGCGAGTCCCTCGGCGGCGTCGAGTCCCTCATCGAGCACCCCGGCCGGATGACGCACGCCTCCGCGGCCGGCTCCGCGCTGGAGGTCCCGGCCGACCTGGTCCGCCTGTCCGTCGGCATCGAGAACGTCGACGACCTGCTGGAGGACCTCCAGCAGGCCCTCGGCTGACCGCCGGGGTCACCAGCCGCCGAGCGGTGGAGTCGTCTGCGAGGGCGGCTCCGCCCACGGCTGGGCGTCGGCCGCCCACACCGCGAACGCGACGGCCGCGGCGCACGCCAGCAGCCACAGCACCCGACGGACCAGCTGCCGCCGCCGCAGCAGACGGTCCCCGCGGCGCACCGCGTCGAGGCGCAGATCCGGCGGCACCGGCGCGAGACCCTGCTCCATGATCCGCCGCACGGCGGCCTCCCGCTGCCCCCGGTTCATCCCGGCCTCCCCCCACCGCACCGGCAGTCCCGCCCGCCGTACGCGACGGGCCCGCCGACCGCACCGGCCGTACGCCCCCCGCGCGCGGAGCGGCCGTTCGGCAGGGCGGAGTCCTCGCCGCGGCTCATGACAGTGCCGTCTTCGGGTTCGCCGGGCGGGCCGCGGGGCGGGCCGGGTGGAGCACGGTGGCCGTGGCGCGGTCGCAGATGGTGTGGACGCGTTCCACGGGCAGGCCGAGCAGGGCCGCCGTCTGTTCCTCGGCCACACCCTCGTAGAGCCGCAGGACGAGGACCAGTCGTTCCCGCGGCGTGAGCGCGGCGAGCGGACTGCGCGGATCCGGCCGGGCGCGGCCGAGGGCGCCGTACCGGTGCCAGGTCGTGCGCGCGAAGCGCGTGGCGAGGTACTGGCGGGCGCAGTCGTACGGGTCCTCGCCGCGCAGCCGGTCCCAGCGGGCGTAGGTGTGGGCGAGCGCCAGCGTCAGCAGGCGCCGCGCGCGCGGGTTGGCGTCCGGCGCCTCCGCGGTGAGCAGCGTGGCGGCGTGCAGCAGGCGCCCGGACGCGCCCGCGGCGAACGCCTCGAACTCCCTGGCCCGGCGGGCATCGCGGGCCGCTTGCCGATCACGCACCACGCCTCCCCCTGACGGGGCCCTGTGCGGACCCGGTCTCATATGAGGCCCGCGGCGGCCCCGGGGTCAAGAGGCGCGGACCCTGCCGTGCGGTGCGCGCGGCTCAGGAGGCCGGCGGCTGCTCCGCCACCGGCACGCCCTGTACCGACATCCGCGCGGACAGCGCGACATTGAAGCGGGTGAGGAGCGTGCAGAACTGCTCGCGCTCCTCCGGCGCCCAGTCGTGTGTCAGCTCGGCCATGAGCTGACGCCGGGACGAGCGCACCTCCTCCAGCCGGGCGGCACCGCGCGGCGACAGCTGGAGCACCACCGCACGCCCGTCCTCCGGGTGCGACGTGCGCTTGACGAGCCCGGTGTCGACCAGGGGCGCCACCTGCCGGGTCACCGTCGAGGAGTCGATGCCCATGCTCGCCGCGAGGGCCTTGACGCCCATCGGGCCTTCCTTGTCGAGGCGGTTGAGCAGCAGGTACGCGGCGCGGTCCATGGAGTTGCGCACCTGGCCGACGCCGCCGAGCCGGGTCTGTTCGGCACGGCGGGCGAACACCGCCACCTCGTGCTGGAGGGTGTCGAGGAGACCGGTGTCACCGACGGTCGTCATGTCCATCGACATTTCAGGTGTTGTGGGCATGGCCGGAGGCTCGCTTCATGAAGGGCTGCTGGGTTGGGGGACAGGGTACGCGGCCCGGCGCCAAGCCGTACCGGCGCTGCGCAAACCGGTCTCGCAGCTTGGTCACACCCGTCGTGCGCAAACGTGAACTGCGATGCTGGAGTCATGAGCTACCGCACGGCCGACTCCTTGCGCTCCGTGACCCTCGACGACGTGCGGGGCGCCCAGAAGATGCTCTCGGGCATCGCGCGCGTGACCGCGATGGAAGGCAGCCGGCACCTGTCCCAGCTGGTGGGGGCGCCGGTGCACCTCAAGTGCGAGAACCTGCAGCGGACCGGCTCCTTCAAACTGCGCGGCGCCTATGTGCGGATCGCCGGGCTGCTGCCGGAGGAGCGGGCGGCCGGCGTGGTGGCCGCGAGCGCCGGCAACCACGCGCAGGGCGTGGCGCTGGCCTCCTCGCTGCTGGGCGTGCACTCCACGGTGTTCATGCCGAAGGGCGCACCGCTGCCGAAGATCAGCGCGACCCGGGACTACGGTGCCGAGGTGCGCCTGCACGGCCAGGTGGTCGACGAGACGCTGCACGCCGCCCAGGAGTACGCCGCCGAGACGGGCGCGGTGTTCATCCACCCCTTCGACCATCCCGACGTCATCGCCGGTCAGGGCACGGTCGGCCTGGAGATCCTGGAGCAGTGCCCGGAGGTGCGGACGATCGTCGTCGGCATGGGCGGCGGCGGACTCGCGGCCGGTATCGCGGTGGCGGTGAAGGCACTGCGGCCGGACGTCCGGATCGTCGGCGTGCAGGCGGAGGGGGCCGCCTGCTATCCGCCGTCGCTGGCCGCCGGCCGCCCGGTGTCGCTGGAGAACCCGGCGACGATGGCCGACGGCATCAAGGTGGGGCGGCCGGGCCTGGTGCCGTTCGGGATCGTCGGCGAGCTGGTCGACGAGGTGCGCACGGTCAGCGAGGACCAGCTGTCGGCGGCGCTGCTGCTCTGCCTGGAGCGGGCCAAGCTGGTCGTGGAACCGGCCGGGGCCAGCCCGGTCGCCGCGCTGCTGGCCGCGCCGGACGCCTTCGAGGGCCCGGTGGTCGCGGTGCTCTCCGGCGGCAACGTCGACCCGGTGCTGATGCAGCGGGTGCTGCGGCACGGCATGGCCGCGCAGGGTCGCTACCTGGCCGTACGGCTGCGGCTGACGGACCGGCCGGGCGCGCTCGCCACCCTCCTCGGGGTGCTGTCGGCGGTCGACGCGAACGTCCTCGACGTGAGCCACGTCCGTACCGACCCCCGGCTCGGGCTCACCGAGGCCGAGGTGGAGCTGCACCTGGAGACGAAGGGCCCGGCGCACTGCACCGAGGTCGGCCAGTCCCTGCGCGACGCCGGTTACACGGTCATCGGCTGACCCGGGAGCCGAGCCGGGCGCGGGGCCACGACGATCCACCACCCGGTCGGGTGAAGTGTGTTGAGAGACGCGATACATCGCGTTATGGTGTGTCGTGTGGTCGCCGACCCGCCTGTCCACACCCCTGCAAGGGGCGCCCGCACCTGTGGAAAAAGGCGGGCGCGGCCGAGCGAACATACCTAGCCTTTGCGGATAATCCGCCCCCCCGAATCCCCGACGACGTGGAGACAGACATGCCAGGCGCCATCTATGCCGAGGGCTTGGTGAAGACCTTCGGCGACGTAAGGGCACTGGACGGCGTCGACCTCGATGTGCCCGAGGGCACGGTCCTCGGCCTGCTCGGGCCGAACGGCGCCGGCAAGACGACGACCGTCCGCTGCCTGACGACCCTGCTGCGCCCCGACAGCGGCAAGGCGGTCGTCGCGGGCGTCGACGTGCTGCGGCACCCCGACACGGTGCGCCGCTCCATAGACCTGTCCGGCCAGTTCGCGGCGGTCGACGAGTACCTGACCGGCCGGGAGAACCTGCAGATGGTCGGACAGCTCTACCAGATGAAGGCGAAGGCCGCCCGGGCCCGCGCGGCGGAACTGCTGGACCAGTTCAACCTCGCCGACGCCGCGGACCGCCCCGCCAAGACCTACTCCGGAGGCATGCGCCGCCGGCTGGACCTCGCCGCCGCCCTCGTGGTCTCCCCGCCGGTGATGTTCATGGACGAACCCACGACGGGCCTCGACCCGCGCAACCGCCAGCAGCTGTGGGAGGTCATCAAACAGCTCGTCTCCGGCGGTACGACGCTGCTGCTGACCACGCAGTACCTGGAGGAGGCCGACCACCTGGCCCACGACATCGCGGTCGTCGACCACGGCCGGGTCATCGCCCAGGGCACCTCCGACCAGCTCAAGGCCCGCACCGGCGGCGAGCGCGTCGAGGTCGTGGTGCACGAACGGGAGCACATGGCGACCGCCGTGGAGGTGCTGCGCGGCTTCGGCAAGGGCGAGACCACGGTCGAGGAGCACACCCGCAGGCTCACGGTGCCCGTCACCGGCGGCGCCAAGCTGCTCGCCGAGGTCATCCGTGAGCTGGACGCGCGGGGGATCGAGATGGACGACATCGGCCTGCGCCGCCCCACCCTCGACGACGTCTTCCTCTCCCTGACCGGACACGCGGCCGAGACCACCGCCAAGGACGAGCAGTCCGGCAAGCAGAACGGCAAGGAGGCCGTGAAATGAGCACCGTCACCGAGGCCGTGCCCGCCACGGCGCCCGGCAACCCCTTCGGCCGGTCCGTCCGCGACTCGCTGATCGTTGCCAAACGCAATCTGATCCGGATGTCCCGCATCCCCGAAATGCTGATCTTCGGACTGATCCAGCCCATCATGTTCGTGGTGCTGTTCACCTACGTGTTCGGCGGCTCCATGAAGATCGGTACCAGCACCAGCGCGCTCGACTACAAGAACTTCCTGATGGCCGGCATCTTCGCGCAGACCGTCACCTTCGCCACCGCCAGCTCCGGCGCCGGCATCGCCGACGACATGCACAAGGGCCTCATCGACCGCTTCCGCTCCCTGCCCATGGCACGCGGTGCGGTGCTGACCGGACGCACCCTCGCCGACCTGGTGCAGACGGCGCTCACCCTGCTGGTCCTCGCCGTGGTCGCGCTGCTCGTCGGCTGGCGGGCCGGCTCCGACGGCCACACCAACGCCGGCAAGGTCCTCGCCGCCTTCGCCCTGCTGCTCCTGCTCGGCTACGCGTTCACCTGGATCGGCGCGCTGATCGGTCTCACCGTCCGCACCCCGGAGGCGGCCACCTCCGGCGGGCTGATCTGGCTGTTCCCGGTGACCTTCATATCCAAGGCCTTCGTGGACACCGGCAACATGACGCCGTGGCTGCGGCACATCGCGGAGTGGAACCCGTTCAGCGCCACCGTGCAGGCGACCCGCGTGCTGTTCGCCAACCCCGGGCAGTCCGCCTCGGGTGCCTGGCCGATGGAGCACCCGGTGTGGGCCTCGCTGATCTGGTCGGTCCTGATCATCGTGGTCTTCCGCACCCTCGCGGTGCGCAAGTACCGCTCCGCGACCGCCTGACGCCGGCCGGCACCGGACCGCGACACGGCCCAGCTCATGACAAAGCCCCCGGCGGCCCAGAGGGCGCCGGGGGCCGGAAGCGACCAGGGGCTCCGGTCAGCCCGTGTACGGCTCGGCCTTCAGGATCCGCACCGAGGCCTTCTTGCCGTTCGGCAGCTCGTACTCCGCGTCCTCGCCGACCTTGTGGCCGATGACGCCCGAGCCGAGCGGGGACTGCGGGGAGTACGTCTCGATGTCGGCGCTCGCGTACTCGCGCGAGGCGAGCAGGAACGTCAGCGTGTCGTCCTCGTCACCGTCGAAGGCGATCGTGACGACCATGCCCGGCGCGACGGCACCGTTCGCGGCCGGCGGCTCGCCGACCTTGGCGTTCTCGAGGAGCTGGGTCAGCTGGCGCACACGCAGCTCCTGCTTGCCCTGCTCCTCCTTGGCCGCGTGGTACCCGCCGTTCTCGCGCAGGTCGCCCTCCTCGCGCGCGGCCGCGATCTTGGCGGCGATCTCCGTGCGCGCAGGACCAGTAAGGTACTCAAGCTCGTCCTTGAGCTTGTTGTACGCCTCCTGGGTCAGCCAGGTGACGTTCTCGCTGGTCTGGGTCACAGGGTGCTCCTCGTCGGTACTGGGAATACAAAGCATCGCCCTACCCAGAAGCATGTTCCCTCTCGGATGGGCGAAACCACGAGCCTAACAATTCAATGGCGGAAGGGGGAGGACATAAGCCATGAGAATCACATCGGCCCAGTTCAGAGCCTACGCATTCCGGGTGAACCCGGGAGGTGTCCCGGGCCCTCAGCCGGCGTGACAGCCCAGCAGCTCGGCCGTCGTCCCCTGCGCGGTCGTACGCAGCGTGACGACCTTGTCGATCCGGGTGGCCGGCCCGGAGAAGCGGAAGTCGGCCCGCCCCACCTCGGCGCCGTCGGCCGACTGGGAGCGCAGGGTGCAGTAGCCGGAGGCACCGGCGTCCTTGCGGACCTCCAGATGCACCCTGACCGCGTCGTCGGAGGCCTTGAAGGTGATGACCTCGGCGCTGATCTCGTTCTGGGCGACGTAGTGGTAGGCGAAATAGCCGATCAGTGCGAGCAGGACCGCGCCCAGCACCGAGCCTGCGATCCTGAGCTTGCGGTCGGCGCGCTGATCCGAGGAACGGCCGTAGCGGCCCTCGGGCAGCCGCGTGCTCGCGGTACTCATGATCGTCCTCTCCGCGGAATTATTCGCCCCCCGATTCGGTCACTATAGAAGCCGCTCGCCCGCCGCCCGACCACCGCCCCTCGGGGACGTCCCTTCGGGGCGGCACCTGTTTGACTGCACCCCACGACCCGGGGCGCCGACTGACCAAGGATTGAGTCTTGACTGACCAGCTGCGACTGATGGCCGTTCACGCGCACCCCGACGACGAGTCGAGCAAGGGCGCGGCCACCATGGCGAAGTACGTGTCCGAGGGGGTGGACGTGCTGGTGGTGACCTGCACCGGCGGAGAGCGTGGGTCCATCCTCAATCCCAAGCTGCAGGGCGACACCTACATCGAGGAGCACATCCACGAGGTGCGCCGCAAGGAGATGGACGAGGCCCGGGAGATCCTCGGCGTCAAGCAGGAATGGCTCGGCTTCGTCGACTCCGGGCTGCCGGAGGGCGACCCGCTGCCGCCGCTGCCCGAGGGCTGCTTCGCCCTGGAGGACGTCGACAAGGCGGCCGGCGAGCTGGTGAAGCAGATCCGCTCCTTCCGCCCGCAGGTGATCACCACCTACGACGAGAACGGCGGCTACCCGCACCCCGACCACATCATGACCCACAAGATCTCCATGGTGGCGTTCGAGGGCGCGGCGGACACCGAGAAGTACCCCGAGGCCGAGTTCGGGCCCGCCTACCAGCCGCTGAAGCTCTACTACAACCAGGGCTTCAACCGCCCGCGCACCGAGGCGCTCCACCAGGCCATGCTCGACCGCGGCCTGGACTCGCCGTACGGCGAGTGGCTCAAGCGGTGGAGCGAGATGGAGCGCACCGAGCGCACCCTGACCACCCACATCCCGTGCGCGGACTTCTTCGAGATCCGCGACAAGGCGCTGATCGCCCACGCCACGCAGATCGATCCCGACGGCGGCTGGTTCAAGGTGCCGCTGGAGCTCCAGAAGGAGGTCTGGCCCACGGAGGAGTACGAGCTGGCGAAGTCCCTCGTCGACACCTCCATCCCCGAGGACGACCTCTTCGCGGGCATCCGGGACAATGCCTGACATGAGCGCAAGCGTGAGCCTGGCAGTGACGCATCTCGTTCCCCTCGCCAAGGAGGTGGACGAGAACAAGGTCACCCCCGGCGTCCTCGGCTTCATCGTCTTCGCGGTGATGGCCCTGGCCGTGTGGGGCCTGATGAAGTCGATGAGCAAGCACATGCAGAAGGTCGACTTCAAGGAGTCCCCGGACGCCGACGCCGAGCAGTCCCGGCAGAAGGCCGACTCGGCCCAGCAGGGCTGACCGCACAGGTCAGCGCCCCGCCGGTACCGCCACCCCCATCACCTCCCGGGCGTGGCGGTCCGGAGTCATGCGCAGCCGCCAGGCCTGCCAGCCGGCCTCCAGCTGTACGCCCCGCTCCAGCAGCAGGGCGTACGCCGGGACGTAGTCGTCCAGCTTCTCGTCCCGCAGCGGATGCGTGGCGCGGGCCAGCCGGGCCAGCTCCTCCTGGGCGACCGCCGTGCCCACCTCCACCCCGCCCGGCGCCGCGTACGGCAGCAGGGTGCAGCGCAGGAAGCGGGCCCAGTCCTCGCCGCGCCGGTCGCCGTACGACGAGAACAGGGTGAGCGCCTCGTCGCACAGCGCCAGCGCCTGCTGCGTGCGGGCGTTGCCCGCGTCCACCACCGCCAGCTCCAGGCACGTCCAGGCCTCGCCGTGGGCCACGCCGATCCGCTGGAAGTCGGCGCGCGCGTCCACCAGCAGCTGACGGGCGAAACCGGAATTGCGCAGCGAGCCGGTCTGCGCGGCCCGCTGGTCCCGGGTCGCCCGCGCCGAGTGGTGCCGGGCGCAGGCCAGGCCGTAGACGTCCCGAATCCGGGAGAACATCGTCCGGGACCGCTCCAGGTCGCGCACCGCCCGGTCCAGCTCGCCGGTCTCCTCCAGGGCCTGCCCCAGGTAGTACAGCGTCCACGCCTCGCCGCGCGCGTCCTCGTTGTCCCGGTGCCGGGTCACCGCCCGGCGCAGGCTCTCCACTGCGGCGGAGGCGTCGCCGTCCACCAGCCGGGCCCGGGCCAGCTGGGTCAGCGCCCAGGCCTCGCCGCGGGCGTCCTGCGTCCTGCCGTACCGCTCCAGGGCCGCCCGCAGTTCCGTCTCCGCGCGCGGTACGTCGCCCAGCCGCAGCGCCAGCTGGCCCAGCTGGAAGTGCGCCCAGGCCTCGCCGTGCACCGAGCCGCCCTCGCGGTGCAGGACCAGGGAGCGGGTGAGCAGGTCCAGCGCCTCCGCCAGCCGGGCCCGGTCCCGCTGGACGGCCGCCAGCGCGTGCATCGTCCAGGCCCGGTCCGTCGCCAGCTCCGGCGCGGCCTGCAGCTCCAGGGCCTCCTGGAGCTTGGCGGCGGCCTCGGTGAGGTTGCCCTGGTGGTGCAGCGTGATCCCGAGGGAGGTCAGGGCGCGGGCCGCCCCCGCGTCGTGGTGGGCCTCCCGGTACAGGTCGACCACCGAGGCCAGCGTGGTGCGCGCCTTGTCCAGCTCGCCCAGCTGCCGGGCCGCGATACCGGTGCGCCACTGCACCGAGCGCACCAGCAGGCCCTGGTCCACCGACTGCGCCAGCTCGCTGATCTCCCCGAGCCGGTAGAGGTCACCGCGCAGCAGGCAGTAGTCGCACAGCGCGCCGAGCAGGTTGAGCACGGCCGCCTGGTCCACGCCCTCCGCGTGCCGCAGGGCCGCCGTGATGAAGCTGGACTCGTCGTCCAGCCAGCGCAGCGCCTCGTCCAGGGAGGGGAAGCCGTGCGAGCCGAACTGGTTCGACCGCGTCGACATGTTCCCGTCGACCAGGCGCAGCACCGCGTCGGCCAGCTCCGCGTAGTTCACGATCAGCCGCTCCTGGGCCGCCGCCCGCTCGGCCGGATCCTCCTCGTCCAGCAGACGGGCGTGCGCGAAGGCCCGCACCAGATCGTGCAGCCGGTAGCGGCTGCCGCGCACATGGTCGATGAGGCCGGCCCGGGCGAGCTCCACCAGGTACCGGGTGGCCCCGGCCTCGTCGGTGGCGAGCAGGGAGGCTGCCGCCGCCCCGCCCAGCGAGGCCCGGCCCGCCAGCGCCAGCCTCCTCAGCAACCGGCGGGCGGGCTCCGGCTGGTCGGTGTAGCGCAGCCACAGTGCCCGCTCCACCGGCTCCACCGGGCCGTACGCGCCCAGGTCCGCGGCCAGCTGCCGGGGCGAGCGCGGGCCCAGCGCGGAGCCCGCGACCCGCAGCGCCAGCGGCAGCCCCCCGCACAGTTCGCGGATCCGGTCGGCCGAGTCGGCGTCGTACGGCCCCGGAACGTCCTCCGCCGACGCGCTCAGCAGCTCCTCGGCACCCGCCGCGTCCAGCGCCGGGACCGGCAGCTCGTGCACCCAGGCCGGCAGGTCGGCGGGCAGGTCGAGGGGGGTGCGGGCGGTGACCAGGACCAGACTGTCGGAGCGCTCCGGCACCAGGGCGCGCACCTGCTCCGGATCCGAGGCGTCGTCCAGCACGATCGTCACCGGCAGCCCGGTCAGATGCCGGTGATACAGCTCGCCGAGCCGCTTGACCTGCTGGTCGGGGGAGGACCGCTCCCGGAACAGCAGTTGCTCACGGGGTGCGCCCAGCCGGTTGAGCAGGTGCAACAGCGCGTCCCGGGTGGACAGCGGCGCCTCCTCCCGGCTGCCGCCGCGCAGGTCCACCACCACCGCGCCCCGGAAGTGGTCCCGCAACTCGTGCGCCGCGCGCACCGCGAGCGTGGTCCGGCCGGAGCCGGGCTCGCCGTGCAGGACGACGACGGTCGGCCGGGTCTCGGTGGCCGCGCGGGCCGCCTGCGCCCACTGCCTGATCCGCCCCAGCTCCGCCCGGCGCCCCGCGAACGTGCCGTCGGCTTCGGGTAGGTGCCCGAACGACTGCTCAAGCACCGAACGCCTGCGGGCCGCCGCGCTCTTGTCCGTGCCGCGCAACGCCGGGCCACCGCCGGTCTTCTTCGTGCCCGTGGAGGAGCTCAGCACCCGCTGCTGGTCGAGGAACGGGCGGATGCCCCGCACCTCCAGCGCGGTCAGCCACTGCAGGCGCAGCTGCTCCGGACCGCCGGGCTGGCCGGCCGCACCCGCACGGTGGTGGGCGGCCGGCAGGTGCGCGCCGGCCACCTTCACCACCGTGGCCGCGGCGCCCACCACGGCGGCGGTGGCACCCGCGCCGAGGGCCGTGCCGGTGCCCGTGCCGAGGGACAGGTCGGCCACGGCGGCGGCGACGGCGGCAACCGCCGCCACCAGCAAGGCCGTTCCGGCGCCGGCGCGCGCGTACCGCTGCCCGAAGGTCAGCTGTCCGGCCTCCGACTCCTCCAGTGCGCGCGTGTAGGCCTCGTACTCCTCGGCGGCCGCCCCCGCCATCGCGTCCAGCGCGCCGCGCGCCCGTGTCAGCAGCACCTGGCCGTCGACCCGTCCGCCCGACCGCCGTACCTCCTCCTCCACGGCCCGCACCAGCAACCGCTCGGCTTCCGCCCGATGACCGTCCCGCATGTCCCGTCCCCCTCCGGCGGCAACTCCTTTGCCTACGAGTGTCCTTCGGGGGAGGCGGGATGGCGAGGGGGGCACGATCAGTGGGGGTGGTGAGGGTTCGGTGTGGACCGCCGTGCGGCTATGCGGCGGCAGAGGATTCCTCGTCGTTCGGACCGGGTGGCTGCTCACCGGCGCGGGACGGCTCCTCGCCCCTGTTCCTGAAGCGGTGCCAGGCGTCGCGCACGTTCCTGGCCGAGTCGATCACGTCCGGCAGCTGATCCAGCAGGCCCTTCAGGGCGAACAGCAAGATCGACGCAACGCCGGCGAGGGCGAGAACGAAGAGGATGGCCGCGCCTTCCACGTCTCAGTGGTCTTACTCGGTCTCCTGCACCGTGCTGACGCACGACGCAACCCCCTAAATGGGCTTGCGTCAGGCCACAGTTGCCCCTGCGACCAGCCCGGCTGCGCACGCCCAAGGCTAGTGCACCCCGCCCCCGGTATGTGCCGAGTCACAACGGCGTCCCGTCCCCTTTTCGCCATGGTTCTCCACCGACCACCGGCCCTTCGACAGTGCCAGCGCCACGCAGACCCCCGCCACCGCGCCCTCCGCCACCGCGCAGGCGAGGGCCTGGAGGAGGGCGGAGGCGGTGTGGGAAGTGGTTATGTCGAACCAGGCGTCCACGACCGCCACGCCGGCCGTCGCCGAGGCGGTGAGGCGGGAGCGGGGGTCACCGCGCAGGCCCAGGAGGGCTGTGGCGGCACAGCCCGCCGCCAGCAGGACGTCCAGGCCGATCCAGGCCAGCGGCCAGTGGCGGACCTGTGTGCTGCCGGGCAGGGTCACTGCCAGAACCCCCATCCACGGCACCAGCACGGCCGCCGCCACCGCCAGCAGGGTCAGCGCCCACTTCCTCATTCCGAACCCCCGTCTCCTCGTACCGAGCCACTGCCTCCACCGTAGACCGCAGAGAAAAGTCTGCAAAGAAATCTCGGCAGACATCAGGGGCGTGTCAGGGTCTCTCACGGTTACCGTGTGCCCATGACCGACGGCCTGACCGGCATGACCAGCCTGGAGCGCACCGCCCTCTACAAGTCCCTCGGCAACCCGTTGCGCCGCCGGATCCTCGACTACCTCGGCCGGCACGGCGAGGCGAACTCCACCGTGCTCGCCCGCGAACTCGGCGAGAGTTCCGGGACGACCAGCTACCACCTGCGCAAACTCGCCGAGCAGCGGCTCATCGAGGAGATCCCGGAGAAGTCCGGCGGACGTGAACGCTGGTGGCGGGCGCTGCCCTTCCGGCACACCACGCCCGACCCGGGCACCATGGCCCCCGAGGAGTACGCGGCAGCCGTCGAGCTGGCCCACCTGAAGATCGAGTTCGACACCGCCCTGTACCGCCGCGCGCACGAGGAGTACCGCGGACCGGAGGGCTGGGCCCAGGTCCAGCGCCACGGCGGCTGGATGACCAGGGAGGAACTGCTCGCCTTCCTGCGGGAGTACCACGCCCTGCTGGACCGGTACAGCCACTCGCGCGAGGAGGCGCCGGACGGGGCGCGCCCGGTGCTGATGCGGTTCTACGCCGTACCGGAGACCGCGGACGAGCGGGCGGAGGAGCACAGCGGCGGAACGGCGGGCTGATTCCCGGCGCTGTGGAGGAGCGGGCGAGGGAGCGCAGCGGCGGAACGGCCAGGCTGGACGGTGGGCTGACCCCGGCCCCGCCGAGGACGGGGCGAGGGGGCGCAGCGGCGGAACGGCCAGGCTGGACGGTGGGCCGGCCCCGCCCCCGGCCCCGCAACGGAGCGGATGGAGGAGCGCAGCGGCGGGACGGCGGGCTGGCCCCGGCCGGATCCGGTGCCGGCCGCCCGAGGTTCTCGCCGACGCCGCCGGTGCGGCGAAACGCGAGGTCGCCGTCCGGGCCTGACGTCCCGGTTGCCGCGTGCTGCGGCAGGATGGGGGTATGCCGAATCGACTGGCCCATGAGACGTCCCCGTACCTGCTCCAGCACGCCGACAATCCCGTCGACTGGTGGCCGTGGTCCGTCGAGGCCTTCGACGAGGCCCGCAGGACCGGCAAACCCGTGCTGCTGAGCGTCGGGTACTCGAGCTGTCACTGGTGCCACGTCATGGCGCACGAGTCCTTCGAGGACCGGACCACCGCCGACTACCTCAACGAGCACTTCGTCAGCGTCAAGGTCGACCGCGAGGAGCGGCCGGACGTGGACGCCGTCTACATGGAGGCCGTCCAGGCCGCCACCGGGCAGGGCGGGTGGCCCATGACCGTGTTCCTCACGCCCGACGCCGAACCCTTCTACTTCGGCACCTACTTCCCGCCCGCCCCGCGGCACGGCATGCCGTCCTTCCGGCAGGTGCTGGAGGGCGTCCAGCAGGCCTGGACCACCCGGCACGACGAGGTCAGCGAGGTCGCCGGGAAGATCGTCCGCGACCTCGCCCAGCGGGAGATCGTCCGGCATGCCGCCGACGCGCCCGGCGAGCAGGAACTCGCCCAGGCCCTCCTCGGGCTCACCCGCGAGTACGACCCGCAGCGCGGCGGATTCGGCGGCGCGCCCAAGTTCCCGCCGTCCATGGTGCTGGAGTTCCTGCTGCGGCATCACGCCCGGACCGGCGCCGAGGGCGCGCTGCAGATGGCGCAGGACACGTGTGAGCGGATGGCCCGTGGCGGCATCTACGACCAGCTCGGCGGCGGGTTCGCCCGGTACTCCGTCGACCGTGACTGGACCGTGCCGCACTTCGAGAAGATGCTGTACGACAACGCCCTGCTGTGCCGGGTGTACGCGCATCTGTGGCGGGCCACCGGATCGGATCTCGCCCGGCGGGTCGCGCTGGAGACCGCCGACTTCCTCGTCCGCGAACTGCGCACGGAGGAGGGCGGGTTCGCCTCCGCCCTCGACGCCGACAGCGACGACGGCACCGGGCGGCACGTGGAAGGGGCGTACTACGTGTGGACGCCCGGACAGCTTCGCGAGGTCCTCGGCGAGGATGCCGAACTCGCCGCGCAGTACTTCGGCGTGACCGATGAGGGCACCTTCGAGCACGGGCAGTCCGTCCTCCAACTCCCGCAGACGGAAGGCGTGTTCGACGCCGAGAAGGTCGAGTCCGTCAGGCGCCGGCTGCTCGACGCTCGCGCGCGGCGGGCCGCGCCCGGCCGGGACGACAAGGTCGTCGCCGCCTGGAACGGGCTCGCCGTCGCCGCGCTCGCCGAGACCGGCGCCTACTTCGACCGGCCCGACCTGACCGAGGCCGCCGTCGGCGCCGCCGACCTGCTCGTCCGCGTCCACCTGGACGAACACGCCCGGCTCGCCCGCACCAGCAAGGACGGCCGGGTCGGCCCCAACGCCGGCGTGCTGGAGGACTACGCCGACGTCGCCGAGGGGTTCCTCGCGCTCGCCTCCGTGACCGGCGAGGGCGTCTGGCTCGACTTCGCCGGACTGCTCCTCGACCATGTCCTGGCCCGCTTCGCCGACCGGGAGAGCGGCGCCCTGTACGACACCGCCTCCGACGCCGAGCAGCTCATCCGCCGGCCCCAGGACCCCACGGACAACGCCGCGCCCTCCGGCTGGACCGCCGCGGCCGGCGCCCTGCTGAGCTACGCCGCCCACACCGGCTCCGAGTCCCACCGGACCGCGGCCGAGCGGGCGCTGGGCATCGTGAAGACGCTCGGGCCGCGGGTGCCCCGGTTCATCGGATGGGGGCTGGCGGTCGCCGAGGCGCTGCTCGACGGGCCGCGCGAGGTGGCGGTCGTCGGACCGGACCCGAACGACGAGCGGACGGCCGCCCTGCACCGTACGGCGCTGCTGGGTGCCGCCCCGGGTGCCGTCGTCGCCTGCGGCACGCCCGGCAGCGACGAGTTCCCGCTGCTCGCCGGCCGCGACCTCGTCGACGGCGCACCGACCGCGTACGTCTGCCGCGGCTTCGTCTGCGACCTGCCGGTGACGGACCCGTCGGCCCTGCGAGAGAAGCTGACGGTTTCCTGAGCAGGCGGTACGCCCTGCCGACGGAACCGGACGGGGCGTCCGCCCGCCGCACGCGGCGCAGGAAGCGCATGCCCTCCTTCGCCGTGGACCCGGACGCGCCCGCGTGCCGCTCCCCGGAGGCGTACGGCACCTCGGCGATCCCGCGCGGGCGGCACCGTACGGCCGGTTCCGGCAGGATCCGGTGGCCGAGCGGCTGCAGCGCCTCGTCCTCGGCGGCGGCCCGGTCCACCGCCGTACGCGCGGGATGGCGAAGAAGCCGCTCATCAGGTCGGTGAGCCCGCACGGCGGCCGTCCTGGCCGCCGCCGCCGACGATCGGGACGTGGGCGGGCAGTGCCGTCACCGGACCTTCTGCGGCTCCGGGGACGGTGCGGGCAGATGGGCACCGACGTGCGAGGTCAGCTCCCAGTCGTGCCGCCCGGTGTACTCGCGCCACACGGCGCGCAGCGCGGCGGCGGCCAGGACGGCCGCGTACACGGGACCGCCGGCGATGAGCTTGACGTAGTGCCGGACGCCGATGCGGAAGCCGTACTCCTTGCCGAAGTCGTGCAGGGCGACGGCTTCGAAGACCACCATCGCGGCCATCGGGATCATGGGCAGCCAGGCGAACAGGGAGAACGGCAGCGGTACGCCGCCGATCAGCGCGGCCAGGAGCCCGAGCGGGATCATCACACCGGTCGCGGCCTGCACGAACGGCGTGCTCAGGGTGTACCGGGCGAGCATCCGCTGGCCGGCACCGGGCAGCCGGCGCCACTCTCCCTTGCGCATCACCTGGAGGAAGCCCTGGTTCCAGCGGGTGCGCTGCTTGTAGAGGCCCTTGAGGGAGTCGGGTGTCTCCTCGCGGGTGACGAGCGCGGAGTGGTAGGCGACGACCACCTTGGCGCCGCCGCTGGACAGCCGTACGCCCAGGTCGCAGTCCTCGGCGAGGCAGTTGCCGTCCCAGCCGCCGGTGGCCCGCAGCAGCTCGGAGCGGACGAAGACGGTGTTGCCGCCGAGCGGGATGAAGCCCTTGCGGGCGTGCAGGTGCAGCCGGCTGCGGAACCAGAAGAAGTACTCCAGGCAGTTGCGCAGGCTGTACCAGCTGCTCTGGTAGTTGATCAGTTGGACGCCGCCCTGGACGACGTCGGCGTGTCCGTGCCGGAAGGCGAAGTCGACGTGTCCGAGCAGCTCGGGATGGACGACGTCCTCGGCGTCGAAGACCCCGACGACCTGGCCGCGGGCGTGCGGCAGGGCGGTGTTCAGGGCACGCGGCTTGTTCTTCACCTCGTGGGTGTCGACGACCGTGCGGACCTTCTCCGGGTGTTCCTCGGCGAGTTGCTCGGCTATGGCGGCGGTGCCCGGGTCGTCGTGGCCGACGATCACCAGGATCTCGTAGGCCGGGTGGTCGATGCGGAGCATCTGCTCGACGGTGTGCCGCAGGACGGCCTCCTCGTGCCGGGCCGGGACCAGCAGCGAGAAGGACAGGCCGGGCTTGCCGTCGGGCTCGGCGAACGCCGTGGACTCGAGTGTCTCCGGGGTGCGCCAGGCATGGAGCATCCACCACAGCGTGACACCGGCGGCCACCATCAGGACGACGGAATCGATGAACAGGACAGCGGAGACCACGAATTCCCCCCTCGGTTCCCTGGTCTTCCTCGTGCTCGCGTAGCGGAACGCGATCGTTCGGGCCCCTCTCACCCCCCGGTGCCCCGGGCCCTTCGAACAGTAATTCCCCCGACGTGACAGGGGTGTTTTCCCGCATGGCCGGACAACGGTCGCGGCGAGCTTTCCAGCGAAGCTAGCAGGTTCGGCATTTCTCCTGCAATGCGGCCTCCGTGCACGACCGGAGCCTTATGTTCCGCACAACCGGGCGGTCGGCCTGTGCCATGATGCTCCGGCCTGCCCGATTTCCAAGGGGTTCAAGGGGGAGGTCCTTGGGGCGTATCGGGTCACAAGTGGGGGTGGGGGATTCCGCATGGGGACTGCCGTTGTTCTCCGGCCGGCGACACAGAATTCACAAGAGGACCGGCCCACAGCGCGCCGCACATTGTTTCGGGTGGATTATTTCTGGGTTGCTCCGGTAATCATCCTCGCGCTCTTGGTGCGTGCGCGAGGTATCGGGAATTACCCGTTTCCCAACGACGACGAGGGCACCTATCTCGCTCAGGCCTGGGCCGTCCGGCACGGCGAACTCGCGCACTACACCTACTGGTACGACCACCCGCCGCTCGGCTGGATACAACTCTCCGGCGTCTCGTGGGTGCCCCACCTGCTCCTGCCCGACCTGCCCGCGTTCGTCCAGGGCCGGACGGCCATGCTCCCGGTGGCCGCCGTGACCTGTGTCCTGGTCCACGCCGTCGGCCGCCGGCTGGGCCTCGCCCGGCCCACCGCGGCGGGCGCCGCCCTGCTCTACGCGCTGTCGCCGCTCGCGGTCGTCCTGGACCGGCAGATCTACCTGGACAACTTCGCCGTCCTGTGGGCGCTGGCCGCGTTCGCCTTCGCCCTCTCGCCGCGCCGCCACCTGTGGCACCACGTCGCGGCCGGCATCTCCTTCGCGCTCGCGGTGCTGTCCAAGGAGACCATCGGCGTGCTGCTGCCGGTGCTGCTGGTGGCGATGTGGCAGGGCAGCCACTCCAGCACCCGCAAGTTCTCCCTCGCCGGCTTCTTCTCCGGCTTCGTGCTGACCGGCCTGTTCTATCCGCTGTACGCCCTGCTCAAGGGGGAGCTGCTGCCCGGTGCCGGCCATGTCTCGCTGCTGGGCACGCTCACGTTCCAGCTCGGCGGGCGCGAGGGCAGCGGCTCCGCCTTCCAGGCCGGCACCGACGCCCACCAGCTGTTCGCGGACTGGCTCACCCGTGACCCGTACCTGCTGACCGGCGGCGGCGTCGCCGCGCTGTGCGCGCTGCCGGTACGCCGGCTGCGGCCCGCCGCCCTCGGCGTCGTGGTGCTCGCGCTGGTCGCGCTCCGGCCCGGTGGATACCTGCCCCAGATGTACGTCGTGCAGGTGCTGCCCTTCCTCGCGCTGTCCCTCGCCGGACTCGTCCAGGTCCTGATCGAGCGGCTGCCCGGCCGGCCCCGGCTGCGCTCCGCCGCCGCCCTCGCCGCGGTCCTCGCCGCCGTGGCGGCCGCCGGACCCGCCTGGTACCACCAGGACCGGCTGGCCACCACCGCCGACGACAACCGCGTCTACCGGGAGGCCGCCCGCTGGCTGCGCGAGACGGACACCGGCGACCGCGACAAGGTCCGCCTGGTCACCGACGGCGTGCTCTGGCTGGACGCGGTGGACGCCGGATACCGGCCCGGCACCGGTGTGATCTGGCACTACAAGCTGGACCAGGACCCGGCCGTCACCAGGACGCTGCCGCACGGCTGGAAGGACATCGACTACGTCGTGTCCACGCCGGCCCTGCGCGGCGAGCGCGACCATCTGCCCACGCTCCGCGCCCTGTTCGCGCACGGCACCCCGGTCGCCACCTTCGGGGAGGGCGGCGGTCGGATCGACATCCTCCGCATCGGCCGCTCCGGCTGATCGGGAGGACCCGCCACCGACAGAGGGGGGACCTCTTTGCCGTACACCGTCATGCCGTACCGCCCG
Source organism: Streptomyces cyanogenus (assembly GCF_017526105.1). Lineage (NCBI taxonomy): Bacteria > Bacillati > Actinomycetota > Actinomycetes > Kitasatosporales > Streptomycetaceae > Streptomyces > Streptomyces cyanogenus. The sequence continues at coordinate 5,482,526 of NZ_CP071839.1, forward strand.
CGCACGCCCTACCGGCCGCCCGGGCCGGCCGGAGCCCGGCCGGCCCGCACCCGCCTGCTGCTCACCGCCCTGCTGCTGTTCACCGCGGCGGTCGGCCTCGGCCCGCTCGGCGCCCAGCGCGCCACCGCCGCGAGCAACCTGGTGCAGAACCCGGGCCTCGAGGTCCTCGACGGACCGTCCCGGTTCCCGCAGTGCTTCGAGAAGTCGGGCTGGGGGGACAACGACTTCTCCTTCGCCGTCACCGACGACGCCCACAGCGGCAGCCGCGCCGTCCGCATCCAGCTGACCCGGCGCGCCGACGGCGACCGCAAGACGATGATGCTGGAGAACTCCTGCGCCCCGCAGGTCACTCCGGACCACCAGTACGACCTGTCGTTCTGGTACAAGTCCAGCACGCCGGACGTGGCGTTCACCCTGTTCCGGCACGACACCACCCAGGGCTGGGTCTACTGGACCGACCTCAAGACCCTGCCGCCGTCCGCCGGCTGGACCCGCACCGAGGTGCGCACCCCGGTCATCCCGCCGCACACCGACCAGATCACCTGGGGCGGCGCCCTGTACGGGGTGGGCACCCTGACCACCGACGACTACGCGATGACCGACGCGACCGTCCCCGCCGACCCGGACCCCTGTACGACGGGCGGCACCGGGCCCGAGTGCCGGGGCAGGTGGACCGTGCAGCCCGTCGACTCCCCGGTGCGCGCCGTCCACTCGGTGCTGCTGCACACGGGCAAGGTGCTGCTGATCGCCGGCTCCGGCAACGACCGGGCCGCGTTCGCCGCCGGCACCTTCAAGACCACCCTGTTCGACCCGGCGACCGGCGGCTACACCGACATCCCGACCCCGACGGACTTCTTCTGCGCCGGGCACGTCCAGCTCCCCGACGGCCGGGTGCTGGTGGTCGGCGGCAACAAGGACTACGCCTCCCCGGACGGCAGCGTCGGCTACCGGGGCCTGCGGACCAGCTACGTCTTCGACCCGGCCCAGAACAAGTACATCAAGGTCAACGACATGCTGGCCGGGCACTGGTACCCGTCGGCGACCGAGATGGGCAACGGTGACGTCCTCGCACTCGGCGGTCTCGGCGAGGACTCCGCCGGCACCGTCGTGAACGAGCACTTCTCCTACGCCCAGAACAAGTGGCTGCCGATGGGCGAGGCCAGGCAGGCCTGGTCCTTCTGGGGGCTGTACCCGTCGATGATCCTGCTCCAGGACGGCCGCCTCTTCTACACCGGCAGCCATGTCTTCGGCCCCGGCCTGCCCGGCACCGGCGCCTCCGTCTACGACTACGGCGCCGGGACCATCGCCGAGGTGCCCGGACTGCGCAGGAAGGACGAGCGCGACGAGTCCATGTCGGTGCTGCTGCCCCCCGCCCAGGACCAGAAGGTCCTCACCATGGGCGGCGGCAACCACACCGTCGCCCCGGACGCCCTCCGGCTGACCGACCTGATCGACATGAAGGCCGCCGCACCGCAGTACGTGCCCGGACCCGACCTGCCGCAGGGCCATTACGCCGACGGCAGCCCGCAGACCGGCGCCCAGGGCAAGGTGTACGTCTCCGCGGTGATCCTGCCCGACGGCAAGGTCCTGGAGACCGGCGGCGCGCTGCACACGTACCGCGAGGACCCCGTCTTCGAGGCCTCCCTGTACGACCCGTCGACCAACACCTTCCAGTCGGGCCTGGCCACCGACCCGGTCCCGCGGACGTACCACTCCTCGTCCACGCTGCTGCCGGACGGCCGGGTGCTCAGCATCGGCAACAACCCCGGTGACGGCTCCTTCGACCAGCGCGTGTCGATCTACCAGCCGCCGTACCTGTTCAAGGGCGACCGGCCGCAGATCACCTCGCTCGCGAGCACCCGCTGGACGTACGGCACCTCACAGCGCATCACCGTCGACAAGCCGGTGGTGAAGGCCTCCCTGATCCGCCCGGCCGCCGTCACCCACTCCTCCGACCCCAACCAGCGCTACCTCGACCTGCCGATGACCGTCGACGGCAACACCGTCGACCTCAGCCTGACCAGCAACCCCAACCTGGCACCGCCCGGCTGGTACATGCTGTCGGTGGTCGACGCGAACGGAGTGCCGTCCGTGTCGAAGTGGGTCCGCATCGGCTCCGAGGGCCAGGTCGCCGCGGCCCGCGTGCAGTCCTTCGCCGACGAGCTGAAGGCGAGCGAGCCGGCCACGGGCACCTCCGCACCGCGACCGGGGCACCGGCACCACGGCGTGAGGATGGCCCAGGGCTTCGACGGCTGCGACCACACCTACGGCCGAATCAACCAGTGCGTGCCGTGGACGTTCCCGAAGCTGTCCCAGGCCGACCGGTGCACCTGGCTCCTCTCCCGGGGCTACGGCCGCCTCCGGGTACACGGCCGCGACCGACACCACCTGGACCTGAACAAGGACGGCATCGCCTGCGGGAAGGGGGACGTCAGGCGAAGCTGAGGATCAGTGCGGCCGGCAGCAGCTGGGCGCCCCACTGGACCAGCACGGCCCCGCTCCTGGCGCCCGTCACCGGGCTCGGGGCCGCACCAGCACGACCCCGCCGGTCAGGAGCGAGGCCCAGAAACTGCCGTACAGCAGCCACCGGGCACCGCGGATCGGCCGGTGTGCTCAACCGCCCTGGGTACGCAGGCTCAGCGCCCGCTCCACGACCGCTTCCAGCTGATCGTGGTGCGCGCCCTTCCAGTACGCCCGGCCGCAGGTCGTGCACTGGGCGAAGACGTCGTACGACCGCTGGGTGCCGCCCTTGAGCTGGTCGGCGACCTCTTCCTTGGTGGCCTCCTTCAGCAGGCCGTTGCAGGCGGTGCAGCGGGTCCAGGGGTGCAGTTCGGGGGCGAAGCGGTCGAGGACGTCGTGGAGCTGGTCGTCGGGGCGGGTGCTGTAGACGAACGCTCCGGCCCACAGTTCCCGGCGGCGCAGCAGGCCCCGGTCCCGGCTGAGCATGACCCGCTTCTCGGCCGCCGAGCGCGCGGCGAGCGCCGGGTCGCCGATGTCCGTGGACTCGTACGCCGTGTCCACGCCGAGCAGCCGCAGCCGGCGGGCCAGCGTGCCGAGGTGGACGTCGAGGAGGAAGCGGAGGGGCGCGCCGGGCACCCGCTGGGGCCGCTCCACCGGCCGGACGACGACCCGCTCGGCCGCCTCCGGGACGTGCGAGGGCGGGACCGTGCGCCCGTCCACGACCAGCGCGCCGACCTCGGTGAGCGGAACCCCGAGGGACTCGACGACGTGGCCGAGGGACGAGACGCCGTCGGTGACGAGCGTCCGGTGCGGCGCACGCGGGACGAACAGGGCGAGCTCGGGCGCGAACTCGACGTGGATCTCGGGACCGTTCACCCGGTCAGGATGCCATGGGAGCGGGCCGCGGCCTCAGGGTTTTCCGGCGGGCAGACCGTGCTCCAGGACCTCCAGGGCCCGGTCCACCATGTCGCGGAGGTCGTCCTTGAAACCGTTCTCCGCCCACGACATGTTGACCTCCATCAGGCCGCCGACGAGGGCCATCGCGTAGACGCGCACGTCGAGGCTGTCCGGGGCCAGGCCGGAGCGCTCGGCGAGGGCCGCGCGCAGCAGCCGCCCGGTCTCCGACATGCTCTCGGCCATCCGGGAACGCACGGCGGGGACCTGGACCGCGAGGCGCGCCCGCACCCGGACCACCTCGGGGTCGTCCGCCATCATCGCGTCGATGGCCTTGTGCATCACGTACCGCACCGAGTCCATCCACGACTCGCCGGCGGGCCGGGCGCGCAACTCCTCCAGCACCAGCGGGTCGTACTCGTCCGTGAGGACGATGTCCTCCTTGGTCGGGAAGTAGCGGAAGACGGTCGACGGCGACACCTCGGCCCGGTCGGCGATCTGCTCGATCGTCGTGGCGTCGTAGCCCTGCTCCTTGATCAGCGCGTACGTCGCGGCGCGGATCGCCTCACGGGTCTTGATCTTCTTGCGTTCCCGCAGGCTCAGCTGGGGGCGGTCGGCGGGGGAGAGGGAGGAACGTGCGGGCGTCATGGCGGTCATTGTCCGGCATCCGCCGTGGCGGCGGCCACGGCCGAGCCCTCCTCCCGGGCGGTGCGCCGGACGGCCGGCGCGTTCGGCAGCAGCAGTGCGAAAGCAACTGTCAAAACAGTGGGACTGTCAAAGTGGGGTGACTTCCGGGAATGAAAAACGGCCACGGCTCGGATGAGCCGTGGCCGCGAGGGGCGGGTCGAGCGGGGTTACGCGTGCTGGTACGCCACCAGCGAGATGCCGACGTAGTGGACGACGAACGCGGCGAGCGTGAGGGAGTGGAAGACCTCGTGGAAGCCGAACCAGCGCGGGGAGGGGTTCGGGCGCTTGATGCCGTAGATCACGCCGCCGGCGCTGTAGAGCAGCCCGCCGACGACCACCAGGACCAGGACGGCGATGCCGCCGGTGCGCAGGAAGTCGGGCAGGAAGAAGACGGCCGCCCAGCCCATCGCGATGTAGCAGGGCGTGTACAGCCAGCGCGGGGCACCGACCCAGAAGACGCGGAAGACGATGCCCGCGGCCGCGGCGGCCCAGATGCCCCACAGCAGCCACTGCCCCTTGGCGCCGGGCAGGAGCAGCATCGTCAGCGGGGTGTAGGTGCCCGCGATGATCAGGAAGATGTTGGCGTGGTCGAGGCGGCGCAGCACGCCGTCCATCCGCGGGCTCCAGTTGCCGCGGTGGTAGAGCGCGCTCACGCCGAACAGGAGACAGGCCGTCAGGGCGTAGATGCTGCAGCCGATCCGGCCTCTGGTCGAGTCGGCGAGGGCGGTGAGCAGGAGGCCCGCGACGAGTACGGCCGGAAACATGCCGAGGTGCAGCCAGCCGCGCAGGCGCGGCTTGACCGGGTGCGGCAGGGAGAGCGCGACGGGACCGCGGCCGGCGGCCGGCGTGTCCGTGGGCGCGTCGGGGGCGGAGGCAGTCATGCGGGGCATGGTACCGAGGCCGTCGTAAACCGCTCGTCAGCGCGCGGTGATCCACGCTTTTCCGGGTCGTCCGGCAAAAAGTCCTTCAGTCGAACCCAACGTGGACGCAAAGAGTCGAGGAAATCGTGGGATTCCTCACGCTGCTCACCTGTGATGCCCTCTGGACAGATGCGCACTAGACTCGGATGATCAAATGAGTGCGGTCGGCACCGGATGAGCGGGCTACGAAGCATCCGGGTCGCGGCCCCCACGGGGCGGACAAACACAAAATCCCTCACTTAGGAGCAATCGTGGCGCGCGACATCGCGGCTCCCACCGTCGTCCCCACCAACCATCAGGAACTGATCTCGTGGGTCAACGAGATCGCCGAACTGACGCAGCCGGACAGCGTGGTCTGGTGTGACGGCTCCGAGGCCGAGTACGAGCGACTGTGTGAGGAACTGGTCGCCAAGGGAACGTTCAGGAAACTCGACCCGGTCAAGCGCCCGCACTCCTACTACGCCGCCTCCGACCCGACCGACGTCGCGCGCGTCGAGGACCGGACCTTCATCTGCTCCGAGAAGGAGGAGGACGCGGGCCCGACCAACCACTGGAAGGCCCCCGCCGAGATGCGGGAGATCTTCACCGGCGACAAGGGCCTGTTCCGCGGCTCCATGCGGGGGCGGACGATGTACGTCGTCCCGTTCTGCATGGGCCCGCTCGGCTCCCCGCTGTCCGCGCTTGGCGTGGAGATCACGGACTCCGCGTACGTCGCCGTCTCGATGCGCACGATGACGCGCATGGGCCAGGCCGTCCTGGACGAGCTGGGCGACGAGGGCTTCTTCGTCAAGGCCGTCCACACCCTCGGCGCCCCGCTGGAGCCGGGCCAGGAGGACGTGCCGTGGCCGTGCAACTCCACCAAGTACATCTCGCACTTCCCCGAGGACCGCGAGATCTGGTCCTACGGCTCCGGCTACGGCGGCAACGCCCTGCTCGGCAAGAAGTGCTACGCCCTGCGCATCGCCTCGGTCATGGCCCGTGACGAGGGCTGGCTGGCCGAGCACATGCTGATCCTCAAGCTCACCCCGCCGCAGGGCGAGTCCAAGTACGTCGCCGCCGCCTTCCCGAGCGCCTGCGGCAAGACCAACCTCGCCATGCTGGAGCCCACGATCTCCGGCTGGACCGTGGAGACCATCGGCGACGACATCGCCTGGATGCGCTTCGGCGAGGACGGCCGCCTCTACGCGATCAACCCCGAGGCCGGCTTCTTCGGCGTCGCGCCCGGCACCGGTGAGCACACCAACGCCAACGCGATGAAGACCCTGTGGGGCAACGCGGTCTTCACCAACGTCGCCCTCACCGACGACGGCGACGTGTGGTGGGAGGGCATGACCCAGGAGCCCCCGGCCCACCTGACGGACTGGAAGGGCAACGACTGGACGCCCGCGTCCGAGACCCCGGCCGCCCACCCCAACGCCCGCTTCACCGTGCCGGCCTCGCAGTGCCCGATCATCGCGCCCGAGTGGGAGGACCCGAAGGGCGTGCCGATCTCGGCGATCCTCTTCGGCGGCCGGCGCGCCACTGCGGTGCCGCTGGTGACCGAGTCCTTCGACTGGAACCACGGTGTCTTCCTGGGCGCCAACGTCGCCTCCGAGAAGACCGCGGCGGCCGAGGGCAAGGTCGGCGAGCTGCGCCGCGACCCGTTCGCGATGCTGCCCTTCTGCGGCTACAACATGGGCGACTACATGGCCCACTGGGTCGACGTCGCCAAGGACAAGGACCAGTCCAAGCTGCCGAAGATCTACTACGTCAACTGGTTCCGCAAGAACGACGAGGGCAAGTTCGTCTGGCCGGGCTTCGGCGAGAACTCCCGCGTCCTGAAGTGGATCGTGGAGCGGCTGGAGGGCAAGGCCGAGGGCGTCGAGACGCCGATCGGCATCCTGCCGGCCAAGGACGCCCTCGACACCAAGGGTCTCGAACTGTCGGAGTCCGACCTGGAGTTCCTGCTCACGGTCGACAAGGAGGTGTGGCGCGAGGAGGCCGCGCTCATCCCCGAGCACCTCGACACCTTCGGTGACCACACCCCGAAGGAGCTGTGGGACCAGTACCGGGCGCTGGTGGAGCGCCTGGGCTGACCGGCCCCGCCGAAGAGCCCACGGCCGGCCGGGATGTGCCCTGACCAGCGATCGTCACGACCGGCCGTGGAACAACCCCGAAGGGCCCCGCACAACGGTGTGCGGGGCCCTTCGCGCGCGCCTGAGGAGCCGGGAACGGGCGGATCCGCGGCGTCCGCGGTGGGCGGCGCCGAGGTCGGTGCGGTGTGTGGCGCCCGGTCCGCGCGTCGCTGCGGGTGCGCGCGGACCGGGGCCGATCGGGGGGACCCCGGAGGGGTCAGTGGGTGGCGGTGAGGGGCTTGAGGGCGCTGGTGTGGGCGTCCATGCGTTCGGCCGCGAGGATGGCCGCGGAGGTGTCGGCGCGCGAGGCGGCGACCACGAGCGCGCGGCCGGCGAGGGCGTGCGCACGACGGTGCAGGGCGGCGGGGTCGCCGGCCGCGGCCGGTGCCGCGCGCAGCGGCGTCCGTCCGCCCCGCAACCGGGCCACCTGCGCCGCGAGGCGCTCCGCCGCCGCGTCCAGGTCGGCGGACGGGGTCAGGGCGCGCAGCTCGTCGGTGACCGCGAGCAGGGCGGCGAGGTGCCCGGCGAGCTGGATGTCCAGCTCCTCCTCGCGCGAGCGGTGCGGGAAGTCGGAGGAGGTGCCGGCCATCGTGCTGTGGACCGACTTGGTGCGGATCGGTTCGTACATGGGTGATGGCCTCCTGTGCGCTGACAGGAAACCATCCTAGCTTGGATTTCGTCTAAAGTTGAGTCGGGTCACGGAATGGGATCCGTCGACTACCGCTGGCTGTATCCGTCCAGGAAGTTCCCGATGCGCGTCACCGCGTCCCGCAGGTCCCCGACCGTCGGCAGCGTCACCACCCGGAAGTGATCCGGCTCCGGCCAGTTGAAGCCCGTGCCCTGGACGACCATGATCTTCTCCTGCCGCAGCAGGTCCAGGACCAGCTGCCGGTCGTCCTTGATCTTGAAGACCTCGGGATCCAGCCGCGGGAACAGGTACAGCGCGCCCTTCGGCCGTACGCAGCTCACCCCGGGGATCTGCGTCAGCAGCTCGTACGCCGTGTCCAGCTGCTCCTTCAGCCGCCCGCCCGGCAGCACCAGGTCGTTGATGGTCTGGCGTCCGCCGAGTGCGGCGACCACCCCGTGCTGCCCCGGCATGTTGGCGCACAGCCGCATGTTCGCCAGGATCGTCAGGCCCTCGATGTAGGAGTCGGCGTGCGCGCGCGGGCCGGAGATCGACATCCAGCCGACGCGGTAGCCGGCCACCCGGTAGGCCTTCGACATGCCGTTGAAGGTCAGCGTCAGCAGGTCCGGGGCGATCGCGGCCGTCGGGGTGTGCGTGGCGCCGTCGTAGAGGATCTTGTCGTAGATCTCGTCCGAGCAGACCAGCAGGTTGTGCCGGCGGGCGATGTCGGTCAGCCCCTTCAGCATCGCCTCGTCGTAGACCGCGCCCGTGGGGTTGTTCGGGTTGATGATGACGATCGCCTTGGTGCGGTCGGTCACCTTGCGCTCGATGTCGGCGAGGTCGGGCATCCAGTCGGACTGCTCGTCGCAGCGGTAGTGCACCGCCGTGCCGCCGGAGAGGGAGACGGCAGCCGTCCACAGCGGGTAGTCCGGGGCCGGTACGAGGACCTCGTCGCCGTCGTCCAGCAGGCCCTGCATCGCCATCACGATCAGCTCGGAGACGCCGTTGCCGATGAAGACGTGTTCGACGTCCGTCTCGATGCCGATGGTCTGGTTGTGCATCACGACCGCGCGGCGGGCGGCCAGCAGGCCCTTGGCGTCGCCGTAGCCGTGCGCCGTCGAGACGTTGCGGAGGATGTCCTCCAGGATCTCCGGGGGGCACTCGAAGCCGAAGGCGGCAGGGTTGCCGGTGTTCAGCTTGAGGATGCGGTGTCCCGCCGCCTCCAGCCGCATGGCCTCCTCGAGAACCGGGCCCCGGATCTCGTAACAGACGTTGGCGAGCTTGGTCGACTGGATCACCTGCATGTCCGTGAGCTTACGGCCCGGTAATGGGTCATGGGTCGTGTTTTCCGCCACGTGAGACACGGAGATTTGCCCGGTTATCGCCGCCGACTGTCTCAGAGGTATCTTGCGTCCCTACAATCCGCTGGCATGTCCACGGAACGGGAGTACGAGGCGGGGGCGTACGGCATGTCCGAAGCGGGCGCTGCGCCCGGGGCGCGGCCGAACGTGTACCACCCGCAGGCGGCTCCGGCCCCTGCGTACGACGAGTACGCCGACCCCGCCGCCGCGCACGGCTGGCAGAACGCCTATGACGCCACGCGTGAGCTGACCGCGGTGCCCGCCGGCCCCGCGCCGCGCGAGCCCGGCGAAGGGCGGGCCGATCGCCGGCGTGCCGCGCGGCGCTCGGGCGGCCGGCGCCGGGTGGCGGCCGTCGCCGGCGTCCTCGGTGTGGCCGGGGCCGTCGCGGTGATCGCCGCCCTGGCCGGCTCGGGCTCCCCGGACGGGTCCCGCCCGGCGGACGGCGGCCGGGTCGCCGGTGGTCCCAGCAGCGGCAGCGGCACGCCGGAGACCGGTGCCGCGAGCCCGGCCGCTCCGGCCTCGGCCACCGCCGCCGTCCGTTCCGCCGCGGCGTCGCCGTCCCGCCCGGCCGCCGTGCCGTCCGGCGGCGGTACGACCACCGGCGCCGCACCGCGGGAGCCGAGCGCCAGCCAGGCGGCCACGACCTCGGCCCCCGCCGGGCCCACGACCTCGCCCACGCCCACGGCGCCGCCGGCCGAGCCGACCGAGTCCGGCGGCCCGCGCGGCCGGGGGCGCGGCCACGGTGCGACGAAGGGGCCGCCCTGACCGGACGGGCCCGGCCGGCCGCCGCGTGTTCCCCTGTGGTGGGCAGGCCCGGCGTGCGAGAGTTGCCGCCATGACCGAACAGACCCGGCCCCCTCGCCCCGGCGAGCCGGCGACCCCTGCCGCCGTCCCCGGCCAGGACGTGCTCGCCTGCGAGGACGACCGGGAGCGGGTCGTCGAGCGGGTGCGGGTCGCCGTGGCGGACGGCCGCCTGCCGCTGGACGAGCTGGACGGCCGGCTCACCCGGGTCTACGAGGCCCGGACGCTGGGCGAGTTGCGGTCCGCCGCACACGGTCTGCCCGAACTCGGGCCCAAGGACCGGCTGGTGGTGGACCGCACGCCCACCTCCCGTTTCGCACTGGGTCTGTTCGGCGGGTTCCGGCGGGACGGCGCGTGGGTGGTCCCGCCCAGGTTCACCGCTTGGTCGATGTGGGGCGGCGGCCGGCTCGACCTGACCGAGGCCCGCTTCGCCGCCCAGGAGACGGTGATCCGGGCCGTGGCGCTGTGGGGCGGCACCGGGATCGTCGTCCCGGACGACATCGACGTCGAGGTCAGGGGGTTCGGCCTGTTCGGCGTGTTCGGCAGGCGCGGGGCACACCGGACGGGGCGGCCGGGTGCGCCGCGCGTCGTCGTGAAGGGTCTCGCCCTGTTCGGTGCCGTCGTCACCAAGCGAAAGGCCAACTGAAGCGAGCCAATAGGGACTTGGATCACCGCCGTACGGCCGAGGGAAACCCCTACGACCTGACGCTGCTCCTTGTCCCCACCCCTCTGCGCCACCGACAATGCGCATGACAACCGAGTGGGCGGCCGGAAGCATTCCGGTCGCCCCAGTCGTAAGAGGGGACCCCCACGTGAACAAGCCTCTCCTTGCCGCGCTCTCCGCCCTGGCCTTGGCCGGGCTCGGCGCGACCCCGGCGATCGCCGCACCGCACCCGGCCGCCCAGGCCACCGCACAGCACCCGGCCGCCGCCACCCCGCACACGGCCGCCAAGGCGGTCAAGGCGACCGTCGACTTCGCCGGCACCGTCTCGCTCAGCAACTGCTCCGGCTCCGTCATCCGCTTCCCCAACTCGGCCGCCACCGACCCGGCGCTCGTGCTCACCAACGGCCACTGCCTGGAGACCGGCATGCCGGGCCCCGGCGAGGTCATCACCGGCCAGTCCTCCAGCCGTGGCTTCGGTCTGCTGAACTCCGCCGGCAGCAGGATCGGCACCCTGCGCGCCAACCAGGTCGTCTACTCGACCATGACGGACACGGACGTCACGATCTACCGCACCACCACCACGTACGCGGCGATCAAGAACTCGTACGGCATAAGCCCGCTCACCGTGCAGGACACGCACCCGGTCGCCGGCACCGCCATCAAGGTGGTCTCCGGCTACTGGAAGCGCATCTACAGCTGCAACATCGACGGCTTCGTGTACCGGCTGAAGGAGGGCGACTGGACCTTCAAGGACTCGGTCCGCTACACCTCCGCCTGCAACACCATCGGCGGCACCTCCGGCTCCCCGGTCGTCGACACCGCCACGGGCAAGGTCGTCGCCGTGAACAACACCGGCAACGAGGACGGCGAGCGGTGCACGGTGAACAACCCGTGCGAGGTCGACGCGAACGGCAACGTGACCGTCCGCCAGGGCATCAACTACGCCCAGGAGATCTACAACATCCCGGCCTGCTTCACCACCGGCAACAAGCTCAACCTGAGCGCCGCCGGCTGCACCCTGCCCAAGCCGTAACGCGGTTCACAGCGGGGTACGGCGGACGGACCGGCCCGCGAGGGCGTCCGTCCGCCGGCCGTCCTCGATGACGAACCGGCCGTCGACCAGCACGTACGGGATGCCGGTCGGCAGTCTGCGGGGCTCGGCGAAGCCGGCGCCGGGCGCGACCGTCCGCGGGTCGAACAGGACCAGGTCGGCCCGGTAGCCCTCGCGCACCAGCCCGCGGTCCGGCAGCCGCAGCCGCGCCGCGGGCCGCGAGGTGAGGTGGGCGACGCACTCCTCCAGCGTCAGCACCCCCGACTCCCGTACGTAGTGGCCGAGATAGCGCGGGAAGGTGCCGTACGCCCGCGGGTGCGGCTTGCTGCCCTGGAGGATGCCGTCGGAGCCGCCGGTGTGCGCGCGGTGCCGCATGATCGCTCGGACGTTCTCCTCGTGGCCGACGTGCTGGAGGACGGTCGTCCCCAGCCGGTCCGCGAGCAGCAGCCGGCGGGCCGTGGCCCAGGGGGTCTCGCCGCGCAGCCGTGCCGCCTCCCGGACCGTACGGCCCACGACGTCGGCCAGGCCCGGATCGGTCACCCCGGAGATCTCGATCGTCTCCCACTCCACCGGCACACCGTGGCAGCCGTCCGAGCCGGTCACCTCCAGGTCGTGCCGGATGCGCTCGGCCGTCGCCGGGTCGGCGAGCCGGGCCAGGACCCTCTCCGGGCCGCCCTCGCTCGCCCAGCTCGGCAGCAGTGCGGCGAGGGTGGTGCAGCCGGGGGTGTAGGGATAGGTGTCCAGCGTGATGTCCGCGCCCGCGTCCAGGGCCCGGTCGAGCAGGGCGAGCAGCTCCGGTGCGCGGCCCTCGTTCACGCCGAAGTTCATCGTGGCGTGCGCCAGGTGCAGCGCACAGCCCGCCTCCCGGGTCAGGGCGACCATCTCGGCGTAGGCCTCCAGGGCGCCGGCGCCGTAGGAGCGGTGGTGCGGGCAGTAGTAGCCGCCGTAGGAGGCCACCACCCGGCACAGTTCGGTCAGTTCGGCGTCCCCGGCGTACATGCCGGGCGTGTACGTCAGCCCGGACGACAGCCCGACCGCGCCCTGTTCCAGTCCCTCGGCCACCAACTGCCGCATCCGGGCCAGCTCTTCGGGAGTCGCCTCGCGGTCCTCCCAGCCGACGACGAGCGCCCGGACCGTGCCCTGCGGGATCAGGTAGGCCGCGTTCACCGCGATCCCGCGGTCGAGCCGGTCGAGGTACTCGCCGACGCTCCGCCAGTCGAAGTCGATGTCGTCGCCGTACCCGTTCCAGCCGGTGATCGCCCGGCGCACCTCCTCCAGCGTGCGGTCGTCCACCGGGGCGTACGACAGCCCGTCCTGCCCCAGGACCTCCAGCGTGACCCCCTGCGCCGCCTTCGCGCTGTGGTCGGGGTCGCGCAGCAGGGCCAGGTCGGAGTGGGCGTGCATGTCGATGAAACCGGGCGAGAGGACCAGGCCCTCGGCATCGAGCTCCCGTACCGCACGCGGCCGTTGGCAGCCCGCCGCGGCGGCCTCCTTGACGATGGAGACGATCCGCCCGCCGTCGATCACCACATCGGCGCGGTACGAGGGTTCGCCGCTGCCGTCGACGACGTCGGCGTCCCGGATGACCAGGTCCTCCACGCGGAGCCTCCTAGAAGAACGTACGGATGTAGTCGACGACCGTGCCGTCCGCCTCGGCCACCGGGATCAGCTGCCACTTGTCGAAGGACGTGCACGGGTGGGAGAGGCCGAAGCCGATCCAGTCGCCGACCTCGACGTCCGCGCCCGGTTCGGTGCGCAGCCACAGGTGCTGGTCGGACAGGGCGGTCACCTCGATCCCGGTCGCCGGACGTTCGCCGCCGTCCCGGCGTACCACCTGCGCCACCGGACGGTCGAGGTCGTAGGCGGCGTCCCGCTTGCCCGCGTTGACGAACGCCTCCGCCGGGGACGGCCGGGACACCACCTGCGCCCACAGCCGGAACGCGGGCTCCAGCGCGCCCTCCTCGGGCACCCGGTTGAACGGGGTCAGCCTGCGGTAGTGCACGTCGTCGTGCGAGACGTAGGCACCCGAGCGCAGCAGCTTCAGGACCGGCAGGGAGAGTTCGGGCAGCCCGGCGAAGACGTCGGCGACGGCGTCGAACCACTCGCTGCCGCCGGCGCTCACCACGATCTCGCCCGCCCCCGCGAAGCGCCCCGCCCGGTCGAACTCCACGGCGAGCGCCACCAGCCGCTCCAGCCACTCCCGCACCCGCTCCGGGGAGGCCTCCGGCACCTGCGCCTCGTACCCCGCCACCCCGACCAGCCGCAGCGCCCCGGCGGCGGCCACCGCGTCGGCGACGGCCAGCGCCTCCGTCTCCGTCCGCACCCCGGTCCGGGCGCCCTCGCCCGCGCCCAGCTCGACCACGACGTCCACCGGGCGGGCGGTGCCCGCGAGTGCCGCGTCCATCAGCTCCACCCCGCGGACGGAGTCGACGTAGCAGACGAACCGGAACTCCGGGTCGGCGGCCAGTTCACCGGCGATCCAGCGCAGGGCGGAGGCGTCCACCAGCTCGTTGGCGAGGAACACCCGCCGGACGCCGAACGCCCGGGCGACCCGCACCTGGTGGGGCAGCGCCAGCGTGATCCCCCAGGCGCCGTGCTCCAGCTGGCGGTGGAAGAGCTGCGGGGCCATGGAGGTCTTGCCGTGCGGGGCGAAGGCCAGCCCGTGCCGGGAGGTGTACGTCTCCATCAGCGCGAGGTTGTGCTCCAGGCGCTCGGCGGACAGCGCGAGGACGGGGGTGGTGAAGCCGTCGCCGTCCCGGAAGAGGTTGCGCCGCTGGGCGGTCAGCTCGGCGACGGTGAGGCCGTCGGCGTCCGGCGGGAGGCCCTTGAAGCGGTGGTCGACGCGTTCCGCGGCAAGGCGGGCGAGGCGTTCCGCGGCCGGGCGGGCGAGCGGTTCGGTGCTCATGGAGCCCCTCTCTCGGCTGTTGCAGCATCTGCAACGGTCATTGCGTGTGTTGCCAACTGGTGTCTAGCATCTCGCCGAACACCGGGTCAACGAAGAGTGCGCCCGGGTACCGACAGGAGCCATCATCAACGACGCTGCTTACGCCTCGGCCGTTGCGCACCCGTGGGACGTCGTGGACGTGGTGACGCTCGGCGAGTCCATGGTCACCTTCCTTCCCGGCGGACCCGGCCGCCTCGCCGACGTCCCCTCCTTCCACCGGGCCATCGGCGGCGCCGAGTCCAACGTGGCCTGCGCACTGGCCGCCTTCGGACACACGGCCCGCTGGATCAGCCGGGTCGGCGCGGACGGCTTCGGCGACCACCTGGTGGAGCGGATCGCCGGGTACGGCGTCGACGTCACCGCCGTACGCCGGGACCCCGCCCGGCCCACCGGCGTGTACTTCCGCACCGCCGGGGACCGGGGGACGGGCGCGCACGAGGTGGCGTACTACCGGGCGGGCTCGGCGGCGTCGGCGATGTCCGTGACCGACGTGGACCTCACGGCGGTACGCGCGGCACGCGTCCTCCACCTGACCGGCATCACGGCCGCCCTGTCGGACGAGTGCCGGGACCTGCTGCACACCCTGACGGCCCCCGCCCCGGGACGCCCGCCGGTCTCCTTCGACGTCAACCACCGGCCGGGACTGTGGCCGGACGACGAGGCGGCCCGGCTCCTGCTGGATCTGGCGCGGCGCGCCGACATCGTGTTCGTCGGCGCCGACGAGGCGGAACAGGCATGGGGCGCCACGGGCGGCCCGTCGGCGATCCGCGAACTGCTGCCGGAACCGGACGTGCTGGTGGTGAAGCAGGGGGCAAAGGGGGCGACGGCGTTCGTGCGACGGACGGTGACGGCCGAGGCGGGCCGGGTGGCCGGACCCCGGGCCGCCACAGCCCCGTCCGTCTTCGAACCGGCGCTGGACGCGGCCGTCGTGGCGACCACCGGCGCCGGAGACGCCTTCGCCGCGGGCTTCCTGTCGGCGACCCTGCGCGGGCTCCCCGTCAGGGACCGGCTCCGCCACGGCCACCTCTTCGCCGCCGCCGCCCTCACCACCCCGGGAGACCTCGCCCCGCCCCCCGCCCGCGACCACGCCGACCGCCTCGCCGCCCTCGACGACGACGCATGGGGGAGACTTCGACTCGGCCCCGGCTGGACGCAGGCCGAGCAGGCCCACGAGGAGGCGAACACCCCATGAGTCAGACCGTCGACCGCGCCCTGAGCATCCTGCCGCTGCTCGCGGAGGGCCCCGCCGACCTCGGCCAGGTCGCCGACCGCCTCGGCGTGCACAAATCCACGGCCCTGCGGCTCCTGCGCACCCTGAACGAACACGGCCTGGTCTACCGCCAGTCCGACCAGCGCTACCGCCTGGGCGCCCGCCTCTTCGCCCTCGCCCAGGAGGCGATGGAGAACCTGGACATCCGCGAGATCGCCCACCCCCATCTCGTACGGCTCAACGAGCAGTGCGGACACACCGTCCACCTCGCCGTGTACGAGGAGAACGAGGTCCTCTACATCGACAAGGTCGACAGCCGGTACCCGGTCCGCATGTACTCCCGGATCGGCAAGCCCGTGGCGATCACCGTCGCCGCCGTGGCCAAACTGCTCCTCGCCGACCTGCCGGAACCCGAGCGCCGCGCCGTGGCCGAGCGGCTCGACTACCCCCTCTACACGCCCCGTTCCACCCCGAACGCCGACGCCTTCCTGAAGGAACTGGGCACGGTGCGCGAACAGGGCTGGGCCACCGACCTCGGCGGCCACGAGGAGTCCATCAACTGCGTCGCCGCCCCCATCCGCGGCGCCGACGGCCGCGTGGTCGCCGCCATGTCGGTGTCCGCGCCGAACGTGGTCGTCACCGCCGAGGAACTCCTCACCCTGCTCCCGCTGGTACGCCGCACGGCGGACGCGATCAGCGGCGAGTACTCCGGAAGAACCCCAGTGAAGGACCCCACCGTATGACCGACAAGATCGCCCTCACCCCGAAGACCCACACCACCCCGCCCGCGAAGTTCTCCCACGGCGTGAAGAAGGGCAACATCCTCCAGGTCGCCGGCCAGGTCGGCTTCCTGCCCGCCGAGGAGGGCAGGCCCCCCACGCCCGTCGGCCCCACCCTGCGCGAACAGACCCTCCAGACCTTGGCCAACGTCAAGGCGATCCTCGAAGAGGGCGGCGCGAGCTGGGACGACGTGATGATGATCCGCGTCTACCTCACCGACGTGGACCACTTCGCCGAGATGAACGAGATCTACAACGCCTACTTCGAGGAGCAGGGCCTCACCCAGCCGCCCGCCGCCCGCACGACGGTCTACGTCGGTCTGCCGGCCGGCCTCCTCATCGAGATCGACGCGCTCGCCGTACTGAGCTGACGTCCCCTCACCACCCGCACCCCCCCGCACCCCCCCGTACGCCCTGCCCGGCGCGGCACCCTCCGTGGCGCCGTGCCGCACTCCCCCCTGCCCGAAAGCAGCATGCATTTACGTAGAGGACCCCCTTATGTCCTATCCGCTCGCCGCCCCCGCTCCCGCCGCACCACCCCACACCGGAGGCCTGCTCACTCTCGTCGACGGCACGGCCGGACTGCTCACGGTCGCCGCCGTGGGCATCGCGCTGCTCCTCTTCCTGATCATCAAGGTCAGGCTCCAGCCGTTCGTCGCCCTGCTCGGCGTCTCCATAGCCGTCGGCCTGCTGGCCGGCCTGTCGGTCACCGAACTCTTCGGCACGGTCCAGCGCTCGGACGCGGTGTCCACCATCGAGTCCGGCATGGGCGGCATCCTCGGCCACGTCGCGATCATCATCGGCCTCGGCACCATGCTCGGCGCCGTCCTGCAGGTCAGCGGAGGCGCGGAGGTGCTGGCCACGCGTCTGCTGGCCCTGTTCGGCGAGCGCCGAGCCCCCCTCGCGATGGGTCTGACCGGCCTGATCTTCGGCATCCCGGTCTTCTTCG
The DNA here is from genome assembly GCF_017526105.1 of Streptomyces cyanogenus. Lineage (NCBI taxonomy): Bacteria > Bacillati > Actinomycetota > Actinomycetes > Kitasatosporales > Streptomycetaceae > Streptomyces > Streptomyces cyanogenus. Next base: position 5,499,985 of record NZ_CP071839.1, read on the forward strand.
ACGTCGGCATCTTCGTCCTGGCGCCGATCGTCTACGCCGCCGCCAGACTCCCCGAGGACTCCGACGAGCCCCGTCCCGGGGGCACGCGCACCAGCAGGTCGATCCTCCTGTACTGCCTGCCCCTGCTGGCCGGCCTGTCCATGACCCACGCCTTCCTGCCCCCGCACCCGGGCCCGGTGGCCGCCGCCGGACTGCTCCACGTCGACCTCGGCTGGGTCATCCTCATGGGTGTCGTGTGCGGCATCCCCGCCGTGCTGGCCGCCTGGGTGTTCTCCGCGTGGATCGGCCGCCGCATCTTCGTCGCCGTGCCGCAGGACATGGTGGAGGCGGCGGCGGAGGCCAGGCAGGCCGTCCTCCGGGAACAGCGCGCCTCGGGTGCCGAGCCGAGCGAGGAGCCGGTGCCGCTGGGCACGGTCCTCGCCATCATCGGTACGCCGCTGATCCTGATCCTCGCCGCCACCTTCTCCTCGATCGCCCTCGACCCGTCCACCGGCCGCTCGGTCGTCGAGTTCTTCGGCCACCCCTTCGTCGCCCTGACGATCGCCCTCTTCCTCGCGTACTACCTGCTCGGCATCCGCCGCGGCTGGTCCCGCACGTCCCTGGAGACGGTGTCGACGGCCTCCCTGAAGCCGATCGGCAACATCCTGCTGGTCGTCGGCGCGGGCGGCGTCTTCGGCGCGGTGCTCAAGGCCAGCGGGGTCGCCCAGGCGCTGTCGGACACCTTCCACGACGTGGGCCTGCCGGTGATCGTCCTGTCGTACCTGATCGCGCTCGTCCTGCGGGTCGCCCAGGGCTCGGCGACGGTCGCGATCGTCACGACGGCGGGCATCGTGGCGCCGCTGCTGTCCGAGGGCCACCATTCCCAGGCCTTCGTCGCCCTCGTCATCATGGCCGTCTCCGCCGGCTCCATCTTCGCCTCGCACGTCAACGACGGCGGGTTCTGGATGGTGGCCAAGTACTTCGGCATCAGCGAGCGGGACACGCTGCGGACCTGGACGGTCCTGGAATCGGTGCTGTCACTGGCGGGGTTCGCGGTGGCGGCGGTGGTCAGCGTGTTCGTGAGCTGACTGGTTCCGGCACAGGGAAGTCGTCCATACTGCCGCCGTGGAGCAGCGCATAGGATCGAGCAGCAAGCCGACCGAGGCCGCGGAGCCGTCGAAGGCCGGGCCGTCGAAGGCCGGGCCGTTGAAGGCCGAGCCTGTGATGGGCGCCGGTTTCGACCCGGCCTTCGTCCCGGGGATCACGGGTCCGGCGCCGACGGACAAGGTGACGAAGTCGCCGGAGCCGAAGGGTCCGGAGGAGCCGTCTCCCCAACGGGCGTCCTCCGAACCGGTGTCACCCGAACCGGTGGCCTCCGAACCGGTGGCCTCCGAGTCGGTGACCTCCGGGTCGGCGTCCCCTGAACCGGTGGACGCCGATGAGGCGGACGGCGAGGACAGGGCCGACGGCCCGGTCTTCGAGGCGTCCGACCGCCGGGCGAGGATAGTGGCCGACCGCAAGGGCGTCCGCCTCAGCCTGGACGAGGAGGCCTGCGAGTTCCGCTGGGACGAGATCGCCGCGGTGGAGACGGAGTCGCCCCGCTTCGGCAAGCGCTACACGATCACCGTGCACACCCCTGACCGCCGCTGGTACCCGATCGAGATCGAGGCGGCGGCCAGGGCGCGCTTCAAGGAGTGGGACGAGCAGCTCGACGCGGTGCTCGACGCCTACTTCGAGGAGGCCTAGCCGCTAACTGCAGTACTGGGCGGCCTTGCCGATCGACCGGTACATGCAGTCGGCGTTCTCCAGCAGCTGCAACACAGCGTCCTTGTTACGGGAGGTCTCCCGCTCGATGACTTCGTCGGGCGGGTAGAACCCACCGTCCCAACTGGACGTCGGGTACATCTCGAAGGTGTAGTCGAAGATCTTGTGTACGCCCCAGAGATAGTCGTCGATGGACCCGTCGGTGATGTACAGGTCGCTGGCCTGCTCCGCCGTGTACCCGTTGCTGGCGGCCATCTTCTGGCCCACGGCCTTGAAGGCGGCGGCGTCGTCCGCGGTCATCCCGGTGGCGGTGTCGGAGTAGGTGTACCCGAACGGCCACAGCACCAGCTCGCTGTAGGTGTGGAAGTCGATCCCGGCCTTGATCTGCTGCTTGCCTCCGACGACCCGGCTGCGCACGAAGTCGGAGACGACCTTCACCTCGGGCGCGGACTCGGCGGCGGACCCACGGTAGGTCTCGGAGGACGTCGACCCCGACGACCCGCCGCAGCAGCCCCACTTGTAGTTCCAGTTCCGGTTGAGATCCGTACCGACGTACGAAGAGCCGGAGTTGGGCTGCCGGTTCTTCCGCCAGGACCGGTACGAACCGCTGGCGATGTCGTACTCCCCGCCGTCCGGGTTCAGATCGGGCACGATCCAGATCTCGCGGCTGTTGACGAGGTTGGTGATCCGCGAGTCGGACCCGTATCCCGCGCCGAGTTCGCGCAGCAGATACAGCGCCATCTCCACGGTCAGGTGCTCCCGCGCGTGCTGGTGGGCGGTGAACAGCACCTCGGGCTCGTTCTCGTCCGTCCCGACGTTGTCACTGACCTTGATCGCGACGATGTCCCGGCCCTGGTACGACTTACCGATCACCCGCTTGCTCATGATGCCCGGGTAGGCGGCGAGCCGCTGGTCGATCTCGGCGTTCGTCTCGGCGTAGTTGTGGTACTTCGAGTCGGCGCTGGGGAAGTCGTAGAGCCGCGCTCCGCCTCGCTGCGGCACGTCCCCCAACGGCTGTACGTCGTACCCCATCCGGCGCAGCCTGCTGATCTGCTCGGCCCGCCCGGAGACGACGACACTCTCCTCGTCGGCCTCGTCGACGGTGACGCCGGCCGCCTGAATGGCCGTACGCGTCACGCGGGTCGTGCTCTGCTGGATCTCGTACTGCCGGATGTCGTCATCGCCGGGTACGACCTTCCGGACGCCGTCGGCACTGGCGGACTGGCCTGCGGTGGCCGAGACGGGGGCGGCGAGGGCGAGGGCCAGCAGCGCGCCGAGAGCGGCGGTACGTCTGCCGCCGCGCGCGCCGGAGCCGCGGATGCGAAGTCGCATGAACTCTCCTTGTGGGGTGGAGGTGGGGTGTTCGCGTGCGACGTACGAGTGCGCTCCCACGGGGGCCTTGGGTGGGGCTTCCTGCGGAACCGCTGTGCGGGTTGGCGCTCATGGTGAGCGCTTGACGTGGCCGGGTCAACCCTGGACGCCGGGAACGACCGGAAACGGCGCGACGGGCCGACGGGTCCCTCAGTCGGCGGAGTGCCGCGCCTTCAGGGCTTCGATGAAGGGGGTGAAGGCACGGGCCGGGAAGGTGAGGGTGGCTCGGGTGGGGGCTTTGGAGTCGCGGATGGATATGTGGGTGTCCATGTCGGCGACTTCGACGCAGTCGTTGCCCTCACCTCCACCGGAGAAGGACGACTTCTTCCACGAGGTGTGGGTGGTCACCGGTCCTCACAGCTCCTTCGCCAACTGGTGGATGAGGTCGCGCGACCGCTCAGGGGACAGCGCCTGCCCCCTCACCTTACGGAACAGCCTGCGGAAGTGCTCCAGCTGTGCTTCCGAGTCGATGAACGCCGTGCCGTGCGGGGCGTCGCGCACGACGGTGTCCAGCCTGGGAACCGGTCCACCCAGGTGCACCATGGTGCTTCCGGCGCCCGCGAAGTCGTCCAGCGCGAAGGGGATGACCCGCACGGTGACGTGGTCCGCCTCCGACACCTCCAGGATGCGACTGAGCTGAGCCCGGGAAGCGGCGCGCCCGGCCACCCGGATGCGGAGTGCGGCCTCGTGGATCACCGTCTCGTACGGGATGGGGTCGGGCCCGTCGATGACGACCCTCCGCTTCATCCGGTGCTCCACCCGAAGGGCCACCTCGCTCTCGGGGAACTCCGGGTTCATGTAGGCGAAGAGAGCCTGGGCGTAGTCCTCCGTCTGGAGGAGCCCTGGCACGTGGATGACCGCCACGTCCTTGCGGAACCGCGCGTGATGGTCCAGCTCGGCCAGGTCCTGGTAGGCGGCGGGGAGGGTACCCCGGTACTCCTCCCACCAGCCGCGGGTCCGGTCCGTCGTCATGGCCACCAGCGCGTCGATCAAGGCCTGGTCGGTACAGGCGTAGTTGGCGGCGAGCCGACGTACTCGCTCCTCGCTCACCCCGGCGATGCCGGACTCGATCTGACTCATCTGAACGGAGTTCGTCCCGAGCAGGGCCGCTGCCTCCGTTGCCTTCAGCCCCGCGGCTTCGCGAAGTCTCCGCAGTTCCGCGCCCAGTCGAACCTGGCGTGCTGTGGGGTTCCGTCGTGCTGGCACGGCGACCTCTCTCCTCAACGACCGTGGCGAGGCGACTCGTTCGAGGGCAAGGTTACGCGACCGGCTTGCTGCGAATGAAATTTATGTCCTACCGTCAGTGACGTCTCGCACACGTAGCGGAAGCGCGCTGCGTCGTCCCGCCATGACGGCTGCGGCAATGCCACCGCGCGCGGAAACCTCACTCACCGACTGGAGCTGCCGAGCCATGCCCGAAAGCGAACCCGGGGACTACACCCTCTACATCCCCAACGACCCGAGAGCCGTGACCGTCTGCCGCCGCACCCTGCGCGCGATCCTGACGATGCACGGGCTGGCGGGACTGGTGGAGACGGCGGAACTCCTCGCGACCGAGCTGGTGTCGAACGCCGTGCGGCACACCAAGGGGCCGGCGGCGTTGCGGGTGCGGCGCTCCCCGGAGGGCGTGGTGTGGATCGGGGCGTGGGACACGGACCCCGCGCCACCGGAGCCGCCGGTGCCATTGGGGCGGGTGCTGGAGTCGAAGGAGGGGAGGGGGCTGGGGCTGGTGACTGCGAACTTGCGGCGGCGTAGCTCGTTGATCACCTGGATGGAAAGGAGAGCTGATGGTCGGCTCGTCGCATGAGGCGCTGCACCGGATCTTCCAGAAGGATCCGACGCTGCTGACGAAGGCGTTACAGAAGGTGCTGCACGTTCCGTTCCCCGAGCCCAGGGAGATCGCCGCGCTGAACGTGGATCTCACCGAGATCGAACCGGTCGAGCGCCGTGTGGACACGTTGCTGCGGGCGGAGACGGACGAGGGCACCTACCTGCTCGTGGTCGAGTCGCAGGGGAAGGTGGACGACCGGAAGCGGGGCAGTTGGCCGTACTACCTGTCGTACCTGTACGAGAAGTACCGGTGCGAGCCGGTGCTCATCGTCATCACGCAGAGCAGTGCTACGGCGAGGTGGGCCTCGCGTCCGATCCGGCTCGGTTTCCCGGGGTGGGACTCGCTGACGGTGCGTCCGCTGGTGCTGGGGCCGGACAACGTGCCGGTGATCGCGGATGAGCGGCAGGCCGAGCGGGACGTCCCTCTTGCGGTGCTGTCGGCGATGACACACGGGCGTGGTCCGCAGGCTCCGGCCATACTGGAATCCCTGGCATCCGCCCTGCGGACCATCGACCCCGACAGTGCCGCGGTCTTCGTGCAGTTCGTCGACTCGTGCCTGGCCGACCCCCAGGCGAAGCAGATGTGGAGGGAATTGATGACGGCGATCCAGTACTTCTGGCGACACCCGCTGGCCGAGCAGGTACGGGAAGAGGGACGGGAGCAGGGCTTGGAGCAGGGCCTGGAGCAGGGCCGCGTCCAGGACCGCCAGGAAATGACCCTCCGCATCCTGGAATGGCGCGGCATCCCGGTGTCCGACGCCGTCCGGAAGCGGGTGCTGGCCTGCGCGGACCTCGGCCAACTGGAGGTCTGGGCCCAGCGCGCCGTCCACGCGGCCGAGGCGACGGAGTTGTTCACCGAGGAGTGAGCACGTGACCGTCGGGCTGCTCGCTTCCCGGCCAGTGTCGGGCTTCCACGGTCCGCGTCAAGGGCGCTACGTGTCGCCTTCGGCGATGGCCCTCCGGCCCACCCTTGACCCGGCCCGCTCCAGCCTGGTCAAGAAGCGAGCGAGCAGCCCGAAACAACGGTGGCCCAGCCCGGCACCGGGCCCTTGGGCATGCCGAGCAGCACCGTGGGAGGGGGTGCGCGGTCGCGCCTCGCCAGCGCGCCGGGTGAGCCAAGCGGCTTCCGGCCCGGTGAGCGGGGGCGCCCCAGCACCTCGCCGGCACCCCGGGCCGGCTTGGCGGCCAACGGCCGGTGGTGGTGGGGGTGATTGGCGGATTTGTTCCGGGAGGTGTAGGGAGAGGTGAAGGCTGGGGTCGTCCGGAGACCTCACTGCGTGGCCCAGATCCGCCAATCACTGCCGGCCCGGAACGTTTTTCGTCGACCACGAGGCGGTTCGCCACGTTCGCTCGAACTCTTCAGGGCTGATCGAAGAAGCTGAGAACTCTGGCTGGCTAGCCACATCAACGATCGATCCCACGGGCACTTCCCTCAGACCGATCTCAGCGGACTCGTGAAATTTCTCGGCCTTCAGTGCTCCGTCGGCGGCAACTTCCTGCGGCGCTGTTTCCCGCAGGAAGTCTAACGCGACGGTAAGAGACCAACGAAGGCTGACATCCTGGGTGATTAGCCTGCGTAGATCCCTCGTGGTGAGAGGTAACGCTCGATATGTGACGCCAGATCCTCGAGCCACACGAACTCACCATCAGGGATTGCGGACGGTCCGCCCGGAACGCGGAAAGCCCCAGCGATGACATCGATGGTTAATCCCGTCACGTCTAGACTCCCGGTGCCAGATTCGGATGGAGGCACGGGCCACCCCAGGACGGGTGGCCTTCAGTGTTTAGAGGAAGGGCGTGAAGACGCGGTGGGGGGTGGCGGACGAGCTAGGCTTCGGCGCTGACCGGGGATGGGGGCCCCAGTCGCAGGTGCCGTCGACTCATACTTCGTTGGCGTACGCTGTGAGTTTCGAGATGAAGGCGACTTCAGCGGTGGCGCTGAGCTGCATCGTGGACGACGACACATTGAGGATGATGCCGTCCTCTCTGTGCAGGGACATGTCTGCGTTTACATCAGTTCCGAAGCCTTCCAGAGTGAGCGATCGGAGCCCGCTGAATGAAACCTCGATTTGCACGGTATTGAATCCCTGCGCCTTCCATTTTTTCGGAGGTTGATCAGGATAGCGGGGGAGGTCAAGGCGCAGCTTCAGTGTCGGCCCATCCTCGTTTAGGACCACCTCGCGCACATGTACCCCGGTCAGTTCCGGGGCACTCCCCTGGTAAACGGCGTCGATTCCTTGTGAAGATTGCAAAAACGATGTCCATGACATATGGATTCGGCCTCGTGATTCGGCGGTTCAGTACTCATAGTGCTGTGCAGTTCCCGGGACCTTACCAGTCCTAGGGTTTTCCCACGGGCGGACGTTGAAGTGTGGCCCCTGATCGCCTACGCCGCCTTCACCGTAGTAGTGCCCGTACCCGTGATCTTGGATGATCACCTTACTCCCGTCGCTTCGTGTATAGACATACTCTCGCGTCATTACCGGATTGTGTGAAGCATCCATGACCTGCTGTCCCGTGCGGTCTGTCATGGGTACCCTGCGAATCTCGTCTGGTTGCTGAGACATAGGGATATCCAAGTCACGCTTCGCATCCCTGAAGGCCGCATTGCGACTGCTTGAGCGCTTGTGTGAAAGGTTTTCGGAGCATCCTTCCTTCGGTGCAAGTCCGAGAGGGTCGCTCCAGGTGTGCGGGTTATCGATATAAGTAGATGGATTGGGGGCGGGTGCCAGTCCGAGTGGGTCCGGGGTCAGGTAGCGGGCGGTTTCGGGGTCGTAGTGGCGGAAGTAGTTGTAGTGGAGGCCGGTTTCCGGGTCGTAGTACTGGCCCGGGAAGCGTAGGGGTGTGTAGGTGGTGCTGTTGGTCGACCACGCTGTTGTTCCCCACAGGGTGCTGCGGGTGTGCCAGGCGATGGCGCCCTGTTCGTCGACCAGTTCGTTCGGGGTGCCGATGAGGTCGGTGACGATCGCGAAGAAGCGGGAGTCGATTTCGTGCTGGGGGGCGTCGGCCGGGGTGATGCGTTCCGTCTGGGCCAAGGGGCGCAGGCCTTGGTGGTCCCAGGTGAGGGTGACCGGGTGGGGGAGATCGGCGGACGTTGTCGTCTGTTCGCAGAGCGTCGTGCCGTCCCAGGTGAAGTCCACCCGCTCCACGACCGTCTCGCCGTCGTCTGCGAGACGGAGTTTTGCCGTGCGGCGGCCCAGCGGGTCGTAGGTGTAGCGCCAGCGGGTGCCGTCGGGGGTCACCACTGAGGTCAGGCGGTCCTCGGCGTCCCATTCGTAGCGCCAGGTGTCCGGTTTGCGGGACAGGCGGGTTTTCTGGCGGAGGGTGATGCGGCCCAGGGCGTCGTGTTCGTAGCGGACGTTGCCTGCCCGGGTGATGCGGGTGCCCGTGTACGCGCGCGGGCCCCTTGACTCTGCGCCCGGGTGGTCCGAGGGCCAGGATGCCTCGGTCTGGTTGCCTGCCTCGTCGTAGGCGTACCGCTCCGTCCAGCCTGCCGCGTGGACCGCTGTGACTCGGCCGGCTGCGTCGAGGTCGAAGCGGCGGGTGCCGGACAGGTGGTCGTCGATGCCGATCAGGTTGCCGTCGGGGCGGTAGGTGTACGTCCGGTGCTGGAGCCGGTGGCCTTGCGCGCCGGTCACGGACTGGGCCGTCAGGCGGCCCGACACGTCGAAGGTGTGGTCCAGTCTGACCGTTCCGGCGATGTGGCGGGTCAGTTCACGGCCTGCCTCGTCGTAGGTGAAGTCGATGGTCCGGCCGGAGGCGACCATGCCTGTGCGGCGGCCCGCCGCGTCGTACGACCATGTCGTCGAGGCCCCGCTCGGTGTGGTGCGGCCCGTGCGGCGTCCCAGGGTGTCGTAGGTGTACGTCACCGTGCGACCGTCGACCGTTTCCGAGTGCAGGCGGCCGTGGCGGTCCCGCAGCAGCGTCAGGGTCGTGCCGTCGGGGCCCACAGCGTGTGCCAGTTGGTCGGTCAGGTCGTAGGCATAGGTCGTGTGCCGGCCGTTGGTTTTCTTGCGGAGGACCTGGCCGAGTTCGTTGCGCTCGAAGGACGTCACCTCGCCGAGCGCGTTGCGCCGTGAGGCCAGGCGGCCCGCCGCGTCGTACGCGTACTCCAGGGCGCGGTCGTCGAAGTCCGTCTCCCGCACCAGGCGGCCGGCCGCGTCGTACTCGTACTCCCACGTCAGGCCCTGTGGGTTCGTGACGGTCGTCAGACGTAGTTCCGTGTCGTGGGCGAATTCGTAGCGGACGCCGTCCGGGGTCGTGCGTGCCGTCAGCAGGTCGAAATGGGTGTACTCGAAGCGGCTGACCCCGCCGAGAGGGTCCGTGTGGCTCGTGCAGTTGCCCTCCCCGTCGTACGTCCACGTCTCAGTGGTGCCGTCGGGGGCCGTGCGGCGGGTCAGCCGGCCTTCGAGTGACCATTCCAGGTGGGTCGTGGCGCCCGTGGGGTCCGTGATGGTGGTCGGGAGGCCCAGTGCGTTGCGCTCGTAGCGTGTGGTCGCGCCCAGCGGGTCCGTCACCTCCGTCGGGAGGCCCGCTCGGTCGCAGACGACCGTCGTGGTCGCGCCCAGCTGGTCGGTCACCGACGTGAGGTGGCCGGCTTCCGTGTACGTGAAGCGGGTCGTCCCGCCCGCCGGGTCCGTGACCGAGGTGCGGTTGCCCCGGTCGTCGTACGTCTGGCGGATCACCGTGCCGTCCGGGTTCACCACCTTCACCGGCAGGCCCAGGTCGTTGTACTCCGCCCGCGCCTCGCGGCCGTCCGGGCGGACCACCCGCGTGAGGTTGCCCGACCCGTCGTACTCGAAGGTGGTCGTGTGGCCGAGGGGGTCTGTCGTGGACAGCAGGCGGTTGTAACGGTCGCGGACGTGCCGCGTCGTCGCGCCCAACGGGTCGGTCTCCGCCACCACCTGCCAGGCGTCATTCACCAGGTAGCGGCGCTCGTGTCCCTCGGCCGTCCTTGCCGTCGTCGTGCGCAGGCCCGTCGTCGGGTCCGGGGCGCCGTACGTCAGGCGCAGCGCCATGTGACCCGCCGAGCCGCCCTCCGCGATGCAGCGGTCCTGGTCGTCGTACTCGTACGTGTAGCTGCGGTCGTTCGTGTCCGTCCAGGAGGTGACGCGTCCCCGCTCGTCGTACGTGAAGCGGAGCGGCAGGCCCGAGGAGTTGACGACCTCCGTGAGGTTGCCGTCCGTGTAGCCGAAGCGTCTCAGTTCCTCGCCGGTCGCGGTCAGGTGGTACGCCGTGATGCGGCCCGATTCCGTCGTGATGCGGACGCCTTGGCCGGCGCTGTTGTACACGCCCACGGGAGTGCCTTCGGCGTCGTACTCGAAGGTGATCCAGTTGCCGTTGCGGTCGTCGATCTGTTCCAGGACCGCGAGGTCGGGGCCTCGGTCGGTGAAGTGCCAGGTGCGGTGGGTGCGGGGGTCGGTGATGGTGTAGCCGCCGTCGACCCGGTCCAGGGGGAGGCGGGGGCCGTGGCTGGGGAGGGTGGGCAGGCCGGGGGCGGGGTGGGGGTAGGACAGGAGGAGGCCGTCCTCCGTGACGTGGACGACTCCTTCCGCGTCGATCTCCAGGCGCTGGTCCAGGGTGGAGGACCAGGACGGACCGAACCAGCGGCCCAGGTGGTAGCCGGATTCCACCCGTCGGGTCAGGACCAAGGGCAGCGCGCCGGGGAGGGTCACGTCCGTCTGCGGCAGGTACATCTTGCCGGTGGCGAGGTCGACGGGGTCGGTGCCCTTGCTTTCCACCGCGTCGCCGGTACGGGAGGGCTGCTGTGGGTCCTCGTCCACCCGGTCCCGGGCCGTCTTCCCGGCCGCGCCTTCAGCCCCCGCCCGTGCCTCTTTCCGTGCCGCCGCTTCCGCTGCCTGACGGGTCAGACCCGCCTTCGCCGCATCCCGGGCCAGCCCCGCTTCCAGTCCGGCACCGTCGCCGAGGAAGAACTGGGGAGCCATGCGTCCGCCGAACTCGGACGGGTCCTTGCGGAACTCGTCCCACATGGTCTTCGCGGTGCGTTCGGGGTGGGCGACGGTGGAGACCAGGCCGGAGAGCGTCATGCTGACGTTCTGCATGTACGCGGCCGGGTGGGTGAGGTTGTAGGGGTCCACCGGGTTCAGGCCGCGGACGAAGGTGAGCAGGCCGGCGGTGCCCTTGACGACGCCTCCGGCGAAGTGGGTGAGTTCGATGCCGGTGGAGAGCGCGCCGTCCTTCAGGTCGCCCTTGAGACGGTCCAGGGGCGGGGGCTCGGCGGGGGCGTGGGCGAGTGCCGCCTTCACCTTGCCCTGCGCCTCCGTGGCGGAGGTGTTGCGCTGTTTGCGGGCCTCGGCGAGCTTGTGCCGGGCGGCCTGGACATCGGCCTTGCCCGGATCCTGGAACTTCCCCGGATCCGGGCCGGGGTCCTCGCCCGCGTCCACCTTGGCGTTGTACGTCTCGACGTCCTTCTGGTACGTCTCGAACGCGGTCTTGGACGCCTTCTCGCCCTTCTTGTAGAGCTCCACGGCCTCCCGCGCCTGGCCCTGCGCCCACGTCACCGTGTCGGCGTACGACTCCAGCGCCTCCGCCGCGCTCTTGCACGCCTCGGCCGCCTGCGCCCACTTGGCGGGGTGGACGCCGAACTTCTCACGGAAGGCGTCCCCGCCCTCGCCCTTCCAGCCTGAGGAGTCGACCTTCTTCAGCCCCGCGCTGACCTTGTCGAACGCGCCGTGGAAGTCGCGCAGGTGCCCCGCGGCCTCACGGATCTTCGCCGGGTCGCCGTGGACGAGTTCGTTCGCCTGCTCGGTCTGGCCCAGCTGCTGCTCGCCCGGCGTCGCGCCGAGGTCGGAGGCGACCCCGTCGCCCCAGTCCTCCACCACGTCGGCCCACTTGTGCGCCCCGACCTTGTCCAGGCCCTCGCCGACCTTGTCCGTGGCCCAGTCGACGCCCTCGCCGAGCTTCTTCTTGCCCTTGTCGTAGAGGTTCTCCGCGCCGCCCAGGAACGCGTTGGTCACATCCCCCATGCCCATCAGCGCTCACCACCCTGCTGCCCGGCGGCCTGCTGCTCGGCCGCAGCCCGGGCACGGGCCTCGGGGGACGGACCGAGCCCGTCGTCCAGCACCTGGTCGTACTGCTCGTCCGAGAGCCCGACCAGGCCATGCACATCCGCCGGGTTCAACCCCGGCAGACCGACCGTGTGCGAGGTCATCACATCCCGCGTGGCGTCCTTCCAGCCCTGCTTGCTGTTGGCCCACGCCTCCTCGAAGGACTCCTGGCTGTAGTCCACCGTCCTGCCCGAGGCGGCGATCTCGCCGTAGCCCATCTTCTGCACGTCCTCCTCCGAGGCGTACGGATTACCGACGGCAGCGTTCTCGGCCACCTTCAGCGTGCCCTCGACGTACTGGTCCGTCTGGTAGTACGTGCCCGCCGCCAGACCCGTACTGACCGCGAAGCTGTTGCCCTCGTGGATCAGCGACCGCACGCCCCACTCCCAGCGCTCGCAGAACGACGTGAACTCTCCCGTCAGCCCCTCGTGCCCCAACTCCAGGCCCGACAACGCGATCTCACCGAAACCCCGCCCGGCACCGGACGTACCGAACCCGCCCAGCTCCTTCAACTCACCCAGCGCATCGGTCAGCCCCTTGGCGATCAGAGCGAGCCCCTGCGTCGCCAGATCCTTGCCGCCCCCGGTCACCGCGCCTCCCCCGTCCCGCTCTCCACGTCCACCGCCACCGCATCCGGCACGATCCCCCGCACCGGCGGAAAGACCATCCCGTCCTCACCGTCCGCACAGTCCAACGCCACCCCGCACGGCACCCCGGCAGCCGGCACCACCGCATCCAGCAGACGCGCACCCAGCCACCGCTGATACGCCCACTCCCGGCCGCCCTCGCCCCGCGCCAGCGCGAAACGCGCCAGAGCCGACTCGTTCGAGAACGCGTAGATCCAGCGGACACCACCGAAATCGCCCGTCAAAGGCGCGTCGTCCCCGTCCACCGGCACCAGCACCGCCGTACGACGGAACTCACCCAGCAACACGGCGAACTCGCGCCGCCGGTGGTCGGTTCCGTCGGATGCCTCCTGTGAGGCGGCCTCGGTCAGGTCCCCGTAGTCATACAGGCGTGACCTGCGCGCATGCCCCGTCGAGGCTGTGTGTCCCCCGTGTTCAGCCATGTCCGGGATCATCACACCGGGCTGGCGGCGAGGGCAAAAGGGATGCCGGCGTGACCGATCGAGTTCGGCCGTCGTCCGCGCACACGACAGCGCCCGGACCGAAAGGCCCGGGCGCTCGGAGTATGCAGAGGCTCACGTCACGGCAGGGCGTGTACGTGTGCTCCCACCGGGTTCGACCAGGCGTTGCCCGACGTCGCGTCCCAGTTCGTGGACCAGGTCATCGCGCCGCGCAGGGCGGGGTAGGTCTTGGACGGCTTGAAGGCGCCGCAGTTCGTGCCGGCCGTCAGGCAGTCCAGGGCGTTGTCGACCACGGTGGGGGAGACGTAGCCGCTGCCCGCCGCGCGGGTGGAGGCCGGCAGGCCCAGGCCGACCTGGGACGGGGAGAGGCCGCCCTCCAGCTGGATGCAGGCGAGGGCGGTCAGGAAGTCGACCGTGCCCTGGCTGTACACCTTGCCGTCGCAGCCCAGCATGGAACCGCTGTTGTAGTACTGCATGTTGACGACCGTGAGGATGTCCTTGACGTTCAGGGCCGTCTGGAAGTAGGAGTTCGACGTCGACTGCATGTCGATCGTCTGCGGGGCCATGGTGATGATCAGGGACGAGCCCGCCTTCGTCGACAGGGCGCGCAGGGCCTGGGTCATGTAGGTCGCGTTGAGGCCGTTCTCCAGGTCGATGTCGACGCCGTCGAAGCCGTACGTCTGCATCAGCGAGTAGACCGAGTCGGCGAAGTTCGCGGCCGATGCGGCGTCGTTGACCGACACCGAGCCCTTCTCACCGCCGACCGAGACGATGACCTTCCTGCCGGCCGCCTGCTTGGCCTTGATGTCCGCCTTGAACTGGTCGACGGTGTAGCCGCCCAGACCGGCGGAGTCCAGGGTGAAGGAGACGGCTCCCGGGGTCGACGCCGCGTCGGCGAAGGCCACCGCGATGATGTCGTAGGACGACGGGACGTCCGAGAGTTTCTGGACCGTGGCGCCGTTGTTGAAGTTCTGCCAGTAGCCGGTCACCGCGTGCTTGGGGAGTGTCCCGCCTCCGCCGCCCGTGCCGGAGGTCGTCGTCCCGGTCACCGTCGCGGACTTCGCCGACTCGCCCGCCGCGTTGGTCGCCGTGACCTGGAAGGAGTACGACGTGGCGGCGGCCAGGCCGGTGATCGTCGCCGAGGTGCCCGTCACGGCCGTGACCTTGGTGCCGTTCCGGTAGACGTTGTAGCCCGTCGCACCCGACACCGCCGACCAGGACAGGGAGACCGAGGAGGAGGTCGTACCGGTCACGGAGAGGCCGGACGGGGCCGCCGGGACCGTCGGGGCCGGGTCGCCGCCTCCGCCGCCGTCGGGGCCGTAGACCGAGACGTCGTCGGCGTAGTAGGCCGCCTGGCCGTACCAGCCGTGGGTGTAGACCGTGACCGAGGTCGTCGAGGCGCCGGTCGTGAAGGTCGTCGACAGCTGCTTCCAGGACGACGAGTCGGGGGTCCACGTCGAGACGTCCGTCGTGCCGGTGCCGGTCACGCCCAGGTAGGAGTAGCCGCCCTCGACCCAGGCGCTCAGCGTGTACGTCGAGTTGGGCTTGACCGCCACCGACTGGGTGCACCGGGCGTTGTCCTGGCCCGACGGGGTCGCCTTCAGGGCCGCGGTGCCCCCGTGTACCGGGGAGGTGACCGTCGTGCCGCTGCCTGCCGTACACGTCCAGTTGGCCAGGCCCGACTCGAAGCCCGCGTTCTTCACGTTGTTGACGTCCGCGGCGGACGCGGGGCCGGCCGTGGCGAGGCCCGCGACCGAGAGGGCCAGGGCGGTGGCGGCGGACCATGCCGCGAGCCGCCGTCCGCGGGGTCTGGGTATGCCTGGTGCGCGGTCCACTGGAGCCTCCGTGGGGAGTTGGCGGGGAAGGGCGGACAGGGGCGGTGGCCACCACCGGTGCCCTAAAGTTGGTCCAGACCAATCCGGGTGTCAAGAGGTCCAGACCAAAACCGTCTCCGGTCGGCCGCTCAACCTGTCCTGGTTTGGCGCGACTTGCGCCGGGAGAGTTCCCCACCGGCTTCACAAACGCTGTTCTCCGGCCATACGGCCGTGGATACAGTGCTCACGTAGTCACGCAATGAAGTCGTCCGGCGCGCCGGAGTTACACCGGTGGGCCGGCGGGTGTGAAGAGCGGGGAGCTGCGCGTGCCAACTGCCATTGCCGTGACCAGTGCCGACATGGCACTGCCGGCGCAGGACGAGCGGACCATGCCCGCCGTCGTGCTGACCGGCCTCGACCGCAAGCCGCTGGACCAGGCCCTCACCGAACTCCACACCCTCACCGAGCAGTACGGCCATGTGGTCGTCGTCTGTTCCGAGGCCGCCCCGGAGCCGGTCGTACGGCGGCTGTACACCCTGCGCTCCCTGCTGGAGAGCGACCGCATCGCCCTGTTCCGGCCCGCACTGCCGCCGCTCGGCATCGCCGTCCTGGCCCGGCAGCTGCGCCAGCTCGCCTCCTGCGACCTGGGCCCGGGCGTGCTCGCCTCCGCCGGACGGCTGCTCACCCACTACATCCACGCCGGCGCCGTCCTCGGCTCCGTCGCCAAGCTGGACCGGGTGCCGGTCGGGCTCAAGGCGCACGCCAGGTCCTGGATGCCCGGCAGCCAGTTCGCCGTCCTCGCACACCCCGAGCCCCAGCTGGTGAAGGTGGCCCCCGACGTCACGCTGAAGGGGCCCGAGTTCGGCACCTGGATGCTGGTCGCCAAGGGGCAGCTGCAGAGCGACTGGGCCACCGGGCTCGGCACCCGGTGGGGCGTGCACGGGCTGCGCGAGACCCCGCTGCCCGCCGAGTCCCCGGCGTGGTGGGGGACCGGCCGCCTGATCGAGTTCTGCGGCTACCTCGCCGACCTGTCCGTCCTCTACCAACTGGTCACCTCCGTACGGCAGACCAGCTGTCACTGGTGCGGCATCGACGTCATCGGCGACCGCTGCGTCTTCTGCTCCGCCAGCCCTCCCGCATCCGGGCCACCCCGCGCCCTGGAGCCGGGAACGCCCGCCTGACCTGCGCGAACCTGACCCGTCCCGCTCGACCGATTCCCCCAATGAGGTTGCACGGTTCATGAACTCCCGTCAGCGCCGCGGCGTGATACTGCTGATCCTGTCGGTCCTGTGCGCGCTGGGCGCGTTCGCCGGCGTGCTCTCCGTCATCCACGACGTGAACTCCAAGATCGGGCCCGAGGTCGCCGCCTACCGGGTCAGGTCCGAGGTGAAGCCGTACACCGCGCTGACCGCGGACCAGTTCGAGAAGGTCTCGATGCCCGAGCGGTGGCTGTCCGGCAACGCCGTCACCGACCTCCGGCAGATCCGCGGCAAGATCGCCGTGACCACCCTGCACCCCGGCGCGCTGCTGCAGACCGACATGATCGTGGACCGGCCCGCCCTCCAGCCCGGCCAGCAGGAGGTCGCCATCATGATCGACGCGGCGACCGGCGTGGCCGGGAAGATCACCCCGGGTTCGCGGGTCAACGTCTATGCCACCTTCGAGGGGAAGAAGCAGGGCGATCCCGACCAGTCGAAGATCATCGTGACCAACGCCCGGGTCCTCGACGTCGGCCGGATCACCGCCCTGGAGCCCGACCGCGACAAGAACCAGCAGGCCACCGAGGCCGTCCCCATCACCTTCGCGCTGTCCACCCTCGACGCCCAGCGCATCACCTACGCCGAGTCCTTCGCCCAGCGCGTCCGGCTCGCGCTCGTGGCCCCCGGCAGCGAGACCAGCGTCCCCGACAAGGACCGCACCTACGAACTCGCGACGGACAAGTGAGAGGCGGCCATGCCCACCAGGATCCTCCCGGCCGGCGCGGACCCGGACGCCGTCCGCTCCCTCACCACCCTGCTCAGCCAGCTCCCCGACGCCGAACCGCAGCCCCCGGTCACCGACTCCACCCAGCTGGTCGACACCCTCGCCCGGCTCGCCGCCGAGTCGGTCGAGGAACTGCCCGAAGTCGTCGTCGTCCACGAACGCATCGGCCCGGTCCCGGCCCTGGAGCTGATCCGCGAGGTCGCCCTCCGCTTCCCGGCCGTCGGCGTCATCCTCGTTACCACCGACGCCGGCCCCGGCCTGTTCGCCGCCGCCATGGACTCCGGCGCCCGCGGCCTGGTCGCGCTCCCGCTGTCGTACGAGGAACTCGCCAGCCGCGTGCAGGCCGTCGCCCAGTGGTCGACGGGGGTACGACGGCACCTCGGGCACGGTGCCGAGGTGCTCGCCGGGGCCGGCGGCACCGTGGTCACGGTCAGCGGCGCCAAGGGAGGCGTGGGCGCGACCCTGACCGCGATCCAGCTGGCCCTCGCCGCCCAGGCCTCCGGCCGCGCCACCGCCCTGGTCGACCTGGACCTCCAGACCGGTGACATCGCCTCCTACCTGGACATCCAGTTCCGCCGGTCGGTGGCCGACCTGGCCGCCATCACCGACGTCTCGCCCCGCGTCCTCGCCGACGCCGTGTTCCGCCACGACACCGGGCTCGCCCTGCTGCTCGCGCCGGGCGAGGGCGAACGCGGCGAGGAGGTAAGCGACCGCGCCGCCCGCCAGATCGTCAGCGCGCTGCGCTCCCGCTACGAGGTGGTCGTGGTGGACTGCGGGGCCCAGCTGAGCGGTGCGGGTGCCGCCGTCGTGGAGATGGCCGACACCGCGCTGCTGGTCACCACCCCGGACGTCATCGCCGTACGCGGCGCCAAACGGACCGTACGGATGTGGGACCGGCTGCAGATCCGCAAGGCCGAGGAGACCACGGTGGTCGTCAACCGGCACTCGCGCGGTACGGAGATCCAGCCCGCGCTGGTGCAGCGCATCACCGGCACCGCGCTGGCGCGTACGGCCGTACCCGCCAACTTCAAGGAGCTGCAGGGTGTCGTGGACGCCGGGCGGCTGCACGAACTCGACGCCAGGAGCACGGTGAAGCAGGCGCTGTGGGCCCTCGCCGGGGAGCTGGGGCTGGTGCGGGCGCCGGACGAGGGAGCCTCCCACCGGGGCGGCGGCCGGGGGCCCGTGGGCTTCCGGCGGCGGAAGGAGTGAGCCTTGCGATGAGAAGGCCGGATGGGGACCGGGGACAGGTCAGCGTCGAGTTGCTCGGCATGACGCCGCTGATCGTTCTGACACTGGTGCTGATGTGGCAGGCCGTACTCACGGGGTACGCCTTCACGCTCGCGGGGAATGCTGCCGACGAGGGCGTGCGGGCCGGCACGGCGGCACCGCCGGGGGAGCGGTTCGGGGCGTGCGAGCAGGCGGCGCTGAAGCATCTGTCGGGGGCGTGGCGAGGGGGTGCCAGCGTGGAACAGTGCGGCGGGACCGGTTATGTGACGGCCGACGTGGCCGTGAAGGTCCCCGTCCTCTTCCCCGGCTTCATCGACTTTCCCGTCACCGTGCACGGCCACGCCGGCGCCGTCGAGGAGGCGAAGCGCTGAGATGCCGAACCGCCGCCGACGCGACCGGGGCCAAGTGGCCGTCGAGTACCTCGGGTTCATCCCCGTCCTGCTGATCGTCGGCCTGGCCGGCATCCAGCTCGGGGCCGTCGCCTACGCCGCCGAGCAGGCCGGTACGGCCGCCCGGGCGGGGGCGCGGGCCGCCTCCCTGAAGCAGTCGTACGCCCAGGCCTGCGCCGACGCGGTGAGCGGCGGACTGAGCGTGTCCTGCTCGTCCGCCGCGGAGGACGGCGCGTCGGTGACCGTCACCGCGACCGTCCGCATCCCCGCCATCGTCTGGGACCTCGGCACCGCCACCAAGTCCGCCACCATGCCGCTCGACCACTGACCGAGGAGTCGCCGACCATGAGCCTGCGGGCACGCATCAGCACTCCGGAGGAACACGGCAGCCGGGGCGAGGACGGGCACCTGGTCGCCTCCTACCGGGCGAAACTGCTGGAGGAGATCGACCTCGCGGAGATGAGCGCGCTGGCCGCCGCCGAGCGCCGGGCCCGGCTGGAACGGGTGCTCGGGCACATCATCAGCCGCGAGGGCCCGGTGCTGTCGACGGTCGAGCGGTCCCAGCTGATCCGCCGGGTCGTGGACGAGGCGCTGGGCCTCGGCATCCTGGAGCCGCTGCTGGAGGACGCGTCCATCACCGAGATCATGGTCAACGGGCCCGACGCGATCTTCGTCGAACGCGGCGGCCGGGTCGAGCAACTCCCGCTCCGGTTCGTCTCCGCCGACCAGCTGATGCAGACCATCGAACGGATCGTGTCGACGGTCAACCGCCGCGTGGACGAGTCGAACCCCATGGTGGACGCCCGCCTGCCCTCCGGGGAACGCGTCAACGTCATCATCCCGCCGCTGTCCCTGACCGGTCCGATCCTCACCATCCGCCGCTTCCCGCGCTCCTTCACCCTCCAGGAACTGATCGGCTTCGGCTCGCTGGACGAGCACATGGTGTACCTGCTGGCCGGCCTGGTGCAGGCCAAGTTCAACATCATCGTCTCCGGCGCGACCGGCACCGGGAAGACGACCCTGCTCAACGCACTCTCCGGGCTGATCCCCTCCCACGAGCGCATCATCACCATCGAGGACTCCGCCGAACTCCAGCTCCAGCAGACCCACGTGGTCCGCCTGGAGTCCCGCCCGCCGAACGTGGAGGGCAAGGGCCAGGTCACCATCCGCGACCTGGTGCGCAACTCCCTGCGCATGCGGCCCGACCGGATCGTGGTCGGCGAGGTCCGCGGCGGCGAGTCCCTCGACATGCTCCAGGCGATGTCCACCGGTCACGACGGCTCCCTGGCGACCGTGCACGCGAACAGCGCCGAGGACGCGCTGACGAGGTTGCAGACCCTCGCCTCCATGTCCGACGTCGAGGTCCCCTTCGTCGCCCTGCACGACCAGATCAACAGCGCCGTCGACGTCATCGTCCAGCTCACCCGGTTCGCCGACGGCGCCCGCCGCATCACCGAGATCGCCCTGCTCGACAGCCACGGCGGGGAGCCGTACCGGCTGGCGACCGCCGCCCGGTTCGAGGCGCAGCCCATGACCCCCGACGGCCGCGTGTACGGCACCTTCCGCCACTTCCCGCTGCCCCGCCGCACCGCCGACCGCCTCTACATGGCGGGCCAGCCCGTCCCGCAGGCCTTCGGCGTCGCCCGCTCCGCCGACCAGCTAGCCACCCGAGAAGCCAGGTAGGACCCCGGACCATGGAACTGCACACCCTCGTCCAGCTCACCACCGGAGTGACGCTGCTGACCTGCGTCCTGGCGGTGGCCGGCGTGCACGCCTACGCCTCCGGGCGGGCCCGGCGCGCCGCCCTCGTGGACCGGCTCGCGCACACCGGCCCGCCGCCCGCGACCGGCCGCCGGCGCCGCTTCCGCGACCTGGACCGGCGACTGCGCCGCACCCGCATCGGCCGCCGGCTGGAACGGCGCCTCGCGGCGACCGGCCTGGACGTCACGCCGGGGGAGTTCTTCGCCGCCATGCTCGCCACGGTCGCCGCGCTCTGGCTGGCCGGCCAGGCCACCCTGGCCCCCTTCTTCGGCCCGCTCGCCGGACTCCTCGGCATCGGGGCGGCGGTGCAGTTCCTCAACTGGCAGCGCCAGAAGCGCATCGAACGCTTCATCAACCAGCTCCCGGAACTGGCCCGCATCCTGGCCAACGCCACCCAGGCCGGCCTCGCCCTGCGCACGGCGATCGGCATGGCGGCGGAGGAACTGGAGGCCCCGGCCGGTGAGGAACTCGCCAAGGTCGCCGACCAGCTGGCCGTCGGCCACTCCCTCGACGACGCACTCGGCGAACTCGCCGACCGCCTCCCCTCCCGCGAACTCGTCGTCCTCGTCACGACCTTGGTGCTGTCCAACCGCGCGGGCGGCCAGGTGGTCTCGGCGCTGCGCAATCTGACCGAGACCCTGGAGGAACGCAAGGAGACCCGGCGCGAGATCCGCACCCAGCTCTCCCAGGTGACCATGACCTCGTACGCCGTGCCCGTCCTCGGCATCGGCGCGTTGTTCCTGATGAACGGCGTCAAGGACGGCGCGCTGGACCGCATGACGGGCTCACCGGTCGGCCAGGCCTGCGTGATCGTCGCGTTCGCCATGTACACCGTCGGCTTCGTCCTCATCCGCCGCATGAGCCGGATCGACGTGTGAGGGAGGTGACCCGATGGCATTCCTGCTCGCCCTGCTGATGGGCCTCGGCGTCTGGGGCGCCTTCCACGGCATCCGCATGTACCGCGCCGACGCCCGGCTCCCCGGCGACCTCGCCGTCGCCCTGGAGGTCGGCGCCACCCGCACCGGCGCGGTCGGCTCCGTCATCGACCGCATCGGCATGCGCTACGCACCGGCCGTCCTGCGTCTGATGGGCCCGCGCCTGGTGGCCAGCTACCGCCGCCGGATCGACCTGGCGGGCAACCCCGGCGGCCTGACCATCGACCGTTACGCGGCCCGCCGCGCGGTCTACGGCGCCCTGGGCGCCGTCGGCTTCCTGGTGTTCCTGCTCCGCGGCCAGTGGTTCGTGGCCCTGCTGCTGCTCCTGTTCGGCGCGTTCTGGACGGAGGTGGGCATCTGGGCGGCGATCCGGGTCCGCAAGGACGTCATCGAACGCACCCTGCCGGACTTCCTCGACGTACTGGCCGTGGTGGTCAGCGCGGGCCTCGGCTTCCGCCAGGCCCTGGACCGGGTGGCCTCCCGCTACGAGGGCCCGTGGGCCGACGAACTGCGCATCACCCTGCGCCAGATGGACCTCGGCATGAGCCGCCGCCAGGCCTTCGCGGAGCTGAGGAGGAGGAACGACTCGGAACAGGTGGCGATGTTCGTGACGGCCCTCCAGCAGGGCGAGGAACTGGGCGCGCCGATCGTGGACACCCTGGTCTCCCTGGCCAGGGACATGCGCCGCACCGACGCCCAGAACGCCCGCCGCAAGGCCGCGCGCGCGGTGCCGAAGGCCACGCTGCTGATCACCACCTTCATGGTCCCGGCGACGATGCTCCTGCTGGGCGCGGGCCTGCTGCTGGGCTCCGGGGTGGACTTCGGCTCGCTGACGGGGGAGTGAGGACGGGCGGTGACGGTGACGGTGACGGCGCTGACGGGAAAGGGGGGACGGAGGGGAGCCCGCGTGCGTCTCGGGGGGTGGCTGCGGGCGGCGGGACGAAGAGACGGAGTGCAGAGGGAAGAGACGGAGCGGAGGGAAAGGAGGGACGGGGCCGGAGGCGGAAGGGCCGGTGGTGAGGCGGGCCGTGCCGGGACGGAGAGCCCGCCGGACGTCCCGGACGTGACCGCCCCGTTGGCCGAGCCCTCCGAGAAGCTCCAGATCCGGGCCCTGCAGGCGATGTGCCGGCAGGTCTTCGGCTTCCGTCTGGCGATGATCGTCCTGTCGGCCCCCGCGGCCCTGCTCAACGCGGCCCCCGGCCTGGGCGCCCGCCTGGTCGGCGCGGCCGTGGTCGTCACCTTCATGGTGTCCTACGTCCTCTTCCGCGACTGGGAACGCTTCGGACCCCTCCTCCTGCGCCACCCCAGCCTGCTGGCCGCCGACACCCTCTTCGGCTCCTTCCTGCTGATCTCGGCGGGCCCGGACACCACCCTGGCCTACGTCAGCGTGTGCACCCCGCTCCTGGCCGGCCTGGTCTACAGCTGGCGCGGCGCCGCCTGCTTCGCCTCCCTCCAGTCCCTGATCCTCCTCCTGGTCCACGCCACGCTGAAGGCCGACCAGCACGCGCCGGTGGCCGAGTCCCTGCTCCTGCCGGGCCTGTGCGTCATCGCCGGCGCCATGGGCTCGACCCTGCGCAACCTGATGCTCCGCTTCGGCGCCGCGACCCAGGCCCTGACGACGGTCCAGGCCCGCCTCGCGGCGGCGGAGGCGGTGAGCGCGGAACGTGCCCGGCTGGCCCGCGAGATGCACGACTCCGTGGCCAAGACCCTGTACGGCGTGGCCCTGGCGGCGGACGGCCTGGCCACCACGGCCTCGGCCACTGCCCCCGACCCGGCCCGCATCAGGGAACAGGCCGAACTGGTCTCCCGCTCGGCGCGCAGGGCGGCGGCGGAGTCCCGGGAACTGCTGACCGACCTACGACGGGACCAGCCGGACGCGCCGGAACAGCCCCCGTTCTGGCAGGAACTGTCCTGCCGCGCGGCGGACTTCACGAGGCGCACGGGCCTGCGGGTGAACACGGACGTCCCCGTATCCTCCCTCCCGCCGCTGCCGCCCGCCTCGGCCCGCCACGTCCTCGCCATCGCCACCGAGGCGCTGGAGAACGCCCACCGGCACGCCTCCGCCACCCGTGTGGACGTACGGGCGGCCGTCGACGGCCACCTGCTGCGCCTGACGATCCACGACGACGGCACCGGCCTCCCACCCGGCACGAGCCTCGAAAAACTCCGCGACCGCGGTCACTTCGGCCTGCTCGGCATGGTGGAACGGGCCGCGCAGGCCGGCGCCCGTATCCGCATCGGGAAGGGCGGACACGAACGGGGCACGGAGGTACGCCTGGACATCCCGCTGCCGGTCCCTGACCACTGAAACCCGAGAGGAGGACCATGCGCCCGGCAATGCCACCCCATGCACCGGATCCACCAGGAGCGTCACACGGTGCCGCCCCCCGACCCGAGTTCCCGCCGCCGGCGCCCGCGCCCCCGCCGTTGCGGCTGCTGGTCGCCGACGACAACCCCGTGGTCCGCGCCGGTCTGACCGCCCTGCTGTCGGGCCGTGCGGACACCACGGTCGTGGCGGAGGCGCGGGACGGCCGCGAGGCGTACGAGGCGGCGGTCCGGCACCGGCCCGATGTCATCCTCCTCGACGTCCGCATGCCCGGGGTCGACGGAATCTCCGCGTTGCCCCACCTGGTGGGGCTGGCCCCCGTCATGATGCTCACCTACAGCCACGAGACGGAGACCGTGCGGGAGGCGCTGCGGCTGGGAGCGGGGGGATATCTGGTGCACGGCGAGTTCACGACGGAGCAGTTGGTGCGGGCGGTGCGGGATGTCCGGGAGGGGCGGCCGCATGTGACCCCCGGGGCGGCGAGGGCGTTGCTGCACGACTTACGCAGCAGTGCACCTGCACACACCCCTGTCCAACCCCCCGTCTTTTCGGCGGATTCCACCCCTCCCCCACTTTCGCATGTGCAACCATCTATGGGACATTCGTTCCGGTCACGGTTCCGGCTGAGTACGAGGGAGGCGGAGATCATGGACCTCATCGCGTCCGGCATGACCAACCAGCAGATCGCCGCCGCCTGCTTCATCAGCGAGAAGACGGTCAAGAACCACATCAACCGCATCTTCGCCAAGCTCCACACCACGACGAGGTCCCAGGCGACGGCCAAGTGGCTGGGGGTGGCCTGATATGCACGGCCGGGGGAGCAGCACGCCGGGCAAATGGGCCTGGGGTTGGGTCCTTGGGCCCTCTACCCTGTCCGTGGGAGCGCTCTACGGTTCGTCGGTCGAAAGCAGTCCCGGAGGGGAGCACCGTGAGCGATCTTTTGCTGAAGACAGCTGTGGCGACCAAGGTTCGCCTGAACGGGTGGAGGAACACGACGGCCGAGGCGATGCGGCGTCGTGGTGGCGACCGTGGGCAGACTGCGGTGGAGTACCTGGGCATTATCGCGGTGGTGGTTGCGATCGTTCTGGCGATCACGGGTACGGACATCGGCAAGACGATCCTCGACAAGATCAAGTCAAAGATCACGGAGATCACCTGATCCGCCGCCGCGCAAACGGCGACTCCGGGCAGGCCTTCCCCATCTACATCACGGTGGTGGCGGGCCTGCTCTTTCTTGCGTTCGCCTACCTTGCGGTAGGTCAGGCCGCAGTGAACCGGGGCGGTGCGCAGACGGCTGCCGACGCAGCGGTGCTGGCCGCGGCTCAGAACGGGCGCAAGCAGCTTGCGGACGCATGGGCCGCCGCTCTGCTCGAACCGGCCAAGTGGCGGGACATCTTCGAGGGCAACGTGCCTGTCGACAACCCGTGCGCGCGTGCGGAGCAACTCGCGACGCAGAACGACGCCACGCTGAATGGCTGCAATTGGCAGCTTCTCCGGTACACGGTCGAGATCAAGACGAACAAGCCGGTAGGGGATTCCGTAGTCCCGGGGACGGAGGACGTCCACTCGACGGCTTCCGCCACGGCCGTGATCGAACCGCGCTGCTCGTTCCCTGACGAGCCCGGTGGGGACGATGAATTGCCCGAACTCACCTGTGGCGGCAAGCCGTGGAAGCTGGACCCGGATGACGAAGCGACTCTCCCCGCGCCCGAGGACCTCTTCGATGTTCACCTGGCCGCCGGCTGACAAGCGGACGACGATGGAAAAGGGAAGCAGTGCGATGAGCATGCGGTTCACTGCGAAGGCTCGCAGGGGAATGGTCGCCCTGGCCGTTGCTGTCGGCTTGGCCGTCGGTGTGGCCGGTTGTGGCGGTGGAGACACCGATGACAAGAAGCCGAACGCTTCTTCATCCTCCTCGAAGAGCGGCGGTTCTCAAGAGAGCCCCCAAGAGGGGCAGTCCGCGCAACCGCTGGCTGAACTGCGCGGGCCTGACGGGCTGATGCTGCAGATCACGTCTGCCCAGCGCGATCCGGGCGGGTTCGTCACGATCAACGCGCAGCTCAAGAATGACGGCAGCAAGGACGCCGTTCTGTCGTCGCAGCTGACCGGCAACGAGACAGAGATCATGAAGAACGGGCAGTCCTTCGGTGGAGCCACACTTGTGGATTCGAAGGCGAAGAAGCGTTACTACGTGCTGCGGGACACCGACGGGCGTCCTTTGACCACGATCGGCGTCCAGTCCGTCAGAGCGGGGGACACGGTTCCCGTTTTCATGCAGTTCCCCGCACCACCGGCCGGCACGACGGAAGTCAGCTTCCAGTTGCCCACCTTCGCCAGCGCCCCCATCAAGATCTCCGGGTGAGGCCCAAGTGACCACCACACCCCGGCTCGTCCTCACCTGTGCCGCCCTGCTGATCGCCGTGCAACTGCCCGCGGCGACCGCCGTGGCCGACGGTGGCGGGCCCAGTGAACCCCCCGGTACCGAACCCTCCGCCACCGCCCCGGTGACAGTCGACCCCACGGATCCGGATCTGAAGCTTCCGGAGGGGGCCACGCTGGCCGCGGCCAAGGTGCTGGACATCAAGTCGGTCGTGGAGGACCAGAGCGGGGACGAGCGCCGTGAGGACACCAACGCCGACGTGACCTTCGCCCTCCAGGCCGAGGTGCTGTTCGGCAAGGACAGCGCCAGGATCAGCGCGGAGGCCAAGTCCCGCATCGCCACCATCGCCGAGGAGATCAGGAAGCAGCACGCGACCCGGGTCCGCGTCTTCGGCTTCACCGACAACCTCGGTTCCTCCGCCCACGGCGACACCCTCTCCAAGGAGCGCGCCAACGCCGTACAGGCCGTACTCGACCAGGACCTGAACAGCCCCTCCGTCACCTTCGACGTCCGCGGCTACGGCGAGCAGTACCCGATCGCCGACAACTCCACCGAGGAGGGCCGGCGAAAGAACCGCCGTGTGGAGGTGACGTTCCCGCGCACCCGGCAGTGACCGCACCGCTTCGGCGCGGAGCACTGTCGCACCCTGGCCCGCCGGATCCCGTATGGGAAGGGCGTCAGGGGCGTTTTCCGGTCAGCTGCGCGACGCCACGGCGTGGGCGGTGCCGTGAACCCCCAAGGCGGCAACTATGGTGCTGCTGCGTAAAATTGCCGTGCTCGACAGCGCGATGGCTGCCGGTACGGCAGTGCCCGCCGGCCGGTAGGTGGCTGTGCCACAGGTGCCGGCCACGGGAGTCGGCCGCACGAAGGCAGGAACAACGGGGGGACGCCCTGACATGGCGTGGGACGAGTGGGAACAGCTCAAAGCCGACGCGAAGTCGGACGGAGCCACACGCATGCAGCTCAACCACCTGGCCGACCCGGTCGGTGGAGGCGGCCAGAGCACCTACGGTGACCTCAAGGTCAGCAACAGCGACCTGGCGGCGATCGGCAAAGAGGCTCACTCGCTCTACGACCAGCTGTGGAACAAGGCCCGGGTGGCACAGTCGACGAGCGAGTCCGCCGCCGGTGACCTGACGAAACAGGGCTTCACCCTGGGCAAGGGACTGAAGCACGTCGCGCAACGCTGGGACGACCAGCTGAAGTCGTTGCTGGACGCGTGCGCCCAGATCTCCAACCACATGCACGTGACCAAGAAGATCCACTCCGGTGACGACGGCTACATCGGTCGACAGATGAGCAGCATCGACACCTTGGACGCCGGGTTCGACGACCGCGCGGGAGAGCCGGGCAGGAAGAACCCGGTCTACTACCCCAAGAAGAAGGACTGAGCGAGGCCGCCGAGTGAAGTTCGAAGACCTCTACCAAGCCAACTTCAAGCAGCTCGACGACGCAGTCGACGACTGGGGCCTGCTCGTCCGCAACCTGACGGAGCTGCAGAAGCAGGCGAAGGACGGGCTGCACGACAAGGCGGTCAAGGCCGACTGGCACGGCGTCAACGCAGCCGTCTCCAAGGAGTTCATCGGCAAGACCGCCGGCGAGTTCGAGGACGCCACCAAGGAGGCGTCCTCCATCCACAAGATCCTCCAGGACACCCGGAACGAGCTGAAGCACTACAAGGAGCAACTGCACCAAGCCGTCGAGAACGGCCGCAAGAAGAACCTGACCGTGATGCCGTCCGGCGACGGCGGCTTCATCGTCACCATGGCCGTCCATCCCGACCGCGCCGGACACGGCACCGAGATCTCCGATCACAGCGTCACGGACGAGGAACACCTGCGCGACGAGGTGCAGAAGATCCTCGACAACGCCGCGAAGAGCGACGGCACCGCGACCGACGTCCTCATGGCACTCGTCGACGAAAGCAGGTACGGCTTCTCCGGCGCCGTCTACGAGGACCGTGACCAGGCGGTGAAGGCCGTAGAGGAGGCCGACAGGCTGGCGAAGCTGGCGCGGAAGGATCCGCGGAAGCTGACTGCCAAGGACTTCGACGAGATCGACGCCGGCCTGAAGCAGTACCACGACGACCCGCTGTTCGCCGAGGAGTTCGCCGAGCGGCTGGGTGCCCAGGGGACGGAAAGGTTCTGGCTCGGTCTCAACGACGACCGCGAGGGCGCGCACATGGCCTACGACCGCGGATACAAGTACGCCGAGCTGCAGAAGAACCTGAGCCTGACCCTGGCCACCGCGAGCCAGTCGGACAGTGCGGGCATGGAGGCGTGGAAACAGCAGGTCATCAGCTCGGGCAACAAGCCCGTCGGTACCCACGGCGACGTGCTGGGCTTCCAGGTGATGAGCAACCTGATGCGAAACGGCGACTTCGACGACCGGTTCATGACCGATTACGGCCGCGCGCTGATGAAAACCGAGCGGTTCTATACGCACGACGGCGAGAACGTGGCCTGGCAGGCGAACATCTGCCCCCGGCTCAACTACGAGGGCAGCGACGGCGGCTGGGACCCTCTCAACGGATACCTGAAGGGCCTGGCGAACAACCCCACGGCCGCGACGGACTTCTTCAGCGACGACTTCATCCCGAAGGACGGCGACCACAAGAAGGCCGTCTCCAACTTCGACTATCTCTTCAAGCAGCGGAACTGGCCGATGGACATCCATGACACCAACGATGTCCAGAGCATCGCCGGCCAGAACTACCTGGCCCAGGCCCTGGAGGCGGCAACCACGGGCCACCCGGCGGGTGAGATGCCCACGACCGACACCCCGGCACACACCAGCGCCCAGACCAAGCTGTTCGAGGAGATCGTCGCCGCCACGGCGGACAAACAGGAACTCCTCACCGACCGCGGCTACATGTCGGACAGCATGGGCCAGATCGCCTCCGAATATCTGCCGGACATCAACCGGGCCAACAGCGACTTGCCGCACAAGGACCTGCTCTACCCCATCGATGGCTCCGCGGCCCATCTCGATGGCCGTGACGTGAACAAGTTCCTGTTCGCCGTGGGTCAGAATCCGCAGGGATACGCTGCCGTCGAAGTGGGCCAAAAGGCCTACCTGTCGAACCTGTTGCAGTACCACTTGGACCCCGACCTGTCCGCCGACCACCGCTTCACCAGCGATCAGAAGCTTCTCGTCCAGACCGTCGCGGAGAGGAGCGGCGAGGTCTCCGGGGTCCTCAGCCAAGCCCGCATGGAGGCCATCGGAAGCGTGGCCAAGGGGAAGGACGATTCCTTCGACCACGCTGTCGCCCAGTACCAGAACCTGGCCTCCGGCGGTATCGGTACGGTCGTCGGCGTAGGCACGTCATTCATCGGCTCTCCCGCGGCCGGCGCAGTCGTCGGCGGAGCAGCAGGCACCGCGACAGGCGCGGCCCTGCAGTGGCTGTTCCAGGATGTCGAGGGTTCGGCGGCGGATGACGCCCAGGAGGACGAAGGGAAGGTCTGGGACCACGGCCTGCATCGCAACGCCGCATACGCGCAGCGTGCGGCAGAGCAGGCAGTGAAGCGCTATCACCTGAGCCCGGACCTGGTGACGTACGCGGGAAATTCGGCACACCAGGGCTACCAGAATGCGTGGGCTGTTGTTCACGGCCAGACACCGGGCAGCACCGCGGACATTCCGGGGTGAACGAAGGAGAGTCATTGAACACCCCCCTTTTTCGATCGAAAGTACTCGCTCCTGTCGCTGCGGTGACTGCGGCGCTGGTTTCCCTTTCCGGCTGTGGTGGCCACAAGGAAAAGCGTGAGTACGCGGTCCCGGGCTCCTTTTGCGGGATTCCGGTCGATCGTGACGAGCTGGCGCCTTTCATGCCCTCTGGCAGGAAATTGGTCATTGACAAACGTATGCCGGACTCTTTGTCGTGGGTCTGCCAGGTCCGCGTCGACTCCCATCGGGCAGTGGGTTTCAGGCAGATGTGGTTGACCAGCAGCAGCACGGCTTATTTTGTGGGTGGGCAGGCAGACTCCCGGCTCGATCACGAAGCCGAGGGCGGGAGGTTCCTCTACTCAGGCTGGGAGGCGTTCGGGAGGACACGTCGGTGCACGCACAAAAAGCTACCAGGGAGCCACATTTTCACTGCAGTCCAAATGGAGTCCTCCAGCCACCAGGATGCCGACGCTATGCGGCGACTGATCACCGCCTTCACGAAGGCCGTCGAAAGTACGGACACCTGCAAAAGCGGTAAGAGTTTCAGCTGAGGGTCGGTGTCATGCGCACAGGTCACCCCCCGTCGACCTCGACGGCGACCTGAGCGCCCACACCCAGCCCCCACCCCGCCATCGCCCCCGCCTCCGCCTCCAGCACGTGCCGTGCCCGCAGTCGAGGCAGGCCGAGTCGGCCCGGCCTCATCGTGCGGACGGCGATGACGGTGAGGCGGTGGTCGAGGTACGCGACGTCGATCGGGATCCGCATGCCGAACGTGTGCACCCCGCTCGCCGGCGACAGCAGCATCGCCCCGTCGATCGAGTCCCGGCCGAGCAGGCCCTTGGTGCGGGCCCGGTAGGAGGCCGAGATCTCCAGGGGGACCGGGGCACCGAGCTCCGCCCCGGAGTCCGTACGCACGAGCAGCCGCCCCCGTCCGTCCCGCCAGCGCCCCATGCCCTGCCCTCCGCTTCCGTGTCCGTGGCCGTCAACTCGCCGAATCGGTAATTGCGTTGTCCTTTGCCGTCCTCCCCACTAGGAAGGGCGCCATGACAGGACTCGGTGTCGTATTCCGTCCCCAGCTTCCTCCCGAGCGGCTGCGGGCCGTCGCTCGGGAAGCGGACGCCGCGGGACTCGAAGAACTGTGGCTGTGGGAGGACTGCTTCCTGGAGGGCGGGGTGTCCACGGCCGCCGCCGCGCTCGCCTGGACCGAGCGGGTGCGCGTCGGCATCGGGCTGCTGCCCGTGCCGCTCAGGAACGTCGCCGTCACCGCCATGGAGGCCGCCTCGCTGGAGCGCATGTTCCCCGGCCGGCCCATGCTGACCCTGGGCCACGGGGTGCAGGACTGGATGGGGCAGGTCGGCGCCCGGGCCGCCTCCCCGCTCGGCCTCCTCGGCGAACACCTCGACGCCATGCGCGCCCTGCTGCGCGGGGAGCGCCTCACCGTCCGCGGGCGGTACGTCCAGTTGGACGACGTGGCCCTCGACTGGCCCCCGCAGCACCCGGTCGACATCCTCGCGGGCGGCACCGGACCCCGTACGCTCCGGCTCTCCGGCGAGAAGGCCGACGGCACCCTCCTCACCGCCGCCACCTCGGTGGACGGCGTACGGCGGGCCCGCAAGCTCGTGGAGGAGGGGCGCCGGTCGGCCGGTCGCGGCGGATCGCACCGGGTCGTCGTGTATCTCCTGGCCGCCACGGGGGCCGGCGCCGAGACCCGGCTGCGCACGGAACTCGCCGCCGAGGGGCTGGCGTCGGCGGACGTCGGGGTGGCCGGGGACGCGGGCGCGGTGGCCGGGGCGGTGCGGCGGCTGGCCGAGGCCGGCGCGGACACCGTCGTCCTGCAGCCGACGGCGGACGAGCCCGATCCGGAGGGCTTCGTGCGCTTCGCCGCGCAGGAGGTCCGGCCCTTGGTGCCCTGAGCGGAGCGCCGGCCACGGCCCCGCCGCCGACAGACGCGGCGCCGTCTGGGCGCCGGCCTCCTCGTCCGGCCCAAGCGCCCGGATGGTCTCCGCCCGCCGGCCGGGAGAGGTGGCGTCGGTTGGGTGTGGCTTCCTCGATGGCCCGGGCGCCCGGACGGCCGTCTCCCGCAGGTCGGCAGGCGCGGCGTCGCCTGGGCGCCGGTCTCCTGGGTGGCTCCGACCGCCCGGACGGCCTACGCCCGTCGGCCGGGAGAGGTGGTGCCGGTTGGGCGTGGCTTCCTCGACGGCCCGAGCGCCCGGACGGTCTCCGCCCGCCGGCCGGCAGGCGCGGCGTCGCCTGGGCGCCGGTCTCCTCGACCGGCCGACCGCCCGGGCGACCACCCCGGTTCACGTCCCCTGGCCGGCAGCCGCGGCCGACCGCCCCGACCGCCGGGGCCCGGCCGGCGAGCCCCGACCGCCGGGGCCCGCGAGCCACGGCGGTCGCGCCCCGCGGGAAAACGGCGGCAGCCTCCGCGGCACCCCTGCGAGCATGGCCGTATGACTGCGCACCGCACCTTCGAGGACCTCGTGGCCGAGGGCGTTGCCGTGCCGACCGAGGGGTGGGACTTCTCGTGGTTCGAGGGGCGGGCCACCGAGGCGCGCCCGTCGTGGGGGTACGCCCGGTCCGCGGCGGGGCGGCTGGCCCGTGCCGGGGCCGTGCTCGACATCCAGACCGGTGGCGGGGAGGCGCTGGACTTCGCGCTGGGCTGGGCGGAACCGGCCCGGCCGGTGCTGGTGGCGGCGACCGAGGGATGGCCGCCGAACGTGGCGAAGGCCACGGCGCTGCTGCGCCCCCGCGGCGTCGTGGTGGTCGCCGCCCCGGGCGACGCGCCGCTGCCGTTCGCGGACGAGGCGTTCGACCTGGTGCTCAGCCGGCATCCGGTGCGCCCGCACTGGGACGAGATCGCCCGGGTGCTGCGGCCCGGCAGCAGCTACTTCGCCCAGCACGTGGGGCCCGCAAGCGTCTTCGAGCTGGTCGAGTACTTCCTCGGGCCGCAGCCGCAGGAGGTGCGCGGCGCCCGCGATCCGGAGCGGGAGCGGGCCGACGCCGAGGCGGCGGGCCTGGAGGTGGCCGGGCTGCGGGCGGAGCGGCTGCGGATGGAGTTCCACGACATCGCCGCCGTTGTCCACTTCCTGCGCAAGGTGGTCTGGATGGTCCCGGGCTTCACCGTCGAGGCGTACGAGCCGCAGCTGCGGTCGCTGCACGAGCGGATCGAGAAGGAGGGGCCGTTCGTCGCGCACAGCGCCCGGCACCTCTTCGACGTACGCAAGCCGGAACGCGAGCCGGAAGGCCGACCGGGCGGCTGGCACGGCGGCTGACCTGGCCGTGAGCGGGGCGGGCGAGCCGAGTTCGGCGAGAATCTGCCGGGAGTTCATCCACGGTTTCCACATTGTTATCGACCGTGGTTTCACATGAGCCCCACCGGTCACGTAAGTTCAGACCAAGGTAATTCGCGTGAGCAAAGCTGCGCGGGCGGCACCGCGCAGTGGAGGGGGCTGCGCGGTGCCGTGAAACCGGATGATCTTCCGCTGGCGGCATAGCGGAACCGTCAAGTCCACCGTTCGCTGACGGCGTCGCCCGTCGGAGGGATACGGGGCAACTCGCCGATGCCCCCACAAGATGGCCTAATCCTTGTGAATCCATAGCTATCCGAGCGGTTTTTCCTGTGATTCCGCTGTGAATCGCCCAGCGGACGCCCCTGAATCCCAGGTTCCATGGCCACCGTGGCGTTGCCGGATGATTCCGGAGAGTAGTTGTGGCACGCCGATGCACCCACCATCCCTTACGAAGGGTTATGGTGGAAACCCCCCCTCGGGCCGGTCCGTCTCCCCCCCACGGACCGGCCCGTTTTTTTGCGGTGGCGGCCGGGAACCCCGCGCCGCCGATGGGCGTCCCCAGGGAAGGGGGGTGGTCCGCGTCCGGCCTGACGCTCGGCCGTGTGGGCGAGGCCGGGAGGCACCCGCCGGAAGCGGCCCGGAACCGTTCCGCAATCGGCCGGCACCGGCCCGGACCGGCCCGTACGGCCCCGCCCGGCCCGCCGCGAGCCGGGTTCCGCCCCGCCCCGTGAAAGCCCCGTGCCGGAACCAAGTCCCGAACAGCGGTAGGCTCAACGGCTCCGGCACCCCTACCCCGCGCCCAACCCCCGGAGGGTCACGTGAACCTGCGCGACAAGCTGCGCGGCCTGCTCGTCAGGCTCTACGCACGCCGGGTGGAAGGTCACCTGGACCACGCTCAGGTGCCCAAGCACATCGGCGTCATCATGGACGGCAACCGCCGCTGGGCGAAGGCGTCCGGCTCCAGCACCGTCCACGGGCACCGGGCCGGTGCCGAGAAGATCGAGGAGTTCCTCGGCTGGTGCAGCGAGACCGACGTCGAGGTCGTCACCCTGTGGCTGCTGTCCACCGACAACTTCGACCGGCCGCAGGAGGAACTCGTCCCCCTGCTCGGCATCATCGAGGACGTCGTACGCACCCTCGCCGCCGACGGCCGCTGGCGGGTGCACCACGTCGGCACGCTCGACCTGCTGCCCGCGCAGATGCAGACGGCGTTGAAGGAGGCCCAGGAGGCCACCGCCCACATCGACGGGATAACCGTCAACGTGGCCATCGGCTACGGCGGCCGGCAGGAGATCGCCGACGCCGTGCGCTCCATGCTGCTCGACGCGCACGACAAGGGCGTGCCGATGGAGGAACTCGCCGAGTCGGTCGACATCGACATGATCGGGCGTCACCTCTACACCGGGGCCCAGCCCGATCCGGACCTGGTGATCCGCACCAGCGGCGAACAGCGGTTGTCCGGATTCATGCTCTGGCAGACCGCTCACTCGGAGTACTACTTCTGCGAGGTCTTCTGGCCGGCGTTCCGGAAGGTGGACTTCCTGCGTGCGCTGCGCGACTACGCCGCACGTCACCGCCGCTACGGCGGCTGAACCCCCGGCCCTGCCCCGTCGCCGCCCGGTGACGGGGCGTTGTCGTATACCCCGCTCGGCGGAGATGTAACGAGGAGTTCACCGGCGCGCTGTTGGCCGCATTTGCATGGCGGCGCATGTTCGAGGGCATAAGCCAAGCAGGTCGACACCCGAACCACGGGCGTCGGATCTCAGCGGGCGGCACGGGGCCGTCCGCCCGGGAGGCCCTTTGCACCAGCCCGACTGTGCGGTCACAGCACGGAAGCAGCCGCGAGGGGCCGGTCCATGGCCCGTCGTGCGCGGGGGCCAGACACCGGTCCAGGATCACTTCGTCGCTCCCCGACCTCATCCGAGGGGGTACGTCCTTCCGTGGTGACCAGCACAAAGCGCCATCTGCCAGACCGGCGCACGTATGTTCTCGACACCAGCGTCCTGCTGGCCGACCCGAACGCCCTGACCCGCTTCGACGAGCACGAGGTCGTGCTCCCCATCGTGGTGGTCACGGAACTGGAGGCCAAGCGGCACCATCCCGAACTCGGCTACTTCGCCCGGCAGGCCCTGCGCCTGCTCGACGACTACCGGGTCCGGTACGGCCGTCTCGACGCCCCCATCCCGATCGGGGACCTCGGCGGCACGATCCGTGTCGAGCTCAACCACTCGGACCCCAGCGTGCTGCCCACCGGCTACCGCCTGGGGGACAACGACTCCCGCATCCTCGCGGTGGCCCGCAACCTGCAGGCCGAGGGGTTCGACGTCACCGTCGTGTCGAAGGACCTGCCGCTCAGGATCAAGGCGTCCTCGGTCGGCCTCCTCGCCGAGGAGTACCGGGCCGAGCTCGCCATCACGGAGAACTCCGGCTGGACCGGGATGACCGAACTCACCCTTCCGGGTGAGCAGGTGGACATCCTCTTCGAGGAAGGACACGTGTACGTCCCGGAGGCGGCCGACCTCCCCGTGCACACCGGGCTGACCCTCCAGTCCGAGCGCGGCAAGGCGCTCGGCCGGGTCACCGCCGAGGGCAACGTCAAGCTGGTGCGCGGCGACCGGGAGGCGTTCGGCATCAAGGGCCGCAGCGCCGAGCAGCGCATCGCGCTCGACCTGCTGCTCGACCCGGACGTCGGCATCGTCTCGATGGGCGGCCGGGCCGGCACCGGCAAGTCGGCGCTGGCGCTGTGCGCGGGCCTGGAGGCGGTCCTGGAGCGCCGCCAGCACCAGAAGGTGATGGTCTTCCGGCCGCTGTACGCCGTCGGCGGGCAGGAGCTGGGCTATCTGCCGGGCACCGAGGCGGAGAAGATGAGCCCGTGGGCGCAGGCCGTCTTCGACACCCTCTCGGCGGTCACCAGCCGCGAGGTCATCGAGGAGGTCACCGCGCGCGGGATGCTGGAGGTGCTCCCGCTCACCCACATCCGCGGACGCTCGCTGCACGACGCGTTCGTGATCGTGGACGAGGCGCAGTCCCTCGAGAAGAACGTGCTGCTGACCGTGCTGTCCCGGATCGGCGCCAACTCGCGGGTCGTTCTGACCCATGACGTGGCACAGCGGGACAATCTGCGCGTAGGCCGCTACGACGGAGTGGTCGCCGTCGTGGAGAAGCTGAAGGGGCACCCCCTCTTCGCGCACGTCACGCTGACGCGGTCCGAGAGGTCCCAGATTGCCGCCCTTGTGACCGAAATGCTGGAGGACGGCCACATCTGACAGGAAAGTGACGACGGTTGGCGCCGTCCGGCAAAGGCCACGAGCCTAGCCGGGCGGCGCCTTCGTGCGTGGGGCTTTCCTGAAATCCGTGGGAGCAAACGGGATGTGAGCTTTCACACGCAACACAGAATTGCCACGCGGCGTCCGGTTACGGCAGAGTCTCGTTCCTGTCAGGCCCCGCATACGACACAGCTGTACCCCCAGCGGTACGGCGCCACCTGAGTACCACCAACTCCATAGAGTTCGTCGTATGCCGCCCGAGCACCACGCGGCGCTCCCTTCGGGGGAGTTGCCCACCGGGCCCGCGCCTCCCGTGACCCCGCAGTTGGGAGGCCAGTGTCAGGGGCACGATTGCGTCCGCCAGGGTCACCGAAGCGGGCGATGCTGGAAGGAAACCGTGTGAGCCGGATTTCGGTCCGGGGATTCGCAGTGGCCTCGGCCACCGCGGTCACCGCTGTCGGAAGCGTCGTCGGCGTTGCCTCGGGCAGCACCGCGCAGACCAACGACGCCGAGGCGACGGCAGCCGACACCACGCTCCTCGCGGACATTCCCGCGGGTCAGCAGGCGCAGGTGCAGGCCGCCTCCCTGACGCAGCAGGCCGACGCCCAGGCCATCGCCGCGGACGTGAGCGCCAAGAAGGACGCCGAGGAAGCCGCCCGCAAGGCAGCCGCCGAGACCGCGATCGCGAAGAAGGAGGCCGCCGAGAAGGAGGCCGCCAAGGAGGCCAAGGAGCGCGCCGAGGCGAAGGCCGCGGCCAGCCGTGGCACCGACGTCCGCGACTCCTCCAGCTTCCCGACCCAGAGCAGCTACACCGTGGCGCAGATCCAGGCGATGGCGCGCCAGATGGTGGCCGGCGGCCAGTACCAGTGCTTCAGCAACATCGTGGACCACGAGTCCAGCTGGAACTACCGCGCGGTGAACGCCTCCTCCGGTGCCTACGGTCTCTTCCAGGCCCTGCCCGGCTCCAAGATGGCCTCTGCCGGCGCCGACTGGCAGACCAACCCGGCCACGCAGATCAAGTGGGGCCTCAACTACATGAACAGCCGCTACGGCAGCCCGTGCCAGGCCTGGTCGTTCTGGCAGGCCAACCACTGGTACTAGGAGCCCCGCCGGATCCGGTCGGCCCTTCTCAACCTTGCGCAGCCCCTCCCCGTCCTCAGGGGAGGGGCTTTCGCCCTGTACGGTCGTATCCGAACGGCTCCCGGGGGGAGTGGTGGCGAGCACCCGGGGACGCGGGGGAAGAGGACGGATCATGTCGCGAGTGCCAGGCTGGCTCGGCCGGCTCGGAGCCGGTCTCACCGAGATGAGCGAGCGTCTGGACGAGCGCCGCGCCGAGGTGGAGAAGGACACCGACGACCCCGGCCTCACCGAGGGCGCCGGATCGGCCGAACCCGGTGGCGCGGCCCCGCCCGTCCGCCGGCCCGCGCCGCCCTCAGGCCGCCGCCCCGACCCGGCCGAGGCCGTGCCCTGGGGTGTCCGGGTCGCCGCCGAGGCCGGCTGGCGGCTGCTGGTGCTGGCCGGCACCGTCTGGGTGCTGATGCGGGTCATCAGCGCCGTGCAGCTGGTGGTGTTCGCCTTCGTCATCGCTCTGCTGGTGACCGCGCTGCTCCAGCCGACGGTCGCCCGGCTCACCCGGCGCGGGGTGCCGCGCGGCCCGGCCACCGCGCTCACCGCCATCTCCGGCTTCGTCGTCATCGGGCTGATGGGCTGGTTCGTGACCTGGCAGGTCATGGAGAACATCGACACGCTCTCCAACCAGATCCAGTCCGGCATCGACGACCTGCGCGACTGGCTGCTGAAGAGCCCCTTCCACGTCACCGACAAGCAGATCAACCAGATCGCCAAGAACCTCCGCGAGGCGATCGGCGCCAACACCGACCAGATCACCTCCGCGGGCCTGGAGGGCGTTCAGGTCATCATCGAGGCGCTCACCGGCATCCTGCTGGTGTTCTTCTCCACCCTCTTCCTGCTCTACGACGGCAGGCGAATCTGGGAGTGGTTCCTGAGGCTGGTGCCCGCGGCCGCCCGCCCGGGCGTGGCCGGCGCCGGCCCGCGCGCCTGGCGCACCCTGACCGCCTACGTCCGCGGCACGGTCCTGGTCGCCCTCATCGACGCCATCTTCATCGGCATCGGCATCTACTTCCTGGACGTGCCGATGGCCGTACCGCTGGCCGTCTTCATCTTCCTGTTCTCGTTCATCCCGCTGGTCGGCGCGGTCGCCTCCGGCGCGCTGGCGGTGATCGTGGCCCTGGTCACCCAGGGTGTCTTCACCGCTGTCATGACCCTCGCCGTCGTCCTCGCGGTCCAGCAGATCGAGGGGCACGTCCTGCAGCCGTTCATCCTCGGCCGCGCGGTCCGCGTCCACCCGCTGGCGGTCGTGCTGACCGTGGCCGCCGGCGGCATGGTGGCCGGCATCGGCGGCGCGGTGGTGGCCGTACCTCTGGTGGCGGTGACGAACACGGTGGTCGGGTACCTGCGGCAGTACTCGCTGGAGGTCCAGCGGGACGGCGCTGCCGAGGCGGTGGACGAGAACGTGGAAGACCCCGCCCACCAAGGGTGAGCGGGGTCCTGGGCAGCGGCTCGCCTACTCGGCCAGGACCGCCTCGGCGTCCAGCGTGACACCGACCGCCTGCACCACGGAAGCGATCTTGAACGCCTCCTGGACGGTCTCGCGCTCCACGCCGGCCTTGCGCAGCACCTGCTCGTGCGAGTCCAGGCACATGCCACAGCCGTTGATCGCGGAGACCGCGAACGACCACAGCTCGAAGTCGACCTTCTCCACGCCCGGGTTGCCGATGACGTTCATCCGCAGACCCGCGCGCAGGGTGCCGTACTCGTGGTCGGACAGCAGGTGCCGGGTGCGGTAGAAGACGTTGTTCATCGCCATGATGGCGGCGGCCGACTTGGCGGCCTGGTACGCCTCCGGCGAGAGGTTCGCCTTCGCCTCCGGCTCCAGCTCACGCAGCACGATCGGGGAACGGGAGGCGATGGCGGTCGCCAGCACCGTGCCCCATAGCTGCTGCGCCGGCAGCTCCGAGTTGCCGATGACCGAGCCCAGGTTGAGCTTCAGGTCCTTGGCGTAGTCCGGTATACGGGACTTGAGGGAGTCGAGCGACACGGGTCACTCACCAGCCAGCAGCGCGACCGGGTCGAGGGTCTGCTCGCCCTTGGTCCAGTTGCAGGGGCACAGCTCGTCGGTCTGCAGGGCGTCCAGGACCCGCAGGACCTCCTTGGGGTTGCGGCCCACGGAACCGGCGGTGACCATCGTGAACTGGATCTCGTGGTTCGGGTCGACGATGAAGACGGCGCGCTGCGCGAAGCCGTCCTCGCCCTCGATGCCGAGGTCGCGCATCAGCTCGTGCTTGGAGTCCGCCATCATCGGGAACGGCAGGTCGGTCAGGTCCGGGTGGTCCTTGCGCCAGGCGTGGTGGACGAACTCGGAGTCGCCGGAGAAGCCGAGGATCTGGGCGTCGCGGTCGGCGAACTCGTCGTTCAGCTTCCCGAACGCGGCGATCTCGGTCGGGCACACGAACGTGAAGTCCTTGGGCCAGGCGAAGACCACGAGCCACTTGCCCTCGTAGGACTTGTGGTGGATCTGCTCGAACTCCTTGCCCTTCTCCAGCGAGACGCAGGCGGTCAGTTCGAACTCGGGGAACTTGTCACCGACAGTGAGCACACGCTCTCCTTGCAGCGAGGAAACTTCCCTTTTGGGGTGTTTCCCATGGGTTGGACGTTGTCGATGTTGGCACAGGGGTCATTGATTAGGGAAATAGCTACACTCGGTTGTGTTGATCGGAGGCGGCTATCAGTGACCATGAGTAACGGCAAGCGGAGGCAGCCGAGCCTGGCGCAGCTGCGGGCGTTCGCCGCCGTGGCGGAGCATCTGCACTTCCGGGACGCGGCCGCGGCCATCGGGATGAGCCAGCCCGCCCTGTCCGGCGCCGTCTCGGCGCTGGAGGAGACCCTCGGCGTGACCCTCCTTGAGCGTACGACCCGCAAGGTACTGCTCTCGCCCGCGGGGGAGCGCCTCGCCGTGCGCGCCAGGGCGGTGCTGGAGGCGGTAGGCGCGCTGCTGGAGGAGGCGGAGGCGGTCCGGGCGCCGTTCACGGGCGTCCTGCGCCTCGGGGTGATCCCGACGGTGGCGCCGTACCTGCTGCCGGCCGTGCTGCGGCTGGTCCACGAGCGCTACCCGCACCTCGACCTCCAGGTGCACGAGGAGCAGACCGCCAGCCTGCTCGACGGCCTGAACTCCGGCCGGCTCGACCTGCTGTTGCTGGCCGTGCCGCTCGGCGTGCCCGGGGTGGTGGAACTCCCCCTGTTCGACGAGGACTTCGTGCTCGTCACCCCGCCCGACCACTGGCTCGGCGGCCGGGAGGGGATCCCGCGCGAGGCGCTGAAGGAGCTGAACCTGCTGCTCCTGGACGAGGGCCACTGCCTGCGCGACCAGGCCCTGGACATCTGCCGGGAGGCCGGCCGCGAGGACGCGCCGGTCACCACCACGGCCGCCGGACTGTCCACGCTGGTCCAGCTGGTGGCGGGCGGCCTCGGCTGCACGCTGCTGCCGCGGACCGCGCTGGAACTGGAGACCGCCCGCAGCAGCCGGCTGCTGACCGGCTACTTCGCCGAGCCCGCC
This sequence comes from Streptomyces cyanogenus, assembly GCF_017526105.1. Taxonomy (NCBI): domain Bacteria; kingdom Bacillati; phylum Actinomycetota; class Actinomycetes; order Kitasatosporales; family Streptomycetaceae; genus Streptomyces; species Streptomyces cyanogenus. Next base: position 5,540,753 of record NZ_CP071839.1, read on the forward strand.
CCGACCCGCCGGGTCGCCTTCGCCATGCGCGCGGGCGCGGCCCGGGCCGCCGAGTACGAGGAACTGGCGGAGGCCCTGCGCGAGGCGCTGCGCGCCCTGCCGGTGCGGGTCCTGGAAGAGGCCGACTAGCGCACCGGGAAGGGGGGTGCCCCGGTCTCCGGCCACACCCCCCGCCCCCGACGGCTTGGCTGCCCCGCCTACTCCGTGCGCAGTCCCTCCGGACGCATCAGCCGGATCAGCGGCGGCATGCTCAGCAGGGTGACCGCGAGGACCACCGCCGCGCCGGCGCCGGCCATCGACAGCACGCTCGCCCAGTCGATGCTCACCGCGGTGTCCGCCATCTTCAGCAGGAGCGCCCCGAGGGCCAGGCCCACCACCGAGGCCAGCAACAGACCCAGCGCGATCGGTACCGCCGTCTGCCACAGCACCGACAGGCCCAGCGTGCGGCGCCGGGTGCCGAAGGCGAGCAGGGACGACAGCAGCTTGCGCCGCTCGCGCAACTGCTCCAGCTGGGAGACCAGCAGGCTCGCCCCGATCAGCGCCAGCACGCAGACCGCGCCGATGAACAGGCCGGTGCGCAGCGAGGTGTACCGGTTGGACTGCTCGGTGGCCGACCAGGTCCAGGGGTAGGACAGGGCGTCGACGCGGGCGGCGGTGGTGCGCACGTACTCCTCGGCGTCCGGTACCGAGTCGTCCAGGCGCAGGAAGACCTGGTCGTGCAGCACGGAGGCGGCCTTCGCGGGCAGGGCGGAGGGGGTGACCAGCAGGCCGGTCGGGTCGCTCTGCAGCGAGTCCTTGCGCGCGGGGGCCGTGCGGACCGTGGCCGGCAGCGTCCAGTGGATCTCCCGGCCGCGCACCTCGCCCTCGGTCGGGTCGATCCACACCCGCGTGCCCGGCCGCATGAGGGGCCGGATCTGGGCCATGTATTCGGCGTCGTAGCCGGGGGTGTCCAGGGCGAACACGTCGCCGTCGTGGCAGGAGGGCAGGCGGGCGACCTCCCGGAGCGCGGCACAGTCGCCGACGGTGAAGCCGACGCTGCGCTCGGGGTCCCGGCGCTCACCGCCGGCCTGGCCGGTGGACAGCGTCACCGACGTCCGTACCCCCTCGGTGCGGGCGAACCGCGTGCGGGCGGCGGCGGCCGGCAGGCCGCTGCCGGACAGGCTGACCTGCATCTGGGCCCGGCCGGGGTCCTTCCCGGTCTCCTTGGTGTACTGGCTCTCCACGCCCGCGAACAGCATCTGCAGCGCGATCGCACCGGCCACCGCCACCGCGATGCCGTTGACCATGCGGGCGGCCGTGCCACTGCTCAACTGCAACCGGCGTACGGCCAGTTGCCAGGAGACCGAGCCGCCGCCGAGCCGGCCGACGACCGCTTCCACGAGCCAGGGCAGCAGTGCGGTCACGCCGACGAGCAGCAGCAGCACACCGCCCACGACCAGGTACTCGTTGAAGGCGCCGTTGTCACGGCCGTGGCCCACCATCGGGTACAGCATCGCCAGGCCGGCCAACGGCAGCAGCAGGCGCCACCACAGGCGCCGCCGGGACGGCTTGGCCGTGCGCACCACACCGAGCGGCTCGACCACCACCCCGCGCATGGCGAGCAACGTCACCAGCACGGCGGCCGCCGGAACCGCCACCGCGACCAGCGCGGCCAGCGTCGGGGAGGGGTCCAGGTAGCTCGGGAAGAAGCTCTCGCCCATGACCTCGGCGGAGCCCGCCACCTGGCGTCCGATCAGGAAGAACACCGTACCGACGACCAGTCCGAGCAGCGCCCCGGCCAGCGCCTCGCCGGCCGCGATCCGCCGGGTCATCCTGCTGTCGGAGCCCACCAGCCGCAGCGCGGCCAGCCGGCGGTCGCGCCGCTCCCCGCCGAACCGCACGGCCGCGGCGATGAACACGGCGACCGGCATCAGCAGCACCACGAACACGACCAGCGTCATCATGATGAGCACCGGGTCGGTCTTCTCCGGCGTCGGGTTGGGATTGCCGAACGCCTTCAGCCGTTCGACCCGCGTGCCGCCCGAGTGCGGCGAGAGGCCCTCGGCGCCCGCGTAGTAGACGAGTTCGTGCGAGCCGATCAGCCCGCTGTCGTCGATGTTGCCGGTGATCCGGTACGGGATCCGCTCGCGCAGCAGCTTCGCCCCGTCCGATTCCAGCAGCCGCTTCAACGCGGGCGAGACCACCATCTCGCCCTTCGCCGGGAAGTGGCCGATGCCGGGCGGCAGCGGTGACTTGGCGCCCTCCGGCTCCAGCAGCCGGCCGCGGATGTCCTTGCCGTGCCACGAGGTGTCGGTGACCGCGAGCAGCACGGTGTCGTCCGCCTTGGCGACGGTGTAGTCGGCCGAGAAGTCCTGGCGGGCGTCCTCCACCCGGTCCCGGGCGGTCAGGATGTTCGGCAGCGCCGTCGTCAGCAGCAGCAGCGCCACGCCCAGGCCGACGCCGACCGCCGTCAGCACCATCCGGACCCAGCCCTCGCGTCCGCCGGTGAAGGCGAACCGGACGCCCAGGCCCAGGTCCCTGCTCCACTGCCGCACGTTCATATGGCCCGCTCCATGTCCCGGGACCTGCCGTCGCGTACGACGATCTCCCGGTCGGAGTAGGCGGCCACCCGGGCCTCGTGCGTGACCAGCACGACGGCCGCGTTGGTGGAACGGGCCGCGTCGGTCAGCAGCTCCATCACGCGCTCGCCGTTGAGGGAGTCGAGCGCGCCGGTCGGCTCGTCGGCGAAGATCACCCGGGGCTCGGTGACCAGGGCCCGTGCCACCGCGACGCGCTGGCCCTGGCCGCCGGAGACCTCGCCGGGCCGCTTGCTGCCGAGGTCGTCCACCTCCAGCCGCTCCATCCAGGCGAGCGCGGCCCGCTCGGCCTCCTTGCGGGGGCGGCCGTTCAGCCGGAGCGGCAGCGCCACGTTCTCCACGCAGGTCAGCTCCGGGACCAGCTGGCCGAACTGGAAGACGAAGCCGAACTCGCTGCGGCGCAGCGCGCTGCGCTCGGTGTCGCTCATGCCGGCCAGTTCCCGGCCGTTGTAGAGGATGGAACCGGAGTCGGGCGGCACGATGCCGGCGAGGCAGTGCAGCAGCGTCGACTTGCCGGAGCCGGAGGGTCCCATCACGGCGACGACCTCGCCGGGGTGGATGGAGAACCCGGCGCCGTCGAGGGCGACCGTGGGGCCGTAGGACTTGTGCAGGTCCTCGGCGGCGAGCAGGGAGCCGGGCGGAATGGTCATCGGGTCACCTCCGCACGGAGCTTGTCGAGGCGGGCGGCCGTCAGTTCCAGCCAGCGCAGGTCCGCCTCCAGGTGGAACAGGGCGTGGTCGCAGATCAGCTGGTCCGCGAGGTCGCCCTTGCGCTTGCGGTCGGTGAGGATGCGCATGCTGCGCAGGTGCTCGGCCCGCTGGACGTCGAGGATGTCGGCGGCGTCGCGGTGGGTGAGGAGGGCGAGGACGACCTTCGTGTAGAGGGTCGACTGGAGGTACTCCTCCGGCTTCTCCGGGGTGGCGAGCCAGCGTTCGACGTCGGTGATGCCGGCGTCGGTGATGGCGTACCGCTTGCGCTCGGGGCCGCCGCCGGCCTCGATCCCGTCGACCTCCACGAGGCCGTGCTTGAGCAGCCTGGACATCGTGGAATAGACCTGGCCGTAGTGCAGCGGCCGGTCGTGACCGAACTTCTCGTCGAAGGCCCGCTTGAGGTCGTAGCCGTGGCGCGGGCCGGACTCCAGGAGCCCCAGAAGGGTGTGACCGATGGACATGGCAGCACTCTACACACGGTGTATACGCGGGATGTATACACGCCGTGCCGGAGTCGTGGCAGGCGGTGGGGCCCCGCAGGTGGGGCCCGATTGTCACGGTTCCGATACAGGCGGGCGACCCCGCCGCGGCAGCGGACCGGTGTCCTTCGGCAGCCGCCCCGCCTCCGCCAGCGCCTTGCGCAGCAGGAACTCGATCTGGGCGTTCGCCGACCGCAGCTCGTCCCCCGCCCACCGCGCCAGCGCCTCGTACACCGACGGGTCCAGCCGCAGCAGCACCTGCTTGCGCTGCTGCGGCCGGCGCCCCGGGCTGTTGGCGGGGTCCGTCACTGGTAGAGGGTCCCGGTGTTGAGGACCGGCTGCGGAGCCCGGTCCCCGCACAGCACCACCATCAGGTTCGACACCATCGCCGCCTTCCGCTCGTCGTCCAGGTCCACGATGTCCGCCTCCGCGATCCGGGCCAGCGCCGCCTCGACCATCCCCACGGCGCCGTCCACGATCTGCCGCCGGGCCGCGACGACCGCGCCCGCCTGCTGCCGCTGGAGCATCGCCGAGGCGATCTCGGGAGCGTACGCGAGATGCGTGAAGCGCGACTCGATGATCCGCACCCCGGCCGCCTCCACCCGCGCCTGGAGCTCGACGGCCAGCTTCTCGGTGATCTCCTCGGCGTTGCCGCGCAGCGACAGGCCGTCCTCGTCGTGGGCGTCGTACGGGTACTCGATCGCGATGTGCCGCACGGCCGTCTCGGTCTGCGTGGCGACGAACTCGGCGAAGTCGTCCACCTCGAAGGTGGCCTGCGCGGTGTCCTGGACCTTCCACACCACGACCGCCGCCAGCTCGATGGGGTTGCCGTAGGCGTCGTTGACCTTCAGTACGGCCGTCTCGTGGTTGCGCACCCGGGTGGAGATCCGGGTCCGCGAGGTGAAGGGGTTCACCCAGCGCAGGCCGTCCTGCCGGATCGTGCCCCGGTAGCGCCCGAAGAGCTGGACGACCCGGGCCTCGCCCGGCGCGACCGTGTTCAGGCCGCGCATCCCGATGACGGACGCGAGCAGCACCACCACGCCCGCGAGGATGAGCCCGCCCTCGGCGGCGGAGGAGGGTGCCGCGCCGGAGGCCGCGAACAGCGCGATCGAGGCGCCGAGCCCGATGATGCCGAGCAGCAGGGCGAGCCCGCCGCCGATGCTGTGGGCGGTGAACTCGCGCACCCGTGGAGTGGGCATCTCGGGTATGTCGGACATGGGTGTTCCCCCGTTCTCGTAGCGCCTAGCTTGGTTCTAGCTAAGTGATATCACTTTAACGCGCCGAGCAACCCTGGGCCAGTGATTGCCGTCGGTTCCGATGGGGCGGGTGCTGATTGTCACGTCCGTAAAAGAACGGATCGGACGCCCTTTGTCATATAGAGGGGTGTTAGCTTTCCAAGCTGACCCCGAGACGGAAGCGAGCGTAGGGACCCATGGGACGAGCGGAAGAGAGACGAGCGCGACAGCGCGGTAGCCGCCGCGCGGCGTCCGGGCGCCGCCGCCCCACATCCACCGCGGCGGGAAGCTCCGCCACGGCCGGAAAGCCCGCCGCGGCCGGAAAGCCGGCCAAGAGCCTCATACGCCGGATCTTCGGCTGGAAGAAGATCCTCGGCACCTTCTTCGGGGTGTGCCTGCTGGGCATCCTGGGCTTCATCGGCCTGTACCTGTACGTGGACATCCCCGAGGGCAACGCCGCCGCCCGTCAGCAGAGCAACGTCTACAAGTTCAGTGACGGAACGATTCTGGCCCGCAAGGGCGAGGTCAACCGCGAGATCGTCGACCTGTCCAAGGTGCCCCGGAAGGTCCAGCTGACCTTCGTCGCCGCGGAGAACAAGAGCTTCTACCACGACTCCGGCGTCGACTTCCGCGGCACCGCCCGCGGCCTGGTCAACACGCTGTCCGGCAAGGGCAAGCAGGGCGGCTCCACGATCACCCAGCAGTACGTCAAGAACTACTACCTGAACCAGGACCAGACCGTCACGCGCAAGCTGAAGGAGCTGGTCATCTCGCTCAAGGTGGACCGCGAGAAGTCCAAGGACGACATCCTCGCCGGCTACATCAACACCAGCTACTACGGCCGCAACGCCTACGGCATCCAGGCCGCCGCCCAGGCCTACTACCACGTCGACGCCGAGGATCTCAGCGTCGCACAGGGCGCCTACCTCGCCGCCCTGCTCCAGGCCCCCAGCCAGTACGACTGGGCCGTCGCCACCAAGACCGGCAAGCGGCTGGTCCAGCAGCGCTGGAACTACGTACTGGACAACATGGTCGAGGAGGGCTGGCTCCCCAAGGCCAAGCGGAACGAGCTGCACTTCCCCTACCCCAAGGAGCCCAAGGGCGCCCCCGGTCTCGGAGGGCAGAAGGGCTACCTGGTCGAACTCGCCAACCAGCAGCTGGAACAGCAGCTCATGGCGCAGGAGGGCCTGACCCAGTCCCAGGCGGAGAACGCGGTCATCGACAAGGGGTGGACCATCACCCTCAACATCGACCGGAAGAAGCAGTCCGCGCTGGAGCGGGCCGTCAAGGCCCAGCTGACCGGCAAGCTTGACCCGAAGAAGCGCAAGGTCGACGGCGACATCCAGGCCGGCGCCGTCTCCGTCGACCCCAAGACGGGCAAGGTCGTCGCGCTCTACGGCGGTCAGGACTACTACAAGCACTACTTCGACAACGCCACCCGCCGGGACTACCAGCCCGCCTCGACGTTCAAGCCGGTGATCCTCGCCGCCGCCCTGGAGGAGAACGCCACCACCCAGGACGGCAAGCCCATCACGGCGAGCACCCTCTACGACGGCACCAGCCGCCGTCCGGTCGTGGACCACGGCTCCCCGGTCGGCTTCGCCCCGCCGAACGAGGACAACGTCAGCTACGACGACATCACCGTCCAGGAAGCCATGAACAAGTCCGTCAACTCCGTCTTCGCGCAGATGGGCGTCGACGTGGGCATGCACGAGGTGATGGGCACGGCGAACAAGCTCGGCATGGACACCAAGGGCATGCAGGCGGTGCCCGCCCAGACCCTCGGCTCGATGGGCGCCAGCCCCCTGGAGATGGCCGGGATCTACGCCACCTTCGCCAACCACGGCTACAAGGTGACCCCGACGATCATCAAGTCGGCGGAGAACAAGGGCCGCTCGGTGGAGATGCCGAACCCGGTCGGCGGCTCCGTGATCAGCCGCACCGCCGCCGACACGGTCACCTCGGTGCTCACCGGCGTGGTCGACGACGGTACGGCCCAGGAGTCGGTGGCGGGCAACCCGCTGCGCGACGGCCAGCAGGTCGCGGGCAAGACCGGAACCTCCGACGAGAACAAGTCGGCCTGGTTCACCGGCTACACGCCGACCCTGGTCACCTCCGTCGGCCTGTTCGGCGAGGACCCGAAGACCAAGGCCCACGTGTCCATGAAGGGCGCGACCGGCCTGCTCCCGCCGCCCGGCCGGGTCAACGGCGGCGGCTACCCGGCGAAGATCTGGGCCGCGTACACCTTCGGCGTCACGGGCAACGCGAAGTTCGAGCTGAACACCACGCAGGGCGCCGCGGTCGAGCCGACCGAGACGCCGACGTTCACGCACACCCCGACCCAGACGCCGTCGCAGACCCCGAGCAGCGCGCCGCCCACGTCCCAGTCGCCGACCGAGACGCCGTCGCAGACCCCGTCCCGGACGCCGTCCCAGACGCCCACCAGGACACCGACGCAGAGCCCGACCACCGCACCGCCGACGGAGCCCACCACCGAGGACCCGCTCGACCCCGACGGTGACCTCACCCCGTAGACGCGGACGGCGAAGGGCGCCCGGAGCCAGTGCTCCGGGCGCCCTTCGCTCATGACCAGGGAGGCGTCAGCCCCGGTTCAGTTCGAACCACACCACCTTGCCGGTGCTCAGCCGGGTCGCGCCCCAGCGCCGGGCCAGCCTGTTGACCAGGTACAGGCCGCGTCCGCCCTCGTCCGTGGCCCGGGCCTGCCTGAGCCGCGGCAGCTGCGGCACGTCGTCGCCGACCTCGCAGCGCAGCACGTCCGTGCGCAGCAGCCGCAGCGTCACCGGCCGCGACGCGTACCGCACGGCGTTCGTCACGACCTCGCTGACCAGCAGCTCCACCGAGTCCGTCAGCTCCTCCAGGTCCCAGCGGGCGAGTGCCCGCCGGGCCAGCCGACGGGCCTGTCCCGGGGCGGAGTCCTCCGGCTCCAGCGTCCAGTAGGCGACATCGCTCGGCGCGATCCCGTCGAACCGGGCCGCGAGCAGCGCGATGTCGTCGTCCCGGTCGCCCGGGCCGAGCATGTCCAGCACCTCGTCGCACAGCGCTTCCAGCGGCGGCGGATGGTCCGGGCCGGTCAGCTGCGCGGTCGCGGCCAGCTTCTCCCGCAGCTGCTCTATGCCCGTCCACACGTCCCGCAGCCGGGACTCCACCAGACCGTCGGTGTACAGCAGCAGCGTGCCGCCGGCGGGCGCGTCCAGCTCGACCGCCTCGAAGTCGACCCCGCCGACGCCGATCGGCGCGCCCGGCGGCACCCGCAGCACCTCGGCCCGGCCGCCCAGGTGCAGCAGGACGGGCGGCGGATGGCCCGCGTTGGCGATCGTGATGCGGTGCGTCACCGGGTCGTAGACGGCGTACAGGCAGGTCGCCATGCGGTCGGTGCCCAGACGCTGCGCCTGCTCGTCCAGGTGGTGCAGCACCTCCTGCGGCGGCAGGTCGAGCCCCGCCAGCGTCTGCGCCGTCGTGCGCAGCTGGCCCATGATGGCCGCAGAGGTCATCGAGTGGCCCATCACGTCGCCGACGACCAGCGCCACCCGGCTGCCGGGCAGCGGGATCGCGTCGTACCAGTCGCCGCCGACCCGCGCGGTCTCGGCCGCCGGCAGATAGCGGGACGCCAGCCGGACACCGGTCGGGCGGGGCAGCGTCTCGGGCAGCATGGTGCGCTGCAACTCGTCGGCGATGTACGCCTCCCGGCCGTACAGCACCGCCTTGTCGATGCCGAGCGCGCTGTGCGTGGCCAGCTGGGCGGCCACCAGCAGGTCGTCCGCCTCGAAGGCGAGCCGGTCCGGGCGGCGCAGGAACAGGGCTGCGCCGATCACCCGGCGCCGGCCGCGCAGCGGCGCGAGAATCGCGTGCTGCCCGCCCGGTACGACCGTCTCGCCGCCCTCGCCGAGCAGCTCGGGCAGCGCGGCCCGGGCGGCGGGCGCGTCGGCGAACACCGGCCGCACCCCGCGCAGCACCTCGTTCAGCGCGCCGCCCGGCCGCACCTCGCACAGCTCGGTGGTCAGCGACGACAGATCCGCCAGCACGGACGGCTCCGGCTCCGGGTCGAACGCCGGCGGCAGCAGCACCCCGTCGGTGTCCCGCTCCTGAGGTATCCGGTCGGTACGGCGCAGCCGCAGCACCACCGGACCGCTGGGCCGCTCGTCGCCGACCGGCAGCGGTTCGCGCAGATAGACCAGGATCGCGTCGGAGAACGTCGGCACGGTGGCCCGGCACAGCCCCATCACGATCTCGTCCAGGTCGAGCCCGCGGGCGATCCGCCGGGTGGCCGCGCCCACGAACCTGAGCCGGTCCCCGTCCCGCCGCATGGGCATCGGCCGCCCCGGCGGCAGTGCGCGCCCGGTACGGCGCTCCTCACCGCCCGGCGCCCGCTCCTGCCCGGCGCCGGGCTGGACCGGGATGGCCTCCGGCGCGGGGCGCGGGCGATGGGCATCGGGTTCGGTGGTGGCGGGCTGGGAGTGCTCGGGGCCGTTGACTGGGAGCTCCTTCCCCTGGCCGTCCGTTCCCTGGTCGCAGGGCGTGGCCGTGCCCGGGCCGGAGGGCGGACCCTCGGCCCGGGCCTGCGCGGGTAAGGCCGGGTTGCCGAGCTGCTGCACGGGCTGCTCCTGGGCACGCAGAAGAGCCCCGCGGGCCTCCGCGGGGTCGACGCCCGGCTGGGGGCGTTCGAAGGAGGTGGGCTGCTCCGTCACGCGTGTCGCATCCATCCGTCCGGGGCTGTGCGCCGGGAGCGCCGGGCGCACAGTCGGTCCCGCCGAAATGCCGATACCCGCAATACGTGCCCCGGGAACGGATTTCCCGCGGGGCCGGCCTTGGTGGTGCCCTGGTACCCCTCGCTCACGTCCTGCCGCCCCTCGGTGACGATCGGTCAAGCCCGGCGCATGCTCCGGGAGTTAAGCGCCCTTGCGGAGGACGATCCTACGGTTCTTGCCCGGGGGCGCATCAAGGGTCTCATGAGGACACATGCGCCGGAGTACGGTGCCAGTCCTCGGGGAGAGAAGGTACCGCCCAGGACGGGTCCGGGCGCCAGTGCTGCCAGCCGTCCGCGAACGGCGTCTCCCACGCGCGGATCACCTCCACCGCCTCCCGTCCGGCCGCCCGCACCCGCTCGGCGGTCTCCGTGTCCATCAGCCCGTCCCGCTGGGCCTGCGCGAACTCGTCCTCGTCCCGCCAGTGCCAGGTCCGGTCCGGGTGCACCGAGATGTCCAGGAAATGGTCCTCGGAGTCCACCCCGCCCGCCCAACGGGCCAGCGGCTGCTCCAGGTTGACGTACCAGTTCTTGAACCGCCAGCCAGGCTCCCAGAACAGCCACACCGACCAGGGCCGGCCGGGCTGGGCCACCTTCAGCACGCCCGTGCCGAACCAGCGGTCCCGCTGGACGGCGCGCGGCTTGGTGTAACGGGACTCCAGCGGCTCCAGGTGCACGGGCGTGCCGTCGGCCAGGACCGGCTTCACACACTCGGTACCGGGGGCGAGCCACACCGCCAGCAGGTCCGCGTCGTCCCGTACGACGGTGACGGGCCGGGCGATGTGGAAGTGCTCGCCGCCGTTCTCCCGGTAACGCCACAGGATGTGCGTCCCCGGGGCCCAGTACGTCCCAGGTCCCGCCGTCGCTCGTGTCACCGTTCCGTCGTCCGTCATGGACAGATATTAGGTGCCACCGGCATACGACGCTGCGGCGCGCGTCACCTGGTGCGCGGCTGGCCGGAAAGGTTCGCTCACGGTCACGGGCGCGTCATCCGCAGGACGTCCAGCGCCGCGTCGAGCTGTTCCAGGGTCAGGTCGCCACGCTCCACGTACCCGCTCTCCAGGACGACTTGGCGGATCGTCTTGCGCTCCGCGAGGGACTTCTTGGCGACCTTCGCGGCCTCCTCGTAGCCGATGTACTTGTTCAGCGGGGTCACCACGGACGGCGACGACTCGGCGTACTCGCGGGCCCGTTCGCGGTCGGCCGTGATGCCGTCGATCGTGCGGTCGGCCAGCAGCCGCGAGACGTTGGCGAGCAGCCGGACCGACTCCAGCACGTTCTTCGCGATGACCGGGAGCATCACGTTCAGTTCGAAGTTGCCGGCGGCGCCCGCGGTGGTGATGGTGGCGTCGTTGCCGACGACCTGGGCGGCGACCATCAGCACGGCCTCCGGGACGACCGGGTTGACCTTGCCCGGCATGATCGAGGAGCCGGGCTGGAGGTCGGGCAGCCGGATCTCGGCGAGGCCGGTGCGCGGCCCGGAGGACATCCAGCGCAGATCGTTGGCGATCTTCGTCAGGCCGACCGCGATGGTCCGCAGCTGTCCGCTGGCCTCCACGATGCCGTCCCGGGCGCCCTGCGCCTCGAAGTGGTCGCGGGCCTCGGTGAGCGGCAGCCCGGTGACCCGGGCGACCTCCTCGATGACGGCGGCGGAGAACCCGGGCGGGGTGTTGATGCCGGTGCCCACCGCCGTGCCGCCCAGCGGCAGCTCGGCCAGGCGCGGCAGGGAGGCCCTGAGGCGCTCGACGCCGTACCGCACCTGGGCCGCGTATCCGCCGAACTCCTGGCCGAGCGTCACCGGGGTGGCGTCCATCAGATGCGTCCGTCCCGACTTCACCACGTCGGCGAACTCCTCGGACTTGCGCTCCAGGGACGCGGCCAGGTGCTCCAGGGCCGGGATCAGGTCGTGGGTGACGGCGGCGGTGGCCGCGATGTGGATCGAGGACGGGAAGACGTCGTTCGACGACTGCGAGGCGTTGACGTGGTCGTTGGGATGCACGTCCCGGCCGAGCCGCTCGGTCGCGAGCGTGGCGATGACCTCGTTGGTGTTCATGTTGGACGAGGTGCCGGAGCCCGTCTGGAACACGTCCACCGGGAAGTGCTCGTCCCAGTCGCCCGCGGCGACCTCACCGGCCGCCTCCTGGATCGCCTCCGCCACGTCCTTGTCCAGCACGCCCAGCTCGGCGTTGACCTTCGCCGCCGCCGCCTTGATGCGGGCCAGCGCCTCGATGTGGGCCCGCTCGATGCGCTGCCCGGAGATGGGGAAGTTCTCCACGGCACGCTGCGTCTGGGCCCGCCACTTGGCCTCGGCGGGGACGCGTACCTCACCCATGGAGTCGTGCTCGATCCGGTATTCGCTCATACCCGTATAGCGATCGGGAGCCCGGCGATGTTCCGGGCGTTGACCCACCCGGGGGGCGTGCCGGCAACCGGCCCCTCCTGCCGGCCCTTGCCCGCGACGGCCGACGCCCGCCCCCGCGCTCGTCAGGGGCGGGCGTCCGGCGCCGGGTCAGGCCAGGCCGGGCCCCCGCACCGGGATCGACGTGAACGTCGGCTGCGGGGCCGGGTCCTGGAAGAAGTCGTTGCCCTTGTCGTCCACCACGATGAACGCCGGGAAGTCCTCGACCTCGATCTTCCAGACCGCCTCCATGCCCAGCTCCTCGTACTCCAGGACCTCCACCTTCTTGATGCAGTCCTGGGCGAGGCGGGCGGCCGGGCCGCCGATGGAGCCGAGGTAGAAGCCGCCGTGCGCGGCACACGCGTCGGTGACCTGCTTGCTGCGGTTGCCCTTGGCGAGCATCACCTTGGAGCCGCCCGCGGCCTGGAACTGCTCCACGTAGGAGTCCATGCGGCCGGCCGTGGTCGGGCCGAAGGAGCCGGAGGCATAGCCCTCGGGGGTCTTCGCCGGACCCGCGTAGTACACCGGGTGGTCCTTCAGGTACTGCGGCATCTCCTCGCCCGCGTCCAGCCGCTCCTTGATCTTGGCGTGGGCGATGTCACGGGCCACGACCAGCGGGCCGGTCAGCGACAGGCGGGTCTTCACCGGGTACTTGGTCAGTTCGGCGAGGATCGTGTCCATCGGCTGGTTGAGGTCGATCTTCACCACGTCACCGTCGGATTCGAGGTGCTCGTCCGTGGTGTCCGGCAGGAAGCGCGCCGGGTCGGTCTCCAGCTGCTCCAGGAAGACGCCCTCGGCGGTGATCTTCGCGACGGCCTGGCGGTCGGCCGAGCAGGAGACGGCGATCGCGACCGGGCAGGAGGCGCCGTGCCGCGGCAGCCGGACCACGCGCACGTCGTGGCAGAAGTACTTGCCGCCGAACTGCGCGCCGATGCCGATCTTCTGCGTCAGCTCGAAGACCTTCTGCTCCAGCTCCTTGTCCCGGAAGCCGTGGCCCAGCTCCGAGCCCTCGGCGGGGATCTCGTCCAGGTAGTGGGCGGAGGCGTACTTCGCGGTCTTCAGGGCGTACTCGGCGCTCGTGCCGCCGACGACGATCGCCAGGTGGTACGGCGGGCAGGCGGCCGTACCGAGCGAACGGATCTTCTCCTCCAGGAACTTCATCATGGAGGCCTCGTTCAGGACGGCCTTCGTCTCCTGGTACAGGAAGGACTTGTTCGCGGAGCCGCCGCCCTTGGCCATGAACAGGAACTTGTAGGCGCCGCCGTCGGTGGCGTACAGCTCGATCTGGGCCGGCAGGTTGGAGCCGGTGTTCTTCTCCTCCCACATGGTGAGCGGAGCCATCTGCGAGTAGCGCAGGTTCAGCCTGGTGTAGGCGTCGTAGATGCCGCGGCTGAGGGCCTCCTCGTCGCGGCCCGCCGTCAGCACGTTCTGGCCGCGCTTGCCCATCACGATCGCCGTGCCGGTGTCCTGGCACATGGGCAGCACGCCGGCCGCCGCGATGTTGGCGTTCTTCAGCAGGTCCAGCGCGACGAACTTGTCGTTCGCCGACGCCTCCGGGTCGTCGATGATCCGGCGCAGCTGGGCGAGGTGGGCCGGGCGCAGGTAGTGCTGGATGTCGTGGATGGCCTCCTCGGCCAGCTTGCGCAGCGCCTCCGGCTCCACCTTGAGGAACGTCCGCCCGTCCGGTCCCTCGACGGTGGACACGCCCTCGGAGGTCACCAGCCGGTACGGGGTGGTGTCCTCGCCCTGGGGGAGCAGATCGGTGTACGCGAACTCAGGCATCTCAGCCCATTCCTCACTCTGACGGACGGCGGCCCGCCGACGCTGGCGGGCCCGTCCAGCGTAGAACCTGCCGCCGACGGCGAACCTGTGAGGTAAGGCTCAGTTCGGGGTGTCGCGATCTATCGTGTTTCGGTACGCTGCTGCCGTGGACCTTCAGAAGCAGAACGCACCCACACCCGCGGCCGAGTTGCGCGCCTCCGACGCCGACCGTGACCGGGTCGCCGACATCCTCCGGGAGGCCCTCGCCGAGGGCCGGCTGACCGCCGACGAGCACGCCGAGCGCGTGGAGGGGGTGCTGCACGCCAAGACGGTGGGTGAGCTGGAGGTCTTCATCCGGGACCTGCCGGCCGGCCACCGGCGTCCCGCCGGGCCCGCCTCCATGCCGGCGCCGCCGCGCGTCAGCCCCGAGGCGATTCCGGCGGAGGCGGACGCCAACGTGGTGGCGGTGTTCAGCAGCGCCATGCGCCGGGGCCGCTGGCGGGCCGGACGCCGGCTGCACGCGTACGCCGTCTTCGGCAGCGTCGAGATCGACCTGAGCGAGGCGATCTTCGAGTACCAGCAGGTGGTGATCAAGGCGGTCTCCGTCTTCGGCGACGTCCAGATCCGCGTCCCGGAGAACGTCTCGCTGCGCGGCACCGGGGGCGGTGTGCTCGGCAACTTCGAGGTCAGCCCGCTGGACTCGGCCGACCCCGAGGCGCCGGTGGTCCACGTCGACGGCTGGGCCGTCCTCGGCAACGTCGAGGCGCGGCCCAAGCGGGGCAAGCTCGTGGCGGACATCCTGGAGCGCGTCCAGGACAAGGTCGACCGCAAGCTGCGCAAGCACCTGGGGCACTGACGGTCGCGAACCCGGGCCGGTGGCCCGTCCGCCGTGGCGGTGCCGCCCGGTCGGGGGCGTGAAGATTTCGCCGCGCGCCTGCGGATGGGAACGCTGTGCATAGGCGCGCGCACAGCGGGTAGGCCTTGCTGCATCGTCTCTCGCTCGCGAAGCCGTCGTCAGGAGTAGACCGTGCTGCAACCGCCGCATTCGTCCCTGCAGGTCGCTGCCGTTCCGGCCCAGCGGGTGCCAGCGCGAGACAGGGATCAAGACGCACCCTGGCACACCGAGGCGGTGTGCCGGCGCGACGAGGCCGGTCTGTTCTTCGCCCCGTCGAAGGAGCCGACCGCGGCCCGGCTGTCCCGCGAGGAGGCGGCCAAGCGGGTGTGCTCCCGCTGCCCGGTCATGGTCGAGTGCCGCGAACACGCCCTGCTGCAGCCCGAGCCCTACGGAGTCTGGGGCGGCCTCACGGCAGCCGAACGCCGGGTGGTGCTGGCGCGGCGCCGCAGGCGCGAGATGGAGTTGAAGAAGGCGGCGCGCGCGACGGCGGCGAACCGCATAGCGGGCTGAAAGCCCGGACGCGAACCGCATGGCGGGCTGGAAAGCCCGGACAAGGAGCGCCCTCTCCGCACAGAGGGCGCTCCTCGGGTACGCGGGGGCGCCGACCCCCGGCAGCGGCTACTTGGCCCGGTCGAAGTCGATCGCGCTGTAGGCCCGCAGCTTGCTCAGCCGGTGCTCGGAGTAGATCCTCCGCACGGTCCCCGACTTCGACCGCATCACGATCGACTCGGTGAGCGCGGTCTCCGACCGGTACTGCACGCCCCGCAGCAGCTCACCGTCGGTGATGCCGGTCGCGACGAAGAACACGTTCTCGCCGGACACCAGGTCGTCGGTGGTGAGCACGCGGTCCAGGTCGTGCCCCGCGTCGATGGCCCGCTGCCGCTCCTCGTCGTCCTTGGGCCACAGCTTGCCCTGGATGGTGCCGCCCAGGCACTTCACGGCGCAGGCCGAGATGATGCCCTCCGGCGTGCCGCCGATGCCGAGCAGCAGGTCGACGCCGGTGCCCTCGCGCAGTGCGTACACCGAGCCGGCGACATCGCCGTCGGAGATCAGCTTGATGCGGGCGCCGGCCTCCCGGACCTCCCGGATCAGGCTCTCGTGCCGCGGCCGGTCCAGGATGACGACGGTCACGTCCTCCGGCGCGGACCGCTTGGCCTTCGCGATCCGCCGGATGTTCACCTCGACGGGCGCGTTGATGTCGACGAAGTCGGCCGCCTCGGGACCGGTGACCAGCTTGTCCATGTAGAACACGGCGGACGGGTCGAACATGGCGCCCCGCTCGGCGGCGGCCAGCACGGCGATCGCGTTCGGCATGCCCTTGGCCGTGAGCGTGGTGCCGTCGATCGGGTCGACGGCGATGTCGACCTCGGGGCCGGTGCCGTCACCCACGTGCTCCCCGTTGAAGAGCATCGGGGCCTCGTCCTTCTCGCCCTCGCCGATGACGACCACGCCGTTCATCGAGACGGTGGAGACGAGGGTCCGCATGGCGCGCACCGCGGCGCCGTCGGCGCCGTTCTTGTCACCGCGCCCCACCCAGCGGCCCGCGGCCATCGCGGCGGCTTCGGTCACCCGGACGAGTTCCAGGGCGAGGTTGCGGTCGGGAGCCTCGGAGGGAACATCGAGCTCGGACGGCAGGTGATGATTTTCGGTCATCGGAGCGCACCTTTCTGATACGACGACGGCCGGATGAGGGTATTGGACCCTGACTCTATCGCCGGACAGACAAAATGAGCAGGGGACCCCACGGATGAGCGCAAGGGACACCTGCGACGATAGAGGGCGTGGCAGGTTCGAACGGCAAGCAGAAGACGGCCCGGGACATGGTTCTCTCCCTGGCCCTGATCGGCATCGCGGCGGCGGTCGTCTACTTCCTCACCATCCCGCACGACGATCACGCTCCCGACCTCAAGCGGGTCGACTACCGGGTCGAGCTGCTCACGGCCCGCCGGGCGGCGAGTTATCCGGTGGCCGCACCCGAGGGCCTGCCGAGTACCTGGAAGGCGACCTCCGTACGCTTCCAGGGCGCGAACTCCGACCGCTGGCACCTCGGCTTCCGGACCCCGGACGGCCAGTACGTGCAGGTCGAGCAGTCCACGCAGAAGCGCACCGACTTCATCGACCAGGCCAGCCAGGGCGGCTCGGCGACGAAGCGGACCGAGACGATCGACGGCCGCACCTGGACCCGCTACACCGGCGGCCGGTACGACGCCCTGGTCCTGCAGGACACGCCCGGCTCCACCACGGTGGTGGCCGGCACCGGCTCCTTCGCGGAGCTGACGACGATGGCGGCCGCGCTGAAGATGGAGTGACCCGCACCGTCTCCGCGCACGCGAAGAGGCCCCCGGTGATGCCGGGGGCCTCTTGCCGTGGGGATCGCCGTACGGATGGCCGTGGGGATCGCCGTACGGATCCCTGTACGGATCGTCGTGACGATCGCCGTACGGATCCCGCTCAGACGGTCGTGACGACGTCCTCGTACGCCAGGCGCGGCGAGCGCGGGAACCAGGCGTCCGGGCCCGGCTTGCCGATGTTGACGACCATCAGCGGGGTGTGGTCGTCGTCCAGGAACTCCTTGCGGACGCCCTCGAAGTCGAGGCCGGTCATCGGGCCGGCGGCGAGGCCCGCGGCGCGGACGCCGATGATGAAGTAGGCGGCCTGCAGGGCGGCGTTCAGCCCGGCGGCGCCCTCACGGGCCGGACGCTCGCTGAAGAAGAGGTCCTTGGCCTGCGGGAAGTGCGGGAAGAGGGTCGGCAGCTCCTCGTGGAACTCGTTGTCCGCGGAGAGGATCGCGACCAGCGGGGCGGTGGCCGTCTTGGGCCGGTTGCCCTCGGCCATGTGCTGCACCAGGCGCTCACGGGCCTCGGGGGAGCGGACCAGGGTGATGCGCAGCGGGCTCTGGTTGAAGGCGGTCGGGCCGTACTTGACCAGGTCGTAGATCGCCTGCACCTGCTCGTCGGTCACCGGCTCGTCGGTGAAGGTGTTCGCGGTGCGGGCCTCGCGGAACAGCAGGTCCTGGGCGGCGGGGTCAAGAACGAGAGACATGCGTGTACTTCCTGGTAGACGTCTTGATCCGACGTACCGGACCGCGGTCCGGATCGGCTGACGGGACGACACTACGCCAGTGAAGTTCAACCTTCAACAAAAGCCTGGCCGCGGTGACCCGCCTCACAGCCCACGGTGGCCGCGCGCCTACCCGGCGCTCTCCTCCTCTTCCGCCTCCTCCTCGGCCAGCGCCGCGTCCAGCCGGGCCCGGGCGCCCTCCAGCCAGCGCCGGCACACCCTGGCCAGCTCCTCGCCGCGCTCCCACAGCGCCAGGGACTCCTCCAGCGTGGTACCGCCCGCCTCCAGCCGCCGTACGACCTCGATCAGCTCGTCCCGCGCCTGCTCGTACGAGAGCGCCTCGTCCACCTTGCTCGTCATTCGCTCACCTTCACTGTGAATTCACCGTCGGCGACCCGGGCCCGCAGCGCCTCGCCCGCCGTCACCTCCGCCGGACCGCGCACCACGTGCCCGTCCGCCCGCTGGAGCACCGCGTAACCGCGCTGGAGCGTCGCGGCGGGGGAGAGGGCCACCACCCGCGCGTGCGTGTGCGTCAGCTCCGAGTCCGCCCGGTCCAGCAGATGTCCCAGGGTCCGCCGGCCGCGCTCCAGCAGCGAGGCCACTTGGTCGGCGCGCTCGTCGAGCATCCGGTGGGGATCCTCTATCGAGGGCCGGGCCAGCGCATGCGCCAGCCCGCGCTGCTCCCGCTCCACGAACGCCGCCATGCAGCGCCGCGCCCGGTCGCGCAGCATCCGCACCCGCTCCAGTTCCTCGCCGACATCGGGTACGACCTTCTTGGCCGCGTCCGTCGGCGTGGACGCGCGCAGGTCGGCGACGTGGTCCAGCAGCGGATTGTCCGGCTCGTGCCCGATCGCGGACACCACGGGCGTGCGGCACTCGGCCACGGCCCGCACCAGCTGCTCGTCGGAGAACGGCAGCAGGTCCTCGACGCTGCCGCCGCCGCGCGCGACGATGATCACGTCCACCTCGTCGATCGCGTCGAGTTCCTTGACGGCCTGCACGACCTGGGGCACGGCGTGCACACCCTGCACGGGGACGTTGCGCACCTCGAAGCGGACGGCGGGCCAGCGGTGCCGGGCGTTCTCCAGCACGTCCCGCTCCGCGGCGGAGGCCCGGCCGCACACCAGCCCGATCAGCTGCGGCAGGAACGGCAGCGGCTTCTTCCGCTCCGGCGCGAACAGGCCCTCGGCCGCGAGCGCCTTCTTCAGCTGCTCCAGCCGGGCCAGCAGCTCGCCGACGCCGACCGGCCTTATCTCGGCGGCCCGCAGGGAGAGCTGGCCCCGCGGGGCGTACCACTCCGGCTTCGCCAGTACGACGACGCGGGCGCCCTCGCCGACGACGTCCGCGACCGCTTCGAAGACCTGGCGGTAGCAGGTCACGCTGACCGAGACGTCGTACGAGGGGTCGCGGAGCGTGAGGAACACGACGCCGGCGCCGGGCCGGCGCGACAGCTGCGTGATCTGTCCCTCGACCCACACCGCGCCGAGCCGGTCGATCCATCCCCCGATCAGACGGGAGACCTCGCCTACGGGGAGCGGGGCTTCGGGAGACGTGTTCACAGCCATGCGGCGAGCCTAACGGCCGGTACCGACAGTCCGGCTGCGCGCCGTGGGGCGCCGGCCGTGTCCGGCTGCGGGTCCCCGCGCAGCCACTCCGAGGGGCCCGTGGACCACGAGGACCCGGAAGCCGAGGCCACGCCGCGACCGGTGGCGCGCGGCGGTGGTGGAAGCCGTCGTTCCGGTGTCGGGCATACGCGCGAATCCTCACCGCGGGTGCGCGGGGACGCGATCTCTGCGCCCCGGAACGCGGCCTTACGATGGGACGCATGACCGCTTCCTCTGGCCGCCGTGTCCTGCTCGCCGCCCCCCGGGGCTACTGCGCCGGCGTGGACCGCGCCGTGATCGCCGTCGAGAAGGCCCTGGAGCAGTACGGGGCCCCGATCTACGTCCGGCACGAGATCGTCCACAACAAGTACGTCGTGCAGACCCTGGAGAAGAAGGGCGCCGTCTTCGTCGAGCGGACGGAGGAGGTGCCGCCCGGCAACATCGTCATGTTCTCGGCGCACGGCGTCGCCCCCGTGGTGCACGAGGAGGCCCGGCAGGGCCGGCTCGCCACGATCGACGCCACCTGCCCCCTGGTCACCAAGGTCCACAAGGAAGCCGTCCGGTACGCGGGCGAGGACTACGACATCCTCCTGATCGGCCACGAGGGCCACGAGGAGGTCATCGGCACCTCCGGCGAGGCCCCCGACCACATCCAGCTGGTCGACGGCCCCGCGGACGTCGAGAAGGTGGAGGTCCGCGACCCGTCGAAGGTCGTCTGGCTCTCCCAGACCACCCTCTCCGTGGACGAGACCATGGAGACCGTCGACGCCCTGAAGACCAAGTTCCCCGGGCTGGTCTCCCCGCCCAGCGACGACATCTGCTACGCGACGCAGAACCGTCAGCTGGCCGTGAAGCAGATGGGCGCCGAGGCCGAGCTGGTCATCGTCGTCGGCTCGCGCAACTCCTCCAACTCCAAGCGGCTGGTCGAGGTCGCCAAGCTCGCCGGCGCCCGCGAGGCCTACCTGGTGGACTTCGCCGACGAGATCGACGAGGCCTGGCTGGAGGGCGTGTCCACGGTCGGCGTCACCTCCGGGGCCTCCGTGCCGGACGTGCTGGTCGAGCAGGTGCTGGAGTGGCTCGCCGAGCGCGGTTACGTGGACGTGGAGCTGGTCAAGGCCGCCGAGGAGTCGATCACCTTCTCGCTGCCCAAGGAACTCCGCCGTGACCTGCGCGAGGAGGCGGCGGCCCTGGTCGCCGAGCGCGGCGGAAGCGGTACGCCCGAGGCGTGACTGTCGGTGGCCCGTCGTAACGTGGAGCCATGCAGATCTTCGGCGTGGACATCGGCGGATCCGGGATCAAGGGCGCCCCAGTGGATCTGGACCGGGGCGACCTGGCCCACGAGCGCTGCAAGGTGCTCACCCCGCACCCGGCGACGCCCGACGGCGTGGCCGACGGGGTCAAACAGGTGGTGGACCACTTCGGCTGGACCGGCCCGGTCGGGCTGACCTTCCCCGGAGTGGTCACCGGCGGCGCCACGGTCCGTACGGCGGCGAACGTGGACAAGAGCTGGATCGACACGGACGCGCGCGCGTTGTTCAGCGGCAGACTCGGCGGCCTCCCGGTGACCGTGGTCAACGACGCGGACGCGGCGGGCGTCGCCGAGATGGAGTTCGGCGCCGGGCGGGACCGCCGGGGCCCGGTGATCCTGCTCACCTTCGGCACGGGCATCGGCAGCGCCGTCTTCGTGGACGGCACCCTGCTCCCGAACACCGAGCTGGGCCACCTGGAGCTGAACGGCCACGACGCGGAGAAGCACGCCTCCAGCAAGGCCAAGGAGGACCACGGCCTCAGCTGGGAGCAGTGGGCCCACCGCGTCCAGAAGTACCTGGCCCACGTGGAGATGCTGTTCTCCCCCGAGCTGTTCATCATCGGCGGCGGCGTCAGCCGCAAGGCTCACAAGTTCCTGCACCTCATCGAGGGCATCAAGGCCGAGATCGTCCCGGCGCAGCTGCAGAACAACGCGGGGATCGTGGGAGCGGCGATGAGAGCGGCCCAGCACGCCTAGGCCGGCCTCCGCCCGGGTCCCGCCGGGCCGCGGGCCGGGCCCGGAGGACACCGGGGGTGTGGCCGGCCGGCGCCCGCGCGGGACGGCCCTCCCGCGTGCCGAGCGGCTGCCCCGCGCCGTTCCGGGCCCGGGCCGGCCAGGAGGCGCGGCCGCCGGAGCCGGCCGGACGGCCTGACCCGCGGAAGTCCCCCGGGCGCGGTCAGCTCCGTCGGCGGCGGCGCCGTACCCAGCGCACCCGGCGGACGAGTGCGATCAGCCCGGCGGTGAGCGTTCCTCCGTAGAGCCAGCCCGCCTGGGTGGCGAGGCCGGTGACCAGTCCCATCATGCGTCCGAGCAGCCCCCCGCCGGTCTCGGCGACCGGCAGCAGGCCCGCGGCGAACGCGATCGGCGCGACGACGGGCGCGGTCAGCTCCGTCGGCGGCGGCGTCGTACCCAGCGCACCCGGCGGACGAGTGCGATCAGCCCGGCGGTGAGCGTTCCTCCGTAGAGCCAGCCCGCCTGGGTGGCGAGGCCGGTGACCAGTCCCATCATGCGTCCGAGCAGCCCCCCGCCGCCCTCGGCGACCGGCAGCAGGCCCGCGGCGAACGCGATCGGCGCGACGACGGGCGCGGTCAGCACGTCCCCGCCGCGCACCCACAGCGCCGTCAGCACGCACACCGGCAGGAACAGCACGCCGTAGACCGTGAGGGACGCGCCGAACAGCAGCTGGTCCAGGAAGCCGAGCAGGAACATCGCCGCCGCGCAGAACAGCCCGCTGCCGAGCCCGGTCAGCCGGGGGTTCGGCAGCCGCGGGCCCGGCGGGCCGGGCCGCACCTCGCCCACCGGCCGGGCGGGCCGTCGCTCGCCGCCCGGCCGGCGCCGTTCCTGCGGCGGCAGCGGGGGCGAGGAGGGCGTGCCGCGTCGCGGTCCGTTGTTCGGGGGTCGCGTTCTGTGTTGCTCCACAGAGACCAACCTAGGTCTGTTTATGTGCTGAATCGGGCCCCAGACACGCCGGTGGAGGGAGCTTGGCCGGGCGTTCGACGCTCCCGCGAGGCGGGCGCCCGGGACGCCGTAAACTGGTGGATCGGCCAGTGTCGGTCTCTGGCCCCTGGCAGCCCCTGGCCCACTCACTACGGGAAGTCGCAACGTGTCGCTCACGATCGGAATCGTCGGCCTGCCCAATGTCGGCAAGTCGACCCTGTTCAACGCCCTGACCAAGAACGACGTGCTGGCGGCCAACTACCCGTTCGCCACGATCGAGCCCAACGTCGGCGTGGTCGGCGTGCCCGACGCCCGCCTCGCCCAGCTGGCCTCGATCTTCAAGTCGGAGCGCATCCTCCCGGCCACGGTCGACTTCGTCGACATCGCCGGCATCGTGCGCGGCGCCTCCGAGGGCGAGGGCCTGGGCAACAAGTTCCTCGCGAACATCCGCGAGTCCGACGCGATCTGCCAGGTCATCCGCGCCTTCAAGGACGAGAACGTCGTCCACGTCGACGGCAAGGTCTCGCCGAAGGACGACATCGAGACGATCAACACCGAGCTGATCCTCGCCGACCTCCAGACCATCGAGAAGGTCCTGCCCCGGCTCCAGAAGGAGTCGCGGATCAAGAAGGACGTCGCGCCCAAGGTCAAGGCCGTCGAGGAGGCCAAGGAGATCCTGGAGAAGGGCGACACGCTCTTCACGCACGGCATCGTCCAGGGCAGCGAGCGCGCGGAGCTCCTCCACGATCTGCACCTGCTCACCACCAAGCCCTTCCTCTACGTCTTCAACGTCGACGAGGACGAGCTGACCGACGAGGACTTCAAGAACGAGCAGCGTGCCCTGGTCGCCCCGGCCGAGGCCATCTTCCTCAACGCCAAGCTGGAGGCCGACCTCGCCGAGCTGGACGAGGAGGAGGCCCTGGAGCTGCTCCAGTCCGTCGGCCAGGACGAGCCCGGCCTCGCCACCCTCGCCCGCGTCGGCTTCGACACCCTCGGCCTGCAGACCTACCTGACGGCCGGCCCCAAGGAGTCCCGCGCCTGGACGATCAAGAAGGGCGCCACGGCCCCCGAGGCGGCCGGTGTCATCCACACCGACTTCCAGAAGGGCTTCATCAAGGCCGAGGTCATCTCCTTCGCCGACCTGGTCGAGACCGGCTCGGTCGCCGAGGCCCGCGCCAAGGGCAAGGCCCGCATGGAGGGCAAGGACTACGTCATGCAGGACGGCGACGTGGTGGAGTTCAGGTTCAACGTCTGACGGGTGGTGGGGCCCATTCCCTCGGGGGTGGGCCCCTCTTCGGATGATCCGCGCCTAGCAGGTGTGCAACACGATGCCGTTGCCGTCGAAGGCGTGGACGTCGGCCACGGTCACGTCGTAGACGTCTTCGCGTCCGTCCGGTTCGACGCATTCCACGGACGCCGTGTACGGCTTCTTGTAGAAGCCACGCCGCATGTGGCTTGTGAGGGCTTCCCACTTCCGGGTCTTGGCCGAGTTGAGGAAGCCGACCACCTGCATGTGGCGGGATGCGTTCGCGCCCGCGATGATCAGTCGGTAGCTGCGCTGCGAGAGGTACTCGCCACCGCGCTCGCCCCAGTCGTGCACCTGCTCGTCCTTGAGGTTCCGGATGGCGGAACGGACACCGAGGCGGGCGAGCATCCGCTGCACCGCCTGGAGGGCGGGGAGGTCGATGGACGTGAGGCGGATGCTCACGCCACCGGCGGTGGAGGCACCCTCGATGTGCCCGTCCGCATCGAACAGCCCGCGCAGGAAGCCCCGGTAGAAGCCGGACGAAGCTCGCTCGACTTCGGGCGTGACCGTCTTGCGCCCTTGGGCGATGCCGAAGGTGGCGGCGAGGTCACGGATGCCGGTTGTCTTCAGGCGGTACTGGTCGCTCTGGCTGACTCGGTGCCAGCCTTTGAAGTCGGAGCGTGCGCCCAGCTTCACCACCTGCTCGTAGAGGTAGTCACGAACCGACTCGAAGCCGGGGTCCGTGTCCCAGAAGGCGACGGCCCCGTAGCCCCCGTAGGTGTGGAAGGTCCCGTCACCGACGAGGTTGCCGAGCACGTAGCCCTGCCCCTCGGTGCCACGGCCGGCCCAGCTCGCGCCGAGGTTGTCGCTCAGGCGGACGAGGGTGCCGGGCCCGAGGTCGCCGGCCGCGACCCACTCTTCGCGGGCGTCCTTCGCATAGCGGCTCGTCTTCGGGATGTACGTCAGAACCTTGTGTCCGGCGGTCAGCCGGACCTCATGGCCCTCGGAGGTCCGCAACTTCACCACGTCCTCGGTACCGGTCCTGACGAACCCGTTCGACAGAGTCCCGTAAGGCTTGCCGTCCAGAACGGCGGTGAAGGGGATACCGACAAGGTCCTTCACCCGGCGCGCGCCGTCACCGGTGAGGACCCACGTCGAATCCACCACACACGGGTTGGTTGCCGTCACTTCCGGTACCTCTCACGTCAGACAGCGAGCTGTTCCAGGAGCCGCGCTCGCCGCTGCGCAGCATCCCAGCCGCCACTGACAGCTTCGCGCCTGACCCCGGCAACTCCAGTCCGAGGTGGCGCGGGTGGCCCGAGTCCTTTCCTCGTCACACAGCGCTCGATCACGTAGCCGTGGCCGGTCTCCTCGGGGTGCTGGAACGGCATCGGTCACCTCTGCGGGTACAGGTCGGTACGGGATGACATGCCGGACCCCGTCCGGTACTCGCGCCCTGCTGTCAGCTCCGACCGGCCTCGACGGGGCGCGCCGACTCGGTCAGAGCCTCCGGTACGCGTTCCGGAACCGTCCAGGCCGTGTCCGGGTGCCACCGGGACCAGGCCGGGTCCCACCAGGCCTCGCCTCGGTCGAGGGCGAGCGTCAGCTCGCGTGCCGCCTCGCGGACCCGGTCGGCCTCACCCTCGGCGAAGCCGCCCGCCGCCGCCCGGCTCTCGAAGTGGTCGACGTCCTTCCAGCGGTAGGCGCCGCCGTCGCCGGGCACCCGGATGTCGAGTTCCAGGTCGAGGGTGTCGATCCCGAGCGTCGTCCTGCGGAACGGCCGCTGGAAGTTGACGTACCAGTCATGACGGGAGCGGTCGTCGTTCCAGAAGACCCAGACCGCGTACAGGTCGCCGGGCCGCTGCAACTGCAGCACCCCGGGCGACTGCCAGGTGTCCGCGACGGCCTGCCAGGGGTGGGGCCCCCAGGAGAACGGGCCCGAGCCGAAGGTCATGGGCGTGCCCTGCGCCAGGTATAGCGCCAACAGGTCCTCGCCGTCCTCCACCACGCGCACCGGATAGGTGATCCACGGCCGGTTGTCGAGCAACTCGCGGCGGACGACGACCTGTCCGGGGGAGAAGCGTTCTGTCATGCCCGTACGGAACCACATCGCCCAGCCAGACCTCGATCCGGGAAGGCCCGCCCCGCTCACCGGCCTCGAACCACCCCCGAGCCGTCAACAGGGCGGTTTCCACGGCAGTTAGAGTGGCCGTAGTCCATGATCGCGGAAGCGGAAACGGGGGACGTCGGGGTGTTCGGAGGCCGGAAGCGGGCGGCTCGGGGTGAGCGGTACGCGGGGGAGGGGCCGGCGGAGGAGCGGTACGTCGTCGGTGAACTGGACGATCACGACGAGGCGCTGCCGCGCATCCCCACGCCCGCGCAGCCCGGCACCTGGCAGGCGCCGGACGCGCTCGAACAGCACCTGTACGAGCTGCTGACCCGCCATGCCGCGACCGAGTGGGAGGACGAGGAGGCCGCGGAAGAGGCCCGGGGCGACATGACCCTCGCCTACCTGGAGGCGCTCGCCGGCGACCTCGTGTACGTGCCGTTCCGCCGCGAGGACACCTCGCCCGATCCCGGCCGGCGCACCTTCCACGTCCACGACACCCCCGTCGGGCGCCTCGTCGCCGTCTACACCCGGGGCGTGCTCCCGCGCCCGCACCCGCACTTCGTCTTCGAGGCGTACACCCTGCGCGACCTGGCCGACGACCTGCCCCGTGACGTCGACGGCATTGCGGTGAACAGCCAGACCCCGTGCCCGATGCTCATGTCGGCCGACGCGGAGGAGCGTCAGGTGTGGCGGGCGCTGCACAACGAGCACTGGGACGAGGACGGCCGCGCCGAACGGCTCGTCGCCCTGCGCGCCGGCGCACCGCCCCTCGGCCCGCTGCTGCACGGCCTGGCCCTCGGTGCCCACATGTGCTTCGTCAACGGCGAGGCCTGGAACAACCCGCACTACCACGGGCTGGGCCTGTCCATCGAGCACGAGCGGCTCGCCAAGTGGTGGGGCGTCACCGACCGGGCCGGATGGCAGGAGACGCAGCGGCGGCTCCTCGCCCGCGAGGTCACCCCCTGGTACTGGGAGTACGTCCTCGACACGCGCACCGCCCTCGCCCACCGGTACACGGACGGCCGGCTGCAGGCCGTCGACGCCACCGCGTGGCGCGAGTGCGTGGAGAGCACGCTGCGGGAGCGTGCCGCGCAGCAGCCGGACGAGATCGGCCCGGACTGGGAGGAGTTCGTCGGGCATGTCGTCGGCCTGGTCGGCAAGGTGCTCCGCTACGAGGGCAGGTTCCGCGCCGACGGCCTGCTCGCGGCGGACGCCGCGGTGCGCTCGGTCGCAGCCTGGGACCTCGGCCGCGCCTCGATGATGGCCCGATGGGGCTACGGCTCACGGTTCGCCACCCGCGCCGAGATGCGGGAGGCGGTCGTCGAGGCGAGCGAGGCCGCGCAGAGCGCCCACACCTCGTGGCAGGACTTCTCCGCCGGTTACGCGCTGGGCCGCTGCCTGCACTTCGACGACGAGGAGTTCGGCGGCTGGTACCAGGAGATGCTCGCCGCCCACCGGACCCTGGCCACCCACCCGGACAGCCCCTGGCACACCGTCCCGTTCCACGTGCCCCGGGGAGCGGCGCTGGGAGGCTGACACCCTCGGCCGCCCTGCGTCGGTGCCCCGTCAGGGTGCCGGCGGCACGGTGGCCGCAAAGCCCGTGACCGGGTACGGCGCCGGTTCCGTCACCCAGCCCGCCGCCAGTACCAGGCGGGACTCGCGGTCGGCGGCGAGGAAGGCGAAGGGGCGGTCGAAGGCGGCCCGGACGACCGTCGTCTCGTAGCGGTACTGCGGGACGGCGCCGGCCGCCACCGGCATGGCCGCCGTCACCGCCGCCGCGCGGAAGCCGAGCGCGCCGAACTGGGCCACGGCCGACTGGCGGGCCTCCCCGACGGCCAGCGGAGAGGGGCTGATCCCCGGGAAATGGCCCGCCTCGGTGTCCGTCGCCGTCGCGAGGCCGAAGAGGGCCGCCGGCGCCAGCAGGTCGTGGTCGGCCCGCACCTCGTACGCCACCGTCGTCACGTCCAGCGTTCTCGGCTCCGGCGTGGTGGCCGGCTGCTGCTCCACGTGCAGACCGGGGCCCACGTGCCCGTGCGGCAGCGCGCCGCCCCCGGTCAGCGGCAGGCCGCGCTCCACGATCCCCACACCGGCCGCCAGCACCTGACCCGGCGTCATGCGCTCCTCGCCGAGGACCAGGTGGACGTCGACGCCGTTGTCCCCCGGCACCGTCAGCGCGGTGACGAAGCCGTCCGGGGTGCCCGTCACCCCCACCCGGTCCGGCCGCACGCTGCGCCGGTGCAGGCCGCGCAGGGTGCGGCCCTGCCAGGGGCCGGTGCCGGGCCGCAGCGGCCGCTCGGTGAAGGGCTGCCGCCACTCCGTGCGCAGCGCGAAGGCGGTGGCCAGCACCATCCGCGCGTCCCGGGTCAGCGTCACGGGCATGCGCTCGACCAGCCCGCCGGTCCGCTCGGCCGCCCAGGCGTCCAGCCGCTCCTGGGCGGTGACGAGGTCGTCCCCGAAGACTCCGTGGGTGCCGGCGGGCAGCCCGGCCCGCCACTCCTCGCGCAGCGGCAGTCCGTGGTACGTCCACAGGCCGAGCGCCGCGTCCAGGCCGGACACCGACGCCAGCCCCGCCAGCAGCTCCCGCGCGGCACCGGCCGCCTGTTCGGCCGGCACGCCCAGGGCGCCGGCCAGTTCCGCACGCGCCGGGCCGGCCGCACCGTCGGCCAGGAAGGCCAGCAGGGGCCAGACGCCCGGCGCCGAGAACACCGTGCCCTCGTGCACCGCGTGCGCCCACCGCGCGGTGAGTCCGTTCACCGCGCGGACGGCCGTATCGCCCAGCCGGCCGTCCGGCCCGGTCGCCACCCGCATTCCGCCCCCCGCTCATGTGCCGCTTGCCGTGCGGCCGTTCGTACGTCCGTCCAGTCGCGGACCGGCCGCGACTCCGTGCCGCCGCCCGGCCCAGGAGCACGGTACCCGCGTCCGCACCCCCGCCTCCCGGCCCCACCGGCCGGAAGGGCCGCTCCCGGCGCCCCGTCGGGCCGGCAGGGGCCGTACGCCCCTCCGTACCCCTCCCAACGGCCGGGCGGCACCCAGGAGTTCCCGGGGGTGTCAGCCGTGGGCGCAGGTCCACTTCCTGTACCGGCCGGCCGGCACCGGTCACGGCCGGGGGCGCCCAGGTGTGAGGACGCCTATACGGGGGAGAAAGTGCCTGGGTAAAGCCCTCCCCGGCCCTTTGTCATCACATCGAGTGATTCTCTGGCCTTTGCTTGCACGGCACAACCCAGGGTTGCCAGGCTGTTGCTGTCTGTACAACCTGATGGGAGCGGCCAGTGACTTTCGGTGAGCAGCCGGCGTACCTGCGTGTCGCGGGTGATCTCCGCAAGAAGATCGTCGACGGTTCACTCCCGCCCCATACCCGCCTCCCCTCCCAGGCGCGCATCCGCGAGGAGTACGGCGTCTCGGACACGGTCGCCCTGGAGGCCCGCAAGGTGCTGATGGCCGAGGGGCTGGTGGAGGGCCGCTCCGGCTCGGGGACCTACGTGCGCGAGCGGCCCGTGCCCCGCCGGATCGCCCGTTCCGGATACCGGCCGACGAGCGGCGCCACCCCGTTCCGGCAGGAGCAGGCCGACGCCTCGGTGCGCGGCACCTGGGAGTCCAGCAGCGAGCAGGCCGAGGCCGGGGCGGCCATCGCCGAGCGGCTCGCGATCCGGACCGGCGACCGGGTCATGCGCACCAAGTACCTGTTCCGGGAGGCCGGCGAGCCGATGATGCTCTCCACCTCCTGGGAGCCCCTCGCCGTCACCGGCCGCACCCCGGTGATGCTGCCCGAGGAGGGGCCGCTCGGCGGGATGGGCGTGGTCGAGCGCATGCGGGCCATCGACGTCATCGTGGACAACGTCACCGAGGAGGTCGGCGCCCGCCCCGGCCTCGCCGAGGAACTGCACCTGCTCGGCGGCGTCCCCGGACATGTGGTCCTGGTCGTCCAGCGCACCTACTTCGCCTCGGGCCGCCCGGTGGAGACCGCCGACGTGGTCATCCCGGCCGACCGCTACCGGGTCGCCTACCACCTGCCCGTGAAGTAACCGCCCCCGCACGGACGGCAGGTGCCTCACGCGCGCGTGAGGTAGCGCACACCCAACGCGCCGGCCGCCGCCGCCCGGCCCTGCCCGGCCCCTTTCCAGCCGCCGCAATCCGGCCGTTCTCCCAGGTGACCCCGGGTGCCCTCGGTATGCCCCCGACCCCAGGCCACGGAGTTCACGACGGCGCATTCGACCCCGTGCGCCCCCGGCGTTCTGGCTGGTTGCGTACCTCTTTGTGAAAAGTCGTATTCGCAGCGTGAAGGTTGGGCGTACGCTCGGGCATATGCGGATTGCGGTTTCCTTAGGCGGGGCGCGGCGGGGGCCCCGGAGTGGGGGAGGGCGGGGCGGTGCGAGAAGGAACACGGGCGGTGGGGGCCATGAGTGAGGGCACGGTCTCCCTCCCCTGGATCGTGATACGGCAGGACGACAACGGCAATCGCTACCGCGTCGGCCGCTACGCGACCCGCGCGGAGGCGCAGAAGATCGCCGACAGCCTCGACGACCGGGGGCACAAGCAGCTCTACTGGGTCGAGCGCATCGGCCAGAACGGGGACAGCACGCGCAACTGACCGGTCGCGGCCTCCCGTAGGCTCCGCTCCATGACGCGCACGACTCCCGAAGCGGAACGGATCGTGGTGGTGGGAGCCGCCCTCCTCGACGACGGCCGGCTGCTCGCCGCACGCCGCAGTGCCCCCGCCGACCTGGCCGGGCGCTGGGAACTTCCCGGCGGCAAGGTCGAGGCCGGGGAGCGGCCCGAGGACGCCCTGGTGCGCGAACTCCGCGAGGAGCTGGGCGTCGACGCCGAGCCGGTCGGGCGGGTGCCGGGGCAGTGGCCGCTGCGGACGCCGTACGTCCTCCAGGTGTGGACCGCCCGCCTGCGCCCGGGCTCGCCCGCGCCCAGCCCCCTCCAGGACCATGACGAGCTGCGCTGGCTGACCCCGGCCGAGCTCTGGGACGTACCGTGGCTGGACCAGGACGTGCCGGCGGTGCGGGAGGTCTCTGCCCGATGGGGCGCGGGGCTGTCCTGAACGTGCGGCTACCGCCGCGCGGGTGCGACCGGCCGTGGCGGACCCGCGGCCGCGGACGTGCCCACCGTCCGGGCTCCTGGATGCACGGTCCCCCAGCGGAGCGCGCCCGCTCGTGCCGCAGTGCGCCCTCTCGTGCGGTACTGCCACCCGTATATCGGGTATGTGCCCATTAACCCCATGAAACCGGACATGGGTGGGCGGGCTGGCCTGGGAAGTGATCGGCGTGATCGACACCGATGGCGACTGCGCCGAGTGGACCTTTTCCGCGGAACCGGGCGCCGTGCGCAGCGCCCGCGCGGCGGTCCGGGGCCAGTTGCACGGCTGGGGCCTGGACTGCCTCGCCGACCTCGCCGCACTGCTGGTGAGCGAGCTGGTCACCAACTCCCTGCGGCATGCCACCGGCCCCATCGGGGTACGGCTGGTCCGCCCCGCCGAACCCGCAGGCACCCTGCGTGTGGAGGTCTCCGACCCGCTCCCCGACCCGCCGCGGGAGCGGATCGCGCAGCCCGAGGACGAGAGCGGACGCGGCCTCCAGCTGGTCGCGGGCTCCTCGCGGCGCTGGGGCACCCGGCCCGGCGCCGGCGGGAAGACCGTCTGGTTCGAACTCGCGGTACCCGGGTGACACCGCAGCAGCCGCAGGGGCACGGGGGTGTACAGGAGTCGGCGTGCCGTCCGCCGTGCGCGCCGGGGGCGCACGTGGTCCGCAGCCGGGTGGTTCGGCGGTGTGTTCCCTGGTTAGAAGAGTGGAAGTGTTCTCACGGACCGGTCCGAAAACCACCTGGACCGAGCTGTGATCGTGAACACCGTGTCGTGCGGCGCCGTAGTGCTGGATACTGCGGGCAGCCGCCGCCGGTGACCGGTGCCGGACGCGGTGAGCTGGAGGGGACGGTTCGCGTGAGCGAGATACCAGCGAAGGCCACGGAGTCCGAGGACCCGTCGGACGGCGCGAGGAGTCAGGCCGCGGAGGCTGCCGCGGCGCCCGGTGACGCCATGTGGCAGAGCAGTCCGCCCGGTTCGATCTACGACTACATCAAGGTCGCGTCCTTCTCCATCGGTCCCGGCGGTCTGGTCGAGCAGTGGAGCCTGCGCGCCGAGCAGCTCTTCGGCATCCGCGCCGAACACGCCGTCGGCATGGACCCGATAGAGGCTTTCATCGACCCCGACCTGCGCGACCGCGGCCAGCGGAAGATGGCCGAAATCCTCGACGGGCGCGAGTGGACCGGAGTAGTGCCGTTCCGGATGCCCGACGAGCCGGACGGCAGCCGCGGCGAGGAGGGCCTGGCCGAGGTCTACGTCATGCCGACGCGCACCGCCGAGGGCGAGAAGGCCGCCGTCTGCATCGTCGTCGACGTCCGCACGCTGCGCAGCATCGAGACCGACCTCGCCGCCTCGCAGGCCATTTTCGGACAGTCCCCCTTCGGATTCCTGCTGATCGACGTCGACCTGCGGATCCGCCGGGCGAACATGCGGTTCGCCTCCATCTTCGGCGGAACCCCGGACGACCACCGGGGCAAGGGAGTTCACGACTACCTGCCGCGCGGCGAGGCCGAGCGGGTCTCGGCCACGCTGCGCCGGGTGCTGGAGTCCGGCGAGTCCATCACCGACATGCACGTCACCGGCTTCGTCCCCGGCTCGGAGGAACGCCGGCACTGGTCCGTCAACCTCTACCGCGTGCAGAGCGGCAGCGGCCGGCCCATCGGCATCGCCTGGCTCGGCACCGACATCACCGCCCGCCGGGCCGCCGCCCGCGAGGCCGCCGCCGCCCGGCGCAACCTCGCGCTGCTCAACGAGGCCGGCGCCCGCATAGGGAACTCCCTGGACCTGGAGACCACGGCTCGCGAACTCCTCGACGTGGTCGTCCCCGGCTTCTGCGACCTCGCCACCGTCGACCTCTACCAGGGCCTGCTGGCCGGTGACGAGACCCCGCCCGGCCTCGCCGACGGCAGCGCCGAACTGCGCCGCGTCGCGTTCGCCAGCGCCGTCTCCGGCGCCCCTTTCAGCAGCTCCGGCAAGCCTGTCGAGGTCGGCGCGGTCCACCACTTCCCGTTCAACTCGCCCTGCGCGGACGCCCTGCGCACCGCCCGGCCGCAGCACGTGCCGGCCGAGGACGGCGGGCTCGTGCAGTCCACGCTGGCCGTGCCGATGGTCGCCCACGACACGGTGGTGGGTCTCGCGCAGTTCGCCCGCACGAAGGGCAGCGAGCCGTTCGGGGAGCGCGACCGGGACCTCGCGGTGGAGCTGGCCGCGCGGGCCGCCGTCTGTATCGACAACGCGCGCCTGTACCGCCGGGAACACGAAAGGGCGTTGATACTGCAACGCTCCCTGCTCCCACCCGGCGACCCCGAGGCGTCCGGCCTGGACATCGCCTGCCGCTATCTGCCGGGCAACGCGGCGACGGAGGTGGGCGGCGACTGGTTCGACGTCATCGAACTCCCCGGTCACCGCACGGCGCTGGTGGTCGGGGACGTCATGGGCCGGGGCCTGCGGGCGGCGGTCGCGATGGGCGAACTGCGCACCGCCGTACGCACACTGGCCCTGCTGGACCTGGAACCGGCCGAGGTCCTCTCGGCGTTGGACGAGATCGCACGCGGCCTCGGCACGCCGGGCGGGGTGCAGCAGGCCACCCGTACGGCCCGCCAGCCCCAGGACGCCGACCTCTCCGAGGTGTACCTGGCGACCTGCGTGTACGCCGTGTACGACTCCGTCACCAGGCGCTGCACGTTCGCCAACGCCGGCCATCTGCCACCGGTCCTGGTGGAGCCCGGCGAGGCGGCGCTGATGCTCGACGTGCCGCCCGGCATGCCGCTCGGCGTGGGGGGCGAGCCGTTCGAGGAGGTGGAGGTCGAACTCCCGGAGGGTGCGCTGCTCGCGCTCTACACCGACGGCCTGGTCGAGTCCCGCGACCACCCGCTGGACGAGGGTCTGCAGGCCTTCGTGGGAGCGCTCACCGATCCCAGCCGGCCCCTGGAGGACGTCTGCGACCACGTCCTCAACACCCTCGACACCCATCACGGGGAGGACGACATCGCCCTCCTCATGGCCCGGGTGCAGGGGCTGCCCGCCGAGTCGGTCGGCGACTGGACGCTGCCGCGCGAGCCGCGCAGTGTCGGGCGGGCCCGTGAGTACGCCCGCGGCCAGCTGCTCTCCTGGGACCTGGAACCGCTGGTCGACACCACCGAACTGCTGGTCAGCGAGCTGGTGACGAACGCCCTGCGGTACGGCGAGGGAGACATCCGGCTACGGCTGCTGCTGGACCGCACCCTGGTCTGCGAGGTGTGGGACGCCGGCCTCGTCCAGCCCCGGCGCCGACGGGCCCGGGACACCGACGAGGGCGGCCGGGGCCTGCAACTGGTCGGCCTCCTCAGCGCGGCCTGGGGCTCCCGGCGCACCCCCCGCGGCAAGACGGTGTGGTTCGAACTGCCCCTGCCGGGCGGAGAGGGCGCCCTGACCGATCCGGCGGAAGCCCTGCTGAGCCTGTTCTGAGCCGGGCCGCGGCCTGCCCGGCTCCCGCCGCGAGGCCTACGCGTGGTGGCGGGAGCGGGTCCGCGGGCCGCCGTAGGCCGCCGGAGGGCCGGCGTCCGGGGTTTCGGCGAGGAGGATGCCGCCGAGGACGGCGCCGGCCACGCCGGCCGTGCTCCCCTCGGCGTCGAGGTGCGGGATGCCGTACTCCCGAACGTCCCGCTCGGCCAGCTCCCGTGCCTCCCCGGCCACCGCGTCGGCCCGTGCGGCGTTCCCGGCGCCCAGCTCCCGTACCGCCTCCGCCAGCCGGGCCCGGGCCTGCGTTCCCACGGCCCCCCGGTGCACGGCGACGAACTCCTCCGCCCCGGCGACGGAGTTCCGCGCCACCAGCAGTGCCGCGGCGTCCAGCACCCCCGAGCGCGCCCCGTCCAGCCGCCCGGCGGCGCGGGTGATCCGGCGCAGCGCGTCCAGCGGATCGTACGGGCCGCCCGTCAGCTCCTCGCGGACC
Organism: Streptomyces cyanogenus; assembly: GCF_017526105.1. NCBI lineage: Bacteria > Bacillati > Actinomycetota > Actinomycetes > Kitasatosporales > Streptomycetaceae > Streptomyces > Streptomyces cyanogenus. The sequence continues at coordinate 5,575,568 of NZ_CP071839.1, forward strand.
GCGGCCAGCACCAGGTCGGCGTGCGCCAGCCGCGCGTGCAGCTCGGTCGTGGTCGGCGAGGTCCGCCCCGTACCGCTCCGCACCGCCGCCAGCTCGGCCTCCGCGCCGGTGAGCGCCGCCGGCACCAGTGCGGCCGCCTCCCCCAGCCGTGACACGAGCCGCTCCACCCCGTCCACCAGGACCGCCGCCTGGACCACCGCCCCCTCACCGGCCCGCAACTGCCGGACGGCGCGCGGCCGGTCGCCCGCGTCGGCGGCCTGCCGAGCCTCGTTGAGCCGCGCGGTGGCGAACAGCAGCCGGTCCTTGGCCTGTTCGACGTACCCGCTGACGGGTTCGCCGGCCGAGGGCGCGTACCGCTTCCGGACCGTCGCCAGCAACTCCTGGGCGGTCACCGCCCGTGCCGCCAGCTCCCGGAACCGCTCCTCGGCCGCCACCAGCGCCGCCCCCACCCCCCGGTCACCACCGTCCTCGTCCAGCCCGCGCAACCGGTCCAGCGCCGCCGCCTCCGCGTCCAGCCGGCGCCCGGCCTCCGCGCAGCGGCCCAGCACCCCGACCAGCGCCTGGTGCCGGGCGCTCGGCTCCTCCGGGACGCCCTCCTCGTACCGCCGCCAGATCGCGAACGCCGCCGCCAGCTCGGTCTCCGCGGCCCGCAGCGCGTGCGTGAACGGCTCGGTCTGCTTGTCCCCGAACAGCTCCCGCACCAGGGACAGTTCCTCCCTGCTGGCCCGTACGCAGTCATCGGCCAGCCGCAGTGCCGCCCGCGCCTGGCGCTCGGACTCGGCCGGGGTGGGCGTGGGCGGCCGCGCCGGGACGGTTCCCGGAGTCGTCCGGGTCCGGGCCCGGCGGGTGCGCCGCAGGTAGCCGTATCCGGCCAGGGCCACGGCCGTCGCCCCGGCGACGAGCGGCAGCGCCAGGTCCGCGACCGACGTCCCGTCCTGCTGCGGGGCGGCCGCGGCGGCCACGGCGCCGGCCGAGGCCACGGGAACCGGATCATGGACCTCGGCCGTCATCATCGGCAACACCAGCCACCCGGTTCCCGTCAGGGCACCCAGCACGGCATGCGTCACCCGCACCCGTATGTGCGCGGTGGCACGCCGGGGCCGGCCCCGGCTCAGGGAGGACGTCACATTTCGGAGCGTATGGGCAGGTAGGCGGCTCCGCGAGCGGGACGGATACGGGTGGGGGACCAGGCGGACAGGGGGGCGGGATGGACGAGAACCCGACGGGCGAGCAGCCTGACCGGGAGCCGACGGCCGAGCGGACGGCTGACCGGAAGTCGACGGGCGAGCGGACGGCTGACCGGGACCCGACGGGCCAGCCGACGGCCGACCGCGAGCCGACGGCCGAGCGGACGGTCACAGAGCCGGAGCCGCCCTCGGCCGAGCCCACCTCCTGCAAGCCCGCTTCCCCCGAATCCACAACCCCGGAATCCACAACCCCCGAGCCCTCCCGCAAGTCCTCCCGCAAGCGCCGTGTCCTCCGGCTCGCGGCGTTCCTTCTCGGCCTCCTCCTGCTCCCGCTCCTCACCGCCGAGACGGCCCTGCGGCTGAACTACACCGGCGATCCGGCCCCCGGCACCCGTACCCGGCACCAGGACGCCCTCTGGCTGGGGCACGCCTGGGTGGACGGGCGCAAGGGCGACCGGGACGTCAAGGCCCTCGCCGACCGGCTGCGCGGCACCGGCATCCGTGACCTGTATGTCCACTCCGGCCCCCTGGAACACGACGGCACGCTGCCCGAGTCGGCGTACCCGAAAGCCCGTTGGCTGACGGCGGCCGTGCACCGGGAGCTGCCCGGCGTCCGTGTCCAGGCCTGGCTCGGTGACAAGCTGGCCGGCGAGGGGCCCGAGGGCCTGCGCCTGGACCGCCCGGCCACCCGCGCGGCGGTCCTCGCCTCCACCCGCGCCGTCCTCGCCGCCGGCTTCCAGGGCGCCCACTTCGACCTGGAGCCGCTGCACTCCGGCGACCGCGACTACCTGGGCCTCCTCGACGATCTGCGCGCGCTCACCCACGCCCGGGGCGCCGTCCTCTCCGTCGCCGCCCACCAGATCGACCCGCTGCCCGCGTTCCACTCCTTCTGGGGTGCCACCACCGGCCACCCCAAGTGGTGGTCGCAGGCCTACTTCGGGCAGGTGGCCCGCCGCGTGGACCAGATCGCCGTCATGTCGTACGACACCATGCAGCCGCTGCAGAGCCTGTACGGCGGCTATGTGGCGCAGCAGACCAGCCTCGCCCTGGAGGTCACCCCGGACGGCACCGACCTCCTGATGGGCCTGCCCTTCCACCACGAGAACCGGTTCGGCCACTGGGCGCACGCCGAGACCGTCCCGGCGGCCGTGCGGGGCGTACGGCTGGGCCTGTCCCGCACGGACGCGGACCGGCGTCGGTTCGGCGTCGCCCTGTACGTCGACTTCGCCGCCACCGAGGACGACTGGACCGCCTATCGGAAGGACTGGGTCCGTACGCCATGACGCCTGCCCGCGCCCACCTCACCCGCGACGACCTCACCCCGCTCGCCCGCGCCGCCCTCGGCCGCAGGCCCACCGCTGTCACCCGGCTGCGCGGCGGCTCCAGGAAGGGCGTCTACCGGCTCGCCCTCGACGACGACACGACCGCGATCGCGTACGTCTGGTCCCCCGAGGAGGACTACTGGGGCGGGCCCGAGCCCGACCTCCGCGACACCTTCGCGCACGCCTCCGGCATCGACCTGTTCCTGGCGGCCCACCAACGCCTCACCGGACTCGGCGTCCGCGTCCCGCGGCTGCTGTTCGCCGACGAGGACGCCGTCCACCTGCCCGCGGCCACGGCGGTCGTCGAGGACGTCCGGGGCGGCAGCCTGGAGCGGCTGCTGCGCGACGACCCGGCCGCGGCCCGGGTGCCGCTGGCGCGGCTGGCCGGGATGCTCGGCGCGCTGCGGGAGTGCACGTCCGCCGGGCACGGCAAGGCCGCCCTGGTGGAGCGGGGCGGGACGGCCTACGGCGGATCCTGCGAGCAGGCCGTCGCCGACCGGGCGGTCCGGGACGTCGCGGCCGCCGCCGAGCGGGACCCCCGGGTGCGCGCGGCGCGCCGGGCGCTGACGGAGCGGGTCCGGGAGCTGCGGGCCGCCGTCGCGCCGCGCGCCCGCACCTCCCTCGTGCACGGCGAACTCGGTCCGGACCATGTTCTGGTGACCCACGACGGTGATCCGGCGCTCATCGACATCGAAGGGCTGATGTACTTCGACGCCGAGTGGGAGCACGCCTTCCTCGAACTCCGCTTCGGGCCCGCCTACGACGTGCTGCGCACCGCCGGCCTCGACCAGGACCGGATGGCGCTGTACCGGCTCGCGATGCACCTCGGTCTGGTCGCCGGGCCGCTGCGGCTGCTCGACGGCGACTTCCCGGAGCGGCAGGTCATGCTGGACATCGCGGAGTTCAATCTTCGGCGGGCGCTCGATCTGCTGCGGACCGCCTCCTGATCTTCGAGCCCAGCCACACCAGCGGGTCGTACTTGCGGTCGACCGCGCGTTCCTTCAGCGGGATCAGGGCGTTGTCGGTGATCCTGATGCCCTCGGGACAGACCTCCGTGCAGCACTTGGTGATGTTGCAGTAGCCGAGGCCGTGGTCGTCCTGGGCGGTGCGCCCGCGGTCCAGGCCGGTCTCGGCCGCCGCGTCCAGCGGGTGCATGTCGAGTTCGGCGACCCGCATCAGGTACCGCGGGCCGGCGAACGCCCGCTTGTTCTCCTCGTGGTCGCGCACCACGTGGCAGGTGTTCTGGCACAGGAAGCACTCGATGCACTTGCGGAACTCCTGCGGACGGTCCACGTCCTCCTGGAACATGCGGTACTCGCCCGGACCCAGACCGGCGGGCGGCACGAACGCCGGGACCTCCCGTGCCTTCTGGTAGTTGAAACCGACGTCCGTCACCAGGTCCCGGATGACCGGGAAGGCGCGCAGCGGGGTGATCGTGATCGTCTCCGCCCGGTCGAAGACCGACATACGGGTCATGCACATCAGCCGCGGGCGGCCGTTGATCTCCGCCGAGCACGAACCGCATTTGCCCGCCTTGCAGTTCCAGCGCACGGCCAGGTCGGGCGCCTGGGTGGCCTGGAGGCGGTGGACGATGTCCAGGACCACCTCACCGTCGTTCACCTCGACCGTGAAGTCCTCCAGGCCGCCGCCCTGTTCGTCGCCCCGCCACACCTTGAAGCGGGCTTCGTAGCTGCTCACTCGTACAGCTCCTCTTCGGCGAGGTACTTGACCAGCTCCTCCTTCTCGAAGAGGGCGAGCAGGTCCGGGCGGATGGGGTCGGTGGTCTCGCGGGCGAGGCGGATCTGGCCCCGGGCCGGGTCGGTCGCGGCGAGGCCGCCGGTGGGGTCGGCGAGGGTGCACAGCAGGTTCACGTTGCGCCAGGCCCGGTCCATCGTCGGATGGTCCTCGCGGGTGTGCCCGCCGCGCGACTCGGTGCGCTCCAGCGCGGCCCGGGCCACGCACTCGCTGACCAGCAGCATGTTCCTGAGGTCGAGGGCGAGGTGCCAGCCCGGGTTGAACTGGCGGTGGCCCTCGACACCGGCCCGCCGGGCCCGGGCCCGCAGCTCGGCCAGCTTGTGCAGGGCCTGCTCCATCTCGCTCTCGCGGCGGATGATGCCGACCAGGTCGTTCATGGCCTGCTGGAGTTCCTGGTGCAGGGTGTACGGGTTCTCCGGGGGGCCCGCCGCGCCGTCGTCCTGCGCCTGTGCGGAGAAGGGCCGCAGGGCCTCCGCCGCGGCCGTGTCGACCTGGGCGTCGTCCACCGGGGGCCGCCGGCCCGCCAGCCCCTGCGCGTACTCGGCCGCGTGCCAGCCGGCGCGGCGGCCGAAGACCAGCAGGTCGGACAGGGAGTTGCCGCCGAGCCGGTTGGAGCCGTGCATGCCGCCGGCCACCTCACCGGCCGCGTACAGCCCGGGCACCCCGCGGGCCGCCGCCGTGTCGGAGTCGACCGCGATGCCGCCCATGACGTAGTGGCAGGTCGGCCCGACCTCCATCGCCTCGGCCGTGATGTCGACGTCCGCCAGCTCCTTGAACTGGTGGTACATGGACGGCAGCCGGCGCCGGATCACCTCGGCGGGCATCCGGGTCGACACGTCCAGGAAGACCCCGCCGTGCGGCGAGCCCCGGCCCGCCTTGACCTCGGCGTTGATCGCGCGGGCCACCTCGTCGCGGGGGAGCAGCTCCGGCGGGCGCCGGTTGTTGTCGGGGTCCTCGTACCACCGGTCGGCCTCCTGCTCCGACTCGGCGTACTTGTCCTTGAAGACGTCCGGGACGTAGTCGAACATGAACCGCTTGCCCTCGGAGTTCCGCAGCACCCCGCCGTCCCCGCGCACCGACTCGGTGACGAGGATGCCCTTGACCGACGGCGGCCAGACCATGCCGGTCGGGTGGAACTGCACGAACTCCATGTTCAGCAGCGGCGCGCCGGCCAGGAGCGCCAGCGCGTGGCCGTCGCCCGTGTACTCCCACGAGTTCGACGTGACCTTGAACGACTTGCCGATGCCACCGGTGGCGACGACCACGGCGGGGGCTTCGAGGACGAAGAAGCGGCCGGTCTCGCGGTCGTAGGCGAAGACACCACTCACCCGCTCGCCGTCCTTGAGGACCCTGGTGACCGTGCACTCCTGGAAGACCTTCAGCCGGGACTCGTAGTCCCCGGTCTCCTTGAAGTCCTCCTGCTGGAGCGCGACGATCTTCTGCTGGAGCGTGCGGATCAGCTCCAGACCGGTGCGGTCGCCCACATGGGCCAGCCGCGGGTACTCGTGGCCGCCGAAGTTGCGCTGTGAGATCCGGCCGTCCTTCGTACGGTCGAACAGCGCGCCCCAGGTCTCCAGCTCCCACACCCGGTCGGGGGCCTCCTGCGCGTGCAGCTCGGCCATCCGCCACTGGTTGAGGAACTTGCCGCCGCGCATGGTGTCGCGGAAGTGGACCTGCCAGTTGTCGTGCTCGTTGGCGTTGGCCATCGCCGCCGCGATGCCGCCCTCGGCCATCACGGTGTGCGCCTTGCCGAACAGCGACTTGCAGATCACCGCCGTACGGGCGCCCCGCTCGCGCGCCTCGATCGCGGCCCGCAGCCCGGCGCCGCCGGCACCGACCACGACGACGTCCCACTCCTGCCGGTCGACCACGGACATCAGAAGGCCTCACTCATCAGAAGAACCTCGGATCGTCGAAGACCCCGGACGCGACGAGGTAGACGTAGAAGTCGGCGAGCGCCACGCTCAGCAGCGACGCCCAGGCCAGCTGCATGTGGCGGGCGTTGAGCCGCCCCACGAACTGCCAGGCCTTGTAGCGCACCGGGTGTTTCGAGAAGTGCTTGAGCTTGCCGCCGACGATGTGCCGGCAGGAGTGGCAGGAGAGGGTGTACGCCCAGATCAGCACGATGTTGGCCAGGAAGACCAGGGTGCCCAGGCCCATGTGGCCCCAGCGGTAGTGCGGATCCCGGAAGGCCAGCACGGTGTCGTAGGTCAGCACGCCGGCCACCAGCAGGGCGGCGTAGAAGAAGTACCGGTGGACGTTCTGCAGGATCAGCGGGAAGCGGGTCTCGCCGCTGTAGGTGCGGTGCGGCTCGGCCACCGCGCAGGCGGGCGGTGAGGCCCAGAAGGCGCGGTAGTACGCCTTGCGGTAGTAGTAGCAGGTCAGCCGGAAGCCGAGCGGGAAGATCAGGATGATGATCGCGGGGGAGATGCCCCACCAGCCTCCGAAGAGGTCGGCGTTCGGCCCGGCGCGCATGGTCCGGCAGTTCTCCGCCAGGCACGGCGAGTAGAACGGCGAGACGTACGGCGCCGCGTAGTAGTGGGCGTTGGCGAAGGCCCGCCAGGTGGAGTAGACGACGAACGCGAACAGACCGGCCGCGGTGACGGCGGGCGCCAGCCACCAGCGGTCGGTCCGCAGGTGCGGGGCGGCGATCGCGGCACGCGTACGGGTGTGTACGCCACCGCTGTTCTGTTGGGGTTCCGTACCAGTGGCCAAGTCAGGACTCCGGTCGGTAGGGGTGGGTCAGGGGGCGCGGCGGTCGCGGGCGCCCAGTCCCTCGTCGTCCGTGTCCGTCCACAGGCTGATGTCGTAGGGCGCGTCGGAGATGGTGACGAGGTCGGGCCGGCGCGGCGCGGCCGGGGCGGCGGCGGCCTCCCGGAGCAGTGCCACGCTCTCGCGCAGATGGTCGGCGTCCAGCCGGGCCCGCCGTATCTCCAGGCTTGAGCTGCCGAGCTGGTGTTCCAGGCGGCCCAGCGACCGGTGGAGATCGTCGAGACAGCGCTGTACGGCGTTGATGTCGTCGTGCACGGACATGACTTGCCCTCGCTTCCGCGGGTCTGGCGGGTCATGGGCGGCAACGTTCATGCGCCTTGGAGTGTTGCGCCTCACGCCTGCCGGTGTGAAGGGATGTGCAGCGATTGGCCGGGGCGTACGGGTGCATCGTCCGGTGTGTTGCGCCGCACGGGTGGGCTTACCGGCCGTCGTCGCCGTGTCGCCCGCTGTTGCCGGATCCTTTCCTCTTCAGTGGCCGCATAGATCTGATCAGCTCCATATACCGCCGAACGTGATCAGCTCCATATACCGACAAATGTGAGCATAAGGCCCGTGGCTTCCCGGAGGTAGCAGAGATGTCCTACGACGGTGTCGGGCAGCGCCCCGAAGGGGCGCGAGGAACTGCGCGACGAGCCACGACGCACCCGCACCCGCACGACGGCACGGCGCGGCGCCCCGGCCGGCGGCACCTGCGGCGCGCCCTCGCCTTCCTGGGCGCCGGCGCGCTGGCCGTCCCGCTGCTCGCCGGCTGCGCCGACGAGGAGGAGACCAGCGCCCCGCTCGCTCCGCAGGACATCGCCCCGGTCGCCCGCGACCTGGTCGCCGACGGCGGCACCCTGAAGTGGGCCCTGGACGCCGTACCGGAGACCCTGAACACCTTCCAGGCCGACGCCGACGCCGGCACCAGCCGGATCGCCCAGGCCGTGCTGCCGTCCATGTTCCGGCTGGACGCGGCCGGCCGGCCGGTGCCCAACCCGGCCTACCTGGAATCGGCCAAGGTCATCGAGACCGAGCCGCGCCAGGTGGTGCTGTACAAGCTGAACCAGCAGGCCGTCTGGAGCGACGGCCGGGAGATCGGCGCCGCCGACTTCGTCGCCCAGTGGCGCGCCCTGTCCGGCAGGAACAGCGCCTACTGGACGGCCCGCAACGCCGGCTACGACCGGATCGCCAAGATCGAGCGCGGAGCCAACGACCTCCAGGTCCGGGTCACCTTCGCCCGTCCCTACGCCGACTGGCGGTCGCTGTTCTCCCCGCTGTACCCGAAGGACGTCACGGGCACCCCGGACGCCTTCAACGACGGCGCCCGCCGCAAGCTGAAGGTCACCGCCGGGCCCTTCAAGGTCGAGAAGGTCGACACCGCCCGGAAGGACGTCGTCCTCACCCGCAACCCGCGCTGGTGGGGCAGGCCCGCCAAGCTGAACGAGATCGTGCTGCACGCCGTCTCCCGCGACAAGCGGGCCACCGCGCTCGCCGACGGCAGCGTGGACCTCGCCGACATCGACTCCGCCGACGCCCAGCGGATCGGCCTGGCGAACCGGGAGAAGGGCACCGGGACCCCGCTCCAGGGCGCCGGGGGCAAGACCTCCGTGAAGAAGCTGCGCGCCTGGGCGCTCGCACACGGCTTCGACTCCGACCAGGTGCACGCCGGCAAGAAGAAGCTCCGCAAGGCGATCACCCACTACCTGGAGCAGCAGCAGGCGCTGCGGAACGTCGAGGTCCGCAAGTCCCTGGAGCCCGCCTACACCCAGCTCGCCCTCAACGGCTCCACCGGTCCGCTCGCCGACGAACGGGTCCGCCGGGCCGTCGCCCGCGCCCTGGACCGCGTGGAGCTGGCCCGGCTGGTGCTCACCCCGCTGGGGCTGCCCGCCGTCCCGGTCGGCAGCCACCTCGCCCTGTCCGGACAGGTCGCCTACGCCGACAACAGCGGCGCGATCGGCGGCCAGGACGCCAAGGAGGCGCAGGCGCTGCTCGCCGACGCCGGCTGGGTGCGCGGCGGCCCGCTCAAGGAGCGGAAGAAGGGCGAGAAGGCGGCCGGACCCGAGCACGGCACCGGGCACGACGGCGAGGACGTGTCGAACGGCGGCAAGGACGGCGAGTACATCGTCGGGGAGGACGACAAGGGCCGGGACGGGCCGGGCGACGGCGGTGCCGAGGGCGGCGGCACGGACGGCGACGGCAAGGGCAGGCGGCACGAGCCGGCCGGCGACCAGCGAGAGCACGGCGACCAGCACCTCGCGCAGGAGGGCAAGCACGGCGGCGCCCCGGGCGCGTACGCCCCGCAGGGCACGGCCGCCCCGGCCGCCGCGCCGGCCGGACCCCTCGCCAAGGACGGCAAGCCGCTCGCGCTGCGCTTCGTCCTGCCCTCCGGGCCCGGCTCGGAGACCCTGAACTCGGTGGCCGAGCGGATCTCGGCGATGCTGGAGCAGGTCGGCATCCGGACCACGATCACCAAGGTCTCGGACGAGAGCTACTTCAAGGACCACATCGCCGCCGGCGACTACGACCTCGCCCTGTACTCCTGGCCGTCCTCCGCCTTCCCGGCGACCGACGCCCGGCCGATCTACGCCAAGCCGGTCCCCGCGGCGGACGGCTCCGTGAACGTCGAGCAGAACTTCACACGGGTCGGCACCGACCAGGTCGACCAGCTCTTCGACCAGGCCGCGACCACGCTGGACGAGGACGAGGCACGGGACCTGATCCGGAAGGCCGATTCCCGTATCTGGGCGGCGGCGGGCTCCATCCCGCTGTACCAGCGGCCCCAGCTGGTGGGAGCGCGGAAGAACCTGGTCAACGCGGGTGCGTTCGGGTTCCAGACACCGGTGTACGAGGACATGGGATTCCTGAAGAAGGGAGCAAAGGTGTCGCCCAGTCCCCACAAGGGCTAGGCGGCCCGGCGAGCCCCGGCTGAAAAGGCCAAGTACCATGGGGTGAGGCCGTGGCGTGTCCAGCCCGGCAGGGCCCGCGCGACACGGACGTACGCGCAGGGCGATCCTCACCACTCCGGGAGTACGGCAGCTTATGGCCACGCGCCACGACATCCGCAACGTCGCCATCGTCGCTCACGTCGACCACGGCAAGACCACCATCGTCGACGGCATGCTCAAGCAGGCCGGCGCGTTCGCCGCCCACCAGCTCGACTCCGTCGACGACCGCATGATGGACTCGAACGACCTGGAGCGTGAGAAGGGCATCACGATCCTCGCCAAGAACACGGCGGTGAAGTACCACCCCAAGGACGGCGGGGACCCGATCACCATCAACATCATCGACACCCCCGGCCACGCCGACTTCGGCGGCGAGGTCGAGCGCGGTCTGTCGATGGTCGACGGTGTCGTGCTGCTCGTCGACGCCTCCGAGGGTCCGCTGCCGCAGACCCGCTTCGTGCTGCGCAAGGCGCTCCAGGCCCGGCTGCCCGTCATCCTGTGCATCAACAAGACGGACCGCCCCGACGCCCGCATCGACGAGGTCGTCAACGAGACCTACGACCTCTTCCTCGACCTGGACGCGGACGAGGAGCAGATCGAGTTCCCGATCGTCTACGCCTGCGGCCGTGACGGCATCGCCTCGCTGACCAAGCCGGACAACGGCACGGTCCCGGCCGACAGCGACAGCCTGGAGCCGTTCTTCTCCACGATCCTGGAGCACATCCCGGCCCCGACCTACGACGAGGAAGCGCCGCTCCAGGCCCACGTCACCAACCTGGACGCCGACAACTTCCTCGGCCGTATCGCGCTGCTGCGCGTGGAGCAGGGCGAACTGCGCAAGGGCCAGACGGTGGCCTGGATCAAGCGCGACGGCTCCGTGCAGAACGTCCGCATCTCCGAGCTGATGATGACCGAGGCGCTCACCCGCAAGCCGGCCGAGAAGGCGGGCCCGGGTGACATCTGCGCGGTCGCCGGTATCCCGGACATCATGATCGGTGAGACCCTGGCCGACACCGAGAACCCGATCCCGCTGCCGCTGATCACGGTGGACGAGCCGGCGATCTCCATGGTGATCGGTACGAACACCTCGCCGCTGGTCGGCCGGGGCGGCACCGGCAAGGGCGCGGACGCGAAGGCGGCCGTGAAGGACCGCAAGGTCACCGCCCGCCAGGTCAAGGACCGCCTGGACCGCGAGCTGATCGGCAACGTCTCGCTGCGGGTCCTCGACACCGAGCGCCCGGACGCCTGGGAGGTGCAGGGCCGTGGTGAGCTGGCGCTGGCCATCCTGGTCGAGCAGATGCGCCGCGAGGGCTACGAGCTGACCGTCGGCAAGCCGCAGGTGGTCACCAAGGAGGTCGACGGCAAGGTCTACGAGCCGGTCGAGCGCATGACGATCGACGTGCCCGAGGAGCACATGGGCGCCGTCACGCAGCTCATGGGCGTCCGCAAGGGCCGCATGGACAACATGTCGAACCACGGCTCCGGCTGGGTCCGCATGGAGTTCGTCGTGCCCTCGCGCGGTCTCATCGGCTTCCGTACCGAGTTCCTGACCCAGACCCGGGGCACGGGCATCGGTCACTCCATTCACGAGGGCTTCGAGCCCTGGTTCGGCAACCTGACGACCCGGAACAACGGCTCCCTCGTCGCCGACCGCTCTGGCGTCGTCACCGCGTTCGCGATGACGAACCTCCAGGAGCGCGGCGTGCTCTTCGTGGAGCCGGGCACCGAGGTGTACGAGGGCATGATCGTCGGCGAGAACTCCCGTTCCGACGACATGGACGTCAACATCACCAAGGAGAAGAAGCTCACGAACATGCGGTCGTCGTCGGCCGACTCGTTCGAGGCGATCGTGCCGCCGCGCAAGCTGTCGCTGGAGCAGTCCCTGGAGTTCTGCCGCGACGACGAGTGCGTCGAGGTGACCCCGGAGGCCGTTCGCATCCGCAAGGTCGTGCTCGACCAGCGTGAGCGGGCCCGCTCTGCGAGCCGCGCCAAGCACGGCTGATCTACCGGCACTTGAGCCCGGGCGCCCCCACCATGGGGGCGCCCGGGCTTTTTGCAACCCGTTTTCGGAAGCGCCATGTCCGACATGCGGAGATCGCTGCCCGATAGCCATGTAACAAGTCCGTTTCGCGCCCTCTTCTGACGAACAGTTTGTCCAGATTTTGGAAGTCATAGCGGTGAGCTGTGACTGAATTGAGATCTACGGGCGGTGGTCGGTAGTCGACCCATGGCAGATAGTTAGCCGCGTAGCGCTCGGGTCAATGGGTCTCGCGCTGTGGGGACAGCGCCGACTCACGAGCACCAGGGGGTGTCTGACCCTCCGTCAGGGGTGTCGGAGGGTAGACGGAAACCCCCTCCTGTTGGTGAACACGTGGAGTCATGAGGAGGGAACCCCAGTAACTACGCGCGTCCGACTGCGGTCACGCGCGTCCTCGGAGTACGCGGGCACCTCTCACACTCATACCTGTGAAACGGACGAACCGTGACAAGTCCTATCGACATTGAGGGCGGCGGGGCTTCGGCCGTCGTCGACGGCGCACCAGGGCCGGAGACGAAGACCGAGGCCGTCACGCTCACGGGCCGGTCCCCCGGCCAGCTCATGTGGCTGCGCTTCAAGCGCGACCGCACGGGCGTCATCTGCGCCGTGGTGGTGATCGGCTACTTCGTCGTCGCCCTGCTCGCACCGCTGCTCGCGAAGCTGCCGGGCACCGATCCGTACACCCTGTACGGCCAGGACCCCACCTATGCCGACAAGCCCGTCCTCGACGAATTCGGGCTTCCGCTGGGCTACTTGGGAGGCGTCTCGGGCGACCACTGGTTCGGCGTCGAACCGCAGTACGGCCGCGACCTCTACGCCATGCTGCTCTACGGCATGCGGACCTCGCTGTACATGGCGCTCGGCATCACCGTCCTCATCATGGTCACCGGTGTCGTGATCGGCCTGGTCGGGGGCTACTTCGGCGGTCGTACGGACTACTGGATCGGCCGGGGCACCGACTTCTTCCTCTCCTTCCCGCAACAGCTGTTCTTCATCGCCTTCATGCCCGTCGTGACGTCGTTCTTCGTGGATCCCCGCGAGGAGACGCCGACCTACTTCCGCGCCCTGGCCATGCTCATCGTGCTGTGGCTGCTGGGCTGGATGGGCATGGCCCGGCTGGTGCGGTCGACCGTACTGTCCCTGCGCGAACGGGAGTTCGTGGAGGCGGCCAAGGTCTCGGGCGCTTCACCGTGGCGGATCGTACGCAAGGAGATCCTGCCCAACGTCGTCACCCCGATCCTGGTGCAGTTCACGTACCAACTACCCAGCACCATCCTCAGCATCGCCTTCCTGTCCTTCGCGGGCGTCGGGTTCGTCGAGCCCACGCCCGACTGGGGACGCCTCTTCGCCGCCGGCGCCCGGTACGCCGAGCAGGACCCGGCGTTCATGTTCTTCCCCGGGGTGGCGCTGGTGATCTTCGTCCTGTGCTTCAACCTCCTCGGGGACTCCGTACGGGACGCGTTCGACCCCAAGTCCGGGCGATAGGACGTCCGTTGGGTGGGGGTGGCTGCCGCCCCCGCCGGCCCGCGCGGCCGGCGCCCGGCAGATCTCACGGATAACAACCGACAGGTAGGTGGATTCGCCACATGATGTCTCATCGCGCCCGCGGAGCGCGCGCCGTCGTGATCGCCATCGCGGCCGGCTCCCTGGCTCTCACGGCCTGCTCCAAGAACGAGGGCGGCAAATCCGGCAAGGACACCGAGAAGGACCAGAAGCAGGCGGCGGTCCAGTCGAAGCCGGTCACCTATGTCGGCGCCGCGGGATCGACCGGCCCCGCCAAGGACGTGCCCGGTGCCAAACCCGGCGGCACGATCACGGTGTACCAGGAACCGGGCCTCACCCACCTGGACCCCGCCCAGATCTACGTCTCCGACGCCGGCCAGGTCGCCAACCTGCTCTTCCGCCGGCTGACCCAGTTCCAGGAGGACGACAAGGGCGACGTCTCGGTCGTCGGCGACCTCGCCACCGACTCCGGGAAGTCCACCGACGGCGGCAGGACCTGGACCTTCACGCTGAAGGACGGCATCAAGGACGAGAACGGCAACCCCATCACCTCGGCCGACGTCCGGCACACCGTCGAGCGCCAGTACGCCAAGTTCGTCTTCGACGGCCCGACCTATCTGCAGACCTGGCTGAGCGGCGCCGACTACCGCAAGGCCCTGCCCGGCGGCGGCTTCGACGGCAAGCACCTGCCGGCCTCCGTCCTGGACACCCCGGACGACAAGACCGTGGTCTTCCACTTCGACCAGCCGCGCCCGGACCTGCCGCAGACGCTCGCCATGGCCGGGTACGCCGTCGTCCCCGAGAAGGGCGACACCAAGGAGCGGTACGAGAAGAAGCCGGTCGCCACCGGACCGTACAAGATCGTCGAGAACAAGGTCGGCAAGACCCTGAAGCTGGTGAAGAACGCCAACTGGGACCCGAAGACCGACTCCGTGCGCCACCAGTACGCCGACGGCTTCACCTTCCAGTTCGGCGTCACCGAGTCCACCCAGACCAAGCGCCTGATCGCGGACGAGGGCGACAACAAGAACGCCATCCAGCTCACCGGCGGCGTCGACGCCACCCAGATCCAGGACGTCATCAGCAACCCGGAGGCCAGCAAGCGCACGGTCAAGGGCTACCAGCCCTACGTCATGACGCTGACCTTCAACCTCGACCGGGTCAAGGACAAGAAGGTCCGCGAGGCCGTCACCTACGCGGTCAACTCCAAGTCCCTCATCGCCGGCGAGGGCGGCGCCTACGGCGGTGACGTCGCGCCGAACTACTTCGCGCCGACGCTGCCCGGCTACGAGCCGGGCTACGACCCCTACGGCCGTCTGAAGACCCCGCAGGGCAACATCGCCAAGGCCCAGGAGATCCTCAAGAGCGTCCCGGCCGCCGAGAAGAAGCTCGTCTTCGCCTACGCCAACAGCGAGCAGGGCCAGCGGCGCAAGGTCGCCGTCGAGGACGCGCTCACCAAGGTCGGCTTCGACGTCGTCGCCAAGGAGGTCGACGCGGCGAGCTACTACGAGCAGATCGGCAAGCTGAAGAACCCGTACGACATCTACATCACCGGGTGGGGCCAGGACTGGCCGTCCCCGGGCACGGTCGTGACGCCGATCTACGACGGCACTCAGGTCTCCGACGGCTCCGCGAACTACTCGCACGTCAAGGACCCGAAGGTCGACGCCCTCATCAAGAAGGCGCTGACGCAGCCGCCGGCCGAGGCCGCGAAGACCTGGCGGGAAGCGCACCACTACCTGCTGGAGAACGTCATCCCGGCGGCTCCGCTGTGGTACACGAAGCAGTTCCAGATCTCCGGCTCCAACGTGGGCGGTGCCCGCTACGGCTCGGTGTCCAGCCTCATCGACATCACCCGGCTGTACCTGAAGTCGTGACCCGCGGCTGACGACGGGGGTGCGCCAGGACCGCGGGCGCACCCCCGCTCCCGGCGCACCCACCCACCGTCTCCGCAGAGAGCAGCCAGCCCGCCATGCTTCAGTTCATCATCCGGCGCACGGTCGGCGCCTTCGTCACGCTCTTCCTCATCGGGGCGGCGACCTTCTTCCTCTTCGTGGCCGCACCCTCCGACTACGCCTCCCTGGCCTGCGGCAAGGACTGCTCGCCCCAGCGGCTGGCGGACATCCGGGAGGCCCTGGGGCTCAACCTGCCCCTCGCCCAGCAGTTCTGGCACTTCATGACCGGCATCGTGACGGGCCGTGACTTCCCGACCGGGCACTGCTCGGCCCCCTGCCTGGGCGTGTCGTTCTACTCGGGGGACATGGTCTGGAGCACCATCATGGACCGGTTCCCGCTGACCCTGACCCTGACCGCCGGCGGCGCGATCGTCTTCCTCCTCGTCGGCGTCGGCGCCGGCATGATCGCCGCGTACCGGCGCGGCACGATGGTCGACAAGGTCGCCACCGGCGCGTCCATGGTGCTCAGCTCCTTCCAGATCTACTTCCTCGGCCCGGTCGTGCTGACGATCCTCGTCTACAGCACCGGCTGGATGGAGGACCCGAAGTACGTGCCCTTCACCCAGGACCCGGTCGGCTGGTTCGTCGGCATGTCGATCCCGGTGTGCGTGATGGCCACGATCTTCACCGCGCAGTACACCCGTATGGCGCGCTCGTCGATGATCGAGCAGCTCGCCGAGGACCACGTGCGCACCGCCCGGGCCAAGGGCATGTCACGCAGGTACGTGTTCCTGCGCTACGCCTGGCGCGGCTCGCTCATCCCGATCGTCACCGTGCTCGGCATCGACGTCAGCTCCATGCTGGGCGGTGCCGTCGTGACCGAACTGACCTTCTCCCTCCAGGGGATCGGCCGGCTCGCCGTGGACGGCGCGGTCAACAAGGACCTGCCGCTGACGATGGGGGTCATGCTGTTCGGCGCCTTCTTCATCCTCCTCATCAACATCCTGACCGACATCACCTACGCGTGGATCGACCCCCGCATCCGGCTCTCCTAGGAAGAACCAGCCATCGTGACCACAGTGACCAAGGCCGAGGGCGCACCGGCCCCGACCGGGCCGGACGGATTCCTCTCGGTGCGCGATCTCCAGGTGACGTTCTCCACCGAGGACGGCCCGGTCAAGGCCGTCGACGGCCTCTCCTTCGACCTGCACCGCGGGCGGACGCTCGGCATCGTGGGCGAGTCGGGCTCGGGCAAGTCGGTCACCAACCTGACGATCCTCGGGCTGCACGACCCGCTGTTCACGACCATCGACGGGGAGATCGTCCTCGACGGCAAGGAACTCATCACCGCCACCGAGAAGGAGATGGAGAGACTCCGCGGCAACCGGGTGGCGATGATCTTCCAGGATCCGCTCACCGCGCTGTCGCCCTTCTACACCATCGGCCGGCAGATCGCCGAGCCGTACATGAAGCACAGCGGCGCCTCGAAGAAGGCCGCCTGGGAGCGGGCAGTGGAGATGCTCGCCAAGGTCGGCATCCCCAACCCCGGGGAGCGGGCCCGGGACTACCCGCACCAGTTCTCCGGCGGGATGCGCCAGCGCGCGATGATCGCCATGGCACTGGTCTGCGACCCGGACCTGCTGATCGCCGACGAGCCGACCACGGCCCTGGACGTGACCGTGCAGGCCCAGATCCTGGACCTGCTCAAGGACCTCCAGCGGGAGTTCGGCACGGCGATCGTCTTCATCACCCACGACCTCGGGGTCATCGCCGACATGGCCGACGACATCATGGTCATGTACGCGGGCCGGGCGGTGGAACGCGGCACGGTGGACGAGGTCCTCCGCTCCCCGCAGCACCCCTACACCTGGGGCCTGCTGAACTCCATGCCCCGGCTGGACTCCGACCTCGGCACCCCGCTCTCGCCCATCCCCGGCACCCCGCCGAGCCTGCTCACGCCACCGTCCGGCTGCCGTTTCCATCCCCGGTGCACCTTCCGGGACCGGGTCGGCGGCAACCGCTGCACCACCGAGCGCCCCCTGCTGGCGCCGGACCGCTCCTCGGCGTGCCATCTCGGCGAGGAACAGAAACGCACCATCTTCGTCGAAGAGATCAGGCCCCGACTGGGCTAGGAGGACAACCGTCATGAAAGAGGACCTCGTCCTCCCCGCCACCCGCGAGGCCGGCGACGACGCGGCCGCCGAGCCGCTGCTCACGGTCTCGGGGCTGGTCAAGCACTTCCCGGTCAAGGGCGGCTTCCCCATCCGGCGCACGGTCGGCCACGTCCAGGCCGTCGACGGTCTCGACCTGACCGTGCACGCGGGGGAGAGCTTCGGCCTGGTCGGCGAGTCGGGCTGCGGCAAGTCGACCACCGGCAGGCTGATCACCCGCCTGATGGAACCGACCAGGGGCACGATCACCTACCGCGGCCGGGACATCAGCCACGCCACCCGCAAGCAGCTCGCGCCGATCCGCTCCGAGATCCAGATGATCTTCCAGGACCCGTACTCGTCGCTGAACCCGCGGCAGACGGTCGGCAAGATCATCTCCGGTCCGATGGAGATCAACGGCATCAGCCCGGAGGGCGGCCGGGAGAAACGGGTCCGCGAACTCCTGGAGATCGTGGGCCTGAACCCGGAGCACTACAACCGCTTCCCGCACGAGTTCTCCGGCGGCCAGCGCCAGCGCATCGGCGTGGCCCGGGCCCTCGCCCTGGAACCGAAGCTGATCGTCGCCGACGAGCCGGTCTCCGCCCTGGACGTCTCCATCCAGGCCCAGGTCGTCAACCTGCTCCAGCAGGTGCAGCGGGAACTGGGCATCGCGTTCCTCTTCATCGCCCACGACCTCGCCGTCGTACGGCACTTCTCCCAGCGCGTCGCCGTCATGTACCTCGGCAAGATCATCGAGGTGGGCGACCGCGACTCCATCTACACCCGCCCGCGCCACCCCTACACCCACGCCCTGCTGTCTGCCGTTCCCGAGGTGGCCCTGACGGAGGGGGAGGCGCCCCCGCGCGAGCGCATCCGCCTCGCCGGCGACGTGCCGTCCCCCATCTCCCCGCCCTCCGGCTGCCGCTTCCGCACCCGCTGCTGGAAGGCACAGGACAAGTGCGCGGCCGAGGAACCCCCACTGCTCCGGCTCTCCGGCAACCGCGAAGGCCACCTGACGGCCTGCCACTTCCCGGAGGACCCGACGACCGAGGCCCGCGAGGAGGACATCGTGCTGGACCCGGCGTTGGCGGCGTTGGAGGAGGAGCAGGGTTAGTGAGCTGGCCGGAGCGCTCCGTCGGCGTGCATGCTGGTCACCGCGTCGCGGCCTTCTCCGGCTCTGGCGGTACGACATCGTCGCCGTCTCCGCTGGTGGGGGAGCAGTCCCACTCCGCCACCACGATGCCCGTCTGCCGATAACGGGTCAGGGCGTCGGTGTCGACCTTGCCGTCCGCGTCGGTGAACCAGCACTCCGGCAGCATGCCGAACATCTCCTCGTAGGCGGCGACCCACGAGATCTCACCCGCGCCGGCCGCGGCGGCGTGGCCGAGGACACCTCCGGCGTGGTCGGCGCAGAACGTGGCGTATGCCGGGTCGTCCAGGAAGCGGTGCCATTCGGCGTCGATGGCGCCGGAGAACATCTCCACGACCGCGTGCCCGGCGGCCAACCGCTCGGCAGCGACAGCGAAGAAGCGTCCGAGTTCGATCCGCTCGGGGCTCAGAGTGGTGCTCATGCTGGTGCTCCTGTCGATGGGGTGAGTGTTGTTCGAGGACGGGTGAGTTCGGCCCAGACGAGCTTCCACGTGGGATGCAGGTCGTACCCCCAGCGGTCACTCAGCACGTCGACCAGGACCAGGCCACGGCCGCCCTCGGAATCTTTGTCCGGCATTCCGACGCCGGGGACCTCGCGGGAGCTGTCGGCGACGCCGATCCGTACCCGGTCTCGGGACACGCGCCGGATCACAACCCGGACCGTGCGACAGCGGGTGTGGTCGATGGCGTTCGTCACCAGCTCGTCCACGATCAGCATTCCGGCGTCCAGCAGGTCCCCTATCCCCCAGGTTCTCAGCGCGGTGGCCACAAGGGTCCGGGCTCGCTTTGCGGACTGCGGTTCACAGGGCATCGTCTCGGTATAGCCGGGATCGCCCTTTGACATCGGTCTCGTGGCGGTCGTGGTCACGTAGTCGTCTCCTTGGAGTGGGGCAACTTGCCCCGTCGGGCTGCCGCCGTGTCGCGCAGCCGTGTCGTCGGCGGCTGATATCCATCCAACGGGGGTACGCCCGCAGTGAGAACGGTCCATGCTGGTACGGCCGTTGAATGCGTTGAACGCCAGGGGAGCTGGACATGGGACGCACACCGAACACGGCCCTCGCCGCGCTGATGCGTGAGGCCGAATGGGGAAACGGACAGCTGGCGCGAGCGGTGAACCGCACGGCGGCCGAGGCCGGGGTTGACCTGCACTACGACGCCAGCACGGTCACGCACTGGCTCAAGGGAAGCGTCCCGAAGGAGGAAGCACGGGCGGCTGTTCTCGAAGACTCTCGCGGAGGGTCGGTCGCGTCGTGACCTTCGCGGAGGCCGGGTTCCCCGGGGAGGACGCGCGCACGTCTGCCACCCTGGTGGACCTTGTGAGGAGAGACATGGATCCGTCGCGACGTGGAGTACTTGCTACGGGGCTCTATTCGGCGGCCCTGATGGTCCCGAGCTTCTCCGACCTGGGCGACCGGCTCGACCGTACCGACGACGACGTGAAGGCCGGGCGTACGGTGCGCGTCGGGGCGGGCGAAGTCGTCACGGTCCAGCGGATGACGGACCACATCGCAACGATTCTGGACGACCTCGGCGGCGGTCACGCTCGTCCCATGGCTGCGGCGTTTCTCGCGAACACCGTCCTGCCGTGGCTCGACGCCGACGCCAAGGGCAGGGTGAAGAGCGATCTGCTCGCTGCCGCCAGTGACTTCGTCTACCTGACCGGCTGGATGGCCATGTACGAGCGGGCACACGGTCTCGGACAGCGCTACTTCGTACAGGCCCTCGACCTGGCCAAGGAAGGCGGCGATCAGATCACCTACTGCCGCACCCTCCGGGGCATGGCTTTGCAGGCAGCCAGCCTCAAACACGCGTCGAAGGCCTTGGACCTGGCGGACTCCGCTGCCGAAGCGGCACCGGCGGCCGGCCCGCGCCTGGTCGCGTTCCTGCGCGGACAGCAGGCGCACGGCGCCGCTCTGGTAGGTGACCGGCACCGGGCGTTCGACAGGCTACGGGAGACCGAGGAGGCCTTGTCGAAAGCCGACGGCCGTAACGATGCCGTAGGCGGATACGACCAGGCCGCCTATCAGTTTCACGTCAGCAGTGTCCTGTATGCCCTGGGTGACCTGTCCGGCTCCATCAAGGCGATGCAGCAGTCCAACCGGGTCCGGCCCGCACACGAGCGTCAGGGCCGCCTCCATTCCAACGGCCTTCTCGCCTCCAGGCAGTGGGAGCTCGGTCATGTCGACGCGGCGTGCGCTACGTGGGATCGGTTCCTGGACGACTACACGGCCCTGTCGACCTCGCGCGGCGACGAGCATTTCGACACCTTGAAGAAGCACGTCGCCACCCGGAGGACCCGGAGCGTGCGGCAACTCGGCGAACGTGCCCGAGAGATCGCCCGGCAGAAAGCCGCCGCGTAGTGATCCGGGACCGGCGCCCGAGGTGTCAGTGCCGAGCCCGGCGGGCCACCGTGATGATCTCCGGGGAGGTGGGGGTCAGCGGGGACCCGTCCCAGTCGCCGTACTGTTCGACGACGGTCAGGCCCGCCTCCGTCAGGAAGGTGTTCAGGGTGTCGGCGTCCAGGAAGCGGAGGACGCTGCGGACGACCCGGGGGGCCGGCCAGTGGGGGGCGGTGTAGGACTCCGTGAAGTGCACCCGGGCCAGGTCCGGGGCGACGGTCCTGACCTCGTGCCACACCTTCACCGGGGTGCCGTCGGCGGCGGTGGCCTCGTACACCCGGTCCGGGGTCCAGTGCTCCCAGGCGCGGGCGGCGGGATTGCGGGTCTCGAAGACGAGGCGTCCCCCGTCGGACAGGGCCGCGCGGGCGGCGCGCAGGCAGACCCGGATCTCCTCGTCCGTCACCAGTTCCTGGAAGGCGTGCCCGGTCATGACGACCAGGTCGAACTCCGGCCGCCAGCAGCGCACCCGCACATCGCCGAGGATCCACTCGACGTCCGGCCGGGCCCGCCGCGCCTGGACGAGCATGGCGGCGGCCGGGTCGAGGCCGGTCAGCCGGCCCCGGTGCCCCTCGGCCCGGGCCCGCCGCAGCAGCTGCCCGGTGCCGCACCCGATGTCCAACACGGACCCGGCCTGCCGCAGCAGTTCGAGGTAGAAGTCGTCACCCGGTCCCCAGGGGTTGAGGCTGTCGTACAGCGCGGCCAGCGAGAGATCGGCATAGACGTGATCCACCACCGCGGCAGTCTGCCACAGGTTGCTGAACGGTGTGTCAGGAACCGGGCAGGACCAGGAGATGTCCGGGCTCGCCACGTCGTCGTCGCCTGGGAAGAGCATCAGTCCCACCTTGTCCCCCTTGCTTGCTCGTAGCCCAGGATCGTCGTGGGGAAGGGTGTCGGCGACTGAAATGATGCCCGAGGCTCGCGCTCAAGCCGCGCAAGCGGTTCCCGAAGGGCACAGTGCTGATCGTGGACGGTCCCCTGGTGCCCACCCGTGAGCGCAGCATCGATGAGCAGTCCAAGAACAGGTACTCCACCGCCCACCAGGTCGTCATCGACGCCGACACCCGAGTGGGCGTGGTAGTCGGCCAGCCCATGCCCGGCAACCGTCATGACTCCCGTGGTTGGGAGGAATCCGGCGCCAAAGACGCCGTCGGCCACACCATGACCATCGCCGACGGCGGCTACCAGGGCACGGGGCTCGTCATCCCGCACAGCCGCACCAAGGGCAAGGAACTTCCAGCTTGGAAGGAGGAACACAACCGCTCCCGCAAGCGAGTTCGGGCGCGCGTCGAGCACGCCTTCGCCCGACTTCGCCCACAAACGCCTCGCCGAACGAATGACAGGGCCGGTCGTGAACAGCGGCGACGGGGCGGGTGCCAGGGTGTGGGCCCCCTGGCCGACGCGGAATACCTCTGGGAGCCGCCTGACTGCTTGGTCGGTTCGGCGGCACGTCCGAGGGGCCAGGGCCGCGCGCGACTCTTCTCGCCTGCACCGGCGAGTGGGGACGCGGCGCCGCCTCCTACCCGTATCCCTGGCCGACGCCCTTCACCACCATCGCGTGGCGCTTGAGCCGCCTCAGCGAAATGCTGATACTCGGGTCAATGGGCCGGTGAGAGTCCGCTCCGCGAGGAAGCGGCTGACGACGCGGCGCCGGAACGGTGGCCGTCGTCTCAGGGTAGTGAGACACCGTGAGGTGACCCGACTTGTCGCCTGCCTCCTCCGCCAGCGGCGGTACCTCCGTCGCGCACTTCTCGGTCGCCTTCCGGCAAAATGACGAAGGCCCGCGCTCGGGGAACGCGGGTCCTTCTATGAGAGTGATCTGCCTCAAGAATGAGCGCCCGATCAGTGATGAAGAGGCGGCTCAGTCAATGATCCATTCGTCCCAGGTTCCGGGGACCTTCTTGCCGCATATCACCGCACCGGAAGCGGAAGAAGTGGTCTTGAGCAACCCACAGACCGGGTTCACGAACGGAGTCTTGGCGTGGCGGTCGTGGGACGCAATGCGCCACGTCATCCGGCGAGGGTCGTCCAGGGTGCAGTTTCCCCCCGTCACCTTCTTCTCGTGCTTAGCAGGAGCGGCAACGCAATCTTGCCCCGGAAGCGGAACGGACAGCGTGACGAGTGTCGTGCCTCCGAGTGCCCACTGCTGCTTCATGGTTGAATTGCTGCACTTCACCTGCGTGATCGCCTTGTTGGAGCCGTTCCACTGCAGGCACTTTCCCGTCTTCACGTTCTTGATGCGGAAGGACAGGACTGCCGCATCGGCCGATGTGTCGGCGACGCCCACGGTGGTGCTGAGCGCCAGAACACTGGCGAGCATTGCGGATTTCCAAGAAATTTTCATTTGCCCCCCTCGTTTGATTCGGTCGAGGGGGAAGTTTTAACTTCCCCCTCCAGCATCATCGCAGAGAGGGTTGGCATGTGCATTCAATTTGAGCTTCTGCTGAGCTTTCGTAATCGCCGCGTGCGGCAATCAAGTTCAAAGCAAAACGAAAGGCCCACCCGGCGTGAAAGCTTGCCGGGCGGGCCTTTTCCCCTGGACCGGACGTTCATGGGCTCGGGTCAATGGGCCGGTGAAAGTCCGCTCCACAAGGGGGCGGCTGACGGAAAGGGGTGTGTCAGGCCGCCGCCTCGGGGTCCTTGGTCAGGCGCGGGGCGGGCACGGTGTCCGCCGTCTCCGGGTAGTGGCACGCCGTCAGGTGACCGGGCTTGTTGCCCGCCGCCTCCACCAGCGGCGGGGCCTCCGTCGCGCACTTCTCGGTCGCCTTCCAGCACCGGGTGCGGAAGCGGCAGCCGGACGGCGGGTTGATCGGCGACGGCACGTCGCCGGTCAGGCGGATGCGCTCGCGCGGTTCCTCGTCCACCGTGGCCTCGGGCACGGCGGACAGCAGGGCCCGCGTGTACGGGTGCCGCGGGTTGTTGTACAGGTCGTCGCGGTCGGCGATCTCGACGATCTTACCCAGGTACATGACCGCGACGCGCTGGGAGAAGTGCCGCACGATCGCCAGGTCGTGGGCGATGAACACGAACGCGATGCCGAGGTCCTTCTGGACCTTCTGGAGCAGGTTGACCACCTGCGCCTGGATCGAGACGTCCAGCGCCGAGACCGGCTCGTCCGCCACGATCAGCTTCGGCTCGAGCGCCAGGGCGCGGGCCACGCCGATGCGCTGGCGCTGGCCGCCGGAGAACTCGTGCGGGAAGCGGTTGTAGTGCTCCGGGTTCAGGCCTACGGTCTCGAGGAGTTCGCGGACGCGCTTCTCGTGGCCGCCGGGCGGGTTGATGCCGTTGATCTCCATCGGGCCGGAGATGATCTTGCCGACCGTCTGCCGCGGGTTCAGCGAGGCGTACGGGTCCTGGAAGATCATCTGGATCTCGGAGCGGATCGGCGCCAGCTGCTTGCGGCCGGCGTGCGTGATGTCCTGCCCGCGGTAGGTGATCTTGCCGCCGGTCGGTTCCATCAGGCGGGTGATCAGCCGGCCGGTGGTCGACTTGCCACAGCCCGACTCGCCGACCAGGCCCAGGCTCTCGCCCTCGGCCACCTGGAAGTCCAGGCCGTCGACGGCCTGCACGGCGCCGACCGTCCGCTTGATGGGGAAGCCGCCCTTGATCGGGAAGTGCTTGGTGAGCCCGGAGACGTCCAGGAGGGGGGTGGTGCTGCTCATGGTGGTGAAGTCCCGTCTGAAATCCGTCAGTGGGTGCGGGCGGCGGCGTAGTCGGGGAACAACTCGCGCTTCTGCTCCGGCGTCAGGTGGCAGGCCGCACCCCGGCCATCCACGACCTCCAGCGCGGGCCGCTCGCTGGAACAGCGTCCGCCGGCCACCTTGTCGGCGAACGTGCACCGCGGGTGGAAACGGCAGCCGGACGGCGGGTTGAGCAGGGAGGGCGGCGAGCCGGGGATCGGCGACAGGGGGACGTCGACCGGCCCGTCCAGCGCCGGCATCGAACCGAGCAGCCCCAGCGTGTACGGGTGCTTCGGGTCCCGCAGCACTTCCTTCTTCGTCCCGCGCTCCACGCACCGGCCGCCGTACATCACCAACACGTCGTCCGCGATGTCCGCGATGACACCGAGGTCGTGCGTGATGAAGATGATCGCGGTGCCGAACTCCTGCTGGAGGTCCTTCAGCAGGTCCATGATCTGCGCCTGGACCGTCACGTCGAGGGCCGTGGTCGGCTCGTCGGCGATCAGCAGCTCGGGGTCGCAGACCAGGGCCATGGCGATCATCGCGCGCTGGCGCATACCGCCGGAGAACTGGTGCGGGTAGTCGTCCACCCGCACGTCCGGCTGCGGGATGCCGACCCGGCGCAGCATCTCGATCGCGCGGACCCGGGCCTCCCGCTTGGTGCAGCCGGTGTGCTTCCGGTACGTCTCGCCGATCTGCGCACCGATGGTGTGGTACGGCGACAGCGAGGCCAGCGCGTCCTGGAAGATCATCGACATCTTGTTGCCGCGGAGCCGTTCCAGCTCCTTCTCGGAGGCGGTGATCAGCTCCTTGTCGTCGAGCAGGATCTCGCCGTCGAGGGCGGTGTTGCGCGGGTCGTGCAGGCCCAGGATCGCCATGTTGGTGACGGACTTGCCGGAGCCGGACTCGCCGACGATGCCGAGGGTCTTGCCCTTCTCCAGGTCGAAGGAGAGCCCGTCGACGGCCTTGACGATGCCGTCCTCGGTGGAGAAGTGCACCTTGAGGTCGCGGACGGAGAGGAAGGGGGTGCTCATGGGTCTCTCTCCTTAAGCGAGGCGCACGCGCGGGTCGATCAGGGCGTAGACGGCGTCCACGATGATGTTGAAGACGACGATCGCGCCGGCGGCGAACAGGACGACGCCGAGCAGCATCGGCAGGTCGTTGGTGCCGACCGCCTTCACCGACAGCATGCCTAGGCCTTGGAGGCTGAAGGTCGACTCGGTGATGATCGCGCCGCCGAGCAGCACACCGAGGTCGAGGCCGAAGATGGTGATGATCGGGCCCATGGCGCCGCGCCAGGCGAACCGGAAGAACACCGTGCGGCGGGACAGGCCCTTGGCACGGGCGGTGCGGACGTAGTCCTGGGTGAGCGACTCGACCATCTGCGAGCGCGTCATACGGGTGTAGTTCGCGGTGAAGATCAGCGACAGCACCAGCCACGGCACCAGCAGGCCCGAGAACCACTTGCCTGGGTTGTCCGTGAAGGGGGTGTAGCTGGCCCGGTCCAGCAGGTGCATCTGGTCGACCAGGAGGTAGGTGGCGAAGACACCGACGACGTAGATCTGCATCGAGGACGCGACCAGCGAGGCGGAGCTGGCGATCTTGTCCAGGGCCTTGCCCTGCTTGACGGCGGCGAGCATGCCGGTGCCGACGCCGAAGAACAGGAAGACCACAGCGGCACCCAGGGACAGGGAGACCGTGGTGGGGAAGCGGTCCAGGATGGTGTCCAGGACCGGCTCGCGGCTCTGGAAGGAGAAGCCCAGGCACGGCGCGTCGCAGTGCCCGAACGAGCTGTAGTCCCGCCCCACGAACAGGCCCTTGAGCCATTCCCAGTACTGCACGGGGAGCGGGTCGGAGATCGCCAGGTTCTTCCGCACCAGGGCCAGCGTCTCTGGGGTGCAGACCTTGCCGCACGCGATGCGGGCGGGGTCGCGCGGAGCGGCGTAGAACAGGACGAACACCAGGGCACTGATGATCAGCAGGATCACCGCGGCGCCGAGGATCCGGCGGACGAGGAAGCGGAACATGGCAGTTGGGATTTCCTGACGGATGCCGTAGGGGGGTGAGACGGCGGGGCGGCACCTGGGCCGCCCCGCCTAGGGGGCCGTACGTCAGGCCTTGACGAAGGTCTTGTACAGCAGGGTCGCGGAGAAGTTCGGGTCGAACTGGGCGCCGCCGACCTTGTTACCGAAGACGTAGAAG
Organism: Streptomyces cyanogenus; assembly: GCF_017526105.1. Lineage (NCBI taxonomy): Bacteria > Bacillati > Actinomycetota > Actinomycetes > Kitasatosporales > Streptomycetaceae > Streptomyces > Streptomyces cyanogenus. The sequence continues at coordinate 5,602,541 of NZ_CP071839.1, forward strand.
CGACGCTGGTACGTCTCGGGGATCATCGGGGCGACCTCCTCCATGATCCGCTTGTCGAGCGCGGCCCACTCCTTGCCGGCCTTCTGCTGGTCCGGGATGACCGCGTTCTTCTTGATGCCCTCGTTGATCCAGTCGACGTCGGCCTGCGACACGTTGTTCTTGCCGTTACCGATGGCGTCGCCGTCCAGCAGCGGCTGGATCATCGTGTAGGCGGTCGGCCAGTCCGGGGACCAGCCACCCCACATCACGTCGTAGCTGTTGTCGACCTGCTGGACCTGGTCGTAGTACGACGTCGAGTCGACCGGCTTGATGACCGGGGTGAAGCCCGCCGCCTTCAGGGCGTTCTCGATGACGACCTTCGTCTTGTTGTAGGTCGGGTCCTGCGGGAAGGCGTAGACGATCTTCTGCCCCTCCTTGCCAGCCTCCTTCAGCAGCTTCTTCGCGGCCTCAGGGTCGCCCTGCGGCTTCTTCAGCTTGTTGTACACATCGGTCTTCTCGTAACCGATGATGTCGGGGCTGAGGATCGAGGTCGCGAAGTCACCGGCGGACGGGCCGCCGTAGATCTGCCGGATCTGCTGCAGCGGCCAGGCGTGGATGAGCGCCTGGCGGACCTTGAGGTCCGTGACGCGCTTGGTGTTGATCCAGTAGAAGTAGGTGCCGGTCAGCAGGCCGTTGAAGCTGCGCTTCTTCAGGTCCGGGTCGGTGAGCACCTTCTGGATGCGCTCGGCGGGCACGCCCTTGTAGATCGAGACGCCGTAGGCGTCGTCGCCCTGGGAGGCGATGAGGCGGTCGACCGAGTCGAGGGTCTCGACACCGAAGGTGAACTCGAAGCCGTCCGGGTAGGCGTTGCGGATCGAGTCGGTCTTCGGGTCCCAGTGCTTGTTGCGGATCAGCACCATCGACTTGTCGGTGGTGTGGGCCTTGATCTTGTACGGGCCGCAGGCGACCGGCTTCTTGTCGTACTTCTCCTTGGTGTCCAGCTTCACCGGCACCGCGGCGTAGGAGTGCATGGCCAGGGTGAAGTTGAAGTCCGGCTTCGACTCGGCCAGCTTGAAGGTGATCGTCCGCTTGGCCTTGTCGGTGACGATCGCGTCGAGGTGCTTGCCCTTGTACGGGCCCTCGTACGCGTCACGCCACTTGCCGCCCTTGCCGGTCAGCGCGCGCTGGGCGTAGTCGGCGCCCTCGGTGACGAACGGCGCCCAGGCGCGCTCGAAGCCGTGGCGGACGTCCTCGACGGTCAGCTCGCTGCCGTCCTCCCACTTCAGACCCTCCTTCAGCGTGAAGGTCCAGGTCTTGTTGTCGTCGGAGGCCTTGCCGGCGTCGGTGGCCAGGTCGCCGACCAGCTTCTGCTTGCCGGACGCGTCGATCTTGTAACCGGTCAGGCAGCGGTGCAGCAGCAGCGCGACGGTGGAGTTGTACGCGAAGTAGATGCGCTGCGGGTCCAGGTGGGAGAAGTCGTCCGGGGCCAGGCCGCGGATCGTCCCGCCCGTCTTCGCGCCGGTGATCTCCGGGGCCGGGCCGGTGGAGTCGGCCGCGGTGCCGACGGTGACCTTGGCACCGGTGTACTCCGTGGCGCCGGCACTCGGGGTGCCGCCGCTGCCGCCCGCGTCACCGCTGCTGCACGCGGACAGCAGCGTCGAGCCCGCGGCCGCGACAGAGGTGGCGATCAGGAAGTTTCTGCGGGAAAAGGACATGGCTGGCCTGTTCTGCTGGAGGAACGAAGTGGTGCTGGACCCCGGCCGGGCCCCGTCGCCGTGGCCGGGGATGACGCGTCAGCGCTTGGTCTTGGGGTCCAGGGCGTCGCGGACCGAGTCGCCGAGGAGGTTGAAGGCGACGACGAAGATCACCATCGTCAGGCCCGGGAAGAGCATGAAGGTGATGTCGTCCTGATAGAACTTGGCACCGTTCTGGATCATCACGCCCCAGTCTGGCGTGGGGTCCTGGAGGCCGACGCCGAGGAAGGCGAGACCCGCTTCCGCCGTGACGTAGGTGGGGAGCAGGAGGGTGGACTGGATCAGGATCGGCGTCCACAGGTTGGGCAGCAGTTCCTTGAAGATGATGCGGGCCGGGGAGGCACCGGTCACCTTGGCCGCCTCGACGAACTCCCGCTCGCGCAGGGCGAGCACCTCGCCGCGCAGCAGACGGGCGATGGAGGCCCAGCCGAAGGCTGTCATCACGAGGATGAGGCTGGTGACGATCAGCCAGACCGGGGTGTTCTCCTCCGGCGAGACGAAGATCGCCAGAGCCACCGGCCAGAAGGCGATGTAGAACAGCGTCTGCGGGAACGCCAGCAGGATGTCGATCAAGCGGCCGACGAGGTAGTCGGTCTTGCCGCCCAGGTAGCCCGCGGTGATGCCGATCACGACTCCGAGCAGGGTGGTCAGCAGGGCCGCGGCCGTCGCGATCAGCAGCGAGTTGCGGATGCCGTAGAGCAGGAAGGTGAAGACGTCCCGCCCGAGCTGCGGCTCGATGCCGAACCAGAAGTCGGAGCTGATGCCGCCGTTGGGCTTGATCGGGAAGTTGAACTCGTTCAGCAGGCCCGGGATGTTCATGCCGTAGGTCGTGTACGGGTCCTTGCCGTACAGCTTGGCTATGAGCGGCGCGAGGATGCCGACGACGAAGAAGAAGATCACCACGAAGGCGGATATGACGCCCGTCCGGTCCCGCTTGAAACGGGTCCAGGCCAGCCGTCCCGGAGAGCGGCTCTCGCTGCCCTTGGGGGTGCCGGTCTTCGCCGGTGCGGCGTTGTCTTCGTCGGTCACCTCAAGTGGGGCGGCCGGGGAAGGGGTTGCGGGGGTCATGATGCTCCGTGCCTTGTGGGTCAAGGCTCCGCAGGGCGCTCCCCTACGGGCTACGCCGGACTTTTTCAACGCAATTCATTCAAGGTCAATAAATTCTCGGCCGCCTTGGTTGTCTCTTTACCTTCTTTACTCGTTCATGATCGTTCCGTAGCTACGCGGGTAGCGCGCTGTAATCAATCCGTGCTTCACATCGGACCAACTGGGCAATTCGGGCAAGGGGTTCGATATGCGGACGGTGGAGTGTCGAAATGCGTACATCTCCCCGCCCCAATCCAACGTTTCGGCATCGTTACATGAAGATCTGTTGCGCACGATGCCCAAGATCGTCAGGGCGGCGGACGTGCGGTGCCTGCATTCGGATGACGTGTCCCCCTAAAGGTCGTTCAATCGGGCAGCAGACATGCGATACATGCCTTATGTGCTGGTTTTGACCGGTATCGGATCGGTGTGTACGGAGGAGGCACGGCATGCGGGCAGTCACGCGCGCCCGAGGGGCCGCATGCGCGGTGGCGGCGGCACTCGCCGCGGCCGGCTGCGGGGGCGGCGGCTCCGGCAGCGGCGCCGCCGGCGGCGCGGTGCTCAGTTCCTCCTGGGGCGACCCGCAGAACCCGCTGGAGCCGGCCAACACCAACGAGGTGCAGGGCGGCAAGGTCCTCGACATGATCTTCCGGGGCCTGAAGAAGTACGACCCGAGGACCGGCAAAGCCACCGACATGCTCGCCGAGTCCATCGACACAAAGGACTCGCGGAACTTCACGATCCGGGTGAAGCGCGGCTGGACCTTCTCCGACGGCGAGAAGGTCACCGCCCGTTCCTTCGTCGACGCCTGGAACTACGGGGCGAGCCTGAAGCACAACCAGAAGAACGCCTACTTCTTCGGTTACGTCGACGGATACGACAAGGTCCACCCCAGCAGCGGCACGCAGACCGCCGACACCCTGTCCGGGCTGAAGGTGGTGGACGACCACACCTTCACCGTCAGGCTGCGCCAGACGTTCTCCGGCTTCCCCGACACCCTCGGCTACGCGGCCTTCGCCCCGCTGCCCCGCGCCTTCTTCACCGACCACGCGGCCTGGCTGAGGAAGCCGGTCGGCAACGGCCCCTACACCGTCGAGTCCTATATGAGGGGCTCGCAGATGTCCCTCAGGAAGTGGGACGGCTACCCCGGTCCCGACAAGGCCCGCAACGGCGGCGTGGACCTGAAGGTGTACACGGACAGCAACACCGCCTACACCGACCTGCTGGCCGGCAACCTCGACCTCGTCGACGACGTGCCCGCCGCCCAGCTGAAGAACGTCAGGAGCGACCTGGGCGACCGCTACATCAACACCCCGGCCGGCATCATCCAGACCTTCGCCTTCCCCTACTACGACAAGGCCTGGAACAAGCCGGGCGCGGAGAAGGTCCGCACCGGCCTGTCCATGGCGATCAACCGGAAGCAGATCACCGAGACGATCTTCGACAGGACCCGTACCCCCGCCACCGACTGGACCTCGCCCGTCCTCGGTGCGGACGGCGGCTACAAGCCCGGCCTGTGCGGCGGGGCCTGCGACTACGACCCGGCCCGGGCGAAGAAGCTGATCAAGGAGGGCGGCGGGATCCCCGGCGGCCAGGTCCGGATCACCTACAACGCGGACACGGGCTCGCACAAGGAGTGGGTGGACGCCGTGTGCAACTCCATCAACAACGCCCTCGGCGACAGCAAGGCCTGCGTGGGCAACCCCGTCGGCACCTTCGCCGACTTCCGCAACCGCATCGGCCGGCACAGGATGCCCGGCCCCTTCCGGGCGGGCTGGCAGATGGACTACCCGCTCATCCAGAACTTCCTGCAGCCGCTCTACTACACCGACGCCTCCTCCAACGACGGCAAGTGGTCGAACAAGGACTTCGACCGGCTCGTCGACCAGGCCAACGCCGAGACCGACCAGGCCAGGTCCGTCCGGCTGTTCCAGCAGGCGGAGGAGGTCGTCCGGGACCACATGGCCGCCATCCCGCTGTGGTACCAGAACGGCAGCGCCGGCTACTCCGAGCGGCTGTCCGACGTGGCGCTCAGTCCCTTCAGCGTCCCCGTCTACAACGAGATCAAGGTCAGCTGAGCCGCCATGGGACGCTATGTCGTCCGGCGACTGCTGCAGATGGTCCCGGTGTTCTTCGGGTCCACCCTGCTGATCTTCCTCATGGTGAACGTGATGGGCGACCCCGTCGCGGGCCTGTGCGGCGAGCGGCAGTGCGACCCGGCGACCGCCGACCAGCTGAGGCGGGAGTTCGGCTTGGACAAGCCGCTCTGGCAGCAGTACGCCACCTACATGGGGAACGTCTTCACCGGCGACTTCGGTACGGCGTTCAACGGCCAGCAGGTCACCGAGCTGATGGCCACGGCGTTCCCCGTCACCATCCGGCTCACGGCCGTGGCCGTCCTGTTCGAGGTCGTCGTCGGCATCACGCTCGGCGTGCTGACCGGCCTCAGGCGCGGGCGGCCCGTCGACACCACCGTGCTGCTGCTGACCCTGGTGGTGATCTCCGTGCCCACCTTCGTCACCGGCCTGCTGCTCCAGCTGCTGCTCGGGGTGAAATGGGGCTGGGTCCGGCCGTCCGTCCCCCCGGACGCCGGGTTCGGCGAGCTGATCGTGCCGGGCCTGGTCCTGGCCTCCGTCTCCCTCGCCTACGTCACCCGGCTCACCCGCACCTCCCTCGCCGAGAACAAGCGGTCCGACTACGTCCGCACGGCCGTCGCCAAGGGCCTGCCCCGGCGCCGGGTCGTCACCCGGCACCTGCTGCGCAACTCCCTCATCCCGGTGGTCACCTTCATCGGGACCGACATCGGCGCGCTGATGGGCGGGGCGATCGTCACCGAGCGGATCTTCAACATCCACGGCGTCGGCTACCAGCTCTACCAGGGCATCCTGCGCCAGAACACCCAGACCGTCGTCGGCTTCGTGACCGTCCTCGTCCTGGTCTTCCTGGTCGCCAACCTCGTCGTCGACCTCCTGTACGCCGTACTCGACCCGAGGATCCGCTATGCCTGAACAGCCGTACGAGCCCGAGCGCGCGATCGCCGGCACCGGCATGGGCGGCGCGATGGACCTCGGCGCGAGCGAGGCGGTCACGCTGGAGCCGGCGCCGCCGGGAGCGGGCGGCACCGGGCCCGTGGGCAGACCGCGCTCGCTGTGGTCCGACGCCTGGCGCGACCTGCGCCGCAATCCCGTCTTCCTGGTCTCCGCGCTGGTCATCCTCTTCCTGATCGTCATCTCCCTGTGGCCCTCGGCGATCGCCTCCGGCAGCCCCCTGACCTGCGACCTGGCCAAGGCCAGGGAGGGGGCTCAGCCGGGGCACCCCTTCGGCTACGACGGACAGGGCTGCGACGTCTACACGCGGACCGTCTACGGCGCCCGGGCGTCCGTCACGGTCGGGGTGCTGGCGACCCTCGGGGTGGCGGTGCTCGGCTCGGTGCTGGGCGGTCTCGCGGGCTACTTCGGCGGGCTGGGGGACTCGGTCCTGTCCCGGCTCACGGACATCTTCTTCGCCATCCCGGTCCTCCTCGGCGGTCTCGTCCTCCTCTCCGTGGTGACCTCCAATACGGTCTGGCCGGTCATCGGGTTCATGGTGCTGCTCGGCTGGCCGCAGATCTCCCGGATCGCGCGCGGTGCGGTGATCACCGCCAAGCAGCACGACTACGTCCAGGCCGCCCGCGCCCTCGGCGCCTCCGACACCCGCATCCTGCTGCGGCACATCGCCCCCAACGCCGTGGCGCCCGTGATCGTCGTCGCGACCATCGCGCTCGGCACCTACATCGCCCTGGAGGCGACCCTGTCCTACCTCGGTGTCGGGCTCAAACCGCCCAGCGTCTCCTGGGGCATCGACATCTCCGCCGCCTCCCCCTACATCCGCAACGCCCCGCACGCCCTGCTCTGGCCCTCGGGCGCCCTCGCGGTCACGGTCCTGGCGTTCATCATGCTCGGCGACGCGGTCCGCGACGCCCTCGATCCGAAGCTGAGGTGAGGGTGGCATGTTGCTCGAAGTGCGGGACCTCTGGGTGGAGTTCCGGACCCGGGACGGGGTGGCGCATGCCGTCAACGGGGTGAGCTACGAGGTGGACGCGGGGGAGACCCTCGCCGTGCTCGGGGAGTCCGGCTCCGGGAAGTCCGTCACCGCGCAGGCGGTCATGGGCATCCTCGACACGCCCCCGGCCGGGATCACCCGCGGTGAGATCCTCTTCGACGGCCGGGACCTGCTGACGCTCAAGGAGGAGGAGCGGCGCAGGATCCGGGGCGCCGGCATGGCGATGATCTTCCAGGACGCGCTGTCCGCCCTCAACCCCGTCATGACCGTGGGCGACCAGCTGGGGGAGATGTTCGTCGTCCACCGGGGGATGTCGAGGAAGGACGCGCGGGCCAGGGCCGTGGAGCTGATGGAGCGGGTGCGGATCCCGGGCGCCGCGCAGCGGGTGCGGGACTATCCCCACCAGTTCTCCGGCGGGATGCGCCAGCGCATCATGATCGCCATGGCGCTGGCCCTGGAGCCGGCGCTGATCATCGCCGACGAGCCCACCACCGCCCTCGACGTCACGGTCCAGGCCCAGGTGATGGACCTCCTCGCGGAGCTGCGGCGCGAGTACCGCATGGGGCTCGTCCTCATCACCCACGACCTCGGTGTGGTCGCGGACGTCGCCGACCGGATTGCCGTGATGTACGCCGGGAGGATCGTCGAGTCCGCGCCCGTCCACGACATCTACAAGGCGCCCGCCCACCCCTACACCCGGGGCCTGCTCGACTCCATCCCGCGCCTGGACCAGAAGGGGCAGCAGCTGTACGCCATCAAGGGCCTGCCACCGAACCTCACGCACATCCCGCCCGGCTGCGCCTTCCACCCGCGCTGCCCGATGGCCCGGGACGTGTGCCGCACCGACGAGCCGCCGCTCCACCCGGTGCCCGGCGGCCGGGGCAGCGCCTGCCACTTCTGGAGGGAGTGCCTGGATGGCTGAGCCGATCCTCGAAGCGAGCGGCCTCGTCAAGCACTACCCCCTGACCCGGGGCATCCTCTTCAGGAAGCAGATCGGCGCGGTGAAGGCCGTCGACGGCGTCGACTTCACCCTCGGGAAGGGCGAAACCCTCGGCATCGTCGGCGAGTCGGGCTGCGGCAAGTCGACGGTCGCGAAGCTGCTGTGCAGTCTGGAGCGCCCGACCGCCGGCACCATCAGGTTCAAGGGCGAGGACATCACCCGGCTCTCCGGCAAGGCCCTCAAGGCCGTACGCCGGAACATCCAGATGGTGTTCCAGGACCCCTACACCTCGCTCAACCCCCGGATGACGGTGGGCGACATCATCGGGGAGCCCTATGACATCCACCCCGAGGTGGCCCCCAGGGGCGACCGCCGCCGCCGGGTGCAGGAGCTGCTGGACGTGGTGGGCCTCGACCCGGAGTACATCAACCGCTATCCGCACCAGTTCTCCGGCGGCCAGCGCCAGCGCATCGGCATCGCGCGGGGACTGGCCCTGCGGCCCGAGATCATCGTCGCCGACGAACCGGTGTCCGCGCTGGACGTCTCGGTCCAGGCCCAGGTGATCAACCTGCTGGACCGGCTCCAGGCGGAGTTCGACCTGTCGTACGTCTTCATCGCGCACGACCTGTCCATCGTCCGGCACATCTCGGACCGCGTCGCGGTGATGTACCTGGGCCGGATCGTGGAGACCGGCCGTGACAGCGAGATCTACGACCACCCGACCCACCCCTACACCCAGGCCCTGCTCTCCGCCGTCCCCGTACCCGACCCCGAGGCCCGCGAGCACCGTGAGCGGATCATCCTGAGCGGCGACGTGCCCTCGCCGACGGCCATCCCCTCCGGCTGCCGCTTCCGCACCCGCTGCTGGAAGGCGCAGGAACGCTGCGCCCGGGAGGTCCCGGCGCTCGCCGTCCCGGCCGCCTTCCGTGCCGAGTCCGGCCCGGCGGCCCATGCCTCGGCGTGCCACTTCGCGGAGGACAGGCAGGTCGTACCACCGGAGGAACCGCAGCTCAACGGCAACGGGCCGGGATGACATGGCGCATCCCGGCCCGTTCACGGCACCCGCACGGCCGTACGCTGATCAGCCTCCCGTGTCCGTATATCGGTGCCGCTTCGGCGAAGTTGCCTGCGTGTTAACGCAGTTCACCCCTGCCCGGCCGGCCGGGGGAGAGAGCGCCGGAGGAAGTCCAGCTGCAGGAGCAGCAGGTTCTCGGCGACCGTCTCCTGCGGGGTCATGTGGGTCACCCCGGACAGCGGCAGCACCTCGTGCGGGCGGCCGGCGGCCAGCAGTGCGGAGGAGAGGCGCAGGGAGTGGGCGACGACCACGTTGTCGTCCGCCAGTCCGTGGACGACCATCATCGGGCGGTGCGGCTCGGCCGGGTCGACCAGGCCCGCGTCGTCGATCACCGAGTTGCGCCGGTAGACCTCCGGCTGCTCGTTCGGGTCGCCGAGGTAGCGCTCCTCGTAGTGGGTGTCGTACAGCCGCAGGTCGGTGACCGGCGCGCCGACCACCGCCGCGTGGAAGACGTCCGGGCGGCGCAGCACCGCCAGCGCCGCCAGGTAGCCGCCGAAGGACCAGCCGCGGACCGCCACCCGGGCCAGGTCCAGGGGGTACCGCTCGGCGAGCGCGTGCAGTGCGTCGACCTGGTCCTGGAGGACGACGGCCGCCACGTCGTCCCGGATGGCCTTCTCCCAGGCCGGCGAGCGGCCCGGGGTGCCCCGGCCGTCGGCGACGATCACCGCGAAGCCCTGGTCGGCGAACCACTGCGAGGTGAGGTGGGCGTTGTGCGCGGCGACCACCCGCTGGCCGTGCGGACCGCCGTAGGGGTCCATGAGGACCGGCAGGGGAGTGTCACCGTGGTAGTCCCGTGGCATAAGCACGGCGCACGGAATTCGGCGTGCGCCCCCCTCGGTGAGGGTCACCCGTGGGGACAAACCGGGATCTTCGGCGTACGACCGGACAGTCGCCGTCGGTTTTCCGTCACACAGCACGCGGGCCCGGGTGCCCGGCCGGTCCAGCGCGGCGGACACCAGGACGGTCACGCCCCCGGAACGCACCGCCGAGTGCACGCCCGGCTCCTGCGACAGGCGTTCCACGCCCAGCTCGTTCACCCGGTACACATGGACTTCGCCAATTTCCGGTGTCTCGGCCTCCGGACCGGAAGAGGCGGAAACCAGTACGTCGTCCGCACCTACGTCCAGGACCGCCCGGATGTGCAACTGACCGCTGGTCAAGGGCCGTTCGCCGACCGTCAGTACCCGTGCGCCGCCCTCGTCCGCGATCCGGACAAGCTGCCCGGAAGGGCTCCAGCAGGGCACGCCGGCGAAAAGTTCCAGCCAAATCGGATCTTCGTCGGCGTGCACCATCCGGGTGGCCCCGGAATCCGGGTCCACGGCCAGGAACAGCTGGCTGCGCTGGTCCCGCGCCTGCACCAGCAACAGCGGCGCACCCGCCTCTGACCAGTGCACACGCGCCAGATACGGATAACGCGAGCGGTCCCAGGCCACCTCCGTGCGCGTCCCGTCCAGCCCGTACACGAACAGCCGTACGTCCGCGTTCGGGGTGCCCGCTGCCGGGTACCGGATGTTGAGTGGGTCACGCTCCGGACGGGCCGGATCCGCGATCCACCACCGCCGTACCGGCGTGTCGTCCGCGCGCGCCACGAGCAGCCGGTCCGACCGCGGTGCCCACCAGAACCCCCGCGAGCGTGCCATCTCCTCGGCCGCGACGAACTCCGCGAGGCCGTAGGAGACGTCCGCCGACTCCGGCTCGGCCAGCGCCCGGTCGCCCTCCCCCTCGGCGCCCACCACCCGCAGCGCGCCCTGCGCGACGTACGCGACGTACCGTCCGTCGGGGGAGGGACGCGGGTCGATCACCGGCCCCGGGACCGGGAGTTCGCGTGCCGTACCGGCCCGCAGCTCCGCCGTGAAAAGCCGCCCTGACAAGGCGAAAGACGCCAACTCCAGGGCGCTGTCGGTGGCGTAGCCGACGATGCCGGCGCCGCCCTCGCGGCTGCGCTCCCGGCGCGCCCGCTCCTCGGCGGACAGTTCCTCGGAGGCGCCCTGGAGGAGCACGCGCGGGTCGGCCGCCAGGCGCTCGGTGCCCTCCGGAAGGTCCAGTACCCACAGGGAGTTGGCCCGGTCGGTGCCGGAGCCGGAACGCAGGAACGCGACACGCGAACCGTCGGGCGCCACGGTGAACGCACGCGGCGCGCCGAGCGTGAACCGCTGGGTCCGGGCGTGCCGACGGGGGAAGGAGTCAGCCTCGGTCGTCATACCCCGACCATATTGGCCATGCGCCCCCTTGTGCGGCCGTGCGCCGACGGATGCGCGAGTACGGATAGTTATGATCACTACCGCAGAGTGGGTATGAACCTGCTGGCGTCTGCATGGACTTGCTCAACTGATCCGAACCCGCGTCCCTGGGATCTTTGGAGGTGAGCCGCCGTGGCACTCTCGATTTCGGCGGTGGTGCTGCTGGCGATCATCGTCTTCCTGCTGATCAAGAAGTCAGGGCTGAAGGGCGGCCACGCCGTCGTCTGCATCCTGCTCGGCTTCTACCTCGCCTCCTCGACCGTCGCTCCCACGATCAGCGAGCTGACGACGAACGTCGCCAGCATGATCGGCAGCATCAAGTTCTGACGGCCGCCGTCCCGGGGGCCGGCGTGGGGACCTCGTAGGGTGGTTCCCATGACGGAACTGCCCTCCCGGCGTCTTCTCCTGGTGCACGCGCACCCGGACGACGAGTCGATCAACAACGGCGCGACCATGGCCAGGTACGCGGCCGAGGGTGCCCACGTGACCCTGGTCACCTGCACCCTGGGGGAGCGGGGCGAGGTCATCCCGCCGGAGCTGCGGCATCTGACGGGCCCGGCGCTGGGTGCGCACCGGCGCGGCGAGCTGGCCGCGGCCACGGCCGCGCTCGGCGTCCGGGACGTCCGGCTGCTCGGCGGCGCCGGGCGGTACGGCGACTCCGGGATGATGGGCCTGGCCGAGAACGCCGACCCCGGCTGCTTCTGGCAGGCCGACGTCGACGAGGCCGCCGGCCGGCTGGCCGAGGTGATCCTGGAGGTCCGCCCGCAGGTCCTCGTGACGTACGACGACCACGGCGGCTACGGGCACCCGGACCACATCCAGGCCCACCGCGTCGCCATGCGCGCGGTCGACCTCGCGGCCGAACGCGGCCACCGTGTCGCCAAGGTGTACTGGAACCGCGTCCCGCGCTCCGTCGCCGACGCCGCCTTCGCCCGCCTCCAGGACGAGCTGTCCGCACTGCCGTTCGACAAGAGCGCGACCGTGGACGACGTACCCGGCGTGGTGGACGACGAGCGGATCACCACCACGGTCGACGGCACCGCGTACGCCGCCGCCAAGGCCGCCGCGATGCGCGCCCACGCCACGCAGATCGAGGTCGCCGAGCCCTGCTTCGCGCTCTCCAACGCACTCGCCCAGCCGCTGTTCACCACCGAGTACTACGAGTTGGTGCGCGGGGCCGGACAGCCCGGCGAGACCGACCTGTTCGCCGGCCTCGACCTCGGGGAGGCGTCGTGAGCGACGGCGGAAACGGCTCCCTGCTCACCCAGCCGCTGCGCCCGCCCTCCGCCGGCCGGGCCGCCGCCCTCGTCGGTCTGTTCCTGCTCGGCGCGCTCGTCGGCATCGCCGGTGCCCTGGTGCAGGCCGGCTGGTTCCCCGGCGGGCTGCTGCTCGCCCTCGCCGGCGCCGCCGGGCTCTTCCTCGGCGGCGCCCGCGCCACGGCGAGCCGGGGTGGGGCGGTCGCGCCGGCGGCGGGCTGGATCGTCGCCGTCGTCCTGCTCACGACCGCGCGGCCCGAGGGCGACTTCCTGTTCGGCGCGGGCGGCGGTTCCTACCTCTTCCTGCTCGGCGGCATGGCCCTCGCTGTGATCTGCGCCACCGTCGGCACCGGGCGGCAACCTCGTGGCGGCTCCGCCCGACTTGGGAAGTGACGTCCCACTTCGCCGTCCGGCGCGCGTGCGCGTCCGGTGTGGGTTTCCTCGGCGGTCGCGGGATAACCGCCAGAAGTGGCCAGTATGGTGGTGCGCGCCGCCGAGCCGCCCGCAGTGAGGTCGTCACGGGCGGTGGAGCCAACTGGGAGAACCTGCCTTGAGTCGTGAAACTGACACTCCGTCCTCCGGGCCCAACGGGCGCGGCGGAGCCGCATACCCCTCCGGCACGCCGCCGTACGGGACCCCCATGGTTTCCGACGACGGTACGGACGCGGGCCGTTCGGGCACGCGGCCGGAGGAGAAGAAGACCGAGACCACGCTGACGACCCGGATCCGGATCAACATCCCCGGCTCCCGGCCCATCCCGCCGGTCGTCGTGCGCACGCCCGTCGGGGACGGCGGGGGTTCCGGGGAGGACGCGCCCGCCGCCGAGCCGCGGCCCGCGGCCGACCGGACGCCCGCCGGTGCCGCCGCCGACGCCCCGGCCGAGCCCGCGGCCCAGGCGGAGGAGAAGGCCAGCGACTGGTTCGCGCCCCGCAAGTCCTCGGCCCCCAAGGCCGGTCCGGGCGGCGGTGGCACGAACGGCGCCGGGATCCCCGGCGGTTCCGCCGCCCCCGCCGGCCCGTCGGGCGGCCGTACGGGTGGCCCGGCGGCGTCCGGCCCGGCCGGTACCACCGGCGCACGCCCCAGCGGCGGCCGTCCCGGCGGTGTGGTCGGCTCCATGAGCGTGCCGGGCGGCTCCCGCTCCGGCGGTACGAACGGCAAGGGCCTGCCCGGCGCCACCGGCGGCCCCGTCGCCCCGGGCCACGGCGGCGGCACCGGCTCCTTCGACGTGACCGAGGCGCTGACCGCGGGCCCGCTGGGCGGCGGCTCCCGCCCCGGCTCCGCAGGCTCCGGCGAGTCCCGCCGGGACGACCTGCCGTACTTCTCGGACCGGGACGACGCCGGCCAGGACGGCCTCGGCGCCGGAGCGGCCGGCCAGGACGGCTACGGGGCCGGTACGGCGGGCCCCGGTGCCCAGGGCTTCGGCGGCGGTGCGGCCGGCGCCCGCGGGCAGGACGGCTACGGCGGTGCGGCGGGCGGTGCCCACGGGCACGGCGGCGCCAGCGGCTTCAACGGACCCGGCGGTTCCGGGGGTCCCGGCGGCCCGCAGGGCCCGGCCGGTCCCACGGGCGGCCCGGTCACCGGCGACGGCACCCTCGTCCCGCCGGCCGCGGGCGGCCTCGGCGTGGGGCCGGGCGAGCCCTTCGACGGTCCCTCCGGCACCGGTTACGGCCAGGGCACCCCGCCCGGCCGCAGCGCCCTCGCCGACATCGCCGACCTCGACGGCCCCGGCGGTCCGGCGGCCGGTCCCGCGGGCCGGGGCCCCGGTGGCGGGTTCGGCGACGACACCGCGATCCTCACGCCGCAGAAGCCGGCCCCGGAGCCGGGCACGCCCGGCTACCGCTCCCCGGCCGCCGACAACGTCTCCGGACACACGGTCACCAGCGGCATCCCGGTCGTCCCGCACGCGGGGAACGCCCCGTTCGGCCCCCACTCCGACGTCCCGGCGGCGGCCGCGGCGCCCAAGCCCCAGCAGCCGGCCGCGCCCAAGGCGGCGGGCAAGCCGAAGAAGAAGGGCCGCAGCAAGCTGATGCTGCTCGGCGTCGGCGTGTTCGTCGTCGCCGGCGGCGCCTACGGCGCCGGCCTGCTGATGAACCACACCGACGTGCCCAAGGGCACCACCGTGCTCGGTGTCGACATCGGCGGCGGCACCCGCGACGACGCCGTCAAGAAGCTGGACGACGCCTTCGGCAGCCGGGTGGACAAGCCGCTGAAGCTGTCCGTGGGCGGCAACACGGTCACCCTGACGCCGGAGAACGCGGGGCTGCAGTTCGACTACCAGGCCACCGTGAGCGAGGCCGCGAAGAGCGACTACAACCCGATGCACGTCGTCGGCTCCCTCTTCGGGCAGAAGCGTGTGGTCGAGCCGGTCATGCCGGTGGACGAGGAGAAGCTGCAGGCCGCCCTCCAGCAGGCCGGCGGCGGCTCCGGCTCGGTCACCGACGGCACCATCAAAATCGAGTCCGGCAAGGCCGTGGCCGTCTACGGCAAGGCGGGCAAGGCCATCGACGCCGGCCGCTCGGCCGACGCCGTCGAAAAGGCCTACCGCACGCTGGTGGAGAAGGGCGCCGTGCCCCCGGTCGCCGTGCCGACCACCACCAAGCAGCCGACGGTGCCGAACTCCGAGGTCGACCGGATGATGAAGGACTTCGCGCAGCCCGCGATGTCCGGCCTGGTCCGGGTGCAGACCGACGCGGCGCACAGCATCCGGTTCGGCCCGGTGTCGCTGCCGAAGATCCTCGGTTTCAAGGCCGTCGACGGCAAGCTCGTGGACACGTACGACCTCAAGGCGCTCAAGGAGGCGTACGGCAGCACCTTCGACGGGGTGCAGATCCAGACCGCGACCGGGAAGCGGGGCGTCCTGCCGCAGGACGTCGTCGCCGCTCTGCGAACGGCGCTGCGCGGCAGGACGGCCGCGGAGCGGGTCGGGGTCATCGACACCAACCCCAGCTAGTCACTCCGCAGGAGATGCCGTGACGGGCCCGTGGCCGTCCACGGGTCCGTCACGGCCGGTCACGCGGTTCCCCGCGCCCCGTCGGGCGCTTGTCATCCGTCCCGCATGACATCTGTCATCCGGCACTCGGGACCGGCGACACTGCCGGGGCCGGCGCCCTCCCGGCCACCATGGACGCATGACGACGACAGTGGCGCCCACCACCACCCCGGTGGTCGGGTTCGACCAGGTGACCAAGACGTACGGGAGCGTGCGGGCCGTCGACGGCCTCTCGCTCCGGCTGTACCCGGGCGAGACCGTCGCCCTCCTCGGCCCGAACGGGGCCGGCAAGTCCACCACCCTGGACCTGCTCCTCGGGCTCAAGCACGCCGACAGCGGCACGGTGAGCCTGTTCGGCACCGGCCCGCGCGAGGCGATCGTCGCCGGCCGGGTCGGCGCCATGCTGCAGAGCGGCGGCCTGATGGACGGGGTCACCGTCACCGAACTCGTCAGGCTGGCCTGCTCGCTGCACCCGCGGCCGTACCCGGTGTCCGAGGTGCTGGCCCGCGCGGGCGTCACCCAGATCGCCGACCGCAAGGTCGACAAGCTCTCCGGCGGCCAGGCCCAGCGGGTCCGGTTCGCCCTCGCCACCGCCGGCGACAGCGACCTGATCATCCTCGACGAGCCGACCACCGGCATGGACGTCTCCGCCCGCCAGGCCTTCTGGGCCACCATGCGGGAACAGGCCGACCAGGGCCGTACGGTCCTCTTCGCCACCCACTACCTGGAAGAGGCCGACGCCATCGCCGACCGGGTGCTCGTGCTGCACCGGGGGCGGCTGCTCGCCGACGGCACCGCGGCCGAGATCAAGGCCAGGGCGGGCGCGCGGCGGATCTCCTTCGACCTGGAGGGCGGGATCGACGACAGCGCCCTGCGGGGCCTGCCCTTCCTCACATCCCTCGACGTGTCGGGCCAGACGGTCCGCATCCAGTCGTCCGACGCCGACGCGACCGTGCACGCCCTGTACGGCCTCGGCGTCTACCCCCGCAATCTCGAAGTCGCCGGGCTCGGTCTGGAGCAGGCCTTCGTCGCCATCACGGAGGCCGAGGAGGCCAGGCAGTCGTGAACGCCCTGATCAAGCTCGAACTGGCCCGCGCCCTTCGGAACCGGAAATTCCTGTTCTTCTCGGTCCTCTATCCCTCGATCATCTACCTGATCTTCTCCAGCAGCGCCGGCTCGGCCGGGAAGGTCGACGGCAGCGATCTCACCGTCGCCACCTACCTGATGGTCTCCATGGCCTCCTTCGGCGCCCTGACCGCCGTCCTGATGGGCAACAGCGAGCGCATCGCCAAGGAACGCGAGAGCGGCTGGGTGCGGCAGCTGCGGCTGACCCCGCTGCCCGGACGCGGCTACGTCCTCGCCAAGACCGCGAGCGCCGCGGTGGTGAGCCTGCCGGCCATCGTCGTCGTCTTCGCCGTCGCCGCCGGGGTCAAACACGTACGCCTGGACGCCTGGCAGTGGCTCGCGCTCACCGGGGTCATCTGGGCCGGCAGCCTCGTCTTCGCCGCGCTCGGCGTCGCCCTCGGCTACCTCGCCTCCGGCGACGCGGTCCGCCCGATCACGATGATCGTCTACTTCGGTCTGTCGATCCTCGGCGGCCTGTGGATGCCGTCCACCACGTTCCCGCAGTTCCTGCAGGACATCGCCGAGTGGCTGCCCACGCACGCGTACGCTGCCCTGGGACGGGCTGTCGAGCAGAGCCAGGCCCCGCACGCTGCGGACATCGCCGTCCTCGCCGTCTACTTCGTCCTCTTCTCGGGCGGTGCGGCCTGGCTGTACCGGAAGGACACGCTGAAGGCGTGAGCACCATGACGGAGGACCGGGCCGGAATGCCGAAGCAGACCCCCCTGGGCTGGCCACCCCGCACCCGGCGCGAACTGCTGGTCAAGACGTTGTGGATCGGGATCTGGCTGATCTTCCTCAGCTCGCCGGTCGAGGACCTGGTCAACGGCGGACACGGCACCGGCGCGACCGTGGCCGGTTCGCTCGGCCTCGCCGTCTTCGTCGGGGCCTACCTGACGCTGGTCTTCCGCAACATGGGCCGGCCGTTCTCCCCGCGCGTCGTGTTCACGCTCGGCGGGATCCTCGGCGTCCTCGCCCCCGTACTCGCCTACACGCTCGGCAGCGCCTGGCTGGGCCTGTTCGTCTACCTGTCGGTCGCCTGGGGAGCCACCCTGCCGCTGCGGGCGGCCTACTGGGCCATCCCGGCCTCCGCCCTGGTGATGTACCTCGTCGGCCTGCACTCGGGCGAGAAGGAGGCCCGCGGCCTGCTGTTCCTGGTGGCGCTGATCGGGTTCGCGATGACCGGGGTCGGCCAACTCGTCCGCACCACGATCGAGTTGCGCAAGGCACGGGCCACCGTGGCCCAGCTCGCCGCCAACGAGGAGCGCCTGCGCCTCGCCCGCGACCTGCACGACCTGCTCGGCCACTCGCTGTCGCTGATCACGCTGAAGAGCGAGCTGGCCGGCCGGATGCTGCCCGACCACCCCGACAAGGCGGCCCAGCAGGTCGCCGACATCGAACAGGTCAGCCGGCAGGCCCTGGTGGACGTCCGGGAGGCCGTCACCGGCTACCGGCGGCCGCGGCTCGCCGCCGAACTCGCCGGCGTGCAGGTCGCCCTGACCGCCGCCGGGGTCGTCGCCGAGGTGCCGGCCGAACCCGACCTCGCCGACGTCCCCGAGGAGGCCGAGTCCGCGCTCGCCTGGGCACTGCGCGAGGCGGTCACCAACGTGGTCCGGCACAGCGGCGCCGAGCGCTGCGCCGTCCGGCTGCTGCGCCGGCAGACCCTGGACGGGCCGGTGCTCGAACTCTGCGTCGAGGACGACGGATCCGGCGGCTCCGGGACGGGCCCCGGCAACGGTCTGACCGGGCTGACCGAGCGGCTGGAGAAGGCCGGCGGCACCCTGGAGGCGGGCCGCGCCAGGCACGGGTTCCGGCTGGTCGCCCGCGTCCCCACGGCCCCCGCGGCCCACGTAGGATCCGGGGCATGACGAGCACGATCAAGGTCCTCCTCGCCGAGGACCAGTCGATGGTCCGCGAGGCGCTGGCCGCGCTGCTCGGGCTGGAGGACGACATCGAGGTCGTCGCCCAGGTCGCGCGCGGCGACGAGGTGCTCGCGGCCGTCGGCGCGCACGGCGTGGACGTCGCGCTGCTCGACATCGAGATGCCCGGCTGCACCGGCATCGAGGCCGCGGCCCGGGTGCACCGCGAGTTCCCGCGGGTCAAGCTGGTCGTCCTCACCACCTTCGGGCGGCCCGGCTATCTGCGCAGCGCCATGGAGGCGGGCGCCGACGCCTTCCTCGTCAAGGACGCCCCGGCCGCCCAGCTCGCCGAGGCGATCCGCAAGGTGCTGGCCGGTGAGCGGGTCATCGACCCCACGCTGGCCGCCGCCGCGCTCGCCGAGGGCGCGAACCCGCTCACCGAGCGCGAACGCGAGGTGCTCCGCGCGGCGGCCGACGGCTCCACCAACGCCGAACTGGCCCAGGCCCTCCACCTCTCCCAGGGCACGGTCCGCAACTACCTCTCCACCGCCATCCAGAAACTGGCGGCACGCAACCGGGCGGAGGCGGTCCGGATCGCCCGCGACAAGGGATGGCTCTGAGCGGCGGCCTTCAGTTGAGCTTGGCCCGCGCCGTGCCGGCCTCCTGGCGCACCTTGCGCGCGACCGACTCGTCCACCACCTCGATCAGGTCGGCGTAGTGCTCCAGCTCCTCGGCGCCGGCGACGAACTGCCCGCGCTGCACCAGCAGTTGCCCCCGTTCGTAGCGCAGCCGTGCCGGATGCGAGGGGATGAGCAGCGCCAACTCCACGGACCGCAGCGCGACATCGGACCGCTCCGGCCGTGCCGCCGCCCACGCCCGGATGTTGTTCAGGATGCGCTGTACGACGTCCAGCGGCGGCGCCGGCTCCAGCATCGAGGGGTGCAGCGGCGCCCCCGTCGCACCCGCCACCAGCAACTCGGCGTCCGGCCCGGTCAGCACCCGGCCCCCCTCGAACGGATCGGCCAGCACCTGCTCCGCCGCCGCGCCGAACCCGACCACGAAGTGCCCCGGCAGCGCGACGCCGTACACCGGGGCGCCCGCCCGGCGCGCGACCTCCAGCCACACCACCGACAGCAGGATCGGCAGCCCGCGCCGCCGCCGCAGCACCTCGTGCAGCAGGGAGGACTCCAGCCGCTGGTAGTCGCCCGGCGTCCCGTGGAACTCGTAGCGGGCGCCGAGCAGCCGGTGGACGGCCTCCGCCCACGCGCGCGGCCCGCCCGGCCGGAACGGCAGCTCGCCCGCCAGCCGGTCCAGCTCCGCCTGCGCGGCGTCGATGCCGGTCTCGTCCAGCTCGCCGTCCATCTCCGCGCCGATCAGCAGGCACAGCGCCGACACGTCCGGCCGCTCGGCCCGGGCCTCCTCGGCGAAGCGCCGCCGCAGCTCGGCGGAGCGCTCCGGCGGGGGCGGGTACGGGGGCGGCAGATACGGGTGACTCATGCCAGGCTCATGCCCTTCCACGGCGCGTTCTACGGACACCCGGAGCGGACGGACGCCTGCGGCCCCTCGGGCACGCGATGCGACGCACCGGCCGCACCGGCGTCCGGACCGGATCGGGAACGGGCGTCTGCCTGCCGGCGCGCGGGCGGGACACCTGCGTCGGCGTCTGTCTTCGGGCGAGGCGGGGCGCCGGTGTCGGCGTCTGTCTTCTGGCGTGCGGGTGGGGCGTCGGCGTGGGCGTCTGTGTTCCGGCGAGGCGGGGCGCCGGTGTCGGTGTCCGGCTCGTCGTGCGCGGAACGGTCGCCCGTCCCGGCGTCCGCCTCCCGGTCGTCGGTTCCCTCGGGGGCCCGGTAGTGGTGGTAGGCGTGGTGCGGCAGGAAGCCGAGGGCGCGGTACAGGGCCCGGCCGCTCTCGTTGTCCGTCTCCACCTGGAGCCAGGCCGCAGATGCGCCCTCGTCCAGCGCGCGCCGGGCCAGCGCGGCCATCACCTCGGTGGCCAGCCCCTGCCGCCGCCGGCCGGGGTCCACCTCGACCGCGGCGAACCCGGCCCACCGCCCGTCCACGACACACCGGCCGATCGCCGCCGGCGGCTCGCCCTCCCCGGCACCGGGCACGGACGCGAACCACACCGAAGGCCCCCCGCCGAGCACCCGCAGGGCCACCTCGCTCACCCCCTTGCGCCGGTACCGCGCGAGCCACGCCTCGTCCGCCGTCCGGGACAGCACCACCCCCGCGCCCTCGGCCCGGTCCGCGACCGGCGCCAGCGCCCCGGTCCACAGCTCGGCGGTCACCTCCCGCACCCAGCCGCGCCGCTCCAGCTCCGCGCACAGCAGCTCCTGCGTGCCCTCGCCGCCGGTCGCGGTCTGCACGTACGCGGGCAGGCCCCGCTCGCCGTACCAGCGGCGCACGGCCGCCAGCGCCGCGCCGAGCGGCAGACCGGGATCACCGAGCGGCAGCACACTGTTGGCCCGGCGCGTGAACCCGCCGGCGGCCCGCAGCTCCCACTCGCCCAGCCGCTCGCTCTCCACCGGCCGCCACGCGCGCGCGGCGACGCGCGCGAGCTCCGGGTACGTGGCGGCGGGCCCCCTCCGCCGCGCCGGTGCGGAGGGCACCACCTTGCCCGCCACCAGCGTGTTCTCAGGGATTCGGACCGCTTCGCCGTCCCGGCGTGTGATCATGAGCACGCCGCCGTCCCATGATGTGAGAACACCCACCGTGTCAGTGAACTTCTCCGAACCGGAACCGGGTTCGCCCAAGCGCCGTACAGAAACCCGTTTGCCCACGTCAGCAGGGGTGATTCGGACCT
Source organism: Streptomyces cyanogenus (assembly GCF_017526105.1). NCBI lineage: Bacteria > Bacillati > Actinomycetota > Actinomycetes > Kitasatosporales > Streptomycetaceae > Streptomyces > Streptomyces cyanogenus. The sequence continues at coordinate 5,623,685 of NZ_CP071839.1, forward strand.
CCAGGCGTCCTTTCGCCGAGATTTCCACTGGTCAGTTCACCCCTCCTGTTCGGATCATGCCCCGGAACGGAGATACTAGGGGCGGGCATCGACGACGCCGCGCTCCCGCGCGCCAGGCGGCGGAGCCTGAGGAGGCCCGCCAGCGCCCTATCGAGGAGGAACGACAGCGTGACCTACGTCATCGCGCAGCCTTGTGTCGACGTCAAGGACAAGGCGTGCATCGAGGAGTGCCCGGTCGACTGCATCTACGAGGGCCAGCGGTCCTTGTACATCCACCCGGACGAATGCGTCGACTGTGGTGCCTGTGAGCCGGTCTGCCCGGTCGAGGCGATCTTCTACGAGGACGACGTCCCGGAGGAGTGGAAGGACTACTACAAGGCGAACGTCGAGTTCTTCGACGAGCTGGGTTCGCCCGGCGGTGCCAGCAAGCTGGGGCTGATCGAGCGCGACCACCCCTTCGTCGCCGCGCTGCCGCCGCAGGGCGAGTGACCGTCTGAGCGCCAAGCGGCCGCCAAACCGCGCCGCCTCGGTCCCGTACGGCCCGATCGTCCCGATCACCGCCGTACGGGACCGAGGCGTTTGCCGCACCGTACGAAAGTGAGCCTGATTCCCGTGTCCGCAGTCTCCGACCGCCTGCCCGCCTTCCCGTGGGACAAGCTGGCCCCGTACAAGAAGACGGCCGAGGCCCACCCGGACGGCATCGTCGACCTCTCCGTCGGCACCCCGGTCGACCCGGTCCCCGAGCTGGTCCAGAAGGCCCTGATCGACGCGGCCGACTCCCCGGGCTACCCGACCGTCTGGGGCACCCCCGCCCTGCGCGACGCGATCACCGGCTGGCTGGAGCGCCGCCTGGGCGCCCGCGGGGTCACCCACCGCCACGTGCTGCCGGTCGTCGGCTCCAAGGAACTGGTGGCCTGGCTGCCGACCCAGCTCGGCCTCGGCCCCGGCGACAAGGTCGCCTACCCGCGCCTGGCCTACCCCACCTACGAGGTCGGCGCCCGCCTGGCCCGCGCGGACCACGAGGTCTACGACGACCCGCGCGAGCTGGACCCCGCCGGTCTGAGGCTGCTCTGGCTGAACTCCCCGTCCAACCCGACGGGCAGGGTCCTCGGCAAGCAGGAGCTGACGGACGTCATCGCCTGGGCCCGCGCCCACGACGTGCTCGTCGTCTCCGACGAGTGCTACCTGGAGCTGGGCTGGGAGGCCGATCCGGTCTCGGTCCTGCACCCGGACGTCAACGGCGGCTCGTACGACGGCATCGTCGCCGTCCACTCCCTCTCCAAGCGCTCCAACCTGGCGGGCTACCGCGCGGCCTTCGTCGCCGGTGACCCGGCCGTCCTGGGCCCGCTGCTGGAGATCCGCAGGCACGGCGGCATGATGACCTCCGCGCCGACCCAGGCCGCGGTCGTGGCCGCGCTCGGCGACGACGCCCACGTGCACGAGCAGCGCGAGCGCTACGCGGCCCGCCGCGAGGCCCTCCGCACGGCCCTCCTCGCGGGCGGCTTCCGCATCGAGCACAGCGAGGCCAGCCTCTACCTCTGGGCCACCCGGGACGAGTCGTGCTGGACCACGGTCGCCGACCTCGCCGCCCGCGGCATCCTGGTGGCCCCGGGCGAGTTCTACGGCGAGGCGGGCAAGAACCACATCCGGGTGGCCTTCACCGCAACGGACGAGCGAGTCCGAGCAGCGGTCTCCCGCCTGTAACCACCACGGTGGCCGGTCCCGCCGCGGGCAGGACCGGCGCGGACGCACAAAGGCCGACGGGGCCCGGGAGGTGATCCCGGACCCCGTCGGCGGCCACAGCGGGGCTCAGCCACCCAGCGGCAGGCCCTTGGCCGGCAGCGAGGACGTCGGCAGGGACGAGGTCGGCAGCCCGCCCTTCGTCGCACCGGAGGCGGCGTCCCCCAGGACACCCCCCGCGGTCCCGGCCACGTCCCCCGCGGCCTTCTGCGCCACGGGCGCCGCCTTCTTCACGGCACCGCCGCCGGTCTTGCCCGCGGCCGGCACCGCCTGCTTGACCGCCTTGCCGCCCGTGTCACCCGCGGTCGAGGTGACGCTGCTCGCGGCACCGTCGACGGTGTTGCCGACCTGTGCGCCGTCCAGCGCGGTCAGACCGCTCAGGTTCGGGGTGGCCGCCGGCAGGTTCGTGGCCGCTCCGGCGGAGCCGGCCGCACCGACCCCGGCAGCCGCTCCCGCTGCGACGAGCAGCGCGGCACGGGCGATCCGACGGGTCAGAGGGAGGGTCATGATGCTCCATTCGACGGGAGAAAACAGTGTGTGTCCGAGTCCGTGTCCGGCTCGGACGCCGTGACTACCGCTCGAAGCCCGCGAAGGTTGCGGACGCTCCGGGTAAAGAATGGATAACGCATCGCATTATCGGGTGTGGATAAAAGCGGGCAAAGGGCGTGCGCCCGCAGGTTTGCAGAATCCTTCCATCCCTTGATTTCCAAGGAGATGTTCACCCGGTACGCAGCCTGCTCCACCGCTGGACGGCTCCGCGCCGCACAACCCGCCGGAGTGATCGCCCGTACTACTGTCCGGCGACGATCCGGACCGTGCCCACGGACTTCTCCGCCCCGCCGGCCCCCTGCGGACCGGCCGTCCGCCACGCGTCGCTGTCGCGTCCCGCGGTCCACTCCCGCCCCGCGTACGACACCCGCTCGATGTGCAGCGCCGAGGAGTTGGCGACCGCCCACTGCGCGAGCTGCCAGCCGCGCTCCCGCTCGCCTCGTCCGGTCGCGTCCCGCCGCGTGCCCTCCGGCACCGGAACCGTCACCGTCCGCCCGTGCGCGGTCGCGGTCACGCTCGGCGACGGGGACGGCGACGGCACGGGCGTCCCGCCCACCACGGCGCCGGTCTCCTGGAGCGCGTCCCGCCCGAAGTCCCGTACCAGCGCCTGCCGCACCGCCTCCGGACCGGTCGCCGAGGCCGTGCGCTGCGGGCGCCCGTCGCAGGTCAGGGTGGCCTCGGCCCGCCCGGTCAGGGCCGCGGCGAGCAGCGCGGCGTCCGGCTCGTGCTTGGCGTACGCCTCCGGGTAGCCGCTGCGCTGCACCCGCTGCGCGGCCACCGTCAGCGGCAGGTCCGTGTAGTCCGGCACCTTCGCCAGATGCGCGTAGAAGATGCCCGCCGCGTACGCCGGGTCCATGATCTGCCGCTCGGTGCCCCAGCCCTGCGAGGGCCGCTGCTGGAACAGGCCCAGCGAGTCCCGGTCGCCGTGCCCGATGTTGCGCAGCCCCGACTCCTGCAGCGCGGTCGCCAGCGCGATCGTCACGGCCCGCTCGGGCATCCCGCGCCCGCTGCCCACAGCGGCGATGGTCGCCGCGTTCACCGCCTGCTCCGGCGTGAACTCGTACGACGCCCCGTCGCCGGAGGCCGAGACCACCTTGCAGCCGCGCGCCCCGCCGCCTCCGGTGACGTACTGCACCACGAGGTACGCGATGACGCCGCACAGGACCAACAGGGCCGCGGTGAAACGCAGGAGACGACCGCGGCGCTTGGGACGGGTGGGGGACGGCTCTGACACGCGTACAAGGTACTGGAGCCCCGTCGGCCCCTCGCCGCGGGTCCGCACAAGGCCGGCCGCACGACCCCTCCGGCCCCGCCGGGCCGGCGCGCTAGGGTCGTGACCATGGCCGACACCTCGCTTGATCTCACGCTGGACGCCGCCGCGCTCACCGCGCAGCTCGTGGACTTCCCGTCCGAGAGCGGCACCGAGAAGCCCCTCGCGGACGCCATCGAGACCGCCCTGCGGGCCCTGCCGCACCTGACGGTCGACCGCCACGGCAACAACGTGATCGCCCGTACGAACCTGGGCCGCGCCGAGCGCGTGATCCTGGCCGGTCACATCGACACCGTGCCGATCGCGGACAACGTGCCCTCCCGGCTCGACGCGGACGGCGTGCTGTGGGGGTGCGGCACCTGCGACATGAAGTCGGGCGTGGCGGTGCAGCTGCGCATCGCGGCCACGGTCCCCGCCCCCAACCGCGACCTGACCTTCGTCTTCTACGACAACGAGGAGGTCGCCGCCCACCTCAACGGCCTCCGGCACGTCGCCGAGGCCCACCCGGACTGGCTGGCCGGTGACTTCGCGGTCCTGCTGGAGCCCTCCGACGGCGAGGTGGAGGGCGGCTGCCAGGGCACGCTGCGGGTCCTGCTGAGGACCAAGGGCGAGCGGGCCCACTCGGCGCGCGGCTGGATGGGCTCCAACGCCGTCCATGCGGCGGCCCCGATCCTGGCCCGCCTGGCCTCCTACGAGGCGCGCCGGCCGGTCATCGACGGCCTGGAGTACCGCGAGGGCCTGAACGCCGTGGGCATCAGCGGGGGAGTGGCCGGCAACGTCATCCCGGACGAGTGCGTGGTGACGGTCAACTTCCGGTACGCCCCCGACCGCACCGAGGAGGAGGCGATCGCGCACGTCCGCGAGGTGTTCGCGGACTGCGGCGTGGCGGAGTTCACGGTCGACGACCACAGCCCCGGCGCGCTGCCCGGCCTCTCCCACCCGGCCGCCGCGGCCTTCATCGAGGCGGTCGGCGGCACGCCGAAGCCCAAGTACGGCTGGACAGACGTCTCCCGCTTCTCCGCGCTGGGCGTTCCCGCGGTCAACTACGGCCCCGGCAACCCGCACTTGGCGCACAAGCGCGACGAGCGGGTGGAGACGGCGAAGATCCTCGCGGGCGAGGAGCGGCTGCGGAACTGGCTCACCGCCTAGACCTCCGGCGGCCGCCGGTGCACGCCGGACATGCGCGGGTCCCCCCGCCGTAACCCGCGTGGATCTAGTCTGAGATCGAACTACCGGCAAGCGGAGGGAGCGCACATGGCTACCGGCAACCCCGAGGGGAAGAAGCAGCCGCCGGACGAGCAGCGGCTCGGACCGGTCCTCCGACGGCGGGCCCAGGTGACGTCCAGCACGACCGACCAGCGGCTGCTGGACGAGCGCGCGCCCACGGACTGGGTGCACACCGACCCCTGGCGGGTCCTGCGCATCCAGTCGGAGTTCATCGAGGGCTTCGGCACCCTGGCCGAACTCCCGCCGGCCATCAGCGTGTTCGGCTCGGCACGGACGCCGGTGGACTCACCGGAGTACGACGCCGGGGTGCGGCTCGGCCGCGGGCTGGTGGAGGCCGGCTGGGCGGTCATCACGGGCGGCGGCCCGGGAGCGATGGAGGCGGCCAACAAGGGGGCGTGCGAGGCGGGCGGCACCTCGGTCGGCCTCGGCATCGAGCTGCCCTTCGAGCAGGGGCTGAACCCCTACGTCGACATCGGGCTGAACTTCCGGTACTTCTTCGTCCGCAAGATGATGTTCGTGAAGTACGCGCAGGGCTTCGTGGTCCTCCCCGGCGGGCTCGGCACGCTCGACGAACTCTTCGAGGCCCTCACCCTGGTCCAGACCCAGAAGGTCACCCGCTTCCCGATCGTCCTCTTCGGCACCGAGTACTGGGGGGGCCTGGTGGACTGGCTGAGGAACACGCTGGTGGCCCAGGGCAAGGCGGCGGAGAAGGACCTCCTCCTGTTCCACGTCACCGACGACGTGGAGGAGGCGGTCGCCCTGGTCTCCAAGGAGGCGGCCCGCTAGGGCCGGCCGTTTCCCTGCCGGCCGTCCCGGTCGGCTGGAAAGCGCGGCGAGAGGCTCCGCCTGTCCGCGCTTTCCAGCCCGGCGGGTGCGGGCGTGGCGGGTCCGAAGGGGGCGGCCGGGGAGCGGAGCCTCCTGGTACCTAGGCCAGACCCCGGCGGGCCACGGCGGGGGCCCGGTGGCCGGCGATGGACGCGACCATCTCCAGCACCTGACGGGTCTCGGCCACCTCGTGCACCCGGTACACCTGCGCTCCGAGCCACGCGGAGACCGCGGTCGTCGCCAACGTACCGATCAGCCGTTCCTTCACCGGCCGGTCCAGCGTCTCGCCCACGAAGTCCTTGTTGGACAGCGACACCAGCACCGGCCAACCCGTGGCCACCATCTCGTCCAGCCGCCGCGTCGCCTCCAGGCTGTGCCGCGTGTTCTTCCCGAAGTCGTGCCCGGGGTCGATCAGCACGGACTCCCGCGGCACCCCGAGCGCCACCGCCCGCTCGGCCAGCCCCAGGGTCACCTCCAGGATGTCGCTCATGACGTCGTCGTACGTCACCCGGTGCGGACGCGTCCGCGGCTCCACACCGCCCGCGTGGGTGCAGACCAGCCCCACCCCGTACCGCGCCGCGACCTCGGCGAGCCCCGGGTCGACCCCGCCCCACGCGTCGTTCAGCAGGTCCGCGCCCGCCTCGCACACGGCCTCGCCGACCTCGGCCCGCCAGGTGTCCACGCTGATGACCACATCGGGGAACCGGCGCCGCACCTCCGCGACGAACCCGACCGTCCGGCGGGCCTCCTCCGCCGCCGTGACCTCTTCGCCGGGCCCGGCCTTGACCCCGCCGATGTCGATGATCGCGGCGCCCTCGGCCACCGCCTGCTCCACCCGTGCCAGGGCCGGCTCGTCGCGGAAGGTGGCTCCTCGGTCGTAGAAGGAATCCGGCGTCCGGTTCACGATCGCCATGATCACCGGCTCGTGCGGCCCGAATTCCCGCCTGCCCAGCCTGAGCATCCGCTGTGACCTCTCCTAGTACGTTCCGCAGTACGGCCGCCTGCGACCCTAACTGTCAGACTCGCATGGCACGATCGGAGCCTGACAGATTCGGCTTCCGGCACAGCGGCCGGTAACGAGCGTGGGGACCCTAAGGCGATGGTGATGTTCTTGTTCCTGGTCGTCGCGCTGGCCGTCGTGGTCGCCGCGGTGACCCTGGCCGTGGTGGGCGGTGGCGAGAGCGCCCCGCTGCCCGAGGTGGCGCCGGAGCGGCTCCAGGACCCGCTGCCCGCGGACCGCCCGGTGAGCGGCGCGGACGTGGAGAGCCTGCGCTTCCCGCTCGCCCCGCGCGGCTACCGCATGGCCGACGTCGACGACGCCCTCGGCCGGCTCGCCGCCGAACTGGCCGAGCGGGACGCCCGGATCGCCGACCTGGAGTCCGCGCTGGCCGGCGCCAGAGCCGCCGCCGCGCACGTCCACCACGTCCACCCGGACACGGGCGAGGGCACGGAGGGGCAGCGATGAGCACCGGAGCGGCCGTGGCGGGGCCGGACGGCGCCCTGCGCTGCCCCTGGGCCCTGTCCACCGACGACTACGTGTCGTACCACGACGAGGAGTGGGGCCGCCCCGTCCACGGCGACGACGCGCTCTTCGAGCGGCTCAGCCTGGAGGCCTTCCAGTCGGGCCTGTCCTGGATCACGATCCTGCGCCGCCGCCCCGGATTCCGCGCGGCCTTCGCCGGCTTCCGCATCGAGAAGGTCGCCGCCTTCACCGACACCGACCGCGAGCGCCTGCTGGCCGACCCGGGCATCATCCGCAACCGGGCCAAGATCGACGCGACCCTCGCCAACGCGCGCGTGCTCGCCGACTGGGCCGAGGGCGACCTGGACGAGCTGATCTGGTCCCACGCCCCCGACCGGGCCGCCCGCCCGGTCCCACGGACCCTCGCGGACGTCCCGGCGGTGACCCCGGAGTCGACGGCCCTCTCCAAGGCCCTGAAGAAACGGGGCCTGAGATTCGTCGGCCCGACGACGGCGTACGCGCTGATGCAGGCGTGCGGCCTGGTCGACGACCACCTGGAAGCCTGCGTGGCCCGCAGCGCCCCGTGAGGGGCGCGGGGCCGTGCCGGCCCCGCGCCCGGACTCAGCGGCCCAGGTACTTGGGCTTCTCCTTGTTGACGAACGCCTGCACGGCGATCGCGTGGTCCTCGGACTGCCCCGCCCGCGCCTGGAGCTCGTCCTCCTTCTCCAGCGTCTCCTCCAGCGAGTGCGTCAGCCCGTAGGCCACCGCCTCCTTGATCGCCGCGTACGCCACCGTCGGCCCCTCGGCCAGCGCCCGCGCCACCTTCCCGGCCTCGGCGCGCAGCTCGGCCGCCGGTACGACCCGGTTGGCGATGCCCAGCTCCAGCGCGTCCTGTGCGCCGATGCTGCGCGGGAACAGCAGCAGGTCGGCGGCGCGGCTCGGGCCGATCACCCGGGGCAGCGTCCAGGAGATGCCGGAGTCGGCGGTGAGGGCGACGCCCGCGAACGACGTGTTGAAGGAGGCGGTGTCGGCCACGATGCGGTAGTCCGCGGTGAGCGCGAAACCGAACCCGGCCCCGGCCGCGACGCCGTTCACCGCGGCGACCACCGGCTTCGGTGCCCCGGCGAGCGCCCGCGCGATGGGGTTGTAGTGCTCCTTGACCGTGTTCATCGTCTGCCCGGCCCCGGTCTCCCGGTCACTGGCCAGCAGCCCGATGTGCTCCTTGAGGTCCTGGCCCACGCAGAACGCCCGGTCCCCGGCCGCGGTCAGCAGAATTGCCCGTACGGCCGTGTCCCCGGCCGCGGATTCCGCCGCCTCCCGGAGAGCGACCTTGGTCGCGATGTTCAGCGCGTTCATCGCCTCGGGGCGGTTCAGCGTGATCGTCGCGAGTCCGTCGCTCACCTCGTAGAGCACGGTGTCGGCCATGGCGCATCCCCTCCGGTGTCGCGGCTGGTGACGTACCGCTCAGTACGTCCCTGTCTGAGGACAGCATGGCGGAGATCACCGCCCGAGAGCCGGACCGGACGTGTGACCTGCGTCAAAGAAAACGGGAGCGGATCCACCCGGCCGATCTTCGTGGGATGGCGAAGTATCGCAGCCACATCGCCGAATTGGGTGGTTTTGCTCGCGCGCGTTGCCCAAGCGATGCCGACCGATGTTGGTCATCGGGTCCTGCGATGCGGGATAATGGCTGGGAAGCAATGTGTTCGATGCCGGTGTCGCGTGTCCGTTACGGATGGCGGATGCCCTTGCGGGGCGGTCGGCAGACGATGAGCTGGTTTCAGGAAGGGGAACGAGCATGGCGGCCATGAAGCCGCGGACGGGCGATGGCCCGCTCGAGGTGACCAAGGAGGGGCGGGGCATCGTCATGCGCGTTCCGCTCGAAGGCGGCGGTCGACTCGTCGTCGAGCTGACCCCTGACGAGGCCGAGGCGCTCGGCGACGCCCTCAAGAAGGTCGTCGTCTGACGTCCCAGTCATCCTGTCCTACCGGCTGCCCCGGCATCGTACGCGGTGTCGGGGCAGCCGCGTTCGGGCCCCTCACCTGCGGGTTCAGCGCTTGACGGCGCACAGCAGGCCGTCGCCCACCGGGAGCAGCGAGGAGACCAGTTCCTGGCTCTCCCGTACGGTGCGCAGCAGCTCGCGCAGCCGCAGCACCTCGGTCGGCTGCGGCCCCGAGTCGACCGTACGGCCGTTGGCGAAGACGCCCTCGAAGACCACCAGGCCGCCCGGCCGCAGCAGACGCAACGATTCGGCGAGGTAGTCCGGGTACTCCAGCCGGTCGCCGTCGCAGAAGACCAGGTCGTAGCCGGCGTCGGCCAGGCGCGGGAGCACGTCCAGCGCGCGGCCGGGGATGAAGCGGGCCCGGTTGCTGGCGAAGCCGCAGACGCGGAAGGCCTGCCGGGCGAACTGCTGGTGGTCCGGCTCCGGGTCCACCGTGGTGAGCACCCCGTCCGGCCGCATCCCGTGCAGCAGATGGATCCCGGACACTCCGCAGCCCGTGCCGATCTCCGCGACCGCCTTCGCGTCCACGGAGGCGGCGAGCAGTCGCAGCGCGGCGCCCGTGCTGGGCGACACCGAGCGCAGCCCTGCCTCGCGGGCCCGGTCGCGGGCCCAGCGCAGCGCTTCGTCCTCGGCGACAAAGGCGTCGGCGAACGCCCAGCTCGTCTGCCGGTTGCCGGTAATGACCCTCTCCTGTCCCCGTGGTTGCCTGGGCGTGACTGTATCCGTTGGCGTCGGGAACCCGCAGATGGGACCGGGCGTTTATAGGGATGAGCCGGTGGTCGGGGACGCGACGGGGGGCGAGAGGTGGATCAGGACGCCGAGCAACTGCTGACGCAGCCGGATGAGCCGTATCAGCGTGTATCAAATTCTCGTAAAACCGCTTATCCGGAGCTAACGGGCGAGGTGGCTATGGTAGGGGCTCCACTGGACACCACCAGAGCCGACAGGGGAGGTGCGGCTGCGCCCGGGGATCGGGGCGGAGTGCTGCGGCGCTTCCTCGGGTCGGCGGGCAGGCCGAAATCCGTGACCGACACCGCTGACAGCCACGCCACCGGTCTCGCCGCCGGCGAGACCCAGACCGCGACCTTCGCCACCGACGCGGACGGGCAGGCGTGGACTCCGCCCACGTGGGACGAGATCGTCAGCACGCACAGCGGCCGGGTCTACCGTCTCGCCTACCGCCTGACGGGCAACCAGCACGACGCCGAGGACCTCACCCAGGAGGTCTTCGTCCGCGTCTTCCGCTCCCTGTCGACGTACTCGCCGGGCACCTTCGAGGGCTGGCTGCACCGCATCACCACGAACCTCTTCCTGGACATGGTCCGGCGCAAGCAGCGCATCCGCTTCGACGCCCTCGGCGAGGACGCGGCCGAGCGCCTGCCCAGCCGCGAGCCCACCCCGCAACAGCTGTTCAACGACGCCCACTTCGACGCCGACGTCCAGCAGGCCCTCGACACCCTCGCGCCCGAGTTCCGCGCCGCCGTCGTCCTGTGCGACATCGAGGGACTGTCGTACGAGGAGATCGCCGCGACCCTCGGCGTGAAGCTCGGCACCGTCCGCTCCCGTATCCACCGCGGCCGGTCCCAGCTCCGGAAGGCCCTCGCGCACCGCTCCCCGGAGGCCCGTGCGGCCGAGCGGCGCTCCTTCCTGGCCCGGGTCCCCGCTCTGGGGGGAGGGGGCGCGACCGCGTGAGTGGATCACGGCCGAAACCTGTCGAGAAGGTGCATCTCGCAGAGCAGCACCTGGGAGACCGGCTCTCCGCCCTGGTGGACGGAGAGCTCGGTCATGAGACGCGTGAGCGCGTCCTCGCGCACCTGGCCACCTGTGCCCGGTGCAAGGCGGAGGCGGACGCGCAGCGCGCGCTGAAGAACGTCTTCGCGGAGGCGGCCCCGCCCCCGCCGTCGGCGAGCTTCCTGGCCCGCCTCCAGGGGCTCCCCGGGGGAGGTGACCCGGACGGCGGCGGCACGCCGTCTCCCGGGGGCGGACTCCTCGGCGGTCCCACCGGAGCGGCCCGCACCTCCGGGGCCTTCGGTGTGAGGCGCGGCGAGCGCCTCCCGTTCGGGTACGTCCCCGCCCGCGCGCACGGCTACCTCCCGGCCGGCGTCCCCGCCCCCGAGGACCGCGGCTTCCGCATCCACCCCGTCGGCCGCCCGGACGACGGCCGCTCCGCCTCGCGCGGACTGCGGTTCGCGTTCGCCGCCGCCGGTGCGGTGTCGCTGGCCGCGATCGCCCTCGGCGGCGTCACCACCGCCATCCCCGGCGATCCGGCCACGGACACCCGGGGCGGCCCCGGCACCGGCAGCAATGTCACTCCGGCCCGTTCGGCGGGCACCGGCTCGGTGGGCGGCGCGGCCACGCCGGACAGCCAGCGCCGCCGCCCGGTCGGGCCGCTGCTCGCGCAGGGCGGCTCGCTGACCGGACCGGCGCCAGTGGCGCCTACGACCCTCTCCGCGCCGCTGCTGCCCGGGCTGCCGGACCCCACCGCCGAGCAGACCCGCCCCAAGGGGGTGCGCGGCCTGACAGCTCCGGTGCTGGCCGGTGCAGCCGCCGTCTCCCCGCTGATACGTCCGCTCGACGACACGGTGGCCCTGCCGCTCGCCGACTGGCCCACCACCGTCGGAGCCACCGGCTCCGGCCTGCTGTCCACCCCCGTCCCCGACTCCGACTCCGCTTCCCCCGCCGATCCCGCCCCCTCCGCCTCACCGGCCTCTCCGGCCACACCCCGCCAGTCGCCCTGACCGGCCACTGCGCCCCGGCCGGCGAACCTGGTTGAATCCCTGGGAGGCCGTGCCCGCGGCGACGCCCCGGGAGCGGCAGTCGATGTTCCATGGCCGCGGCAGCGCGCGGTCACGGCCCAGCCGTGGGGAGAGCATGAACGAGGGGAACCGTGTCCCGCCGGTGGACGGACCGGAGGGACCGGCGGGGGCGACACCGGCCGGCCGGCCCGCGGCCACCCAGGGCGCCGTACCGGAGAACACCGGAGCCGACGGCGACTTCGAGCTGGCCAAGCCGGCACCGGTCCCGCCGGCCGGCACGGAGCAGCGCGACGCCGCAGCGGCCGACGAGGGTGACGCCGTAGGGGGCGACGCGGGGGTGGCTGGAGCGGTCGGTGCCGGAGCTGTTGTGGCCGGTGCTGGAGCGGCTGTAGCGGCCGATGCCGGTGAGTCCGGAGCGGTCGGTGTCGGTGAGGCCGGTAAGGCCGTAGCGGTCGGTGCCGGAGCTGTTGTGGCTGCCGGTGCTGGAGTGGCTGTAGCTGCGGATGCGGGGGCGGCCGGGGCCGCTGGTGCTGGCGCGGTTGCGGCGGTCGGTGCTGTAGCGGCTGTAGCGGCCGATGTCGGTGAAGCCGGTGAGGCCGGAGCGGTCGATGCCGGAGCGGTTGCGGCGGCCGGTGTCGGAGCGGCCGGGGGAACCTCCTGGGCGGCCCCCGCCGAGCGGCCCAAGCCGCTGCACGACCCCGACCCCTACGGCACCCCGCCGTACGGCGAACCCGGCCCCTGGGCCCCGGCGCCGCCGGTCCAGCACCCCGCGGCCACCCCGGCCCACGGCACGGCCGTACCCGCGCCCGCGGGCCCGCCGACGCCCCCGCCCGCCGCCCACGTACCGGCCCCCTCGCCGCACCTGCCGGGCGCACCGGGGCCCGCCGCGCCCGTACCTCCCGGAGCGGATCCCGCCGCCGACGCAACGGCGCCCCGGGCGCCGGTGCCCGCGCCGGGAGTCCCGCCCGCCGACTCCGTCCCGCAGAGCCCCGGCCCCTGGGCCCACTACGACCCCTGGGCCGCCGGCTCCGCGAAGGAGCAGGCGCTCGCCCGGGGGCCGTTGCAGCAGACCGGCGCCGGTGTGCTCACGGAGCGACAGAGCACCCGGCGCGCGAGGCGGATCCTGTTCGTGTGGACCGTGGTCGTCGCCCTCGTCGCCGCGGGTGTCGGCGGAGCCGTCGGCGCCTACGTCGAGCGTGACGGCCTCGGCGGCGACGTACGGCTGCCGCAGGCCGGGAGCGTGCCGGCCGGCCGGGCGCCGGACAGCGTGGCCGGGATCGCCGCCCGGGCCCTGCCCAGCGTGGTGACGCTGCACGTCAGAGGGGCCGACGAGGCCGGCACCGGTACCGGCTTCGTACTCGACGCCGAAGGGCACATCCTCACCAACAACCACGTGGTCGAGCCCGCCGGGTCGGGCGGCGAGATATCCGTGACGTTCAGCAGCGGCGACACCGTCAAGGCCAAGGTCGTCGGCCGGGACAGCGGCTACGACCTGGCCGTCGTCCAGGTGCACGGCGTCCGCGGCCTGACCCCGCTGCCTCTCGGCAACTCCGACGACGTCAAGGTCGGCGACCCCGTCGTCGCCATCGGCGCCCCCTTCGACCTCGCCAACACGGTCACCTCCGGCATCATCAGCGCCAAGGAGCGGCCCATCACGGCCGGCGGGGAGAAGAGCGACGGCAGCGACGTGTCGTACGTCGACGCCCTCCAGACCGACGCCCCGATCAACCCGGGCAACTCCGGCGGTCCGCTGCTCGACTCCCGGGCCCAGGTGATCGGCATCAACTCCGCCATCCGCTCGGCCGGCAGCGGCACCGACTCCGACGGCGGCCAGGCCGGCTCCATCGGCCTCGGCTTCGCCATACCCGTCAACCAGGCCAAGCGGGTCGCCGAGGAACTCATCAACGACGGCCGTGCCTCCCACCCGGTGATCGGCGTCACCCTGGACATGGGCTACAGCGGCGACGGCGCCCGTATCGACGACAAGAGCGCGGGCGACGGCCCCGCCGTCCTCAGGGGCGGCCCCGGCGAGCGGGCCGGCCTGCGGGCGGGCGACGTCATCACCGAGGTCGGCGGGGAGCGCGTGCACACCGGCGAGGAGCTGATCGTCAAGATCCGCGCCCACCGGCCCGGCGACCGGCTGCGGCTCACGGTGGAACGCGGCGGCACCGAGCGGGAGGTGTCACTCGTACTGGGCGCGTCGGAGCAGAACTGACACAAGTCTCACCTGGGGACGGTACCGGTCGGACGGGAACGCCGGGTACCGTTGAGCGACCGAGGACATCGCAAGGAGCGTCAGGTGTTCAATGACATAGGACCACTGGAGCTGGTGACCATCATCGTGCTCGCCGTGCTCGTCTTCGGTCCGGACAAGCTCCCGAAGGTCATCCAGGACGTGATGCGCACGATCCGGAAGATCCGCGAGTTCTCGGAGAGTGCGAAGCAGGATATTCGTAGCGAACTGGGTCCCGAGTTCAAGGACTTCGAGTTCGAGGACCTCAACCCCAAGACGTTCATCCGCAAGCAGCTGGACAACGACGAGCTGGGGCTGAAGGAGATCCGCAACGGCTTCGACCTGAAGAAGGAGATGGCCGAGGTCACGGACGCCGTCCACAGTCGCGACACCGGAACCTCCGCGTCCTCGGGTTCCTCCGGCGGGCGCGTCGACATGACCAAGAAGCCCGAGACCCCGGGCGACGACGACCGCCCGCCCTTCGACGCGGACGCCACCTGAGCCGTTCCGGGAGCGCTCCCGCCCCGCCGACACGCGCACGCGGGCGTACGCCGCGCACGTGACGCGTTTCATAACACGCGCCCGTCGCACACGGCTGAACAGGCCATGTGCGCGACCCACGCATCCAGCGCCTGCCCTGCCGCTCTCAGCAGTGTGGATATGCTGCCGAGTTGTTGTGCGGACCGGCCGCGTACGCCCGAAGGGGGGCGGGCCACCCCGGTCCGACGAGAGCGAGGAGGCGTCCGGGCAGATGGAGACGACGAGTCGGGTGGGCGCGCAGGCGCCGGCCGCGGAGGGCGGACAGCAACTCCCCTCCGCCCGGCGTACGGTCGACGGTTACCTGCGGGCGCCCTTCCCGTGGTACGGCCTCGACGAGGCGTTCACGGGGCCGCGCTGGCTGATGCAGGTCGGCACCACGGCCGACGGCGCCGTCGAACACGGTTCGATCGGACACGGTGACGAGCCCTCGGTGCGCGGTGAGACCGCCTCGGCCGGCGAGCCGCGGGAGAAGTTCGCGGTGGTGGTGACCGTCGCCGCGCAGCCGTCCCGGCGCACCGCCGACGGCACGGGCCTGCTGGAGGCGACCTCGGTGTCCTCGGCGGCATGGCTGGCCGGCGTCGGACTGCTCTCGTTCACCTGGCCCGGCCAGATGGACCACAGCCTGCGCGACGACTGGCTGGAGCAGCAGACCGAGACGGCATGGGCACTGGCCGACGACCTCGACGGACCGGAGTGGTCCAAGCTGCCCCTCCCGGTGGACGGAGTGGCGGCCTCCTTCCACTACCGGGAATCAGAGTTCGGCTGGGTCCTGGCCGGCACCACGGAGGCGGGGGTGCACCTGGGCGCGTACGGCCGGGGAATGAGCGCGTACGGACTCGGCTTCGCCGCGATCAAGGACATCGCCGCGTACGCGTAGAACTGTCGGGCTTCCGGGGGACCGCCGCGGCCACGCGGCGGTCCAAGCAGGCCTGCTAACCGATCAGGTGTTTCCAGAGCGCTGTGGCCGCGCCGATCTGGGCGAGAAGCCAGACCGGCTCCAGGGCTTCGCCGGGCACCCGGCCACCCCATCGGCCGCTGCCTGCGGAAGGACACCTCGATAATTGCCTCGTCTTCCTACCGCTTCGGCCTGTGCCTGCTGCACGACCACTTCCCGCTCGCCGCGGACGAGGTGCTGGTGGAGGCGAACGACCCAGAGGCCCGCACGCTCAACGTCCACGTGGAGAAGGCGGACAGGACCCGGCACGCCAGGGCGTCGCAGTGGCGGTTCGTGCCACATGCCGAGCGCGAGTCGGGCGCCGGGCCCGGGGGAGGTCTGTACCAGGAGATCCTGCTGTGCACCCCGCTCGACCTCTGCCCGGGGCGCGCGGACGATCGCGAGGACGGCTGAGCGTCACGGGGGTGTGAGTGTGACAAAGGGGCGCCGACGCGGAGACGCGCGCCCCTGTGCCGTTAGCGCCTGGGACAGGTCGGTTCAGAACTTGTTCTTCGGGTAAGCCGGCAGGTCACTGGCGTTGCCGGGCTCCCCGGGCCGCCTATGGGCCGTCAGGGCGGGAAGGCTCCGCGAAGAGGGCATCCACAGCGGACCGGGTCCGGCTGTCACTGCTGGGCATGGGGTGCGTGTACGTCAGAACACGTCGTGGCTGGGGCGGTCGGCTCCACGACTTTCAGGCAGCCACTTTGGCGCGAGCCTCGCAGATCATGGCCCCACATCGGGCACTAACGGGCACGCCCAAGCGCAGTTCCACCGACCTCACGCCGCCACCAAACCGTGTCATTCGGGAGGGCGTTGCTCGTAAACGAGAAGAAGCCGTTCGTACCGGGCCCGTACCGGGGGTTTCTATGCCCTTCGGGCGGGCGTTGCTCGGAAACCCGCAGCTCCACGAGTGCGAGGTCACCATGGTGTACGTTTCTATGCCCTTCGGGCGGGCGTTGGTCGGAAACGCTTCGTCGGCTTCACAGAGCCTGACCTGCGATGATGATGCCCGTTGCGCAGGAATCACCGCAAGAGCACATCCAGGACGGTGATCCAGGTCACACATCGGCAGATCATGGCTTGCGCCGCGCGGAAACCACCCTTCTGGGGCCCTCAGGCCGCAAAGCGGTTATGCCCAGGTCAGCGGGAACGCAGCGCGCGGTGAGCAGACGTCCTCAACGGTCGCCACGCCCGTAGTTCGCATCGAGGGGGCACGCCACGACACCCCCGCTTGGGCCGTCTCTGGGCCGTGCGGGGGTGCTCAGCGACAACCGACGCTGACAAACGTCAACGGCTCCGCCGCTGGTCAGAAGGTTGACCGAGGACGGAGCCGCAGATCGCAGGCGTGCGATGTCAGAACTTGTTCTTAGGGGTGATCCCCAGCGACAGGCCGGACAGACCCCGCTGGCGGCCGCCCAGCTTTCCGGCGATCGCGCGCAGGGCCGAGCCCGCCGGGGAGTCCGGGTCGGTCAGGACCACCGGCTTGCCCTCGTCGCCGCCCTCGCGGAGGCGGACGTCGATCGGGATGTTGCCGAGGACCGGGACCGTCGTACCCGTCGTGCGGGTCAGGCCGTCGGCGACCAGCTGGCCGCCGCCCGTGCCGAAGACGTCGACCATCTCGCCGCAGTGCGGGCAGGGCAGGCCGGACATGTTCTCGACCACGCCGACGATCTTCTGGTGGGTCTGCACGGCGATGGAGCCCGCGCGCTCGGCCACCTCGGCCGCCGCCTGCTGCGGGGTCGTCACGACCAGGATCTCGGCGTTCGGGATCAGCTGGGCCACGGAGATCGCGATGTCACCGGTGCCGGGCGGGAGGTCCAGGAGCAGGACGTCCAGGTCGCCCCAGTAGACGTCCGCGAGGAACTGCTGGAGCGCGCGGTGCAGCATCGGGCCGCGCCACACGACCGGCGCGTTGCCCGGGGTGAACATGCCGATGGAGATGACCTTCACGCCGTTCGCGGACGGCGGCATGATCATGTTCTCGACCTGGGTGGGCCGGCCGTCGGCGCCGAGCATGCGCGGCACACTGTGGCCGTAGATGTCGGCGTCCACGACACCGACCTTCAGGCCGTCGGCGGCCATCGCCGCCGCCAGGTTCACCGTCACCGAGGACTTGCCGACGCCGCCCTTGCCGGACGCGACCGCGTAGACCCGGGTGAGGTTGCCCGGCTTGGCGAAGGGGACCTCGCGCTCGGCCTGGCCGCCGCGCAGGGCCGCGGCCAGCTCCTTGCGCTGCTCGTCGCTCATCACGTCCAGGGTGACGTCGACCCGGGTGACGCCCTCGACCCGGGAGACCGCCTCGGTGACGCGCTGCGTGATGGTGTCGCGCATCGGGCAGCCGGACACCGTCAGGTACACGGTGACCGCGACCGCTCCGTCCGCGCCGATCTCCACCGATTTGACCATCCCGAGTTCGGTGATCGGGCGGTTGATCTCGGGGTCGTTCACCGTCGCCAGTGCTTCGCGCACCGCGTCTTCCGTAGCCATAAGGACGATGGTACGGCGCGCCGAGGGGCCGGAGGGATGCCCCTCAGCGGTCGTCTGTGTCACGTCCGGGCGGGCGTTCTGCCCGTTCCGCCGGGAATGCGACATGACCGGGGTGCCCGTCGTGCCGGCGGCGTTCCTCCAGTTCCTTCATCAGGTCCTGGAGTTCCGAGCGGATCCAGTCCCGGGTGGCGACCTCGCCCAGACCCGTGCGCAGCGCGGCCACCTCCCGCGTCAGGTACTCGGTGTCCGCGATGGACCGCTCGTTCTGCTTGCGGTCCTGTTCCAGGTTGACCCGGTCGCGGTCGTCCTGCCGGTTCTGCGCGAGCAGGATCAGCGGGGCCGCGTAGGACGCCTGCAGGGACAGCATCAGGGTGAGGAAGATGAACGGGTATTCGTCGAAGCGCAGATGGCGGGGCGCGGCGACGTTCCACACCACCCACATGATGATGACGACCGTCATCCACACGATGAAGCGTCCGGTCCCCAGGAACCGGGCGATCTTCTCCGACAGCCGGCCGAAGGCCTCCGGGTCCCACTCGGGCAGGATCCGGCGGCGCGGCGGGCGCGGCTGGTCCAGCCTGGTCACCCGGGGCCGCCCGGCGGCCGTGGCGCCCACCGGATGGCGCTCGCGGGTCGCGGTGTCGCGCTCAGGAGCCATGTGCGGGCGCCTCCTCTCCTTCGTCCAGGTGGAACTCCGTCTCCCGCCAGTCGTCGGGCAGCATGTGGTCCAGTACGTCGTCCACGGTCACCGCGCCGAGCAGCGACCCGGACTCGTCCACGACGGGCGCCGCCACCATGTCGTACGTGGCGAAGAACCCGGCGACGACCGGCAGCGCGGCGTCCGGGTCCAGCGCCTGCAGATCGTCGTCCACGAGCGAGCTGACCAGGGTGTACGGCGGGTCCCGCAGCAGCCGCTGGAAGTGCACGGTGCCCAGGTACTTGCCGGTCGGGGTCTCGTCGGGCGGGCGGCAGACGTAGACCTGGGCGGCGAGGGCGGGGGACAGGTCCGGGTTGCGGACCCGGGCGAGCGCGTCGGCGACGGTGGCGTCCGGCCGCAGCACGATCGGCTCCGTCGTCATCAGACCGCCGGCCGTGTGCTCCTCGTACGACATCAGGCGGCGCATGTCGGCCGCGTCGGCGGGCTGCATCAGGCTCAGCAGCCGTTCCTTGTCCTCCTCGGGGAGTTCGGAGAGCAGGTCGGCGGCGTCGTCCGGGTCCATCGCCTCCAGCACGTCCGCCGCGCGCTCCTCCTTCAGCTTGCCGAGGATCTCGATCTGGTCGTCCTCCGGCAGCTCCTCCAGGACGTCGGCGAGCCGGTCGTCGTCCAGGGCGGCGGCGACCTCGGCCCGCCGTTTCGGGGACAGGTGGTGCAGCACGTTGGCGAGGTCGGCGGGGCGCAGCTGCTCGAAGGTGGCGAGCAGGCTCTCGGCGCCCTGCCCGTGCTCCTCCAGGGAGAAGCCGGTGACGGCCGACCACTCGGCGGTCAGCGTCTCGCCCTTCGCCCGCCGGAAGGCGCCGCCCTTCCTCCCCTTGCGCAGGAAGACCCGGTCCACCTCCCAGTCGCGGCGGGCGGGCAGCTGCTGCACGGACACGTCCAGGACGGTGACCTCCTCGCCGGTCTCCACCAGGGTCACCCGCCGGTCCAGCAGCTCACCGAAGACCAGCCGCTCGGTGGGCCGCTGCTCGAAGCGGCGGACGTTGACCACGCCGGTGGTGATGACCTGGCCGGATTCGATGCCCGTGACCCGGGTCATGGGCAGGAAGATACGGCGCCTGGTGGACAGTTCGACCACCAGCCCGAGAACGCGCGGAGGCCGTCGCCTGACGCGCAGCATGACGACCATGTCGCGTACGCGGCCCACCTGGTCGCCGGTCGGATCGAAGACGGGGACCCCGGCGAGGTGCGAGACGAAGATCCGGGGGGCGCCGGCTGCCATGGCTCTGCTTCCTTTGCCTGGGAGACGCTGGGAACTGCGGTGTGTGGAATTTGCTCGGTTTGCCCGCTCGGGTGCGCTTCAGGCTAGCCCGTACCGGTCGGATACGCCCTGGTGGGGGGTCCGGACGGACTGGCTCCGCCGGGTGGGCGGGGCACCGGTACGCTGCGGTACGCCGCTCAGGAACCGTCAGAAAGGCGACCCCACCCGTGACTGCGATTCCCCAGGGCCGTACCCGCCGGTCCGTGCTGGTGACCGCGAGCTGCGCACTGGCCCTGACGGGAGCGATCGTGCTGTCGGGGTGCGGCGGCGACGATCCGGACGCGGGGACCAACGGGGTGGGCAAGCTGCCCCCGGCGAAGATCCAGGCGAAGACGCGGGCCGCGGCGGACGCGGCCTCCGCGGTGCGGCTGTCCGGGACCGTGGTCACCAGTGGCCGTACGTACCGCCTCGACATGCGGCTCAAGGCGGACGGCGGCACCGGGTCGGTGACCGCGCAGGGGGCGACCTTCAAGCTGCTGCGGGTCGGGCAAGAGCTGTACCTCAAGGCGGACGCGGACTTCTGGAGCCACGCCGACGGCAGCGACGGCGCGACGGGCAAGCTGGACGGCAAGTACGTGAAGGTCCCGCAGCGCGATCCCGCGTACAAGAAGTTCAGCGGCTTCACGGACAAGGACGTCCTCCTCGACGGTCTGCTGACACTGCACGGCGCGCTGGCGACGGACGGCCACCACTCCGATCAGTCGGGTACCCGCACGATCCGCATCACCGGCGACGAGGGCTCCGGCGGCACGCTGGACGTGTCCCTCCAGGGCACGCCCTATCCGCTCCGCCTGGTCCGCGCCGGCGACGCGGGGACGCTCCGCTTCTCCGACTGGGGCAGGAACTTCACCGTCGAGAAACCGGCCAGGTCGGAGACCGTGGACTACGGCAGGCAGCTGCCGACGTCCTGAACAGCCGCCCGGCCCGGCACCGGCCCTGCACCCCGGCCAGCGCCGCCCCGACTGACCGCCGCCCCGCCTGACCTCCGTCCTGACCGACCGCCGCCCCGGTTGGCCGCCGTTCCGTCCGGTTGCCGTCCCGTGGGCGTGTCGCGGTGGACCATCACCCGGTTCTCCACGTCCACGTTTGCCGACTGGCCGCCGTCCCAGCCGGCCGCCGTCCCGTTCGGTCGCCCTCCCGTCCGTTTCGCCGTCCCGGTCGGCCGCCATCCCGGCGGGGAGGGAACAGCGGACCGGAAGCGGGAGCCGCCGCCGGGGCTGTCCCGCCGCGACGGTGCTCGGCCCCGCGGCGCGGCCCGGGGTGCCGAGTCCCGCTCGGCCCTTCCTCCCGCGACGGTGCTCGGGCCCCCGGCGGCAACCGGCGGTGCCGAGCCCCGCTCAGCCCTTCCTTTTCTTCTTCCCGCGCTTCATCAGGAGCTTCGGCAGGCCGGCCGGCACCGGTCTGCGCGTGGTCGCCGCGGTCGTGACGGGGCGCTCCGCCAGGTTGCCGTCCGGCAGCGGTGCCACCGGCCCCGCCGGCACCAGGCGGAGCACCCGGCACTCGCGGGCCCAGCGCGCCGGCATCTCCTCGCCGTCGGGGGCGTTCAGCCGCTTGCCCTTCAGTTCGGCGACGGCCGCCTCCCACTCCGCGGAGCCGGACGCCAGCTCGGACACGGTCACCGGGAACGTCACCAGCCGGCCGCCCTTGTCCTTGCTGCGCACGCTCACCTCGGCGGAGCCGCCGTCGGCCAGCCCCTCCAGCGGCTGCTCGCCGGGACCGCCGCCGACCACGCACACAGCGCCCTCGTGCCACACGTGCCACAGCGCACGCGCGGCCGGGGCTCCGGCGCCCCTGACCCAGATCAGGCCGGACTTCTTCGAGGCCTCCTCGATGAGGGCCCGGTCGAGCAGCTCGCTTGTCATGCGCCCCAGCCTAACCAGGCCGTACCGGCCCGCTCACAGCCAGCCGTTGCGCTTGAGCGTGCGGTGGATGCCCAGACACAGGGCGACCGTGACGCCCATGATCACCGGGTAGCCGTACTTCCAGTGCAGCTCGGGCATGTACTTGAAGTTCATCCCGTACACCCCGCACACCATCGTCGGCACGGCGATGATCGCGGCCCATGCGGTGATCTTGCGCATGTCCTCGTTCTGCGCGACGGACGCCTGGGCGAGGTTGGCCTGGAGGATGGAGTTGAGCAGTTCGTCGAAGCCCAGCACCTGCTCCTGGACCCGGGCGAGGTGGTCGGCGACGTCCCGGAAGTACTTCTGGATGTCGGGGTCGATCAGCCGCATCGGCCGCTCGCTCAGCAGCTGCATGGGCCGCAGCAGCGGCGCCACGGCCCGCTTGAACTCCAGCACCTCGCGCTTGAGTTGGTAGATCCGCGCCGAGTCCACACCGCGCGAGACCCCGCCCTTGCGGCCGGGCGAAAAGACCTCGGTCTCCACCTCGTCGATGTCGTCCTGCACCGCGTCGGCGACCGCGATGTAGCCGTCCACGACGTGGTCGGCGATGGTGTGCAGCACGGCCGAGGGGCCCTTGGCGAGCAGCTCCGGGTCGTCCTGGAGGCGGTGCCGCAGGGCGCGCAGCGAGCCCTGGCCGCCGTGCCGGACGGTGATGAAGAAGTCCCGGCCGGTGAAGCACATGACCTCGCCGGTCTCCACGACCTCGCTGTTGGCGGTGAGCCGGTCGTGCTCGACGTAGTGGATGGTCTTGAAGACGGTGAACAGCGAGTCGTCGTACCGCTCCAGCTTGGGCCGCTGGTGCGCCTGCACCGCGTCCTCGACGGCCAGCGGGTGCAGCCCGAACTCGCTGGCGATACCGGCGAACTCGGCCTCGGTGGGCTCGTGCAGCCCGATCCAGACGAAGCCGCCGTCGCGGCGCACCAGCCGCATCGCCTCCTGCGGGGTGAGCGGCCCCGCGCTGTGCACCCGGGCCCCGTCGCGGTAGACGGCGCAGTCGACGACGGCCGAGGACGAGCCGGGGGCGCGCGTGGTGTCGTACGAGGGGCTCGTGTCCTTGCGCAGCGAGACGCGGGACGACGGGCGGACCACGGCGCGCAGGTCGCGGATCATCGACATGGGCAGGCTCCTTCGCAGGCGGGCAGCGAGGGCGCGCGGCGACGGGTGGAACTACCCGGAATGGGGACGTCCTGGCTGTGCATGTTTGGCACGTCCACAAAGCGGGGAGCACCGCACCGTCGCGGTGGCGAGTTCGCTGCTGATGCAGAACTGATTCAGATCAGACAGATCAGGCAAAGCGAGACGAAGTGCTCTTCCGAACGACGAAGCGCAAAGGAAGGCGGCGGCCAGCCGGTAACTACATCAGCAGCCGGAAGAGCGAGTGGTACTGCACGGTCGACTTCGATCCATGACAGCCCCACCTCCTCCGGCCGGTCCCTCGTAAGGGAGTCTCGTCGGCGTCGGGACCCGATAGCCACGCTTGGCGTGCTGTCCCGAACCACCGGCTCAGAGTACCAGCCGCCCGTACTGTCAAGGCGCCGCTTTGCCTGCTACTGGCGAGTTCTATGCTCGGCGCATGGTTGATGTTCTTCCTCTGGTCGAGGCCCGGTTGACCACGGCGCTGGGCGAACCGGACGCCCGGGCCGCGGTCACCTTCCTCGGCACGGACCGTATCGAGGTGCTCCGCTTCCAGGAGGGGGACGTCGTCCGGTACGCCACCCTCGGCATGTCGCAGCACCCCATGACGGATCCCGCGGCGCTGCTCGCCGACCCGGTCAAGGGCCCCCGCGCCGAACTGGTCCTGTCCGTCCGCGCGGGCCTCGCCGACACCGACAAGGTGCTCCGCCCGCTCGCCGTACTGGCCGCGACTCCGCAGGTGGAGGGCCTGGTGGTGACCCCGGGCGCCTCGCTCGACGTGGGCGAGCCGCTGTGGCCCGGCGCCCCCTTCACCTCCGTGCTGGTGGGTGAGCCCGGCGGGCTGGTGGAGGATCTGGAGCTGGACGCCCCGATGGACCCCGTACGGTTCCTGCCGCTGCTGCCGATGACCCCGAACGAGGCCGCCTGGAAGCGGGTGCACGGCGCCCAGGCCCTGCAGGAGCGCTGGCTCGCGAACGGGACGGACCTGAGGGACCCCGCCCGCACGTCCGTCCCGCTGGACTGACGCGTCACCCGGACGGGGTGACCGAACTCACCAACACAAGGCCGGATCCGGTCAGTTGGCGTAGACGTCGACCCCGTCCTCGGTGACGTGCGCCGGCTCCGGTTCCTCGGCCTCGTCCGTGAGGGCCCTGCGCCGTACGACGACCACCAGCGCGCCCAGCACCGCCGTGACGGCCGCGACCACGAAGGGGACGTGGATGTCGGTCCACTCCTCGATCCTGGGCGCGAAGTAGGGCGCCGCGGCGGCGGCGAACCAGCGGACGAAGTTGTAGCCCGCGCTCGCCACCGGGCGCGGGGCGTCCGACACGCCGAGGGCCAGCTCGGTGTACACGGTGTTGTTCACGCCGATGAAGGCACCGGACAGGATCGTGCAGACGACGGCCGCGGTGTGGTTGCCGTAGCCGAGTACGAGCACGTCCGCGGCGAGCGGCGCCAGGGAGCCGCCGAGCACCTTCAGCGAGCCGAACCGTGCCTGCATGCGCGGGGCCACGATCACCGAGAAGACGGCGAGCAGCACACCCCAGCCGAAGAAGACCGCGCCCGAGCGGTACGGCGTCATGTCCAGCACGAACGGGGTGAAGGCCAGCACGGTGAAGAACGTGTAGTTGTAGAAGAACGCCGAGACCGCCACCGAGGCTAGGCCGCCGTGGCCGAGTGCCTTGAGCGGGTCGAGGACCGAGGTCCTGCGGGCGGGCTGCGGCTGCCCCTTCAGGAACGCCGCGATGCACAGGAAGCCGATCGCCATCAGCGTGGCCGTGCCGAAGAAGGGGTAGCGCCAGCTGACGTTGCCGAGGACCGCGCCGAGCAGCGGGCCGCAGGCCATGCCGAGGCCGAGCGCGGACTCGTACAGCAGGATCGCCGCCGCGCTGCCGCCGGCCGCCGCGCCCACGATGACCGCGAGGGCGGTGGACACGAACAGCGCGTTGCCCAGGCCCCAGCCGGCCCGGAACCCGACGAGTTGGCCGACGGTGTCCGAGGTCCCGGCCAGGCCCGCGAAGACGACCACCAAGGCCAGACCGAGCAGCAGCGTCCTGCGGCCGCCGATGCGGCTGGAGACGAAGCCGGTCAGCAGCATGGCGACGGCGGTGATCAGGAAGTACGAGGTGAAGAGCAGGGACACCTGGCCGGCGGTGGCGTCCAGTCCCCGGGCGATCGACGGCAGGATCGGGTCGACGAGGCCGATGCCCATGAAGGCGACGACGGAGGCGCCGGCCGTGGCCCAGACCGCCTTTGGCTGCCGCAGGATGCCGCCCGCTCCGGCGTCGAAGGGGTCCATGTGCCTCTCCCGTTCACAGACAGATGGTTGGGGTATGCACACAGTAGATTAGGGCATCTAATTAATGCAATGCACATCTATCTCGGCCGGTCGGGCATATGGTCGGCTCTTCCGTCCGGACGGGTGATCGTCCTTGACGTGGGCGGGCCGGGGTAGGACCGTGGGGCCCTATGAGGGGCGAACCCAGTTGCCCGAGGTGCGGTGGCCGCGTCAGGGCTCCCGGACTCTTCGCCGATGCGTGGCAGTGCGATGTGCACGGCCCGGTGTATCCGCTGCAGCCCGTGATACCGCCCAGCGTCGAGGCGCTCAACGTCGTGGTGCACCGCACCCAGGTGCCGGTGTGGATGCCGTGGCCGCTGCCGGTCGGCTGGCTGTTCACCGGTGTGGCCTACGCCGGCGACGACCGCAGCGGCGGCCGGGCGACCGCGGTCGCCTGCTCGGGCCCCGGCCCGCTCGGCGGTCCGGGCGAGATGATCCTGATCGCCGAGGAACTGGGCGTGGGGCTCGGCGCGCACTACGCCGGCATCGACGGCCCGGACCCGGGGTCGTACATGAACGTCGAGAAGCCCCCGCAGGCCAAGGTGCTGGCCGCGGGCCGCCCGACCCCCCTCTGGCACGTCTACCGCGCCCCCGACGACCGGGCGGTCTTCGCCGGTGAGGCGCTCGGGATGTGGCTGTGGGCGGTGATGTGGCCCGAGCAGTCCGGTCTGCTCATGTACGACGAGCTGGTGCTGACCGACCTGCGGGACGCGGGGGCGGAGATAGACCTGGTGCCCTGCGGGGCGTTGTCGCCGCGCTTGCTCCGGCCGTAGCGCCCACGGGGGTGGGGTGTGCCGTTCGAGGGCGGGCGCGGGTCGTGGGTGGTTGCCCGCGCAGTTCCCGCGCCCCCTTCGGGACGCCGAAGTAAAGGGTGCCGACCGGTTGCGGGTGTGACAGTCGGGCTGGAAAACACCGCTATCCTTAGGTGTCCCCTTCCTTCTGTCAGCGCCTTGGAGTTGTCGTGCGTATCGATCTGCACTGTCACTCCACGGCGTCCGACGGTACGGACACCCCTGCCGAGCTGGTGCGGAAGGCCTCCGCCGCGGGGCTGGACGTCGTCGCGCTGACCGATCACGACACCACCCGGGGGTACGGCGAGGCGGTCGCCGCGTTGCCCGAGGGACTGACGCTGGTCACCGGTGCCGAGCTGTCCTGCCGGATCGACGGCGTCTCGATGCACATGCTGGGCTACCTCTTCGACCCCGAGGAGCCGGCCCTGCTGGCCGAGCGCGAGCTGGTCCGCGACGACCGGGTGCCGCGGGCCAAGGGCATGGTCGCCAAGCTGAACGCACTGGGCGTGCCGGTCACCTGGGAACAGGTCGAGCGGATCGCCGCCGGCGGCTCGGTGGGGCGCCCGCACGTGGCCTCGGCGCTGGTCGAGCTGGGTGTCGTACCGACGGTGAGCGACGCGTTCACCGAGGAATGGCTGGCCGACGGCGGGCGGGCCTTCGTGGAGAAGCACGAGACCGACCCGTTCGAGGCGCTCCGGCTGGTCAAGGCCGCGGGCGGGGTCTGCGTGTTCGCGCACCCGGCCGCCGCCAAGCGGGGCCGTACCGTGCCGGAGTCCCGGATCGCCGAGCTGGCCGAGGCCGGTCTGGACGGCATCGAGGTCGACCACATGGACCACGACGCCGACACCCGGGACCGGCTGCGGGGCCTGGCGAAGGAGCTGGGTCTGCTGGTCACGGGCTCCTCGGACTACCACGGCAGCCGCAAGACCGTGACGCTGGGCGCGTACACGACCGACCCCGAGGTGTACGGGGAGATCACCCGGCGGGCGACGGGCGCGTTCCCGGTGCCGGGCACCGGCGGAGCCTGAGGCCCCCAGCGGCCGGACCACCGCACCACTTCACGCCCGTACCCTCCTCTTCCCGCAAGGCCTGTACTTCCCCATGTTCGACGTCGCCGTCTTCGGCTCCCTGTTCCTGACCCTTTTTGTCATCATGGATCCCCCTGGGATCACCCCGATCTTCCTCGCCCTGACCGCCGGACGGCCGGCCAAGGTGCAGAAGCGGATGGCCTTCCAGGCCGTCTGCGTGGCGGGCGGGGTCATCGCCGTCTTCGGCGTCCTGGGCCACCAGATCCTGAACTACCTGCACGTGTCGGTGCCCGCGCTGATGATCGCGGGCGGCCTGCTGCTGCTGTTGATCGCGCTCGACCTGCTCACCGGCAAGACCGACGAGCCGAAGCAGACCAAGGACGTCAACGTGGCGCTCGTACCGCTGGGCATGCCGCTGCTCGCGGGGCCCGGTGCGATCGTGTCCGTCATCCTGGCCGTACAGAAGGCCGACAGTGTGTCCACGCAGCTCTCGGTGTGGTCCGCGATCTTCGCGATCCACGTGGTGCTGTGGCTGGTGATGCGTTACTCGCTGCTGATCATCCGGGTCATCAAGGACGGCGGTGTCGTCCTGGTGACGCGGCTCGCGGGCATGATGCTCTCCGCGATCGCCGTGCAGCAGATCATCAACGGGGTCACTCAGGTGATCCGGGGGAGCTGAGCCGTCGTCGGCTCGGCTCCCCCGGAAAGCTTGAGTGGCTGGAAGCCCGTGCGGGTTACGAGGCCGCGGTCTCGGCCGGGCGGATCCACAGGCGCTGTCCGATGGCGGCGGCCTGCTGCACGATCCGGTTGACGGAGGCGGCGTCCACGACGGTGCTGTCCACGGCGGTGCCGTCGACCTCGTCGAGTCGCATGATTTCGAAGCGCATGGGCTTCTCCCTTCGTCTGGTCATCCTCCTGCGGAGAACTACTTGGTGTGACGTCTGGTGTATCCAGCGTCGTACGTAGTCAACGCGATGCTTGTTACAAACATTCCCTACGCTAAAGAAATTTTTCGAACGACTAATTACTGACCGGTAAGCCGCAGTCGAGCAGCCGACCGGGACCGGTTGTGTTCGCACTGTGACCACCGGGACAATGAGGGTGATGAACGACGACCTGGCCGCCTTGGGCGCCCGCATCGAGCGCACGAACGAGCTGCTGGAACGCATGCTCGCCGAGGTGGCGAAGACGCCCTCGACCCACGCGATCTTCGTCGACGCGGGCTATCTGTATGCAGCCGCCGGCCGGCTGGTCGCCGGAACCGAGGACCGCCGCGCCTTCGACATCGACGCCGAGGGTCTGATCGACGCCCTGATCGACAAGGCGCGTCAGATCTTCGCGGACAGCCGGCTGCTGCGCGTGTACTGGTACGACGGCGCCCGCCGCCGCATCCACACCGCCGAGCAGCAGTCCATCGCCGAACTGCCCGACGTCAAGGTCCGCCTCGGCAACCTCAACGCCAACAACCAGCAGAAGGGCGTCGACTCGCTGATCCGGACCGACCTGGAGTCACTGGCCCGGCACCGCGCCATCAGCGACGCCGCGCTCCTCGGCGGCGACGAGGACCTGGTCTCGGCGGTCGAGGCGGCCCAGGGCTACGGCGCCCGCGTCCACCTCTGGGGCATCGAGGCGCCCGAGGGCCGCAACCAGGCCGAGCCGCTGCTCTGGGAGGTCGACAGCCAGCGCACCTTCGACCTGGAGTTCTTCAAGCCGTACGTCTCCCGGCGCACCGCCGCCGCGTACGAGGCCGCCGGCGGTGGCCGCCCCACCCGCGAGGACGTCCGCTTCGTCGGCGCCCAGATCGCAGCCCGGTGGCTGGTCTCCCGGGGCCGCGACGCGCTGGTCGAGCTGTTCGCCGGCCATCCCTATCTGCCCGGCTCGGTCGACCAGGACCTGCTGGTCGAGGCCGAGGAACTGCTCCAGTACTCCCTGCGCGGCCAGGCGGACCTGAGGCGGGCGCTCCGTGACGGGTTCTGGGAGCATCTGCGGGCGCAGTACTAGCCCGTTTCGCGCGCTATGACCCGGCCGCGGTGACGTCCCAGAAGTCGGCGAGCGCGCGGGCCGTCTCCAGGGGGCGGTCGGTGTTGGGGGAGTGCTCGGCGCCCGCGACGACCGTCCGGCGCGCCTTCAGCCGTACCGCCATGTCGTCGAGCAGCGGCAGCGGCCACGTGTCGTCCCGGGCACCCGACAGCACGTGGAACGGCAGCGGTACGGCCGCCAGTTCGGCGACCCGGTCCGGTTCCGTGCACAACTGGCGTCCGGTGGCGAGGAGCTGGGCGGGCTTGGTGCCCAGCCAGCGGCGCCGCAGGTCGTTGCGGTCGTCCAGCCCGGCGTCGAGCGCGGGAGTGTCCGTCTCCTCCGGCGGCTCCATCGCCTGGATCGCCTCCCACACCTCCGCCATGCTCAGCACCGCGAGCGCGTCCCGGAGCAGCTTCACGCGCTCCTGCTGCGGCGTCGAGATCTGAGCCGGGCCGGAGGCCATCAGGGTGAACGACAGGAACGGCGTGTGGTCCAGCAGTACGGCCGCGCGCGCGATCTGCCCGCCGAGGGAGTGCCCCAGCAGATGCACCGGGCCACCGATCGCCGCCGCCTGCGCGAGTACGTCCCGCGCCAACTCCTCCTGCGCGTAGGCCGACTCGTCCGTCGCGGGGCCGTCCGACTCGAACTGGCCCCGCCCGTCCACGGCGACGGTCCGGTACCCGCGCTCGGCCAGCGGCACGTGCAGCGGGTTGAAGTCCTCCTTGCTGCCGGTGAACCCCGGCAGCAGCAGGACGACGCCCCTGGGCTCCACCCCGGCGGCCACGGGGGCGTCGACCACGGCGAACTCCCCACGAGCCGTACGAAGCGCGTACGCGCGCGCACCGGGAGGCGGAACGAAGGTGGCGGGCCTGCTCATGGGGAGAGGCTATCGGCCCGGGTTGAGCTGCGCTTTTGAGGGGGCGGCGTGCGTGCCGGCGGTACGGGTGGGCGGTGGAAGGCCGATGGCCGGGTCCACCTGTGTGAACCCGGCCATCGGACCGGTCGTCGTCACCGCCGTACGGGCGGCTCCGGGTCAGGCCTCGGGGGCCTCCACGGCCGCGGCCGTGGCCTTGCGGGTGCGGCGCGCCTTGGGCGCCGCCTCGGCCCCGGCGGTCTCCGGTGCCGTCGCGGCGGTCTTGCGCGTCCGGCGCGGCTTGACCGCCGGCTCCTCGGTGGCCTGCGCCGGAATCTCCGGAGCAGCCGCCTCGGCAACGGCCTTGCGGGTCCGCCGCGCCTTCGGTGCGGCGACCGCTTCCCCGTCGACCGCGTCCAGGGCGGCGGTTGCCGCCTTCCGCGTACGACGCGGCTTGGCCTCGGCCTCGGGGGCCTCCGGCGCGGCAGCGGCGGTCTTGCGGGTCCGGCGCGGCTTGGCCTCGGCGTCCGCTTCGGTCGCCTCCGTTGCGGCTGCGGCTGCGGCGGTCTTGCGGGTCCGGCGGGGCTTGGCCTCGGTGCCTTCGGCGGTGTCCACGGCGGCCTCGGCGGCGGCCGCGGTCTTGCGCGTGCGGCGCGGCTTTGCCTCGGTGTCCGCTTCGGTCGCCTCCGGTGCGGCTGCGGCGGTCTTGCGGGTCCGGCGCGGCTTTGCCTCGGTGCCTTCGGCGGTGTCCACGGCGGCCGTTGCCGTCTTGCGGGTGCGTCGGGGCTTGGCCTCGGCCTCGGCCTCAGGGGCGTCGGGCGTGGCCGGCTCCGCTGCCTTGCGGGTGCGGCGGCGCGGCTTGGCCTCGGTGGCCTCGGCGGTGTCCACGGCGGCCTCGGCGGCGGCCGCGGTCTTGCGGGTGCGGCGCGGCTTTGCCTCGGTGGCCTCCGCCGCGTCCGGCGTCGCCTCGGCCTCGGGGGCCGGCTCGGCCGTCTTGCGGGTGCGGCGGCGCGGCTTGGTCTCCGCGACCGGAGCGGCCTCGGGCTCCGCCACCGGGCTGTCCGCGATCACGGGCTCGGCCACGGGCTCGGCCGCCGGGATAACCTGCGCGGTCGGCTCGGTCACGGGCTCGGTCGCCGGTGCCTCCGTCGCGGCCGGCTTCCGGGTGCGGCGCCGGCGCGGCTTCTCCGGGGTCTCCAGGGCGGCGGGGCCCTCCGCCGTGGTCACCGTCTCGACGGCGGCCTCGTCGGCCGCCGTCGACGCCGCGGCGGCCGTCACCGGCTCCGCCGGCGCTCCACCGCGGGTACGGCGACGGCGGCGCGGCGTACGGGTCGCGGCCGGAGCCTCCTCCGTGCCGGCGGTCTCGGCGACCGGCGCGGCGGGGGAGGCGTCCAGCGGGGCGCCACCGCGGGTACGGCGGCGCCGGCGCGGCGTACGGGCCGTACGCTCCCGCTCGGCCGGGGCCGACTCGGCGTGGCCACCGCGGCCACCACGGCCACGGGCACCCCGCCCACCGGTCTCGCCCAGGTCCTCCAGCTCCTCCGCCTCCAGCCCGGCACGGGTCCGCTGCGAGCGCGGCAGGGTGCCCTTGGTGCCCTCGGGGATACCGAGGTCGGAGAACAGGTGCGGGGAGCTGGAGTACGTCTCCACCGGGTCGTTGAAGTCCAGCTCCAGCGCCTTGTTGATCAGCTGCCAGCGCGGGATGTCGTCCCAGTCGACGAACGTGATCGCCGTACCCTTGGCGCCCGCGCGGCCGGTGCGGCCGACGCGGTGCAGGTACGTCTTCTCGTCCTCGGGCGACTGGTAGTTGATGACGTGGGTGACGCCCTCGACGTCGATGCCGCGCGCGGCGACGTCGGTGCAGACGAGGACGTCCACCTTGCCGTTGCGGAAGGCCCGCAGGGCCTGCTCGCGGGCGCCCTGGCCGAGGTCGCCGTGGACCGCGCCGGAGGCGAACCCGCGGCGCTGGAGCTGCTCGGCGATGTCGGCGGCCGTGCGCTTGGTGCGGCAGAAGATCATCGCCAGCCCGCGGCCCTCGGCCTGCAGGATGCGGGCGACCATCTCCGGCTTGTCCATGTTGTGCGCGCGGTAGACGAACTGCTTGATGTTCGCGACCGTCGCACCCTCGTCGTCCGGCGCGGTGGCGCGGATGTGCGTGGGCCGGGACATGTAGCGGCGGGCGAGGCCGATGACCGCACCCGGCATGGTGGCCGAGAACAGCATGGTCTGGCGCTTGGCCGGCAGCATGTCGATGATCTTCTCGACGTCGGGCAGGAAGCCCAGGTCGAGCATCTCGTCGGCCTCGTCGAGCACCAGGCACTTGACGTGCTTCAGGTTCAGCTTCTTCTGGCCCGCGAGGTCGAGGAGCCGGCCCGGGGTGCCGACGACCACGTCGACGCCCTTCTTCAGGGCCTCCACCTGCGGCTCGTAGGCCCGGCCGCCGTAGATCGCGACCACGCGCACGTTACGGACCTTGCCGGCCGTCAGCAGGTCGTTGGTGACCTGGGTGCACAGCTCGCGCGTGGGGACGACGACGAGCGCCTGCGGGGCGTCGGTGAGGGCCTCGGGGGCGGCGCGTCCGGCCTCGACGTCGGCGGGGACGGTGACGCGCTCCAGGAGCGGGAGGCCGAAGCCGAGCGTCTTGCCGGTGCCGGTCTTGGCCTGGCCGATGACGTCCGTGCCGGAGAGGGCGACGGGGAGTGTCATCTCCTGGATGGGGAAGGGGGTGATGATGCCGACGGCTTCCAGGGCCTCGGCGGTCTCGGGAAGGATTCCGAGTTCTCGAAACGTCGTAGTCAGGGTGCTGCCTCTTCTGTGTGCGCGGTGCGAGGCGAGCGCGGGGGTCATGTCTGACCGTGCCGGGGACGTCGGCTGCCGTACGGACGAACCACTCGGGCAAGCCGTATGACACGGGACCTCTGCCGACGCTCTAGCGCTCGTACCGCTGAGGGGTCCCTCCTGCCGTCGTACGATCACTGCCGTACGGCCTTGGAGGGCTGTCGGGTCGGAGCCGATCGGGCCACCGACCGGGCATCCTCATGCGTGCGGCCTGTCGGGACACGTCGAGCATCGTCGACGCACTCTGGCAGGCGCATTACCACCATACCCCGGATTCGCGCACATGCGATGGCCGATTTGGTCACGTAGTCGTGGTCACACTGGTTGACCAGGGCTTGAGCGCAGCGTCGAGCGGACTATTGTGCGCCTCATGACTAGCTCTGACAAGCCTGAGAACGCGTCCGCCGAACCCACGGGTGTCGCCGCCAAGGACTGGGCGCAGGCCTCCAGCGACCCGCAGTACCGCGCCGCCGTCGTGGACCTGCTCGGCGCGCTCGCGTACGGAGAGCTGGCGGCGTTCGAGCGGCTCGCGGAGGACGCCAAGCTGGCGCCGACCCTCGCGGACAAGGCGGAGCTGGCGAAGATGGCCTCGGCCGAGTTCCACCACTTCGAGCGGCTGCGGGACCGGCTGACCGAGATCGGTGAGGAGCCGACGGCCGCGATGGACCCGTTCGTGGCCGCGCTCGACGGCTTCCACAAGCAGACCGCGCCGTCGGACTGGCTGGAGGGCCTGGTCAAGGCGTACGTCGGCGACTCGATCGCGAGCGACTTCTACCGGGAGGTCGCGGCCCGGCTCGACGCCGACACCCGCGAGCTGGTGCTGGCCGTGCTCGACGACACCGGGCACGCCGAGTTCGCGGTGGAGAAGGTGCGGGCCGCCATCGACGCCGATCCGCGCGTGGGCGGCCGGCTGGCGCTGTGGGCGCGGCGGCTGATGGGGGAGGCACTGTCGCAGTCCCAGCGGGTGGTCGCCGACCGGGACGCGCTGTCCACGATGCTCGTGGGCGGGGTGGCCGACGGGTTCGATCTCGCGGAGGTCGGAAAGATGTTCTCGCGGATCACGGAGGCGCACACCAAGCGGATGGCCGCGCTGGGCCTGGCGGCGTAGCGCTCCGTGGGGGCGGGGGCCTGGCGTCTCGCGGCCGCGGGTGCGTGGGGGTTGCTCGCACAGTTCCCCGTGTCCCTTTCGGGCGCTGCGGCCCCTGCTCGCCGGAAAGGCTCCCTCACGCCGTGGCTGATCGGCGGCGCAGGCGGCCCGTCGGGCGGAGGAGCAGGGACAGCGACGCCACCGAGATGACCGCGGCGCCCAGGAGGCTGAGCAGGACGGTGCCGGGGCCCAGCGCGGTGCGGGTGACGAAGTCGCCGAAGAGGGCCCCGGCGACCCCCGTGGAGTACACCAGCGGGCGGGCCGGGAGCCGATGGGCGAGCCGGTGCGTCGCCGCCCACGCGAGGAACAGACCGAGCACTGCTGAGCCGAGTGCTTCGAGGATCATGTCGGGGTCCCTCCCACGGCCGGTCCTGCTCGACGGTCGTAGCCCGTCATACCCGTGACCTGCGGATTGCAATCCTGCGCTGTGAAGAACCTGTGCTCCGTCGGGGTGCACGCGGCACGCGGAAGGGCCCGGCGGCACACGGCCGCCGGGCCCTTCGCACAACTGTCGCCTACAGCGCGCCGAAACCGACCTTGCGCACGGTCGGCTCGCCGATCTCCACGTACGCGAGACGGTCCGTCGGCACCAGGACCTTGCGGCCCTTCTCGTCCTGGAGGCTGAGCAGCCCGGTCTTCCCGGCCAGCGCCTCGGCCACGATGCTCTCGACCTCCTCGACGCTCTGACCGCTCTCCAGAACGATCTCGCGGGGCGCGTGCTGCACGCCGATCTTGACCTCCACGGCTATGTCCCTCCGACGGTCAGTGATGTGCGCGATCAACCGCGCCGTACCCAGCACACATTAGCCCGGTGAGGGGACGTACACGGCGCGGGCGGGAACGCCAGGAGCGAACAGCGCGCGGGAACAAACGGCCGTCAGTGGTGCTC
This sequence comes from Streptomyces cyanogenus, assembly GCF_017526105.1. NCBI lineage: Bacteria > Bacillati > Actinomycetota > Actinomycetes > Kitasatosporales > Streptomycetaceae > Streptomyces > Streptomyces cyanogenus. Next base: position 5,658,627 of record NZ_CP071839.1, read on the forward strand.
GGTGCCGTGCAGCGGGAAACCGGCGATGCCCCGCCAGGCCAGCGAGGTCAGCAGCTGCACCGCCTGATCGCGCGGGACGGTGCGGTCGCTGTGCAGCCAGGAGCGGGCGACTACCTGGGCCAGGCCGCCCAGACCGGAGGCCAGCAGCATCGACTCCGCGCGCGAGAGGCCCGTGTCCTCGGCGATGACGTCGCAGATCGCCTCGGCGCACTCGTTGGTGACCTTGTCGACGCGCTCGCGCACCGCGGGCTCGTTCGTCAGGTCCGACTCGAAGACCAGCCGGAAGGCGCCGCCGTCGTCCTCCACGTAGGCGAAGTAGGCGTCCATGGTCGCCCGGACGCGCTGCTTGTTGTCGGTCGTCGACGCCAGCGCGCTGCGCACCGCCTGGATCAGCGACTCGCAGTGCTGGTCCAGCAGGGCGAGGTAGAGGTCGAGCTTGCCCGGGAAGTGCTGGTAGAGCACCGGCTTGCTCACCCCGGCCCGCTCGGCGATGTCGTCCATCGCCGCCGCGTGGTAGCCCTGCGCGACGAAAACCTCCTGAGCGGCGCCCAGCAACTGGTTCCGCCGGGCTCGGCGCGGCAGACGGGTGCCTCGTGGGCGTGCCGCCTCAGTTTGCTCGATGGCTGTCACGCCGCCTCCCAAAGTCGTCCACATGCGGTGTCGGCCGCGCGGCCATCGTACTTTTCGGTAACCGTGGTGTGCGCGGTGCGAGCGCAGAATTTCACGTACCGGACGACGGCGAAAGCCGTGCGGCCCGTCCGGTGCGGCCGGACGGGCCCCGTGCGGACCTGCGACGTCAGCGGTAGTCGTCCTCGTCGAGCGAGACCACGCGCGCCTGTTCGACCAGATCGGCCACGTTCCCGCTGTCCGGGTCCATTCCGGTCAGCGGGTCGTCGCGGTCCGGCGCGATGTCCGTGTGCTGCTCGGCCGCGTCCACCTCCGGCGCCTCGACGTCGCGCTCCTGCGCCGCCTCCGCGTCCAGGTCGTCGATGTCCTCGATCGCGTCGGGCTCGGTGGGGTCATAGGCCATGGTGGGCTCCCTTCCTATGAACGTCCCTGGATAGAGCAGGGGCCACACGCGGGTGCCCTCTGTACGAGCCTAGGAGACAGCTGATCCGGACGCCATGCCGTCAGGCCCGTTCGCCGCACCGGGTCTCCCGCTCCGCACGGGTTCATGCTGTGACGGCGAACACATGAACCCCTACGTGATCACCTCGTAACATTGCCGCATGTCTTCGACCGAGTCGCCGTCCCTTCCGGCCGCCAGTGTGCTTCCCCGGGTGGCACCCGTCCGGGTCGGCGAGGGCGAGCGGCTGCGGTCCGTCGGCCTGCCCGGAGTCACCCTGTCGGTCCGTTCCCGGCCCTCCGCGCGCGCGGGCCTGCCGCCCGCGCTGTACGTCCACGGGCTCGGCGGCTCCTCGCAGAACTGGTCGTCCCTCATGGCCGAGCTGGACGGCGTCGTCGACAGCGAGGCGGTCGACCTGCCGGGCTTCGGTGACTCGCCGCCGCCGGACGACGGTGACTACTCCGTCACCGGGCACGCGCGTGCGGTGATCCGCTATCTCGACACGGCGGGCCGCGGCCCGGTCCACCTCTTCGGCAACTCGCTCGGCGGCGCCGTCGCCACGCGCGTGGCCGCCGTACGCCCCGACCTGGTGCGCACGCTCACGCTCGTCTCGCCCGCCCTGCCCGAGCTGCGGGTGCAGCGCACCGCCGTGCCGACGGGGCTGCTCGGCGTCCCCGGCATCGCCGCTCTCTTCACCCGGCTCACCCGGGAGTGGACGGCCGAGCAGCGGGTGCGCGGGGTCATGGCGCTCTGCTACGGCGACCCCGGGCGGGTCTCGCCGGAGGCCTTCCAGCACGCCGTGGAGGAGTTGGAGCGGCGGCAGCAGCTGCCCTACTTCTGGGATGCGATGGCCCGCTCCGCGCGCGGGATCCTCAACGCCTACACGCTCGGCGGACAGCACGGGCTGTGGCGCCAGGCCGAGCGGGTGCTGGCCCCCACGCTGCTGGTCTACGGCGGCCGGGACCAGCTCGTCGGCTTCCGCATGGCCCACAAGGCCGCCCGCGCCTACCGCGACTCCCGGCTGCTGTCCCTGCCGGACGCCGGGCATGTCGCGATGATGGAGTACCCGGACCTGGTGGCCGGTGCGTTCCGGGAACTCCTGGCACAGGCGAACGGCTCCGGCGGGGCCGCCGGCGCCGCCGGCGCCGCGGGCGCGAGGGGCTGAGGGCCGGGGTGGGACGTCACAGCCGCCGCGGACCGGCCCCGAAGGGCGACTCCGCGGACATAGCCGCCAAGCGGGGGGAGCGACGGGGGGCACGCTCCGGTGACGACACGGGCCGCACGCCCCGGCTGCCGGACGGGCCTGCCGGGCAGCGAGGCGCAGGGTTCGCCGCCGGTGCGCCGGGGTCCTCCGGCGGCGCCGCCGCGGGCGGTGTTCCGGGACCCGCCGACGGCGCCCTCGCGCGGGGCGTGCCGCGGTTCGCGGACGGTACTCCGGCGCGGGGCGTGCCGCGGCTTCCCGACGGCACTCCGGCGCGCGGTGTTGCGCGGCTCCCCGACGGCACTCCGGCGCGCGGTGTACCGCGGCCCGGCGGTGCCGTGTCGGCTCCGGGGGCGCGTGGTGGGCATCCCGAGCAGCGGGAAGCCGGGGGCGGCTGGGGGGAGTCCGGCGGACGGGCTGCCGGTGGTGGCGGTTCCGGTGTCGTGCTGCCGCGGCAGCGGCAGGCGGAGCCGGGAACCCCGGGCCCGGCTGCCCCGCGTCCGGGTGGGTCACGGCGCCGCCCCGGTCCCCGGCAGGAGTACCTCGAGGCCTTCGAAGGCGCCGGCGAGCGCGAGCGGACCGGCGAGGACAGCGGGACCCGTGAGGACACCGGGGCCGGCGCGGCCTCCGCTTCCGCTTCCGGCGCCGGCGTGCCCGCGCAGCGCGGCGGGACCAAGGGGTGGGCCTTCACCGGCATCGCGGCGGCCGCCGTCACCACCGTGCTCGCGGTGGTCGTCGCCGGGCAGGTGACCAAGGCGCAGGACGACGACGGCGTGCAGTCGCGGTCCGTCACCGGTCAGGCCCCCGACACGGGTTCCCCCGGCGACACCTCCGGCGCGCCGACACCCGCCGACGCGCCGAGCCCGGTGACGCTGTCGTACGACCAGAAGATGGCCGAGAAGTACCCCCTCGGTGCCAAGCTGACCGGATCCGGGAAGTTCGACGCGGTGCCCGGTTTCGACAAGGCGCCCGGTACCGGGCAGAAGTATCGTTACCGCGTCGACGTCGAACAGGGCCTGGGGCTGGACGGCGCGCTGTTCGCCGAGGCCGTGCAGCGCACCCTGAACGACAAGCGCAGCTGGGCACACGGCGGCGCCCTCGCCTTCGAGCGGATCTCCTCCGGCAAGCCCGACTTCGTGATCACGCTGGCCAGCCCCGGCACCACCGCGAAGTGGTGCGCCAAATCGGGCCTGGACACCACGGAGGACAACGTCTCCTGCGACTCGGCCGCGACCGAACGCGTGATGATCAATGCGTACCGGTGGGCTCAAGGAAGCAAGACATACGGTGACCGGATCCATGCGTACCGGCAAATGTTGATCAACCATGAGGTCGGCCACCGGCTCGGCCACGGCCACGTCAGCTGTCAGAAGGACGGCGAGCTGGCACCGGTCATGCAGCAGCAGACCAAGTTCCTGGACCACGACGGAATCCACTGCCGCCCCAACCCTTGGCCGTACCCCAGCAGTTGACAGGCGCCACCTGGGTCGCATTGACATCGCGCCGTACGGTCGTTCATATTTCTGCGCATGTGGTCTAGTCATGCCGTCTGCAGCAGCGCCGCCATCGAGCTGGCGCTCATCGGCGTGACCGCACTCTGCGTGGCCGACATCGACTGTCGCTGACACCCGCCTCTCCGGCGCTCGCGTCGCGACTCTTCTCCCCTCTTTCCGTCCGTGACCTCGTCACGGACTTTTCGACGACCCGACGCCGGGGCCGACGTCTGCCCGCAGCCGTCTCACTCCTCGTCCACATGTCTCACTGATCGAGAAACCCTCGATCAACCCCGTCACGTCATCCGAGAGGTCGTCATTCCGATGCGTCAACCGTCCGTCATAGCGCGCCGCGTGGCAGCGGCATCCGTCAGCCTGGTCGTGGCAGCGGGCGCCGCCGCCTGCGGCCCGGAGGACAGCGATGCCAAGGGTTCCGGTGGCGACTCCACGCCCCACAAGGGCGGCACGCTCACGGTGCTGAACTCCGAGCCGCAGACCGACTTCGACCCCGCGCGCCTGTACACCTCCGGCGGCGGAAACGTGCCCTCGCTGGTCTTCCGCACCCTCACCACGCGCAACCGCGAGAACGGCGCGGCCGGCGCCAAGGTCGTCCCGGACCTCGCCACCGACACCGGACGCCCCAACAAGGACGCGACCGTGTGGACGTACACCCTGAAGAAGGGCCTGAAGTACGAGGACGGCACCCCGATCACCTCGGCCGACGTCAAGTACGGCATCGAGCGCTCCTTCGCACCCGAACTCTCCGGAGGCGCACCCTACTTGCGGGACTGGCTGGCCGGCGCCGCCGGCTACCAGGGGCCGTACAAGGACAAGAAGGGCCTGTCCGCGATCGAGACGCCGGACGCCCGGACCATCGTCTTCCACCTGAACAAGCCCGAGGGCGAGTTCCCCTACCTCGCCACGCAGACACAGTTCGCCCCGGTGCCCAAGAGCAGGGACACGGGCACCAAGTACGAGTCGCACCCGGTCTCCTCCGGCCCGTACAGGGTCGTCAGGAACGAGAACGACGGCGAGCACCTCCTCCTGGAGCGCAACCCGCACTGGTCGGCGGCGACCGACGAGGAGCGCAAGGCGTACCCGGACACCATCGACGTGCGCTCCGGCCTCGACTCCTCGGTGATCAACCAGCGGCTGTCCGCCTCCCAGGGCGCGGACGCCGCCGCCGTCACCACGGACACCAACCTCGGCCCGGCCGAACTCGCCAAGGTGACCGGCGACAGGGAACTGGCCGCGCGCGTGGGCACCGGCCACTTCGGCTACACGAACTACCTCGCCTTCAACCCGAGGGTGAAGCCGTTCGACAAGCCCGAGGTGCGCCAGGCGATCTCCTACGCCCTCGACCGGTCCTCCGTGGTCAACGCGGCCGGCGGCAGCGCCCTCGCCGAGCCCGCCACCACCTTCCTGCCGGACCAGAAGTCCTTCGGGTACACGCCGTACGACCCGTTCCCGGCGGGCGCGTCCGGCAACCCGGCCAAGGCCGGGGAACTGCTGGCGCGGGCCGGTTACAAGAACGGTCTCACCATCACGCTGACCCATTCCAACGACAAGAACTTCGAGACCGGCCCGGAGGTCGCCACCGCCGTCCAGGACGCGCTCAAGAAGGCCGGCATCACGGTCGAACTGCAGGGCCTGGAGGACAACGACTACCGGGACAAGATCCACAGCGTGAAGAGCGAGCCGGGCCTCTTCCTCGCCCACTGGGGTGCCGACTGGCCCTCCGGCGGCCCCTTCCTCGCCCCCATCTTCGACGGCCGGCAGATCGTCAAGGATGGAGCGAACTTCAACACGGGCCAGCTCAACGACAAGTCGGTCAATGAAGAGATTGACGCGATCAACAAGTTGACCGACCTTGACGCCGCCGCCCGGCGATGGGGTGCACTGGACAAGAAGATCGGCGAGAAGGCCCTCGTCGTGCCGCTGTTCCACCCGGTCTACAAGCGCCTGTACGGCAAGGACGTCAAGAACGTCGTCATCAGCGACTGGACCGGCGTGCTGGACATCTCCCAGGTCGCGGTGAAGTAGCGCCGTGAGCGAGGCACTCGCCGTCGTCGAGACCGCCGGGACGGACACCTCCGTCCCGGCGGTCTCGGGGGCACGTCAGTTCTGGCGGCGGCTGCGGGCGCAGCGCGCCGCCCTGGTCGCCGCGGCCGTCGTCGCGCTGCTCGTCCTGGTCGCGCTCGCCGCGCCGCTGCTCACCGCCCTGGAGGGCCAGGACCCCACCACCTACCACCCCACCCTGATCGACTCCGCGCGCGGAGGCGTGCCCATCGGCTCCCTCGGCGGCGCGAGCGCCGACCACTGGCTGGGCGTCGAACCGCAGACCGGACGCGACATGTTCGCCCGGCTGGTCTACGGCGCGCGGGTCTCGCTGGGCGTCTCGCTGGGTGCCGCCCTCGTCCAGGTCCTGCTCGGCGTCGCCATGGGCGTGGCCGCGGGCCTGGGCAACCGCTGGGTCGACCTGGTCCTCAGCCGCGTCACCGACATCTTCGTCTCGATGCCCCTGATGATCATGGCGCTCGCGCTGCTGGCCGTCGTGCCGGGCAGCTTCCCGCGGCCCGTCCTCGTCGCGCTGATCATCTCCCTGGTCTCCGGGTGGAGCACCACGGCCAAGATGGTGCGCGCCCAGACCCTCGCCCTGAAGAACCTCGACTACGTCGCGGCCTCCCGGCTGAGCGGCTGGAGCACCTGGCGGACCGCCGTACGCGAACTGCTCCCGGGCCTCGCCGCCCCGGTCATCACGTACGCCGCGCTGCTGATCCCGCAGAACATCAGCGCCGAGGCGGCCCTGTCCTTCCTCGGCGTCGGCGTGAAGCCGCCCACCCCCTCGTGGGGCCAGATGCTGACCTCCGCCGACGTCTGGTACCAAGCGGCCCCGCAGTACCTGCTGCTGCCCGCGCTCGCCCTGTTCGTCACCGTGTTCGCGATGACCGTCCTCGGCGACGGCGTCCGCGTCGCCCTCGACCCGCGCGCAGCCTCCCGCCTGCGCATCGGCACCGGCCGCAAGCGGGAGGCCCGCGCCCGGGCGGCCGTACCCGGCGGCGCACCGAGGAAGGAGGCGCGGCCGTGAGCGGCTTCACCGGCTTCGTCCTGCGCCGGGTCGTCGGCGCCGTGATCACCCTGTTCGTGCTCTCGGTGATCATCTACGTCGTCTTCTACGTCACCCCCGGCAACGTCGCCCAGATCACCTGCGGCCCGCGCTGCTCCCCGGCCCAGGTCCACCAGGTCGCCCAGCAACTCCACCTCGACGACCCGCTGTACGTGCGCTACTGGCACTTCCTGCAGGGCATCTTCGTGGGCCAGGACTTCTCCACGGGCACCTCCGTGGAGCACTGCGCGGCGCCCTGCCTCGGCCAGTCGTACCGGACCGACCAGCAGGTCACGGACATCATCCTGACCAAGCTGCCGGTGAGCTTCTCGCTGGTGCTCGGCGCGATGGTGATCTGGCTGCTGCTCGGCATCGGCACCGGCGTGCTCTCCGCCTGGCGGCGCGGCCGGCTCTCCGAGCGCCTCCTGACCGCCATCACCCTCGCGGGCGTCGCCACGCCCGTCTTCGTCATCGGCCTGGTCCTGATGATCGTCGTCTGCGGCGAACTCCAGCTGCTGCCCTTCCCGCAGTATGTGAACCTCACCGACGACCCCGAGCAGTGGGCGTGGAACCTGCTGCTGCCCTGGCTCTCCCTCGCCCTCATCGAGGCGGCCAACTTCGCCCGGCTGACCCGGGCGTCGATGCTGGAGACACTGGCCGAGGACCACATCCGCACCTTCCGCGCCTACGGCGTCAGCGAGCGTGCGGTGATCGCCCGGCACGCGCTGCGCGGCGCGACGGCCTCCGTCATCGCCCTCAACGCGGTCACCTTCGGCTCCGCCGTCGGCGGCGCCGTCCTCACCGAGACCCTGTTCGGCCTGCCCGGCATCGGCCAGGAGCTGGTGCACGCGGTGAAGGTCGTCGACCTTCCGGTGGTCGTCGGCATGGTCCTGGTGACCGGCTTCTTCGTGGTCCTCGCCAACGCCCTCGCGGACGTCCTGTACGCGGTGGCCGACCGACGGGTGGTGCTCGCATGAGCCCGGTGGAAGCGGCCGGCACGAGCCTCGTGGACGTGACGGACCTGACCGTCGAGTTCGGCGCCCTGCGCGCCGTCGACGGGCTCTCCTTCAGTCTGGCGAAGGGCGCCGCCCTGGCGCTGGTCGGAGAGTCCGGCTCCGGCAAGTCCACGGTCGCGGGCGCCCTGCTGGGCCTGCACCGGGGCACCGGGGCCCGGGTCGGCGGCTCGGTGCGGGTGGCCGGCACCGACGTACAGGCGGCCTCCGACGAGGAGCTGCGCCGGCTGCGCGGCGCCAAGGCCGCCATGGTCTTCCAGGACCCGCTGTCCTCGCTCGACCCGTACTACGCGATCGGCGACCAGATCGCCGAGGTCCATCGCGTCCACGCGCGCGTGTCGCGGCGCGCCGCACGCGCGCGTGCCGTGGAGGTGCTGGAGCGGGTCGGGATCCCGGACGCGGCGCGGCGGGCCCGGTCCCGCCCGCACGAGTTCAGCGGCGGCATGCGCCAGCGCGCGCTGATCGCCATGGCCCTCGCCTGCGAGCCGGACCTGCTGATCGCCGACGAGCCGACCACCGCGCTCGACGTCACCGTCCAGGCGCAGATCCTCGATCTGCTGCACGGGCTGCGCGAGGAGACCGGCATGGGGCTGCTGCTCGTCACCCACGACGTGGGCGTGGCCGCCGAGAGCGTGGACGACGTCCTCGTCATGCGGCACGGCAGGGCCGTCGAGCGCGGCCCGGTCGGCGCGGTCCTGGCGGCGCCCGCCGAGCCGTACACCCGCGAGCTGCTCGACGCCGTCCCGCGCGTGGACGCCCGCCGGACCGGCTTCCCGGTCACCGGCGAGGTGGTGCTGGAGGCCGTCGGCGTGCGGCGCGAGTTCGGGCGCGGCAAGCGGGCGTTCGCGGCCGTGGACGACGTCTCGGTGACCGTCCGGCGCGGGGAGACCCTCGGTGTGGTCGGCGAGAGCGGCAGCGGCAAGACGACGCTCGGCCGCATGCTCGTCGGGCTGCTGGAACCCACCGCCGGCGGGATCCGGTACGAAGGAAGCCCGCACACCGGGGTGAACCCGGCCGTCCAGATGGTCTTCCAGGATCCCGTCTCCTCCCTCAACCCGCGCCGCAGCGTGGGCGAGTCCATCGCCGACCCGCTCCGCGCGCGCGGAGAGCGGGACGAGCAGCGCATCCGGGCGCGGGTACGGGAACTGCTGGAGCGCGTGGGCCTGGACGGGGCGCACCACGACCGCTATCCGCACGAGTTCAGCGGCGGACAGCGCCAGCGCATCGGCATCGCGCGGGCGCTCGCCGCCGAACCGCGCGCCATCGTCTGCGACGAGCCCGTCTCCGCGCTCGACGTCACCACCCAGGCCCAGGTGGTCGCCCTGCTCGGCGAACTCCAGCGGGAACTCGGCCTCGCGCTGGTCTTCATCGCGCACGACCTCGCCGTCGTCCGCCAGGTCAGCGACCGGGTCGCGGTGATGCGGCGGGGCCGGCTCGTCGAGTACGGGCCCGCCGACGAGGTGTACGACAGCCCGCGCGAGCCGTACACCCGGCAGCTCCTGGCCGCCGTACCCGCGCTCGACCCGGAGCTGGCGGCCCGGCGCCGCGCCGCCCGGCGCACACCGGCAGCGGCGTAGCGCCCGGCGGCCGCGCCCGCCTGGCGTAACGTTTCGCGCTCGGGTGATCACTGTCTGGTCCCTTAGCGTGACGGAACGCGAGCCGCACGCGAAAGTTACGGCCGTTCACCCCTTTTGGTGGTGCGACGGACAACCGTCCGTCGCACCACCGCCCTGTGCCTCTACGTTCGTCCCGCTGCGAGCCGCCGGGCCACCGGCGGCTCCCCAGACGGGAGATCGGGGGTGCACACGTGCGCATAGGACTGCTCACCGATGGTGGCTATCCGTATGTGAACGGTGACGCCATGCTCTGGTGCGACCGGCTCGTGCGCGGACTCGAGCGGCACGAGTTCGACGTCTACGCGCTCAGCCGCAGCCGGCGCCAGCAGGACGAGGGTTTCGTCCCGCTCCCGCCCCAGGTAAGGCGGGTGCGTACGGCGCCGCTGTGGACGGCCGGGGACGAAGGGGTCGCCCACGGACGGCGTGCGCGCCGGCGCTTCGCCGAGTGCTACGGCGAACTGGTCGCGGCGATCTCCACCGCGGGCGCCGGCACCGTGGGGACCGCCGGGACCGTGACCGCCGGGGCCGAGGGTGCCTCGGACGCCGGGTCCCGGGACGCTTCCGACGATCTGGCGGACCGTTTCGGCAGCGCGCTGTACGGGCTCGCCGAACTCGCCCGCGAGACCGGCGGACTCGTCGGCGCCCTGCGCTCCGAAACCGCCCTCCGCGCCCTGGAACGCGCCTGCCGCGCCCCGCACGCGCTGCGCACGGCGCGCGAGGTCCGGGTACCCGACCTGCTCGCCGTCGCCGCACACCTCGAACGCGCCCTGCGCCCCCTCTCCCTGGACTGGTACGGCGACGACGGCCTCGGCGCGGACGACCTCTGCCACGCCACCGCCGGCGGCCCCGCCGCCCTCGCCGGCCTGCTCGCCCGGCACTTCTGCGACGTCCCGCTGCTCGTCACCGAGTACGGCGTCCACCTGCGCTCGCACTACCTGACCCTCGGCCCCGACACCGCCGCCCCCGTCGTCCGCGCCCTGCTCGGCGCCTTCCACGGCCGGCTCGCCGCCGAGGTCTACCGCGCGGCCGCGATCCTCACCCCGGGCAACGCGCACGCCCGCCGCTGGCAGGAACGGTGCGGCGCCGACCGCGACCGGATCCGCACGGTGTACCCCGGCATGGCGGCCGACCGCTTCACCGAGGTCGGCGAGGCCCCGGACCGGGCCGACCCGGACACCCTGGTCTGGGTCGGCCGCGCGGAACCCGCCAAGGACCTCTTCTCCCTGCTGCACGCCTTCGCCGAGGTCCGCAGGCAGCATCCCGGGGCCCGCCTGAGGATCATCGGCGCGCCACCCTCCGACGCCGAGGACGCGGCCTATCTCGGCCACTGCCGGACGCTCGCCGCGCAGCTCTTCCCGGACGAGGCGGAGGGCGCGCACGCCGTCGGCGACAACCCCGTCTCCTTCGAGGAGATCGGTGCCCCGGAGGCCCCGACGCTGCCCGACGCGTACGCCGCCGGAGCGGTCGTCGTCCTCTCCAGCGTCGTGGAGGGCTTCCCGATCAGTCTCGTCGAGGCCATGCTCTGCGGCCGGGCCACCGTCTCCACGGACGTGGGCGCGGTCGTCGAGGTCATCGGGGGCACGGGACTGGTCGTGCCGCCGCGCAACCCCAGGGCGCTCGCCGAGGCGTGCGTGGCGCTGCTGCGCGACCCCGAGCGCCGTGAGCGCCTCGGTGCGGCCGCGCGCGCCCGGGCGCTCGAACTGTTCACCGTCGAGCAGAACATCGCGGCCTACCACGGAATCTACCTGGAGATCGTCTCGCACTGCCCGGTCCGCCGGGTCGTCCTGGACGAGTCAGGCGAACCCCTGCCGTTCGCCACCCCGGCCGAGTCCCACGTGCCCGGACGCTGGACCGGCCCCACGGCCCGCGTCCTGCCCCGCAGCGCCCCCGCCTGGGCCACCGACACCCCGGCCCGCGCGACCCTGCCGACCACGGAGGGGGTCCGATGAGCGACCTGGACAGCCGGACCACCGGCAGGGGCACTGGTCGGGCCTTCACGGAGGAACCCGTGGCGGAAGCGGCGGACGAGTGGGGCGGCCTGGGCTCTGGCGCGGGCGATGCGTCAGGTACCGGTCGCTCGGGTCAGGGGGGTGTGCCGGTCCCCGGGGGCTCGGGCGTGGGCTCAGGTGGGGGCGGTGTCGGGGGTGGTGTGCCGGGTGGCTCGGGTGCGCCGGTCGTCCCCGGGGTCCCGGAGGAGTTCGCCGGGCCCGGGCCCGGGTTCGCTCCGGACGGCAGCCTGAGCCTCCGCGAGCCGGCTGGAGCCGGCCGCGCCGGTACGCCCAGCGGTGGCGGCCCCTGGGACACGCGGTCGGGGGAGTGGCCGGCGGGCGACCCCGTACAGCAGAGAACCGGGCACGACCCCGGACCGCCGGCCGTTCCCGCTCCGCCCGGCCCTCGCGCCGCAGCGGAGGCCAGGTCCGAGCCGAAGCGTGCCACCGGCCCGCGCCGGGGCGCCGGTGACCCGGTGAAGGCCCTGCTGCACCGCCACCGTGAGCTGTGCGAGCGGGCCGTGGACCCGCTGGAGATCGCGGCGGGGCTGGAGGCGCACGGCGTCACCGACCGCACCGCCGCCCGCTTCCGCCACCGTGACGTGTTCTCGCTCGCCGAGGAGCTGTACGCGCGCGTGCCGCGCACCGCCGAGCCGCGCCCGGAGCCGGAACCCCTGCCGGTGCCCCGGATCCGTGCCGGCTGGGCGCTGCTCACCCTCCTGCCCGGAGCGCTCGGCGCCGCCACGGTGACCGGGCTGCGGCTCACCCACGGACACCCCCGCCTGCTCGTGGCACTCGGCGGCCTCCTCGCCGTGGCCCTCGCCATGCGGGCGGCACTGCGCCACGGCCCGCTCGCCGGCCCGCCCGGCCCGCGCGCGTGGCGCACCGCGGCCGCCACGCGCGCGTGCACGCTCTGGCTGCTGGGGTACGCCCTCGCCGGCGACGGCCTCCTCCACACCCTCCTGACGGGCGGCCTCGACGCCCTGCCCACCGGGACGCCGGACAGCCGCTGGCCCAGGGCCACCGCACCCGTGCCGGCCCTCCTGCTCGCCTGCGCACCGGCGGCCTGGTCCGCCCACCTGCTCGCCGCCGGTGCCCGCCGCAGGCTCGCCCGCAGCCGCGGCCTGGAGGAGTTCACGGTCGCCGCGAAACCACTGCTGGCCGGCGCGTTCGCCCTTTTCGTGGCCGCTCTCGCCGCACTGCTCGTACTGTGCGGCACCCTCCTGCACGAGCCCGCGGCCCTTCCGCAGGGCCTCGCCCTGGGCGTCCTGCTCCTGCTCGCCCGCCTGCTCACCGTGCACCGCCACCGGCACGCCCCCGCCCTCGCGCTGGGCGCCGCCGCGGCCACGGAAGCGGCGGCCCTCGCGCTGCCGGCGGCCGGCCGGGTGCCCGGCTGCGCCTTCCTGGCGGCCCCCGTCGAGACCCTCGTCGGTGCCTGGGGCGAGGCAGCCGTACCGTCCCTCGCCTGCGGCACCGCGGCCCTGGCCCTGCTGTGGCACGCCGGCCGCACCCTCACCCGGGCCTCGGCCCACGCGCCCACCGGAGCACCCGAGTGAACTCTCCGCCACCGGCCCGGCCCACCGCCGGCGGCACCCGCACCACCCCTTTGAAGGAGAAGACCAGATGACCACCTCCCGAGCCGGAGCGTCCGGAGCGTCCGGAGCCTTTGCGAGCGCCGGAGTCCCCGCGAGCGCCGGAGTCTCCGGAGCAGCCGCACGAGCCGTCGAAACGGCCTGTACCACCGGTGCGCACACCCCGGGAGCCGACCGATGAGGGTCCTGCTGATCGGAGCCAACGGATTCATCGGCCGCTTCGTCGCCGACCGTCTGCTCGCCGACCCGGCCGTCCAGCTCACCGCGCTCGGCCGCGGTGACGACGCCGACGTCCGCTTCGACCTCGCCACCGGCAGCCCGGGAGCACTCACCCGCTTCCTCGACGCGGTCCACCCCGGAGTCGTCGTCAACTGCGCCGGTGCCACCCGCGGCGGCGCCCGCGAACTCACCCGCCACAACACCGTCGCCGTGGCCACCGTCTGCGAGGCCCTGCGCCGCAGCGGGTGCGGTGCCCGCCTGGTGCAGATCGGGTGCGGCTCCGAGTACGGTCCCAGCCAGCCCGGGTCCTCCACGGCCGAGGACGCCGTACCGCGCCCCGGCGGCCCCTACGGCGTCAGCAAGCTCGCAGCGACCGAACTGGTCCTCGGCTCCGGTCTGGACGCCGTCGTACTGCGCGTCTTCTCGCCGGTCGGCCCCGGCACCCCGGCCGGCTCCCCGCTGGGCCGCCTGGCGGAGGCCATGCGGCGCGCGATGCAGTCCGGCGACGGCGAACTCAAGCTCGGCGGCCTCGGTGCCCAGCGCGACTTCGTGGACGTACGCGATGTCGCCCGGGCCGTGCACGCCGCCTCGCTCTCCGCCGCGCAGGGCGTGATCAACATCGGCTCCGGCCGTGCCGTCCGCCTCAGAGACGCCGCCGCCGTCCTCGCGAGGGTGGCCGGATACGGCGGTGCCCTCCACGAACTCGACGCCCCGCCCGGTCCGCTGCGCAGCGCCATCGGCCACCCCCGCACCGACTCGGAGCACCCGGCCCCGGTGGCGTACCCGTACCCGGACGGCTGCGGCAGCTGGCAGCAGGCCGATGTGCGCACCGCGCGCGACCGGCTCGGCTGGCGACCCCGGATCAACCTCGAAGAATCCCTGGCCGACATCTGGATGGAGGCGGCATGCCGCATCTGACCAGCACCACCGCGGGCGCCACCGGCACCGGCACCGGGGTCCGCACCGCCCTCGGCATCCCCGGCTACGCCCACCCGCTCGTCGCCCCCGCCCAGTGGGCGGAACTCGCCCGCCCCGGCACACCGGTGCACTGGGTCGTCCTCGACGTCGCCGCCGGCCCCGGCAGCCGCCCCGACCCGCACTGTCTGGAGGCCGTGGCCCGGCTGCGGGCCGCGGGTGTCCGCATCCTCGGCCACCTCGACCTCACCCACGGCACCCGGGTCTTCGGCGATCTGCTCTCCGACGCCCACCGCCATCTCGACTGGTACCGGGTCGACGGCTTCCTGCTGGACCGCTGTCCCGTCGAGCGTGCCGCACTGCCCGAGGTCCGCCGTGCCGTCACCACGCTCCGGGCGCTGAGTGACACCGCCCACATCGTCCTCGGCCACGGCCGCCATCCGCACCCCGGGTACGCTGAGACCGCCGACCAGCTGGTGACCTTCTCCGGCTCCTGGTCCGACTACCGCTGGTCGCAGGTGGCCGAGTGGACCGCCGACTATCCGCCCGACCGCTTCTGCCACTTCGTGCACAGCGCCCCCCGCGGCCACCTGGACGAGGCGCTGCGGATCGCTCGCTGGCAGGGCGCGGCCACGATCTACTTCACGGACCGCACGGACCGGGGCGGCCGGGCGGACCCCTGGGAGACCATGCCCGGCTACTGGGACGACATCGTCTCGCGGGTCGGAACGGGTGTCTCGGAATGAAGAAGGCCGTGGCAGTGTTACAGGGAGAACAACTGTAGTGATTGACCGACCAACGGAGTCCCCGTGTCGCTGCCACCCCTGGTCGAGCCAGCTCCTGAGCTCACCGTAGACGAGGTCCGCAGGTACTCCCGCCACCTGATCATCCCCGACGTGGGCATGGACGGGCAGAAGCGGCTGAAGAACGCCAAGGTGCTCTGTGTGGGCGCCGGCGGCCTGGGCTCGCCGGCGCTGATGTACCTGGCCGCCGCGGGCGTGGGCACCCTCGGCATCGTGGAGTTCGACGAGGTCGACGAGTCGAACCTGCAGCGCCAGATCATCCACAGCCAGGCCGACATCGGCCGCTCCAAGGCCGAGTCCGCCCGCGACAGCGTCAAGGGCATCAACCCGTACGTGAACGTGATCCTTCACGAGGAGCGGCTGGAAGCCGACAACGTGATGGAGATCTTCAGCCAGTACGACCTGATCGTCGACGGCACCGACAACTTCGCGACCCGCTACCTGGTCAACGACGCGTGCGTGCTGCTGAACAAGCCGTACGTGTGGGGTTCGATCTACCGCTTCGACGGTCAGGCCTCGGTCTTCTGGTCCGAGCACGGTCCCTGCTACCGCTGCCTCTACCCGGAGCCCCCGCCCCCCGGCATGGTTCCCTCCTGCGCCGAGGGCGGCGTCCTGGGCGTGCTGTGCGCGTCCATCGGCTCCATCCAGGTCAACGAGGCCATCAAGCTCCTCGCGGGCATCGGCGAGCCGCTGGTCGGCCGCCTGATGATCTACGACGCCCTGGAGATGCAGTACCGCCAGGTCAAGGTCCGCAAGGACCCCAACTGCGCGGTCTGCGGCGAGAACCCGACCGTCACCGAGCTCATCGACTACGAGGCCTTCTGCGGCGTCGTCTCCGAGGAGGCCCAGGCGGCGGCCGTCGACTCCACGATCACTCCCAAGCAGCTCAAGGAGTGGATCGACGACGGCGAGAACATCGAGATCATCGACGTCCGCGAGCCGAACGAGTACGAGATCGTCTCCATCCCGGGCGCCAGGCTGATCCCGAAGAACGAGTTCCTCATGGGCACCGCCCTCGAGGGTCTGCCGCAGGACAAGAAGATCGTCCTGCACTGCAAGACGGGTGTCCGCAGTGCGGAAGTCCTCGCGGTCCTGAAGTCCGCGGGCTTCTCCGACGCGGTCCACGTCGGCGGCGGCGTCATCGGCTGGGTCAACCAGATCGAACCGCACAAGCCGGTCTACTGATCACCGGTCCTGCTGGCCAGCGGGACTGACGAAGCCCACGGCTCCGACCTGGTCGGAGCCGTGGGCTTCTGTGTTTCGCGGCCGGTGATGCGGCCATCGGGAGCCAGAGGATCGGTCAGAGAGAAGCCCCGGCCTAGTCGGTGATCCGATAGTAAGTCGCCGCCTTGTCGGTCGCTTCGCCGAGTTGCTGAGCCATCTCCGCGACGATCGCATCCGCCGCGTCAAGCGCTGGTGCGCCGTCGACGTACACGTACCAGGTGCCCGCAAGCTCCCATGATGCCGACACCGTGGTGTTGCCCGTCCGGAAGGAGTGATCGCCATCGCCCTCGATGGCGTGACACGCTAACGATCGGGGCTGAAGGACGGCTGGAAAGTCATCCCGGGGCAAGACAGGCCAGTCGTCACCACTGGCGGTGCTGATCGTGTATTCGGCCACAGGAGATCATTACAGGGCAGCTGGCGGAGTGCGCGCCACTGTCGCAGGGCAAGGTGGCTGAGTTCCAGAAAGCGACGCCGTTCACTTCCACGCCGCCATCCGCCCAGACGGACCGGACACCCGCCGAAACTCACCGCGCGCTGCATTTCCGGCCCTGGCATCCGCTTCCACCGTACGCCGGCGGCTCGCCCAGGACGCGATCAAGCCCTGCGCCGGGACCGGAACGCGGAGCCCGGCGTCCAGGCCACCCCGTATACCGCCCGCGAAGCCCTGGGCGACCAGCTCACCGACGAAAGGGATGAGCCGGTTCCCCGGTCCGTGCGGTGGGGCTTCGGGTGTCTGTGGTGTCCGGAGTCCCCGTTCGCGTCATGAGCAGGTTTTGCCGTCCTTCGGGACCGTTCCCTTCAGCAGGTAGGCGTCCACCGTCGAGTCGACGCAGTCGCTGCCGTTGCCGTACGCGCCATGTCCCTCGCCCGTCCAGGTGAGTTCGACACCCACGCCCCGGCCCAGTTCGTCGGCCATTCTACGGGTGCCCTCGTAGGGGGTGGCCGGGTCGCCGGTGGTGCCGACCAGCAGGATCGGTGCCGCGCCCGGCGCGCTGACCTCCGGGGTGTCGTACTGCCCCGGCACCGGCCAGTCGTGGCACCAGCCGGCGGTGTCCCAGCCCAGGTAGTCCCCGAACACCGGCGATATGCGTTCGAACTCCGCCAGCCGCCGCCGCGTCTCGGTGAGGGTCGGCCGCTGCTTCTCGTCCAGGCACGATATGGCCCGCTGGGAGTGGGACGTCGTGCCGTAACGACCCGAGGCGTCCCGGTCGTTGTACTGGTCGGCGAGCGCCAGCAGCCCCGAACCGTCGCCCTTCTGCGCCGACTTGAGGGCGTCGGTCAGCCTGGGCCACGTCGACTCGCTGTACAGCGGCAGGAAGATCCCGGTGACCGCGAGCGTCTGGGTCAGCTTCCGTCCGGACGACGTCGGCAGGGGCTTGGTGTCGAGCCGTGTCAGCAGGCCCGCTATCTGCCGTGAGCCCCGCTCGGGGTCCTGGCCGGTGGACTTCAGGTAGTCGTCCAGGGCCCGCTGGAAGCCGCGGGCCTGGTTCTGGGCGTGGCCCACCGTGTCCGCGGTGGGGTCGACCACCGCGTCGAGGACCAGCCGGCCCACCCGCCGCGGGAACAAGTGGGCGTAGACCCCGCCGAGTTCGGTGCCGTAGGAGATGCCGAAGTAGTGCAGTTGGTCGTCGCCCAGGACCTGGCGCATCAGGTCCATGTCGCGTGCGGTGTCGGTGGTGGACACATGGGCCAGCAGCGGGCCGGCGGCCTTCTGGCAGCCCTTGCCGAAGTCGGTGGCGTCCCGGAAGTAGGCCTGTTCCTCGGCCGGGGTGTCCGGTGTGGCGTCCACGGACTCGGCGGCTTCGATCTCCCGGTCGCCGCGGCAGCGGACGCCCTGGCTCGCACCGACCCCGCGTGGGTCCCAGCTCACCAGGTCGTAGCGCTCGTGGAGTGCGGAGACGGAGTCCGCGAAGTACGGCATCGTCGACAGGCCCGAGCCGCCGGGGCCGCCGAAGTTGAACAGCAGCGAGCCGATGCGGTCGCCACCGGTGGCCCGTGCGCGGATGAGGGCGAGACCGATCGTCCTGCCGTCCGGCTTCGACCAGTCCAGCGGCACCTTGAGGGTCGCGCACCGCCAGGCGTCGCTCGGGGCGGAGGATTTCCCGGTGGCCTGACAGCGCCGCCAGTCGAGGTGCTGAGAGGTGAGGGAGGACGGAAGAGCCGTCGAGGACGGTACGGCCGGGGAACGCGACGCCGGCGGGGAAGCCGGGCCGGTCCCCTTGCCCTCGTCCCTGTCGCCGCCCCCGCCGGACGAGCCGCCGCAGCCGGTCAGCAGCAGCCCTGCCGCCACCGCGGCCGTCCACCGCAGGAATCGCATCATGCGCACCCCCCTGACAGGCCCGGCGCGTCGTGCCGCGCCGGGTGTTCAGGCCATGGTAGGCGCACCGGGCACGGGCCGAGACAGCCTGTGGATAACCCTCTGACCTGGTATTTCTCCTGATCGTCGGGTCTTGTCGGTGGCTCTCGGGGATCCGTCACGAGCAGACCGTGCCCGCTTTCGGCACCTTCCCGTCCAGCAGGTAGGCGTTCACCGTGCCCTGCACGCACTTGTTCTTGCTGTCGTACGCGCCGTGCCCCTGGCCCTTGTACGTCAGCTCGACGCCGACGCCCTCGCCGAGTGCCTCCACCATCTTCTTCGCGCCCTGGTACGGCGTGGCCGGGTCGCCTGTGTTGCCGATGACGAGGAGGGGCGCCGACCCCGGTGCGCTGACGTCGGGATGGTCGGCGGCGCCGGGCACCGCCCAGTCGGTGCAGCTCACCATGCCCCAAGCCAGGTAGTCGCCGAACAGCGGGGAGGCGGCGCGGAACTCGGGCTGCTTCTGCTGGACGTAGTCCGCGGTGTAGCGCTGCTTCTCGTCGGAGCAGTTGATGGCGATGTTGGCCGCGGTCAGGTTGCTGTACTCGCCGTTCTCGCTGCGGCCGTTCATGGAGTCCGACAGCAGCATGAGGATCTGGCCGTCGCCGTCGTAGGCCTGCTCCAGTCCCTCGGTGAGGTACTCCCAGAAGTCCTTCGAGTACAGGGCCTGCGCGATGCCGTTGGTGGCGGCGGTCTGCGTCAGCTGGCGCGGGAAGACGCCCGGGATCGGCTTCTTCTCCAGGTCGGTGAGGAGTTTCGCGATGCGGTCCTTGACCTCCTGCTCGGTGCTGCCGATCGGGCATTCCGTGGTCTTCGAGGTGCAGTCCTTCGCGAAGTTGTCGAGTGCGAGCTGGAAACCCTCGGCCTGGCCGAGGGCGCCCTGCTCCGGGGTCTGGGTGGGGTCCACGACGGCGTCGAGGACGGCACGGCCGACGTGCCGGGGGAAGAGGTGGGCGTAGACCCCGCCGAGTTCGGTGCCGTAGGAGATGCCGAAGTAGTACAGCTTGTCGTCGCCGAGGACCTGGCGCATCAGGTCCATGTCGCGGGCCACGTCCGTGGTGCGCACATGCGGCAGGATCTTCTTGGAGTTCTTCTCGCAGGCCGCGTTGAACTGCTTGGTGCGTGTGAGGAACTGGGCACGTTCGGCGCTGTCGTCCGGAGTAGCGTCCTGCTGGAAGTAGTCGTCGAGCTGGGCGTCGCTCTCGCACTCCACGGGGGCGCTGCGCCCGACCCCGCGCGGATCGAAGCTGACCAGGTCGTAGCGGGTGCCCAGGGCGGCGTAGTCCGAGCCGAACGCGGGCAGGGTGGTGACGCCGCTGCCGCCCGGGCCGCCGAAGTTGAACACGAGCGAGCCGATCCGTCTGTCCGCGGGGCCGCTGGCCTGCGCGCGGATCAGGGCGATGCCGATCGTGTCGCCCTTCGGCCGGCTCCAGTCCAGGGGTGCCTTCATGGTCGCGCACTGCCACTTGGTGCCGTTGGGCAGCGGGGACGGGGCGCTGCCGCCGCCCTCCGCCTCCGAGGGGGCCGGGCAGTCCTTCCAGTCCAGCTTCTGCATCGTGAGATCCCCGTCCTTCAGGCTGCCGCCGCAACCGGCCAGCACAGCGGAGAGCAGCACAGCGGTGGTGGCCAGCGCGGCGGCGCGCAGCCGGGAGGGGTTCGCCATACCCCCATCGTGGGGGCGTGCATGCCGGGGCGCGCGCCGGGCGCGGTCCGTATGAGCTACAGCGCCCGGCGGGGCGTTCCTGCAGGGGCGGGAGTGCCTACAGGGCTCCCTTGCGGCTGAGGTGGTTGAAGGCCAGCCAGCCCGGCAGGACCGGCAGCCACAGGGTCAGCAGCCGGAACAGCAGCACGGCCGGGGCGGCGACCTCCTTGGGCAGGCCCACCGCGATCAGACCGACGGTGAGGGTCGCCTCGACCGCGCCCACGCCGCCGGGGGTGGGCGCCGCGGAGCCGAGTGCGTTGCCGGCGAGGAAGACGACGGCGACGCTGGCGATGCTGAGCGACACCGATCCGTCGCCGAACGCCCGGATGGAGGCGTCCAGGCACATCACGAAGCAGGCGGTCAGCAGCAGCATGCCGCCGATGCCGGTGACGAGCTTCTGGGGCCGCTGCAGCACGTCGAGCATGCGCGGTACGACACCGGCGAACAGCGACCTCACGCGCGTGACGACGAATTTCCGCAGGAACGGCACGGAGGTGACCACCAGGACCAGCACGGCCACGGTCAGCAGGCCGGCGATGACCGTGCGGGACGGCGACAGCGACGGGGTCTTCTCGGTGCCGGTCAGATAGCCGAACGACAGCAGCATCAGGATGTGGCAGCCGAGCCCGAACAACTGCGAGGCCCCGACACTCGCCACCGCGAGCCCCGGACGGACCCCGGCGCGCTGCAGGAAACGCGTGTTCAGGGCCACACCGCCGACCGCGGCCGGTGCCACGATCTTCACGAACGAGCCGGCGACCTGCGCCGCCACGGTCCGCAGGAACGGCACCCGCTCCGGCACGAAGCCCAGCAGGGCCATCGCCGCGGCGACGTAACTGAGCGCGGAGAACAGCACCGCGGCGATCACCCAGCCCCACTGGGCCTGTGCGAACAGCGTGCCGAACTCGATGTGGGTGAGCTGGGTCAGCAGGTAGTACGCGCCGATCGCACCGGCGATGAAGCTGATCAGCGTGCGTGGCCGGACGCGTTCCAGCCGGGCCGGTTCCACGGGTGCCTGCGGTCTGATCCGCAGCACCTCGTGCCGGATCTGGGTGAGCAGATCCTCCTCGCGGGCCTCTTCGAGGGCTTCGTCGATGGCCCGCTTCTCCGCGCGCTGCTCGGCGCGGACCGTCTTCTTGTCGGGCTTCTCCAAGGCGGGCTGGGCCGTTTCGGACCCCTCCTCCGCGCGGGCCGGCTTGGCCTGTCGGGAGGCCTCCAGGACCGCCTCGCGTTCGCGCTGGGCCCGCTCCCGGGCCAGTCGGCGCAGCGTCGCGCGCGTGGAGCGCGTCAGCGCGATCGGCTGGAGCATCGGCAGGCAGTCGGCGACCGCGTCCGGGCCGAGCACGCCGACCGCCGAGGCCACCGCCCGCTCGGCGCCGACCCGCAGGCCGAGCGTGGTGACCAGTTGGGCGACGTCCATGCGCAGCAGCAGCTCGCCGGCCGCGATCTCGCCGCCGCGCAGCTCGGTGAGGATCACCCTGCCGGAACGATCCACCAGGATGGCGTCTCCGGCCAGTCTGCGGTGCGCGATGCGCCGTGACTGCAGCGCGCGTACCTGGTGCCAGGTGTTGCGCAGCAGTTCGTCGGTGATCTCCTCGTCGGCCAGCGAGTCCAGCGTGCGCCCGCCGGTGTGCTCGTAGACGAGCATGACCGCGTCGGGGCCGAGCTCGGAGGTGGCGATCAGCTTGGGCGCGTTGGCGCCGGCCGCGATCGCCGCGTACGCCAGCAGCGCCTCCTGCTCCAGGGCCTGGCGCAGCGACTGGAGGCTGGAGCGGGTGGCGAAGCCGCGCAGGGTCAGATTGCGCCATGCCCGGTAGAAGAAGCCCTGCGCCTGCTGTTCCCGGTCGACGACCGTGACGTCCAGCGGCGGGCCGTCCTCCAGGGTGACGAAGTAGCGCCGGCCCCGGTCGCCGTTCTCCGTCTCCGCCGCCTCCTCGCGGGCTGTGGAGACGGGGTGGAAGCCGACGTGCCGCAGGCCCGCCATCAGGGTCTGGCCGGTGGGGCGCACGTTGGGCGAGCCGACCGCGTACAGGGTGCCGTAGGCGATGGTCCAGCCGATCAGGACCGTCAGGATGATCGAGAAGGGGGTGGTGTAGCCGGTGACCAGCATCGAGAACGCGTCGAGGAGCAGCACGATCCACAGCACCGCGCGCCATCTGGGCCTGCGGGACATGCCGACGGCCGTCATATAGGCGATCACGGGCGCCAGATAGCCGTGCACCGGGTCGGTCAGGGCGTGGATGTCGCCCGGCGAGGGCTGGGTGAGCGCCTCCTGGATGGAGTCCGGGGCGGCGCGGGCGACCCACAGGTCGGTGGCGAGCGTCACTCCGTGGGCCAGGACGGCCGCGAGGACGCCGTCGGCGATGCGCAGGCCGTCCCGCTTGATCAGCCGTTCGATCGCGAAGGCGACCGGCACCAGCAGGATCGCGATGCTGGACGCCAGTCCCGCGATCTTGATCAGCAGGTCCGGGGCCTGCCCGGTGCCCTTGTTGATGTCCTGTTCGAGGCCCGAGGTGGTGCCGTGCGCGAACGCGGCGATCCCCAGCAGCACCGCGATGGCGAGTACGCCCACCAGGAGCCGCATGAGGTCCGAGGGCCGGTGCACGCGCGCGGGGAGCAGCGGTTCGTCGCCCTCCACCCGCTCGGCGTGGGGGTCGTCGTCCGCGCAGGCAAGGCTCTCCGGGGGCGCGTTCCCGGAGCCGGGCGTCCCTTCGGCGGCCTCGGTGACGCCGCCCCGCGCGCGCGTGCCGTCGTGCTCGTGCGGTGCGGAGGCGCCTTCACGCGCGTGAGGGTCGTCGTTCTCGTGTGGCTCGGTGGCGTCGCCATGCGCGCGTGTGCCATGCGGCTCGGGGCCGCCTTCGCGCGCGCGTGCGCCGTCGGGCTGGCGCGGGCCGGTGTCTTCGTGGTGCGCGCCGGTGCCGCCCTCGTCCGCACGGGCGGGGCCGGGGCGCGCGGAGGCGTCAGGGGTGCCCGCCGCTCCTTCGGGGTGCACGCCCTGCTCCTTCGTGGTCTCTTCTCGGTCTCGTATCACCAGTCACCGCCCGCACGATGGTGGCATGCCCCACCGACACACACGGGCATCAGGGTCCGGATGCGCGGGCGCACAGTCTGCCCGAAGGAGCGTCCGGGGGCGAGAGGACCGTCCCACGCGGGCCCCGCCGGGACGCCCGCGGGGTGCGGCAGGATGGGGGGAATGAGCGAGCAGAGCCCTCCCGAAGACGCCCGCGCGGGACACGTGGACGCGCTGCCGGAGTACGCCGAGCGGGTCCTCGACGTCGCCGAGCGGATTCCGCCGGGCCGGGTCATGACGTACGGCGATGTCGCCGAGTGGCTCGCGGAGGGAGGCCCCCGTCAGGTGGGGCGGGTGATGGCCCTCTACGGCGGTGCCGTCCCGTGGTGGCGTGTGGTGCGCGCCGACGGTGTGCTGCTGCCCGGCCACGAACTGCGCGCGCTCGCCCACTACCGCGCGGAGGGCACGCCGCTGAGGCAGGCCGGCAGGAGTACCGAGGGGCATCTGCCGCGGCTCGACATGCGCCGGGCCCGGTGGGACGGTGACGCGGACGCGGAGGGTCACACCTGACAGCTTCCGCCATCGGAAGCCGCCGGGGCAGACCCATGGCCCGTTCGGGGGACAGGGGGGACGTCCGTGGCATGCCGTACGTTCGAGGGGTGGGGGACACGCGTGGTCCGAGCGCCCCGAGGGAACAACCGGAAGCCCTGCTTCCGACCGGAGCGGCGGCGTAGCGTCGGCGGCGCGTGCCCCTCTCACCCCGCGGTCACCGCCTCGCGCGCGTGACCGCACACCCGCCAGCACACCCACCAGGACCGGCCAACCACGTGAGCTCCTCTTCCTCCACCCGGCACCTGCCGCACCCCACGGTGCGGCAGGGGAGCCGTGGCGCTTACCGACTGGTCCGTACCCCGCCGGCCGTCGTGGACCCCCCTCCTCTGGACGCGGCACAGCGCGCCGTGGTTGACCACCGGAGCGGACCGCTGCTCGTCCTCGCCGGCCCCGGCACCGGCAAGACCACCACCCTGGTCGAGTCCGTGGCCGCGCGGATCGCCCGGGGCGGCGACCCCGAGCGGATCCTCGTGCTGACGTTCAGCCGCAAGGCCGCCGTCGACCTGCGCGACCGCATGGCCCTGCGCATGGGCGCCGCCCGCGCACCCAGGGCGACCACGTTCCACTCGTACTGCTACGCGCTCGTCCGCGCCCACCAGGACAGCGACCGGTTCACCCAGCCGCTGCGCCTGCTCTCCGGCCCCGAGCAGGACGTCGCCGTCCGCGAGCTGCTCGCCGGCCAGCCCGAGCTGGAGCGGCTCGGCCTGACCCACGTGCGCTGGCCCGACGAACTGCGCGCCTGCCTGACCACGCGCGGGTTCGCCGACGAGGTCCGCGCCGTCCTCGCCCGCAGCCGCGAACTGGGCCTCGGCCCGGACGCCCTGGACGCCTTCGCGCGCCGCATCGGCCGCCCCGACTGGCGGGCGGCAGCGGCCTTCCTCGCCGAGTACCTGGACACCCTCGACCTCCAGGGCGTGATCGACTACGCGGAACTGGTCCACCGCGCGGTCCTCCTCGCCCGCCGCCCGGAGGCCGCCGCACGGCTCGCGGCCCGGTACGACGCCGTGTACGTCGACGAGTACCAGGACACCGACCCCGCCCAGGTCCGGCTCCTGCACGCCCTGGCCGGAGGGGGCCGCACCCTCGTCGCCTTCGGCGACCCCGACCAGTCGATCTACGCCTTCCGGGGCGCCGACGTGAACGGCATCCTCGGCTTCCCGGCCGCCTTCCCGCGCGCGGACGGCCGCCCCGCCCCCGTCGAGGTGCTGCGCACCTCCCGCCGCTCCGGCGCCGCCCTGCTGGCCGCGACCCGCCTGATCACCCAGCGCATGCCGCTGCCCCGGCTGCCCGCCGACAAGGTCCGCGCCCACCGGGAACCGGCCGCCGCACGCGACGGCGGCCGGGTCGAGGTCCACACCTACCCGACGCCCGGCGCGGAACTGGACAACATCGCGGACCTGCTGCGCCGCGCGCACCTGGAGGACGGCGTCCCCTGGAGCGACATGGCCGTCCTGGTACGCGCCGGCTCCCGCCTGCCGACCCTCCGCCGCGCCCTCACCGCCGCCGGCGTCCCCCTCGACATCGACGGCGACGACCTCCCCCTGCGGCACGAGCCCGCGGTGGCGCCGCTGCTCACAGCCCTCCGCGCGGTGGCCACGGCGGAAGCTCCCCACCGCGCGGAACCCGCGACGCAGGGCCGGCCTGCGGCGCTGCCGGCCGCCGGCGCCTCCCCGGAGGAGGCCGCCGCCGACACCGCACCGCAGGCTCCCGGCACCTGCTGGCTGGACACCGAGACCGCCCTCACCCTGCTCACCTCCCCGCTCGCCGGCATGGACGCAGCCGACCTGCGCCGCCTCGGCCGAGCCCTGCGCGAGGAGGAGCGGGCCGCCGGGAACCCGCTGCCGCCCCCGTCCGACGAACTGCTCGCCCGGGCGCTCGCCGAACCCGAGCGCCTGGCCGTGCACGACCCGGTGTACGCGCGCGGGGCACAGCGTCTCGGCACGCTGCTCCGCAAGGCCCGTGAGCGGCTCGCGGGCGGCGGTACGGCCGAGGAGGCCCTGTGGGACCTGTGGGAGGGCACACCGTGGCCCGCGCGCCTGGAACGGGCCGCCCGGCGCGGCGGCGCGGCCGGCCGCAACGCCGACCGGGACCTGGACGCCGTCTGCGCGCTGTTCGCCACCGCCGCGCGCGCGGAGGAGCGCACCGGAGGCCGCGGCGCCCTGAACTTCCTGGCGGAGATCGAGGCCGAGGACATAGCCGCCGACACGCTCACCCGCCGCGCGGTACGGCCCGACGCCGTCCGCGTCATGACCGCGCACCGCGCCAAGGGCCTGGAGTGGCGGCTGGTCGTCGTCGCCGGCGTCCAGGAGGGCCTGTGGCCCGACCTGCGGCGCCGCGGCTCGCTGCTGGAGGCCGACCGCATCGGCCGCGACGGACTCGCCGAGCCGCTGACCCCCGGCGCGCTGCTCGCCGAGGAGCGCCGCCTGTTCTACGTCGCCGCCACACGCGCGCGTGACCGGCTCGTCGTCACCGCCGTGAAGGCACCGGCCGACGACGGCGACCAGCCGTCCCGGTTCCTGACCGAGCTGGGAGTCGAGCCCAGGGACGTCACCGGGCGCCCCCGCCGCCCGCTGTCCGTCGCCGCGCTCGTCGCCGAACTGCGCGCCACCACGGTCGACCCGCGCGCGTCCGCAGCGCTGCGGGAGGCCGCCGCCCGCCGACTCGCGCGGCTCGCCGCGCTCGCCGACGAGGACGGCCGACCGCTTGTGCCGTCCGCACACCCCTACCGCTGGTGGGGCATGTTCGAGCCGACCGAGAGCAAGGTGCCGCTGCGCCACCACGACCAGCCCGTGGTGCTCTCCGGCAGCGCCCTCGACCAGCTCGCCAACACGTGCGCCTTGCAGTGGTTCCTGGGCCGCGAGGTGAAGGCCGACGCCCCGGCCACCGCCGCGCAGGGCTTCGGCAACGTCGTCCACGTCCTCGCCGACGAGGTCGCCTCCGGCCGCACCCCCGCCGACCTCGACGTCCTCATGGAACGCCTGGACTCCGTGTGGAATGCGCTCGCCTTCGACGCGCCCTGGAAGTCGCAGCAGGAGAAGGACAACGCGCGCGTGGCGCTCGAACGCTTCCTGAACTGGCATGTGCTGGACCGGGCCGGCCGCACCCCGGTGGCGAGCGAGCAGGACTTCGACGTCACCCTCGAAGCGGGCGGCTACCAGGTCCGCATCCGCGGCCAGATGGACCGCGTGGAGACGGACGCCGAGGGCCGGGCCTACGTGGTCGACTTCAAGACCGGCAAACAGGCGCCCACCGCGCGCGAGGTGGAGCGGCACCCCCAGCTCGCCGTCTACCAGCTCGCCGTCCGCGAAGGAGCCGTCGACACCGCCTTCGACGGCGCACGCCCCGAACCCGGCGGCGCCGAACTCGTCCACCTCAGACAGGGTGCCCCCAAGCGCGACGGCGGCGAGGGCCTGCCCAAGGTGCAGACCCAGGGGCCGCCGGCGGGGGAGTGGGTCGGCGAGCTGCTGGCCACCGCCGCCGGGAAAGTCCTCGACGAGCGGTTCACACCGAGCACCGGCCAGCACTGCACGCACTGCGCGTTCCGCGCCTCGTGCAGCGCACGGCCGGAGGGACGGCACGTGGTGGAGTAACCACCCGTGGCCGGCGTGATGTACGGCACCACCTGCGCTGACCTGCGCTTCTTCCGTCCCGGGCAGCCGATTCGTCCTCGACTGTCAGTGCCCGCCGCTAGCCTCTTTCGACATGTCCGCCCGTATCACCGACCCCGAGCAGCTCAAGGAGCTCCTCGGCATCCCGTTCACCCCGGAGCAGACGGCCTGCATCACCGCGCCGCCCGCCCCGCAGGTGATCGTGGCCGGCGCCGGGTCGGGCAAGACCACCGTCATGGCGGCCCGCGTGGTCTGGCTGGTCGGCACCGGCCAGGTCGCCCCCGAACAGATCCTCGGCCTGACCTTCACCAACAAGGCCGCCGGCGAGCTGGCCGAACGCGTCCGCAAGGCACTGATCAAGGCCGGCGTCACCGACCCCGACGTCATCGACCCCGACAACCCGCCGGGCGAGCCCGTCATCTCGACGTACCACGCCTTCGCCGGCCGCCTGCTCACCGACCACGGCCTGCGCATCGGCCTGGAACCCAGCTCGCGACTGCTGGCCGACGCCACCCGCTACCAGCTCGCCGCGCGCGTGCTGCGCGAGGCCCCCGGCCCGTATCCGGCACTGACCCGCTCCTTCGCCGACCTGGTCAGCGACCTGCTCACCCTCGACTCCGAACTCGCCGAGCACCTCGTCGACCCCGAGGAACTGCGCGCCTGGGACGCCGGCCTGCAGCACACCCTCGAAGACACCAAGCTGACCAACGCCGACCTGCGCAAGGTCCCCGAGACGGCCGCGGCCCGCCGGGAACTCGCCGACCTCGTCCAGCGCTACCGGGCCGCCAAGCGCCAGCGCGACCTGCTGGACTTCGGCGACCAGATCGCCCTGTCCGCCCGCCTCGCCCGCATCCCCGAAGTGGGCCGCCTGCTGCGCGAGGAGTTCCGCGTGGTCCTCCTGGACGAGTACCAGGACACGTCCGTGGCCCAGCGCGTCCTGCTCGCGGGCCTATTCGGCGGCGGCACCGGCCATCCGGTGACCGCCGTCGGCGATCCCTGCCAGGCCATCTACGGCTGGCGCGGCGCCTCCGTCGCCAACCTGGACGACTTCCCCGACCACTTCGCCCACGCCGACGGCCGGCCCGCCACCCGGCAGGCACTGAGCGAGAACCGGCGCAGCGGCGGACGCCTGCTCGACCTCGCCAACGGCCTCGCCGCGCCGCTGCGCGCCATGCACGCGGGCGTGGAGGCCCTCCGCCCGGCCCCCGGCGCCGAGTACGACGGCACGGTCCGCTGCGCGCTGCTGCCCACCCACGCCGAGGAGATCGACTGGATCGCCGACTCCCTCGCCCACCTCGTGCGCACCGGCACACCACCCGGCGAGATCGCCGTCCTGTGCCGCACCGCCACCGACTTCGCCGAGATCCAGGGCGCACTCGTCGCCCGCGACATCCCCGTCGAGGTGGTCGGCCTCTCCGGGCTGCTGCACCTGCCCGAGATCGCCGACCTCGTCGCCGTCTGCGAGGTCCTGCAGGACCCCGGCGCCAACGCCTCCCTGGTGCGCCTGCTGACCGGACCGCGCTGGCGCATCGGCCCCCGCGACCTCGCCCTGCTCGGCCGCCGGGCCCGCCTGCTCGTCGCCCACGCGCGCGTGGACGACGGCGACGACCCGGACCGCCGGCTCGCCGAAGCGGTCGAGGGCGTCGACCCCTCCGAGGTGATCTCCCTCGCGGACGCCCTGGACACCTTCCTCGAAACACCCCTGGAGGACGGTGACGACGACGGGCTGCCGTTCTCGCCGGACGCCCGCGTGCGCTTCGCCCGGCTCGCCGCCGAACTGCGCGACCTGCGCCGCTCGCTGTCCGACCCGCTGATGGACGTCCTGCACCGCGTCCTCGCCGTCACCGGCCTCGAGGTGGAGCTGTCGGCGTCCCCGCACGCGCTCGCCGCCCGCCGCCGCGAGACGCTGTCCAACTTCCTGGACATCGCCGCCTCCTTCGCCGCGAGCGACGGCGAGGCCACCCTGCTCGCCTTCCTCGGCTTCCTGCGCACCGCCGCCCAGTACGAGAAGGGCCTCGACAACGCCCTGCCCGGCGGCGAGAACACCGTCAAGGTGCTCACCGCCCACAAGTCCAAGGGCCTGGAATGGGACGTCGTGGCCGTCCCCGGACTGGTCACCGGCACCTTCCCCAGCGCCCAGGGCCGCGAGAAGTGGACCGCCCAGGCCAAGGTGCTGCCGCACGCCCTGCGCGGCGACACCGACACCCTGCCCGACGTCGACAGCTGGGACGCGCGCGGCATGAAGGCCTTCCACGAGGCCATGAAGGACCACCAGCACACCGAGGAGCTCCGCCTCGGCTACGTCACCTTCACCCGCCCCCGCTCGCTCCTGCTCGGCTCCGGCCACTGGTGGGGACCCAGCCAGAAGAAGCCGCGCGGCCCCTCCGACTTCCTCCAGGCCCTCCACGACCACTGCGCCGCCGGGCACGGGGAGATCGAGGCATGGGCGGACGAGCCCGCCGAGGACGAGGAGAACCCGGCCCTGCACACGGCCGGCGCCGAGCAGGTGTGGCCGCTCCCGCTGGACGCCGCCGCCCTGGCCCGCCGCCGTGCCGCCGCCGAGACCGTCCTCGCCCACCTGGACTCCCTCGCCGCCCGGCCCGCCGGCCACCGCCCGGCCCTGCACGACCCCGCCGGCGACGAGCACCCGGACTGGCCCGCGCCACCGGACGACGACCCGTACGAGGAGCCGTACCCCGACCCGTACGACGAGGAGCCGCACGAGGACATCCCCTACGAGGACCATCCCTACGACGCCTCCCCCCACGACGAGGACGCACCCGGAGAGGTGCCCCCGGCCGACGCACCCGGCACCGCCCCGTACGCCCCCGCCGACCGGGACTCCTGGAACGCCGGGCGGCCCCTGGTCCCGCACCAGGCGCCCGCCCCGCGACACCGCCCCGAGCCGCACCCCGCCCCCGCCGCGCTCACCCCCGAGGAGGTGCGCACCGTCGCCTCCTGGGACCGCGACCTGGACGCGCTCACCGGAGAGCTGCTGCGCGCCCGGCGCACCGTCACCGACGTCCCCCTGCCGGCCACCCTCACCGCGTCCCAGCTGCTACGGCTCGCCGAGGACCCCGATGGGCTCGCACAGGAACTCGCGCGCCCCATGCCGCGCCCCCCGCAACCGGCCGCACGCCGGGGCACCCGGTTCCACGCGTGGGTGGAAGCCCGCTTCGAGGAGCTGACGCTGCCCCTGCTGGAACCGGACGAGCTGCCCGGCCGAGACGCCGAGATCGCCGACGAACGCGACCTGGAAACCCTGAAAGAAGCCTTCGAACGCACCGAGTACGCCCGGCGCACCCCGTACCGGGTCGAGGCCCCCTTCCAGCTCACCCTCGCCGGCCGAGTCGTCCGGGGCCGCATCGACGCCGTCTACAGACACGGCGACGGCGACGGGACGACGTACGAGATCATCGACTGGAAGACCGGCCGCACCCGCACCGCTGACCCGCTCCAGCTCGCCGTGTACCGGCTCGCCTGGGCCGAGCAGCAGGGCATACCGCCCGAGTCGGTCACGGCCGCCTTCCTGTACGTACGCACCGGCGAGGTCGTACGCCCCGAGGGCCTGCCGGACCGGGCCGCACTGGAACGACTCCTCACCGGTGAGACGGAGAGCACACAACAGGCGACCTGAGTGTGACGAACCCCCGCCGAGGATGTCGGTGCAGGCCGATAGGCTCGGCAGCATGAGCCAGACCCCGGACAGCGCCGTCCGCACGTACATCGAGCACCACCGCGCCGCCTTCCTCGACGACCTCACCGCATGGCTGCGCATCCCCTCCGTGTCGGCCCAGCCCGACCACGCGCCCGACGTACGGCACAGCGCCGACTGGCTCGCCGCCAAGCTCAAGGAGACCGGCTTCCCGACCGCCGAGGTCTGGCAGACCCCCGGCGCCCCCGCAGTCTTCGCCGAATGGCCCTCGGAGGACCCGGACGCACCCACGGTCCTGGTCTACGGCCACCACGACGTGCAGCCCGCCGCCCGCGAGGACGGCTGGGACAGCGACCCCTTCGAACCGGTCGTCCGCGACAACCGCCTCTACGCGCGCGGGGCGGCCGACGACAAGGGCCAGGTGTTCTTCCACACGCTCGGCGTCCGCGCCCACCTCGCCGCAACCGGCCGCACCACGCCGGCCGTCCACCTGAAACTGCTGATCGAGGGCGAGGAGGAATCCGGCTCCGCGCACTTCCGCGCCCTGGTCGAGGAGCAGGCGGGGCGGCTCACCGCCGACGCCGTGATCGTCTCCGACACCGGCATGTGGTCCGAGGACACCCCCACCGTGTGCACCGGCATGCGCGGCCTCGCCGAGTGCGAGATCCGGCTGTACGGCCCCGACCAGGACATCCACTCCGGCTCCTTCGGCGGCGCCGTACCCAACCCGGCCACCGCCGCCGCCCGCCTGGTCGCCGCCCTCCACGACGACCACGCGCGCGTGGCGATCCCCGGCTTCTACGACGGCATCGTCGAACTGACCGGCCGCGAGCGCGAGCTGTTCGCCGAGCTGCCGTTCGACGAGCAGCGCTGGCTGCGCACCGCCAAGTCCCACGCCGCCCACGGCGAGGCCGGGCACACCACGCTGGAGCGCATCTGGGCCCGCCCGACCGCCGAGGTCAACGGCATCGGCGGCGGCTACCAGGGCCCCGGCAACAAGACGATCATCCCTGCCACGGCCATGGTGAAGCTGTCCTTCCGGCTGGTCGCCGGCCAGGACCCCGACCACATCGAGCGGGCCGTCCGCGCCTGGGCCGCCGACCAGGTGCCCGCCGGTATCCGCTGCGAGATCGACTTCGGCTCGGCCACGCGCCCGTGCCTGACCCCGCTCGACCACCCCGCGCTGCAGTCCGTGGCCCGCGCCATGGGCCGCGCATTCCAGGGACCGGTCCGCTTCACCCGGGAGGGCGGCTCCGGACCCGCCGCCGACCTCCAGGAAGTCCTCGGCGCCCCCGTCCTCTTCCTGGGCATCTCCGTCCCGTCCGACGGCTGGCACGCACCCAACGAGAAGGTCGAGCTGGCCCTCCTCCTCAAGGGCGTCGAGACCAGCGCCTACCTGTGGGATGACCTGGCCCGGAACTGGCGTACCGCACCCTGACCGGCCGGCGCCGTACGGAAGGGCCGCGCGCGCGGGGCACACTGGAAGGACCGCCCGTCCGCCCCGGCCACGCCCGGCCCGGTGCCCTCCCGCCCTACGTCCCGCCGAACCGCCCGCCGAAAGATCCGCTGCACTGGGGGAGTTGGAAGCACCCGTGACCACCTGGACCGACCACACAGCCGACCGACCCATCTCGCTGACCGCCCCGAGCGGCATCGACCGCGCCGCCCACCACCGGCTGGACGAGGCCTGGCTCGCGGCGGCGTGGAGCCACCCCACGACCCGCTGTTTCGTGGTCTCCGGCGGCCAGGTGCTCATCGACGAGACCCCGGACGGCCGGACGGAACTCGTCATGACGCCGTCCTTCGAAGCCCCGCTCACCGAGGCGCACCGCTACTTCCTCGGCATCGACGAGGACGGCGTCAGCTACTTCGCGCTCCAGAAGGACTCGCTGCCCGGCCGTATCGACCAGTCCGCCCGCCCGGCGGGGCTGCGCGAGGCCGGCCTGCTGCTGTCGCCGCGCGACACCGGACTCATGGTCCACGCGGTCGGGCTGGAGAACTGGCAGCGCACCCACCGCTTCTGCTCCCGCTGCGGCGAGCGCACGGTCATCGCGGCGGCCGGCCACATCCGCCGGTGCCCGGCCTGCGGCGCCGAGCACTACCCGCGCACCGACCCGGCCGTGATCATGGCGGTCACCGACGAGGACGACCGCATCCTGCTCGGCCGCCAGGTCCACTGGCCCGAGGGCCGCTTCTCCACGCTCGCCGGATTCGTCGAGCCCGGCGAGTCCATCGAGCAGGCGGTGCGCCGCGAGGTCTCCGAGGAGGTCGGCGTCGGCATCGGCCAGGTCGAGTACGTCGCCAGCCAGCCCTGGCCCTTCCCGTCCAGCCTCATGCTCGGCTTCATGGCCCGCGCCACCACCACCGAGATCGACGTCGACGGCGACGAGATCCACGAGGCCCGCTGGTTCTCCCGCGAGGAGCTGCACGCGGCCTTCGAGTCCGGCGAGGTGCTGCCGCCGTACGGCATCTCCATCGCGGCCCGCCTGATCGAGATGTGGTACGGCAAGCCCCTGCCCACCCGCAGCTTCGTCTGACACGGCGAACGGCGGCTCCCGAACCCGGTGGGGACTCGGGAACCGCCGTTCGGCGCAGCTCGGGCTTACGCGGCGAGCTTCTGCTTGACCTGGGCCAGCGACGGGTTCGTCAGCGTGGAGCCGTCCGCGAAGAGCACGGTCGGGACGGTCTGGTTTCCGCCGTTCGCCTTCTCCACGAAAGCGGCGGACTCCGGGTCCTGCTCGATGTTGATCTCGGTGTAGGCGATGCCCTCCCGGTCCAGCTGGCTCTTCAGCCGCCGGCAGTAACCGCACCAAGTCGTGCTGTACATCGTCACAGTGCCCTGCATCTGTCTCGCTCTCCTCAGCCAGCTCGGAAATGTCCGTCCAGGGAGAGAACGTAAGCGACCGGCCCGCCATTCCCGACCGGGATACGCCCTCGGCGAGTCCCTGACCACGAGGCCGTGAGCCCGGCGCCCCGAGCAGGAGGCCGTGAGCGGGACGTCCCGTGCGTGAGGCCGTGAGCGGGACGCCCTGTGCGTGAGGCCGTGGGCGTGAGGCCATGATTACGTGAGGCCGTGCGCGTGAGGCCATGATTAATACGACTGCGAGGCCCTGCCTGTGGACAACCGGCGCAGTCGTCC
The DNA here is from genome assembly GCF_017526105.1 of Streptomyces cyanogenus. NCBI lineage: Bacteria > Bacillati > Actinomycetota > Actinomycetes > Kitasatosporales > Streptomycetaceae > Streptomyces > Streptomyces cyanogenus. The sequence goes on from NZ_CP071839.1 coordinate 5,692,948, forward strand.
CGGACGACCTGGCAGCATGGCTGTGTGACAGCAGCAACGCACTCCACCCTCTTCCCACAGGGCACCGGTGGCTCTCCGCACTCGGGCCCGCCGAGTGACGCCGACGCGGTGCTCGAAGGGCTCGACCCCGAGCAGCGCGAGGTGGCCACCGCCCTGCACGGCCCGGTGTGCGTCCTGGCCGGAGCCGGCACGGGCAAGACCCGGGCCATCACCCACCGCATCGCCTACGGAGTGCGCGCAGGCATCCTCCAGCCCTCCAGCGTGCTCGCCGTCACCTTCACCAACCGCGCCGCCGGAGAGATGCGCGGCCGGCTGCGCCAGCTCGGCGCCCAGGGAGTCCAGGCCCGCACCTTCCACTCCGCCGCCCTCCGCCAGCTCCAGTACTTCTGGCCGAAAGCGATCGGCGGCTCCCTGCCCCGCATCATCGACCGCAAGATCCAACTCGTCGCCGACGCGGCCGCCGCCCTGGGCACCCGACTCGACCGCAACGAGCTGCGCGACGTGACCGCCGAGATCGAATGGTCCAAGGTCACCCAGACCGTCCCCGCCGACTACCCGTACGCGGCTGCGAAGGCCGGCCGCGAGACCCCCCGCGACCCGGCCGAGATCGCCCACCTCTACGCCGCCTACGAAGACCTCAAGCGCGACCGCGCTGTCATCGACTTCGAAGACGTCCTGCTGCTCACCGTCGCCATCCTCCAAGACCGGCACGACATCGCCGAACAGGTCCGCGCCCAGTACCAGCACTTCGTCGTGGACGAGTACCAGGACGTCAGCCCGCTGCAGCAGCGACTGCTGGACCTGTGGCTCGGCGACCGTGACAACCTGTGCGTCGTCGGCGACGCCAGCCAGACCATCTACTCGTTCACGGGAGCAACACCCGACCACCTCCTCGACTTCCGTGTCCGCCACCCCGCAGCCACCGTCGTCAAACTGGTCCGCGACTACCGCTCCACCCCCCAGGTCGTCCACCTCGCCAACGCCCTGCTCAGCCAGGCCCGCGGCCGCGCCGCCGACCACCGGCTGGAACTCGTCTCCCAGCGCCCCCCCGGCCCCGAACCCGCCTACACCGAGTACACCGACGAACCCGCCGAGGCGGAAGGCGCCGCCCGCCGCATCCGCGAACTGATCGACGCCGGCGTCCCCGCCGCCGAGATCGCCGTCCTGTTCCGCACCAACTCCCAGTCCGAGACCTACGAGCAGGCACTCGCCGACGCCGGCGTCCCCTACCAGCTGCGCGGCGCCGAACGCTTCTTCGACCGGCCCGAGATCCGCAAGGCCCGCATCGCCCTGCGCGGCGCGGCCCGCTTCGGCGGCAACGACTCCCTCCTCGACGACGCCGTCGACCTGCCCTCCCAGGTGCGCGCCGTCCTCTCCGGCGAAGGCTGGACCAGCGAACCCCCGGCCGGCTCCGGCGCCGTCAGAGAACGCTGGGAATCCCTGGCCGCCCTCGTCAACCTCGCCCACGACCTCGCCGCCGCCCGGCCCCGAGCCACCCTCGCCGACTTCGTGACGGAACTGGAGGAACGGGCCAACGCCCAGCACGCCCCGACCGTCCAGGGCGTCACCCTCGCCTCCCTGCACGCCGCCAAGGGCCTGGAATGGGACGTCGTCTTCCTCGTCGGCATCGCCGAGGGCATGCTGCCCATCACCTACGCCCGGACCGACGAGCAGATCGAGGAAGAACGCCGCCTGCTCTACGTCGGCGTCACCCGCGCGCGGGAACGCCTCCACCTCTCCTGGGCCCTGTCCCGCTCACCCGGCGGACGCCCCAACCGCCGGCCCAGCCGTTTCCTCGACGGACTGCGCCCCGGCACCACCCCCACCGTCGGCCGCACCGGCGCAGGCGCGAGCGGAGGCGTCGAACGCGGCATCACCGCAAGCGCCGCCACCACCCCCCGGCGGATCCAGCGCACCCCGGCCCGCTGCCGGGTCTGCGGCCGCACGCTCACCGACGCGGGCGAGATGAAGCTGATGCGCTGCGCCGACTGCCCCTCGGACATGGACGAAGGACTCTACGAACGACTCCGGGAGTGGCGCGCCGTGCAGGCCGAGCGCAGCGGCCAGCCGGACTTCTGCGTCTTCACCGACCGGACGCTGATGGCCATCGCCGAGGCATGCCCGGACAGTTCCGCCGAGTTGGCCCGCATCCCCGGCGTCCTCAGCCGCAAGCTGCGCAGCTACGGAGCCGACGTTCTGGCCATCTGCGCAGGCCAGGAGCCCGGCCAAGACGACGGGAGCGACTGATGCCAACTCGTCGAAAAAATAGTTTGCGCATGCCCCGGCAATCCCCATAGGTTCTAGGCACGGAAACAGCGGCCTTCTCGAAGGCCCGGTTCCGTGTTGTACTTGCATATCCGAACGGACTGGCTCACCCCAGTCCCAGAGACGCCGAGAGGAGGCGAGTCCAGTGATCAGCATCAACATCAGCACCACCGTCAGCACGGCCAAACTGACCGATCGCTCGACCGTCTCCACGTGCATGCTCGGCGCCTCGAACCAGGGCACCGGTCTGTCCGGCATCCGTGCCGTGCGTCCGGCGTCCTCTGTTGCCCTCGCGGGTCTTCCCATCCGTGAGCGCAATGAGCGACCGACCAAGGCACTGGAAGCGGTAGCGGCACAGGCACACGCCTATGCCTTCGCGGCGGCCGGTGCCGGATTCCGGAAGCAGACGACGCAGCACCACCTGATGTGGGCCTTCCGTGGGCCAGAACCCTGGAGTGATCCAGCCTGATCGCCGATCAGGCCGGCGCCTTCAGGGCCGCGGAACCCCATCCGGGATCCGCGGCCCTTCTGTTTTCCCCGAACGGGGACAACGGAGCGAAGGGGCCTCGGGACAGGAAAAGAACCCGGTACCACGCCGACACCCGGTCAACCGGCCGGACCGACCAGACGAGGAAGACCAATCGTGCAACTCGAAGCGCACGCCCCGTCCGTACCGCCTTCGCAAACGATCCCCCCGCCCGGCCTCACGGAGGACTCCACCTTGACCCCCCTCACCGCGCTCACGGCGCTCGACGACGCCATCGAGAACCTCGGCGTACCCGTCCCCTGCCGCTCCTACGACCCGGAGGTCTTCTTCGCCGAGTCGCCGGCGGACGTGGAGTACGCCAAGTCCCTCTGCCGCACCTGCCCGCTGATCGAGGCCTGCCTCGCCGGCGCCAAGGAGCGGCGCGAGCCCTGGGGCGTCTGGGGTGGCGAGCTCTTCGTCCAGGGTGTCGTCGTCGCCCGGAAGCGGCCGCGTGGCCGCCCGCGCAAGAACCCGGTCACGGCATGAACACCGCAGGAACGATCGATCGCCCCCTCACGCACGACCCCAAGAAGCAGGCCCCGATGAAGCCGTCCACCAGCGAGCCCGCCGGCTCCGCGACCCCAGACTTCACCACCACCGGTGCGACCGAAGCGCGCCAGAACAGGAACCACGAGATGCAACTCATGCAAGAAGCCCTGGCCCGTGCGCATATGCACGACCGACTCCATGACGCCGCACGCGAGCGCCGGGCCGTGCGCCTGGCCGCCGCCCGGCGGATGCAGCGCCGGGCCGAGCGCGCCTCGCTGCGTGCCCGCCGCGCGCTCGCCATGGCCGTCATGCAGTAGAGAACACACCTGAGCAGCGGTGGCCTCCCGGATCAGGGAGGCGAAGCCCCCCCGCGGGGGCCGGTCCGGCCTAACGGACCGGCCCCCGCGGTGCGTTGCGCAGGCGATCGGCCGGCCCCGGAGTTATCGTCACCCGGTGACGAGTCCTCCCGGCGGAAGTGATCAGGGCGGCTCCACCGCGGAGCGCCGCCGCCTCGTGTGTGCCCGCTGCGGCACTCCCGCCGACGGCCCCCCACCGGCCACCTGGACCTGCTCCGTGGAGAACGGCGTCCGGCACTACTTCTGCGACACGTGCTCGCGGGAGAACCTCCGGGCTATCGAGGGGCGGCTGGACTCGGCCTGGTGGTAGAAACGCTCCTCCGGGGGCCCCTCCCCCCCCCGCCCCACCCCCACCCCGCCCCCTCGCAAGCGTCCGGGCACCCCGGACCAGGCCCCCGCCGCCGGCTCCTCCGCGCCCGCGTCGACCCCGGCCTCGTCGTACTCGGCCTCGTCGTACCCGATCAGGCCTCTTCGACCACGTCGTCCTCGCCCGCGTCGTCCCCGGTCACCTCGGTCACGAAGCCCGGCAGCCACTCCTCCAGCTCATCGCGCAGCCGCACCGTGGCGTTCAGTTGGCACAGGACCCCGATGGTGCTGAGGGTCACCCGGTGTATCAGCAGGTAGGCCGGCGGCAGGTTGAGCTGCTTGCCGAGCTGGTAGGCGGGGGAGCGGGGGTCGGCGATGCGGGCGGCCTGGCTGCGCATCCAGGAGCGGGAGAAGGTGAACGCCTCCACGCGGGCCGGTTCGATGATCGGCAGCAGGTAGTCCAGGACCGCGTCGGGATCCAGGGCGATGGTCTCCTTGACGAATCCCTCGGTGCGGAGCAGCTCGTAGACCGTCTCGGCGTCGCCGTCCAGTGTCATCCGCAGGGAGACGCCGATCGGGTCCGGCAGGCCGCCGGCGAGCCGGTCGACCGTGCCGAAGTCCAGGACGCCGAGGCGCCAGTCGTCCGCGCCGGCCGGGCCGCCGGGCAGCAGACGGAAGTTGCCCGGGTGCGGATCCGCGTGCAGCAGGCCGGTGCGGGCCGGACCAGAGAAGAGGAAGCGGGCCAGCAGCTGGCCGGCCCGGTCGCGCTGCTCCGGGGTGCCGTCCGCGATGATCTCGGACAGCGGGATGCCGTCGATCCACTCGGTCACCAGGACCTGCTCGCACTGGTGCACCACGGCCGGGACGACCACGTCCGGGTCGTCGGCGAACTCCTCGGCGTGCGCGGCCTGCGCCTGGGCCTCAAGTCCGTAGTCCAGTTCCTCCGAGACGCGGTCCCTCAGTTCGGCGATCAGCGGCTTGATGTCCATGCCGGGGATCAGGGGGCCCAACAGCCGGGCGAAGCGGCTCAGTTGGCCGAGGTCGGACAGGAGTGCCTCGCCGGCTCCCGGGTACTGCACCTTGACCGCCACCTCGCGGCCGTCGTGCCACACCGCCCGGTGCACCTGGCCGATCGAGGCCGCGGCGGCCGGCTTGTCCTCGAACTCCTCGAACAGGTCGCGCCAGTCCGGCCCGAGCCGTTCCTCCAGCACGGCGTGCACCGTGCGGGTCGGCATCGGCGGGGCCGCGTCCTGCAGCTTGGTCAGGGCCGCGCGGTAGGGGCCGGCGATCTCCTCGGGCAGCGCCGACTCGAAGACGGACAGTGCCTGCCCGAACTTCATCGCGCCGCCCTTCAGCTCGCCGAGCACCTTGAACAGTTGCTCCGCCGTGCGCTGTTGCAGCTCGCGGCCGACGATCTCCGCGGACTCGCCCACGATCCGCTTGCCCAGCCCCCAGGTGGCCCGGCCGGCGAAGCCGAGCGGGAGCGCGGCGAGCTTGGCGGTACGGGTGACCGCCTTCCGGGGAAGATCAGACATGCGCCCTCCAGGTCCCAGTCGGCCGTGCCGCGCCCGCTTCGCGTCGCCGCTCCGTCGACGGCCGTTGCACCGCCATTGTCGCGCGCGGCCGCCCGTTGGTTGAGGAGTGCTCCCGATTACCGCGCTGAGCTGCCCCGCAGTCGCACTCGGGATGCGGCCGGACCGGCCGGGCGCGCCAGTTCAGACCGGGCAGGGACACCTCCCAGCGGGTGCCCGCGCCGGACGGTGATTCTCCGTCGAGGAAGGCCAGCGCATGGGCCGCCGCGAGTCCGGCCACCGCCGTGGCCAGGGTCAGATCGCAGGCCCCGACCCGGCGGGCCCTGCCGGACCGCCACTGGGTGACCAGCCGGGGCCAGGCCGGGTCGCGGTCCGTGCGGTCCCGGTGCAGACAGCCGGCGCAGGCCGACTCGCCGGGCAGCACGAGCGGGCCGACGACGCCCGTGCCCTCCACGACCCCGGCATACAGGTGGGGTGTGCCGGCGGCCATGAGCGGTTCGGCGGTGAACGGGTCCGGGGCGTGCACGGCGACGTCGTCCCGCGGCGCGAAGATCACCAGGGAGAGGCCGGGGTCCTCGGCGCCGGTTCCGGGGGAGTGGGCGTGACGGGGCGGGCGGTCGGGTGCCGCGCGGCGGACTGCGGCCCGCGCCGCCGCGTCCCGGCGGTCGCCGAGCGACTCGGCGGGCAGTCCGCCCGGTGCCACGTCCCACGGCTCGACGCGGCCCACGTCGCGTACGTCGACCTCGCCGACGCCGGCGCCGGACAGGACCGATGCGAGCAGGGCGCCGACCCGGCCCGCGCCGCGCACCCGCACCCGCAGGGCGCGCCGGGCCGCGAGCCGGGCCGGTGCGCCGCCCGGCTCGGAGGTGAGGAGGGACAGCGAGGCGAGGTCGGGGCGCAGCCGCTCCAGTACGTCGGTCTTGGCGCGCAGGGCGTCCGCGGCCGGTCCGCCGCCGCGTGCGTCGTCGACGAGGCCCGCCCGGGCCAGCCGTTCGACCAGGGCGTCGACCTGGTGGGGCGGTACGTCCGCGCTGCGGCCCTCCTCGCGCAGCAGCGGAAGTCCGCGGGTGCCGTCGAGCAGGTCCAGGAAGCTGCCGGTCGCCGTGTCCATCGGGCCCAGTGTGACGGCGTGGGCCGGGGTCATCCCGAACTGCACGGTGTTGAGATCGCGCCAGCCGCGCCGTAGTGCGGGCTTCACCACCGGATGCATGACTGTCCCCCGTATCCCTGTGTCCGTCGTGTTCGTTCGTGCCGTCGTATTCGCTTGTGCCGGCGTGTCGTCTTGTTCATCCGTATATCCGCGGACTCAGTCGCAATGCACTCAATGCCTGGAATATCCGGAAAGGTGGAGACATTCCGTAGGCGGAATCGGGCGTGATCCGCCGGCGCCTGCCAGCATGCCCGGCCCGGGCGTCGGGTGTCGGGAGTTATCCACAGGCGGGGGATGTTCGTCATACCGATCAGCCGGGGTGAAGTGGTGCAAACCGGATGTACGGATCGGTCGTACGAATCAAACACATGGTGGGGGATCGGCAGCCACCCGCCCCGGAGCCGGGACTTTGCCCGCGCCCACCGGGTAACGTCGGGGCGTGCCCGCCGACCCACTGCACAGCGCCGGTAAACCACAGCGCAGCACGACGAGCCAGCCGCCCGGCGGCTCGGGGGCGAGCGCGATCGAGGTCCGCAGGAGCGCCCGGCGCCGCCGGACGGTCTCCGCGTACCGCGAGGGCGATCGCACCGTCGTACTGATCCCCGCCCGGATGTCGAAGGCGGAGGAGCAGCGCTGGGTGACCGTCATGCTCGACAAACTCGCCGCCCAGGAGAGCCGGCGGGTGCTGGGCGATGCCGCGCTGGCCGAGCGTGCCGAGCGGCTGTCCGCCCAGTACTTCGACGGCCGGGCGCGGCCCGCCTCCGTGCGCTGGGTCACCAACCAGAACACCCGCTGGGGTTCGTGCACGCCGGCCGAGGCCAGCATCCGGCTCTCGCACCGGCTGCAGGGGATGCCGGAGTACGTCGTCGACTACGTGCTCTGCCACGAGCTGGCGCATCTGCTGGTGCCCGGTCACGGCCCCGACTTCTGGCGGCTGCTGGAGGCCTATCCGCGCACCGAGCGGGCCCGCGGCTACCTCGAAGGGGTGGTCGCCGCCGCGCGGCTGCCGCACGTACCGGTCGCGCGGGAGGAGCGGGACCGGCGGGACCAGGAGGACCAGCGGGACGAGGGGGACGGGCGGGACTCCTGAGGATCCCGGGCGGGCAGCCGGTCCCATGCGGGCAGCCGGGTCCCGGGCGAGCGGGCCGCGTCCCGCGCGCGTGGCCGCGTCCTGTGCGCGTGGCCGCGTCCTGTGCGAGCGGCGGTCGCGTCCGACGTGATCGGGCCCCGTCCGACCCGAGCGGCCGACCGTCCGAGTGGTCGCGTCCGATGTGAGCGGCCGGGTGCGGTTGTGTACCGGGTCTGTACCGACGACGACCCTTCGGGGCCGCTGTCGGTCTTTGCCGTTAGCCTGGCGCGACGCACTCACATTCGGGATGGGGGACGGTCGTAACGCATGGCCAGGGAATTCCAACGCGGCCACAAGGCCAGGATCAGTGACCTCACGGCGGGCACGGATCTGTACGTAGGCGTGCAGATCTCCGCCCCCGGACTGACCTTCGACATCAGCTGCTTCGGTCTGGACGCCGACGAGCGTCTCTCGGACGACCGGTACTTCGTCTTCTTCAACCAGCCGAAGTCCCCGGAGGAGTCCATCCAGCTGCTGGGCGCCCAGGCGGGTGACACGGAGTCGTTCCGGGTCACGCTCGACCGGATCCCCTCGCACATCCGCAAACTGTCCTTCACGGCGACCCTCGACGGCGCCGGGCAGATGTCGCAGATCGCTCCCGGATACCTGCGCATCGTGGCGGGCGGCGAGGAGGTCGCGCGGTACTCCTTCAGCGGCGCGGAGTTCTCCACCGAGCGGGCCGTGATGCTCGGTGACTTCTACTTCAAGGACGGGTGGCGGTTCGCCGCCGTCGGACAGGGCTTCGACGGCGGTCTGGAGGCGCTGCTGAAGAACTTCGGCGGCGAGGTGCTGGAGGAGGAGGCGCCCGCCGCCCCGCAGCAAGCGCAGCCGCAGCCGCAGCCCGGCGGGGCCCCCGGCTTCGCGCCGCCCGCCCAGACCACACCCGCGCCCGCGTTCGGCGTCCCGGCCGCCCCTGCCCCGGCCCCCGCACCGCAGCCGGCCCCTGCCCCGCAGCCCGCCCCGCAGGGCTTCGCCCCGCCGCCCGGGCACACCCCGCCCCCGCCCCCGGCACCCGCGCCGAACGTGCACGGCGCCCCGACGGTCGTGGCCCCCCTGACCCCGCCCGGCGGCGGCACCGTCCCGCCGCCGGCCGCCCCGGCCCCCGCGCCCTACGGCCAGCCGCCCCAGCAGCCCTCGTACGGCGGCCAGCCCGGCGCGCCGCTGCCCCCGGGCTACGGCCAGCAGCCCGCCCCCCACGGCGGTCAGCCGACCCCGCCCATGCCCCCGGGCTACGGGCAGGTCCCCGGCCAGCAGACCGCCCCCTACGGAGTGCCGCAGGGCGCGCCCCAGGGCGGTGCCGGTGTGACGGCCGCGCTGCAGGCGTTCAAGGAGACGCCGACCGGGCAGCGCTGGACGCAGCAGAACAAGAAGCTGATCCGCGTCGACCTCGGCATCGGCGGCCAGCCGGTGCTGGCCCGGCAGGGCAGCATGGTGCTCTACCAGGGCAAGGTCGACTTCAGCTACAAGGGCGCCGGGTTCGCCGGGCGCATCGTCGGCAACGCCACCGGCCAGGAGATGCAGCTGATGCGCTGCACCGGCCAGGGCCAGGTGTTCCTCGCGGAGAACTCCACCCACCTGCACCCGGTCGAGCTGCAGGGCGACGCCCTCTGCGTGTCCGCCGAGAACGTCCTCGCCTTCGACGAGAGCCTCCAGTACGAGGTGCGCCGGATCGAGGGGCACGGGATCCCGGGCGGCGCGCTGTTCACCATGCAGTTCCAGGGCACCGGCACGATCGTCGTCAAGACGCACGGCACGCCCGTGGTGCTGCCGGTCACGCCGACCACCTTCGCCGACTGCAACGCCGTCGTCGCCTGGTCGGCAGCCTCCCAGGTGATCGTCTCCAGCCAGGTCCGGATGCGCCGCAACGCCTACCCCGGGGACACCGGCGAAAGCGTCAATCTCCAGTTCCGGGGCGCCCCCGGCAACTTCATCGTCGTCCAGCCCTACGAGGTCTGAGGGAGCCCGTCATGAACCAGCCGCTCGCGGGCTTCGCCCCCGCACCCGTCACCGCCCGCATGGAGAACCACGGCAGCCACATGCTGAAGGTGGCCATGCAGACCGGAAACGACCTCCTCGCGCGCGTGGGGTCGATGGTCGCCTACGAAGGCTTCATCCAGTACGAGCCCAACCCGCCGGCCGTCCGCCAGATCGCCCGTGACTGGATCACCGGCGAGGGCGCTCCGCTGATGAAGTGCACAGGGGACGGCCTGCTCTACCTCGCCGACTACGGCGCCGACGTCGTCGTGATCAACCTCAACGGCGACGGCATCTCCGTCAACGCCACCAACCTGCTCGCCTTCGACGCGCACCTGACCTGGGGCGTGGAGCGGGTCAAGGGGCTCGCGAAGTTCGCCGGGCAGGGCCTGTGGAACACGAGGATCTCCGGGCAGGGCTGGGTCGCGCTGACCTCCCGGGGCAAGCCGATCGTCGTGGACTGCGGCGGCGGCGAGGACGAGACGTACGTCGACCCCGACGCGCTCGTCGCCTGGTCGCCGAACCTGAAGGTGAAGGGCAAGCGCAGCTTCAAGGCCCAGTCGCTGATCGGCCGGGGCAGCGGCGAGGCCTACCAGATGGCCTTCTCCGGCCAGGGCATCGTCGTCGTCCAGCCCAGCGAGGACAGCACCGACCGCCTCCGGTTCCGGGGCTGAGGGGGAGCCAGAACACCATGCAGAGCCCGCTTTTCGCGCACAACGACCTCCAGTCCCAGGAACGCTGGAGCCTGCAGAACGCGCAGATGCTCCGGATCACCCTGGAGGGCCACGACGACCTCCTCGCCCGCAAGGGCACCATGGTCGCCTACCAGGGCCTCGTCGAGTTCGACGCCGAGTACCGCAGCAACAACCAGGCACGCGCGCGTGCACGCACCGGCGAGGGCCTGGACCTGATGCGCTGTCACGGCCAGGGCACCGTCTACCTCGCCAACCTCGCCCAGCGCGTGCACATCATGGACGTCGAGCAGGACGGGCTGACCGTCGACAGCTCCTACGTCCTCGCCATGGACTCCTCGCTGCACCACGAGGTCATCGCCGTCGACAGCCTCTACGGCATCTCCGGCTCCGGGAAGTACCAGCTGAACATCACCGGGCGCGGCAAGGTCGCCCTGATGACCTCCGGGGCGCCGCTGCTGATGCAGGTCACGCCCGACCGGTACGTCAACTGCGACGCCGACGCGATCGTCGCCTGGTCCACCGGGCTGCGCGTGCAGATGCAGGCGCAGACGCACTCCTCCGGGGTGTGGCGGCGGCGCGGGAACACCGGTGAGGGCTGGGAGCTGAGCTTCATGGGCTCCGGGTTCGCGCTCGTGCAGCCCAGCGAACTGCTGCCGCCGCAGAACGCTGTGATCGGGCAGGGCCTCGCCGCCCAGTTCGGCATGGGCCAGCAGGGGGCGCGCGGCCAGAACCAGGGCAACGTCTGGAGCTGAGCCACACCGCGGACCCAGGACGTGTAAGGGGTGGCCGCCCAGGGCGGCCACCCCTTACACCGTCAGAGCCTGGCGCGCGTCGCCTCCAGCAGGCGTACGACGGACTCGTCGGCTACGCCCGCCACCTCGTCGTAGGCGTACCAGCGCAGGTCCAGGGACTCGTCGCTGATCTCCTGCACCGCGCCGGGCGGGGCGAGGACCGCGTACTGGACGTCGAAGTGCCAGTGGCACGGCGCCGGGATCGGATGCCGGTCCAGCCGCACCGGGCCGCCGGGCAGCAGCGTCAGCCCGGAGATGCCGGACTCCTCCGTCGCCTCGCGCAGGGCCGCCGCCGCCAGCGTCGGGTCGCCCGGCTCGCAGTGGCCGCCCATCTGCAGCCACATCCGCAGCTTCCGGTGCAGCGTGAGCAGCACCCGGCCGCGCTCCGGGTCGATCACCAGGGCACTGGCCGTGACATGACCCGCGTGGCAGGCCTTCCACATGCCGTCCGGGTGGGCGGACAGGTGGTCCAGGTAGGCCTGGCGCAGCTCTTCCTGGCCCTCGTACCCCTTCAGGACGAGGACCGCGTCGTCGTACAGGCTCACTCGGCGTCGTCGCCCTCGGTCTCGCCGTCGTCCTTCTTGCGCAGGTCCGGCTTGCCGTGCGAGCCGCTCGCCGCCTCGCCGAGCATCTTGTCCAGCTCGGAGAAGTCCAGCTGCTCGCGGTGGACGAAACCGTCCGGGTCGTCGAGGTCGGTCGCGGTCGGCAGCATGTCCGGGTGGGCCCACAGGCCGTCCCGGCCGTCCACCCCGCGCGCGTCCGTCAGCGACGCCCACAGGCGGGAGGCGTCCCGCAGCCGGCGCGGGCGCAGTTCCAGACCGATCAGCGTGGCGAACGTCTGCTCCGCCGGGCCACCGGTGGCCCGGCGGCGCCGCAGCGTCTCGCGCAGGGCGTCGGCGGACCCCAGGCGCGGCTTCGCGGCGGCGTGGACCACCGCGTCCACCCAGCCCTCCACGAGCGCCAGAGCGGTCTCCAGACGGGCCAGGGCGGCCTTCTGCTCGGGCGTGTCCTCCGGCTGGAACATGCCCTGCTGGAGCGCGTCCTGCAGCTGCTCGGGGTTCTGCGGGTCGAACTGGCCGACCACGTCCTCCAGCTTGGCCGTGTCGACCTTGATCCCGCGCGCGTAGCCGTCGACCGCGCCGAACAGGTGCGAGCGCAGCCACGGCACGTGCGCGAACAGACGCTGGTGGGCGGCCTCGCGCAGGGCCAGGTAGAGCCGCACCTCCTCCTGCGGCACGCCCAGGTCCCGGCCGAACGCCTCCACGTTCGCCGGCAGCAGCGCCGCCCGGCCGGCCGGGCCCAGCGGCAGACCGATGTCGGTCGAGCCGACGACCTCGCCCGCGAGCACGCCCACGGCCTGCCCGATCTGCGTGCCGAACATGGCACCGCCCATCGAGCGCATCATGCCGATCAGCGGGCCCGCCATGGCCTGCATCTCCTCCGGCAGAACATCGCCCATGGCCGCGCCGACCCGCTCGGCGACCGGGTCGACCAGCTCCTGCCAGGCGGGCAGGGTCGCCTCCACCCACTCCGCGCGCGACCAGGCCACCGCCGAGCCGGAACCCGACGGCAGGGACGTCGCGTCGTCCAGCCACAGGTCGGCCAGCCGGACGGCCTCCTCGACCGCCTTGCGCTCGGCCGGGCCGACGCTGGCGTCCTTCGAGCCGTCCTGCGCGCCCTGCGCGACCGTCTGGCGGGCGATCTGCTTGGCCATGTCCCAGTTCACCGGCCCGCCCTCGTACGAGAGCATCTGGCCGAGCTGCTGGAACGCGGCGCCCAGGTCGGTGGGGTTCAGGGAACCGAACATGGCTGCGAGCGGGTTGTCGGCGCCGGGGCCGCCAAAGCCGCCGGCTCCGGGCAGGCCGCCGAAACCGAACGGATTGGCCGGTCCCTGCCCACCACCGCTCTGCTGGTCCTTCTTCTTGCCCTCGTCGCCGTCCTCCGGCTCCTCCGGCGGAAGGCCGAAACCGAATGGGGTGTCACTCACGGGATTCCTCGGCTGGTAAGGCCACCGGTTGCGATCCGGCGGCGCGGCTGCCCGACAACACCACCCAGCGTAGACACCTGAACCCGATCGGGCCTCGGTGCTTCGCCTGCGGAAGGCCTGCGGCAGGATGGATGCACCTGGTACGTACGCGTCACTCGCGCCCGTACTGAAGACAACCGCTGGAGACGCCCGGTGAGTTCCCCAGATCCGCAGGTTCGCGCAGCGCGAAACCCCTCAACCCCTCCTGCCGTGCGCGGGCCCGTCGTCGCGGTGACCGGCGCCGCCACCGGGGTCGGCGCCCTGCTCACCGAGCGGCTCGCCGCCTCCGAGGAGATCAAACAGGTCCTCGCCATCGACGAGCGGCGCGGCGAGTGCGCCGACGCCCAGTGGCACATCCTCGACGTGCGCGACCCCGCCATCGCGGACAAACTGCGCGGCGCCGACGTCGTCGTCCACCTCGCGCTCGACCTCAATCTGGAGACCGATCCGGCGGCACGCACGGCTTACAACGTCCGGGGGACCCAGACCGTCCTGACCGCGGCGGCGGCGGCCGGGGTGCACCGCGTGGTGCTGTGCACCTCGTCGATGGTCTACGGCGCGCTCCCGGACAACGAGCTGCCCCTGTCGGAGGACGCCGAGCTGCGCGCCACCGCCGAGGCGACCGGGGTCGGCGACCTGCTGGAGATCGAGCGGCTGGCGCGCCGGGCGCCGCGCGCGCATCCGGGGCTCAACGTCACCGTGGTCCGGCCGGCCGTCCTCGTCGGCGGCACCGACACCGCGCTGACCAGGTACTTCGAGTCACCGCGGCTGCTGGTCGTGGCCGGGTCGCGGCCCGCGTGGCAGTTCTGCCACGTCGAGGACCTGTGCAGCGCCCTGGAGTACGCCGTCCTGGAGAAGGTCGAGGGTGAGCTGGCCGTCGGCTGCGACGGGTGGCTGGAACAGGAGGAGGTCGAGGAGCTGAGCGGCATCCGGCGGATGGAGCTGCCCTCGGCGGTCGCGCTCGGCGCGGCGGCCCGGCTGCACCGGATCGGCCTCACCCCCTCCCCGGCGGGCGACCTCGCCTACACGATGTACCCCTGGGTGGTCAGCGGCAGCCGGCTGCACGACGCCGGATGGCGGCCGCAGTGGACCAACGAGGAGGTCCTCGCCGAACTGCTGGAGGAGGTGTCCGGGCGGCACACCGTGGCCGGCCGGCGGCTGGGACGCAAGGACGCCACGGCGGCCGGCGCGGCCGGCGCGACCGTCGCCCTGCTGGGCGCGGCGGCCGTCGTACGACGGGCCCGCAAGGCCCGGCGGCGCGTCTGACAGGCCCGGCACCGGGGTCGTACGGTGGGGGCCTGCAAGGCCTGGGGGTGCGTCGGAGAGGCCCGGCCCCGGGGTCGTACGGCGGACGTCACAAGACCTGGGGCCCCGGGGTCGTACGGCGGACGTCGCAAGGCCTGGGGGCGCGTCGGAGAGGTCCGGCACCGGGTCGTACGGCGGCCCGCAAGGCCCGGCGGCGCGCCCCAGGCGTCCGGCACCGCCGCGGGCGGCTCGCGGTCACGTCGTAGGACGCTCCAAAACGCCCCGCGCGCGTACCTGGTGAATCTCGCATTCCCGATGTCCGAGGCGTACGGCACGATGGACGCATGGCACACACGAACGACCACCCCGGTGAGCGGGCGGCCCAGGATCCCATCAAGCTGATCGCCGTCCGCGAGACGCCGCTCTCCGTCGACGAGGTGTTCCGTGCCGTCGGGGACGCCGCCGCCGGGGGCATCGCGCTGTTCGTGGGCACCGTGCGCAACCACGACGGGGGCGCCGACGTGGACGCGCTCGGCTACTCGTGCCACCCCAGCGCCGAGGCCGAGATGCGCCGGATCGCCGAGAAGGTCGTCGCGGACCACCCCGTGCGGGCGCTGGCCGCCGTCCACCGGGTGGGCGACCTCCGGGTGGGTGACCTCGCCGTCGTCGTCGCCGTGGCCTGCCCGCACCGCGCGGAGGCCTTCGACGCCTGCCGCAAGCTGATCGACGACCTCAAGCACGAGGTGCCCATCTGGAAGCACCAGAAGTTCTCCGACGGCACCGAGGAGTGGGTCGGCGCCTGCTGAGGCTGCTCCGAACGTGTCACACCGGGCACACAATCCCTCCGGTTGCGTAACCGGCACCCTCGCGTGAGCGTTGTCCGTACGGATGGTTAATCTGCTGATCAGTCAGTTGCGGACGCTCATGGCGTATGGAGGTCGGCATGGGGGTGCTTGTCTGGCTGCTGATTCCGCTTGTGGCTGCGATCGGCGGTGGACTGTGGGGCAGTTGGGCGAACCGGACCCGGAAGGCCCGCAGCGACGGCCCTGAGCTGGACGGATACGCCCGGTTCCGGGAAGCCATGGAGAAGTCCCGCACGGGTGCGCGCGGCGCGTGACGGGGGTGCCCTGACGGTGCGCTGACAGAGGCGTCCCGTACTGTCGTGGCATGCCACGCCGCACCGCGACGATGCTCGCCTCGACCCTGATGCTGATCGCGCTCCTGTGCGCGGGAGTGCTCATCCCCGTGCCGTACGCGGAGATGTCTCCCGGCCCCACCGTGAACACGCTCGGGGAGCACGACGGAGAGCCGGTGCTGCAGATCTCCGGGCACAAGACCTATCCGGCGGACGGCCACCTCAACATGACCACCGTCCGGGTCACCAGCGCCGGCTACCGGATGAACCTCGTCGAGGCCGTCTACGGCTGGCTCGCGCACGACAGCAGGATCGTCCCGCACGACACGCTCTACCCGGACGGCAAGACGGAGGAGCAGTCCACCCAGGAGAACGCCGAGGAGTTCAGCCAGTCCCAGGAGAGCGCCAAGGTCGCCGCGCTGAAGGAGCTGGGCATCCCGGTGCGGTCCTGGGTGATCGTCTCCACGGTCGTCAAGGGCTCCCCGGCCGAGGGCAGGCTGCACGCCGGTGACGTGATCAAGGCCGTCGACGGCGCGGCCGTCAAGCAGCCGGCCGACGTCGCCAAGCTGGTGACCAAGCACAAGCCCGGACAGAAGGTCGTCTTCACCGTCGTCCCCGCCAAGGAGCAGGCCGCCGCCGAGAAGGCCCACAGGACGGCGAGCCGGACACAGGACGTCACCATCACCACCGCGACCTCCGACGACAGCGGCGCCAAGCGGGCCATCGTCGGCATCTCCGCCGGGACCGACCACACCTTCCCGTTCTCCATCGACATCAAGCTCGCCGATGTCGGCGGGCCCAGCGCCGGCCTGATGTTCGCCCTCGGGATCTACGACAAGCTCACCCCGGGCGACCTCACCGGCGGCACCTTCGTCGCCGGCACCGGCACCATCGACGACAACGGCACGGTCGGCCCCATCGGCGGCGTCGAGATGAAGACCGTCGGCGCGCGCGACAAGGGCGCCCGGTACTTCCTGACCCCCGCCGACAACTGCGCCGCGGCCGCCAAGGACACCCCGAGCGGACTCACCCTGGTCAAGGTCAAGACCATCGGTGACGCGCTCGGCGCGCTGAAGGACATCCGCAGCGGCGACACCGCCGCCCTGCCCAAGTGCACCACCAAGGGCTGAGCGGGCCCTGACACGGCGGGGGGCGCTCCCCGATCACCAGGGGCGCCCCCGTCGTCGTGGCATGGGACGGGATCAGTCGGCGAAGGTCGCCGCCAGGGCCTCCGCCAGGCCCGGCACCAGGTCGGGGCCGGTCAGGACCTCCGTCGGGGAGTCCTTCTCGCGCAGCCGCAGCGCCGACTCGCGGCTGCCGTCGCGCAGCACGGCCACCGTCATCCGGACCTCCTGGCGCTCGGGGTGCTCGGCCACCCACGTCGCCAGCCCGGCCTCGTCCAGACCGGAGGGGACCTGGGCCTCCGCGGACGGCGGCAGCATCAGGCGCTCCACGGTGAGCGCGCAGCCGGCCACCGCGTCCGGCCAGGCGATGGTGCCGAGGAACTCGTCGAGCGGCTTGCCGGACGGGATCTCGTCCTGCTCGATCGGGGTGAGACCGACGGTCTCGGACTCGTCCTCCAGGCCCAGCTGGGCCGCGAGCGACGGTTCCTGAGCCCGCAGCCGTGCGGTGTCTACGAGGGCGAAAAGGCGAGCGGGCCGGTCCCAGCCGAGGCCGGAGACGTACTCGTCGATCTCGAGTACGGCCCGGGTGAGCGGGCTCGCTGCCATGGGAGTGTTGGACATGGTCACAATCCTGCCTCGTTCAGGGCCGGAATCGGGAACCGAGTAAACCGTGAGTAAGTTGCATAGGGTGTGGGCCCGCGATCACGGGGGGCCACGGCGGGCCCGCGAACCCGAGGGTCTGACGGATCGACAGCGAACTTCGAGGTGCGCACCTTGGCTTTCCAGATGCCGGACCGCGGCGGAGGCCCGACGGGGCCACGGATCAGAGCGGGCCGCCCGTCCCGGAGGGTGAGGACCCTGCTCGTGACACTG
This sequence comes from Streptomyces cyanogenus, assembly GCF_017526105.1. Classification (NCBI taxonomy): domain Bacteria; kingdom Bacillati; phylum Actinomycetota; class Actinomycetes; order Kitasatosporales; family Streptomycetaceae; genus Streptomyces; species Streptomyces cyanogenus. The sequence continues at coordinate 5,710,564 of NZ_CP071839.1, forward strand.
GGCGTCCTCGCCGTCCTCGGCATGGCGTTCACCATGTTCGCGGGCTTCTGGACGGACTGGCTGTGGTACCGGTCGGTGCACTACTCGTCCGTGTTCACCACCACCCTGTCGACCAAGATCGGGCTGTTCTTCGTCTTCGGCCTGCTGATGGCGGCTGCGGTCGGCCTCAACATCTGGCTCGCGCACCGGCTGCGGCCCCCGCTCAGCGCCATGTCCATGGAACAGCAGAGCCTCGACCGCTACCGCATGGCCATCGCGCCGTACAAGACGTGGCTGCTGCTCGCCGTCACCGCGCTGGTCGGGCTGATCGCGGGCGCCTCCGCGTCGAGCCAGTGGCGGACCTGGCTGATGTGGGTGAACGGCGTGTCCTTCCACGAGAAGGACCCCCAGTTCCACCTGGACGTCTCCTTCTACGCCTTCGACCTGCCCTGGTACCGCTTCCTGCTGGGCTTCGGCTTCGCCGCCGCCATCCTGTGCCTGATCGCCGCCGCGCTCACCCACTACCTGTACGGCGGGCTGCGCATCACCAGCCCGGGCGCGCGCGCCACCGCCGCCGCGACCGGACACCTCTCGGTGCTGCTCGGCATCTTCGTCGCCCTCAAGGCGGTCGCCTACTGGCTCGACCGGTACGGCCTCGCGGTCAAGTCCAGCGACTTCAAGGCGACCGACAACTGGACCGGCCTGCGCTACGTCGACGCCAACGCCTATCTGCCGGCCAAGACGATCCTGTTCTGCATCGCCGTCATCTGCGCCCTGCTGTTCTTCGCCACCCTGTGGCGGCGCACCTGGCAGCTGCCCGTCATCGGCTTCGGCCTGATGGTCCTGTCGGCGATCCTGATCGGCGGCCTGTACCCGGCCATCGTGCAGAAGTTCCAGGTCCAGCCGAACGAGCAGGCGAAGGAGGCGCCGTACGTCCAGAAGAACCTGAAGGCGACCCGCCAGGCGTACGGCATCGACGACACCCAGGTCACCGAGTACCCGGGCAAGTCCACGACCACGGACAAGACCAGGCTGCGCGACCAGGTCGACGCCACGGCCAGCATCCGCATCATGGACCCCAACGTCGTCTCGCCGACGTTCCAGCAGCTCCAGCAGATCAAGGCCTACTACGGGTTCCCGACCAACCTCGACGTCGACCGGTACCCCAAGGACGGCAAGGAGCAGGACACCGTCATCGGTCTGCGGGAACTCAACCTGGACGGCATCCCGAAGAACAACTGGATCAACGACCACTTCCGTTACACCCACGGCTTCGGCGTGGTGGCCGCCAAGGGCACCGAGGCCGACCCCGAGGGCCGGCCGGTCTTCACCGAGAAGAACCTGCCCTCCCAGGGCGACCTCGGGAGCTACGAGCAGCGGATCTACTACGGCGAGAAGACCACCGCGTACTCGATCGTCGGAGGCCCCCAGAAGGAGGTCGACTACTCCGACAACGAGCGCGAGATGACCACCAGCTACCAGGGCAAGAGCGGGGTCAACCTCGACAACCCGGTCAACCGGGCCGCGTACGCGGTGGCGTTCAACGAGCCGCAGATCCTCTACTCGGGCGCGATCGGCAAGGGCTCGCGGATCCTGTACAACCGCACGCCCAAGGAGCGCGTGGAGGCGGTCGCCCCCTGGCTGACCATCGACGGCGACGCCTACCCGGCGGTCGTGGACCACCGCATCCAGTGGATCGTCGACGCGTACACGACGTCGAACGGCTACCCGTACTCCTCCCGTACGACCCTCGGCGACACGACGGCCGACTCGCTGACCGCCACTAACGACTCGCGCGCGGTGGTGGCCCAGCAGAACCAGGTCAACTACATCCGCAACTCGGTGAAGGCGACGGTCGACGCGTACACCGGCGAGGTCAAGCTGTACCAGTGGGACACCCAGGACCCGGTGCTGAAGACCTGGATGAAGGCCTTCCCCGACACGGTGCAGCCGCGCACCGCGATCTCCGCCGAGCTGATGGACCATCTGCGCTATCCGCAGGACCTGTTCAAGGTCCAGCGCGAGCTGCTCACCCGCTACCACGTGACGGACGCGCAGACCTTCCTGACCGGCAGCGAGGTGTGGCAGGTCCCGGACGACCCGACGAACAACTCGGGCAGCGCGGTGCCGCCGTACTACCTGAGCATGAAGATGCCGGGCCAGAACGACCAGGCGTTCTCGCTGACCACGACGTTCACCCCCAACAAGCGTGACAACCTCAGCGCCTTCATGGCCGTGGACTCCGATCCGCGCACCGACGACTACGGCAGGATCAGAGTCCTGAAGCTGCCGACGAACACGACCGTCGACGGCCCCAAACAGGTCCAGAGCCAGTTCAACTCCGAATCGGCCATCGCCGAGACCATCAGCCTCCTCAGCCGCGGCCACTCGAAGGTCGAGTACGGCAATCTGCTGACCGTGCCGCTGGACGGGGGCCTGCTGTACGCGGAGCCCGTCTACGTCCGCGGTGGTTCGCTCAAGTACCCGTTGCTGAGGAAGGTTCTGGTCACCTACGAGGGCAAGACCGCCTTCAAGAACACCCTGGACGAGGCCCTCGACGAGGTCTTCGGGGTGAAGAGTTCGACCAGACCGCCGGAGACCGGCACCACCAACCCGCCGGGCACCGGCAACCCCACGGTCGAACAGGCGCTGGAGGATGCCCAGAAGGCCTTCGACGCCGGGCAGCAGGCGCTGAAGGACGGGCCCGACTGGGACGCGTACGCCAAGGCACAGAAGGATCTCCAGGACGCGCTCAAGCGGGCCGAGGACGCACAGTCCAAGGCCGGCCGGACCAGCGGCGCGAACAGCGGGAAGACGGAGGAGAAGGGCGAAGCGGGCAAGAGCTGATCAAGCCGCCGCCGCGCCGTGGTACGGTTGACCAGCAACGGCGCGGGGTGGAGCAGCTCGGTAGCTCGCTGGGCTCATAACCCAGAGGTCGCAGGTTCAAATCCTGTCCCCGCTACTGAAGTCGAAGGCCCGGATCCAACAAGGATCCGGGCCTTCGTGGTGTGCGAACTCATGTACAGGGGGGAGTGACGGCCGCGCCGCCGTGGGGAGTTGGGCGGTATGTGTTTGACTTGTCTCCCTGTGGGCATGTCGACAAAACGCTGAAGTGACCTCACGGGCTGCGGTATACCGGGTGTACCCAGGTTGCAGGTGGTGCGACGATGGACGTTATGGGGGACAAGGGAACTCTGTTCGAGACAGGGCGATTTGTGCAGCCTTCCGGTATCGAGCCGGCCCGCGACGAGATGGCGGACATGGGGGAGGCCGGGGAGGAGACGCGCCTCGCGCTCGCCGCGCAGAGCGGCGACGCCGAGGCGGCGAGTGTGCTGGGGGCCATGCTGCTGCGCCGCGGTGACCTCGACGGAGCCGAACCCCATCTGCGCGCGGCCACCGCGGCCGGTGACCGGGCCGCCGCCAACAACCTGGGCGTCCTGTTGCACCAGCGCGGTTACGCCGAGGAGGCGGCCGGCTGGTGGCGGATCGCCGCCGTGGCCGGCTCCGCCGCCGCCGCGCACGCGCTCGGCCGTCACCACCGCGAGCGCGGGGACGAGCCGGCCGCCGAGTACTGGCTGCGCCAGTCCGCCGAGCAGGGCCACGTCCTCGGCGCCTACGCGCTCGCCGACCTGCTGGAGCACCGCGGGGACGCCGACGCCGAGCACTGGATGCGGGCCGCCGCCGAACGCGGGCACCGGGAGGCCGCCTACCGGCTGGCACGCGCCCTGGACCGCACGGCCGGACCGGGGGACGAGACCGCCGCCGACAACGCTGTCGCCGAGGCCGAGCAGTGGTACCGGCAGGCCGCCGCGCGCGGTCACCGGCGGGCCGCGCTGCACCTCGGGGCCATCCTGGAGAAGCGCGGCGAGCTGAAGGAGGCCGGGCGCTGGTACCTGACCTCCGCCAAGGACGGCGAGCCGCGGGCCGCCTGCGCGCTCGGTTTCCTGCTCCGCGACGCCGGTGACACCGAGAGCGCGGCCGTGTGGTGGCTGCGCGCCGCCCAGGAGGGCGACGGCAACGCGGCCAACGCGCTGGGCGCGCTGCACGCCGAGCGCGGCGAGACCCAGACCGCCGAACGCTGGTACCGGGCCGCGCTGGACGCCGGCGACGACAACGGCGCCTACAACCTCGGGCTGCTCTGCGCCGAGCAGGGGCGGACCGCCCAGGCCGAGCAGTGGTACCGGCGGGCCGCCTACGCCGGGCACCGGGAGGCGGCGAACGCGCTGGCCATCCTGCTGCTGCAGGGCGGCGACACCACCGGGGCCGAGCCGTGGTTCTCCAAGGCCGCCGAGGCCGGCAGCGTGGACGCCGCGTTCAACCTCGGCATCCTCTACGCCGGGCGCGGCGAGGACGAGACGGCGCTGCGCTGGTACGAGCAGGCGGCCGCCGCCGGGCACGCCGAGGCGGCGCTCCAGGTCGGGATCGCCCGGCTGATCGAGGGCGACGAGCAGGAGGCCGAACGGCATCTGCGCTGTGCGGCGGGCGGCGGCAGCGCGGAGGGCGCATACCGGCTGGCCGCCCTGCTCGACGCGCGCCGTCCGCCGGAGCCCGCGCACGAGCTGGGCGAGACCGTGCAGGAGAAGACCGAGTGCGAGGAGTGGTACGAGCGTGCCGCCTCGCAGGGGCACCGGCGGGCGCAGGTCCGGGTCGGCATGCTCGCGGCGGCACGGGGTGACGTGGTGGAGGCGGCGCGGTGGTACCGGGCGGCGGCCGAGGCGGGCTCCCGCAACGGCGCCTTCAACCTGGGGCTGCTGCTCGCCCGCGAGGGCAGCGAGCCGGAGGCGGCGGTGTGGTGGGCCCGGGCCGCGGACGCCGGGCACGGTCGGGCGGCGCTGCGGCTGGCCCTGGTCTACGCGCGTCGCGGCGAGCTGGCCGAGGGGCAGCGGTGGGCCGACCGAGCCGTGGCGCTGGGGCCGCCGGAGGTGGCCGAGCGGGCGGGACGGCTGCGGGACGCGCTGCGTGAGGAGCTCACGGCCTGAGCGGCCGGGAAAGCGATTTGCATCCCGGCGCCGGAGTCACGTAGTGTCGTGTTCACCGACGCGGGGTGGAGCAGCTCGGTAGCTCGCTGGGCTCATAACCCAGAGGTCGCAGGTTCAAATCCTGTCCCCGCTACTGAAGGCCGAGGGCCGGAATCCAGAAATGGGTTCCGGCCCTCGCTTTTTGTGCGTTCACCGACAGCCCGGCGGTCTCACGAGGAGAGCCTGGCCGTCTTCGTGCGCGCACGAGAAGAGCCCCGGCGGTTGCCGGGGCTCCGGGGAGGCGAGGGTGCTACGCGCCCGCGCAGTTCGGGCACAGCCCCCGGTACGTCACCTCGACGTCCGAGACCGTGAAGCCGAAGCGCTCGGTGTCGGGGAGGTCGGCGAGGGGGTTGCCGGTGGGGTGGACGTCGCGGATCGCGCCGCACCGGGCACACACCAGGTGGTGGTGCGGGCGGTGCGCGTTCGGGTCGTACCGCTTGGCGCGCTTGTCCGTCGTGACTTCCAGCACCTCGCCGAGCGAGACCAGCTCGCCCAGGGTGTTGTAGACGGTCGCCCGGGAGATCTCGGGCAGCTTCGCGACGGCCCGCGCATGGACCTCGTCCGCCGTCAGGTGGACGTGCTCGCCGTTCAGGACCTCGGCCACCACGCGTCGCTGCGCGGTCATCCGCCATCCGCGTCCACGCAGCCGTTCCAGAAGGTCGCTCATGGCCACCAGCCTAACAGGAAGGGTCACCAGATCGGGAATGGGTGTGACTTTGGATCGCTGTTTGACTTAGACAAAGTCCATTGTAGGATCGAGACCGGCTTTGGCCACAGGACAGGACTAGGCAGTGTTGATGCAGGAGGCGCACGTGACGCAGGGACCGCTCACCACGGAGGCCGGGGCTCCGGTCGCCGACAACCAGAACAGCGAGACGGCGGGCGTCGGCGGGCCGGTCCTGGTCCAGGACCAGCTGCTGCTGGAGAAGCTGGCCCACTTCAACCGTGAGCGCATCCCGGAGCGCGTGGTGCACGCCCGCGGCGCCGGCGCGTACGGCACCTTCACCGTGACCGCCGACGTCACCCCGTACACGCGCGCGGCCTTCCTCTCCGAGGTCGGCAAGCAGACCGAGGTCTTCCTGCGCTTCTCGACCGTGGCCGGCAACCTCGGCGCTGCCGACGCCGTCCGGGACCCGCGCGGCTTCGCGCTGAAGTTCTACACGGAGGAGGGCAACTACGACCTCGTCGGCAACAACACCCCGGTCTTCTTCATCCGGGACGCGATCAAGTTCCCGGACTTCATCCACACCCAGAAGCGCGACCCGTACACCGGCTCCACGGAAGCCGACAACGTGTGGGACTTCTGGTCGCTGTCGCCCGAGTCGACCCACCAGGTGACCTGGCTGTTCGGCGACCGCGGCATCCCGGCGTCGTACCGGCACATGGACGGCTTCGGCTCGCACACCTTCCAGTGGAACAACGCCGCCGGCGAGGTCTTCTGGGTCAAGTACCACTTCAAGACCGACCAGGGGATCAAGAACCTCACCGCCGAGGAGGCCGAGGCCCTCGCGGGCAAGGACCCCGACTCCCACCAGCGCGACCTGCGCGAGGCGATCGAGCGCGGCGAGTTCCCGAGCTGGACCGTGGGCGTGCAGATCATGCCGGCGGCGGACGCGGCGACGTACCGCTTCAACCCGTTCGACCTGACCAAGGTGTGGCCGCACGCGGACTACCCGGTCACCGAGATCGGCAAGCTGGAGCTGAACCGCAACCCGCAGAACGTCTTCGCCGAGGTCGAGCAGTCGATCTTCTCCCCGGCGCACTTCGTGCCCGGCATCGGCCCGTCCCCGGACAAGATGCTCCAGGGGCGGCTCTTCGCCTACGGCGACGCGCACCGCTACCGCGTCGGCATCAACGCCGACCACCTGCCGGTGAACCGCCCGCACGCCACCGAGGCGCGCACCAACTCCCGGGACGGCTTCCTCTACGACGGCCGGCACGGCGGTGCCAGGAACTACGAGCCGAACAGCTTCGGCGGGCCGCAGCAGACCGGCCGCCCGCTGTGGCAGCCGTTCGACGGCTTCACCGGCGGCACCGGCGACCACCCGACGCCCGTGCACGCCGAGGACGACGACTTCGTGCAGGCGGGCAACCTCTACCGGCTGATGTCGGAGGAGGAGAAGGAGCGGCTCGTCGCCAACCTGGCGGGGGCCCTCTCCCAGGTCTCCCGCGAGGACATCGTCGAGCGCGCGGTCGGCAACTTCCGCAACGCCGACGCCGACTTCGGCAAGCGGCTGGAGGCGGCGGTGCAGGCGCTGCGCGGCTGAGCCGGCCGCCTTCGCGGCCGGGCGGGCCGGACCCCACGGTGCTCTGGGGTCCGGCCCGCTTCGTGCGTTCAGGGCACGGGCGCGGGTTCGCGGGCCGGGACCCAGCTGCGGATGATGTCGCGGACCGATACGATCCCGGCCACGTCGCCGCGGTCCAGGACGACCAGGTGGCGGAAGCCGCCGTGCGCCATGGCGCGGGCCGCCTCCTCCAGGGTCCAGGTCGGGGCGGCGAAGACGACGTCGGTGGTGGTGTGGGCGTGGGTGCGTTCCGAGTCCGGATTCTGGCCGAGGCCGACGGAGTTGAGGATGTCGCGTTCGGTGAGGATGCCGATGCCGCCGGCCTCCGGGTCGAGGACCACGGCCGCGCCGACGCGCCGGGCGGACATCAGGGCTGCTGCCTGACGGAGGGTGTGGGTGGGGCCGAGGGTGAGGATCACCGAGCTCATGGCGTCACGGACGAGCATGGATGGGCCACCTCCTAGGAACCCGTGACTGGTTCACGGATTCACAAATTCACAAGTGGGGGTGGGCCCAGAGTGCCAGGTAAAGGGAGGGTCAACAAGAGGGAGTGCGACGCGAGTTGAGGGCGTGTGCGGGCTTCTCCCTGCCTCAGCGGCGCTGGTTGAGATACCCCAGCAACTCGTCGTGGAGCAGGCCGTTGGACGCCGCCGCGTTGCCGCTGTGCGGGCCCGGGCGGCCGTCGAGGCCGGTGAAGGTGCCACCCGCCTCCGTCACGATGATCGCGTTCGCGGCCATGTCCCACAGGGACAACTCGGGCTCGGCGCAGATGTCCACGGACCCCTCGGCGACCATCATGTACGGCCAGAAGTCGCCGTACGCGCGCGTGCGCCACACCTGGCGGGTGAGGTCCAGGAAGCCGTCCAGGCGGCCCTGCTCCTCCCAGCCGGACAGCGAGGAGTACGCGAAGGAGGCGTCCGCGAGCTTGCCGACGCGGGAGGCGTGGATGCGGGTCGCGGAGGTCAGGTTGCGGCCGGTGAAGGCGCCGTGGCCCTTCGCGGCCCACCAGCGTCGGCCGAGGGCGGGGGCGGAGACGACGCCGACGACGGGCTGGTAGCCGCCCTCGCCGGCCTCCATCAGGGAGATCAGCGTCGCCCACACGGGGACGCCGCGGACGTAGTTCTTGGTGCCGTCGATCGGGTCGATCACCCAGCGGCGGGGGCCGGTGCCCTCGATACCGTACTCCTCGCCGAGGACGGCGTCCCGGGGGCGGGCGCGCTGGAGCTGGCCGCGGATCAGTTCTTCCGCCGCCTTGTCCGCTTCGCTCACCGGAGTCATGTCCGGCTTCGTCTCCACCTTCAGGTCGAGGGCCTTGAAGCGGGCCGTGGTGGCGGCGTCGGCCGCGTCCGCGAGGACGTGGGCGAGGCGGAGGTCGTCCAGGTAGTCGGGCATGCAACGAACGGTATCCGCCGTGGTCGGTGCGGGGCTACAGGGGTCCGGGTGACACGGCTGCGCGGTACCGCGGCTCCGCCGGGGCGCGGGAAGCGCGAGCGGAGCGTCCCCGTGCCCGCACGCGGGGGGGCGGACGAACACACCCCCGTACTTCCCCGTGAACCCTTGACAGTGCATACAAGGGCGTCAAATCTGGGCACAATGTCGCTGTGGTCCAGGGAGGCGCGCATGCCTGCTGCCCGGGAATCGCTGTTGGAGGCCGCGTACACGGCGCTGGCGCGCCGGCCGTGGTCGGCGGTGCGGATGGTGGACGTGGCGGCCTCGGCGGGCGTGTCCCGGCAGACCCTCTACAACGAGTTCGGCAGCAAGGACGGCCTGGCCCGGGCGCTGGTGCGGCGGGAGGCCGACGGATACCTCGCCGGTGTCGAGCGGGCCCTCGCCGGCTCCGCCGGGGCACCCGCCCGGCTGATCGCCACCGCCGAGTGGACGGCCGCCGCCGCCCGGGACAACGCGCTGGTCCGGGCCATGCTCACCGGCTGCTGGACCGAGCGGCTGCCGAGCCCGCCGCTCACCGCCGTACCCTCCACCTCGCCGGTACCGGCGCAGCGCCGGGCGGACGGGCCGCTGCCAGCGCCCCGCGACTTCGTGCGGATCGTCCGGGACCGCGCCGCGACCGCGCTGGCCGGCCCCGGCGCCGCCCCGGCCGACACCGCGGAGCTGCTGCGCTCCTGCGAGCTGGTCGTCCGCCTCGCCCTGTCCTGCGTGGCGGCGCCGCCGGGGGAGGGCGGGATGGAGCAGCTGGTGCGGGCGGTGCTCCCGCGGCACCTGGTGTGACGGCCGCCGGATCGGCCGCAGGCCTCGTCGGTACGAGGGGGACGGCGCGGCCCGTCGCATCGCGCGGGTGTGGGTGGTGCCTGCCGTAAGGGAGGGACGGGCCGGCGGCGCCGCTCAGTGGGCGGAGCCCGACAGCTGCAGCCCGATGACCCCGACGATGACCAGGCTGATGGAGACGATCTTCAGGGTGGAGACCAGGTCGCCGAGGAAGACCATGCCGTAGATCGCGGTGCCCGCCGCGCCGATGCCGGTCCACACGGCGTAGGCGGGGCCGACGTCCAGTTTCTTCAGGGACAGGGTGAGCAGACCGAAGCTGCCGAGGGCGAACGACGCGAAGGCGATCGTCGGCCACAGGCGCGTGAACCCGTGCGAGAGCTTCAGGCACACGGCGAAGCCGGTCTCCAGAAGTCCGGCCACTATGACCAGCAGCCACGCCATGTGTGGTCCTCCCGTTGGGTCCGGATCTCCGGCTCGGTGCGATTATGCACTTACCGGACTCGCACCACACCAAACAACGCCAGGCTCAGTCGCCTTCCGTGCGCTCCCGGGTGGCCAGCAGCCGGCGCAGCGAGTACAGCCGCGCCGGGTCCGCGTGCCCCTGCTCGACCCACGCGTCCAGCGCGCAGTCCGGCTCGTCGTGGCTGCACGCGCGCGGGCAGCCCTCGGTGCCGGGTTCGAGGTCCGGGAAGGCGTGGATCACCCGCGACGGATCGATGTGCGCGAGCCCGAAGGAACGGACGCCCGGGGTGTCGACGACCCAGCCGTCCGCACCGGCCAGCGGCAGCGCCAGGGCGGAGGTGGTGGTGTGCCGGCCGCGGCCCGTCACCGCGTTCACATGACCCGTCAGACGTCGGCGCTCCTGCGGCACCAGCGCGTTGACCAGCGTCGTCTTGCCGACGCCCGAGTGCCCCACGAACGCGGTGACCCGGCCGGCCAGGTGCTCGCGCACCCGGTCCGCCGCGCCGCCGCTGTCCAGTTCCTCCCGGCTGGTGACGACGTAGGGGATGTCCAGGTCGCCGTACAGCTCCAGCAGCTTGTCCGGCGGGGCCAGGTCCGACTTGGTCATCACCAGCAGCGGCTCCAGACCGCCGTCGTAGGCCGCGACCAGACAGCGGTCGATCAGCCGGGGCCGCGGCTCCGGATCGGCCAGGGCCGTCACGATCGCCAGCTGGTCGGCGTTGGCGACGACCACCCGCTCGTACGGATCGTCGTCGTCGGCGGTACGGCGCAGCACCGACGACCGCTCCTCGATGCGGACGATCCGCGCGAGGGTGTCCTTCCTGCCGGACAGGTCACCGACCAGGGCCACCCGGTCGCCCACCACGGCCGCCTTGCGGCCCAGCTCGCGGGCCTTCATCGCCATGACGGCCCGGTCCTCCACGAGGCAGGTCAGCCGCCCCCGGTCGACGGTGAGGACCATGCCCCAGGCCGCGTCCTCGTGCTTGGGCCGGATGTTCGTCCGGGGCCGGTTGCCCTTGCGGTTGGGACGGCTGCGGATGTCGTCCTCGTCGGTGTGCTTGCCGTAGCGGCGCATGACGTGTCCCTACTGTCCGAGCATCCCGGTCCACAGCTCGGGGAAGTCCGGCAGGGTCTTCGCCGTCGTCGCCACGTTCTCGATCCGCACGCCCTCGACCGCCAGGCCGATGACCGCGCCGGCGGTCGCCATGCGGTGGTCCTCGTAGGTGTGGAAGACCCCGCCGTGCAGCGGGCGCGGGCGGATGTGCAGGCCGTCGGCCGTCTCCGTGACGTCACCGCCCAGCTCGTTGATCTCCTTGGTGAGCGCGGCCAGCCGGTCCGTCTCGTGCAGCCGCAGGTGGGCCACGCCCCGCAGGGTCGACGGCGAGTCGGCGAGCGCGGCCACCGCCGCGATGCCCGGGGTCAGCTCGCCCACGTCGCCCAGGTCGACGTCGATGCCGTGGATCGCCCCGGAACCGCTGAACTCCAGCCCGTACTCGGTGAGTTCGCAGGAACCGCCCATCTCGGTGAAGATCTCCCGCAGCCGGTCACCCGGCTGGGTGGTGCGGGCCGGCCAGTCCGGGATCAGCACCCTGCCGCCGGTGACCAGGGCCGCCGCCAGGAACGGCTGCGCGTTGGACAGGTCCGGCTCGATCGTCAGGTCCCGGCCGAGCAGCGCGCCCGGCGTCACCCGCCACACGTTCGGCTCGCCGCCCGACTCCGGGGTGTCCACCTGGGCGCCGACCGCGCGCAGCATGTCCACCGTCATCCGGATGTGCGGCATCGAGGGCAGCGTCGCCCCGGTGTGCCGGACCTCCACCCCCTGGTTGAAGCGCGGGCCGGACAGCAGCAGCGCGGAGACGAACTGGGACGAGGAGGAGGCGTCGACCGACACCGGGCCGCCGTCCAGGGCCCCGCCGCCGTGCACGGTCAGCGGCAGCGCGCCCCGGCCGTCGTCGTCGATCCGCGCGCCGAGCAGCCGCAGCGCGTCGATCACCCCGTCGAGCGGCCGCTCGTACGACCGCGGGTCCCCGTCGAACCGGATGGGACCGTCGGCCAGCGCGGCCACCGGCGGCAGGAACCGCATGACGGTGCCCGCGTTGCCGACGTCGACCGTGGCCGGGCCGCGCAGGCCGGTGGGCAGCACCCGCCAGGCCTCGCCGGTGCCGTCCGGGCCCACCCCCTCCTCGATCTCGATGCCCATGGCCCTGAGGGCCCCGGCCATCAGCAGGGTGTCCCGGGACCGCAGGGGGCGGCGCAGCCAGCCCGGCTCGGAGGCCAGGGCGGCCAGGACCAGGGCACGGTTGGTGACCGACTTGGACCCCGGCACGTGGACCGTCGCGTCGACGGCTCCGCTCGCGTGCGGGGCGGGCCAGAGGGCGGTGGAGGAGGTGTTCGGGGCCATGGGGCCACTTTATAAGGAGGGCCCGGTCTCAACCTTCCAGCAGCCAGCGCCCGCCGCCGATCAGCGAGCACAGGGACACCGCGTGGAACAGGAACAGCCACAGGCCCGCCGGTACGTGCGTCAGCCGGGACAGCTGGTCCGCGTCCGAGTCCCCGGCCCCGCCCCGGGACCGCTTGGCCTGCAGCTCGAACGGCGGCCGTACCCCGCCGAACAGCAGGAACCACACCACCGCGTACGCGAACGCCGCCTGCACCTGCGGCCCCGCCAGCCAGGACACCAGCAGGAACGCCCCGCCCGCGAGGACCACGGTCAGCACGCCGTACGCGTTGCGGATCATCACCAGCATCGCCACCAGCAGGGCGGTGGCCGCCCACAGCAGCAGGGTGATGCGCCCGGTGGCCAGCAGCGCGGCCCCGCCGAGACCCAGCAGCGAGGGGGCGGTGTAGCCCGCGGCGGCCGTCAGGATCATGCCCACCCCGTACGGCTTGCCCCGGCTCACGGTGAGCCCGCTGGTGTCGGAGTGCAGCCGGATACCGGTGAGCTGCCGGCCGGTGAGCAGGGCGATCAGACCATGGCCGCCCTCGTGCGCGATGGTGACCGCGTTGCGGGATATCCGCCACACCGGGTGCGGGAGGACCACGGCGAGCGCCGCCCCCAGGGTGGCCAGCACCACCCACAGGTCGGGATCGGGCTGGGTCCCGGTGAGCCGGTCCCAGAGGTCGGGCAGCGCGAGGGCGGCGAGGCTGTCCATGTGTCCGAGTGGCTCCCTCTCCTGGTGCGGAGTCTGGCAGTGTGGCACGTACGTGCGGACGGTATCTGAGACGCCGACGCGACAGCGATCGTTCCTGGCGGCAAACGTGCAGGTCGGATGCTCACCGCAGCGTTGGCGCGACCGCGTGCTCTCGGTGCGTTCTGACGCCCACGGTCCCGCTGCCGGAGGTGCTCGCAGTTGTGCACCCTCTGGACTCGGACGCACCGCTCCCGACTCGGCGGGCCTGCGAGGTGCCGGCCGCCTCACGGGCCTCGGGGACGACCCCGCGTCACTCGAGCACCGAGTGCCGTGGAGCGCTTGCCGCGCGATAATGGGCAGAGGACACTTCCAGGCATCGATTCCCGGAGCCTGGCCCGCCCGGCTGACGGAGATGTCCTCGCGGAGGCCGAAGCATGGGGTTGTGGGACCGCTTACGCCGGATGCGCTCCGCAGGAGCGGACACCGGGGACGAACCCGATCTCGGCCCGCTGATGGCCCTTCACCGTGATGTGCACAGCGGCAGCTTGGATCTGGACGCCGCCAAGCAGCGCGCCGCGGAACACGGCGCGCGCGGGGAAGTGACGGCCCAACTGGCCATCGCCCTGAGCCAGGCCGCGGTGCGGGCCAGTGACGAGACCTGGCGGGGTGCGCTGCCCGGCGCGGAGCTGGCCTACGAGGCGATGCGCGCGGGGCACCGGGCCCGCCCGGACGACCCCGCCATGGCCGAGGCGTGGGTGGCGACCGGCGCCGATCTGGTGGAGGTCCTGCACCGCGGCCTGATCGAGCACGGTGACCTGCGGCTGTATCTGCGAGCGACCGGCGTCGCGGACGACACCGTCCGCGCGGCAGGGGACCTCGGGCTCCCGCGACTGCAGGGCCTCGTGTCTCTGCGCCTGGGGCTGCTGTTGCTGGACGCCTACACCGCGGGACGTTCGCCGGTCGGGTACGACAGTCAGTTCGTCGCATGGATGGACAAGGCACTGCAGGCCAACGACCCGGATCTGCAGTTCCTGGTGTCCCGTCCGATCACTCCGGACGGTGAAGCGGACCAGTCTCCCGCCCCAGCGTCCTGGCCGCCACCCCTGGAAGCGCTCGACCGGGCCGAGACGCACTTGCGTGAAGCTCTGCCCCTGATCATTCCGGAGCGACGCGGTCGCGCGCTCAAGGCTCTGGCACAGGCGATCGAGTGGCGGGGGTGGCTCGGCGGGGAGCGGAACGACGACGAGCTCAGGTCGGTCGCCGAGCAGGCGTTGCGGGAGCTGGACCCCGACGACACCCAACCGCGTCTCGCCCTGGCCGCCATGCTGCAACGGCTCGGGCACTCTGGCCATGGCGACGCCCTGGACCATGACCTGCGGGACGCGGAGCAGGACTGGGCGAGCTTCAGGGCGCGCACCGAACCGGCCACGGCCTGGGACATCCTTGCCCAAGGGGCCTCCTACCTGCAGGAGACCGATCCGGAACGTGCGCTGCGACTGCTCGCCCGGCAGCGCGAACTGCCGGAGCTGTGGGCGGACGACCTGCGCCGCAGCCGGCACTTCCACGCCGTGCTCAGCCTGTTCGCCGAGGCCCACCGCCCGGACTGGGCTCAGGCCGCGTGGGACGGCGACATCGAGGGCACGGCCGGACGAGCGATCGCGGCGGCCGCCGAGGCCGCTTCACCCGAGGATGCCCGGGAGGCCGCGGCCGCCCTGCTCACCGTGATGCTCGCCACCACCCGCCCGGGTGTCGACCGGGAGGAGGAGGGGCTGGAACTGGTGGACACGCTGTTCGGGCTCGACGCCGCCCTCTGGGCGGAGCACGAGGAGGCGGTCCACTTCCTGGTGGCGGGTCTGCTCCGGGGCGCGGGCGTCAACCGGATGCATGCCGGGGACGTGGACGATGCCGGCCGCTACTACCGCGCGGCGGCCGACGGTTTCCGCGAACTGGCCATGCCGGTGCCGATGGTGCAGTGCCTGGAGTACCTCGACGACGTGGTCAGAGCGGGCACCACCACACTCGACGAACTCACCGCCTGGCTGGCCGCACACTCCCTCACCGTCGAGCTGGCGGCCCCTGGATCGGCCCCTGCCGCGGTGCACAGGCTGGCCACCCATCTGCTGGCCGGCCAGGTGTCCGCGGGGACCTCGGCCGAGGTCGTTCAGCTGCTGCTCCAGGTCATCAAGGGGCGCCGGTTCGCTGCGATGCTGGCGGAGGGAACCCGCGACTTCCGCCTGGACGAGCGCACCCGCTCGCTGCTAGGCCTGGCGGCCGAGGCCGAGGCGGCGCTGTCCGAGGACTCGGACATCCTGCGGCCGGAGCCGTTCGACGCGGCATTGGGGGACGACGACCTGCTGACGGCCTGGGTGGACGAGTACGAGAAGGGACCTTCACAGACCCCCGAGGACCGGCTGGCCGGACTGCAGCGCGCGGTCGAACGGCGGCTGTCGGCCGCTCTGCTGCCGACATCGGCGCCGCACCTGGTGCCGCTGGCGGAGATCCAGCGGCGCCTCGACTCCCGGACAGCCCTCCTGCTGCTGTTCGAGGGAGCCGGGGTCGACGGCAACGTCACCATGGGCCAGTTGCTGATCACCAGGGATTTCGAGTACGCCGCCATCGGCACGGAGCAGATGCCCGCGGGCACCATCCGCATGTCCGACCGGGGCCGGACCGTGACGGTGCCCGCGAGCGGGGTCTACGTGGGCGCGCTGCGCCGGGCCATCCACATGTCCGATCCGGGTCCCTTCGATGTGACACCGCAGGCCGCACAGGATCTCGCGGGCGCGGCCGACCGCTACGCACGCGCGGTGAACAACTGCCGGGACCGTCTGACGGCCGCCGGAGTGGACCACCTGGTCGTCGTCCCGCACGGCGCCGGCCGCTATGTCCCCGTCCACCTCGTCGGCCCTCCGGGACATCCGCTCGCCGACGACTGGACCGTCACCTATCTGTCCAACCTCGCCCAACTCTTCGCCGATCCCCGGCCCGCACCGCCACGGGACGGCGTCGGCGTGTTCGCGCTGTCCTACACCGACCAGCCCGAACTGCCCCGGCTCGACGACTCCGTGGACGAGGCCCGCACCATCGCTGACGTCTGCGGTACGACGGCCCTGGTGGACGCGGCGGCCACCGAGGCCGCCTTCACCCGTGCCCTGGAGACACGCAGGTACGTCCACCTGCGGGCACACGGCCGGCTGTACGTCGACGCGCCGAGCTTCCACACCGTGTTCCTGCATCCGGCGCGAGGGCCCGAGGGGCACGACGGACGGTTGCGGGCCTACGAGATCCTTCCCCTCGACGTGACCGGCCTGGAGCTGGTCACGCTGGGAGCATGCGAGACGGCGCTGGGCCGGGTGGACCAGTACGACAACCCGCGAGGCCTGCCCGCGGCCCTGCTGCTGGCCGGCGCGCGCGCAGTCGTCGGGACGCTGTGGCCCGTCCTCGCTTCGGCGAGCACCTACTTCTTCGCCGAGCTGTACCGAGGTCTCCTGCACGACGACCTCGATGTGCCGACGGCGTTCAGGGCGGCGCAGCGCGCGACGCGCACCCGGTTCCCCGCATACCGGGACTGGGGAGCCTTCTATCTGGTCGGCGGACTGACGAGGGAGTCAACGGCATGACGAGCCTGGACATCACCGATCCCGTGCTGGAGCCGGTCACCCTCGACCTCGCGCAGCGGGTGACGCTCGGATCGCGGCGGCAGCCGCCCGACGAGCAGCCCGGACGCATCGCACTGGGCAGGCCCGTCTGCCTGCCCCTCGACCTGGCCACGGTGGACGAAGAGGCCCGGATCTTCCTCTCGGGCAGACCGGACTCCGCGTTCTGGCTGCTGGCCCTCGTCTGCAGCTTCCGGGCCGTCGAGGACGAGCCGATGGAGTCGGCCTGGCTGAATGTCCGGCTCCGCACCGTGCGGCCCGCCGGAGCGGAACCACCGACGGCGTGGTCGATGGAACCGCTGGCTCTGGCCGATGCGGTGGAGGTGAGCAAGACCGTCAGCCTGGACGCCGAACTGAAATTGACCTCCGTGCTGGTCCCGATCGAGGTCGGTCCCTCGGCGGGCCGCGAGTGGACGCGCAGCTACGAGCGGTCGGAGACCTATGTCCAGGCCCATGCCGAGGGCAGCGCCCAGCCCTCCTGGTTCTTCACCCGGACCCCGGTGCGGGAGATCGACGGCGTGCACCGGCTGCGCACGGTCGTCGAACTGCCCGCGACCGCCGTGGGGGAGGCCGAGGTGTCGGTTGGCGCGACACTCAAGCTCAAGCGCTGCGGCCTGATTCCGTACCGCACCGATCCGGACCGCGTGCCGGCGCCCCGGACGGTGCGTCTGGAGCGGCCGTCCGCCCCCACGCAGTGACCCCGCCATCGTGTACGTGATCCGTTACGGCTGGTCGCCATACGGCCTGTGACAAGGGGTCGCTTCGACCGTGCTCGGCACGGTCTGCCACTCTTGGACGCGTCCCGGTGGCTGCGACACAAGAGCTTCAAGGAGACGGCGGACCCGTACGGGCACTTCGCCCGCTGGCTGGTGCTCCAGCGTTTCCGCAGGTCGGAGGGGTGATCACAGATGTGCGGACGGTATGCATCGAGTCGTAGGCCCGAGGATCTCGCCGGAATCTTCGAGGTCGAGAAGTGGGAGCCCGAGGAGAGCCTGGAGCCCGACTACAACGTGGCGCCGACCAAGGAGGTCTACGCCGTCCTGGACCGCCCCCTGAAAGACGCGGACTCCTCGCGTCCGGTCCGGCAGCTGCGCAGGCTGAAGTGGGGGCTGGTGCCGTCCTGGGCCAAGACCCCCGAGGGCGGCGCCCGGATGATCAACGCCCGCGCGGAGACAGTGCACGAGAAGCCCGCCTACCGGCGCGCCTTCGCCGCCCGCCGCTGCATCCTGCCGGCCGACGGCTACTACGAGTGGGTCACCGGCTCGCAGGAGCGCGAGCTGGAGGTGGAGGGCAGGAAGAAGCGGCCCCGCAAGCAGCCGTACTTCGTGCTGCCCGCCGACGGCTCGGTGTTCGCGATGGCCGGCCTGTACGAGTTCTGGCGCGACCGCACCCTGCCCGACGACCACCCGCAGGCCTGGTGGGTCACCTGCTCGGTGATCACCACCGAGGCGGAGGAGACCCCGCTGGCCGTCGCCCCCGCCGAGGGCCCGCGCTCCCTCGCCGACATCCACCCCCGGATGCCGCTCATGCTCACCCCGGACCGCTGGGACGCCTGGCTCGACCCCGCCCGCACCGACCCCGACGACCTGCGCGGACTGCTCGCCCCGCCGCCCGCCGGCCTGATGCGCGCCTACCCGGTCCCCACCGCCGTCAGCAACGTCCGCAACAACGGCCCGGAGCTGCTGAAGGAGCTCGAAGCGCCGGAAGAGGGCACACTCTTCTAGCGTGATCGAGATTGTCGAGACCGACGCCGGGACCGCCCGCATCACGTGGCACAAGGCGAAGCAGGCGCGGCTGGTGCTGGCCGTGAGCCACGGTGCGGGCGGTGGCATCGAGGCACGGGACCTCCAGGCGCTCGCCCGGGTGCTCCCGGAGCACGGTGTGACCGTGGCCCTCGTGGAACAGCCCTGGCGCGTCGCCGGGAAGAAGGTGGCCCCCGCGCCGAGGACCCTGGACACCGGGTGGCGGGGCGTGTGGCCCGCGCTGTCCGGGATGGAGCTGCCGGTGATCTCCGGCGGCCGCAGCGCGGGCGCCCGGGTCGCCTGCCGCACGGCGGCCGAGCTGGGCGCGCACGCCGTGCTCGCCCTGAGCTTCCCGCTGCACCCGCCGGGCAGGCCGGAGAAGTCGCGGGCCGCGGAGCTGCTGGGCGCCGGGGTGCCCACGCTGGTCGTGCAGGGCGGGAACGACCCCTTCGGGAAGCCGGCGGAGTTCCCGGAGGGTGGTTTCGCACTGGTCGAGGTGCCGTACGGCGATCACGGCTTCGCCGTGCCCAAGCGCGCCGAGCTCACCCAGGAACGGGCGCTGGAGATCATCACCGGCGGGGTTCGGGAGTGGATCGCGTCACTCGGGTGACCCGGGAATGCCGGGCTCCGGCGCGCTGTTGACCCCGACAGAAGTGCTGGAGGCCTCGGCACCGACGTCGTAGGAGAGGAAGTCCGCCGCATGGGTTCGACCATCTGCCCGAGCCATACGCGTAGCGCTGACCTGGACTGGACGGTGCTGCACGCGGCGAAGACCGCGCCTATTCGAGGGGCGGCAGGCACGGGTCGTGTTCTATCCTCCGAATCGAGTGGGACCGGTTTCGGTCCCGCCCGGGATCTTGAGGAGGTGGGTCCGGTCACTGGGACCGACGCAGGGACCGACAACGGCCAGGCGGAGCTGCCCGAGGGCCAGGGCGCCAGCACGGACGCGTCCGATGAGACGACCGTGGAGCGCAGCGCGCGCTTCGAGCGGGACGCGCTCGAATTCCTCGACCAGATGTACTCGGCCGCCCTGCGCATGACGCGCAACCCGGCCGACGCCGAGGACCTGGTGCAGGAGACGTACGCCAAGGCGTACGCGTCCTTCCACCAGTTCCGCGAGGGCACCAACCTCAAGGCTTGGCTGTACCGGATCCTCACCAACACCTTCATCAACTCCTACCGCAAGAAGCAGCGCGAGCCCCAGCGCTCCGCCGCGGAGGAGATCGAGGACTGGCAGCTCGCCCGCGCCGAGTCGCACATGTCGACCGGTCTGCGCTCCGCCGAGTCGCAGGCGCTCGACCACCTGCCCGACTCGGACGTGAAGGAAGCGCTGCAGGCGATCCCCGAGGAGTTCCGCATCGCCGTCTACCTCGCGGATGTCGAGGGCTTTGCGTACAAGGAGATCGCGGACATCATGGGGACACCCATCGGTACGGTGATGTCCCGGCTGCACCGGGGCCGTCGTCAACTGCGCGGCATGCTGGAGGACTACGCCCGCGAGCGTGGTCTGGTCCCGGCGGGCGCCGGAGAGTCGAACGAAGCGAAAGGCTCGGGCTCATGAGCTGCGGAGAGCCGCACGAGACGGACTGCAGTGAGGTCCTCGACCACCTGTACGAGTTCCTCGACAGCGAGATGCCGGACGTCGATCGCGACAAGTTCCAGCACCACTTCGAGGAATGCTCGCCGTGCCTGGAGAAGTACGGCCTGGAGCAGGCCGTGAAGAAGCTGGTGAAGCGGTGCTGCGGGCATGACGACGTGCCCGCCGACCTGCGGGCCAAGGTCATGGGCCGGATCGAGCTGATCCGCTCCGGGCAGACCGTGTCGGAACGCGACGTGACCAAGGCCCCCGCGGCACCGCAGGAGTCCTGACCCCCAGGGGCCACCGGAAAGATCACGCAAGGGATCACGCACGGGGCGTATCACCCGAACGTGCTAATCCTCAGGTCATAAGCCCCGAACCCCCCGATCCCGCCCTACGCTCCGAGCCTGGACAGGCACGGTCGGGGGATCGGGGAGGGGCGTGATGGACGCGGTACCGGCGAGGGCACGCGGCTATGTGGCCGCCGTCGCCCTCCTGACCGTCCTCTGCCTGCTGCCCCTGCCCGCCGGGCACACCCCCTGGGGGGCGCTCGGCCTACTCGCCGCGCTCTGCGCGGTCTGCGAGCACGCCGTACGCCGCCGCTTCGGCGGCACCTTCTACCCGGTCCTGCTCGCCGGCGCGTTCCTGCTGCCCCCGGCCGCCGCCGCGCTCGTCCCGGTGCCCGCCGGGCTGCTCTCCCCGGTCGCCCACCGGCCCGCCCTGCCCCGGCGGGTGTGGCGGGCCGCGCAGCCCGCGCTCGCCGTGTGGGCCGCCTCCCGGGTGCACGGCACGCTCGGCGGCCGGGACGCCGTCGCCGGCTCCGACTTCCCGCACGCCCTGCTGCCCGCCGGCGCGGCCGTGCTCGCCTTCTGCCTGGTGCTCACCGTGCTCGACGGCGGGCTGCGCGCTGCGGTCGGCCTGGTGCCGCCGCGCCGGGCCTGGCGCGGACTGCTGGCCCGCTCCCTCGCGCCCGTCGCGGTGCACGGACTCGCCGGCCTGATGATGGCCGTGCTGTGGCGCAGCCCCTACGGCCCGGTCGCCGCGCTGCTCGTGCTGCTGCCGATGTGCGTCTCCTGGTGGGTGTTCGCCCAGTACCACCGCGAACGCGCGGCCCACCAGGCCACCATCCGCGCCCTCGTCCAGGCCGTCGACATCAAGGACGGCTACACCCGCGGCCACAGTGAACGCGTCGGACACGCCTCCGTCCTGATCGCCCGTGAACTCGGCATGGACGACGAACGCGTCGAGGTGCTGCGCTTCGCCGGCATCCTGCACGACGTCGGCAAGCTGGGCGTGCCCACCCGGCTGCTGCGCAAGAACGGCCCGCTCACCCCGGAGGAACGACGGATCATCGAGCTGCACCCCGAGTACGGCCACGAGATGGTCCGCGGCATCTCCTTCCTCGGCGAGGCCCGCGCGGCCATCCTCCACCACCACGAACGGCTCGACGGCAGCGGCTACCCGTACGGCCTGGCCGGCGACCGGATCCCCGAGTGCGCCCGGATCGTCGCCGTCGCGGACGCCTTCGACGCCATGACCTCCACCCGCTGCTACAGCCGGGCCCGCCCGGTCGAGGCCGCCGTGGCCGAACTGGAGCGCTGCGCCGGGAAGCACTTCGACCCCCGCATGGTCGGCGCGCTCGTCCGCGCCCTGGCCCGCTCCGGCTGGCACCCGGCGGTCACCGCCGACGAACCGGCGCAGGACACCCCGACCGCCGGGCGGGCCGCCGACAGCGGGGCGCCCCGATGACCGCGCTGCGGCTCATCCACGGCGCCGCCGCCCTCGTGGCGGCCGGCTCCCTCGCCGTCACCCTGTGGACCGGCCTGGAGGACCGCGGCGTCGCGCTCGCCTTCGGGATGCTCATAACCGTCGGCGAGCTGACCCGGTGGAGCGACGCCCAGGCACGGCGGCAGGCCGCGCCCCTCGGCGCCGCCGGCTCCATGGCGTACGCCCTGCTGGGCGCCGACGCCGGGCGGCCCGGTCACCACGACGCCGCCCAGGTCATCACCGTCGTCCTCGTCGCCACCCTGCTCGGCGCCGTCCCGCACATCTGGTCCGGCGGCAGCCCCACCGTCGATCACCTGGCCCGCCGCCTGCTCACCGTCGGCTTCGCCGCCGTCTGCTTCCAACCCCTCTACAGCCAGGGCGTCTTCGTCTCCTGGGGCGGCCCCGCCTACGCCCTGCTGCTGCTCACCCTGCTCGCCCTCACCTCCCTGTGCGGCGCCGTCCTGGCCGCCGCGCTCGCCCACAGCCGCACCCGCTGGCCGTTCGGCCCGCTGCTGCGCGAGGAACTGCGCGGCCTGCTCGGCATCGGCTCCACCGTCTGCGCGACCGGCGCGGTGATGGCGCTCGCGGTCGCCGTCGTCGGCCTGTGGGCGCTGCCCGTGTTCTGCCTGCCCATGCTGCTCGTCCAGCTGTCCCTGCGCCGGTACACGGCCGTCCGCGCCACCTACCGGCAGACCATCGCCTCCCTGGCCCGCGCCACCGAGATCGCCGGCTGCACCCCCGCCGGGCACGCCCACCGCGTCGCCGCGCTCAGCCAGGCCGTCGGCCGCGACCTCGGCCTGACCGGCCGCGAACTGACCGTCCTGGAGTACGCGGCCCTGATGCACGACATCGGCCAGCTCAGCCTGGTCGACCCGGTCCCGGGCGGCGCCACCGCGGCGCTGCCCGCCGCGGAGCAGCGGCGCATCGCGCTGCTCGGCGGGGCCGTCGTCCGGCAGACCGGCGTCGACGCGGCCGTCGCGGTCGTCGTTGAGCGGCAGGCCGATCCCTACCCGGAGCAGCCGCTCGCCGCCCGGATCGTGCGGGCCGTCAACGCCTACGACGAGATGACCCGGGACGCCGGCCCCGACGGTCCCCTGCGTGCGCTGGAGGAGCTGCGTCTGGGCACCGCCGGGGACTACGCTCCCGAGGTCGTGGAGTCGCTCGCCCGGGTGCTGGCCCGGCCGCCGGGCGGCCGTGAGCGGGTGTCCGTGCGGAGAACGGGACTGTCTGACCCCGTGCCCGGCTGGGTAACCCATGGGTAATGAGCGCCTTTCCCGCCGCACGTGGTTGGATGCGAGGGAGAGGGTGTCCGGGGGCACAAGCCAGCCCACAGCGGGAAATGGAACTGGCAGGCGGGAATCGTGAGGATCTTCGGCAAGGGACGGCACCGGCCCTCCGCCTCCTGGCGGCAGGCCACCGACCGGGCGTTCACACTCATCGGGGACGGCCGGTACGAGGACGCGGGCGAGCTGCTGACACGCGCCGCCGATCTGGAACCCTGGATGTCGGAGTCCTGGTTCAACCTCGCCCTGCTGCACAAGTTCCGGCACGACTGGGAGCAGGCCCGCGCGGCCGGACTGCGCGCGGTCGCCCTGCTCGACCGCGAGACCGGGGCGCCCGACTGGTGGAACGTCGGCATCGCCGCGACCGCCCTGCAGGACTGGCCGCTGGCCCGCCGCGCCTGGCAGGCGTACGGGCTGAAGGTGCCCGGGGCCTCCGCGGCCGCCGCGGAACCCGTCGGCATGGAGCTGGGCAGCGCGGCCGTACGGCTCTCCCCGGAGGGCGAGGCCGAGGTGGTCTGGGGCCGCCGGCTGGACCCGGCCCGGCTGGAGGTGCTCTCCATCCCGCTGCCCTCGTCCGGGCGGCGCTGGGGCGAGGTCGTCCTGCACGACGGCGTCCCGCACGGCGAGCGCACCACCTCCACCGGGCACTCCTACCCGGTCTTCGACGAGATCGAGCTGTGGGCGCCGTCGCCCGTGCCCACCTGGGTGGTCCTTCTGGAGGCGGCCACCGAGGCCGACCGGGACGCGCTGGAGCAGCTGGCCGCCGACGCCGGGTTCGCCGCGGAGGACTGGTCCTCCTCGGTGCGGCTGCTGTGCCGGATGTGCAGCGAGTCCCGGATGCCGTCGGACGAGGGCGAGGGCGTCCACCTCGACCCGCACGACCACAGCGAGCCCGGGCACCCCGGGCCGCTGGGACACCGCACGGACGGGCAGCTGTGGGTGCCCGAGCGGGAGTGCGGGGTGGCCGCGCCGGCCTCGCTGGTCCGGGGTCTGCTCGACGGGTGGGTCGCCGACAGTCCGGATTCGCGTGACTGGCGGGACCTCGAAGAGGTGTGCTGAGGACTGCGTGCGCCCACGCGGCGGAGCCGCATGTCGGACGGCGTCCCGCGCCGCTCCGGGGCGCCTGCACGTAACCTGTACCAGCAACATCTCCCCGGTTCTTTGAGGAAGGCGTACGTCGGTCATGGCGCAGCAGGACACCGATCAGCAGCACGCGGGCGTGCTCCCCGTCGACGACGAGGGCTACGTCGTCGACACGGAGGACTGCGAGGAGCGCGAGAGGGCCTGGCGCGAGCGCGGCACCTCGCGGCCGATCACGGTCGTCGGCAACCCGGTGCTGCACAAGGAGTGCAGGGACGTCACCGAGTTCGGCGAGGAGCTGCAGCAGCTGGTCGCCGACATGTTCGCCAGCCAGCGCACCGCCGAGGGCGTGGGCCTGGCCGCCAACCAGATCGGTGTCGACCTGAAGGTCTTCGTCTACGACTGCCAGGACGACGAGGGCGTCCGGCACGTCGGCGTGGTGTGCAACCCGAAGCTGGTCGACCTGCCCGCCGAGCGGCGCCGGCTGGACGACAGCAACGAGGGCTGCCTGTCCGTCCCCACGGCCTACGCGTCGCTCCCGCGTCCCGACTACGCCGAGGTGACCGGCCAGGACGAGCAGGGCAACCCGATCAGGGTCCGCGGCACCGGATACTTCGCGCGCTGTTTGCAGCACGAGACCGACCACCTCTACGGCTACCTGTACATCGACCGGCTGTCGAAGCGGGACCGCAAGGACGCGCTGCGGCAGATGGCCGAGAACGAGCCACGCTACCCCGTCGTCGCCAACGACTGACCAGCGCAGCGCACTTGGGGCGCCCGGCCGGATCCTCCCTGGCCGGGCGCCTTCGTGTTGCCCGGTTCGTTCGGGAGTGCGTCGTACAACCGATCCCTTCCACTGGTGCTACTGATCCTTTATCAGTCACGCAAGGGGGGATTCTCGGCACCGTGGGGTAGTGAGTGAAGCAAATCCGTTCCCACGGCGGTCAGTTGTGGTGCTGAATGGACGTGGGGGATACGCACCGGCGCACGCCCCGGCACAACGGGAGGGGTGTGCGCTTCCTGGCGGCTGAGAGGGGTTTGTTCTGTGCATGCTTTCCCACACAGCACCACAGCGACGGCGACGGCGGTCGTAGTCCCACCCGCACTGGCACTCCCGGTGATCGAGTCGGCCTTTCCCCGGCAACTGCATCCGTATTGGCCACGACTCCAGGAGAAGACACGCCGCTGGCTCCTGGAAAAACGGCTCATGCCGCCGGCCAAGGTGCAGGAATATGCCGATGGACTGTGCTACACCGATCTCATGGCGGGGTACTACACCGACGCCTCCGACGACGTCCTGCAGGCCATAGCCGACTACAGTGCCTGGTTCTTCGTCTGGGACGACCGCCACGACCGCGACATCGTGCACGGCCGGGCGGGCGACTGGCGGCGGCTGCGGTACCGGCTGCACGCGGCTCTCGACGCACCCAGGCACCATCTGCACCACCCCGACCCGCTGGTGGCGGGCTTCGCGGACAGCGTGCTGCGGCTCTACGGCTTCCTGTCGCGCACCTGGAACCAGCGGTTCGCCCGGCACTTCCACGCGGTGATCGAGGCGTACGACCGGGAATTCCGCAACCGCACCCGGGGACACATACCCGGCGTCGAGGAGTATCTCGCCCTGCGCCGTCTCACCTTCGCGCACTGGATATGGACGGACCTCCTCGAACCCAGCGCCGGATGTGAACTGCCGGAAGCGGTGAGGAACAATCCGGCGTACCGTCGGGCGGCATTGCTCAGTCAGGAATTCGCCGCCTGGTACAACGATCTCTGCTCGCTGCCGAAGGAAATAGCGGGCGACGAGGTGCACAATCTCGGGATCAGCCTCATCACCCATGCGGGGCTGACCCTCGAAGAAGCGGTGGACGAAGTCAGGCGGCGCGTCGAGGAATGCATCAGTGAGTTCCTCGAAGCCGAACGGAAAGTCCTGCAATTCGCCCGCGACCTCGACGACGGAACGGTCCGCGGCAAGGAACTGAGCGCCGCCGTCCGGTCCTGCGTCGGCGCCATGCGCAACTGGTTCGGCTCCGTCTACTGGTTCCACCACGAGTCCGGCCGGTACCGGGTCGACAGCTGGGAAGACCGGTCCACGCCCCCGTACGTCACGAACGAAACGGCAGGTGAGAAATGACCGTCGAGTCGGTGAGCCCCCAGAGTCCCCAGAGCCCCGCGACCCCCGCCGCACCATCGCCCGAACTGCGCGAACCGCCGCTGGCCGGAGGTGCCGTACCGGTCCTCGGCCACGGCCTGAGGCTGGCCCGCGACCCGCTCGCCTTCATGTCCGGGCTGCGCGAGCACGGAGACGTGGTACGCCTGAAGCTCGGCCCCAAGACGGTGTACGCCGTCACCACACCGGCCCTCACCGGAGCCCTGGCCCTCAGCCCCGACTTCAAGATCGACGGTCCGCTGTGGGAGTCCCTGGAGGGTCTGCTCGGCAAGGAGGGCGTGGCCACCGCCAACGGCCCCCGGCACCGCCGGCAGCGGCGCACCATCCAGCCCGCCTTCCGGCTCGACGCCTTACCCGGCTACGGCCCGGTGATGGAGGAGGAGGCACACGCGCTGACCGAGCGCTGGCAGCCCGGCTCGACCG
The DNA here is from genome assembly GCF_017526105.1 of Streptomyces cyanogenus. Taxonomy (NCBI): domain Bacteria; kingdom Bacillati; phylum Actinomycetota; class Actinomycetes; order Kitasatosporales; family Streptomycetaceae; genus Streptomyces; species Streptomyces cyanogenus. The sequence continues at coordinate 5,737,359 of NZ_CP071839.1, forward strand.
TCGACTGCACCTCCGAGTCCTTCCGGGTCGCCGTCCGCATCGCCGCCCGCTGCCTGCTGCGCGGCGAGTACATGGACGAGCGCGCGGAACGGCTCAGCACCGACCTCGCCACCGTCTTCCGCGGTATGTACCGCAGGATGGTGATCCCGCTCGGCCCGCTCTACCGGCTGCCGTTCCCGGCCAACCGCGAATTCAACCGGGCGCTGGCCGATTTGCATCTGCTGGTGGACGAGATCGTCGCCGAGCGGAGGGCATCTGGTCAAAAGCCGGACGATTTGCTGACGGCATTGCTGGAGGCGAAGGACGACAATGGCGATCCCATCGGGGAACAGGAGATCCACGACCAGGTCGTCGCGATACTCACCCCCGGCAGCGAAACAGTGGCGTCCACGATCATGTGGCTGCTGCAGGTCCTCGCCGAACACCCGGAACACGCCGAGAAGGTACGGACCGAGGTCGAATCCGTGACCGGTGGCCGACCCGTCGGATTCGAGCACGTCCGCTCACTCACGCACACCAACAATGTCGTCGTCGAGGCCATGCGGCTCAGGCCCGCCGTATGGATATTGACCCGGCGCGCGGTGACCGACACCGTACTCGGCGGCTATCGCATCCCGGCCGGGGCGGACATCGTCTACAGCCCGTACGCCATCCAGCGCGACGGCCGCTCCTACGCCCGCCCTCTTGACTTCGACCCCGACCGCTGGCTGCCCGAGCGGGCCAGGGACGTACCGAAGTACGCCATGAGCCCGTTCAGCGTGGGCAACCGCAAGTGCCCCAGCGACCACTTCTCCATGACCCAGCTCAGCCTGATCACCGCGGCGGTCTCGGCGAAGTACCGCTTCGAGCAGGCCGGCGGGTCCGACGACACCACCCGCGTCGGCATCACCCTCCGCCCGCACGACCTGCTCCTGCGGGCGATCCCCTGGTAGGCCCGGCACCGGCGCGCGCTCAGGCGGCCCGCGGGCCCCTGAACGCGCGCCGGTAGGCGTTCGGGGTCGTGCCCAGCGCCCGGAGGAACTGGTGGCGCAGCGCCGCGGCCGTACCGAACCCGGTGCGCCAGGCGATGGTGTCCATCGTCTCGTCCGTACCCTCCAGCAACTCCTGTGCCAGCAGCACCCGTTGGCGCAGGATCCAGCGGTAGGGGGTGGTCCCGGTCTCCTGCTGGAAGCGCCGCGCGAAGGTGCGCGGCGCCATGTGGGCGCGGGCGGCGAGCTGCTCGACCGTGACCTCCTGGTCGAGATGGGCCTCCATCCAGGCCAGCACCTCCCCGACCGTGTCGCAGGGCGTCTTCGGCAGCGGCCGTTCGATGAACTGCGCCTGTCCGCCGTCCCGGTGCGGCGGCACCACCATGCGGCGGGCGATCTTGTTGGCCACCTCCGGGCCCTGCTCCTTGCGCACGAGGTGCAGACAGGCGTCGATCCCGGCGGCGGTGCCGGCCGAGGTGATCACAGGGTCCTCGTCGACGTACAGCACGTCCGGCTCGACGGTGAGCCGGGGGTAGCGCCGGGAGAGCTGTTCGGCGTGGTGCCAGTGCACCGCGCACCGCCGCCCGTCCAGCAGCCCGGCCGCGGCCAGCAGGAACACCCCGGAGCAGACGCTCAGCACCCGCGTGCCGCGGTCCACGGCCCGCCGCAGCGCCGCCAGCAGCTCCGGCGGATACTCGCGCTCCGCATACGCCTCACCGGCCGGTACGGCGATCAGATCGGCCTCCTCCAGCCGCTCCAGGCCGTACGGCGTGGACACGGTGAACCCGCAGTGCGTGCCCAGCTCGGGCCCCTCCGCCGACACCACGGCGAAGTCGTACACGGGCAGCCCCTCGTCGCTGCGGTCGATGCCGAACACCTCGCACACGACACCCAGCTCGAAGGGATGCACCCCGTTCAGCAGCACGGCGGCCACGTTCTTCAGCATGCTGCCAGTGTGCCTCGCCAGTGGCAGTAATTCGAGGGTCTACGGCAGTCCTGCCACTGCCGGTAAGGAGTATCCGGCGCGACAGTGGTGTCCATGAACGGAAACCAGATCGAAGGCCTCATCGGAATGCTCGCCACCCTCGGGATCCTGGTCCTGCTGGTCCTGCCCTCCGCGCTCGGTGTCCTGCGCGACCGGCGCATCGACCGGCAGATCAGGCAGGCCCGGCAGCCGGGGGCACCCAACCGGCCGGCGCAGGAGCCCCGGCGCCACGGCAGGCGCCACGGCGCGGCCCGTCCCGCCTGACACAAAGCGCCCTGACGCTGCTGACCGCGACGGGCGCCCACGCGGAGGGCAGGGGAGACATCCGCGTGGTGAAGACCGTCGTCAACAAGGGCGGGAACGTGATCGTCGGGACGTCGAAGAAGGTGACGTTCCCCCACAGCGACGACGCCGACAGCAACAGGCTGGCCGGTGTCTGGCAGGTCAACGCCACCGTCAAGGCGAACGACGGCGACTACGGGATCTCCGACCGTGGCCCAGGGTGCCGGGCCGACCGTCACCGGCAAGCTGTCCCGGGCGAACTGGGAGGACCTGAAGTACCAGAGGACCGTGCGCACGGGCGACGCCGGAAGGCTCGGCACCAAGGTCACCGTCATCTCGGCGGGCAGCCGGCGCTGGTGCTTCCCCGGCACGACGACGACCGCGCGGATCGTGTCGGCCGGGGACGCGGTGAAGCTGAAGTAACGGCCGCTCAGAAGTCCTCGTCCAGGTCGACCGTGCCTTCCACGGCGACCTGGTACGCCGACGGGCGGCGCTCGAAGAAGTTCGTCAGCTCCTGGACGCCCTGGAGTTCCATGAAGGAGAACGGGTTCTCCGAGCCGTACACCGGGGCGAAGCCGAGGCGGGTGAGACGCTGGTCGGCGACGCATTCGAGGTACTGCCGCATGGAGTCGGTGTTCATGCCGGGCAGGCCGTCGCCGCACAGGTCGCGGGCGAACTGCAGCTCGGCTTCGACGGCCTCCTTCAGCATGTCGGTGACCTCCTGCCCAAGCTGGTCGTCGAAGAGCTCGGGTTCTTCCTTGCGGACGGTGTCGACGACGTCGAAGGCGAAGCTCATGTGCATGGTCTCGTCGCGGAAGACCCAGTTGGTGCCGGTGGCGAGGCCGTGCAGGAGGCCACGGCTGCGGAACCAGTAGACGTAGGCGAAGGCGCCGTAGAAGAAGAGTCCTTCGATGCAGGCCGCGAAGCAGATGAGGTTGAGCAGGAAACGGCGGCGGTCGGCCTTGGTCTCCAGGCGGTCGATCTTCTCGACCTCGTTGATCCACTTGAAGCAGAACTCCGCCTTCTCGCGGATGGAGGGGATGTTCTCCACGGCGGCGAAGGCGGCGGCGCGGTCGTCCGGGTCGGGCAGGTAGGTGTCCAGCAGGGTCAGGTAGAACTGGACGTGGACGGCTTCCTCGAACAGCTGCCGGCTCAGATAGAGGCGCGCTTCGGGGGAGTTGATGTGCTTGTAGAGGGTGAGCACCAGGTTGTTCGCGACGATCGAGTCGCCGGTCGCGAAGAACGCGACGAGGCGGCCGATGAGGTGCTGCTCCTCGGGGGTGAGCCTGGCCAGGTCGGCGACGTCGGAGTGGAGGTCGACCTCCTCGACGGTCCAGGTGTTCTTGATGGCGTCCCGGTAGCGCTCGTAGAAGTCGGGGTAGCGCATGGGGCGGAGAGTCAACTCGAAGCCGGGGTCGAGCAGGTTGGTGTTTCGGCTGGTCATTACTGGCAGGCCTCGCAGGACTCGGGGTTTTCCAGGGAGCAGGCGACCGCGTCGGGCTCGGCGATCTGCTGCACGGGGACGGGCTTGGCGGCCTGCGCCTGGCCCTGGGCGGCGCGGGCGATGCGCGTCGCGGGACGCGAGCGCAGGTAGTACGTGGTCTTCAGGCCCGACTTCCAGGCGTAGGCGTACATCGAGGAGAGCTTGCCGATGGTCGGCGTCTCCAGGAACAGGTTGAGCGACTGGGCCTGGTCGAGGAAGGGGGTGCGGGCGGCGGCCATGTCGATGAGGCCGCGCTGGGGGATCTCCCAGGCCGTGCGGTACAGCTCACGCACGTCCTGAGGGATCCAGAGGAAGTCCTGCACCGAGCCGTTGGCCTCGCGCAGGGCCTCGCGGGTGCGGGCGTCCCAGACGCCGAGGTCCTTCAGGTCCTGCACCAGGTAGGAGTTGACCTGGAGGAACTCGCCGGAGAGCGTCTCGCGCTTGAACAGGTTGGAGACCTGCGGCTCGATGCACTCGTACACACCCGCGATGGACGCGATGGTGGCCGTCGGCGCGATCGCGAGGAGCAGCGAGTTGCGCATGCCGGTCTCCGCGATGCGCCTGCGGAGGGCGTCCCAGCGCTCCGGCCAGGTCAGGTCGACCTCGTAGTGGTCGGGGTGGAGGACGCCGCGGGCGGCGCGGGTCTGCTCCCAGGCGGGCAGCGGGCCGTTGCGCTCGGCGAGGTCGGCGGAGGCCTCGTAGGCGGCGAGCATGATCCGCTCGGCGATCCGGGTGGACAGGGCCTTGGCCTCGGCGGAGTCGAAGGGCAGGCGCAGCTTGAAGAAGACGTCCTGGAGGCCCATCGCGCCGAGGCCCACGGGGCGCCACTTGGCGTTGGAGCGGCCCGCCTGCTCGGTCGGGTAGAAGTTGATGTCCACGACCCGGTCGAGGAAGGTGACGGCGGTGCGGACCGTCCGGTCCAGGCGCTCCCAGTCGATGTCGGCGTCCCGCACGAAGGCGCCGAGGTTGATCGAGCCGAGGTTGCAGACGGCGGTCTCGCCGTCGTCGGTGACCTCCAGGATCTCGGTGCAGAGGTTGGAGGAGTGGATGACGTTGCCGGGCTCGGCGGTCTGGTTGGCGGTGCGGTTGGCGGCGTCCTTGAAGGTCATCCAGCCGTTGCCGGTCTGCGCGAGGGTGCGCATCATCCGGCCGTACAGCTCCCGTGCGGGAAGGGTCTTCCTGGCCAGGCCGGCGGCCTCGGCCTTGCGGTAGGCGGCGTCGAACTCCTCGCCCCACAGGTCGACCAGCTCGGGGACGTCGGCGGGGGAGAACAGCGACCACTGCGCGTCGGCGTTGACCCGGCGCATGAACTCGTCCGGGACCCAGTGGGCGAGGTTGAGGTTGTGGGTGCGGCGGGCGTCCTCGCCGGTGTTGTCCCGCAGTTCCAGGAACTCCTCGATGTCGGAGTGCCAGGTCTCCAGGTAGACCGCGGCGGCGCCCTTGCGCCGGCCGCCCTGGTTCACCGCGGCCACGGACGCGTCCAGGGTCTTCAGGAACGGCACGATGCCGTTGGAGTGCCCGTTCGTCCCCCGGATCAGCGAACCCCGCGAGCGGATACGGGAGTACGACAGCCCGATGCCGCCGGCGTGCTTCGACAGGCGGGCCACCTGGTGGTAGCGGTCGTAGATGGAGTCCAGTTCGTCCAGCGGCGAGTCCAGCAGGTAGCAGGACGACATCTGGGGGTGCCGCGTGCCGGAGTTGAACAGGGTGGGGGAGGACGGCAGGTAGTCCAGGCGGCTCATCAGGCCGTACAGGGCCGCGACCTCGTCCACCGAGCGGGGCGTGTCGTCCTCGGCGAGGCCGCTGGCCACGCGGAGCATGAAGTGCTGGGGCGTCTCGACGACCTTGCGGGTGATCGGGTGGCGCAGCAGGTAACGGCTGTAGAGGGTGCGCAGGCCGAAGTAGCCGAAGCGGTCGTCGGCCGAGGCGTCGACCAGTGCGTCGAGCCGCTCGGCGTGCAGGCGCGCGAACTCGGCGGTGCGGTCGGCGATGAGGCCCTCGCGGTGCCCGACCGCGACGGACTCGGTGAAGGACGTCACGCCCTGCGAGGCGGCCTCGTCCCGGATGGTGAGGGTCAGCAGCCGGGCGGCCAGCTTCGAGTAGGCGGGGTCCTCGGAGATCAGGCCGGCGGCCGCCTCCGTGGCCAGCTCACGCAGCTCCGCCTCGTCGGCCCGCGCGGACCGGCCGCGCAGCGCGGCGGCGGCGATCCGGCCCGGGTCGGCGTCGGGCAGGTCGGCGGTCAGCTCGGTCAGGGTCCGCAGCAGTGCGGTCCCGGGACCGTCGGTCTCCAGTTCGCTGACTGAAGCCGGGTCGGCTGGCGCGATGGTCACGTGGGGCTCTCCCTCAGCTCGGCACGGGGGCCCGGCGGAGGGCAGGAGGCAGCCACGAGCGCGCACGGCGTCGCGTCCACCGGCCCACTCCACGAGGCCCGGACGTTCGGAACCCACCCGGACCGGACGTCCGGGTGTGCTGCCGGCAGGTCGTCGGACTCAACAGGCGCGCGGATGCACGCAGGTACACCGTTGCGGGACAGTTCCGGACTCGCACCGGATTCCCCTGCGGCGACAGCGATCACGAGCATACATCTAGTGCCGGGTTCTCATGTCACCCCCAGATGTTGTGCCGGTCCGGTGTCGGGGGCCACTTGCCGGGCGGCGGCGCGGACGGTGCGTGCTTCCTGGGAAGCAGTTGCCCGCGGGGTCCCGGGTGCCGGGAAGACGGGCCTCGTGCACCAACGCCGACCGGGTCGTGCGGACCGTTGCCGTGCTCGCCGCGTTCGCCTGGGGGCGCAGGGCGGGTACACCCTGGTCTCGCGTACCACCGGGCCGGGCGGCACCACCTCGTGCGGCCGTCTCGGCGATGCCCGGGCGTACCCGCGACGAAGCCCTGCCGTTCGGTTCATCCCGGCGGCGCGGGGCGGCCGGCTGATCCGAACGACAGGGCTCGGGGCCCCGATCGAGGCGTGGGCTAGTGCGCGCTGCCCGCGGTGGCCGGCGGCAGCTCCACCTGCACCCCGGGGTCGCCCGCGTCGGCCGTGTAGTCCTGCGGCCTGGTCTCGTCGACGCCGTCGGGGGCCTTCACGGCCCTCAGGACGACGGTCAGGACCACGGTCACCAGAACGTTCAGGACGAACGCCGTCAGGCCGATGTAGCCGATCTCGCCGATGCCCGGGATCTCCTTGGCGTTGCCGCCGAAGTGCTTCTGGGTCGGCGAGGCGATGCCGTACGCGGCGGCCGTGCCGTAGATCATGCCGGCCGCCCAGCCGGCGAGCAGCGCCCAGCGGTGGAACCAGCGGGTGAACAGGCCGCCGACCAGGGCCGGGAAGGTCTGCAGGATCCAGATGCCGCCCAGCAGCTGGAAGTTGATGGCGACGGTCTTGTCCATGGTGAGGACGAAGACCAGCGCGCCGACCTTCACCAGCAGCGACACCAGCTTGGAGACCTTGGTCTCCTGCTGGGCCGTCGCGTCGGGCTTGATGAAGTCCTTGTAGATGTTGCGGGTGAAGAGGTTGGCCGCCGCGATGGACATGATCGCCGCCGGGACCAGGGCGCCGATGCCGATCGCCGCGAAGGCCACCCCGGCGAACCAGTCCGGGAACATGTCCTCGAACAGCTGCGGGATGGCCAGCTGGCCGTTGCCGACCTTCACCCCGGCCGCGATCGCCATGAAGCCCAGCAGCGCCAGCAGACCCAGCATCAGGGAGTACAGCGGCAGGATCGTGGTGTTGCGGCGGATCACCTCACGGCTCCTGGACGACAGGGTCGCGGTGATCGAGTGCGGGTACATGAACAGCGCGAGCGCGGAGCCGAGGGCCAGCGTGGCGTACGTCCACTGGTTCGCCTCCCCCGGGGCCAGCGCGCCGCGCGGCTTCCCGGTGTCCGGGTTCACCTGGCCGAGCGCGTGGCCCGCCTTGGCGAAGACGTCGTCGAACCCGCCCAGCTTGATCGGGATGTAGATGATCGCCACCGCGATGACGATGTAGATCAGCGTGTCCTTGACGAACGCGATCAGCGCGGGGGCGCGCAGGCCCGAGGAGTACGTGTACGCGGCCAGCACGCCGAAGGCGATCAGCAACGGCAGGTCCTTCACGAACCAGTTGGTGTTCTCGCCGCCGCCGACGCCCATCACGTCCAGCACGGCCTGGATGCCGACCAGTTGGAGCGCGATGTACGGCATGGTCGCCAGGATGCCGGTCACCGCCACCGCCAGCGACAGGCCCTTCGAACCGAACCGGCCGCGCACGAAGTCGGAGGTGGTGACGTACCCGTGCCGGTGCGAGACCGACCACAGGCGCGGCAGGAAGGTGAAGATCAGCGGGTACACCAGGATCGTGTACGGCACCGCGAAGAAGCCGGACGCGCCCGCCGCGTAGATCGCCGCCGGTACGGCGACGAAGGTGTACGCCGTGTACAGGTCGCCGCCGAGCAGGAACCAGGTGATCCAGGTGCCGAAGGACCGGCCGCCCAGACCCCACTCGTCCAGGGAGTGCTCGTTCTCGGCCCTGCGCCAGCGCGCGGCCAGGAAGCCCATGACCGTGACGGCCAGGAAGAAGAAGATGAAGACGCCGAGCGCGACGCCGTTGACGCCGTCCTTCACTTCGCCGCACCCCCGTTCGCACCCTTGCGGGCGCGCTGGTCACGCTGCCAGAGCTTGTACGCCAGCATGGTGAGCGCGGTGGAGATCAGCACCCAGAGCATCTGGTACCAGTAGAAGAACGGGATCCCGATGAACGCGGGGTCGGTCTTGGCGTACGAGCCGACCCAGAGCATCGCCACGAAGGGCGCGACGAGACACAGTGCGATGATCACCCGGCCCGGCGTCACCACCGGTGGTCTCACTTCAGGCGTTTCGGACATGCCACGGCTCCGTCCCCTCGCTGATCACCTGGGTAATGCGCAGGCAATCTAGGTGACGCCGTCGTGGCAGTGGAAGACCTCGTCCGCATCTCGGTATATCGATTCAGCGAACGTGCCTGGCGGTTACTCCGCGGGCCGCTTCAGCCGGGCCACGAACTTGTACCGGTCCCCGCGGTACACCGAGCGCACCCACTCCACCGGCTGGCCCTCGCGGTCCAGCGAGTGCCGGGAGAGCATCAGCATCGGCAGGCCCACGTCGGTGCCGAGCAGACCCGCCTCGCGCGGGGTGGCCAGGGAGGTCTCGATGGTCTCCTCGGCCTCGGCGAGGTGGACGTCGTAGACCTCGGCGAGCGCGGTGTACAGCGAGGTGTACTTCGCCAGCGAGCGTCTGAGCGCCGGGAAGCGCTTGGCGGACAGGTGGGTGGTCTCGATCGCCATCGGCTCGCCGTTGGCCATGCGCAGCCGCTCGATGCGCAGCACGCGCCCGCCGGGGGCGATGTCGAGCAGCTCGGCGAGCCGGTCGTCGGCGGTGATGTACCCGATGTCCAGCAGCTGCGAGGTCGGCTCCAGGCCCTGGGCGCGCATGTCCTCGGTGTAGGAGGTGAGCTGGAGGGCCTGGGAGACCTTGGGCTTGGCCACGAAGGTGCCCTTGCCCTGGATGCGTTCCAGCCGGCCCTCCACCACCAGCTCCTGCAGGGCCTGGCGCACCGTGGTGCGGGAGGTGTCGAACTCGGCGGCCAGCGTGCGCTCCGGCGGGACCGGCGTGCCCGGCGCCTGGGTCTCCGTCATGTCGAGCAGGTGCTTCTTCAAGCGGTAGTACTTGGGCACGCGCGCGGTACGGGTGGTGCCGACCTCGTTCTCCGCACTGCTGACGTCGGTGCTCATGCTCTGCCTTCCCGGCTCCGGATGCCGAAAGCGACCGACATCCCCGTCGGCCACGGCTCACATCGTGGCATGGGTTGTCGTGTCAGCACTCCACCCCGCACGCTCCGTGATCTCCTCTATATACCGTCGCACCCGTTGTTGGTCTAGTCCATCGAGCGGGTGAACGATCCCCGCACTCCTCGGCGGCGGCGCACGCCGGGCCTAGATCCCCTGCCACTCCGGCTTGTTGGCGTAGGTGTGGCGGAAGTAGTCGGCCAGCTTCAGCTTGGCCGCGGCGGCCTCGTCGACGACCACCGTGGCGTGCGGATGCAGCTGGAGCGCCGAGGCGGGGCACACGGCGGCCACCGGCCCCTCGACGGTCGCGGCGACGGCGTCCGCCTTGCCCTCGCCGGTCGCCAGCAGCACCAGGTGCCGTGCCTCCAGGATCGTCCCGATGCCCTGGGTGATGACGTGGTGCGGGACCTGCTCGATGTCGCCGTCGAAGAAGCGGGCGTTGTCGATCCGGGTCTGCTCGGTCAGCGTCTTGATCCGGGTGCGCGAGGCGAGGGAGGAGCACGGCTCGTTGAACCCGATGTGCCCGTCGGTCCCGATGCCGAGCAGCTGGAGGTCCACCCCGCCGGCCTCGGCGAGCGCCCGGTCGTACGCCTCGCACGCCGCCTGGACGTCCTCGGCCGTGCCGTCCGGGCCCATGAAGGCGTCCATGCCTATCCCGAGCGGCTCCAGCACCTCCCGGCGCAGCACCGAGCGGTAGGACTCGGGGTGGTCCGCGGGCAGCCCCACGTACTCGTCGAGCTGCGCGATCCGCGCCCGCGAGGCGTCCACGGCGCCGGAGCGCACCTTGGCGGTGAGTGCCTGGTAGACGGGCAGCGGGGTGGAGCCGGTGGCCACGCCGAGCAGGGCGTCGGGCTTGCGTCGCAGCAGCTGGGCCATGGCCTCGGCGATCAGCTCGCCGCCCGCCGCGGCGTCCGGAACGATGACAACTTCCACGCTGGGCCTGCCGTTCTGGAGAGGGCTCTGTGCGTCTAGGTGGTTTAGACCAATCTAACAGAATCGGGCGTCCGCGGGCGTGGGAAGAGGAGGGGAAGCCCCGGGAAACTCTCAGGTGGGGAGCCGCGCCGCTCGCGCCCGGGGCCCGGCCCGGTGGTCCGCGACGGCGCGCGACGGGAGGAACCGGAAGCGCTCGCGGAAATTGCCATGGCCATCTGGCCCCATGATTGACCCGGGCGGGCTAGGCTGCGTGGCATCGCGTGCCGTTGCTCCCACCGTGCGGGGCGCCTCCACACCATGGACACGCCATCGTGGTCTAGTCCACAATCGAGTACGACAAGCCTCCGTCTTCCCCGCACAGGAAGGCGGATCGAGGAACCGGAGCTCTCTGCCCTGACTGCCCCGGCTCCTCGGCCTTCGGCCGACCGGGACCGCACACCCCACGGCCGATGATGCTCCGGGCTGCGGTGCCGGGAGGGTTGAGGGTCCCTTCCAGGCGCCGCGGCCCGCGGGTGTTTTTCGGCCACCCGCGAGGCCCCGGGTACGCTCGCAGACGTGCCCTCCATGAACGAACTCGTACGCCAGCACACCGCCCTCGACGACTCCGACCTCGAGTGGCTCCACCTGCTGGTCTCGGAGTGGCAGCTGCTCTCCGACCTCTCCTTCGCCGACCTGGTGCTGTGGGTCCCCACCCGGGACGGCACCCGGTACGTCTCGGTCGCCCAGATGCGGCCCAACACCGGCCCGACCTCCTACCAGGACGACATGGTCGGCCACCTCGTCCCGCGCGGCCGGCGGCCCATGCTGGACGCGGCCCTGGACGAGGGCCGGATCGTGCGCGAGGGCGACCCGGAGTGGCGCGAGGAGGTCCCCGTACGGGTCGAGTCCATCCCCGTACGGCGTGAGGGCCGCGTCCTCGGCGTGATCGCCCGGAACACCAACCTGCTCACCGTGCGCACCCCGAGCCGCCTGGAGCTGACCTACCTCCAGAGCGCCTCCGACCTGGCGCAGATGATCGCGGCCGGCTCCTTCCCGTTCCCCGACCAGCAGGTCGACATGGACGCCTCCCCGCGCGTCGGCGACGGCCTGATCCGGCTGGACGCGGACGGCATCGTCCAGTACGCCTCCCCGAACGCCCTGTCCGCCTACCACCGTCTCGGCCTCGCCGCCGACCTGGTCGGCCACCACCTCGGGCAGACCACCGCCGAACTCGCCCCGACCAGGGGGCCGGTGGACGAGGCGCTCGCCAAGGTGGCCAGCGGCTGGGCGCCGCGCGAGTTCGAGATCGAGGCCCACGACGGCGTCATCCAGTTCCGGGCCATCCCGCTCAAGCCCAAGGGGACGCGCATCGGTTCGCTGGTGCTGCTCCGGGACGTCACCGAGCTGCGCCGCCGCGAACGCGAGCTGATCACCAAGGACGCCACCATCCGGGAGATCCACCACCGGGTGAAGAACAACCTCCAGACGGTCGCCGCGCTGCTCCGGCTCCAGGCCCGGCGCATCGACTCCGAGCGCGGCCGGGAGGCGCTGGAGGAGGCGGTCCGCCGGGTCGGCTCCATCGCCATCGTGCATGAGACGCTGTCTCAGAACCTGGACGAGCGGGTGGAGTTCGACGACATCGCCGACCGGGTGCTCGCCATGGTCGCCGAGATCTCGCCGGGCAAGGTGACCGGCCGGCGCAGCGGACGGTTCGGCATACTCGACGCTGAGGTCGCCACCCCGCTGTCCATGGTCCTCACCGAGATCCTGCAGAACGCCCTGGAGCACGGCTTCCGCGAGGGCGACACCGGCACGGTCGAGGTCTCGGCGGTCCGGGGCGGCACCACCAAGGAGGCCCGGCTGCTGGTCACCGTCCAGGACGACGGCGTCGGCCTGCCCGAGGGCTTCGACCCGCACCGCTCGGGCAACCTCGGCCTGCAGATCGTACGGACGCTGGTGGAGGGCGAGTTGGGCGGCACGTTCGACATGGTGCCGGCGCCGGAGCGGGGGACCCGGGTGATCCTCGACATCCCGGTGCGCGCACAGAAGTGAGCCGACGGGCTCACCGGAGAGCGGGCACAGCAAAAAGCCCCGGACCACCGTTGGTCCGAGGCTGATGCTCGTTGATGAACTGCGCGCTGCGGCTCGGGGGCGGGAGATGCGTACGTGCTGTGCGCGCCGCCAAGCTCAGGCTGTCAGCAGGGGTGGGTGTGTCAGGCGGAGGCCTGACGAGCCCGGTTGCGAGCGGCGCGGCGCTTCATGGCGCGGCGCTCGTCCTCGCTGAGACCACCCCAGACGCCGGAGTCCTGGCCGGACTCGAGCGCCCACTGCAGACACTGCTCGATCACCGGGCAGCGACGGCAGACGGCCTTGGCTTCCTCGATCTGCAGCAGCGCAGGACCGGTGTTGCCGATGGGGAAGAAGAGCTCGGGGTCTTCCTCGCGGCAAACGGCGTTGTGACGCCAGTCCATGGCTGCTACCTCTCCTTGGTATTACGTGCAAGTTGCTTGTGAATGTGAACGCTTTCACGAATCCCTCAACAAGTGAAGGGCCGACCGCCGAGTCTTCACCCGGCGTGGTCCTGTGTTTGTAGAGGGGTTCCGGTGATCAGTGGAGGCCGGTGTTGCGGGCCGTCCCGATCGCCACGTAGAGACTCGCAAACCTCAGCGGCGGATACAACCCCTTCCGGAAAGTTTTTTTTGATTCCTCGGTGTCGACTAGGTCACAGCCGTACTTCCATGGGGTGGATCCTGGCCTAAACGTTCGAGTGAAAGGACTTTCGGCCGTTCCGCTCACACAATCACACGCAGTGCACGGCGTACGCCTGTGAACGTCACGCTCGTACGCAGCCCCAGGTGGTCACCGTCCATCTGCAGAGGCAGAGGCGCCTTCGAATGCAAGGTGAACTGGTCCAGATCGTGCAGGGACAGGGCGTGCTTCCCGTGTGGGCCCCGCTCGGGGGACGAAGTGAGCAACTGGGTGCCATACCGGGCAACAGCGGCGGTCGACAGGCGGCTGAGACCGAGTACGTCGATGCCGGTGTCGAACGAGGCCTTAGGTGACGTATACATCGGGCGATTACCGAGATACGTCCACGGGGACGTGTTCGAGACTATGGCGACGACGAGATCCCCGACGGGGTCCGCGCCGGGCCGTTCGAGCGTGATCGTGCCGTGCCGGCGGTTCGGCTCGCCGAGGAACTGCCGGATCACCTGCCGGACGTACAGCGCGTGCGTCGACTTCTTCCCGCGCTCGCGCTGCTGCTCGACCCGGCCCACCACGCCCGCGTCGAAGCCGAGCCCGGCGTTGAACGTGAACCAGCGGGCCGGCACCGCCTCGTCCTCGGTGCCCGGCGTGCCCGAGGTCAGCCCGAGGCCGACGACCCGCTCGCTGCCCTCCCGGAGCGCGTCCAGCAGGGCGCCGGTGGCCTCGACGGGGTCGTTGGGCAGGCCCAGGGCGCGGGCGAAGACGTTCGTGGAACCGCCGGGGACGACGGCGAGACCGGGGAGGCGGTCGGGGTCGGGACCGGCGTGCAGGAGGCCGTTGACGACCTCGTTGACCGTGCCGTCGCCGCCGAGGGCCACCACCAGGTCGATGTCGTCGCTCTCCGCCGCCTGTCGGCCAAGATCGCGGGCGTGGCCGCGGTACTCGGTGGTGACCGCCTCCAGCTTCATCTCGCTCGCCAGCGCGTGGATCAGCACATCACGCCTGCGTGCGCTTGTGGTGGTTGCCGCCGGATTGACCACGAGGAGTGCACGCATGCATGGCAGCGTACCTACTGGGGGGTACAGGGCCCAGCCCGAGGTAGGGATCCGGTAAGAGACCGGGCGTGAGCCTGCACACTCGGGGGCGCGGGGCGCCGCGGTGCGCCCGCGCAGGAGGGCTACCCTGCTGGGGTGAGCAGTCAGCAGAACCCCGCCCCGGACACCGCCGAAGCCGCCGCGGCCGCGGAGCCGCGCCCGCGCCGGCTGACGTACGCGGCGGCGCTGGCCGCGCTGGAGGGCACCGCCCTGCTGGCCGGCGGCCTGTGGGTGCTCGTCCTCGGACTGACCGGCGCCCCGGACGACCGGCAGCAGGCCGTCACCCTCGGGATCACCCTGGCCGTGCTCGCGCTGCTGCCGCTGCTCGCCGCGCGCGGTCTGCTGCTGCGGCGCGGCTGGAGCCGGGGCCCCGCGGTGATCACCCAGGTCATGGCCCTTCCGGTGGCCTACAACCTGCTCCGGGCCGACAGCATGGCCATCCCGGCGGGCATCGCCCTCGCGGTGGTCGCCGTGGCGGCGCTGGTGCTCCTCGTCAACGGCGAGACGACCCGGGCCCTCGGGATCAAGGGACCGGGCCGGGCCGAGTAGCGCCCGCGGGGAGGGCCGTCACCGAGCGGGCTTCCCCGAGCGGGGCCCGCCGGCGCGGCGCTCACTCCTCGACGAGGAGCTTCTCCCGCAGCTGGGCCAGTGTGCGGGCCAGCAGCCGGGAGACGTGCATCTGCGAGATGCCGACCTCCTGCGCGATCTGCGACTGGGTCATGTTCCCGAAGAAACGCAGCAGCAGGATCCGCTTCTCGCGCGGCGGCAGGTCCTCCAGCAGCGGCTTGAGGGACTCGCGGTACTCCACGCCCTCCAGCGCCTCGTCCTCGGCGCCCAGGGTGTCGGCGACCGCCGGCGACTCGTCGTCCGTGTCGGGGACGTCCAGGGACAGCGTGGAGTACGCGTTCGCGGACTCCAGGCCCTCCAGGACCTCCTCCTCCGAGATGGCGAGCTTCTCGGCCAGCTCGTGGACCGTGGGGGAGCGGCCGTGCAGCTGGGACAGCTCGGCCGTGGCGGTGGTCAGCGACAGCCGCAGCTCCTGCAGCCGGCGCGGCACCCGGACCGCCCAGCCCTTGTCGCGGAAGTGGCGCTTGATCTCGCCGACCACGGTCGGAGTGGCGTACGTGGAGAACTCCACGCCGCGCTCGGGGTCGAACCGGTCGACGGACTTGATCAGACCGATCGTGGCGACCTGGGTGAGGTCGTCCAGCGGTTCGCCGCGGTTGCGGAACCGGCGCGCCAGGTGCTCCACGAGCGGCAGGTGCATACGGACCAGCTGGTTACGCAGCTCCGCGTACTCCGCGCTGCCCGCGTTCAGCTTGCGCAGTTCCACGAACATCGCCCGCGCCCCGCTGCGGTCCTGGGGGCCGTGCTGTACGGCCCGCACGGCCTCCGCACCCAGCGCCTCCTGCTCGGCGTCTCGCTCATGCTCGCTCATCGTCCCGCCCGTAGCCCTTCCCCGAGCCGTGGCCCCCGCTCGGCCGGGATCGGCGCCGTCGCGTGCCTCCGGTGGCGTGCCCTGTCCGGCACCGTCACCGTCGACCCGCGCGGAGTCGTCCTCCGGGTGCGGCCTGGCCTGCTCGGGGATGCCGTCGATGCCGTCCGCCATGCGCCGGGAACCGTCCCGGGGGCCCGCCCCGGAGGTCTCGGCGCTGCTCGACCAGGAGGCACCCCCGTCCCCGGTCGGCAGCTCACGCGTGCCGCGCTCTTCGTCCCGCACCGGCCCGTCCCCGTTCCTCACGCCGGCCCGGGGCCGGCGCCGCGCTGTTTGTAGAGGCTGATCGACACCGTCTTGTCCTCGTCCACGGCGGACGAGACCTTGCCCGCGAGGGCCGACAGCACGGTCCAGGCGAAAGTGTCCCGCGAGGGGGCGTGGCCGTCCGTGGTCGGCGCCGACACGGTGACCTCCAGCGAGTCGTCGACGAGCCGGAAGACACAGCTGAGCACCGAGCCGGGCACGGCCTGCTGGAGCAGGATCGCGCAGGCCTCGTCCACGGCGATGCGCAGGTCCTCGATCTCGTCCAGGGTGAAGTCCAAGCGGGCCGCCAGACCGGCCGTGGCCGTCCGCAGCACCGACAGGTAGGCACCCGCAGCCGGCAGCCGGACTTCCACGAAGTCCTGGTTCGCCGCGGGTTCGCCTGCGATCTGGGACACCCTCACCTCCATGGTGGTACAAGCTTTACGGGGCCGAAGGTTCGCCCCCCGGGGTAACGCGTACGTGGTTCAAGCGGTGACGCTATCGCGCTCCGAACGTTTCTGTCCCGGGACCCCAACCCCCTGGCGTCACTCACAGTAAAGCTGTGGATACGCTCCGTGTCTAGAGGGTTTGCGGGCCCAAAAGGGAAGAGCGCGCGCCGGGTTGACGTACCCAGACGTCAGACGCTCGAACCGTCGTGCGGCAGCCGCCGCATGCAGTGTCACACGAGAACGCGGTCGGACGGGAACGCTCAGACGAGCACGTGGTCGACGAAGCACCACCGCCAGTCCTCGCCGGGCTCGAAGGTCCGCATCACCGGGTGACCGGAGTTCGCGTGGTGCTCCGTCGCGTGCCGCCCCGGCGAGGAGTCGCAGCAGCCGACGTGGCCACAGGTCAGGCACAGCCGCAGCTGTACCGGGTGCGTGCCGTCGCGCAGGCACTCGGGACAGGTCTTGTCGAGGGGCTCCGGTTCCGGGTGCGGCAGCGCGTCGGCGTGCGTGCACTGTTTCATGATTGCCAGATTACGACGGGTGTGCGGGTGGCCGCGCGGAACACGAGGGTGGGCGAGGACCATGGACGTGATGCCCCTGCTGTTGCTGGTGGCGGGCAGCGCCGCGGTGGCCGCCGCGGCCCGGCGCACCCCCGCGCCGGCGCCGCTGCTGCTGGTCGCGGTCGGACTGGCGGTCTCGTACATCCCCGGAGTGCCGTCCTACACCCTCGATCCGCACGTCGTCCTGCCGCTGCTGCTGCCCCCGCTGCTGTACACGTCCGCGAGCGACAGCTCCTACCTCGACCTGCGGGCCCAGCTGCGGCCGGTGGCGCTGCTCTCGGTCGGCTACGTGCTGTTCGCGACCGTCGTCGTCGGCTGGGCCGCGTATCTGCTGGTCCCCGGGCTGTCGCTGCCCGCCGCGCTGGTGCTGGGCGCGGTGGTGGCGCCGCCGGACGCGGTGGCCGCCACGGCGGTCGCGCGCCGGGTCGGCCTGCCCTCCCGGATCACCACCATCCTCCAGGGCGAGTCCCTGCTGAACGACGCCACGGCGATCACCGCCTACAAGGTGGCCCTCGGCGCCGCCGTCGGCGAGGGGGCCACCTGGGCCGGCGGCATCGGCGAGTTCGCGCTCGCCGCGGTCGGCGGTGTCGGCATCGGGCTCGTCCTCATGGCGCCCCTGCACTGGCTGCGCACCCACCTGACCGAGCCCCTGCTGCAGAACACGCTGTCGCTGCTGATCCCGTTCGTCGCCTACGGAGTCGCCGAGCAGGCGCACGCCTCCGGGGTGCTCGCGGTCGTGGTCGTCGCCCTCTATCTCGGTCACCGCGCGTGGGAGGTCGACTTCGCCACCCGGCTCCAGGAGGAGGCGGTGTGGAAGATGGTCGCCTTCGTCCTGGAGTCCGCGGTGTTCGCCCTGATCGGCCTCCAGCTGCCGATCGTGCTCAAGCGGCTCGGCGAGTACGAGGGCAGCTCCGCCGTCTGGTACGCGGTCGCCGTCTTCGTGGTCGTGGTGGTGGCCCGGTTCGTCTGGGTCTACCCGGCCACCTTCCTGCCCAGACTGCTGTCCGCGCGCATCAGGGAGCGCGAGGAGAACCCCACCTGGCGGGGCGCGATGGTCACCTCCTGGGCCGGGATGCGCGGTGTCGTCTCGCTGGCCATCGCCTTCGCCATCCCGTCGACCATGGCCGACGGCCCCCGCAACCTGATCCTCTTCCTGACCTTCACCACCGTCATCGGCACCCTCGTCGTCCAGGGCGTGACGCTGCCGCCGCTGATCCGGCTGCTGAGGTTCCCCGGCCGCGACCGGCAGGCCGAGACGCTCGCCGAGGCCAACGCCCAGGCACAGGCCTCGCGGGCCGCCGAGGCCCGGCTCGACGAACTGCTGTCCGACGAACGCAACGCCCTGCCGCCGCCGCTCGCCGACCGGCTGCGCACGGTCCTGGAGCGCCGCCGCAACGCCGTCTGGGAACGGCTCGGCCAGGTCAACCCGGTCACCGGCGAGTCCGTGGACGACACCTACCGCCGGCTGTCCCGCGAGATGATCGGCGCCGAGCGCGAGGTCTTCGTCAGGCTGCGCGACCTGCGCTACATCGACGACGAGATGCTGCGTGCGCTGCTGCGACGCCTGGACCTGGAGGAAGCGGCGGCCTACCGGGAGGCCGGTTAGCGTTCCGGGGCCGCCGTCCCGGGCTCCGGGAACGGCCGTCCCGTGACGACGGCGGCGATCGTCGTCCCGCGCGCGAAGGCGCCCTCCTGCGCCAGAGCGGCGAGCCCGTACAGCAACTTGGCGACATAGAGACGTTCCACGGGCAGCCCGTGGCGCTGCTCGAAGTCCTGTGCGAACGCCTCCAGGTCCGGGGTCGTACGCGCGTACCCCCCGCAGTGGAAGCGGTCGTCCAGGGACCAGGTGCCGCTGCGGGCGCCGAAGGCACGTTCCTGCAGGGCCCGTACGTCGGCTTCCAGGAAGCCGCCCTTCAGCACCGGTATACCGAGCGCGCGCTGCCCGGCCGCCAGCCCGGCGGCGAGGCCCGCGAGGGTGCCGCCGGTGCCGCAGGCGACCGCGACGACGTCGGCGTGGCCGCGCAGTTCCGCGCCGAGGGCGAGACAGCCGCGGACCGCTTCGGCGTTGCTGCCGCCCTCGGGTACGACGTACGCGTCCTCGGCTCCGGCCGCGCGCAGGATCCGGGCCAGGGTCTCCGGCTCGGTCTTGCCGCGGTATGTCGATCTGTCGACGAAGTGCAGCCGCATGCCGTCGGCCGCGCACCGGGCCAGGGACGGGTTGAGCGGGCGGCCGGCCAGCTCCTGGCCGCGGACCACGCCCGTGGTCGGCAGGCCCAGCAGACGGCCCGCGGCGGCGGTGGCCCGCAGGTGGTTGGAGTAGGCCCCGCCGAAGGTGACCAGCGGACGGCCGGACGCCGCCGCGAGGTTCGGCACGAGCTTGCGCCACTTGTTGCCGACGAGGTGGGGGTGGACGAGGTCGTCGCGCTTGAGCAGCAGCCGGAGCCCTCGGCGTTCGAACCGGTCGTCACGTATGTCGTGCAGGGGGGAGGGCAGGCGGGGGTCGAGCAGGTCCGGGCTGGTCACCGCTTCATTGTCGCCCGGTGCGGGGGCGGGCGGGGACGGGGCCGCCCGCCCGCCCCGGCAGCGGACGGACGTACGGGGCCCGCCCCACGGCGCTAATCCTTCAGCCGCTCCCTCACCCGCTCCCGCAGCCACGCCATCGAGAAGCCGCGCGGATCCACCTTCCCCGGCTGCCACTCCAGGTGGCCGATGACCGACCGCTCCGTCCAGCCGTGGTGCCGGCACACTGCCGCGGCGACCCGTTCGACCGCCTCCAGCTGTTCCGGTGGCCACGGGTCCTCCCCGTCGCCGAGGTTCTCGCACTCGAAGCCGTAGAAGTGCCGGTTGCCGTCGGTGTTCGCCTCGTTGTCCGGCGGCAGCCGCTTCTCGGCGATCACCGCGCGCAGCACGTCGTCGTCCCCGAGCCCGGCGTGGTTGGCGCGGCCGTAGCCGACGAGGTGGACCCTGCCGTCCTTGGTGATCACACCGTGGCACAGCGGCCCCGGCAGGTCCGCGGTGCCGTCGCGGCACAGCTCCACCGTCCGGGCGCTGCCCCGGGTCACCGTGTGGTGGATCACCACACCGTGCACCGGCCCCCAGGGCCCCTTGTGATTGCGGTTGTGGTGCTGCCAGTCGCCGACCTCGACGACCGTGACGCCCTCCGCCCTGAGCGCGTCCAGGAATCCGTTCGCCGACATGGGTGGGGCCATGTCCGACTCCTTCGTGCCGTGCGTCCGGCCGCCGGTCGCGGCCGGATGTCCGGCCTGGTTCTACCGAAACCGGACCTCCCGGACACATCGTTCGGACGGTGTGCGAGCCGATCCGGACAGCCCGCGGGCGCCGCGCGGGCGGACGGGATCCCTCTTTGTGCCCGGTGATCCGATGATCCATTCCCGCTCTTTCGGGTAATGGCGCGCCCACGCTGCGTGCTGGAACGCTCGAATGCGAGACCGGTGCCCGTGCGCTCGGGCACCGGGCATACATGGGGAGGCATTTCTTTATGTCGGTAGGCGAAGAGGTCCGCACGGATCAGGGCAAGCCGCAGCAGTCCCTCGGGACGGCGGCCGCGCGGAACCTGGCCACCACCACCAAGTCCGTTCCGCAGATGCAGGAGATCAGCTCCCGCTGGCTGCTGCGCACGCTTCCCTGGGTGGACCTCCAGGGCGGCACGTACCGGGTGAACCGGCGCCTCACGTACGCCGTCGGCGACGGCCGGATCACCTTCGTGAAGACCGGCAACCAGGTGGAGGTCGTCCCGAACGAACTGGGCGAGCTGCCGGCCCTGCGGTCCTACGAGGACGAGGAGGTGCTGACGGAGCTGGCCCGGCGCTGCCGGCAGCGCGACTTCGCGGCCGGTGAGGTGATCGCCGACTTCGGCAACCAGGCGGACGAGGTCTACCTGCTCGCCCACGGCCGGGTGGAGAAGGTCGGCACGGGTCCCTACGGCGACGACGCCGTCCTCGGGGTCCTCGCCGACGGCGCCTACTTCGGCGACCAGGCGCTGCTCGACCCGGAGGCGATCTGGGAGTACACCGTCCGCGCGGACACCTCGACCACGGTGCTGATCCTCAGCCGCCAGGACTTCCAGCAGGTCGCCGAGCGCTCCGACTCGCTGCGCGCTCACCTGGAACGGCTGCGCTCGATCCCCGAGCAGCGGACCAACAGGTACGGGGAGAAGGAGGTCGCGCTGGCGGCCGGCCACTCCGGCGAGCCCGACATCCCGCACACCTTCGTGGACTACGAGCCGCGGCCCCGCGAGTACGAACTCAGCATCGCCCAGACCGTGTTGCGCATCCACACGCGCGTGGCCGACCTGTACAACCAGCCGATGAACCAGACGGAGCAGCAGCTGCGGCTCACGGTCGAGGCGCTGAAGGAGCGCCAGGAGCACGAGCTGGTCAACAATCCGGAGTTCGGCCTGCTCAGCAACTGCGAGTACGACCAGCGGATCCAGCCGCACGACGGCGTACCCGGCCCGGACGACCTGGACGAGCTGCTCAGCCGCCGCCGGGGCACCAAGCTGCTCCTGGCCCACCCGCGCGCGATCGCCGCGATCGGCCGGGAGCTGAACAAGCGCGGGCTGGTCCCGGAGACCATCGACATCGCCGGCAACCGCATCCCCACCTGGCGCGGGGTCCCGATCTACCCGTGCAACAAGATCCCGATCAGCGAGGCCCGTACGACCTCCATCATCGCGATGCGCACCGGCGAGGCCGACCAGGGTGTCGTCGGCCTCAGGCAGTCCGGCATCCCGGACGAGATCGAGCCGAGCCTGTCGGTCCGGTTCATGGGGATCAACGAACAGGCCGTCATCAAGTACCTGGTGACGGCGTACTACTCGGCCGCCGTCCTGGTGCCCGATGCGCTCGGCGTGCTGGAGAACGTCGAGATCGGCCGGTGGAGGTGACGTCTGCGCACGTGGTGGCCGTGTCCCCGGCCGCCGGCGCGGGTAGGCCCTCGGGGTACGCGTCCGGCGGGGCCGGTGGCGCCGGCCTCCGTGGGCCTGGCGAGGGGGAGGCATGGCCGAGTTCATGACCGAGACCGAGGAGCGTTCCTCCGGTGTGCTGCGTCCCGGCACGGCGGAGGAGCCGCGGGAGCAGACCGGGGACACCGGCGGCCCGCTCGACGCGCAGGAGGCGGCGGTACAGCTGGAGCGCACCCGGGCGCTGGTCGACCCGGAGCTGCGCGCGGCCGTGGAGTCGCTGCCCGCTGCCATGCGCCGGATCGGGCTGTACCACTTCGGCTGGCAGCACGCCGACGGCAGCCCGGCGGAGGGCAACGCGGGCAAGGCGATCAGGCCGGCGCTGGTGCTGGCGGCCGCCGCCGCGCTCGGCGGGCCGGCGGCCCGGACGGCGGCCGTGCGGGCGGCAGCGGCGGTCGAACTGGTCCACAACTTCACCCTGGTGCACGACGATGTGATGGACCGGGACAGCACCCGCCGGCACCGGCCGACGGTCTGGACCGTGTTCGGCGACACCGACGCGATCCTCGCCGGCAACGCCCTCCAGGCGCTGGCCCTGCGGCTGCTCGCCGAGGATCCGCACCCGGCCTCCGCCCCGGCCGCGGCCCGGCTCGCGGCCTGTGTCGTGGAGCTGTGCGAGGGCCAGCACGCCGACACGCGGCTGGAGCAGCGCGCACCGGAGGCGGTCACCCTGGAGGAGGTGCTCGCCATGGCCGAGGCGAAGACCGGTGCCCTGCTGGGCTGCGCATGCGCCCTCGGCGCGCTGTACGCGGGCGCGGGCGAGGAGGAGGTGGCGGCGCTGGACGGCTTCGGCCGCCAGGCCGGGCTCGCCTTCCAGCTGATCGACGACGTCATCGGCATATGGGGGGACCCGCGGCACACCGGCAAGCCGGCCGGCGCGGATCTCGCCGCCCGCAAGAAGTCCCTGCCGGTGGTGGCGGCGCTGACCTCCGGCACCCCGGCGGCGGCCGAACTCGCCGCGCTGTACGGGAAGCCGTACCCGGGGCAGGAGGCGGCGGCCGGGGAGATCGCGCGCACGGCACTGGCGGTGGAGCGGGCCGGCGGCCGGGACTGGGCGCAGGCCGAGGCGGCCGACCGGATGGCCCGGGCCATGCAGGAGCTGGCCCGCGCGGTCCCCGATCCCGAGGCGGCGGGCGGGCTGCTCGCCCTGGCCGAGTTCGTCACCCGGCGCACCAGCTGAGGCCGCCCGTCCCGGCGGCCGAGAAGAACCCGGAGTCCCCGGCCCGTGCGGCTCCTGACCCCGCACGGACCCCGGGGGCTCCGGCCCGGCGGCGCCCCGCACATCCCCACAGTGTGCGGGGCCCCGCCCTGTCCCGGACAGACCGGGGAAGCCGCGCACCGTCGGCAACGGCGCACCGGTGCGGACGTACGGCGGGAAAGCGCCGAGACCGCCGCCGGCCTACCCTGAGGGCATGGACAGCGACGCACGCGTCTGTCCCGCCTGCGGACAGGCCGTCGAGACGGTCGTCAAGCGGCACAAGACCCTGGGCGCCTGGGTGCCGGTCTGGGGCCCCGGCCCGTGCCGCAACCCGGACTGCGCGAGGTACGACGCGACCGACCAGCCCGCCGAGCCGGGCAGGCCCGCCCACGACGACCGGTCCGCCGGTGCGCCGGCCGGGCCGGGCGGGAGCGGCCCGGAGGACCCGTCGGCGGCGGGCGCCGGGAACAGCGCCGTCTGAGCCGGGCCGCCCGTCACGGAGGCGGCCGGGGGGACGCCGTAGCGTGGGCGCATGCCGAAACTTCCGTACATCCTCCACATCACCGAGCGCTCCCTGTGGGAGGCGGCGCGCGAACGCGGTGCCTATGAGCTCTCCACCCGGGGCCGCACCCTCCAGGAGGAGGGCTTCATCCACTTCTCCACCCGTGACCAGCTCCCGCGCGTCGCCGGCTTTCTCTACGGCGGCTACGACGGCCCCGACGAGCTGGTCGTCCTCGTGGTGGATCCGGCCCGGGTCGGGGCGCCGGTGAAGTACGAGTCCGTCGAGCCGGGCGGGGAGGAGTTCCCGCACGTGTACGGACCCGTACCCGTCGAGGCAGTGGTGGACGTGGAGACCTGGGGCTGACGCGGACGCGGGTCCCCCGACGGCTCCGCGGGGCTACCCGACGCGGGCGCCGGCCGGCAGCCCGCCCGTCTCCGGGTCGCGGCCGGTCAGGCAGTACGTGCCGCCGGCCGGGTCGCGCATCACCGTCCAGTGGGCGCCCTCACGCACGGCCACGGCGCCCAGCTCCTCGTGCCGTACGCGGACGGCCGCGATGTCCGCACAGGCCAGGTCCAGGTGGGCGGAGGCCGGGCGCTCCTCGTCCAGCCGCTGGAGCAGCAGCCGCACCGGGAAGCCCGTCGGCGGTCGCAGCACCGTGAACTCCGGCCGCGACCCCGCCACTTGCTCCCACCCGGTCAGCCCGGCCCAGAACGCGGACTCGGCGTCGTACCGGGACGGCGGGATGTCGAGGCACACCTGGTCCAGGCGGCTGCCGGACACCACCGGCGGCCGTACCGCCTCCCCCTGCCAGGGCACGGCGCAGAACAACTGCCCGGCGGGAGAGCACAGTACGGCCCAGTCGCCGTGGTCCGCCACGAGGCCGGCGCCGAGTCGCCGGGCGAGCGCGACCACCTCCCGTACGTCCTCGGCGCACAGGTCGAGATGGGCGCCGCCGTCGCCCCCGGTGACCCCCTGGAGCTTCACGCTCGGGTCCGTCCCCTCGGGCAGCAGCGTCACGAACTCGCCGTCGTCGCCCCGGAACGCGGACAGCCGGGTACCGGTGACGGCCGTCCAGAAGGCGCAGGCCTCGCCGAGGCGCGCGGCGGGGCGGTCGGCGAAGGCGTGGGTCCAGCGGATCGTCATCCGGGGAGTGTAGGCGGGCCGTGCGAACGGGAGTTCAGCCGGCGGGGCGTTCGATGAAGCGGAGCTGGTTGCCCGCGGGGTCCCGGAAGGCGCAGTCGCGGACCCCGTACGGCTGGTCCATCGGCTCCTGGAGGACGTCGGCGCCGGACTCCCGCACCCGCTCGTACAGCGCGTCGCAGTCGGGCGTGGTGAAGATGACCCCGCGCAGCAGGCCCTTGGCGAGGAGTTCGTTGAGTGCCTGCTTGTCCGTGGGGGAGGCGTCCGGGCTCGCGTCCGGCGGCTCCAGGACGATCTCGACGTCCGGCTGGAGCGGGGAGCCCAGGGTCACCCAGCGCATTCCCTCGAAGCCGACGTCGTTGCGGATCTCCAGGCCGAGCACATCGCGGTAGAAGGCGATGGCCTTGTCGTGGTCGTCCACCGCGAGGAAGCACTGCGCGAGTTTCACGTCCATGGACTCACCCTAGGGCCGGCGGGCGCGTCGCGCCTCAGTACGGGCGGCGGCGCGGCCGGGTCAGCCGGCGGGCCACACAGGGCGGGATCACCGCGCTCTCCTCGTGGTCGCGGGCACGGTAGGCGCTCGGCGTCTCGCCGACCAGCTCGGTGAAGCGGGAGCTGAAGGAGCCGAGGGAGGTGCAGCCGACGGCGAGGCACACCTCGGTCACGCTCAGATCGCCCCGGCGCAGCAGCACCTTGGCCCGCTCGATGCGCCGGGTCATCAGGTAGCCGTACGGCGTCTCCCCGAACGCCTTGCGGAAGCTGCGCTGGAAGTGGCCCGGGGACATCAGGGCGTCACGGGCCAGCTCGGTCATGTCGAGCGGCTCGGCGTACTCGCGGTCCATGCGGTCGCGCACCCGCCGCAGCCGTCTCAGATCCTCCAGGGCGGTCACCCGCTCAGCTTCGCACAGCGGCACACGCCGGCACCTCCGGGTTCGGCGGAGCGCTTCCCTCCGCATCACGCGGGCGGTGGCCTCGACGGGGCGTGGGGGCGAAGGCGCCCCCACCTCGATCCCGGCCGGGCCGAACAGGCTGTGCCCGGACGTGGGCCTGACCGGCGGACCGGGCCGACGCGGGCTCCGCCGGCCGGATCCTGGAACTGCTGCTCGCACGCCCCGAAGCCGACCCGAACGACGGCCGCCCCGGCCCGGCGACGGCCGACCTGGCACTCGACTGGCTCGGCACCCACCCCAGGCACCGCAACGCCGGAGGCGTCCTGCCGGCCACGCTCGGCCGCCCCGGCCTGACGCCTCGGCAGACGCAGGCGTTCGTGGCGTCAGCGCGCCTCCGGATCACCGCGGCCGCCCCGGCCGACGAGCGCGTGCCCCGACTCCGGTGCCTGCTGCCACCGGGGGATGGTGGCGGTTCAGCGGGAGCGCCACAGCGCGATCATGGATTTCCAGGACCTGTTCCGCTGGAAGGGCAGCTCGAAGATCCGGGAGAACAGCCAGGCGCCGAGCACCGAAGCCGGAAGGGCCACGACGAGCGTGAACCAGAAGGTGGGCAGGCCGGGGGAGACGAAGTGCGGGGCCACGCGGCGGATGACGGCCATGACGACCGGCAGGTGGATCAGGTAGAGGCTGTAGGAGAAGCCGCCGAGACTCCGCAGCGGCCGCGTGGTCAGGAGCCGTACGAGGACGGCGGGTCTGCCGGTGGCGACCGCGGCGAGCAGCATCGCCATGGCGGGAGCGATGGCCAGATCCACCCAGAAGTAGTGGTTCACCGTCCAGACCGAGCCCTGGACGGCGCCCAGCGCCAGCACGGGTACGGCGGCCAGGACGGCGAACCATGGCCAGGGCAGGCGCCGAACCCTGTCGGACGCCACGACGACTCCCGCGCCCGCCAGCCCCGCGGCGAATACCGGAGCGAGGTGTGGAGCGAGCCAGTTGTCACCCTCCACCGGGTTGGCGCCGGTGGCCGTCAGGCCCCCGACGATCACCGGAAGGGCCACGCAGGCGACCATGACCGCCGCGTTCGACTTCCGCCGGATCAGCAGGAGAAGGGGGAAGAGGAGATACAGCTCGGCCTCCACCCCGATCGACCAGAACGCGCCGTTCGGTGTCGGGGCGGTGACCATGTCCTGGGCGACGAGGCCGTACACGAGCAGGGACGCGCCGGTGGGTGGTCCGAAGTGGGAGGCCGGCACCACGAACGAGGAGATGACCAGGCTCATGGCCAGCGCGGCCCAGTACGGAGGCAGGATGCGCCAGGCGCGCCGGCGCAGGAACCGGACGACCCCGTCCGTGCGCCAGCCGTGACGCGCCGGTGAGATCGCCAGGGAGAAGCCGGACAGCACCAGGAAGAAGACGACGGCGAGCCGCCCGAACATCAGCACGTCCAGCCATCCTGGTGCCGCACTGTCCGGGTATCCGGGGAAGGTGTACAGCCAGCAGTGGAACAGGACGACGTACAGCGCCGCCAGGCCGCGCAGACCGTCCAGCCCCTGCACGTGCGGACGGTCGTGCGCTCCGCCCTCGCCGCCGGGGGCGGCCGAGCCCGGTGCGCTGCCGACCGTCCGGGTCAAAGCCACCGAAATCGTCCCCTTCTCCGGGCGCCGCGTTCCCCCGCGCATGCCGCCGGCCCGTTACCCCCGACGGCAGACCGGGCAGCACGACGCCGCCCGCAGCCACTGGTACGCGGCTCCCTGGCGCGCGGTTCAACGCGTTCGGCGCCCGCTTCTCGCCGGAGCAGGCGCTTCGCGCACAAGGCCTCGTACCGGGCGAAGACGACCGCACCCGGCCCGTCATGGACGCCGTGCTCGGCGGACTGCGGACCGGGTGCGGACAAGGAGACGCTGCAATCGGAGAAACCGCAGGTCAGAAGGCGTAGGAAAATCAGGCCTTCTTGGTCTCCCAGAAGATCTTGTCGATCTGGGCGATGTAGTCCAGCGCCTTCTGGCCCGTCGCCGGGTCGGTGGACGCCTTGGCGGCCGAGAGGGCCTTCAGGGTGTCGTTGACCAGCTGGTGCAGCTCCGGGTACTTCTCGAAGTGCGGGGCCTTGAAGTAGTCGCTCCAGAGCACGGAGACGTGGTGCTTGGCCAGCTCCGCGCGCTGCTCCTTGATGACGGTGGCGCGCGCCTGGAAGTGGGGGTCGTCGTTGGCGGCCATCTTCTCCTGGACGGCCTTCACCGACTCCGCCTCGATGCGGGCCTGGGCCGGGTCGTACACGCCGCAGGGCAGGTCGCAGTGGGCGCTGACCTTGACCTTGGGGGCAAACAGGCGGGAAAGCATGGAGCATTCCTTCCTCGTGATCGTCTTCTCAGGTGCGACATTACTCCCTGGGGAAGGCGATTTCTCGGGTGCCCCCTAGGGCTTAGGACAAAAGTCCAGGGTGAGACTGAGACTGGCGGAGGAACGGACCGGGGAGGTGCCGGGGATGCCGGAGCTGTCGCAGGAGACCGAGCGGGGGAGGGCCGTGGCGCTCTTCGGGCTGGCCGAGGTGACCGGCCCGTCGATGGTGCCCACGCTGCACCACGGGGATCGGCTGCTGGTGCGGTACGGGGGTGTGGTCCGGCCCGGGGACGTCGTGGTCCTGCGTCATCCGTTCCAGCAGGACCTGCTGGTGGTCAAGCGGGCCGTGCAGCGGCGCGAGGGCGGCTGGTGGGTGCTCGGGGACAACCCGTACGCCGGCGGGGACAGCACGGACTACGGGGTCGTGCCCGAGGAACTGATCCTCGGCACGGCCTGGTTCCGGTACCGGCCGGTCAAGGCCGGTCAGCGTTCGCCGCTCGCGCTGCTGCGCTGGGCGCTCTCGGCCGCGAGGCCGCTGCTGCCCGACCGGTCGGCCTCCAGGCGCTTGCGGGCCCGGTAGGCGGCCACGTTGGCGCGGGTCGCGCAGCGGTCCGAACAGTAGCGCCGGGAGCGGTTGGTGGAGGTGTCCAGGTAGGCGTTGCGGCACGGCGGCGCCTGGCACAGGCCGAGGCGGTCCACGCCGTACTCGGTGAGGTGGAAGGCCAGGCCCATCGCCGCGATCGCCGCGTAGCCGGCGGTGGCGTTGGACGGGTGGTCGGCCAGGTGCATGTGCCACAGGGGGCGGCCGTCCTCGTCGCGGTGGTCGTGCCCGGAGATCTGCGGGCTGACCGGGAACTCCAGCAGGAGCGAGTTCAGCAGGTCCACGGCGAGGGTCTCGTCGCCCTTGTCGGCGGCCTCGAACACCCCGCGCAGCCGGGCCCGGACCGAGCGGAACCGCGTGACGTCGGCGTCGGTGGCGCGGCGGGCCGCCGACGCGTTCTCGCCGAACAGGTCGCGGACGGCCTCGACCGTGACCAGGGTGTCCCTGCCCCGGCCCGGTTCCTCGCTGTTGACGAGGCGGACGGCGTAATCCGAGTAATAGGCCAGTTCCACTTGTAGTCCTTACGGAGGCGCATTATCGTCGTGTCTGCGGTCGGGTAACAGCCGGTCGTGCTTCCAGGGTATTACGCGAACCGAGGGGAGTCGGTGCTCGATGACCACAACCGCCGGAACCGACTGGGCGGCCTGGCAGGAGAGCTGGGACCGGCAGCAGGAGTGGTACATGCCGGACCGCGAGGAACGCTTCCGGATCATGCTCGACATGGTCGAGGCGCTCGTCGGCACCGCCCCGCGCGTGCTCGACCTCGCCTGCGGCACCGGCAGCATCACCGCCCGGCTGCTGCGCCGGTTCCCCGGGGCCACCAGCACCGGCGTCGACCTCGACCCGGCACTGCTCGCCATCGCGGACGGCACCTTCGCGGGCGACGACCGCGTCACCCTCGTCACCGCCGACCTCACGGACCCCGGCTGGCCGGCGAAGCTGCCGTACGACTCCTACGACGCCGTCCTGACCGCCACGGCCCTCCACTGGCTGCACAGCGAACCCCTCGCGACCCTCTACGGTCAGGTCGCGGGGCTGGTCCGCGACGGCGGTGTCTTCATGAACGCGGACCACATGATCGACGACACCACGCCCCGGATCAACGCGGCCGAGCGCGCCCAGCGCCATGCCCGCATGGATCAGGCCAAGCGGGACGGCGCCCTGGACTGGACCGAGTGGTGGCAGCTGGCGGCCGGGGACCCGGTCCTCGCCGAGCCGACCGCCCGCCGCTTCGAGATCTACGGCGAACACGCGGACGGGGACACGCCGCCGCCCGCCTGGCACGCGCGCGTACTGCGCGAGAAGGGGTTCGCCGAGGCCAGGCCGGTGTGGTGCTCACCCTCCGACACGCTGCTGCTCGCCCTCAAGTAGGGGTGCGGGTGCAGTGGCGGCGGTGGTCGCCTGGGGGGCCGGCGTGCCGCCCTGCGGGGCTCACGGCCGCGGTACCGACCGCGGGATGTTTCGGCGGCGGTGCGGCCGGATTCGTCAAGCTGCTCCCGCCGTGCATGAGCAAGGTCCGGGCAACTTGCTGCTGCCGCCGAATCAGGCCACTTCACAGGCTTCCCGAGCAAGGACTCGCAGGGCTCGCTGCAAGTCGTCCCCAAAAGAGGCGGTACGAGGCCCCGCCCCGTCCTCGGGCACCTCAGAAGTTCCTCAAGTCGCGTGGGTTGCTCTGAGATCGCTGTCAATGTCTTACCTGCGTGATCATCGGCGCGCAAATTCGCTCGGTTGATCACTTATGTTGGCGATCAATCGCCATCCGCGAGCGCACTTCTGTCAATCGAACGGTTGTCCGACGGGCGCGAGGAGAGAGGGTTGAAGTGACAGCCATACGGAAGCTTGCGCATTCGGCAGGGGTGCTGGGGCTGGTTGTGGCGGGAAGCGCTCTGGCGACGTCTCCTGCTGAGGCCTATAGCAAGACCTGCAACGCCGATCAGACGGCGTACTACAGCATCTGCTTCGACGGCAGCAACGACAGCTTCATCGTCGACGACCTGAGGCCGGACGGGGAGCGCGCGGTCGTCAAGTGGTACGCCTACGACGGTTCAGGCCGCGAAGGTGAGTGCTCGGACGCCAACGGTTCGCTCAACGGGCCCGTGGTCTGCGACTACGACTTCAAGGAGGGCGTCAACAACTACGTGTCCTTCATGGGCTTCACTCGTGACGGGGCGAGCGGGCCCAAGCACAATGAGTCCTGGGTGTACAACGGATACATCACGCCGAGGTAGCCCTTCGCTGCATCGGGACACCGTCGGGGGCCTGCGTCTGGGGAATGGAGCGCAGGCCCCGCTCGGGTTCACAGCACCTTGGACAGGAACGACTGCGTCCGTTCGTGCTGCGGGTTCGTCAGGACGTCCCGCGGGTGGCCGGATTCCACCACCACACCGCCGTCCATGAACACCAGGCTGTCGCCCACCTCGCGGGCGAAGCCCATCTCGTGGGTGACGACGACCATGGTCATACCGGACTCGGCGAGGTCTCGCATGACGTCCAGGACGTCACCGACCAGCTCCGGGTCCAGGGCCGAGGTCGGCTCGTCGAACAGCATCAGCTTCGGCTCCATCGCCAGGGCCCGGGCGATCGCCACGCGCTGCTGCTGGCCGCCGGACAGCTGGGAGGGGTAGTGCCCGGCCCGGTCGGCCAGGCCCACGCGCTCCAGCAGCTGCATGGCCCGCTCCCGGGCCTGCGCCCGGCTCACGCCCTTGACCTGCACCGGCGCCTCCATGACGTTCTCCACGGCCGTCATGTGCGGGAACAGGTTGAAGCGCTGGAAGACCATGCCGATGTCCCGGCGCTTCACGGCGACCTCGCGGTCGCGCAGCTCGTACAGCTTCTCGCCCTGCTGGCGGTAGCCGACCAGCTCGCCGTCGACGTACAGCCGCCCGGCGTTGATCTTCTCCAGGTGGTTGATGCACCGCAGGAAGGTCGACTTGCCGGAGCCGGAGGGGCCGATGAGGCAGAACACCTCGCCCGGCTTCACCTCCAGGTCGATGCCCTTGAGCACCTCGACGTGGCCGAAGGACTTGTGGACGCCCTCCGCCTTGACCATCGGGACGGTGCCCTTCGACGGGGTGTCCTGCGTCTTGCTCAGCTTGTCGGTCATGCCGTGACCTTCCTGCTCGACAGGGTCGTCAGGTGGGCCCTGATCTTCTGCCACGGGGTCGGCGGGAGGCTGCGGCTGGAACCGCGGGCGTAGTACCGCTCGATGTAGTACTGGCCGACGCTCAGCACCGAGGTGAGGATCAAGTACCAGGTGGCGGCGAGGAAGTACATCTCCACCGGGGCGCCGGAGGTCTGGCCGATGTCCTGGGCCACGCGGAACAGCTCGGAGTACTGGACGACCGACACCAGCGAGGTTGTCTTCAGCATGTTGATGACCTCGTTGCCGGTCGGCGGCACGATCACCCGCATGGCTTGCGGGATCACGATCCGGAACAGCGTCTTGCCGTGGCTCATGCCCAGCGCGTGGGCGGCCTCCGTCTGGCCCTCGTCCACGGCGAGCAGGCCGGCACGACAGATCTCCGCCATGTATGCGGCCTCGTTGAGGCCGAGGCCCAGCAGGGCGGTCAGGAACGGGGTCATGAAGTCCGACCACTCGTCCTTGTAGAGCGGCCCCAGGTTGATGTACTCGAAGACCAGGCCCAGGTTGAACCAGACGACGAGCTGCACCAGGACCGGTGTGCCCCGGAAGAACCAGATGTAGAACCAGGAGATGGAGGACGTCACCGGGTTCTTCGACAGGCGCATCACCGCCAGGACGATGCCCCCGACGATGCCGATCGCCATGGACAGGATCGTCAGCAGGAGCGTCTTGCTCATGCCCTCCACGACGCGGTCGTCGAAGAAGTAGTCGGGGATCGCCCCCCAGTTGATCGCGCCCTGGGAGAAGGCGTAGACGATCGCGGCGAGGAGCGCGAGGGCGATGACGGCGGAAACGTATCGTCCGTAGTGCCGGACCGGGATGGCCTTGATCGCCTCCGGTCCGGCCGGGGGAGTGCCCTGCTCCCCGGCCGTCTTCTGGATGTCAGTCACGGGTATTGCCTCTCAGTGGCCGCTTGGTGCCGCGGGTCACTTGCCGCCGTTGATCACGGACTCCTTGACGGCGCCGTCCTGGGCGCCCCACTTCTCGAGGATCTTCTGGTATTCGCCGTTCTTGATGATCGCGTTCATCGCGGCCTGGAGGGCGTCGCGCAGCTGCGTCTCCTTCTTGGAGACCGCGATGCCGTACGGGGCCGCCTCGACCTGGTCGCCGACGACCTCGAAGTCCTTGCCGCCGCCGGAGGTCTTCACCGCGTACGCGGCGACCGGGAAGTCGGCGGACACGGCGTCCGCGCCGCCCGAGCGCAGCCGGGTCTGGGCCTGCTGGTTGTCGTCGAAGGCCTCGATGGCGAGCTTCTTGCCGGACGGACACTTCTTGGCCTGCTGCTTGGCCAGGTCCTCCGAGGTGGTGCCGCGCTGGACGGCGAGCTTCTTGCCGCAGAGGTCATCCCAGGTGGTGATCCCCTTGGTGTCGCCCTTGCGGGTGTAGATCGACACACCGGCGGTCAGGTAGTCGACGAAGTCGACGCCCTCGCCGACCTTCTTGCCGGTGTCGGGGTCGACGCCCTCCTGACGGTTCTTGTTGTCCGTCATCGCCGACATCGCGATGTCGTAGCGGTCCGAGCGCAGACCGGTGAGCAGCGCGTCGAAGGTGCCGTTCTGGAAGTCGAAGGTCACACCGAGCTGCTTGCCCAGGGCCGCCGCCAGGTCGGGGTCGAGACCGACGATCTGGCCGGTGGAGTCCTTGTACTCGACCGGGGCGTACGCGATGTCCGAGCCGACCCTGATCTTGCCCTTGCTGCGGATCTCCTGCGGGAGCTTGTCGGCGAGCGGTGCGCTGTTGGTGGACGCGCTGCCGGAGTTCTGGTTCTTGTCCTTCGTCTGGTCACCGCAGCCGGTGATCAGCAGGGCCCCTGCGACCGCGATCGCACCGGCCGCAGCCAGACGGGAGCGCGCTGCGGTTGTACGACGGGTGGAGCTTGCGGTCATCGTGGTTCCTCCGGCGGATGGGAAGAGTTGCCGATGGGTCGACGGAAACACACACCTTCGGGTGTCGCGACCTCGTGGGTTTACGGCATCTTGCCATTCGGACTACGCCATTCAGGGGCGTCAATATGTCAAAATCGGATAACGGGTGACCCCCCGAACCGCATCAGGTCGGTACATCCCTGGTGCGCCACGCCGAACATCTGCAGGAATCCAGCACCCCCGCCGGAAAATCTTCGGCACGTCTCAGGATGTGGTCGCCCCTGCACCGGGCCCAGCCGCCGTCCTTGGGAGCATTCGCGCCCTTCCGGCCCGTCGGCCGCGCGTCATCCGGGGGTCGCCTGCCCGTCGCCGAATGTGACCTTGCACCTAATGGACTCGTCGCGGGTACCGTCCGTCCGGTAAGAAGGTTCTTTACACCCCTCATCCGGGGCTCAGGGCGCGTGTGCGGCGCGCCCGTCGCGTAGGAGCTCGTACGTATCCGCAATCGAGCCGTACGCGGTGCCCGCCCACCCCTCACCAGGAGTGGTCGACCCTCAAACCATGCATACCTAAGGGGTAAAACAAAGTGGCAGCGGAGATCGTCAATCCTCGCAGCGACAGCAGTACGGACCAGGACGGCGGGGCCGAGCCCCTCGATTCCTTCGATCCGGCGTTCGCGCTGCACCGCGGCGGCAAGATGGCCGTGCAGGCCACCGTGCCGGTCCGTGACAAGGACGACCTTTCCCTCGCGTACACGCCCGGCGTCGCTCGCGTGTGCACCGCGATCGCCGACCAGCCGGAGCTGGTCAACGACTACACATGGAAGTCCAACGTGGTCGCCGTCGTCACCGACGGTACGGCCGTGCTCGGACTCGGGGACATCGGTCCCGAGGCCTCCCTCCCCGTGATGGAGGGCAAGGCCATCCTGTTCAAGCAGTTCGGCGGCGTCGACGCGGTGCCGATCGCGCTCGACTGCACCGACGTGGACGACATCATCGAGACCGTCGTCCGGCTCGCTCCCTCCTTCGGCGGAGTGAACCTCGAGGACATCTCGGCGCCCCGGTGCTTCGAGATCGAGCGCCGGCTCCAGGAGCGCCTGGACATCCCGATCTTCCACGACGACCAGCACGGTACGGCCGTCGTGACGCTCGCGGCGCTCAGGAACGCGGCGCGGCTGAGCGGGCGCGAGATCGGGCAGCTGCGGGCCGTCATCTCGGGCGCCGGCGCGGCCGGTGTCGCCATCGCCAAGATGCTGGTCGAGGCCGGCATCGGGGACGTGGCCGTGGCGGACCGCAAGGGCGTCGTGTCGGCCGACCGGGACGACCTGACGCCGGTCAAGCGCGAGCTGGCCGGCTTCACGAACAAGGCCGGCCTCAGCGGCTCGCTGGAGACCGCCCTCGCGGGCGCGGACGTCTTCATCGGCGTCTCCGGCGGTACGGTCCCCGAGGAGGCCGTGGCCTCCATGGCCGAGGGCGCCTTCGTGTTCGCGATGGCCAACCCGAACCCCGAGGTGCACCCGGACGTCGCGCACAAGTACGCGGCGGTCGTCGCCACCGGGCGCTCGGACTTCCCGAACCAGATCAACAACGTGCTGGCCTTCCCCGGGATCTTCGCGGGCGCGCTCCAGGTGCGGGCCACGCGGATCACCGAGGGAATGAAGATCGCCGCGGCCGAGGCACTGGCCGCGGTGGTCGGTGACGACCTCGCCGCCGACTACGTGATCCCCTCGCCGTTCGACGAGCGGGTTGCTCCCGCGGTCACCGCCGCGGTCGCCGCCGCGGCTCGGGCAGAGGGCGTCGCTCGTCGCTGACGTTGCGCCGGATGGCCCCGTCCCTTCGGGCGGGGCCATTTCTTTTTGCCTTTCCGTCCGCCCGTCCGGGTCGTGCCGAGGGCGCCGGCGTACCGCTGCGCCGCAAGGGTGCCGTTGCGCAAGAGGGCATGTGTCACAGGGGGCCCTGGTTCCGCCGGCTGCACCGCGCACCTATCGTCGGCAGCATGTTCGCTGTCTACGCCGCCCGAATCGACCGCGACCAGCCGCTCAGCGGCCTCGAGTTGGGGGAGCGTCCGGCTCCCGAGGCCCGTCCCGGCTGGAGCACCATCACTGTGCGGGCCGCTTCCCTCAACCACCACGACCTCTGGTCCCTGCGGGGCGTCGGCCTCCCGGAGGACCGGCTGCCGATGATCCTCGGCTGCGACGCCGCCGGTGTCGACGCGGACGGCAACGAGGTCGTCCTGCACTCCGTCATCGGCCAGACCGGCCACGGCGTCGGCCCCGACGAGCCGCGGTCCATCCTCACCGAGCGCTACCAGGGCACCTTCGCCGAACAGGTCGCCGTGCCGACCTGGAACGTCCTGCCCAAGCCCAAGGAGCTGTCCTTCGCCGAGGCCGCCTGTCTGCCGACCGCCTGGCTGACGGCGTACCGGATGCTGTTCACCAACGCCGGGGTACGACCCGGCGACTCGGTCCTCGTGCAGGGCGCGGGCGGGGGTGTCGCCACGGCCGCGATCGTCCTCGGCAAGGCGGCCGGGCTGCGGGTCTTCGCCACCAGCCGCGACGAGGCCAGGCGCAAGCGGGCCCTGGAGCTCGGTGCGGTGGAGGCCGTGGAGCCCGGGGCGCGGCTGCCGCAGCGGGTCGACGCCGTCATCGAGACCGTGGGCGCCGCCACCTGG
The DNA here is from genome assembly GCF_017526105.1 of Streptomyces cyanogenus. Lineage (NCBI taxonomy): Bacteria > Bacillati > Actinomycetota > Actinomycetes > Kitasatosporales > Streptomycetaceae > Streptomyces > Streptomyces cyanogenus. The sequence continues at coordinate 5,773,657 of NZ_CP071839.1, forward strand.
TCCCACTCGGTGAAGTCCCTGCGGCCGGGCGGCACGCTCGTCATCTCCGGCGCCACCAGCGGGGACCGGCCCTCGCACGCCGAACTGACCCGGATCTTCTTCCTGGAGCTGAAGGTGGTCGGCTCCACCATGGGCACCAAGGACGAGCTGGAGGACCTGCTCGCCTTCTGCGCCGCGACGGGGGTACGGCCCGTCATCGACGAGGAGCTGCCGCTGGACCGGGCCCGCGAGGGCTTCGAGCGGCTCGCGTCCGGGGAGCAGTTCGGCAAGATCGTGCTGACCAGCTCCTGAGCCGCGCCGAGGGCCGGGCCGAGAGGCGGGGCCGGGCGCCGGGTCCGCCTTGTGCGCGGCCCGGCTTGCCGGCCCGGCTCGACGGCTCCTCGGCCGGCGGGGGGGTCAGCGTGTGCGGAGGACCGCTGTGATGCGGGCCGCCGCCGTGGTGAGGTGGCGGCGGGCCTCGTGGACCTGGGCGGAGGTGACTCCGTGGTCGCGGGCCGCGTCGCGGATGCCGTCGCGGAAGCGGTCCAGGAGGCGGTCCAGGTCGCGGGCCGGGTCGCCGGTGAAGTCCTCGTGGGCCCAGGACGGTTCGTACTCGGCGGGGAAGTCCTCCGGCGCGGTGGTGCAGTGCGGTTCCGAGGCGGGGGCGGATCCGGCGGATCCGGTGGTGCGGGAGGAGCCCCGGTCCCCGCCGACGTCCCTGCCGAGGTCCCCGAACTCCCTGGCCAGTTCCGACAGGCCCTCGCGGACGCCCGTCGGCCAGTCGCCGCGGCCGAAGTGGTCCTGGACACGGTCCTGGACGCGGCGCGCGATACGCTGGATCTCCTCCTGTGCCTGGGCCCGCGCCCGCGCCTGCGCCTCCTGGGCCTGGCGGCGGGCCCGCTCGGCCTCCTCGCGGGCCCTGCGGCTCTCGTCCTTGGCGCGCCGCGCCTGCTCCTTCCACTCCTGCCTGGCCCGGCGCATCTCCTCCTTGGCGGCCTTCCAGGCATCCTTGTCGCTCGGCTCGCCGTACTCCCCGTAGAAGTGCTCGGCCCCGGACGTCTTCGCACCCCGGCGGGCCTCGGAGGCGGCGGCGCGCATCTCGCGGCGCAGGTCGCCGGCCGCGCCGCGCACATCGGCCCTCATCTCGGCGGCCAGTTCCGCGACCGACTCGCGGATCTCCAGCTCCAGGTCGGCCAGCTCACCGCTGCGGTCGGCGAGTTCGGCGCGGCCGGCGTCCGTGATCGCGTACACCTTGCGGCCGCCCTCGGTGGTGTGCCGGACCAGGCCCTCCGCCTCCAGCTTGGCCAGGCGGGGGTAGACCGTGCCCGCGGAGGGGGCGTAGAGACCCTGGAAGCGCTCCTCCAGGAGCCTGATCACCTCGTAGCCGTGGCGCGGGGCCTCGTCGAGCAGCTTCAGCAGGTACAGGCGGAGGCGGCCGTGGGCGAAGACGGGAGGCATGTCAGAGCACCTTCTTGTCGGTCGTTCCGTCGGCCGGGGTGCCGGTGGTACCGGGGGCTTCGGTGGCGGTGGCGTCCTGGCCGGAGACGGAATTGTCTCCCGAAGCGGCCGGGGAGCGGTCCGCCGGGCGGGGTGCGCCGGGCGCGGGGGTCCGCGGGGGCCCGGCCTCCCAGGGGGTGCTCTCCTCGTCGTCCCGGGGCGGGCGGCGCAGCAGGGCGATCGAGCCGGAGACCGTGGTGGCGCGCAGCCTCCCGGTGCCCGCGCCGAGGCGGCCGGTGATCTTGTGGGCGCCCCACTGGCCGTGCACCCGCAGTCCGTCGAAGGCGTTGGAGATAGTGCCGCTCGCGGTGTTCGCCTCCACCTCGGCGTCCGCCGGGTGCGGCAGCCGGACGGCGATCTCGCCCGAGACGCTGGTCAGGCCGATGTCCGTGGGGCCGTCCGGGTCCAGGTCGACGATCATGGAGCCGCTGACGGAGTCGGCGCGCACGGAGGTGCCGGAGCCCTCGACCACGGTCAGGTCGCCCGAGACCGAGTGGAAGCGGAGGTCGCCGGTGACCGCCTGGGCCTCCAGGTTTCCCGAGACGGTGTCCGCGCGGACCGGGCCGGAGACGCCGACCAGCGTGGTGTCGCCGGTGACGCCCTTGATCACGGCGGGGCCGCGAATGCCGGAGACGACCGCTGCGGCGCCGACCACGCCGACCTCCACGCGGGTGTCGGTGGGGACGGCGAGGGAGACGACGGCGCTGCGGCGCCAGCCCTTGCGGTCCAGCCACTTGAGGAAGCCCTTCCAGGGCAGGTCGTCGTAGGCCACGGTGAGGGTGGTGCCGGTGTGGGTGATCACCAGGGGCGGGCCTTCGAGTTCCGAGACCTCCAGGCGGGGGGTGGGGTCGTCCGTGCCCACCACGTTCACCGTGCCGTTCACGAGGCGGACCTGGAGGTCGCGTACGGGGGTGTCGAAGGTCAGCTTCCGGGGTTCGGTGACGGACCACTCCGACATGGGGCCTCCTCGGCCGGTCACGGTCGCGACGCGCCATATCGCGTCCTTCTGGGAACACGATATATCGCGGTTCCCGGAAGTCAAGCACCTCTTTCGCGTGGGGTGGCCGTGCGCGGGCGCTGCTCGTGGGCGCGCCGGCGCGGGTGGGGGTGTGCGCGGGGGCCGTGGCCCGAACCGTGCGCGCCGCGGGGGCCTTCGCCGGCGCCGGACGGTCGGCGTCCTGGCCGCTCCCCTCGCTGTGCCGCGAGGCGCTTAGGCTGGGGGTTGTTGTCGGTTGCTGGATGTTTGCTCAGGAGACGTGACCCTATGTACTTCACCGACCGCGGTATCGAGGAGTTGGAGAAGCGGCGTGGCGAGGAAGAGGTCACCTTCGAGTGGCTCGCGGAGCAGCTGCGGACGTTCGTGGACCTGAACCCGGACTTCGAGGTGCCCGTGGAACGGCTGGCCACCTGGCTCGCGCGGCTCGACGACGAGGACGACGAGTGACCGCGGGCCGGGCGCGGGGGCGATCGTCGGCCGTATCTTCCGCCTGATCTCCTCTTGCCCTCCCTCTGTCCCCTCCCGGGGGTTAGCCTTCTCCTCCCATCGGCGAACGGGGGCGTCATGGCTGGAGGAGTCGCACGCGTACGACTGGACGACGGAACCGTCGTCTGGGCACGGATCGCTGCCGCCGACGAGGAGGCGCTGGACGAGGACGGCTACCGCGACACCGGACTCGGCGACCGGGTCATCGACATGGCGGGAGGACTGGCCGGCACGGTCGGGGGCGTCGTGCGCTCCCTGCGCGCGGACTGGACACACCGGCCCCCGTCGAGGTCTCGGTCGGCTTCGGAATCGAACTGACGGCGCAGTCCGGCAAGATCGTGAGCGCGATCGCCGAGGGCGGCGGCACGTCCTCCCTCACCGTCTCCCTGACCTGGACCGAACCCGCCACGGCGGCGGGCGGCGCGGATCCCGGGGCGCCGGGCGGCGGGCTCGTGTGGTGGGTGCGACCGGCTCGGCGAACTCGCCGTCGAACTCGGCCTGCGCATCGGCAGCGAGCCCGGCGAACGCATCCGCGCGGTCCGCAACGCCCTCGGGTGCGGCCGTACTGGGACTTCGAGGCCTACCTGGGCTGAAGCGCCCCGTAAGGGGCGCCGGGCCGCGTCGACATGCGGCTCTCACGCACCCCCGAACAGGCGAAGGGCCCGGTACCGAGCGGGAACTCGACACCGGGCCCTCCCGAGAGGCTTACGCCTCGAAGACCTCTCGCACCAGCTGCTCCTGCTCCGCCTGGTGGCGCTTCGCGGAGCCCACCGCCGGCGAGGAGGAGTGCGGACGCGAGATGCGCCGCAGTCGCTCGCCGGCCGGGATGTCCGCGCCGACCGCCAGGTCCAGGTGGTCGATCAGGTTGAGCGCGATGAACGGCCAGGCACCCTGGTTCGCCGGCTCCTCCTGCGCCCACAGGTACTTCTCGGCGTTCGGGTACTTGTTGACCTCCGCCTGGAGCTCGGCACCCGGCAGCGGGTACAGGCGCTCGATGCGGATGATCGCCGTGTCCGTCACGCCCCGCTTCTGCCGCTCGGCCTCCAGGTCGTAGTAGACCTTGCCGGCGCAGAAGACGACCTTGCGGACCGCGGCCGGGTCGACCGTGCTGTCGCCGATGACCGGGCGGAACTGCCCGTTCGTGAACTCCTCCGCCTTCGAGGCCGCGGCCTTCAGACGCAGCATCGACTTCGGGGTGAAGACGACCAGCGGCTTGTGGTGCGGGTTGTGCACCTGCCACCGCAGGAGGTGGAAGTAGTTCGACGGCAGGGTCGGCATGGCGACCGTCATGTTGTTCTGCGCGCACATCTGGAGGAAGCGCTCAGGGCGGGCCGAGGAGTGGTCCGGGCCCTGGCCCTCGTAGCCGTGCGGCAGGAGCAGGACGACGCCGGACGTCTGGGCCCACTTCTGCTCGGCCGAGGAGATGAACTCGTCCACGACCGTCTGGGCGCCGTTGACGAAGTCGCCGAACTGCGCCTCCCACATCACGAGCGCCTCGGGGCGGGCCAGCGAGTAGCCGTACTCGAAGCCCATCGCCGCGTACTCGGAGAGCAGCGAGTTGTAGACGTTCAGGCGGGCCTGGTCCTCGGAGAGGTACTGCAGCGGGGTGTACTCCTCGCCGGTCTCCCGGTCGATCAGCACCGCGTGGCGCTGGCCGAAGGTGCCGCGCTGGGAGTCCTGGCCCGCGAGCCGGACCGGGGTGCCCTCCAGCAGCAGGGAGCCGATGGCGAGGGTCTCGCCCATGCCCCAGTCGATCGTGCCGTCCTCCACCATCGCCGCACGGCGCTGCAGCTGCGGCAGCAGACGCGGGTGGACGGTGATGTTCTCCGGGATGTTGACCTGGGACTCGGCGATCCGCTTGACGACCTCGGCGGAGACCGCGGTCGGGACCGCGACCGGGAAGCCGTCCTGAGGCGCCTGGGCGTCGACGGCGGCCGGCTGGGAGGTGGCCTCGCGGACCTCCGTGAAGACCTTCTCCAGCTGGCCCTGGTAGTCCTGCAGGGCCTGCTCGGCCTCCTCCAGGGTGATGTCGCCGCGACCGATGAGGGACTCGGTGTACAGCTTGCGCACCGAGCGCTTCTTGTCGATCAGGTCGTACATCAGCGGCTGGGTGAAGGCCGGGTTGTCCGACTCGTTGTGACCGCGGCGGCGGTAGCAGATGAGGTCGATCACCACGTCCTTGTTGAACGCCTGGCGGAACTCGAAGGCCAGACGCGCGACGCGGACCACGGCCTCGGGGTCGTCGCCGTTCACGTGGAAGATCGGGGCCTCGATCATCCTCGCCACGTCCGTCGCGTACATCGACGAGCGGGAGGACTCGGGGGCCGCGGTGAAGCCGACCTGGTTGTTGATGACGATGTGGACCGTGCCGCCGGTGCGGTAGCCGCGCAGCTGCGACATGTTCAGGGTCTCGGCCACCACGCCCTGGCCCGCGAAGGCCGCGTCGCCGTGGATCGCCACCGGCAGGACGGTGAAGTCCGTGCCGCCCTTGTTGATGATGTCCTGCTTGGCGCGGGACACACCCTCCAGGACCGGGTCGACGGCCTCCAGGTGGGAGGGGTTGGCGACCAGCGAGACCTTGATCTGCTCGCCGTCCAGGCCGGTGAAGGTGCCCTCGGCGCCCAGGTGGTACTTCACGTCGCCGGAGCCGTGCATCGACTTCGGGTCGAGGTTGCCCTCGAACTCGCGGAAGATCTGCGCGTACGACTTGCCCACGATGTTCGCGAGCACGTTCAGGCGGCCGCGGTGGGCCATGCCGATGACGACCTCGTCGAGCCGCGACTCGGCCGCGGAGTCGATGACCGCGTCGAGCAGCGGGATGACGGACTCGCCGCCCTCCAGCGAGAAGCGCTTCTGGCCGACGTACTTCGTCTGCAGGAACGTCTCGAAGGCCTCCGCCGCGTTCAGCCGGCGCAGGATGCGCAGCTGCTCCTCGCGCTCCATCTTGGAGTGCGGGCGCTCCACGCGGTCCTGGATCCACTTGCGCTGCTTGGGGTCCTGGATGTGCATGAACTCGATGCCGGTGGTGCGGCAGTACGAGTCGCGCAGCACGCCGAGGATGTCGCGCAGCTTCATCATCGACTTGCCGGCGAAGCCGCCGACGGCGAACTCGCGCTCCAGGTCCCACAGGGTGAGGCCGTGCTCGACGATGTCCAGGTCGGGATGCTTGCGCTGCTTGTACTCCAGCGGGTCGGTGTCGGCCATGACGTGGCCGCGGACCCGGTAGGAGTGGATCAGCTCGAAGACACGGGCGGCCTTGGTGACGTCGTCGTCGTGGCTGGCGTCGATGTCCTTGAGCCAGCGGACCGGCTCGTAGGGGATGCGCAGCGCCTCGAAAATGTCGTCGTAGAAGCCGTTCTCGCCCAGCAGCAGGTTCGCGACGGTGCGCAGGAACTCGCCGGAGGCGGCGCCCTGGATGACCCGGTGGTCGTAGGTCGACGTGAGCGTCATGACCTTGGAGACGCCGAGCTTGTTCAGGGTGTCCTGGCTGGTGCCCTGGAACTCCGCCGGGTAGTCCATGGAGCCGACGCCCATGATCACGGACTGGCCGGGCATCAGACGCGGCACGGAGTGGACGGTGCCGAGGCCGCCGGGGTTGGTCAGGGAGACCGTGACGCCGGTGAAGTCGTCCATCGTCAGCTTGCCGTCACGGGCGCGGCGGACGATGTCCTCGTAGGCCTGCCAGAACTCGAAGAAGTTCAGCGTCTCGGCCTTCTTGATGGCGGCCACGACGAGCTGGCGGTCGCCGTTCGGCTTGACCAGGTCGATGGCCAGACCGAGGTTGACGTGCGGCGGCTTGATCAGGGTCGGCTTGCCGTCCTTGACGCCGTACGACCAGTTCATCGACGGCATGGCCTTGATGGCCTGCACCATCGCGTACCCGATGATGTGCGTGAAGGAGATCTTCCCGCCGCGGGCGCGCTTGAGGTGGTTGTTGATGACGATCCGGTTGTCGAACAGCAGCTTCACCGGGACGGCGCGGACCGAGGTGGCGGTCGGCACCTCCAGCGAGGCGTCCATGTTCTTGGCGACCGCGGCGGCCGGGCCGCGCAGCGTGATCTGCTCCGGGCCCTCGGGGGCTTCCTTCGCGGGAGCGGCCTTTGCCTTCGGCTGAGCGGGCGCCTGTGCGGGCGTCGCCGGCTTGGCCGGGGCGGGGGCCTTCGCCGCGGGGGCCGGGGCGGCCGGGGCGGCGGCCTGGGGGGCCGGGGCCGGGGCTGCGGGCTGGGGCTTCGGGGCCGTGGTGGTCTCTGCGGCCCCCGTGGCCGCAGTACCCGCCGGCGCCGGGGTGGCAGGAGCACCCGGCTTGTAATCGGCGAAGAAGTCCCACCAGGCGCGGTCTACCGAATTCGGGTCCTGGAGGTACTGCTGATAGATCTCGTCGACGAGCCACTCGTTCGGACCGAACGCGGCAGCGGGGTTCTTCCCGGCTTGGTCGTCGGTGGAGATGCTCGAGTTACTGGGGGACTGTGGCGACACGGCGGCAACCGCCCTCTTCCGCTTCACAAGGTGATGGACAGCGGGAATAAAGGCTACGCCTCCCCGGCCGGGAAGGTCAGGTCGGGCATGGTCATCGTCGCGTAAGTCACATCAAGAATCTTGTTTCAGGGCTTGAAATGGCGGGAAACAAGCGTGGTTCCGCATGTGAGAGGGTGCGCGGGCCCGGGCCCGGCGCGTCTTCGTTCAACGGGTGGCGCGGGCCTGCCCCGATCACACGTGTCCAGCTGCACGGAGCGGCAGCGACCGTCGTGGATCTTGTGCTTCCGGTTCGGACTTTACGTCAACTTGGCACGGAAGTCAGTCCCGGAAGAGTGACGATGATCCGGCAGCCCCGCTCGGATTCGGCCACACCGATCCGGCCGCCGTGCAGATCCACCGCCCACCGGGCGATCGCCAGTCCCAGGCCCGTACCGCCGTCGCTGCCCGGGCCGTGCGGCCGGGTGACGGCACCCCGGTTGAACCGCTCGAACACCCGGTGCCACTCGGACCGGGGGATGCCGGGGCCCTCGTCCAGGACCTCCAGCTCCAGCGACTCCGGCTGCGGCCCGCGCCGCGCCCGCACGGTCACCCGGCCGTGCGGCGGGCTGTGCTTGACCGCGTTGTCGATCAGGTTCGCGACGACCTGGTGGATGCGCTCGGGGTCCGCGTGCGCGGTCAGCTCCGGCGGGGAGACGTCGAGGTGCAGATGGACGTCCGTACGCGTGTGGCTGCCGGAGCCGGTGGCCATGCCCGCGCGCGCGGAGGCGACCATGTTGGCCTCCTTCAGCACGCCCGACAGGTACGGCCACACCTCGAACCGGCGCAGCTTCAGCGGGACGACGCCGTTGTCGAGCCGGGACAGGTCCAGCAGGGTCTCCACCAGGCGGCCGAGCCGCTCGGTCTGCTTCAGGGCGGTCCGCATGGTCTCCGGGTCGGCCTCGGTGACCCCGTCGACGATGTTCTCCAGCACCGCGCGCAGCCCGGCGATCGGGGTGCGCAGCTCGTGCGAGACGTTCGCGACCAGCTCCTTGCGCTGGCTGTCCTGGGCCTCCAGCTCGTCGGCCATGACGTTGATCGTCTGGGCCAGGTCGCCGAGTTCGTCCCGGCGGTTCTCGCGCACCCGGCGGGTGTAGTCGCCCTGGGAGATGGAGCGGGCCACCGCGTTCATCTCGTCCAGCGGCATGGTGAGCGAATGGGCCACGAACTGCGTGATGAGCAGTGTGGCGATCATCGAGAAGACCGTGATGAAGCGCAGCTCGGTCTTGGTGTGCACCGCGACGATCGACAGACCGGTGGTGATCAGCACGGCGATGACGACCAGCGCGCCCAGCTTGGTCTTGATCGAGAACGGGCGTACGCCGCCCCAGGGTTCCTCGGCGAGGTTCCCGGGGCTCCTCCGTGCGGCCTGGCGCCCGTCGACGCTCACGGGTTCGGTGTCTCCAGCGCGTAACCCACCCCGTGCACGGTGCGGATCCGCTCGGCGCCGATCTTCCGCCGCAGCGCCTTGATGTGGCTGTCGACCGTGCGGGTGCCGGAGGCGTCCGCCCAGTCCCAGACCTCGGCCAGCAACTGCTCCCGGGAGAGCACCGCGCGGGGGGTGTTCGCCAGGCACACCAGCAGGTCGAACTCGGTGGGCGTGAGGTGGACGTCCTCGGACTTCACCCGCACCCTGCGCTGGGCGTGGTCGATCTCCAGCTCGCCGAGGCGCAGGATGCCGGAGCGGGGGGTGGAGGCGGCCAGCGCGGCCCGCTCCACCCGGCGCAGCAGCACGTGCACGCGTGCCGCCAGCTCCCGCATCGAGAACGGCTTGGTCATGTAGTCGTCGGCACCGACACCCAGCCCGACCAGCATGTCCGTCTCGTCGTCCCGCGCGGTGAGCATCAGCACCGGCACCGGCCGCTGCGCCTGCACCCGCCGGCACACCTCCAGCCCGTCGAAGCCGGGCAGCATGATGTCGAGGATCAGCAGGTCCGGTTGCCAGGCCTCCGCCGTGTCGACCGCGGCCGGACCGTCGGCCGCCGTTTGCACCAGAAATCCCTCGGCGCGAAGCCGGGCCGCGATGGCGTCGACGATCGTGGGGTCGTCCTCGACGACCAGTACCCGGCGCTGTGCGCCCGGGGTGGTCGTCGCCGCGCCGCTCTGGGAGGTGTGTGTCTGCTCCATCGCCCGCCCCTGTTGTTGCTTTCCGGAATCAGTGGGGTGATCCCATGTCTGCGTTTGACGCTTGAATGATCCGCGTCAGGGCAGCACATTACGGGGACTCCCCGGGCTGTCGCTATCCAGGTCGGACGCCGAGATGGACGGCGTCCGGAACGCCCCGGGCAACGGGCACCTCTTCGGTACGCACCTGCTGGAACCCGGCATTCCGCAAACTTCCTTCAAATTCCGGAGAGGGCTCGGCCGACCACACCGCGAGCACTCCGCCGGGCCTCAACACCCTTGCGCACGCGGCCAGTCCGGCCGGTGCGTAGAGGCTGTCGTTGTCCTCGGTGACGGTCCAGCCGGGTCCGTTGTCGATGTCGAGACACAGCGCGTCGAACGTGTCCGATGTCTCATTGACGTACGTCACGAGATCCGCTTCCACGATCGAGGTCCGCGGGTCGGCGAGCGCGCCCGCCGACACCTCGGCCAGCGGCCCGTCCCGGTGCCAGCCGATGACGGCGGGTTCCCGCTCCACCACGGTGATCCGTCCCCAGCGGGGGTCGGCGGCCGCGTGTGCGAGCGAGAACCCCACGCCCAGGCCGCCGAGCAGCAGCTTCGGCTCCGGCCGGCCGTCCAGCGCGGTGCGGGCCGCGTCGACCAGCAGCCGCTCCGAGCGGCCGTCGGAGGTGTCCATCAGGAAACAGCCGTTGGCGATGATCTGCAGCAGCGCACCGTGTCTGCGCAGCACCACCTCGCCGTACGGGCCGTCGCGCCGGTCCAGGACCACGGGAGTGTCGTACACGGCAGTCATGAGCCCATCCTGCTCGAACGGGGCGTGACGTTCACGGGAATTGCGGATGAGGCCCACGGACGGGTGGTGCGGGCCGGGCCCGGACGCGGCCGGGGGGTGAGAGGTTGCCGTGGATCCGCTCCCGCGTGGCGCCGGTCATAGACAGCGGTACGCCGAGGACGAAGGGTGGGGGTGACGGAAGGAGCGCCTCAGCGTGGAACGCAGCACGACGGGTCCTGCGCCGGACGCCTCCGTCCCGGACGGTGCGGCCGCCGTCCCGCCCCTGGTGCCGGCCGGCCTGCTGGACGGTGTGCCCCGCCAGCGCACCGGCACTCCGGTCCCGGCCGCCGCGGCCCCCGTCCGCGTTCCCGCGCCGCCGTCCCTGCCGCTGCCCCGTCTGCCGTCCCCGTCGTGCCTGCCCCGACCGGCGCGCATGCCGAGCCTGTGGAGCCTGCTGCCCACCCCGGCCGGCACCCCGTTCACCTTCGTCTACACAGCCGTCCTGGCCGTCACCTCCCTGGTCGCGGCCCTGGCCGACCCCGCTCTGGTGCACGCCCTCCACCAGGCCTCCAGCACGGACGTGGCCCACCTGCTGCGCACGCCGCTGCTGGTGCTCCCGGCGAGCGCGCTGTGGGTCGCGGGCGGGATCGTCTCGCCGTACGCGGCCCTGTTCGTGCTGGTGCTCACCGCGCTGGAGCGGCGGGCGGGCGGGGTGCGGGCCGCCTGCGTCTTCCTGGCCGGCCACGTCCTGGCCACCCTCGCCACCGAGGTCCCGGTGGGCCTCGCCGTCCTCGCCGGCCGCCTGCCCGGCAGTTCGCTGCACCGCCTCGACTACGGCATCAGCTTCGGCGTGGCCGCCAGTATCGGCGCCCTGGCAGGCCTGCTCCGCCCCTGGCTCCGCTGGCCCGCCCTGACCCTGACGGCCGGCGTCCTGCTGGCCGGCCTGCGGGCCGGCGCGGACCCCGTGGCCGACTGGGGCCATGTGATCGCCCTGGCGACAGGCGTGTCGGCGTGGCCGTTGGTCCGACGCCGGCACGCTTGATCGCTCACAGCGAACACCCCCTTGGGAACATTCGGTCGCGCCAGAACATTGAGTCGGCATAGCTCAAGTTGACTGCCTAAGGGGAGATCATGGCTGCTGAGTCACCGGCGTTCACGCTGACCCTGCCCGTGCTGCCGCTCGACGACGAGGTCGTGCTGCCCGGGATGGTGGTTCCGCTGGACCTGAGCGACGCCGAGGTGCGGGCCGCGGTGGAGGCCGCGCAGGCCGCCGCCCGCTCGGAACCCGGAAAGCCCAAGGTGCTGCTGGTGCCACGCGTCGACGGCACGTACGCCAAGACCGGCGTCCTCGGCACGGTGGAGCAGGTCGGCCGGCTGGCCGACGGTGACCCGGGGGCCCTGATCCGCGGCCGGAGCCGGGTGCGCATCGGCGCCGGCACCACCGGCCCGGGCGCCGCGCTCTGGGTCGAGGGCGCCCGCGTCGAGGAGAACGTTCCCGACCCGCTGCCGGGCCAGGTCGCCGAGCTGGTCAAGGAGTACAAGGCGCTCGCCACCACCTGGCTGAAGAAGCGCGGCGCCTGGCAGGTCGTGGACCGTGTCCAGGCCATCGACGACGTGTCGGCGCTGGCCGACAACTCCGGCTACTCGCCGTTCCTGACCACCGAGCAGAAGGTCGAACTGCTGGAGACGGCCGACCCGGTGGCCCGTCTCAGGCTCGCCACGCAGCAGCTGCGCGACCACCTCGCGGAGCAGGAGGTGGCCGAGACCATCGCCAAGGACGTCCAGGAGGGCGTCGACAAGCAGCAGCGCGAGTTCCTGCTGCGCCGTCAGCTGGAGGCCGTCCGCAAGGAGTTGCGCGAGCTGAACGGCGAGAACTCCAAGGATTCGGCCGAGGAGTCCGACGACTACCGCGCCCGCGTCGAGGCCGCCGACCTGCCGGAGAAGGTCCGCGAGGCCGCGCTCAAGGAGGTCGACAAGCTGGAGCGCGCCTCCGACCAGTCGCCCGAGGGCTCCTGGATCCGCACCTGGCTGGACACGGTCCTGGAGATGCCGTGGAACGAGCGGACCGAGGACGCCTACGACATCCAGGGCGCCAAGGCCGTGCTCGACGCCGAGCACGCCGGCCTGGAGGACGTGAAGGAGCGCATCACCGAGTACCTGGCCGTGCGCAAGCGGCGCAGCGACCGGGGCCTGGGCGTCATCGGCGGGCGGCGCGGCGGTGCCGTGCTCGCCCTGGTCGGCCCGCCCGGTGTCGGAAAGACCAGCCTGGGGGAGAGCGTCGCCCACGCCATGGGCCGCAAGTTCGTGCGCGTCGCCCTCGGCGGCGTCCGGGACGAGGCCGAGATCCGCGGCCACCGCCGTACGTACGTCGGTGCGCTGCCCGGCCGGATCGTGCGCGCCGTCAAGGAGGCCGGGTCGATGAACCCGGTGGTCCTGCTGGACGAGATCGACAAGGTGGGCTCGGACTTCCGGGGCGACCCGGCCGCCGCCCTCCTGGAGGTGCTGGACCCGGCGCAGAACCACACCTTCCGGGACCACTACCTGGAAGTCGAGCTGGACCTGTCCGACGTGGTCTTCCTCGCCACCGCCAACGTCCTGGAGGCGATCCCGGAGGCGCTCGCCGACCGTATGGAGATCGTCCGCCTGGACGGCTACACCGAGGACGAGAAGGTCGTCATCGCCCGCGACCACCTGCTCCCGCGCCAGCTGGAGCGGGCCGGCCTGGACAAGGACGAGGTCACGCTGGAGGAGAGCGCCCTGCGCAAGCTCGCCGGCGAGTACACCCGCGAGGCGGGCGTGCGGACCCTGGAGCGGTCCATCGCACGGCTGCTGCGGAAGATCGCCGCCCAGCACGAACTGGGTGAGCGGGAGCTGCCGTTCACCGTCACCGACGGCGATCTGCGCGGGCTGATCGGCCGGCCGCACCACGTGCCCGAGTCCGCCCAGGACCCGGCCGAGCGGCGTACGGCCGTCCCCGGTGTGGCGACCGGCCTCGCGGTCACCGGTGCCGGCGGTGACGTGCTCTTCGTGGAGGCGTCCCTGGCCGACCCGGAGACGGGCGCGGCGGGGCTGACCCTCACCGGGCAGCTGGGTGACGTGATGAAGGAGTCGGCACAGATCGCGCTGAGCTTCCTGCGCAGCCACGGCGCCGAACTGGAGCTGCCGGTGGCCGACCTGAAGGACCGGGGCGTGCACATCCACTTCCCGGCGGGCGCGGTGCCGAAGGACGGCCCGAGCGCGGGCATCACGATGACCACGGCGCTCGCCTCGCTGCTCTCCGGCCGTCTGGTCCGCACGGACGTCGCCATGACCGGCGAGGTCTCGCTGACCGGCCGGGTGCTGCCGATCGGCGGGGTGAAGCAGAAGCTGCTCGCCGCCCACCGCGCCGGGGTGACCACCGTGATCATCCCCAAGCGCAACGAGCCCGACCTGGACGACGTCCCGGCCGAGGTGCTGGACAAGCTCGACGTGCACGCCGTGACCGACGTCCGTCAGGTCCTGGAACTGGCGCTCGCGCCCGCCACGAGCGACGCGGCGCCGGAGGTTCCGGTCGCGGCGTGACGACGGTGCCCCGGCGGCGGGCCGCGCCCGCGGGGACGACAAAGGCGAGGCCCGGGCTCCGCACAGCGGACCCGGGCCTCGGCCGCACGCACCCGCGCTCTCCCGGGTCTCGGCCGACTGCGCCTGACCTCTCCGGGTCTCGGCTGACCGCGCCTGGTCTCTCCCGGGCCTTGGCCGGCTGCGCTTGGTCTCTCCGGTCGTCCGCCGACTGCGCCTGGTCTATCCGGGTCTCGGCTGACTGCGCTTGGTCTCTCCCGGGCCTTGGCCGACTGTGCCTGGCTTCTCCGGTCGTCCGCCGACTGCGCCTGGTCTATCCGGGTCTCGGCTGACTGCGCTTGGTCTCTCCCGGGCCTTGGCCGGCTGCGCTTGGTCTCTCCGGTCGTCCGCCGACTGCGCTTGGTCTCTCCGGGGCCTTGGCTGACTGCGCTTGGTCTCTCCCGGGCCTTGGCCGACTGTGCTGGCTTCTCCGGTCGTCCGCCGACTGCGCCTGGCCTCTCCGGGGCTCGGCTGACCGAGCCTGGGCTCTCCGGGCCTCGGCCGACTGCGCCTGGGCTCTCCGGTCGTCCGCCGACTGCGCTTGGTCTCTCCGGGTCTCGGCCGACTGCGCCTGGGCTCTCCCGGGCGTCGGCCGACCGCGCCTGGTCTCTCCCGGGCGTCCGCCGCACGCACCCGGCCTCTCCGGGCGTCCGCCCTGCCCGGCTGGGATCCGGGGCTCCGCCCTGCCCCGGTCGGCCCGTCCCCGGTGTCCGCCGTGCCCGGCCCGGATCCCGGGTCTCGGTCCTGCCCGGCCGGGCTCTCCCGGGCCTGCGTCGTACGCCCGGAACGGGATCACTCGGTAGAATTCAGGCGTGAGTCGGCCTTCCGAGGGCGCCTCGGGCCTGATCGGGGCCGAGATCGCGGGCTACCGGGTGGAGCGCGAACTCGGCCGTGGCGGCATGGCCGTCGTCTACTGCGCCAAGGACCTGCGCCTGGGCCGCACGGTCGCCCTGAAGCTGCTCGCCCCCGAGTACACCCGCAACGAGGCCTTCCGCAGCCGCTTCGCGCAGGAGTCCCGGGTGGCCGCCGCCATCGACCACCCCAACATCGTGCCCGTCTTCGAGGCCGGCGAGGCCGACGGGGTCCTGTACATCGCCATGTGCTTCGTCTCCGGCCTCGACCTGCGCGCCCTGCTCGACCGCGAGGGCCCGCTCCCGGTGCCGGCCGCGCTGCGCATCGCCGTCCAGCTCGCCTCGGCGCTCGACGCGGCCCACGCCCGCGACCTGGTGCACCGGGACGTCAAACCGGGCAACGTGCTGGTCGCCAAGGGCATCGACAGCGACCACCCCGAGCACGTCTACCTCACCGACTTCGGCCTGGCGAAGAAGTCGCTGTCGCTCACCGGGTTCACCACGGCGGGCGAGTTCGTCGGCACGCTGGACTACGTGGCGCCCGAGCGGATCGCCGGGCGCCCGGTGGACGGCCGGTCCGACCAGTACAGCCTCGCCTGTGTGGTCCACGAGACCCTGGTGGGCGCCCCGCCCTTCCGCCGGGCGGACCAGCTGGAGCTGCTCTGGGCCCACCAGTACGACCCGCCGCCCGCGGTGAGCGGGGAGCGGCCGGACATCCCGGCCGACGCGGACGAGGTGCTGCACCGGGCCCTGGCGAAGATTCCCGACGACCGCTACGGCAGCTGCCTGGAGTTCGTGATGGCCCTGCGCGGCGCCGTCGGCGGGGCCGGCCTGCGCGGCCCCGCGCCGGCGCTCGCGGACCTGCGGCCGGCCGCCGGGCCCTGCGCGGACCCGGGCCTGGACCGGGCCGAGGAGCCCGAGCCGCCGCACGAACCGCCGCCCGAGCCGCCCGGCTGGGCCGGTCCCGTGCTCCGGGCGCCCCGCTAGCGGGCGGCATTTTCCCCGGCCGCCCTCCTCCGTCAAGTCCCGAGTCCTCGGAACATGACCCCTCCGTGCCGCTCCGGCCTACTGGAAGCACGGGCCGCACCGGAACCACCGGACACCGACAGGCCCGCGACACCAGGAGGAGACAAGCCGTGAAGCGCACGAACGAGAACCTTGGGGAACGCCGCTCGAAGCGGGGCGTGCGACTGGCCGCGCTCGCCGTCTCGGCCGGTGCGATCGCCGCCGGTGTGATGCTGCCGGCCGTCACCGCGAGCGCGGCCCCGCTGCAGCAGACGCCGACGGTCGCCCAGGCCCCGGCGCACGACCATCACCACGACCACCACCACAACCATCACCACAAGCACTACTACTGCTGGTGGCATCACCAGTACCACGAGTACGTCTGCAAGTGGGTCGACTGGGACGACTAGGCGGTCCGGCCCCGTTCACACCCACCCCGCCCCGCCGCTGCCCACGGCGGGGCGGGGGCGTGTCCGCGTCCGGGGTCACAGCGCGGTCAGCGACTGCTCCGCCCACACCGTCTTGCCGACCCGGTCGTGCCGGGTGCCCCAGCGCTGGGCGAGCTGGGCGACCAGCAGCAGGCCCCGGCCGCCCTCGTCGAAGATCCGGGCCCGGCGCATGTGCGGGGTGGTGCCGCTGGAGTCGTACACCTCGCTGATCAGCTTGGTGCCCTGGTGGATCAGCCGGAGCCGGATGGGCGGGCGGCCGTAGCGGATGGCGTTGGTGACCAGCTCGCTGACCATCAGCTCGGTGGTGAACGCGGCCTCGTCCAGGCCCCAGGCGGACAGCTGCTCGGTGGCGTACCGGCGGGCCAGCGCGACCACGCTGGGCCGGTCGTCCAGCTGCCAGGAGGCGACCAGGTCCTCGTGCAGCGCCCGGGTACGGGCCACCAGCAGGGCGATGTCGTCGTCGGGGCGGTGGCTGAGCAGGTCGGCGAGGACCCGGTCGCACACCGCTTCCAGGGACTTCGCGGGACGGCCGAGCGCGGCGAACATCTTGTCCAGCGCCTCGTCGATGTCGTGGTCGCGGGCCTCCAGCAGCCCGTCGGTGTACAGCGCCAGCAGGCTGCCCTCGGGCAGTTCCGCCTCGATCGCCTCGAAGGGCAGCCCGCCGAGCCCGAGCGGCGGCCCAGCGGGCACGTCGAGGAAGCGGACGGTGCCGTCCGGGCTCACCACGGCGGGCGGCGGATGCCCGGCCCGGGCCGCGGAGCACCGGCGCGAGACCGGGTCGTAGACGGCGTACAGGCAGGTGGTCCCGATGCCGCCGGCGGTGTCGGCGCCCGGGTCGGCGCTGCCCTCGTCGGCGGCCAGCCGCAGCACCAGGTCGTCCAGGTGGGTGAGCAGCTCGTCGGCCGGCAGGTCGACGTCGGCCAGGGTGCGCACCGCCGTGCGCAGCCGGCCCATGGTGGCGGAGGCCCGGATGCCGTGGCCCACCACATCGCCCACCACGAGCGCGACCCGCGCCCCGGACAGCGGGATCACGTCGAACCAGTCACCGCCCACGCCGGCCCGGGTCGCGGCCGGCAGATAGCGGGTGGCGATCTCCAGCGCCTCCTGCTCGGGCAGCGTGTGCGGCAGCAGGCTGCGCTGCAGGGCCATGGTGGTGGTGCGGGACCGGGCGTAGCCGTGGGCCTGCTCCATGCCGGTGGCCGCCTTCGCGGTGAACTCCTCGGCGAGCCGCAGCTCCTCCGGGCCGAACGGCCCCCGCTCCGGGTGCCGGCCGAACAGGGCCACGCCGAGCGTGCCGCCCGGCACCAGCAGCGGCACCGCCAGCAGGGAGTGCGCGCCGGACGTGCGCAGCCACGCCGCGCCCGGGTCCAGCGCCGCCCACTCGGCGATGTCCGGGTCCGCCGTGTCGTACAGCTGCGGGCGGGCCGTCGCAAGGCAGCGGGCGGGCGGTGAGCCGGCCGGGCAGACGACGGTCTGGCCGACACCGGCGCCGTGCCCCGGCCGGTCGCCGTCCGGGACCGGGCGCAGGGCGGCCCGGCGCAGCACGACCTGCTCCGGGGCGGCGGATGCGGCGCTGCTCCGCGGGGAGTCGAGCAGGTCGACCGCCATGACGTCGGCCAGCCGGGGGACCGTGACCTCGCCGAGTTCCTGGGCGGCGCGGGCCTGTTCCGCCAGTGTCCCGGCGGGCACGCCGGCGGCGTCGGGGGGCCGCGGCCGGGCGGTGGTCTCCTGGGACGGTTCCTGCACGGACAGGCAGACGGCCCGGACCCGGCCGTCGGCGTCCTTCAGCGGGGTGAGGACGGTGGTCGGGCCGAGATCCGCACCGAGGCGGATCGGCGCCTCCTGCGGCCGGCCCGACTCCAGCGCCACCCGCATCGCCCGGTCGGCCTCCTCGCTCGCGTCCCCCGGCACGATGTGGGCGAGGGCCAGCCCGCGCATCGCCGCCTCGGGCAGGGCGAGGGCGTGCTCCAGCCGGCGGTTGGCGCGCACCAGGCGCAGGTCCGCGTCGAAGATCGCCAGGGGGAAGGGGGACTGGAGGAACGTCCACTCCTCCAGCGGTTCGCCGCGGGGCGGCTGGACGCGGGCCGTCACGGCGCTCACCACGAGCCAGTCGGCGGTCCCGGTCCGGGAGGTCCGGCGGTGGGCGAGCACGCCCAGTTCCACGAGCCGGCCGTCCCGGTGGCGCAGCGGGACGGTGCCGTTCCAGCGGGTGCGCCCGGCCAGCGCCCGCCGGACCACGGTGTGGTCGGCGGCGAGCAGCGCGGTGGCGGGCCGGCCGACCACCGCCGGGGAGTCGTAGCCGAGCAGCCGCCGCGCGCCCTCGCTCCAGCCGGTCAGGATGCCCTGCTCATCGATGGTGGCCGTGGCCGTGTACGTCGACTGTCGCTCCATCGCCGCTCATCTCGCCCTTGCTCGGCAGGCTCTCCTGACCAGCATGATCCCGGGCGGCGCGGAGCACCAACGCAGCACGGCGGACCCGGTGGCCCCGGCCGGGCCACCGGGGGCGCCTCAGCCGAGGGCCAGTGCCTGCACCCGGTCGAGCGCGCCGTTGAACTTGTCGTGGTCGCCGACGGTCGGGCCGGACGAGGTGTACTGCCACATCGTGTAGTACGGCCACCCGGCCGGCAGCGTCCCCGGGTCGGAGGCGTAGCGGGCGATCCACAGCGGGTTGTTCGCCGCGAAGCCGCCGTAGTCGCCGGTGCACTGGGTCCACCAGCTGGTGGCCGTGTAGATCACCGGGTACCGGCTGGTGCGCGCCTTGTAGGTGCTGATGAAGTCGGCGATCCAGCCGACCATCTGGCCGGCGGTCTTGCCGTAGCAGGCGGCGCCGTACGGGTTCCACTCGATGTCGAGGGCGCCGGGCAGGGTTTTGCCGTCCCGCGACCAGCCGCCGCCGTGGTCCACGAAGTAGTTGGCCTGTGTGGCGCCGCTGGTGGTGTCCGGGGTGGCGAAGTGGTAGGACCCGCGGATCATGCCGACGTTGTAGGAGCCGTTGTACTGCTGGGCGAAGTACGGGTTCGTGTAGTACGTGCCTTCCGTGGCCTTCGTGTACGCCCAGCGCACCCCGCTGCTCCACAGGGTCGACCAGGCGACGTTGCCCTGGTACGCGGAGACGTCGACGCCCTCGGTCCGGGTGGCGTCTCCGGTGCTGGGCGTGCCGTCCCGGCCGTCGTGGGCGAGGACGCCCATGCCCATGTGGGCGGAACCGCGGCCGGGCGTGCTCACGGCCCGGGCGGAGGTGAGCGGGAGGGCGAGGGAGAGCGCCGCGAGCAGAGCCGTGAGCAGGACGGAGAGGGGGCGCGGGCGGAAGGGACCGGGTCTGAGCACGGGCATGACGTGCCTCCGGGGGAGTGAAGTGGGGGAGAGAGCTGTGTGGGGGGCTCGCCGAACGCCGTCCACTGGCGTGGGCATGCCATTAACGACGTGGTAAA
This sequence comes from Streptomyces cyanogenus, assembly GCF_017526105.1. Classification (NCBI taxonomy): domain Bacteria; kingdom Bacillati; phylum Actinomycetota; class Actinomycetes; order Kitasatosporales; family Streptomycetaceae; genus Streptomyces; species Streptomyces cyanogenus. Next base: position 5,793,357 of record NZ_CP071839.1, read on the forward strand.
GAAGCTACGCACGTAGATAAGGCGTGGGAAGGGGATCCGGAGGACGCCGTTGGTCTACGCCTGCGAAATACTTACGGAGCTGCGGCAATGACGACTTTTGGCAGAAACTTTCACCACCACGAAACCGAGCAGGGGTGCTGACGTGCACGAGGACGGAAACGGCGGCGCCCACGGCGTCGCCGGCCAGGTGACGCCCAGTGGCGCGGACCAGGAGTTCCTGGCGCTGGAGCGCGAGTTGACCGTGCTGCTCAGGCGCGCCCGCGCCAACCAGGGCGAGATGGCACGCGAGGTCCACCCCGACCTGGAGTCCTCCGCCTACGGCCTGCTCATCCGGCTGGACGAACTGGGCGGCCAGCGGGCCACGGCGCTCGCCGCCTACATCGGCGTCGGCAAGGCCACCATGTCCCGGCAGCTGCGGGCCCTGGAGGACCTGGGTCTGATCGCCCGCGAACCCGACCCCGCCGACGGCCGCGCCTGGCTCGTCACCCTCACCGACGAGGGCCGCCGCCGCGTCGGCACGGTCCGCGAGGCCCGCCGCGCCCGCTACGTCCGCCAGCTCGCCCACTGGGACCGCCGCGAGGTCGCCGAGCTGGCCCGGCTGCTCCACGAGCTGAACGGCGTCATGGCCAAGTGAGCGCCGTCACGGCGGCCCGGCGGTCACAGCTCCACGTACACCACCGTCGCATCGTCGTGCGTCTTGCTCCGGCCCAGGAACGCCCGCTCCTCGCGGTCAGCCGCCTCCAGCTCCCGCACCCGCTCCACCAGCGACCGGGCGCCCTCCTTCGCCACCACGTCGAACAGCGCCGTCCAGTCGCCTTCCCGGAACTTCTCCGTCCAGCGGGTCGCGCCGTCCGTCAGCGCGGCCAGCGCCCGGACCTCGTGCCGGGGCAGGACGCCGGTGACGGCCCGGGCAGCCACGGCCGGGTCGGCGGCGGCCGTGAAGAAGCCGCCCTCCTTGTTGCGCAGGTGCGCGTCGACCAGGGCGTCGGTGGCGAGCGCGGCGCGGGGCAGCCGGGCCAGCCGGTCGTCCAGCACCGGGGTGACCGTGCCGCCGGGCCCCCGCACCAGCAGCGCCGAGTCGGACAGCACCAGGTACTCGACCTCGGCGGCGGACCAGCGGGCCACGACGACGGTTGCCTGAGGCGTTCGCGGGTGAGAAAGGTCACAGGTGTCCGCGTGGGTCTCGGCGGTGCGCCGGATCGCCCGCGCGAGAACCTCCGGGAGCGTCAGATCTCGGTCGGAAAGGGTCAGTTCGGTCAGCGCACCGCCCAGTCGCGCGGTGAACCAGGGAACGGAATGCAGACAGCCCGTCCCGCCGCCGGGCGGAGTGACTCCGTCCAGGACGATGACGCAACCTCCCTGTCCGGAGGCGGGTAGTCCGACACCGGCGAAGTCCTCGTTGGGGCGGGTCGTGTCGCCGGGGTCCGAAACGAGATCAGTGCGCATCCGGCCAGTCTGCACGAGGCCTTCACACCATGCGCCAAAGGCTGGCAAGGACCGGCGAAATATCACGGCCCCGCAGGTCAGGCGCCTGGTTTGGGCAGGAATGATCCACTCCGGGAAGGCGTGGTGGCGAATACTGCCAAAGCCTGCCGCGCGCGTCCAACCGGCCCACCGCGCAAGAGCCCCGCACGCGCCAGAGGAACTTGCCCGCCAACTCCCCTCCGATGTTCACTCCTTCGGGTGGCGGGTCAGGTGATGCGCGACCACTGCCCACCGGCGCTGGGAGGGTCGGGAACCGTACGAACCGGGTGTGCGCACCACTTGGCACCGAGCTGACGGGGCGCCACCCGGGCCCCTGGGTAGACGAGTTCAGGATTGCGAGCACCGGTGCAGAAGAAGCGGCCTCGGCGCACAGGCAGGCAGACGGCCCCCGAGGGGACCGTTCCCCAGACCCCCGTGGGCTCCGGCCGCCCCACCCATGTGCGCACCCGGCTGATCGTCGCCGTCGCCGTGGTGGCGGCGGCCGTCGCAGGGGCCGGCGCGCCCGCGCTGTTGAGCGCCTCCCAGGACGTCGGCGACTCACAGGACCTGGTGACGCTCGCCGCGCGCACCCAGGACGCGCTCACCCTCGCCCACTCCCTCGCCGACGAACGCGACGAGGTCACCTCCTACGTCGCCGCCGGCCGCCCCAAGTCCAAGGCGCCCTCCGAGGACCGCAGCGCCCGCGTGGACCGGCAGGTGGAGGAGCTGCGCGCCGACACCGACACCCCGGCGCGCCTGCGCACCGCCCTCGACGGCATCGACACGCTGCGCCGGGCCGCCCTCACCGGCAAGACCGACGCCCTGCAGACCCACCAGGCGTACTCGGCGACGATCACCGAACTGCACCGGCTCGCCGGGCAGCTGGCCGAGCAGCTGCCCCCGCGGGCCGGCTCCGGCGGGCACGCGCTGGCCGAGCTGGACTCCGCCGTCCAGCAGTCCGCCGCCGCCCGCGGCCTGCTGCTGGCCGCGCTGAACGTCCCCTCCCGCACGCAGACGGTGATCGACCCCACCACCGGCCTGCCCACCACGTCCACCACGGGCACCGGCGCGGACCGCAAACAGCGCGACGCGCTCACCGCCGCCGCCCAGCAGGCCCGGCTGCGCGCCGACGCGGCCCTCGCCGGCTTCCGCGAGACCGCGCCCAAGGCCGCCGTCGACTCCTACGACTCCACGGTCACCGGCCCCGAGGTCAACTCGGCGGACAAGTACCTGTCCGCGCTCACCGACCAGCCCACCCTGGCCGACAGCGAGCTGACCACCAGCACCAAGAAGCTGGACGCCGCCCTGTCCGCCCGCGTCGACCTGATGCGCGGCGCCGAGTCCGCGCTCTACGACCACCGCACCAAGGACCTCGCCCGGCTCCGGGACGACGACGTCACCGCCCTGGAGATCCGGATCGCCGTCCTCGGCGTGCTGATGCTGGTCGCGGTGGGTGTCGCCACCGCCATGGCCCGCAGCCTGACCCGCCCCCTGTCGGTGCTGCGCCGCGGCTCGGCCCGCCTCGCCCAGGCCGAGGACCCGGCCGGCCAGGAGCCGATCGCCTTCACGGGCCGCAACGACGAGTTCGCCCAGGTGGTCCGCTCGGTCAACGCCCTCCACGCCCACGCCGTCGCGCTGCACGAGCGCGTGGCCACCCTGGAGACCGACCGCAAGCACCTGGTCGGCCAGCGCCAGAAGATGGCCGACGCCCGCGAGGAGCTGCGCGCCGAACTCGCCGAGTCCGCCGCCCAGCTGGAGCGGCTGCGCACCAGCATCGGCACCACCTTCGTCAACCTGGCCCTGCGCACCCTGGGCCTGGTCGAGCGCCAGCTGGCGGTCATCGAGGGCCTGGAGGAGCGGGAGCAGGACCCCGACCGCCTCTCCACCCTGTTCAAGCTGGACCACTTCGCCACGGTCATGCGCCGGCACAGCGAGAACCTCCTGGTCCTCGCCGGCACCGAGCACGTCCAGCAGCACCCCGGCCCGGTGCCGCTGGTCGACGTGGTCCGGGCGGCGGTCAGCGAGATCGAACGGTACGAGCGCGTCCGCATCGCCGCGCTGCCGCCGCACGCGCACGTGGCCGGCTTCGCCGCCGACGACCTCTCCCACCTGCTGGCCGAACTCATGGAGAACGCCACCGCGTTCTCCCCGCCGGACCTGCCGGTCGAGGTCTCCGGCTGGCTGCTGGAGTCGGGTGAGGTCATGCTCTCCGTCCAGGACGAGGGCATCGGCGTGACGGAGGACCGCCTGGCCCGCCTCAACGCCCGCCTCGCCGACTTCGACCCCGAGGCCCTCTACGACCAGGAGGGGGACGACGGCCTCGGCCTCGGCCTGTACGTCGTCGCGCGCCTCGCCCACCGGCACGGCGTCCGCGTCCAGCTGCGCGAGCAGAAGCAGGGCGGTATCGCGGCCGTGGTGGTGCTCCCGGCCGGCCTCCTCGTCGAGGCCCCGCCCGCCGCCCTCCCGCCGCAGACCGCCCCCGGCGCCACCGGCGCCTTCACCCTCCCCGGCGCCGACGCGGAGGCCAACTCCAACGTCCTGCCCGCCCGCAAGCACCAGGACCCCCTGGTCACCCTGGCGGAGCAGGCGGTACGGGAGGCCGCCGAGGAGTCCCCGGAGCCGGTGGTGCGGGAGGCCGCCGAGGAGTCCCCGGAGCAGGCAGCGGAACAGGCACCGGAGGACGCACCGGACCAGGCGCCGGAGGTGGCGTCGGAGCAGGCACCGGTCCAGGCGCCGGAGCCGTCCCCGGAGGAGGCCCACGAGCAGGCCGCCCAGCCCACCCAGGACACGGAGACCCGCCCGAAGGCCCCGGCGGAGACCTACGCCGAGACGACGATGGAACTGCTCCTCCCGGACGCGTCGGCGGAACCGGCGCCCGCGGGGACGGACCGTGCGCACGGCCCGGCGGCCGACCGCGAGGACACCCCGCAGGGACCGTCCGCACCCGACGACGAAGGCCGCACGAACGGTGCCGGGGGGCACCCGGAGGCCGCAGCCGAAGCCGAGGCGGACGCGCCCGCCGAGGCGCCGCAGGCCGACGCGGAGGAGCAGCTCACCAGCAAGGGCCTCCCCAAGCGCACACCCAGGATCACCGCACCCACCGCCCCGCCCCGCCAGCGCAGCGCGTCCGTGGACGCGGAAGCCCTGCGCCGCAGGCTCGGCGGCTTCCGCCGCGGTGCCGAGGCCGGCTACCGCGACGTAGCGGCGGAGATCACCGAACAGACGGCCGGTACCAAGCGGCCGACCAGCCACGCACACGCCGAAGAAGCCACGGGGGGCACAGCCGAGGAGGCAAGCAGTTGACCGCGCCCAGTACCTACGGACTGAGCAGTGAAGCCCGCAACCTGCACTGGCTGCTGACCAACCTGGTCGAGGAAGTACCCGGCATCCAGTCCGTCGCCGTGGTCTCGTCCGACGGGCTGCTGCTGCTCTCGTCCGACCCGGGCCACACCGAGCAGTCCCGCACGGCCCGCCCGGCGAAGGGCCCCCGGGGCTCCTCCGCCGACCTCGCCACCATCGTCTCCGGCATCGGCAGCCTCACCGTCGGCGCCGCCAAGCTGATGGACTTCGGCGCGGTCCGGCACACGATGGTCGCGATGGAGGAGGGCAGCCTGTTCGTGATGTCGATCAGTGACGGCTCGCTGCTCGGCGTCCACGGTTCCGCCGAGTGCGACATGAGCGTCGTGGCGTACCACATGGCGCTCTTCGTCGGCCGCGCCGGCCACGTGCTGACGCCCGAACTCCGCAGCGAGCTGCGCAAATCCCTGGAGGCCGAGTCGACGGGGAGCACCCGATGAGCGGCACACCGAACCTGCCCGTCCGCGGCGGCGGACGCAAACCCGCCCGCGTCCGCCCCTACTCGCTCACCGGCGGCCGTACCCGCTTCGGCCACGTCCTCCTCGTGGAGACGTTCGTGGCGGCGCTGGACGCACCCGAGGAGCGCAAGGAACTGACGAACAGCTCGCTCACCACCCGGGTCATGCCGGAGATGCGGGCCATCGTCGAGCTGTGCCGCCGTATGCGCACGGTGGCCGAGATCGCCGCGCTGCTGAAGATGCCGCTCGGCGTGGTCCGCGTGCTCCTGAGCGACCTCGCGGACCAGGGAAAGATCCGTGTGTACGGCACCGGAACCGGTCACGGCACCGGCCGCCCGGACCGCGCTCTGCTGGAAAGGGTGCTGAGTGGACTCCGCCGTCTCTGACGCCACCGCCTCCTTCGGGGGCACTCCCCTCGCCGCCTCCACCGAGCCGGACGAGAACCTGAAGTCCTGGCAGACCGACCGGACACGCGCCCCGATCGCCACGAAGATCGTGGTGGCGGGCGGCTTCGGCGTCGGCAAGACCACCCTGGTCACCTCCGTCTCGGAGATCACGCCCCTGCAGACCGAGGCGCTGATGACCGAGGCCAGCGAGGACACCGACGACCTGTCGGCCACGCCGGGCAAACTCACCACCACCGTGGCCATGGACTTCGGCCGCATCACGCTCGACGACGACCTGGTGCTCTACCTGTTCGGCACGCCGGGCCAGCAGCGGTTCTGGTTCATGTGGGACGACCTGGTGCGCGGCGCGATAGGCGCCGTCGTCATGGCCGACACCCGCCGTCTGAAGGACTGCTTCCCCGCGCTGGACTACTTCGAGAGCTGTGGCCTGCCGTACGTCGTCGCGGTCAACCACTTCGACGGCAGCGAGCGGTTCGAGCCGGAGGACGTCCGGGAAGCGCTGACGATCCCCGCGCACGTCCCTGTCATGATCATGGACGCGCGACGGCGGATCTCGGTGATCGAGACCCTCCTGGCCCTGGTGGCCCACGCGCTGGACGAAACCCCCGAGTAGTCCAGGAACCGTCCCCAGTCCCCGTAGGAGACACCACCCGCATGCGGAAGATACTCGTCGTCGGAGCCGGCCAGTCCGGCCTCCAGCTCGCCCTCGGCCTGCAGTCGCACGGCTACGAGGTCACCTTGATGTCGAACCGGACCGCGGACGAGATCCGCGCGGGCCGGGTCATGTCCACGCAGTGCATGTTCGACACGGCACTCCAGCACGAGCGCGACCTCCAGCTGAACTTCTGGGAGTCCCAGGCCCCGAAGATCGAGGGGCTCGGCGTCTCGGTCGCCGCGCCCGGCTCGCACGACCCGGGCCCCACCCAGCGGGCGATCGACTGGGTCGGCAGGCTCGACGGGTACGCCCAGTCGGTGGACCAGCGGGTGAAGATGGCCGGCTGGATGGAGACCTTCGCGCAGCGCGGCGGCCAGCTGGTCATCCACGGCGCGGCGGTCGGCGACCTGGACTACTTCTCGCGCGCCTACGACCTCGTCCTGGTCGCGGCCGGCAAGGGCGAGCTGGTGTCGATGTTCGCCCGCGACCCGGAGCGCTCCCCGTACAGCGAGCCGCAGCGGGCGCTGGCGGTGGCGTACGTCCACGGGCTCGGCCCGCGCCCGGAGCACCCGGAGTTCGAGGCCGTCCGCTGCAACCTGGTCCCCGGCGTCGGCGAGCTGTTCGTGATGCCGACCCTGACCACGTCCGGCCGCGCCGACATCCTGTTCTGGGAGGGCATACCCGGCGGCCCGCTCGACGTCTTCAACGGCGTCAAGGACCCGGCGGAGCACCTCTCCCTGACCCTGGAACTCATGGAGAAGTTCACGCCCTGGGAGTACGCGCGGGCCACGAAGGTCGAACTGACCGACGCCGGCGGCACGCTGGCCGGCCGGTACGCCCCGACCGTGCGCAACCCCGTCGGCCGGCTGCCCGGCGGCGGACTGGTCCTCGGCGTGGCCGACGTGGTCGTCGCCAACGACCCGATCACCGGGCAGGGCTCCAACTCGGCGGCCAAGTGCGCGGCCGCGTACCTCGCGTCGATCCTGGAGCGCGGGGACCAGCCGTTCGACGAGGAGTGGATGCGGCAGACCTTCGACCGCTACTGGGCCACCGCGCAGCACGTCACCAAGTGGACCAACGCCATGCTGGCGCCGCCGCCGGAGCACGTGCTGAACCTCATCGGCGCGGCGGGCCAGCTGCAGCCGGTGGCGGATCGATTCGCCAACGCGTTCAACGACCCGTCCGACTTCGAGGACTTCTTCTACGAGCCCGACAAGACGGCGGCATATCTGGCCTCGGTCACCGGCGCCTGACGGGACCGTCCCCCTCCTGGCACCCCCCACCGGCGGAGAGACGCCGGAGGGCAGGTGCCGGAGGGGGACGAGCCACGCAGGAGGTCCCACGGACGGTCGGCGTACGCGTGGCGGTGCCGGCCCCGCTAGCCCCGCCCTGCCGAATCGGGACGTACCGCGCCGAGGATCGGGTAGCCGGCGATCGGGGAGACCGTGACCTTCCCGCCCGGCCTCGGCGCCTGGACGACCTTCCCCGCGCCCACGTACATCGCCACGTGCGTCGCCTCGGGGAAGTAGAGGACCAGGTCGCCTGGCCGGAGCTCCTTCAACGGCACGCGTCGGAGCTGCTCCCACTGCTCCTGGCTGGTGCGCGGGATCGGGGTCCCCGCGTGGGACCACGCCTCGGAGGTGAGGCCCGAGCAGTCGTACGCGTCCGGGCCCTGCGCCCCCCAGGCGTACGGCTTGCCGACCTGGTCCAGGGCGTACCGGACCGCGCGGCCGCCCGCCGGTGAGGCGGCGCGGTCGGCGGGGAGGGCGCCCGCGGTGGTGAGGGTGCGCTGGGCCTCGGCGACCCCCCGCTGTTCGAGGCGGGCGATCGCGGCGAGCTGCTCCGGGGTGAGGGCGGCCAGCAGGCGCTCCACGCCGGCGAGCCGGGACCGGACGTCGTCGCGCTGCCTCTGCTGCCGGCCGGCCAGGCTCAGCTGGGTGTCCAGGGCCTTGCGGGCCGCTCGGGCCAGCGCGTCCTTGCGTTTCTCGGCCGCGGCCAGCCGTCCCACCGTACGGGCCCGTTCGCGGGCCAGCTCGCCGATGACATGGCCCTCGTCCAGCGCGTGCTGCGGGTCGGGCGCGAGGAGCAGCCGGACGTACGGGCCGAGGCCGCCGCTGTTCTGGTACTGCTGCCGGGCCAGGCGCCCGGCGTCCGTCCGGCTGCCCTGCAACGCCAGCCGCGCCCGGGCCAGTTCACCGTCGAGCCGCGCGACCTCGGCGCGCTGCCGCTCCAGCTGCTCGGTGGTGGCGTTGTACGTCTCGGTGGCCTGCTCCGTCTGCCGGTACAGCTGCTGAAGGTCCGTCAGCAGCTCGGCCACGGACCGCTGCGGTTCCGGTTCGGCCGCGGCGGGGACGGGGGCGAGGACGGCCTGGGCCGCCACCGCGGCCGTACAGGCCAGGCGCAGGAACGTACCTGACACGTCATCATCTCCGTTGCGGGAAGGGCGGGCTTTCCGCTCCCCATCGCACCGCGATAATCAGATGATGCGTATGTGACGCACGCCGGGCTGCGCGATTCGGCGCAATCCTGTCACCCGTGGGTGTCGTCCGGTTCGCCGCGCGGCGGGCCGGAGGTCTTGGACCAGGGCCACCTGGGTTTCCCCCCGGACGTGTCATCCGGGTCGTACTGGTACTTCCACCCCTGGATCAGCCCGAGCCGCCGGCTGTGCCCGCGCGGCACCCGGCGGTAGACCAGCACCGTGGGCGGGCCGCCCGCCGGGTCCGGGACGGGGATGCGGTACGTCTTCGGGGGGTGCCCGGTCGGGCCGAGCAGGACGGGCAGCACGCGCCCGTCCATGGGGCCGCCCTCGAAAGGGGTGTCCTGACTCTTCACAAGGTCAGTCTCGGTCATCCCCGGCGAGCGTGCCGACGAGCTCGGCGGTCTGCGGGTCCCGGCCCGCGGTGACCGTGAGGACGGCCACGAACTGCTCCACCAGCCAGTCCCGCAGTTCCGCGGCCGGGGGCTGCTTGCCCTCGTCCAGCCAGATCAGGGAGGCCGCCTCCACGGCCGTGATCCACATCCGGACCGTCATGCGCAGCCGGGGGCCGGGAGCGGTGATGCCCAGGTGCTGGTAGATGTGCTCGGCGGCGGACCGGCGCACCCCGTCCACGATGGCGCTGGTGCGGGAGGTCTCCACCACGCTGCCGCCCTGGAGCAGCGCGCCGAAACCGGTGTCGTGCTCGTCAACGAAGGCCAGGTAGCGGTCCAGGGCGCGGGCCAGGCGGGGCAGCAGCGGGCCTTCGCGGGCCTCGTCGAAGCACTGCCGGAGCTCCTCGGCGGCCGAGCGCAGCGCGGCCTCGTACAGCTGCTGCTTGCCGCCGGGGAAGTACCGGTACACCAGCGGACGCGAGACCCCGGCCGCCTCCGCCACGTCGTCCAGGGAGACGTCCTCGGGGGCGCGGTGCGCGAAGAGGCCCAGGGCGGCGTCGAGGAGCTGGCTGCGCCGCTCCTCGACGCTGAGCCGACGGTATGCGGGGGTTGCCGACGGGGTCATGGCCAGCAGCCTAATCGCCGTGCGGGTGCCGGGGGATCGGCGGCCGTGGCCGGTGGCGGTGGCTCGCGCCGTTCCTCGGCCAGGCGTGCCGGGGACCTGCGACGCCTCCCTCGGGGGCGCTTGCCTCCCGGCCTACGCCAGCAGGCCCGACGACCTCCACAGCCGCCGGCCGACGCCCCGCAGCACCCCGATGTCGTCCAGGAAGTCCGTCAACCGCTTCGCGCCCGTCTGCATGACCTCGCGCCGGTGCGCACTGGCCTTCACCTGCGCCATCGCCTCCCGCTTGTCCAGGCCGACGTTGGTGTAGACCTCCGGGTTGACGAAGGCGACCGAGAAGACGCGGGCGAACTCCCCGGAGGTGACCCGGGTGAACTCCTGGGACCACTTCGGCGCGGTCACCATCTGGCGCCTCAGTTCCTCACGGGCGTACCGGACGTGCCGGGCCTCCTCGACCACGTGGATGCGGGTGACGCCCCGTATCAGAGGCTGGACCCGCTCGTCCGGGAACGTCAGCCGCTGCATCCAGTCCAGGACCTCCTCGCCCAGCAGCGTGGCGGTGAAGGAACCGGGGGTGGTGGAGATCGTCTTGAACAGGCGGCCGAGGTTCCGGTGGGCGCGGCTCACCGGGTACCAGGGCGTGCCGCCGTGCGTGATCAGCCGCGCGAACATCTTCGAGTGCCGGCACTCGTCCTCGATCTCGGTGAGCGCGTACCGCACGTGGGCGCTCGTCGCCGCCTTGTCGTAGATGTGCCGGACCAGCAGCTGCATCAGGATGATCTCGAACCAGATGCCGAGCGAGGCCAGCGCGGCGGCCTCGTGCCGGGACAGCAGGATGCGCTGCTCCTCGCTCATCCGCTTCCACATCGGGGTGTCGTACAGCGAGACCAGCTCCGGCGGCCAGAACCACTTGCCCTCCTCGAAGGGCGCCTCCCAGTCCAGCTCCTCGTCCGGGTCGAAGGAGTGCTTGGCGGAAGAGGCGAGCAGCCGTTCGGCCACCTGTTCCCGGTCCTTGAGCAGGCCGAGCGCGTCGCGCAGCCCGTCCAGCGCGTCCGCTTCCGTCAGGGTCGTCATGGCTCCCTCACCTCGTTACCCGGGGGTAGTCGTCCGGCTCTTATGAGACTGCTTGTCAGCAAGGCCGTCAATCCCTCGCGCGCAACTTGTTGACGGAGCGTCCACGTGTGAGCCTGCCGGGTATGCCGACCCACGACCTCTACGCCGACCACCCGGGAGACTCCCCCTGGCAGGTGCCCGCCGCCGGCGCGGCCCGGTTCAGCTGGGAGTACGACGACGGACGCGACCGCATGCTCGCCCTGTACCAGAAGGGCAAGGACAAGCAGTGGGACGGGCGGACGCGCATCGACTGGGACCTGGAGGTCGACCCGTACGACGCCCTCGGCACGCCCGAGGAGGCCATGTCCCTGTACGGCACCCCGTACTGGGCCAAGCTGTCGGAGAAGGACAAGGGCGAGCTGCGCCGGCACTACGCCTCCTGGCAGTTCAGCCAGTTCCTGCACGGCGAGCAGGGCGCGATGATCTGCGCCGCGCGGATCGTGGAGTCGGTGCCCGACCTCGACGCCAAGTTCTTCTCCGCGACCCAGACCATGGACGAGGCCCGGCACGCCGAGATATACGGCCGGTTCCTGCACGAGAAGGTGGGCCTCGTCTACCCGATCAACGACAACCTCCAGTCGCTGCTCGGCGACACCCTGCGCGACAGCCGCTGGGACATGCCCTACCTCGGCATGCAGGTACTGATCGAGGGCCTGGCGCTGGCCGCCTTCGGCATGATCCGGGACACCACGGACAAGCCCCTGCCCAAGCAGATCCTGACCTACGTCATGCAGGACGAGGCCCGGCACGTCGCCTTCGGCCGGATGGCGCTGCGCGACTACTACAGGCAGCTCACCGACGCCGAACTGCGCGAGCGCGAGGAGTTCGTGATCGAGGGCTGCTACCTGATGCGCGACCGGCTGCGCGGGGTGGAGGTGCTGGAGAACTTCGGCATCCCGAAGGCCGAGGCGGAGGCGCTGAGCGAGCGGTCCGAGTTCCTCCGGGTCTTCCGGAAGCTGCTGTTCAGCCGCATCGTCCCGTGCGTCAAGGACATCGGCCTGTGGGGCAAGCGGCTCCAGCAGGCCTATGTGGACATGGGCGTCCTGGAGCTGGGCGACTCCGACCTGGACCTGCTGATGACGCAGGACGAGGAGCTGGCGGAGCGGCTGGACGCCGAGCGCTTCGCCGCCGAGGAGCAGGCACGGGTGGCCGAGGTGGAGGCGGCGATCGAGGCGGGGGCGGCGGAGGACTGACCGGACGCGGGCGCGGTGCCGGTCCTGTCACCCGGGTGCAGTAGCGTGCTGGCGTGTCCATGCCTCCATCGCCGCAGAATCCGGGCCCCTACGGCCAGCAGCCCCCGCAGACCCCGGGGCCGTACGGCTCCCCGTATCCCCAGCAGCCGTACCCCGCGCAGCCGTACCCTCCGCAGGCTCCCTACCCGCCCCAGCAGCCGTACCCGGGCTGGGGCGGCATGCCGCCCGTGGTCCCGCCGCCGAAGAAGCGGCGGGTCGGTCTGGTCCTCGGCATCGTGGGCGGTGTCGTCACGGCCGTCGTCGTGCTGCTCATCGTCCTCGGGCTGGTGGCGGAGAGCGGCTTCCCCGAGGCCGAGAACAAGCTCACCCTTCCGCAGAAGCTCGTCGACGGCCGCTTCGAACTCGCCCAGGACCTGTCCTCGGCCCAGGGCCGGAAGATCCAGGACGAGGCCGAGGGCGCCTGGGACGCCAAGGACGTCGAGGGTGTCGTCGGGCAGTACGCCCTCGGGGGTGACAACACCAAGGGCCTGCTGGTGCTCTCGGGCATGTACGGCCGGTTCAAGAACACCGACGAGGCCCGGCGCAACATGCTCAAGGGTGCCGCCGAGGCGGACGGCGTCACGGTCGCCGTCGCGCGGAAGGACTTCCCCGAGGACGGCGAGCCGACGGTCAGCTGCGAGGTGCTCACCCAGAAGAGTGCGGGCGCCACGATGACCTACCCCGTGTGTGCCTGGACCGACGGCAACACGGGCGCCGCGATCGCGTCGATGACGTCCGAGACGGCCAAGCAGGACCCGTCCGAGGTGGATCTCCGCTTCTACGCGAAGCTCACCCGCCAGATCCGCTCGGAAACGGTCAAGCCGATCTCCTGACCCCGCCGGCCCGTTCTCACCCGCGGAGGCGGTGGAGCCGGCCGATCGACCGCCACCGTGGGCCCGTTCCCGCTGGCGGTGATGGTCCAGCCGGCCGGCCGCCCCCCGGGGGCCCGTTCTCACCTGCCGAGCACCGCCCGCATCACCTCGCGCGCGATCGGCGCCGCGTCCCCGCCGCCGCTGATCTCACCCCGGTCCGCCGAGGCGTCCTCCACCACCACCGCGACCGCCACCTGCGGCTCCGGCGCGTTCCGGGCCTGCGCCCAGGAGACGAACCAGGCGTACGGCACCCCGGCATTGCCGACCCCGTGCTGGGCGGTGCCGGTCTTGCCGCCGACCAGCGCGCCGGGGATCGCCGCGTTGGTGCCGGTGCCCTCCTCGACCACACCGGCCATCAGCTCCTTCAGCCGGGCCGCGGTGGCCGGCCGCATCACCTGCCGCCCCGGCCCGGCCCCGCTGCCGGTGACCGTCTCGCCGCCGTGCCGGGTGGTCCGCTCCACCAGGTACGGCGGACGCAGCCGGCCCCCGTCCGCGACCGCCGCCGCGACCATCGCCATCTGCAGCGGGGTGGCCCGCGTGTTGTACTGCCCGATCGAGGACAGCGCCAGCTGCGCCCGGTCCACCTTCGTGTCGAAGGTGCTGGGCGACACGGCGAAGGGGATGCCCAGGCCGGTGTCGTTGAACCCGAACGCCTGGGCCGTCGCCGCCATGTTCCGCACCCCCACGTCGACGCCCAGCTTGGCGAAGACCGTGTTGCAGGACCACTCGAAGGCGTAGCGCACCGAGGCGTTCCGGCAGCCGTCGCCCTCGTTGGTCAGCCGGGTGGTGGTGCCGGGCAGCCGGTAGGGGTCGGGGGAGTCGGTGGGCGCGTCGAGGTCCGTGACCACGCCCGCGTCCAGTGCCGCCGCCGCGGTGACCACCTTGAACGTCGACCCCGGCGGATAGGACTGCCGTACCGCCCGGTTGAGCATCGGCTTCTCCGGGTCGTGGTTGAGCCGGGCCCACGCCGCCGACACCGCCTCGTTGTTGCCCGACAGCTCCGACGGGTCGTACGACGGGCTGGTCACCAGCGCCAGGACGCGGCCCGTGGCCGGCTCGACCGCGGCCACCGCGCCCTTGCGGCCCGCGAGACCCAGGTACGCGGCCTCCTGCGCCCGCCGGCTGAGGGTCGTCACGACGTCCCCGCCCCGGTTCCGTGCCCGCGTCGCGTCGGTCCACAACGGCAGCGGGGCGAGCATCGGATCGGTGCCGGAGAGCACCCCGTCCTCGGTGTGCTCCAGGAACGTGGTGCCGTACTTCTGCGAGGAGAACCCGGTGACCGGCGCGTACAACGGGCCGTCCTCGTAGGCGCGTTCGTAGCGCAGCTGCTCGCCGGTGTCCACCGACCCGGTGACCGGCTCGCCGCCCACCAGGATGTTCCCGCGGGGCTGCTGGTAGCGGGCGATGGTGGCCCGGCGGTTGGCCGGGTTGTCGTCGTACTCACGGGACTGCACGACCTGCACGCGGGCCGCGTTGGCCAGCAGGGCCGCCAGCAGCAGGGCGCAGAAACCGCAGGCGTGCCGGATGTACTTCGCCATCGGCCGCCCGCCCTCGGGAATCCGGCCGTAGTCGCTCACGGCGCCTCCCGGCCGTCGTACTGGCTGCGCGCCGAGTCGCTCACCCGGACCAGCAGCGCCACGATCGCCCAGTTGGTGACCACCGAGGAGCCGCCCTGGGCGAGGAACGGCATCGCCATGCCGGTCAGCGGGATCAGCCCGGTGACTCCGCCCGCGATCACGAAAACCTGCAGCGCCACGATCGAGGCCAGCCCGACCGCGAGGAGCCGGCCGAACGGCTCGCGCAGCGCGAGGCCCGCCCGGTAGCCGCGCTCCACCAGCAGCGCGTACAGCAGCACGATCGCCGCGAGGCCGGCGAGGCCCAGTTCCTCCCCGGCGGTCGCCAGGATGAAGTCCGACTTGGCGGCGAAGCCGATCAGGATGGAGTGGCCGAGCCCCAGGCCGGTGCCGAGGACCCCGCCGGCGGCGAAGGCGAACAGCGACTGGGAGAGCTGGTTGGGGCCCTGCCCGGCCTCGATGGTGGCGAACGGGTGCAGCCAGTCCTCGATCCGGCCGCCCACGTGCGGCTCCAGCCGCCCCACGGCGAAGGCGCCGAGCACGGCCAGCAGCAGCCCGACCGCGATCCAGCCGGTGCGCCCGGTGGCGACGTACAGCAGCACCACGAACAGCCCGAAGAACAGCAGCGAGGTCCCGAGGTCCCGCTCCAGCACCAGCACCCCCACGCTCACCAGCCAGATCGTCAGGATCGGCCCGAGCACCCGCCCGGTCGGGAACTGCAGCCGCCACAGCCGCCGGCCGGTGTACGCGAGCGCGCTGCGGTTGGCGGCCAGATAGGCGGCGAAGAACACCGCGAGCAGCACCTTCGCGAACTCGCCCGGCTGGATGGAGAACCCGGCGATCCGGATCCAGATCCGGGCGCCGTTGACCGCCGGGAACAGGATCGGCAGCGCCAGCAGGGCGAGGGCGGCCACCACGCAGACGTACGAGTACCGCTGGAGCACCCGGTGGTCGCGCAGCACCAGGACGACGGCGATGAACAGGCCCACCCCGAGCGTGGACCACACCAGTTGGGCGGGGGCCGCCTGGTCACCCGGTGTCTCCAGGTCCAGCCGGTAGATCAGCACCAGCCCGAGCCCGTTGAGCAGCACGCCGATGGGCAGCGGGAGGGGATCGGCGTACGGCGCCCGGATGCGGACCGCGATGTGCGCGCACAGGGCGAGCACGCCGAGGCCGGCCCCGTAGCCGGCGGCGCCCGGCGGGACGGTGCCGGTCCGGGCCAGCCCCACCGCGCAGTAGCCGTACACGGACAGCAGGACGGCCAGCACGAGCAGGGAGAGTTCGACGCCCCGGCGCCGGGGGAGGCGTGCGGCGCGCGCGGGAGCGGGGACCGCCGCCGTGGTGGTTCCGGCGTTCGTCATGCCCGGAACCTACCGAAATAGGCCCCCTTGTGTACGGAGGGCGGGGCCGCTTGCGTACGCAGGGCGTGGCCGCACCCTCGAAGGGGCGCGGACTGCGTCACCTGGCGGCTCCGCCTCGGGCACGGGGGTGTGCGGCTGTCCGGCTCCGCCGCCCGGGCGGGCTCGGGCGCGTATGGCGGTGAGCCCGGTTGTGTCCTGTGCGGCTCGGCCGGGCAGGGCGGTGAGCCCGGAATCCGCCTGGGGCGCCGGGTTCTACTCGGCCCGGGCGGCCTCAAGGTGGCGACCGCGGGGCTGTGTCGCTGTGCGGCTCCGCCGTCCGGGCGGGCTCGGACGGGTATGACGGTGAGCCCGGTTGTGTCCTGTGCGGCTGGGCCGGGCAGGGCGGTGAGCCCGGAATCCGCCCGCGGGCTTGGGCGCTACTCGCCCCCGGGCAGCCTCAGAGTGGCGACCGCGCCCCCGTCCACCGCGTTGGTGAAGGTCAGCGCGGCGCCCAGCACCTCCGCCTGGCCCACCGCGATGGTCAGCCCGAGCCCGTGCCCCTTGGCCCCGCCCTCGGTACGGAACCGCTGCGGCCCATGGGCCACCAGGTACCCCGGATACCCGCCCCCGTGGTCCCGCACGGTCACCACCGGCCCGTCCACCGTCAGCACCACCGGTGGTGCCCCGTGCTTGTGCGCGTTGGCCACCAGGTTCCCGAGCACCCGCTCCAGCCGCCGCCGGTCGGTCTCCACCCGGACGTCCCGCAGGATCCGCACCTCGGTGTCGGTGCCCGAGGCCCGCACCACCCGCGCGGCCAGCGCCCCCAGCTGTTCCGTGCCGACCTCCAGCCGCTCCCGGCCGGTGTCCAGCCGGGAGATCTCCAGCAGGTCCTCGGTGAGCGTGCGCAGCGCGGCCACCCGGTCCTGCACCAGCTCCGTCGGCCGCCCGGGAGGCAGCAGCTCGGCCGCCGCGTGCAGCCCGGTCAGCGGAGTGCGCAGCTCGTGCGCGACGTCAGCGGTGAACCGCTGCTCGCTCAGCAGCTTGCTCTGCAGGCTCGACGCCATCGTGTCCAGGGCCGCGGCCACCGCGGCGACCTCGTCCTGCGGGCGGGTCGGATCCTGCGTCCGGGGGTCGTTCACCCGGGCGTCCAGGTCGCCGGCGCTGATCCGCCGGGCCACCCGCGCGGTGCCGTGCAGCCGCCGGGTCACCCGGGTCACCGCGAACACGCCGACCAGCACGGTCGCGCCGATCGCCAGCCCCGACGACCACAGGATCGACTGGTCGAGTCCGGCGATGGTGCGGGACGGCTGCGAGTAGTCGACCTCCACGGCCAGCGCCCGGTGCCCGGCCACCGGCCCCGCCGCCCACATCATCGGCCGCCCCCGGTGGGTGGCGACCATTGTGCCGCGCTCCCCGGCCGCCGCCAGGGTCCGCAGCGGCGTCGGCAGCCCCTCCGGGTCCACCCCGGCTCCCGGCAGCAGCGTGTCCCCGGCCTCGTACGCCTGCGTGGCGTCGGCGAGCCGGGACAGCGCCAGGTCGCGGGCCTGGCCGACGGTCTGGTTGGTCACCGAGACATGGACCAGCACGCCGAGCAGCGCGGCCAGCGCGCAGCACATCACGATGATGAACGCGGCGGCCTTGACGGCGAGGGCCCCGGCCCAGTGGGGCAGCGTGAGCCTCACCGCGGGCTCGCCGCGGTCGCTGCCGGCTCCGCGGTCCGCGTGGTCCCCGTGCTCGGTGCGGGCGAGGCCGACGGGGACGGGGTCCTGCCGGTCCGGCCGTCGCCGACGTGCAGGTACTCGTCGCGGGAGAACACCATCGCGCGCTGGCCCGGGTCCCACTCCCAGGTGGTGCGGTACTCGTAGCCGGAGGTGTCGGCCGGCGAGCGTTCGATCAGCGACCGGCCGGCCAGCTCCACCCCGATGATCGCGTCGTTGTCGGCCAGCACCTGCACCAGCCTGTGCCGCTCGACGGTGTACACCCGCACCGCCGTCTGGTTGGTCGGGTACAGCCGGAAGCCGAGCGTCAGATCCGCCCGGCCGTCCCCGGTGAGGTCCCGGTAGTACGGCTTCAGCAGCGGGCACCGGGCCCGGTCCCCGCCCGGCCGGCACTCCTGCATCCGGTCCACGGTCGCGTGGTACGCCCCCTTCGACCCGTAGTCGGCCGGGTGCGCCCTCAGCTCCGCCTCGACGACGTCCACCGGATCGACCTTGCGGATGTCGTCGCCGGGGACCGCGACGCCCTTGACGATCTCCCGGGTCGACACGTCGTAGGGGTACGCCGGGCTGGACGCCGGCCGCAGATCGGGCCAGAGCTTGGCGGGACTGGCGGCGGTCGGGGTCGCCCCGGCGCCGCGCAGCCCACCGGTGTCCCCGCAGCCCGCCGCCGTCACCGACAGCAGGGCGACGGCGGCTGCGGCGAGGGCGGTGCGTACGGGACGACGGGCTGGCATCCCTACATTCTGACGGAAGCGTGCTTTGTACCGCCTCGGACGCGGGGCGTGCCGCAGGTCGTACGGCGCCGGGGCGGGGTGTGCCGCGGGTCGTACCGCTTCGGACGCGGGGGGCGCTGCGGGCCGTACTGCTTCGGACGCGGGGCGTGCCCCAGGCCGTACCGCTTCGGGCCTGGGCGCGCTGCGGGTCGTACCGCTTCGGGCCTGGGCGCGCTGCGGGCCGTACCGCTTCGGGCCTGGGCGCGCTGCGGGTCGTACTGCCTCGGACGCGGGGCGCGCCGCGGGCCCAGCCCCGCGAAGGGCACCGCGGCTACTCGGTCAGCTCCTCCAGCAGCCGCACGGTCGCCAGGCCCGCCCGCAGGTACTCCACGAACAGCTCGTTGTGCAGCGCCCACGCCGAGCGCCGGGCCCGGATCAGCTGGATCGCCTGGTCGGCCGAGTCACCCCGCTGGACCAGGGCGTGCCCGACGACCAGCCCCGAGCGGTTGTACCCGTGGTAACAGCGCACGAGCACCCGGCGGCCCGCATCCAGCGCCTCGTTCACCGCCCGCGCCAGCCGGATCACCCCGGCGAGCTGCGTCCCGTCCAGCGGCCCGTCCGGAATCGGCCACACATGGTGCTCCACGCCCGCATCGGGCCCGTACCCCGGCAGCCGCAGCAGGGACTGCACCAGATCGAACTCGTCTCGTACGACGGCGAGCTCCAGCCGGCCGGAACGGCCCCGGAACTGGTGCCCGCCCATCCACAGGCCGGGCACGACCTCGCTCCACGGGCTGTCCGGAGCCGGTACGTCGGGCTGCTTTCCGCGGATACGCAACGGCGCCTCCCCAACTCCCCCTCGCAGGGCCGTCCTCCACGGTAACCGGTCTTGCCCCGGGAGCACCCCGCCTGTTCCCATGGTCGAGGGGTGATGGCGCATGAGCGGACTGCGCGTGGTGCCGGCCTTCCGGCACGGCCGGGAGCGGCTGTACGTCTGCCGCGAGGACGGATCCAACGTCGCCTGGTACGACCGCGAGACCGGCCGGGTCAACCTGCTCGGCGAGGACAGCAGGGACGACGTGCTGCACGCCCTGCAACCCTTCCTGACCGGCCCGGTCACCGTGGGCCCGCCCCCGGTGCCCACCCCCGCGGAACTCGCCCGGCTCACCCTGCACCCGGACGACGACCTCGCCCCCAACCGCCCCGGCGAGGCCCTGCTCGTCGCCCTCGACCGCGACCCCGGCCCCGCCCACCGGCTGCGCCCCGACCCGCGCCGGCGCGCCCTGGCCGCCGAGCAGACCGTCGGCGGCGCCCTGGACGAGCTGGAGGGCGCCGGCTGGCACACCGTGCACTCCGTCCCGCTGCCCGGCGGCGACCGCATCCACCACCTGGTGATCGGCCCCGGCGGCCTGTTCACCGTCCACGCCCTGTACGCCCGCAAGAGCCGGGTCCTGGTCGCCGACCCGATGGTCACCCTGGGCCGCCGCGAGGCCGAGCCGCTGCTGCGCCGGCTGCGCGCCGACGCCGACCGCGCCACCTACGCCCTGACCGCCGAGGTCCGCCCGCTGCTGGCCCTGGTCGGCCCGGCCGAGGTGACCGTGACGGCACAGCCGCGCGGGGTGCGGATCCTGACGGACGCCGAGCTGGCGGGCCTGGCCCGGCTGGGCGCGGTGCTCAAGCCGGCCGACGTGGAGGCACTGCACGGGATGGCCCGGGACCGGAAGACCTGGGGCAGGCTGTAGCCCAGGGCGCCCGGGGCGCTCAGGGCAGGGGTACGGCCCGCTCCGGGGCCGTCAGCACCGCCATCAGGTCGCCGAGGTCCTGGAGCCGTGGGGCGATGTCCTCCGCCCGGAACTCCAGCTGCGCGGCGCTGCGGCAGTCGGCGACCTCCTCCCAGGTCACCGGCGCCGACACCAGCGGGGCCCGGCGGGCGCGCACGGTGTACGGGGTGGCCGTGGTCTTCCGGGCCGCGTTCTGGCTCCAGTCCACGAACACCTTCCCCGGCCGGAGGCTCTTGGTCATCCGGTGCACCACCAGCCGGGGCATCGCCCGCTCGGCCTCCACCGCCAGCGCCTTCGCGTACTCGGACGTCCGTTCGGAAGAGCTGCCCCGCACCGCCGCCAGTAGATGCAGCCCCTTCGAGCCGGCCGTCTTCGGGTACGCCTCGATCCCGTCCGCCGCGAGCCGCTCGCGCAGCCACAGGGCGACCTCGCAGCAGTGCACGATCGTCGCGGGCGCGCCCGGATCCAGGTCGAACACCAGCCGGTCCGCCTCCTGCGGGGACTGCACCAGCCACTGGTGCGTGTGGAACTCGGTGACCAGGTTCGCCGCCCAGACCAGGCTGGGCAGGTCCTGCACCACCACCATCCGGGCCGGGCTGTCCGCCGACGACCGCGGCACCTCGGCGGTGGTGACCCAGTCGGGCGTACCCGGCGGCACGTTCTTGGTGAAGAACAGCTGTCCGTCCGGGCCGTCCGGATAGCGCAGGAAGGACACCGCCCGGTCCCGCAGGTGCGGCAGCAGGGCCGCGGCGGTGGTCGCGTAGTAGTGCAGCAGCTCCCCTTTGGTGAAGCCGGTCTCCGGATACAGCACCTTCTCCAGGTTGCTGAGCGCGACCCGGCGCCCCTCCACCTCTGTGATAGGCGTCATAAGATGACAATCCCAGACGAACCGGATAAATCGGCAAAGGAAGGGTGCGGCACGTGCGATCGATATGGAACGGCGCCATCTCCTTCGGCCTCGTCAGCATCCCGATCAAGCTGGTGAACGCCACCGAGAGCCACGCCATCTCCTTCCGGCAGATCCACACCGAGGACAACGGCCGCATCCGCTACCGCAAGGTGTGCGAACTGGAGGAGCGCGAGGTCACGCAGGGGGAGATCGGCAAGGGGTACGAGGACGCCGACGGCACGATCATCCCGATCACCGACGAGGACCTCTCCCACCTGCCCATCCCCACGGCCCGCACCATCGAGATCGTGGCCTTCGTCCCGGCCGACCGCATCGACCCCCTCCAGATGGACGCGGCCTACTACCTCGCGGCCAGTGGAGCCCCCGCCGCCAAGCCGTACACCCTGCTGCGCGAGGCCCTCAAGCGCAGCAACAAGGTCGCCATCGCCAAGTACGCACTGCGCGGCCGGGAACGCCTCGGCATGCTGCGGGTCGTCGGCGACGCCATCGCCATGCACGGGCTGCTCTGGCCGGACGAGGTCCGGGCCCCGGAGGGCGTCGCCCCCGACGTGGACGTCACCATCCGGGACAAGGAACTCGACCTCGCGGACGCCCTGATGGACACGCTCGGCGAGGTCGACATGGACGACCTGCACGACGAGTACCGGGAGGCGCTGGAGGAGGTCATCGCCGCGAAGGCCTCCGGCGAGGCCCCGCCCGAGGCCCCGGCGCCCGCCGCCGGCGGCAAGGTGCTCGACCTGATGGCCGCCCTGGAGAACAGCGTGCGCGCGGCCCGGGAGTCCCGCGCGGCCGCCGGCTCCGAGGCCGAGGTCAGATCCCTGCGGCAGGACCG
Organism: Streptomyces cyanogenus; assembly: GCF_017526105.1. Classification (NCBI taxonomy): domain Bacteria; kingdom Bacillati; phylum Actinomycetota; class Actinomycetes; order Kitasatosporales; family Streptomycetaceae; genus Streptomyces; species Streptomyces cyanogenus. The sequence goes on from NZ_CP071839.1 coordinate 5,815,273, forward strand.
GGCCGCACCCAAGGAACCGGCCGGCAAGAAGTCGACGTCCACGACCACGAAGAAGACGGCCACCGCGAAGAAGGCCGCACCCGCACGCAAGTCGACGTCCAAGGCGGGGGAGGCCGCGAAGAAGACGGGGGCCGCGGCGAAGAGCACGACGACGAAGAAGACCTCACCCAAGAAGACCACGTCCCGCAAGCGCTCGGCGTGACCCTCGCCGGGGTGCGGGAGCGCCGGGTGGCGTGGATCCGGTGCTCGTCTTCGGCGCGGGGGTGGCTGAGCATGGCGTCAGCGGCGTCGATGTCGGTGGCACGGGTCTGATGCAGAGCGTGCGGGGGTGGACGACCGTGAGTTGCCGACCGCCGTATCGCCGTCACTTCACATCGCAGCGGTTACCGCATGCTTTCTGGGTACCCGCCCGGCGAACTGGTACGAAAGCCATACTTCGGAGGTAAGTGACATGGCGACCTCTCCCCAGTCCGACATGGCAACTCATCCCGACATCATCGCCATGCGCGAACGCCACGAGATGGCCGAGCGCACCACGAGCACTCCGAGGGCGCAAGCCATCGAGAGCATGGCCCTCCTCACCGGGCTCTACCTCGCGGCCTCGCCCTGGATCACGGGCTTCAACGGCTTCTCGACCCTGGCGGTCAACAACCTGATCACCGGCATCGCCTACGCACTCCTCATGAGCGGCGGCTTCGGCCGGGCCTACGACCGTGTGCACAGCATGGCGTGGGCCGCCTGCGCGCTGAGCCTGTGGACGATCATTGCGCCGTGGGTCGTGGCCGGTGACGTCTCCACGCCGAAGACCATCGTGAACAACGTCATCGTCGGCGTCATAGGCCTGCTGCTGGCCCTGACGGCCGCCGCGATCGGCCAGGAGCGCCGGGACCAGACAACCACCGGCCGCATGTCCGCACCCTATGGGGGAGGCCGGACCTGACCGAACGCGGGGGAGGCCCAGGCCTCACCTCACCACCTCTGCACAGACGCGAAGACCCCGCCTCGGCGCTTCCGCCGGCGACGGGGTCTTCGGGCTATCTCACTCCGGGCGCCGGCGGCAGCCGCGGCCGGCGATGGAACGGCCTCATGGTTCGAGTCGCGCGGAGCCGATCCACCAAAGTTGCCGAGCGAGCAACAGCGGACAACCTGCACCCACGCCGAGGCCCCGGACATGCCGCCTGGGGCCTCCGCCTTGAGGGCCTGTCCCGTCGGCCTTCCCGGGCGTGCACCGCCGTGCGGCCTGCCGGGCCCGGCTTGACGTATGGAAGGGTCAGACGCCGTTGCCCACGCCGGCCACACGAGGGGAACCGTGTGGTCGAGAGGATCAGGAGCCGCTCCATGTCCGATGAGATCACCCTGCGCCCGGTAACCGCCGACGATCTCGACCTGTTCGAGCGCGAGTTCAGCGGTCCGGAGGGGACCGGCCCGTACCAGTGGTTCGGCTTCGGATCACCGGCCGGCCTGCGCAGGCAATTCGCGGAGACCGGTCTGCTCGGCCCCGACGGCGGCGTGCTCTCCGTCGCGGAGGCGGGCCGGACGGTGGGCCGGGTCGAGTGGTTCGCCAGCACCTGGGGACGGCCCGCCACCTCCACCTGCTGGAGCCTGGCGATCGGCCTGGTGCCCGCCGCGCACGGCCGCGGCATAGGCACCCAGGCCCAACGACTGCTGGCCGAGTACCTCTTCGATCACACCAGGGCCGAGCGGCTTCAAGCCTGGACGGATTGCGCCAACCTTGCTGAGCAGCGTGCGTTGGAGAAGGCGGGCTTCGTCAGGGAGGGCGTGCTGCGCTCCGCACAGTGGCGCGGCGGCCGGTGGCACGACCAGGTGATCTTCTCCATGCTCCGCGCGGAGCGGTCCGGCAGCGAGCCAAGACGATGATGGCCCCGCCCCTCTCGACCGTGCGCCCGGCCGAACCGTCCCGCAGGCCCCGCCGGTCAGCCGCTACCGCTCCACCTGCGGCGATGCTTCACCCGGACAGAGCGAGCCGAGCCGCGCCGCTTGCCCTGCGGTCTTGTGGTCACGTCGCGCTTGCTGCTGGCATGTCGACAAAGCCAATGCGGGCGCAGAGGGGGGCCTTGTGGAGCTGCACGTCACGCGCTGGAAGCGGTACGGGCATGATCGTCTGTACGCCAACCTGCCTGATGGCACCGCGGTCGGTTGGGCGGAGGTCACGACGGGGGGCATCACGGTTTTGCGGGCCGAGTGTCGCGACGACGTGATCGCCGTACTCACGAAGCACTTACAGAACCTCACCGGGCCTGTCCCGCCAGACAGGGCGCCGGAGGTTCAGGCGCGTCCGGTGCTGCCGCCGCTGACGCCGGCCGACGACCTGGCCGTCAACCCTCCCGGGAAGTCCATACGTGATCTGCTCGACGAATCCGGCCCGGGACTGATGGAGCGAGTCGTCTCACGGCTTCTGCGGCGGTCCTCGGAATGGGACTCCTGGCGAAAGGGGTTGGCGGGGGAGCGGCGAGTGGGAGCCGAGCTGAACCGCCTGGGGCGCCACGGCTGGCGGGTCCTGCACTCCGTTCCCTTGGCCAACAAGGTGGATATCGATCACTTACTGATCGGGCCTGGCGGGGTGTTCAGCATCAATACGAAGCACCACCACAAGCGGGCCGTATGGGTCGGGGACGATTCCGTGAAAGTCGATCACGGGAAACCGGCGCCCTACGCACGCAAGAGCCGGGCGGAGGCCAAGCGGGTCGCCCGAGTGCTTGAGCGCTACTGCGACTTCCCGGTACCGGTGGAGCCGGTGCTCGTCTTCGTCGGTGTCACCGAACTCAAGGTCGCCGCCACGCAACTCGATGTCCGGGTGTACCAGGAGCGCCAGGTATCGGCACTCGCACCGCTCTCAGGCGTTCTCACGGCCGACCAGGTGGAGCAGGTGTACGGCGTCGCTCGTCATCGCCAGGCTTGGAGCCGGGCCTGAACCGGTGCGTCTCAGCGAGGCGCCGGTCTTCCTTGCGGGACCTGTGCACATCTTCCAGCCCGGCGGCCTCCTCTTCCTGCCTGCTGGCTCCTGCGCCTGATTCCTCACCCGCACGGTGCCGCCGCGTCTGATCCAGAGGCGGAAGACCTCCGCATTCGGCGCCGTCGTTCAGTCGGCGATATCGACCCCATATCCGCGTGCGAGGGCGTCGAGGCCGTGGTCGTAGCCCTGGCCGACGGCACGTAGACGCCAGAGCGGACCCCTGCGATAGATCTCCACGAGCAGCATCGTGCGTTCGGTGGTGGCGGCGTCCAGGGTGGCCCGGGCGAGAGGTGCCCCGCTGCTGCCGGCGGCCGCACAGATCTGGATCGCGCCGACAGTCCCGAAGGTGGCGGCGCCGTCGATGGCCGCAGCGACGACGATCTTCCGCGTCGCGGGCGGCAGGGACGCCAGGTCGAGGGCGATGGTCTGTTCGGCAGGGCCACCGGTCAACAGACGCGCCGTTCCGGCGGGGCTCTCCGGGGCTCCGTAGAAGATGAAGTCCTCGTCGAACGTGACCTGTTCGTCCTCATCGAGGAGGAAGGCGACCACGTCGATCTCGCAGTCGGACTGCGGGGCCCAGCCAGCGGTGACATACCACTCCGGCGCGGGTCCACCGTTCGGCATGGGTAGGTCGATGACGCCGCCCCTCGGCATCACGTGCGGCTCCTGAGGCCGGAGAACCACCGCATTATGGTCCATTGCGGTTGGAGAGGCGAGCCAGTGCAGGTCGTGCACAGGGAGTTCAAGGGCGGTGATGCGCCTCATGCGCCGGTCGCCCTCTCCGCCTGGCAGGAGCACGACGTCAGTGACGCTGGCGGACAGGTTGATCGCCGCGGACCCGCCCAGCTGGACGACGCGGATACGAGCTGCCGCGGCATCGGCATGGACGCCACCGAGCACCAGTACCCGACGTCCCGCCAGGGGCTTGTCCAAGGTGTCGGCCAAGAGCTGCGATGGGCGCGGAGAGGGGACTGGCACGCAGGGGGAGGCCGTGGGGAGGGCAGATGCTTCCGGGGCGGGTACGGCAGAAGTCGTGGTGGACACCGGCTCCACGGGCCCGACCTGTTCTGCTTCTGACTCAGTCACCGGGGCGCCCCTGACGGCCGTCGCCTCATGCGCTGTCCCCGGCCGTACGTCGGCCAGCAGCCGCAGGAAGGTCTGCTCGTCGACGACCGGTACGCCTTCAGCGAGTGCGCGTCGGGCCTTTGTCGAGTCGGCCGCCGGTTCGTTGGTGACCAGCGCGCTGGTGTGCCGGCTGACGGAAGTCATCATGTTCAGCCCGGCGGCAACCGCCCGCCCGACCAGCTCGGCCCGGGCGTAGGCGGTCTCACCGGTGATCGCGACCTTCATCCCTTGCTGGAGCGGGCCGCCGGGAGTCAGACGTCCGGGATTGCGGTAGGCGCAGGGGGTCTTCGGCGGCTTCGGCGTGAATTGGGATTCTGCCCGCGGTGGGCAGGTCACCAGCGGCAAGGGCAGATCGAGCCGAGCTGCCTCACGCAGCGACGCACGCAGGACCCCGGCAAGTACCCGGGTGTCGTCCAGCGCATCGTGAGCGCGCTGTTGGGGGACGTTGTAGTGGGCGGCGAGGGTGCCGAGCTTCATGTCGTCCGTGGGCGGATCCACCTGGCGATTCAAAGCCAGGGTGCACAGCCGTTGCGACACCGGCAGCCACATTCGCGCACGAGCGAACTCGTAGGCCAGGAAGTCGTAGTCGAATTGGGCATTGTGGGCCACTAGGACTCGGTCCTGGAGCATCGCCCCGATCCGCCCGGCCACTTGGTCGAAGGTGGGTGCACCCTGCAGCCGCTCGACGGTGAGCCCATGCACCTCCACCGGCCCCGGATCACACCCCGGATTGAGCAGCGTCGAGAACTCCCCGGTCTGCTCACCGTCCGGACCGACCGTGATCACCGCAACGGACAGCACCCGGTCCCGCCGGGCTATGAGTCCCGAGGTCTCCACGTCGACCAAGGCCCAATCGTAGGCGTAATCGCCCATGGCGGAAACGTCCAAGAAGGGAGAGACGAGACTCATGACGCCAAGGATGATCCGATATGCGACCCTCCTTCAACCTACATGGCGATTTTCCCTCATCCGGAAGGCCGTGACGAGGCGGTCAGGGTACGCCGACCGCAGAACCGCCGGTTTCACCAGTGTCGTTGGGGCTTCAGCGCCAGTGCCTGGAACGGGTTTACCGGCTGACCCGCGAGCCGCTCATCCGTCCGCTTGGAACGACTCGCTTGCAGGAGCGCCGGAGAGCCACCGCACGGCCCAGGTTTCGGCCTGCGGTCAGGCGCTTAGAAGACCCGTTCCGCGACCCCCAGGTCGGGCGACGTCCACACCGCCGGGCCCTTCGGCATCTCCCACCTCGCCACATCAGCTTGGGAAGCAGAGGTGATTCAGGGCTCGCTGTGGTAATGACCTGCGGCGGAAGGTTATCGGTGTCTCGCGGGCCAATTTCATGGTTGCCCGCGGTACCCCGTGGTTCCCTGCAGGATCTGGCACGCGTATGGCACGCCCTCTTCGTCCCGAACTCGGCCGAGAGGCCATTGAGGTCCACTGGGCTGGTCAGTCGGCTGGCCAGTAATGATCAATCCGCCCCTCCGACGGCCGGCCCGCGACGACGGAATCGAGACCCACCACTTGGGAAGCTCGTGTCTCGTGGCCCCGGTCGCCTGCTGACCTGCGACCACGGCTGCCGGCTACCGGTCAGTGACCTGCCGGGGAAGCGGCTGACGGCGGAGGCTGGCGCTGACGGCGGAGGTTGGCGACGACGGCAGTTGTCCGGCTGGCAGCTTGCCTGACCTGCCGCGACACGCCAACCACGGGGAAGTGGGGCCGTTTTCGTCGCTGCGCCGACTTGGTCCGGATATCTGGCACAGGCTGGGGGTACCCGCCTCTCAGCATGGCCCATGGCCGAGTCCGGTACGCGGTGACAGCAACGGAGAACCAGATGAAGGCCCGCCAATCAGCAGCCCCGCCGACGCCAGCGCCGGTTCCAGCGTACGAGCAGCCCGCTGAAGTCCTCTCCGGCCGCTACCGGTTGGGCGCGAGAATCGGAGCGGGAGGCATGGCCGACGTGTACGAGGGCGTTGACACGCGCCTTCGCAGGCCCGTGGCCGTCAAGCTGTTCCGGCCCGGCCCAGACCCGCAGACGGAGGACCGTCTCACCGCGGAGGCCGTCCTTCTGGCCCGCCTGCAGCACCCGGGACTGGTCACCGTCTACGACGCCGGCCGCCACGACGACCGCACCTACCTGGTCATGCAACTGATCAAGGGCACCACGCTGCGCAGCCTTCTGGCGTGTGGAGCGCTGTCAGAGCGGCGTGTGGTAGATGTGGGCGCCGCCCTCGCGCGGGTGCTGGCCTACGTCCACCGCGCCGGCGTCGTGCACCGAGACATCAAACCGTCGAACATCCTCCTCGACGCGGCCGGCGCTCCTCACCTGGCTGATTTCGGCATCGCGCGCCTGGCCGACGCCACCCGCCATACAGCACCGGACGTGCTGATAGGCACCGCCGCCTATCTGGCACCGGAGCAGGTGGAGGGCAGGCGGATCGGGCCGGCCGCCGACGTCTACGCGCTCGGCCTGGTCCTGCTGGAGTGCTTGAAAGGCGAACTGGAGTACCCGGGCACGCCGTTGGAAGCGACAGTCGCCCGCCTACACCGCCCACCCGAAGTCCCCACCTGGCTCCCCTCGGACCTCGCGGCCCTGCTGCGGGCCATGACCGCCCAGGACCCCGAGGCCCGTCCGGACGCCGAGCAGTGCGCGCAAGCCCTCACCTCCCGGAACGCCGAACCTGATCCATACCCCCTGCCGCTCTCGGCGCCCTCCGAGGCGCGCCTTCCGACGCCGCTGGCCGCTCACCCCGGAACGGAAGAGCACATACGCTCTCAGGAGGCGGCAGTCACCCGACGCAACCTCCCCGGCGGCACTCGCCACAGCCGTCGCCTGGCAGCGGGGACGGCCCTGGCCCTCTCCGTGGCCCTGGGCGCGACTCTTGCCGTCACATCGAGCACCAGCGGAAGCGACGACCGGGCAGCAGCGACGCCCGCCGAAACCCCCTCGCACCCGCACTCCGGTACGGCGACTGACAAGAGCCGGCCCGGTGCCCTCCCACCCACCCGATCTCACGGCGCTCAGCCACCCTCCAGGGCATTCGGTGCGTCCCACCCTGCGGCTGCGGCAACCGGATCTCATGCCCAGCCCGTCTCCAGGACACTCGGCGCTTCTTATCCGGCGGCTGCCCCGAGCTCGAGCCGCAGCGCCTCTGCACCGCTCGCGAGCTCGCGGCCGCCCGGATCGGCGTCACCGCCGCCACGACCCGCGCCGACCGCAGACGGGGCCGCCGGCCCGAGCCGGACGACACCCGCGACGGCGCCAACCGCTGGCACGACGCCCCCATCACCAAGCCCTTCGAAGGGCGGCACCGCCACCAGCGCACCGCCCAGCCCAAGCCCGACGCATTAGAGGCCGAGGACCAGACCCGCTCCAGGAGTTAGGTCTGACCGCCTGTCCCCCCGTGCTGCGCGGGGCGGCCGTGGCCGTGTCAGACCGCACCGCGCCACTGCTGTCCGCTGTCGTTGATGTCAGCCGTGGATGTCACCTCACACAGGCTGGGGTCACGGCCGGCTTGGGTCTTCAACCATGCTGTGAAGCTCCTCGGTTTGGGCATGTCCACATCCTTCCGCACAACCCCCGACGTCGTCAGGGGATGCCCCAAGCGTGAGGAGCCCGTGAGTGTGTCGGACGTGTGTCGCGTGTATCGCAGATGGTGCGCGGACAGTGAGCGTTTTCAGCGTGGCCACTGATCGGGTGACGCCCGTCAGGTCGAGGTGAGGGCCGCAACGTACGAAGCCCCCGTGCCGTTGAGGGAGGTGTTCGAAGTCTCAACCCATCGGCACAGGAGCCTCGTTGGTTCCCTATCCTGCCGCACTCGACCTTCCGCACGCCCTCGTCGAGTGGGTCACGATGCTCATCGTCACTCGTGAGGGTGACCGACGGTGCAAACTCCCGCCGCACCAGCGGGTGCTCGTCGCTCTGGTGTACCTACGCCGCCACGACGCCCTCACCCGGATCGCATCCGGCTTCGGGATATCCGTCGGCACCGCCCACGCGTATGTCACCGCCGTGACCGACCTGCTGGCCGAACGAGCCCCCGGCCTGCTCAAGACTCTGCGCCAGCACGATCCGGAGTTCGTCCTGCTGGACGGGACCCTGGCCGAGTGCGCCCGCGTCGGCGACAGCCGAGCCGACTACTCGGCCAAGCACTGCCGGCACGGAGTGAACGTCCAGGTCGTCACCGACCCCACCGGTGAGGTGCTGTGGATCTCGCCCGCGCTGCCGGGACGCATCCATGACCTGACCGCAGCCCGCAACCACCGCATCATTCGGATCTGCGAGCGTCAGGGCGTCCCGATCCTCGCCGACCGCGCCTACCAGGGTGCCGGTAGCTGGGTCACCACCGGACTCAAACGGCCACCAGGCGGTGAACTCACCCTCACCCAGCGCACCGTCAACCGAGCCCTGGCTGTGGCGAGGGCACCGGTCGAACGCGGCATGGCAAGGCTGAAGTCCTGGCAGATCTTCCGCAGATCACGCATCAGCCCCAACCGCATGTTCGTCATCACCAAGGCTGTCCTCACCCTGGAGAGGCAACGCTGAAAACGCTCAGTGAGAGACAACGAGAAAGAGCGGGAGTCAGTGAGACTGACTCCCGCTCTCCCATGTCGGCATTCGCGCTGGTCAGAGCCTGATTCTTGCTGGCTGACTGCTGAGTGCCCCCGGCAGGATTCGAACCTGCGCATACGGCTCCGGAGGCCCCTTCGGACTCCGACAACGTTGCTGGTCAAGGGCCTATGTCATGTTGGAAGGCTTGGCTGCGTCCACGGATGGTCCACGGCTACTCAGCGCCCATCGGCGCGGGCGATTCCCTCCACTCACCGACGCCCTCGGCATACTTCATGGATTTCTCGTCGCGGACCCGCTGAACGAGCTCCTCTGCTCCCGCTCGCGTCGTTCCGAAGTGGTAAAGCCGTTGTGGTTGGCGACCTCATCGTCGGCCTGCCCTCCTCACTCAACAAGGAGCTGATACGGATCGCGTCCAGTTCCACGCGGCGGGATTGCCGAGCCTCCCACTGCGCCCGGTCAGTATCCGGCTCGGGGAACGGAAACCGGCGGGGCCAGTCGCTCTTGTGGCGGCTTGCGCAATTTTATGCGCTTTCGTCCCCGGCGTGCATCAGTCGACCCATGCCGTGGCCTGGACTGGGAGGTCGAAATTTCGACATGTATTTGGTACAGCCCTGGCGGATCCCGTTAGGCTCCGACACGTGCGCCGGGACGGCGAGCCGAGCAGGCCAAGTATGGAAACGGGCAGTGATCGAGTGGGGTCGAGTGCGGTCGGTGTTGGGGAGCAGGAGCTTCCGATGCCGTTGACGTTGGGGGAGTTGGAGTCGTATCTGGCGAAGGCGGCTGATCTGCTGCGGGGCAGCATCGATCAGGCGGACTTCAAGGCGTACATCTTCCCGTTGATGTTCTTCAAGCGGATCAGCGATGTGTACGACGAGGAGTACGACCGCGCGCTGGACGAGTCCGGTGGCGACCACACGTATGCGGCGTTCGAGGAGAACCACCGGTTCACCATCCCCGAGGGATGCCACTGGGCAGACGTGCGCGAACGCACCGAGAACGTCGGTGAGGCGCTCAAGACCGCCTTCCGCGGGATCGAGCAAGCCAACCAGGGCACGCTGTACGGCATCTTCGGCGGCGCGACCTGGACCAACAAGGACAAGCTCCCAGACCGCAAGCTGATCGATCTGATCGAGCACTTCTCGACCAAGACCCTTTCGATCTCCCAGGCCGCCCCCGACGTGCTGGGGCAGGCGTACGAGTACTTGATCAAGCGGTTCGCCGACCAGTCCAACAAGAAGGCCGGCGAGTACTACACCCCGCGCGAGGTGGTCGCGCTGCTGGTCAACATCCTCGACCCCCAGGAGGGCGAGACGGTCTACGATCCGGCCTGTGGCACCGGCGGCATGCTGATCGAGGTCATCCAGCACATCAAGGCCCGCGGCGGTGACCCGAAGAGCGTGCTCGGCAAGCTGTACGGCCAGGAGAAGGTGCTCACCACCTCCGCGATCGCCCGGATGAACCTGCTGCTGCACGGCATGGAGGACTTCCACATCGAGCGCGGCGACACACTGCGCGACCCGGCCTACTTCGACCACGGTCGGCTGGCCAGGTTCGACTGCGTGATCGCCAACCCGCCGTTCTCGTTGAAGAACTGGGGCCACGAGCAGTGGGCCTCCGATCCGTGGGGTCGTAATGAGTTGGGCGGGGTGCCGCCGAAGGGGTACGCCGACTGGGCCTGGGTCCAGCACATGCTCACCTCCGCTGCACCCACCGGGGGAAGGGTCGCGGTCGTCCTCCCGCAGGGCGCCCTGTTCCGTCAGGGCGCCGAGGGCCGCGTCCGCGAGCACGTCCTCAAAGCCGGTTTCGTGGAGGCCGTCATCGGCCTGGCGCCCAACCTGTTCTACGGCGCCGGCCTGGCCGCCTGCGTGCTGATCCTGCGCCGTCAGCGCTCCGCCGAGCAGCAGGACAAGGTGCTCTTCGTCAACGGAGAGTTGCTCTTCAAGCGCGGCCGCAACCAGAACAGCCTCGAACCCGACCACGCTGAGACCCTCCTGAAGGCATATCAGGAGTACGCCGACCAGCCCGGCCTGGCCGCGGTCGCAACCCTGGACGACATCAAGGCCAACGGCTGGAACCTGAATATCCCGCTGTACGTCGAGCCAGCCGAGGTCGGCGAGCAGACCACCCTGAAGCAGGCCGTGGCCGACCTGGAGACCGCGCACGCGAAGACCCGCGAGACCCGCACAGCGTTGGAGGCCGAGCTGGCGAAGTGGGGGCTGGGCGCATGACCACGACGAGCCCGAAGCGGATCACCCAGCGGGAACTGGAGTCCTACCTGTGGGGTGCCGCAGTCCTGCTGAGGGGGCTGATCGACGCCGGCGACTACAAGCAGTACATCTTCCCGCTGGTCTTCCTCAAGCGCCTCTCCGACGTCTACGACGAGGAGCACGCCGCCGCCCTGAAGGTGTACGGCGACGAGGAGCTCGCCGACCTTCCGGAGAACCACCGCTTCGCCATCCCCGACGGCGCCCACTGGGCCGACCTGCGCAAGGTCACCAGCAACGTCGGCACCGCACTCAAGGCCACGATGCGGGCCATCGAGTCTGCCAATCCCGACACCCTCACCGGCGTCTTCGGCGACGGCGAGTGGACCAACAAGGACCTGCTACCCGACTCGACCCTCTCGGACCTGATCGAGCACTTCTCGACCAAGACGCTGTCGGTGGCGAACCTGCCCGAGGATGAGCTCGGGCAGGGTTATGAGTACCTGATCAAGAAGTTCGCCGACGACTCCGGCCACACCGCCCAGGAGTTCTACACCAACCGCACCCTGGTGCACCTGATGACGCTCATGCTCGAGCCCCAGCCCGGCGAGTCCGTTTACGACCCGACCTGCGGCACCGGCGGCATGCTCATCTCCACCGCAGCCGAGGTCAAGCGCCAGGGCAAGGAGTGGCGAAACCTGCGCCTGTATGGCCAAGAGCTCAACTACGGAACCTCTGCCATCGCCCGCATGAACCTGTTCCTGCATGGCGTCACCGACAGTCACATCGCCCATGGCGACACCCTCACCAAGCCTGCCTTCCTCAACGCCCAGGGCGGCCTGCAGACCTTCGACGTCGTCCTGGCCAACCCGCCCTACTCCATCAAGGCATGGAACCGCGACGCGTTTGCCAAGGACCCCTACGGGCGCAACATGTGGGGCCTACCGCCCCAGGGGCGCGCCGACTACGCCTTCTTCCAGCACATCGCCAAGAGTCTGAATCCCACCACTGGACGTTCCGCGATCCTGCTCCCCCACGGGGTCCTGTTCCGCCGTGACGAGGCCACTATGCGCGAGCGGCTGGTCAAGTCTGACCTAGTCGAGTGTGTGCTCGGCCTCGGCGAGGGCCTGTTCTACAACTCTCCGATGCCGGCCGTCGTCATCATCCTGCGGACGTGCAAGCCCGCCGAGCGTCAGGGCAAGGTTCTCTTCATCAACGCCCTCAATGAGGTCTCCCGCGAACAGGGACAGACTTTCCTGCGCGAGACTCACCAGCAGAAGATTCTCGATGCATACCGCGGCTTCGCGGATCTTAAGCAGTTCGCGACGGTCGCCACTCTCGATGAGATTGCTGCTAAGGGCTTCAGCCTGGCCATCCCGACGTACGTCGAGGGTGCCATGGACAGCGGCGAGGAAGAACAGATCGACCTCGCCGAGGCCCTCGCTGCCTGGCGTACTGCCGCGCAGAGCTCTGACGCGGCCGTCGCCGATGTCCTGTCCCTGATGCGAACGGAGGCCTCGGCATGAGCCTGAGCCTCGACAAGACCACCTGGAAGCGCGTCACCCTTAAAGAGGTGGTCCGGCACGTCACCGACCGAGTCGACGCCGAGACCTCTGACCTAGAGCGGTTCCTCGCTGGCGAGCACATCCCCAGTGGCAGCCTCTCGATCACCGACTGGGGCGTCATCGGGCGCGACCCGATAGGGCCGATGTTCTACAAGCGGTTCAAGCCCGGCCACGTCCTCTACGTCTCCAGGCGAACGTACCTTCGCAAGGTCGCCGTCCCGGAATTCGAGGGGATCACAGGCGAGAAGACCTTCGTACTGGAGACCCTCGACGAGAACCTGCTCCTGCAGGAGTTCCTTCCGTTCCTTCTCTCGGCCGAGAGGTTCCACTCGTACGCGATCGCCCACTCACGTGGCTCGGTCAACCCTTACCTGAACTGGGGCGAGCTGGCCGCGTACGAGTTTGACCTTCCCCCGCTCGATGAACAGCAGCGCCTCGCCGACCTCCTCTGGGCGCTGGAACGCCACAGAGCCGAATTGGATGGCCAGGTCTCGGCAATCGAGGCCGTGCTTCAGCGTTTCCTTGCTGACTCGTTCCGGGCGGCCCCTGGCCCGCAGGTAAAGATCGTTGACCTCTGTACTGATGTCATTGGTGGAATCTGGGGCTCACCAGAGGGTGAGGCCGAGGTTGACGTACTGGCGCTCGGGCCACGCGTGTATGCGGATGGCGCGACTCAACTGCTAACTGATGGGTCGCCTGTTCGTTCGGTGAGCAGGCGGCAGGCCGAGGTGCGCCTTGTTCGTGACGGGGACATCATCCTTGAGCGATCTGGAGGCTCGCCCTCGCAACCAGTCGGGCGCGTCGTGATCGCTCACGGAGAGCTGGCTCCCTGCATACCCACCGACTTTCAGCGGCTGCTTCGGCCGAACCGGGAAGTTGTGGAGCCACGTTTCCTGTTCTGGCGTCTTCGACATGACTGGGTGGCTGGTGTGACTCGGAGTTACGCAAAGAAGACGACCAACATCACGAACCTGTCAGTCAAGGACTACATCGCGCGCAGCATTGCGGTGCCTTCCATTGCAGATCAGACCCACTTGCTCGGTCGTGTGACCTCGTTCGAAGACGCACTTACGAGCGTGGCAGGGGAACGCTCAGAACTCGACGTGTTCCGTAGAAGCCTTCACGACGAGATCTTCGGGGGTGCCGAGTGACCTTCAACGAGGCAAACACGGTGCGCGACTTCGTCCGGGATCTGGTGGAGTCGGTCGATGTGCGGTTCGTGCCGGGGAGTCATCTGCCACGGCGCACCGATGAGGTGTTGCTGGAGCAGCAGGTGCGGGAGGCGTTAATCAGCCTCAACCCGACCATCGAGGCGGATCCGCGTCTGGCCGATGAGGTGATCTACCAGCTGCGGGCGATCCTGATCTCCGCGCGCAACACGCCGAATCCGGTGGTGGCGAACGAGCAGTTCGCGGCATGGCTCACAGGGCAGAAGTCGATGCCGTTCGGGCCCGATGGCGAGCATGTGACCGTCAGACTGATCGACTTCGACCACCCCGGCGAGCACAGTGCGAACAACTGGATCGTCTCCACCGAGGTGACCTACGGGGTCGGGCGGCTGGAGCGGCGCTTCGACCTGGTGATCTGGTGCAACGGCTTCCCGTTGGTCGTGGGGGAGGCGAAGTCGCCGGTGCGGCTGGCGTACTCCTGGATCGACGCGGCCGCGCAGGTCAAGGAGGACTACGAGGTCAACGTGCCGGCGTTCTTCGTGCCGAACGTGCTCAACTTCGCCACCGAGGGCAAGGACTTCCGCTACGGGTCGGTCGGGATGCCGGTGGAGCTGTGGGGACCGTGGCGGGCGGACGAGTCCGGTGACGACCACACCCTGGCGAAGGTGGGCCTCGCGGCGGTCAAGGAGGCGGTCGAGGGCGTTCTTGATCCGGATGCGATCTTGGACTTCCTGCGGTTCTTCACGCTGTTCGCGACCGACAAGAAGCACCGCAAGATCAAGGTGATCGCGCGGTTCCAGCAGTTCCAGGCGACCAACCTGATCGTGGAGCGGGTGCTGCACGGGCGGATCAAGCAGGGGCTGATCTGGCACTTCCAGGGGTCGGGGAAGTCGCTGCTGATGGTGTTCACCGCGCAGAAGCTGCGCGCGATGGCGGGGCTGACCTCGCCGACGGTCATCATCGTGGTCGACCGGATCGACCTGGACACCCAGATCACCGCGACGTTCAACGCCTCCGACGTACCGAACCTGGTCTCCACCGAGTCCCGCAGGGAGCTGCAGGAGCTCCTGACTGCGGGGGCGCGGAAGATCATCATCACCACGATCCACAAGTTCGGCGAAGCACCCGGTGTGCTGGACGCGCGCGACAACGTCATCGTGATGGTCGACGAGGCCCACCGCTCCCAGGAGGGCGACTATGGCCGCAAGATGCGCGAGGCGCTGCCCAACGCGTTCCTGTTCGGGCTGACCGGGACGCCGATCAACAAGCGCGACCGCAACACGTTCATGTGGTTCGGCTCCGAGGCCGACGAGCAGGGGTATCTCTCCCGCTACTCCTTCTCCGACTCCATCCGCGACGGCGCCACCCTGCCGCTGCACTTCGAGCCACGCCTCTCGGAGATCCACCTGGACGAGGAGGCGATCACCACGGCCTTCGACGAGCTCGCCGACCGTCACGGGCTCACCGAGGAGGAGCGCACCACCCTGTCGAAGAACGCCGCCTCCCTGGAGGCGCTGATCAAGGCGCCCGCCCGGGTCCGCAAGATCGCCGCCGACATCGCTGAGCACTTCACCACCAAGGTCGAGCCGCAGGGCTTCAAGGCACAGGTCGTGGTCTACGACAAGGCCACCTGCGTGGCGTACAAGAAAGAGCTTGACCGCCTGCTCGGCCCGGACGTGTCCACGATCGTGATGTCCGCCAGCCGCGGTGACAAGCCGGCGTGGAAGCAGTGGACGCCCGGTCGAGTGGAGCTGGAGCGGATCACCGCTCGCTTCAACGACCCGGCGGACCCGTTGAAGATCATCATTGTGACCGCGAAGCTGCTCACCGGCTTCGACGCCCCGATCCTCTATGCCCAGTACATCGACAAGCCCCTGCGCGAGCACACCCTGCTCCAGGCGATCTGCCGCACCAACCGGGTCTACCCGCCCGCGAAGACCCACGGCCTGATAGTGGACTACCTCGGCATCTTCGACGACGTCGCCAAGGCCTTCGAGTTTGACGACAAGTCCGTCCAGCAGGCCATCTCCAACATCGCGGTCCTGCGCGAGCAGCTCGGCCCCGCGATCGAAGCTGCTCTGGCGTTCTTCCCTGGCGTGGACCGTACCGTCGGCGGTTACGAGGGGCTGATCCAGGCACAGACCGCGATCGACTCCGACGAGTCCCGCGATGCCTTCGGTGCTGCGTACAGCGTCGTCGCCCAGCTGTGGGAGACCCTCTCCCCGGACCCGATCCTGTCCGAGTACGAGTCGGACTACCGCTGGCTGACCGACGTCTACCAGTCCGTGCAGCCCACCGACGTCACCGGCCGACTGGTCTGGCACACACTGGGCGCCAAGACCCTCGAGCTCATAAACGAGCACGTCACCGTCGAGGTCCCCCGCACCGACCTGGAGACCATCGTCCTCGACGCGCAGGTCATCGAGGACCTGATGACCGGCAAGCGCAAAGACATCGACCCCGTCGAAGTCGAGAAGTGGATCACCGCCCGCATCGCCAAGCACGTCGGCAACCCGGCCTTCATCGAGCTCGGCCAGCGGTTGAATGCTCTGCGGGAGAAGTACGCCCACTCCCAGCAGGCATCGCTGGAGTTCCTCAAGGAACTCTTCGCCCTGGCGCGAGACACAGTCGCAGCAGAGAAAGCCGCCGCCGAGGTGCCCCGTGAGGAGCACGGCAAGGCCGCCTTGACCGACCTCTTCGAGTCACTCAAGAGCGAGGAGACCCCGATCATCGCCGAAAAGGTCGTCGACGAGGTCGACTCCGTCGTCCGTACCGTCCGCTTTGACGGCTGGCAGGGCACCAACGAAGGCGATCGCCTCGTCCAGCAGGCGCTCCGCAAGGCGCTCTACATCAAGTTCAAGATCCGCGACCAGGATGTCTTCGGGAAAGCACTGGGATACATCCGGGAGTACTACTAGCTGCTCCTAGCCCTTGTCGGGAAGGACCCCTTCCGAGAAGTAGTCTGCCGGCAGAGGAAGCGACGCCGGCCCTCCTCTCGCTCTGTCTGGCCCGGACGCACAGCGCTCTGTACAGCCACAACTGATCACCGGCGGCCGTGACCTGCGGCCGCCGAACCGATCAACGCCCTGACCTGCCGCCGAGCTGTCGGCACCTGTCGACGTTGGTCACCATTGAGCGCCCTTCCACGGCCCGAGGACGGCCCGGGAGGGCGCTCGTGCGTGAGCTCCCGATGGTGGTCACTGCGTTGGAGGCCAGATGGCGACTACAGAGTTCGGTTGAAGGGTCACGCACCGTCGTCTACTGGGTCTATCATCTGCACATCACACGGAGGTGGCATATGCCGAGGCATCAGTTCGCGCTGTACGAAATTCGGGTACGTAAGATCCAGGAACCGAAGTCGTATCGCCAGGTGTATTGCTTCAATCCGCGAAAAGATGATCTCTTTGAGATATATACGAAGTTCCTGGTGGATGGTATCGGCACCAAGGGGGCGACCGTCGAGAGGTCTGAGCGCTATGCGCGGCTGCACTCGATGGAGGAAGACCGACGCACGCTCTGGTTCACTGTCGAGTCCGGCAGATATGGAACCCGGGGCAAGGTTGTCGACACCGAAACTGGCGACGATGCCTACGAGATACAAGATGATGATGCGGCGGCCTACCCGCTAAGGCAAGCTTTGTTCGTACCGACGGTTGGCGACTTCGCCCTGTGGGCAACTGAAGTTATCGGCCACACGAGCGCCATCGGCTCACTCACTCCCATGTTCCGTGATTGGTTCAAGGAGCGTTACGACTCCGAGAGGCTTTCGGTCGACATCAACTACTTCCAGGACACAAACGCCTGGACGAAGTTTATCGAGGAATCCAGCCTTCAGGAGATCACTTACATCACGCGCGAACGTGACGGTGAAGATCGAAGCGTGGGTACGCGGGTTCAAGAGCATCGCATCAAAGCCGCTCGGCGTCTCCGGCTGCCTCGCGAGTGGATCACGCGCGCGATCGAGAAGCGGCTGCCGCCCGACTCCGTCTTCTCCGTGAGCGGACTGCCGGAAGCGGACGAGGTGCGTCTTCAGATCGAACGGGGCGGTAGGTCCCGTACCATCGTCGTCGACCGGGACTGGCCGCGCTTCAACTATGCACTTGAGGGGCCTCGCAACGGTCCTCCTGGGGACGAGGTGTTCCGGCGCGAGGTGTTGTCAGAGGTAGGTGCTTCACTGGACTACCTGGGTGCGGACCGAGGTGCCTGGATGATCTAGCTGACGTCGCATGAGGGGGCCGCCGTGAGTGGTAAGTGGGATGTACGAGATATCGCGGCGGCTAACTTCCGCACCTATGTAGATGCCGATGGTAAGAGGCGAGCGGGCGACGTTGTTGTCTTCATCGGCCTTCCTCTGGTGCTGGGCGTTACATGTGGGCTACTTCGGCATTTCGGCCACCTTCACATTCTTGACGTCTCCAAGCTCATCGGCGGAGTAGGGGTCTTCACCGGCCTCTTGTTCGGGCTTTTGACGAACGTCTTCACCCTTAGCTTGCGTGTTCGGCGAGATGAAGGGCTAGACCCTGATCATGTCGTCATCCGTAATGTCCGTGAGCTCTTTGCAAATTTGAGTTGGGCTGTATTGGTTGGCCTACTGCTTGTTGTTCTCCTTGTCATTGTCACCGCCACACATGATCCAAAAAAATCCATCGGAGTAGCCTGGACGGGAATCTTGGTGACTACGTTTTCTCATTTGATCTTGTCACTGCTTATGAGCCTTAAGCGTTTGTGGTTCGCGCACCAAAACGTGTCCAATTTGCCGCCTAAAGTGGCATCCTAGGTCGGTGGAGCGGCTTTGGGCTGGAGCTGATTTGGCGCGAGTGATCATGGCCCATTACGCTAGCCAGCGGATCGGGCAGGTTTGTGAGCCTGCCCGTTAGTGCCCGATTTTGGGCCATGATCTTCGAGGCTCGCGCCAAATTGGCTGCCTAAAGCCGTGGAGCCGACCGCCCCAGCCACAGAGGGTTTCTCCCCACGACGTGCCCGCAGCCGCCCAGCGCGCCGCCGGGCGCGGCCAGCCGGGGCGAAGACAGGAGGCAGGCCGCGCCGCAGAGGCGGCGCGCGCCCGCGCCGTGCGCGGGCCTTGAACCCGTAGAGAAAGTTGTTACTCAGGCAGTCCTAGTGATGCGCCATAGGGGCGCGTCGTACTGCTCCGGGCGGCTGTCGATGAGCAGCTGGCGCAGGGTGCTGCGCTGCGAGCCGTTGAGATTCAGAGCCTCGGTGATGCGGCGGAACGTCGTGTGGGTGACTCCGCGGCTGCCGGCGTCCGCCTCGAACTGGTCCAGCTGCGGCAACACGGCCTCGGCGTCCAGCTCCACCGGTGACTGCTCCTTCAGCCACGCGGCCTTGTTGCGCTCGTAGTCGATCTCGGAGAAGCCGCAGATCTCGCGGCTATGTGCCTCGACCTCGTCTAGGGCCGCGGTCGTCATGATGGCCCGGGCCAGACTGTTGCGGCTCACCGCTTCGTCCAGGTCGACCTCGTGCACTCGGGGGCCCTCGTCGGTGAGAGCCACAGGGAGGCCGGCGTCGCGTACCTCGCAGGTGCCCCGGACGCCTCGGGCCGTTGCGGCGAGCATCGCGGTTGCCTCCGAGGGGTGCCACTCCAGGACTGTGCTGATCCGCTGCACGTCGTCCGCGGTGAGGGTGTGAACGACAGAACCGAGCATCGGACGTAGGTCGTCGGGGGAGAGTTCGCCGTCCAGGCCGGGGCCGGCGACCAGGAAGCGGACCGACGCGTTCACCTGGCAGGCAGCGGCCAGGGTGAGGGCATCGGCGAGAGGGCTCTTCAGCGTCGGCTCGTCGCCCCGGGCGAGGATGTCACCGCCCACGTCCAGGAGGTCGATGGACTCCGGCTCGAAGTGACTGACCAGTTCCTCCAGCTGGCGCGTCACGCCTTCGGCACCTCGGTATGGGTCGAGCAGTGCGAAGGTATGCGGGAGTTCCGCGGCGAGCCTAGGCAGTGTGGAACCGGCTGGTGCGATCGGACGGGCCTCGGCCGGCACTGCCGAGACGGCGGGGGTGATCTGCTGGAGGCCGGTGAAGTCGCCGGCCCCTCGTGGGCCCGGTACCGGGTCGATGAGCAGGCGGTCCCACGCGTACGTGAGGATCACCGCCTGGTCCTCGTCACCGTACAGGGCGGCGTGAAGCATTGCGGCGGCGACTGCGTCGCCCCCTCCTCCTGCTGCGACGATCAACCGCGTCATGCTGCCCAGCGTACGGGTTCGAATACTGGCCACTCACCCTATAGTGGCTAGAGGCCATAGCCACTTGGGCGAGGAGGGCACATGCCTCAGATCGAGGAGGCTCAGCCGAAGTATCTCCAGATCGCGCACTTCATCCGTGATCAGATTCTTCGGGGAGACTTGCGACCGGGGGAGGAGGTCCCCTCGGAACGCCAACTTGCGGCGGATTGGAAGGTGTCCAGGCCGACGGCTGCCCGCTCGTTGGAGGCGCTGAGTCATCAGGGCCTGGTCGAGAAGCGGCAGGGATCGGGTACCTACGTCCGGAGCCTGGAAGTCAATCGCCGTGCACGGGAGTTGTACGGGCGCGCTCGCCAGACGGGGAAGATCTACACCCCTGGTGAGTACGCGGTCATCACGTCGGCCGGCTGGATGGAGGCGCCGGACCACGTCGCCGAGGCGCTGGGGCTGACGAAGGACCGGCGGGCCGTGCATCGGCGGCGTGTCACCAACAACCAGGACGGGCCCATCACTCTGTCCACCTCCTGGTTCGCGCCGGACGTCGGTCAGAAGGCACCCAAGCTCATGGACCCGGAGCGGATTCAAGAAGGCACCCTGATGTATGTGGAGAACATGACGGGGCGTCAAGGAAGCTACGCGGAAGACCGCATGTGCGCTCGCTCGGCGACCGACGAGGAGGCGGCGGACCTCCAGCTGGAGGCCGGTTCGGCCGTGCTGGTGGTTCATCACGTGGTCTTCGACCTCCAGGACCGACCGCTGGAGTTCGCCGAGGCGACGTACCCGCCTCACCGTTGGGCGTTCGAACAGGGCTACCCGCTCACCTGATGGTTCGTCTGATTGCGTCGAACCGCTTGCACGCCGCAAGTGGCTAATGCCACTATCCAGTAAGTGGCCAAGGCCACTTACGGAAGGGGGCACGGGCGTGACGAGTCAGCGGCCGCAACAGGACGCGCGCTTAGTTTGCCGGGGTTGCCGGGGTCGCGGATGGAAGCGCGGCAGCTCGCGCACCACGCTGGCGCTCTCCACCGTCAACGACCGTGCCCGTGCCACATCGGTGCCTCGACAGCGACGGCACCGGCAAGGAGTGAGCACGGATGGCCTACACGCTCGACCGTGACCCATGCCCGGAGTCGCCCCGGCTCGGGGCGATGACTCTGCACCCGACCCCTGAATCGGTGCCTCGGGCTCGGCGCTGGTTCAAGAAGTTCATCGCGCCCTACAGCCCGGCCTGCTCGGTCGACGACTGCGTGCTGATGATCTCGGAATTGGTGACCAACGCCATCCTCTACGGCCGGTCCGATGAGCCGTGGCTCGTCAGGGTGGAGTGGTTCCGTGACGGGGCCTCGCTTCGGGTGGAGGTCCACAACCCCGGCTTTCCTGCGAACGTGCGGCTGCGCCGGCCGGACGCCGAGGAAGCGCACGGGCGCGGCCTGCTGCTGGTCGATTCCATCGCCGACTCCTGGCATTCAGGGCCCAGCGCCTTCGGCGGCACGGTCGTGTCCTTCGTGATGGCCGATGCCTGGCTCTGACCGGAGCACCCCCTATTACATTGCATTGCAATGCAGCGCTAGTCTGGTTGACCAGTTGACTTGGCCAATCTCGATGGGCGGCGTTCATGGTGTATGAGGTGGAGGCACCGAAGTACGTACGCCTCGCGCAGACCATCCAGCGGCGCATCGAGGACGGTACGTATCCGCCCGGCACCCGCGTTCCCAGCGAAAATCAGCTGGTGCAGTCCTTCGGGATGTCCCGCCCGACCGTCGTGCGGGCGCTGGAGCTGTTGAAGCGGGATGGCTGGCTGGAGTCTCGGCAGGGCTTCGGCACGATCGTGCGTGGGCGGCCGGCCGCCGCGGAGGAGAAGGACCGCAGAGGCCGTGAGGCGCTGGAGCGCGACGAGTCGCGGACTCCCGGTCGTCTCGTGGAGGTCGGCGAAGTGCCCGTTCCCGCCCGTGTCGCCTCTGCACTCGGTCTGCCCAAGGGTGCCAAGGTACTCATGCGCCGGTTCCTCGTCGAAGAGGAAGGCGAAGCTGTCGAGCTGGTCTCGTCCTACTTCCCCGCGGCCCTGGTCGACGGCACGGAGCTGGCGAGCAGTGAGGCCCTGGGCGGAAGCCTGCGCGATCATCTGGAGTCGCGGAAGAAGGTCCGCTTCGACCACGTGACGGAACGGGTCTCGGCCCGACTGCCAGAAGCCGGTGAAGCCGGCCTTCTCGGCATCCCCGACGGCGTGCCCGTCCTCAGCCTCCTGGTAGTCGCGTGTGATGCCGCGGGTCAGGCGTTGCAGGTCTCAGACGTGCTGCTGCCTGCCGACCGGCAGGAACTCGAAGACACCTACCGCCTGAGCTGACCCAGGCCCGGAGCTGCGCGCCCCCGTTTCCACTTGACAAGTCAACTTGGCATCCCTAGCTTCGAACTTGCTAAGTCAACTTGTCAGGTGACGGTTGACTGACTTCGAAGGAGAGATCTTCTGTGCGTGTGATCCGCATTGACGCTTCGGCCGCCACGATCCTGCTGACCGAAGCCCCGGCCCCCAAGGTGCGCGACCGACAGACCGGTGAGATCGCCAAGGACGCCCCCTGGGAAAGCGTGTTCAACGGCCAGCAGCGTCACGGCATCGCCTACCGGGCCACCGCGGTGACGCCGGGCGCCTTCCCGATGGCTCAGGCGGGTTTGGCGGCGCGGCCTACGCCCGGCACGCCCATCCGGCCGCGTACTGGTCCACAGTCGGCCTTCCGGTCTCGGTGGCCCGGCTGCTGGCCTCGTACTCCTCGACCATGGACGCCTGCGGCCTGACCGTTGAACCGTCCCGATGGCGGGCGCTGGCCGTCAAGGCGACGACTCGCCGTGAGGTCCGGCCCGTGCCGCCCCGCCGGGGTCTTATCCGGCCCACCTCGACGGGCCTGCGGGTTCGGCTGCGGCTGGCACCGGGGCAGGAGCCGGCGGATGTGGCGGCTTCGGCTGAACGGCTCCGGCACGCCTGGGGCGTGCACGCCGTGTACGTCCGGGACATCAAACCCGGTGTCGTCGAACTGCGACTCGTCGGTTTCGATGTCCTGCGGAAGGTCCGGATGCCCCGTCGGGTCGATGGCGGGCTGCTGCGAGTGCCGGTGGCTTTGCGAGAGGACGCGACCGCTTTCTTACGCGACTACCGCGCCGTACCGCACGAACTCGTCCTCGGCGCCACGCTGTCCGGCAAGTCCATGTACCTGCGGAATCTGCTCACCGAGCTGGCGGCTCAGCCCGTGGTCCTGGTCGGCATCGACTGCAAGCGCGGGGTCGAGCTGTCGCCGTTCGCCGCCCGGCTTTCCGCCCTGGCAACCGATCCGGAGCAGGCGGCCGAGCTGCTGCCCGTGCTCGTGAAGGAAATGGAGGACCGCTATGACCTGATCAAGACCCGACAGGGCATCACGCCCGGCACGCCGGATGAGCTGATCACCTCGGACGTCTGGGGCCTGCCCGAGAGCGAGCGCCCCGCTCCCATCGTCCTGTTCATCGACGAGGTGGCCGAACTCTTCCTCGTCGCCACGCGGAAGGAGGAGGAACGGCGGGACGAGATGGTCACCCAGCTCATCCGCCTCGCCCAGCTCGGCCGCGCTGCCGGGATCTACCTGGAGGTGTGCGGACAGCGCTTCGGCGCCGAACTCGGCAAGGGCGCGACCATGCTCCGCGCACAGCTCACCGGACGCGTCTGCCATCGAGTCAACGACGAAGCGTCCGCCAAGATGGCGCTGGGCGACATCGCCCCTGAGGCAGCCCTCGCCGCCTGCGCCATCGCCGCAGAAAGCCCCGGCCTGGCCGTGGCCGGTGACACCTCCGGCGGCTGGTCCCGCATTCGCACTCCGTATCTGTCTCTCGCCGACGCTGCGGCCGCTTGTCGGCGAACTGCGCACATCGCCCCCGACGTAGCAGCGCTCAAGCCCTTCCGGCCGTACGTCCCGCCTGCGCCCGCGGGGCTCTCGGGGCCAGTCGCCACCACCAAGCCGGTCACCGAGTAACCGAACCCATCTCACGGCTGGCGCAGCCGTCCCGCGCCACGTCCCTACCCCCGCCATGCCCGAAGAAGGGAGAGAGATGGCCCGCCCCGCCGTGCGTGTGGACGCTGTTTTGGTCCAGGCAGTCATCGCCGGTGCCCTGTCCTTCGCCCACCTCCATGACCTGGCTGCCGCTGCCGGACAGGCCGGTTGGAAGGCGTGGGCCTACCCGATCAGCGTGGACCTGCTCCTGGTCGCTGCCTGGCGACGGCTCCGTTCCGGCGGAACGAGAGCGGCGGCCTGGTGCTGGTTCGTCGTCGCACTGACCGCGTCGCTCGGAGCCAACGTAGCCACGGCCGGGCTCCTTGACCTGGGCGACGTACCGGCTTGGCTTCGCATCCTCGTCGCCGGGTGGCCGGCCGTCGCCTTCCTCGGCGGAACCCTGCTCGTCCACGGCTCCAACAAGCCGGACGAAGAGCCGCTTCAGGAAGCCACCCCGCCCCATACGGCCCCCTCAGTCCCTGCACTGCCCGCCAAGGAAACCGAACCGGCTCCGACCTCGACGGCCCCTGTCCCGCCCGCCCTCGTCGCCCTGGCTCGCAAGGTCGCTGACGAGCACCGCACGCGGACCGGATCTGCCATCGACACCCCGACCCTTCGCGCCCGGCTAGGCGTCCCGTTGCCACTCGCTGAAGCCATCGCCGCACAGCTCACCTGACCACGGAGGAACCACCCCTCATGCGCCCGTCCACGCTCCGCGCGCTGAAACGCGCCGTCGAGCTGACCCGCCAGAACCGCCTAACCGAAGCCGTACTGATCGCCGAACCGGTGATCCTCACCGCCGACAGCTACGAGGGCGACGAGATCTTGCGCTGGCTCGCCGAGCACGTCACCGACTTCACCGGCGACACCGACATGGAGGCCCGCTGATGGCCGCTAACCGCCGCTTCCGCAACGTGATCCGTATCGGCCCTGTCCAGGTCGGCACGTACTACGACGGCCGGGGCCGCGAGAAGCACACCGCCGCCTGTACGGCCCCGCGCTGCGGCTTCTCGACCGACTACGACAGCCGTGCCGCCGCCGAATTGGCCGCCCGTACCCACCGCTGCGCCGTCCGCTGAGGAGACCCCTGTGACCGTCTCGCTCCCGCTCGTCTTCGTCCTGGGCGTCATCGCCTGGGCCGCGATCAAGTTCCTCGGCGTCCGCCTCTGGGTCGCCGTCGTGATCGCCCTGTTCGGCTTCTGGCTCTCCCACACCTTCCTCGCCCCCGCCATCGAGTCCGGTACCCGCTCCGGAGTCGACGTCGTCAACGGCACCCACAAGTGACAAGGAGGTCCACCATGCTCCGCCCCAAGCTCCCCGACGTCCCGAGCCTGCCGACCACGATCCCCACGCCTCAGCAGATCCAGGCTCCGGCTCCCTCCGCCGGCCGTCCGGTCGCCCCGTACGTGGGGATCGGCGCCGGAGCCGTCGCCGCCGTGGTCGTCGTCGGCATCGTGCTGACCGCGCTCCTGGCCGCGGTCGCCATCTCGGCCGTCTCCGTCGCCATCGCCGCCGTGGTCCTGCGCTCCCTCGTCAGCAACGCGCACAAGCGCTGACCGGCCACCGGGGCGACAACAAGCCGCCAAGCATCCCGTCGCCCCGGGGCCGTCCCTCCCGACCGCCGAAACAGCCGAAAGGAAGTCCCATCATCACCCGGCAGACTCCGCCGCCGCTGGCGGAACTCTCCATGCTGGCCTCACTCGGCACCATGCCCGAGCTGGCACGCCAACTCTCCGGCCTGGGTGGCTGCACCAACCCCGTCCGCCTCGACGGCCACCGCTCCGAGTACCAGGTCGACACCACGACCGGCGAGATCGGCAACCTCCTGCACCATCTCGATTCCAGCGCCCTGCCCGCCGGTCAGCTCCTCGTCCGTTGCAACAACCGCCGCGCCACCCGTTGTGCGGCCTGCGCGGAGACCTACCGCCGCGACACCTTCCACCTGATCACCGCCGGTCTGCGGGGCGGCAAGGGCACACCGGAACAGGTCGGCACACACCCCCGTGTCTTCGCCACCTTCACCGCCCCCGGCTTCGGACCGGTCCACAACCGCCCCTCCGGCGGTCGGGACTGCCGCTGCGGCCTCCGGCACGAGGAAGCGGATCCCGCCCTGGGCTCGCCTCTCGACCCGGACACCTACGACTACGAAGCGGCCGTGCTCTGGAACGCGCACGCCGGAGCCCTCTGGCGGCGCTTCTCGATCTACCTCCGCCGCGAGGTCGCCAAGCGCGCCGGCCTCACCCAACGCCACTTCCGCGAGCACGCCCGGATCTCGTTCGCCAAGGTCGCCGAGTACCAGAAGCGGGGCGCCGTCCACTTCCACGCCGTCATCCGCCTCGACGGCCCGGAAGGCGGCGACACGCCTCCACCGGCCTGGGCCACCACCGAGCTGCTGACCGACGCCATCCGCGCGGCTGCCGCTGCCGCACGCGTCGACGGACCGGAGATCGACGGCCGGGCGCACGCGTTCGTCTTCGGCCGCCAGCTCGACGTCCGCCCGATCCGCTCCGCCGACTTCAACGACGGCCAGGAGCTGACCGAGCGAGCCGTCGCGGCATACATCGCCAAGTACGCCACCAAGGGAGCCGAAACCGCGACCGGCACCCTCGACCGGCCGATCCGGTTCCTCGCCGAACTGGCCCAAGCCCGGATCACCGACCACGCCCGACGCCTGATCCGCACCGCCTGGACCCTCGGCGCCCGCCCCGAGCTGGCAGACCTCCGCCTCCGTGCATGGGCGCACATGCTCGGCTTCCGCGGCCACTTCTCCACCAAGTCCCGCCGCTACTCCACCACCCTCGGCGCCCTCCGCGACGCCCGCGCCGAATGGCGCCGAGCCCAGACGGCTCCGGCCGTCCCGCAGGACGGCGAAACCACGCTCGTCCTCGCCCACTGGGTCTTCGCCGGTACCGGCCTCTCCCGCGCCGAAGCCTGGCTCACCGCATCCCTCGAACCCGCCCCTGGAACGGAAGGAGAGTCGACATGGACACCCGCCGCGATGAGCTGATGACCGTTCGCCAAGTCTTGGACGAACTGGGCGGCGTTTCTCGCCGGACGTTCTACCGCTGGCGTGAGCTGGGGTTGGGACCAGCCGCTTTCAAGCTCCCCAACGGTGAGCTTCGGGTCTGGCGCAGCGACTTC
Source organism: Streptomyces cyanogenus (assembly GCF_017526105.1). Taxonomy (NCBI): domain Bacteria; kingdom Bacillati; phylum Actinomycetota; class Actinomycetes; order Kitasatosporales; family Streptomycetaceae; genus Streptomyces; species Streptomyces cyanogenus. Next base: position 5,842,225 of record NZ_CP071839.1, read on the forward strand.
ACCGCGTGGCTTCGGGAATTGGAGGCGGCTGCGTGAAGTCTCTTGATGTCAAGGTCTGGGGCGTTCGGAAGAGGAACACTAAGAAGTCGTCCTTCGATGTTCGATGGACTGTGGCCGGAAGCGTGTTTTCCGAACAGTTCCGTACCAAGGGGCTCGCGGACCACTACCGTTCGAAGCTTCTCCGTGCCGCTCATGGGGGCGAAGAGTTCGACACGGCCACAGGGCTGCCAGACTCGATGGTCGAAAAAGCAGCCTCCCTGAGCTGGTATGCCTTTGCTCTGAAGTATCTCGCTATGAAGTGGCCGCATGCGGCTCCCAACACGCGTAACGGGATCAATGAGGCGCTGACCGCAGTGACGATGGCTCTTCTCGATGATCGCCCGGGCCAGCCGCCGGAGGAACTGATCAGGAAGGCGCTTCGTAACTGGGCCTTCGTCCTCCCCGGCCCAAACGATCGCGAACTGCCCGGCGAGATCGCGAACACTCTCTACTGGGTGGCTAAGGCCTCGCGCCCGCTATCGGACCTCGGTGATGCTGCGATCGGCCGGGCAGTCCTGGACTCCCTCAAGCTGAAGCTCGACGGGACTGCGGCAGCCGCGGAGACCGTTCGGCGCAAGCGGCGAACACTCGTCAACGCGCTGCACTATGCAGTAGACCTCGGGGAGTTCAAAGAGAACCCGATCACGGGCATTCGATGGAAGAAGCCGAAGGTTGCTGGGGAAGTTGATCCTCGGGTGGTCGCCAATCCCGAGCAGGCTCGGTCCCTGCTGACTGCGGTCTCGTACGTCGGTGGGTATGGCCGGGCGCGTGGCCGTCGACTCGTTGGCCTGTTCGCCTGCATGTACTACGGCGCCCTGCGTCCGGCTGAGGCCGTCGGCCTTACGAATGCGGACCTGAAGCTGCCTGAGGCCGGCTGGGGGACGGCACTGCTGAACCGGACGCGTCCCAGTGTCGGCAAGCAGTGGAACGACTCCGGCGAGACCCACGATGACCGTGGCCTGAAGAACCGGCCGGCGGAGGAGGTCCGGCTCGTACCGATCCCGCCCCAGCTCGTCTCTACCCTCCGGCAGCACATCGATACGTTCGGGACTGCCGAGGACGGGCGGCTGTTCACCAACGAACGCGGGGGAGTGGTCGGCTCGTCCACGTACTACCGCGTGTGGCAGGAGGCTCGGGCGCTCGGGCTCCAGCCGGCTGCCGTCGCCTCGCCGCTCGCTGCGCGGCCGTACGACCTCCGACACTCGGCGCTGTCGACGTGGCTCAACTCCGGGGTGGACCCGACCGAAGTGGCTGAACGTGCGGGCAACAGTGTTGAGGTGCTGCTGAGCCGCTACGCCAAGTGCATTGATGGACGGCAGGAAATCGCCAACCGCAAGATCGAAGAGTTGCTGCGCGAATACGAGTGACGAGGCGCATAGCCATTAGCCCCTGGTCCGAGTGTGGGCCAGGGGCTTCGTCGCCTCCCGGTCGAAGGGCGTCGGCCGCAAATTCTTAGTCAGGTGACTACCGGGAACTGTCTTCGGTTTCCCATGTGAGCTTACTGAACGGGGAAGGTGAGGCGCAGAACGATCTCGCCGTCGTCGATATCACCGGTGGGCTCGAATCCGAACTTCTGGTAGAAGGGCCACGGTTCGCCGTCGCCGGGATCGTAGCTGGTCAGTAGCTCGGTGGCGCCGTCCGCGCGAACGAGAGCGGCAATTTGCGTGAGGGTCTCTCGGCCGATCCCTCGCCTCTGGTGCCGCTTGTCGATGAGGAGGCGCCAGATGAAGTGCCGTCCTTTGTAGGGACCAGCCGGCGGCTTCCACGACAGCATCACGAAGCCGACTGGCTCGTCGCCGATGTACACCCCGCGGTACCAGGGGTTGGCCTCCGGGTGCTGTGCTGCCTGCTTGAGCGACTTGGACACGGAGGCGACGAACCGCTTCTGTTCGCGTCGGACACGGAGGGCACGAACGGCATCCCGGTTGTCGTCGGTGATCTCGCGCAGGTGTACGCCTGGAGACCTCATGCCACACCCCTTCGTGCATGCGGCGGCTGTGCCCTCCGGATCGACGTGAAGAGTCGCCCCGGTGTGGCAGTCAGGCGCAGCGTATTCGGCGCCGCGGATCTGGAGCGTGACCGGCACGCCGGCCTGCGTCCGCTTCAAAATAGCCACTGTGACCTGGGCAGAAATGCTCAGTTCCTGTCCACGAATAGTCCACAGACCCCGGCATACGGCCGCTCCGGGCCGCATACGCCTGCACATACGCGAAGACCCCGGCCTCAGCGTTTCCGCTGGTGACGGGGTCTTTGGGCACCTCATGCTGGGTGCCCCCGGCAGGATTCGAACCTGCGCACACGGCTCCGGAGGCCGTTGCTCTATCCCCTGAGCTACGGGGGCGTGTCGGGCGCTGAGCTCTCGCTCGCGGCGACGGGTAGAACACTAGCAGGTCCGGCGGGGTGATCAGGAACCCGTTTCCCCGGGTGGTGCCCTGTAGGGGGTGGAAGTGGGGAAAACCCGGACGCGGTGGCCGCCGCGGACCTACTCTCGAGTTGTGCCAGGCGCTCCGGGCCGGGTGCTTGTTGTGGACGACAACAAGGTCATCCGGCAGCTGATCAGGGTCAACCTCGAGCTGGAAGGGCTGGAGGTCGTGACCGCGGCCGATGGTGCCGAGTGCCTGGACGTCGTGCACCAGGTGCAGCCCGATGTCGTGACGCTCGACGTCGTCATGCCCCGGCTGGACGGGCTCCGCACCGCCGCCCGGCTCCGGGCCGATCCCCGTACGCACCACCTGCCCCTCGCCATCATCAGCGCGTGTACGCAGTACGAGGTCGAGACCGGTCTCGATGTCGGCGTGGACGCCTTTCTCGCCAAACCCTTCGAACCGGCCGAGCTGGTCCAACTCGTGAAGGACCTCATCGAGCGGCGCGCCGGGAAGGGGCATGAAGGGCGTCAGAGGCGTGGGGGGCATGAGGGGCCTGAGGGAGAGGCGCGCGGGGGAGACGGCGACGGAGATCCCGGCGGAGGAGGCCGGGGTGGGGGAGGTCAAGGCGGTGGGGGTGGTGACGGGGAGATCGACGGTGACGGCGGCTCCCCCGGGCACGGGGTCGGGGTCTCGCCCGGTCACGGAGTCTCGCCCAGTCAGTAGACGCCGCCAGGGCACGGGGTCGGGGTCTCGCCCGGTCACGGAGTCTCGCCCGGTCAGTAGACGCCGCCAGGGGACGGGGGCGGGATCTCGCCCGGCCGTGGAGTCTCGCCCGGTCAGTACGCGCCGCCCGGCAACGGAGTCGGGGTCTCGCCCAGTCAGAGGGCCGGAGTCCCGCCCAGGCGCGGAGTCAGGGTCCCGCCCGGTCAGCGAGCCCGACGCAGATCCTCAGACGCAGCCCGCCGCGCGAACACAGGTACCGCCCGCCGAACCAGCAGGTACCGCCCGCCGCGCAAACACGGATACAGCCCGGCACGCGACCACAGCCCCGCAGCCACCTCCCGGCAACGCTCGCCGACCCGCTCCCACACCCCCGGCTCGCACGCCACCCCCTGCCCCGCCATATCCAGCCCGCACCCCCACCCGACCGCCCCGGCCAACCCCCAACGACCCGCCCCCACCCCACCGACCCGCGCCCCACGACCGGCTCACCCCCACAACCGGCTCACCCCCACGACCGGCTCCCCCCCACCCCACCCCCCAGACACCCACCCCCACAGCAAAAGCGACCGCCCCCCAACACGGCAAAAGCACCCCCCAACACACCCCCCGTCCCCACCCACCCCCCACCCCCGCCCCAACCACCTCGCACCCCCACCCCCCTCCCCCACTACCCTTGTCCCGTGACCCCCGTCGAGCTGTCCCGTACCGTGCTGCGCGCGGTGCGTCGTGCTGTCGATGACGGGGAGCTGAAGGTGACCGTGCCGGAGCGGGTCGTGGTGAGTGAGCCGGGGCCCGGGGGGTGCGGGGACTTCGCCACCACCATCGCGTTGCAGCTCGCCCGGCCGGCCGGGCAGCCGGCGCGGCGGGTGGCCGAGATCGTGCGGGCCCGGCTCGCCGATGCCCACGGGATCCGGGACGTCGTCGTCACCGGGCCGGGGTTCCTCAACATCAGCCTAGACGCGCAGGTCGATCCCGTTGTCGGCCTGGTGCGGGAGATCCGGCGTAAGGGCGCCCGGTACGGGCACGGCGACGCCCTCGCGGGGCAGGTCGTCGCGCTGCGGGTGCCGTACGAGGTGCGGGCCGAGGTCGTCGCCGACGCCGTCGTACGGCTCGTGGCGACCCAGGGCGGGCGGGCCACCGTCGAGCACGGCGAGCCCGTCAACCTGCGGCCCGTGCCCGCCCCGGAGGACCCCGCCCCGCTCGGACCCGACGCCGCCCGCTGGGCCCTGCTCCGCCCCGCCGCGCACGACCGGCCCCGGATCACCGCCGACCATCTGGTCCAGCGGGAGGGCAATCCCCTGTTCCGGGTGCGGTACGCCCACGCCCGGGTCCGCGCCCTCGGACGCAACGCCGCCCGCCTGGGGTTCGACGCCGAACCCGGCCCCGTGGACGACGCCCGGGCCCTTCTCACCCCCCTCGCCGACCACCCCCGCATCCTCTCCGCGGCCGCCACCCACCGTGCCCCGGACCGGCTCGCCCGGCATCTCGTCACCGTCGCCGATGCCGTGCTGCCCCTGCTGCCCTGCGTGCTTCCTGTCGGCGAGGAGAAACCCTCGGCCGCCCACCGTGCCCGGCTGGCCCTCGCCGAAGCCGCCGGGACGGTGCTGGCCGGTGGCCTGTCCCTGCTCGGCATCGATGCACCCGAACACCTCTGAGGGCCCCGAGCGATGAGCCCCGGAGAGACAGAGAGTCTGAGAGCCACGTCATGAGCCGTTCCGCCCATCCCGCCGGGCCCCGCCACGCCGACGTCCTGCCCGAGGGGCACTACTCCGCGCCGCCCGCCGACCTCAACGCCCTCGACCAGAAGGTGTGGGCCCAGACCGTCACGCGCGGCGACGACGGTGTGGTCAGCGTCGGCGGCGTCCCCGTCACCCGGCTCGCCGAGGAGTTCGGCACCCCGGCCTACGTCCTCGACGAGACCGACTTCCGGGCCCGTGCGCGTGCCTGGCGCACCGCCTTCGGTCCGGACGCCGACGTCTTCTACGCCGGGAAGGCCTTCCTCTCCCGGGCCGTCGTGCGGTGGCTGAACGAGGAGGGGCTCAACCTGGACGTCTGCTCCGGCGGCGAGCTGGCCACCGCGCTCTCCGCCGGCATGCCCGCCGACCGCATCGCCTTCCACGGCAACAACAAGTCCGTCGAGGAGATCCGCCGTGCCATAGAGGCGGGTGTCGGGCGGATCGTGCTCGACTCCTTCCAGGAGATCGTGCGGGTCGCGCACACCGCCCAGGAGCTCGGGAAGCGGCAGAGGGTCCAGATCCGGATCACCGTGGGGGTGGAGGCGCACACCCACGAGTTCATCGCCACCGCCCACGAGGACCAGAAGTTCGGGATCCCGCTCGCCGGCGGGCAGGCCGCCGAGGCGGTGCGGCGGGCCCTGCAGCTCGACGGTCTTGAGCTGATCGGGATCCACTCGCACATCGGGTCGCAGATCTTCGACATGTCCGGGTTCGAGGTCGCCGCCCACCGGGTCGTCGGACTGCTGAAGGACATCCGGGACGAGCACGGGGTCGAGCTGCCCGAGATCGACCTCGGCGGCGGCCTCGGCATCGCTTACACCAGCGGCGACGATCCCCGTGAGCCGCACGAGATCGCCAAGGCGCTCACCGAGATCGTCACCCGGGAGTGCGAGGGCGCCCGGCTGCGGACGCCGCGGATCTCCGTCGAGCCGGGGCGCGCCATCGTCGGTCCCACCGCCTTCACCCTGTACGAGGTCGGCACGGTCAAGCCGCTCGACGGGCTGCGCACGTACGTCTCCGTCGACGGCGGCATGTCGGACAACATCCGGACCGCGCTCTACGACGCCGAGTACAGCGTCGCGCTGGTCTCCCGCGCCTCCGACGCCGAGCCGATGCTCGCCCGGGTCGTGGGCAAGCACTGCGAGAGCGGGGACATCGTGGTCAAGGACGCGTTCCTGCCGGCCGACCTGGCGCCCGGTGACCTCGTCGCCGTACCGGCCACCGGCGCGTACTGCCGGTCCATGGCCAGCAACTACAACCACGTGCTCCGGCCGCCCGTGGTCGCCGTACAGGACGGCGCGGCCCGGGTGATCGTCCGGCGGGAGACGGAAGAAGACCTGCTGCGTCTCGACGTCGGGTGACGGCACACCGCAAGAACCCGGTGGCGGAAGATCTACGGTCTTCCGCCCCCGTACAAATGAAATAGATGTCTCACGATCCGGACGAAGGGTAGAAACTGCCGTCCGGTGAGTGAGACTGGTCCAACCGTAGACGGTATGAGGAAACGAGGTCGGATGATGCGTACGCGTCCGCTGAAGGTGGCGCTGCTGGGCTGTGGGGTTGTCGGCTCAGAGGTGGCGCGCATCATGACGACGCACGCCGACGACCTCGCCGCCAGGATCGGCGCGCCCGTGGAGCTGGCGGGTGTCGCGGTACGCCGGCCCTCGAAGGTCCGGGAGGGCATCGACCCGAGCCTGGTCACCACCGACGCCACCGCCCTCGTCAAACGCGGGGACATCGACGTGGTGGTCGAGGTCATCGGCGGGATCGAGCCGGCCCGGACGCTCATCACCACCGCCTTCGAGCACGGTGCCTCCGTCGTCTCCGCCAACAAGGCCCTGCTCGCCCAGGACGGGGCCGCCCTGCACGCCGCCGCCGGGGAGCACGGCCGGGACCTCTACTACGAGGCCGCCGTCGCCGGTGCCATCCCGCTGATCCGCCCGCTGCGTGAGTCGCTCGCCGGCGACAAGGTCAACCGGGTGCTCGGCATCGTCAACGGCACCACCAACTTCATCCTCGACAAGATGGACTCGACCGGCGCCGGGTACCAGGAGGCGCTCGACGAGGCCACCGCCCTGGGGTACGCCGAGGCCGACCCGACCGCCGACGTCGAGGGCTTCGACGCCGCCGCCAAAGCCGCCATCCTCGCCGGCATCGCCTTCCACACGCGCGTGCGCCTGGACGACGTCTACCGCGAGGGCATGACCGAGGTCACCGCCGCCGACTTCCGCTCCGCCAAGGAGATGGGCTGCACCATCAAGCTGCTCGCCATCTGCGAGCGCTCCGCGGACGGTACGTCCGTCACCGCGCGCGTGCACCCCGCGATGATCCCGCTCACCCACCCGCTCGCCTCCGTCCGCGGCGCGTACAACGCCGTCTTCGTCGAGTCCGACGCGGCCGGGCAGCTGATGTTCTACGGGCCCGGCGCCGGCGGTTCGCCCACCGCCTCGGCCGTGCTGGGCGACCTGGTCGCGGTCTGCCGGAACCGGCTGAGCGGGGCCACCGGGCCGGGCGAGTCGGCCTACGCCGACCTCACCGTCTCCCCGATGGGGCAGGTCGTCACCCGGTACCACATCAGCCTCGACGTGGCCGACAAACCGGGTGTGCTCGCCCAGGTCGCCACCGTCTTCGCCGAACACGGCGTGTCGATCGACACCGTTCGGCAGCAGGGCAAGGACGGCGAGGCCTCCCTCGTCGTCGTCACCCACCGGGCCTCCGACGCCTCCCTGTCCGGGACCGTCGAGGCACTGCGCAAGCTCGACACCGTGCGGGGTGTCGCCAGCATCATGCGGGTTGAAGGAGAGTAACCAGCAATGACCCACCAGTGGCGCGGAATCATCGAGGAGTACCGGGACAGGCTGCCGGTATCCGACACCACGCCGGTCGTGACGCTCCGCGAGGGCGGCACGCCCCTCGTGCCCGCGCAGGTGCTCTCCGAGCGCACGGGCTGTGAGGTCCACCTCAAGGTGGAGGGCGCCAACCCCACCGGCTCCTTCAAGGACCGCGGCATGACCATGGCCATCAGCAAGGCCAAGGAGGAGGGGGCGAAGGCCGTCATCTGCGCCTCCACCGGCAACACCTCCGCCTCCGCCGCCGCGTACGCGGTGCGGGCGGGCATGGTGTCGGCCGTCCTGGTGCCGCAGGGCAAGATCGCCCTCGGCAAGATGGGCCAGGCGCTCGTGCACGGCGCGAAGATCCTCCAGGTCGACGGCAACTTCGACGACTGCCTCACCCTGGCGCGCGCGCTGAGCGAGAACTACCCCGTCGCGCTGGTGAATTCGGTCAATCCGGTGCGTATCGAGGGCCAGAAGACGGCGGCCTTCGAGATCGTGGACATGCTCGGCGACGCGCCCGACATCCACGTCCTCCCGGTCGGCAACGCGGGCAACATCACCGCCTACTGGAAGGGCTACAAGGAGTACGCCGCCGACGGCATCTCCACCAGGACCCCTCGCATGTGGGGTTTCCAGGCGTCCGGCAGTGCCCCGATCGTGCGCGGCGAGGTCGTCAAGGACCCGTCGACCATCGCCACCGCCATCCGCATCGGCAACCCGGCCTCCTGGCAGTACGCGCTGGCCGCGCGCGACGAGTCGGGCGGTGCCATCGACGAGGTGACGGACCGTGAAATCCTGCGCGCCTACCGTCTGTTGGCCGCGCAGGAGGGCGTCTTCGTGGAGCCCGCCTCCGCCGCCTCCGTGGCCGGTCTGCTCAAGGCGGCCGAGCAGGGCAAGGTCGACCCGGGCCAGCGCATCGTGTGCACCGTCACCGGCAACGGCCTGAAGGACCCCGACTGGGCCGTCGCCGGCGCCCCGCAGCCGGTCACCGTCCCGGTCGACGCGGCCACCGCGGCCGAGCGCCTCGGCCTCGGCTGAGCGCCCCCGGTCCGGGAATCCCTGACAGGGTGCACAGAGGGCTTACGACACGCATCGTGCGCCTTCTGTGCGCCCTATGTCGCCACAGAACCTTCCTTCGATAGGCTGTACTGAACCCGCCTTCGCCCATGCCCTCGCGCATGGCACGGCGCCGCGCCGTCTCCGCGGCCCGACGGGTCTGTCGTACGTCATCGGATATCCACCGAACATCGGTCGAATGTCCACCGAGTCCCTCGAGGCCATTCGACCGCCACGCAGCTCAAGGAGAGTCTTCGAGCGATGGCCGGTCCAGCGTTCCGCGCCGCCGCCGTCCGGGTGCGCGTCCCCGCCACCAGCGCCAATCTCGGTCCGGGCTTCGACGCCCTGGGCCTCGGGCTGGGGCTCTACGACGACGTGGTCGTCCGGGTGGCCGACTCCGGGCTGCATATCGACATCGCGGGTGAGGGCAGCGAGACCCTGCCGCGGGACGAGAGTCACCTTCTCGTCCGTTCCCTGCGCACCGCCTTCGATCTGCTGGGCGGACAGCCCCGCGGCCTGGAGATCGTGTGCGCCAACCGCATCCCGCACGGCCGGGGCCTCGGTTCCTCCTCAGCCGCCATCTGCGCCGGCATCGTGGCCGCCCGCGCGGTGACGATAGGCGGCGAGGCCCGTCTGGACGACGCCGCGCTGCTGGAGCTGGCCACCGAGATCGAGGGCCACCCGGACAACGTGGCCGCCTGTCTGCTCGGCGGCTTCACCCTGTCCTGGATGGAGGGCGGCACCGCCCGGGCCATCAGGATGGACCCGCACGATTCCATCGTTCCGGTGGTTTTCGTGCCCGGAAAGCCGGTCCTGACCGAGACCGCGCGCGGCCTGCTCCCGCGCACCGTGCCGCACGTCGACGCCGCCGCCAACGCGGGCCGCGCCGCCCTGCTCGTCGAGGCCCTGACCAGGCGCCCCGAGCTGCTGCTGCCCGCCACCGAGGACCGCCTCCACCAGGAGTACCGCGCCCCGGCCATGCCGGAGAGCGCCGCGCTGGTGGAACGGCTGCGGGCCGACGGCATCCCGGCCGTGATCTCGGGCGCCGGGCCCACCGTCATGGCCCTCGCCGACGCCGACAGCGCCGACAAGGTGTCCCACCTCGCGGGTGAGGGCTGGGCCGCCAACCGGCTCGACCTGGATGTCCAGGGAGCGAGCGTGCTGCCGCTTGCGACCTGACACACGGTTGCCGGATTTGGAGAGGGGGAATGTTTGTTGGATCCGGTAGTGTTAATCTCAAGTCTGCACCCGACCCCACCATGGCGAGGTGCCTCGTGTCCCCGTCCGGGACAGACATTCTTCCGGGAGCCTCCCGCGCCACTCCGTGTTCCTTGCGCCGTACCTGGGCAGTACGTCGTATGCGGGCATTGAGCGGGCCGCCGGGCACGCCTCGGAGTCGGTGCTACCACGCCACGTGACACTGGGTGCCACGGCTCGCGGAAGCACCGATCACCGCACATTTCCTCCGCCGCTTTGGCGGACCACCGCCCCGGCACGGTTCACAGAAGACAGGACCGTAGCCGGACAGCACAACCGGTCGCCGAGCCAGACAGGCCGACGTCCGCTCCAGGGAAGGACCCTTCGTGAGCGACACCACCGATCTGATGGGCGCACGTGTCGAGGAGACCGCTGCCGCGCCCGCCACGGACGCCTCCGCGCCTGCCACCGGTGCCGGCTCCCGGCGGCGCCGCGGTACCGGCCTTGAGGGCATGGTGCTGGCCGAGCTGCAGCAGGTTGCCTCGGGCCTCGGGATCAGGGGCACCGCGCGGATGCGCAAGAGCCAGCTGATCGAGGTCATCAAGGAGGCGCAGGCCGCCGGGGGAGCCCCCGCCGCCAAGGCTGACGCCGCCACCGAGACCAAGCCGAAGCGCCGGGCCACCTCCAAGGCCCGCACCGGCGAGTCCGCCGAGAGCGGCGCGGGCACGGCGAAGAAGGCGGAGGCCAAGACCGAGGCGCCCGCCGAGAAGGCCGTGGCCCAGCAGCAGATCGAGATCCCCGGCCAGCCGGCCTCCGACGACGCCCCGAGCGAGCGCCGTCGCCGCCGTGCCACCGCGGAGGCGGGCAGCCCGGCCCAGGGCGGCGCCGAGACCGTCGCCACCGAGGCCAAGAGCGAGCCCAAGGCCGAGGCGCCCGCGCAGCAGCAGGGCGAGGCCAGGGGCGACGCCGGTGACGGCGAGGGCCGTGGCCGCCGGGACCGCCGTGAGCGCGGCCGGGACCGTGACCGCCGCAACAAGGGCGACGACCAGCAGGGCCAGGGCGGCGGCCGCCAGGACCGGCAGCAGCAGGGCCAGCAGCAGGGCGGCGGCCGTCAGGACCGCAACACCGGCCCCCAGGACGACGACGACTTCGAGGGCGGCCGCCGTGGCCGCCGCGGCCGCTACCGCGACCGCCGGGGCCGCCGGGGCCGTGACGACATCGCCGAGCCGCAGCTCGCCGAGGACGACGTCCTGATCCCCGTCGCGGGCATCCTGGACATCCTCGACAACTACGCCTTCATCCGGACCTCCGGCTACCTGCCCGGCCCGAACGACGTGTACGTCTCCCTCGCCCAGGTCCGCAAGAACGGCCTGCGCAAGGGTGACCACGTCACCGGTGCCGTCCGGCAGCCGAAGGAGGGCGAGCGCCGCGAGAAGTTCAACGCGCTGGTCCGCCTGGACTCCGTCAACGGCATGGCGCCCGAACACGGCCGCGGCCGCCCGGAGTTCAACAAGCTGACCCCGCTCTACCCGCAGGACCGGCTCCGTCTGGAGACCGACCCGGGCGTGCTGACCACCCGCATCATCGACCTGGTCTCGCCCATCGGCAAGGGCCAGCGCGGTCTGATCGTGGCCCCGCCGAAGACCGGCAAGACCATGATCATGCAGGCGATCGCCAACGCGATCACGCACAACAACCCCGAGTGCCACCTGATGGTCGTCCTCGTCGACGAGCGTCCGGAAGAGGTCACCGACATGCAGCGGTCGGTCAAGGGCGAGGTCATCTCCTCGACCTTCGACCGCCCGGCCGAGGACCACACCACCGTCGCCGAGCTGGCCATCGAGCGGGCCAAGCGACTGGTGGAGCTGGGCCACGACGTGGTCGTGCTGCTCGACTCGATCACGCGTCTGGGCCGCGCCTACAACCTGGCGGCGCCCGCCTCCGGCCGCATCCTGTCCGGTGGTGTCGACTCGACCGCGCTCTACCCGCCGAAGCGGTTCTTCGGCGCGGCGCGCAACATCGAGGACGGCGGCTCGCTGACCATCCTCGCCACCGCCCTGGTGGACACCGGGTCCCGCATGGACGAGGTGATCTTCGAGGAGTTCAAGGGCACCGGCAACATGGAGCTCAAGCTCGACCGGAAGCTCGCCGACAAGCGCATCTTCCCGGCGGTGGACGTCGACGCGTCCGGTACCCGCAAGGAGGAGATCCTGCTCGGTGCCGAGGAGCTGGGCATCGTCTGGAAGCTCCGCCGTGTCCTGCACGCGCTGGACCAGCAGCAGGCGATCGAGCTGCTTCTCGACAAGATGAAGCAGACCAAGTCGAACGTCGAGTTCCTGATGCAGATCCAGAAGACGACGCCGACGCCGGGCAACGACTGACCTGCCCGCGCACGCCGTAGGCAGCACGCCGTAGGCAAGGGCCGCTCCCACACCGGGGGCGGCCCTTCGCGCTGTCCGCCTCCGGTGAGCGGACTCGCGTAGGTGAAGCGGCCGGTCGCCGGAGCCGCGAACGCCGTGACGACCGCACCGGAGCCGGTCACCGAGCCGTCGGCAGGCTTCTTCGCTGTGCGGACAACTCTGCGCGGGCGCCGGCCGGTACGCCACCGTCTGCGACACCGACCCGCGCAAGGCGGCCATCGACAACCTGTTCGCCGCCGGCAACAACGGTTACACCGACGCGGTGAGCGCTCCGGCCTGCGTGCCCTCCGCGATCGCGGTCGGCTCCACCACCGACGACGACCAGCTGTCCGCGTTCACCAACCGCGGCCCGCTGCCGGACCTCCTCGCCCCCGGCACCAGCATCATCTCCTCGGTGCCCGGCGGCGGTTGCGCCTCCGAGAGCGGTACATCCATGTCCGCACCGCACGTGGCAGGCTCCCTCGCCATCCTGCGGCAGGCCTTCCCCAACGAGAGCCTCGCGAACCTGGAGTCGCGGCTGAAGAAGAGCGGGAAGACCATCAGAGGACCCCGCCGTCGCCGACCCCGAGGCGACCATCGGCGGTGACACCAAGGCCGGCCTCGTGCGCGTCGTCCACGGCGGCGGCAAGGGCACGGCCGAGCTGAACCAGGACCTCACCACGGTGCCCACGCGGACGGCTGCACCGACCTGGTCGTCGGCACCTCCCGCGAGGACGCCGGCACCGTGGGCGTGATCTACGGAGCCTCCGGCGTCCTCGGTTCCGGCAAGGCGGCACTCCACCTCGAACAGGGCACGGGCACGGAGGCCGTCCTCGCCGCGGCCTCCGCATCCGGGGACCGCATGGGGGCCGCCCTCGCCGCCGGCCTCACGCTCGACACCACCCCGGGTGCCACCGACCGGTGGGTGGAGGCCGGCGACGGCTCCGGCATGCCCGGCACCCCGACCGCCGGGCAGAGCGCGGGCAGCAGCCTGTACGGCACGCAGTACGACCTCTACGTCGGCATGCCCAACGGACCGGGCGTCTACGGCTCCCTGTACTCGACGCCGTGGGCGAACGTGACCGGAGGCACCGTGCAGCCGGTCACCACCTACGCACCGGGCACGGGTGGCCTCCCGGCCGCCGGACTCCGGTTCGGCCCGCTGAACGACGGCTCGGCGGACCCGCGGACCCGAGATCTTTGCCACAGGGATCTCGGTGGCCACCGGCTCCCGGGCGTACCGGCCCGGGAGCCGAATCCGCAGGTGAGCGCTGTCCCGGCAGATCAAGTGACTACGCACAGTGCCCATCGCCGTACACGAGGGGCACTGTGCGTTGTGCAACCCTTTTCCGAGTTTCTCCGTCTGACCGTGCGGAGCGACGATGGAGCGGTGACGACCGCGCCCGACCCTGACCGCAGGGGGTAACAGACCGCCGAGACCTAGGAGCGATGTGGCCGCCGAGAGCACTCAGCCCGCCATAACCGAGCCGGGCGCGACCCCGCGCCACCGGGGCAGGGGGCGCCGCCGCAAGGCCCCCAGCACCGGTCGCAAGGCGCTGCGCGCCACGGTCTGGACGGCCGCGGGCGTGGTCCTCCTGGGCGGCGCCGGCGCCGGGTACGTCTACTTCAAGCTCAACGGCAACCTGCACAGCGTCGACATCAACCAGGCGCTCGGCAGCGACCGGCCCACGAAGATCGACAACGGCTCGGAGAACATCCTGGTCCTCGGCTCGGACACCCGCTCCGGCAAGAACAAGAAGCTCGGCGGCGGCACGGACGACGGCAGCGCCCGCTCGGACACCGCGATGATCGTCCACGTCTACGAGGGCCACAAGAAGGCCAGCGTGGTCTCCATCCCCCGGGACACCCTCGTCGACCGCCCCCGGTGCACCGACACCAAGGGCACCTCCCACCCCGCCGCGTCCGGCGTGATGTTCAACGAGGCGTACTCCACCGGTGGCGCGGCCTGCGCGGTGAAGACGGTGGAGTCCATCACCGGTATCCGCATGGACCACTACCTGGAGGTCGACTTCGAGGGCTTCCAGAAGCTCATCGACGACCTCGGCGGGGTCGAGGTCACCACCACCAGGAACATCCGGGACCCGCAGAGCCACCTGGACCTCAAGGCCGGCACCCACACCCTGAACGGCGAGCAGGCCCTGGGCCTGGTCCGCACCCGGCACGGCGTGGGCGACGGCTCCGACCTCGGCCGCATCCAGCTCCAGCAGGCCTTCATCAAGGCCCTGATCGACCAGGTCAAGCACGTCGGCGTCTTCACGAACCCCAAGAAGCTGTACGACCTCGCCGACACCGCCACCAAGGCCGTCACCACCGACTCCGACCTCGGCTCGGTCAACTCCCTGATCGACTTCGCCGACGGCCTCAAGGGCATCAGCTCGGCCCACATGAAGATGGTCACGATGCCCGTCCAGTACGACCCGGCCAACCCCAACCGCGTCCTGCTGGCCAAGACCAAGGCGCAGCTGGTCTGGAACGCCCTGAAGAACGACAAGCCGATCCCGGCGTCGGCCACGAAGGGAACGGCCACCGGCGAGGCCAAGGGCGTGGTGAGCGCCCCCTGAGGGACGCGGGGAACGGCGCGGGAATCCACGGCGCACCCGCACCCGCCGACGGGGATCAAGCGGCACCCCCGCCGGCGAACCCCCGAGCCGGAATAGAACAGCCGCACCCCCGGTTTGGGAGGATGGCACCAGTCCTGGCAGACTGGTACGTCGGCTCCGGTTCACGCTCCCGCACCCCGCGGCGGCGACCCGGCGCCCTCCCGAAACCTAGGAGACACCTTGAAGCGCGACATCCACCCCGAGTACGTCGAGACGCAGGTCAGCTGCACCTGCGGTGCGTCGTTCACCACCCGTAGCACCATCGAGTCCGGCACCATCCGGGCCGAGGTCTGCTCCGAGTGCCACCCGTTCTACACGGGCAAGCAGAAGATCCTCGACACCGGTGGCCGTGTGGCCCGCTTCGAGGCCCGCTTCGGCAAGGCTGCCGCCGGCTCCAAGAAGTAGCGAGCCCCATTCCGCCGGTCCGCGGTCACGCCCTCGCGGGGGTGTGCCCGGGACCGGCGTTTTTGGTCGCCCGCCCTTCCCCTCACCGCAGTACAGGAGCCCAAGATGTTCGAGGCCGTCGAGGAACTCGTCGCCGAGCACGCCGATCTGGAGACGAAGCTCGCCGACCCGTCGGTCCACGCCGACCAGGCGAACGCGCGCAAGCTGAACAAGCGCTACGCCGAGCTGACCCCGATCGTCGCCACGTACCGCTCCTGGAAGCAGACCGGCGACGACATCGAGACCGCGCGCGAGTTCGCGGCCGACGACCCCGACTTCGCCGCCGAGGTCAAGGACCTGGAGAAGCAGCGCGAGGGCCTGACCGAGAAGCTGCGCCTGCTGCTCGTCCCGCGCGACCCGAGTGACGACAAGGACGTCATCCTGGAGATCAAGGCGGGCGCGGGCGGCGACGAGTCGGCGCTGTTCGCCGGTGACCTGCTGCGCATGTACCTGCGCTACGCCGAGCGCGTCGGCTGGAAGACCGAGATCATCGACTCCACCGAGTCCGAGCTGGGCGGCTACAAGGACGTCCAGGTCGCGGTGAAGGCCCGCGGGCAGATCGAGCCCGGCCAGGGTGTGTGGGCCCGGCTGAAGTACGAGGGCGGGGTGCACCGGGTGCAGCGCGTCCCGGCCACCGAGTCCCAGGGCCGTATCCACACCTCCGCGGCCGGTGTGCTGGTCACCCCGGAGGCGGAGGAGGTCGACGTCGAGATCAACCCGAACGACCTGCGCATCGACGTCTACCGGTCCTCCGGCCCGGGCGGCCAGTCCGTCAACACCACCGACTCCGCCGTGCGCATCACGCACATCCCGACCGGAGTCGTCGCCTCCTGCCAGAACGAGAAGAGCCAGCTGCAGAACAAGGAGCAGGCGCTGCGTATCCTGCGCTCCAGGCTGCTCGCCATGGCCCAGGAGGAGGCGGAGAGGGAGGCCGCGGACGCCCGCCGCAGCCAGGTCCGCACCGTGGACCGCTCCGAGAAGATCCGCACCTACAACTTCCCGGAGAACCGCATCTCCGACCACCGCGTCGGCTTCAAGGCGTACAACCTGGACCAGGTCCTGGACGGCGACCTCGACGCGGTCATCCAGGCCTGCGTCGACGCCGACTCGGCGGCGAAGCTCGCCGCCGCGTAACACCCGTACGCACGAGTACGACACGGAGGACTCGCGTGAACCTGCTGCTCGCGGAGGTGGCCCAGGCCACCCAGCGGCTGGCCGACGCCGGCGTGCCCTCGCCGCGCACCGACGCGGAGGAGCTGGCCGCGTTCGTGCACGGTGTGAAGCGCGGCGAACTGCACTCCGTGAAGGACGCCGACTTCGACGCCCGCTACTGGGAGGTCATCGCCCGGCGCGAGCAGCGCGAGCCGCTGCAGCACATCACCGGGCGCGCCTACTTCCGGTACCTGGAACTCCAGGTCGGTCCGGGGGTGTTCGTGCCCCGGCCGGAGACCGAGTCGGTGGTCGGCTGGGCCATAGACGCCGTGCGCGCCATGGACGTGGTCGAGCCGTGCATCGTCGACCTGTGCACCGGCTCCGGTGCCATCGCGCTCGCCCTCGCCCAGGAGGTCCCGCGCTCGCGCGTGCACGCCGTGGAGCTGTCCGAGGACGCCCTGGTGTGGACCCGGAAGAACGTGGCCGGCTCCCGTGTCGACCTGCGGCAGGGCGACGCGCTGACCGCCTTCCCCGACCTGGACGGCCAGGTCGACCTGGTCATCTCCAACCCGCCGTACATCCCGCTGACCGAGTGGGAGTACGTCGCCCCCGAGGCCCGCGACTACGACCCGGAGCTGGCGCTCTTCTCCGGCGAGGACGGCCTCGACCTGATCCGGGGCATCGAGCGCACCGCGCACCGGCTGCTGCGTCCCGGCGGCGTCGTCGTGATCGAGCACGCCGACACCCAGGGCGGCCAGGTGCCGTGGATCTTCACCGAGGAGCGGGGCTGGGCGGACGCGGCCGATCACCCCGACCTCAACAACCGCCCGCGGTTCGCCACCGCCCGCAAGGCGCTGCCGTGAGCACCCCCCAGTTCTCAACCCCGCAGTACGTGTACGAGGAGGCCAGCTAGACATGGCACGGCGATACGACACCAACGACGCGACCGACCGCGTGACGGGTCTGCGCGAGGCCGCGTCCGCCGTCCGCCGGGGCGAGCTGGTGGTGCTGCCGACCGACACGGTGTACGGCATCGGCGCCGACGCGTTCTCCTCCGAGGCCGTCGCCGACCTGCTGGCCGCCAAGGGCCGGGGCCGCAACATGCCCACCCCCGTCCTCATCGGCTCCCCGAACACCCTGCACGGCCTGGTCACGGACTTCTCCGAGCTGGCCTGGGAGCTGGTCGACGCGTTCTGGCCGGGTGCCCTGACGATCGTCGCCAAGCACCAGCCGTCCCTCCAGTGGGACCTCGGTGACACCCGGGGCACGGTCGCCGTGCGCATGCCGCTGCACCCGGTCGCCATCGAGCTGCTCACCGAGGTCGGCCCGATGGCCGTCTCCTCGGCGAACCTCACCGGCCACCCCGCGCCGGAGAACTGCGACGCCGCCCAGGAGATGCTCGGCGACTCCGTCTCCGTCTACCTCGACGGCGGCCCCACCCCGGGCAACGTGCCGTCGTCCATCGTGGACGTCTCGCGCCAGGTGCCGGTGCTGCTGCGCGCCGGCGCGCTCTCCGCGGAGGAGCTGCGCAAGGTCGTACCCGACCTTGAGGTGGCGAATTGACGGCCCCTGAAGCGGGGCGTGGCATAGGCGGCGGGGATTACGGCGCGGAGGAGACGACGACGTTCGGGTTCCCCCGCGACACCTTCCGCATCCTCCACGTCAGCACCGGCAACGTGTGCCGCTCGCCCATCACCGAGCGGCTGACCCGCCACTTCGTCGCGGAGCGGCTCGGCGTGCTCGGCGGCGGGCTGATCGTGGAGAGCGCCGGCACCTGGGGGCACGAGGGCGCGCCCATGGAGTCCCACGCGGAGACCGTGCTGGCCGAGTTCGGCGCGGACGCCTCCGGCTTCGTCGGCCGGGAGCTGCTGGACGAGCACGTGATCAGGGCCGACCTGGTGCTGACCGCCACCCGCGACCACCGTGCCCAGGTCATCTCCATGGGCCATTCGGCGGGGTTGCGCACCTTCACCCTGAAGGAGTTCACCCGGCTGGTCCGGGCGATAGATCCGGCCACCCTGCCGCCGCTGGAGGACGGCGTGGTCATGCGCGCCCGGGCGCTGGTGCGGGCGGCGGCGGCCCTGCGCGGCTGGCTGCTGGCCCCGACCGCCGAGGCGGACGAGGTGTACGACCCCTACGGCGCCCCGCTGACCTTCTTCCGCTCGATCGGCGACGAGATAAGGGACGCGCTGGATCCGGTGGTGACGGCACTGACGGGCGTCCCGGCGCGCGCCTGACGCGCACCCGAGCGGACACCGGCGGACACGACGGCCGCGCGTGCGCCGTACCCCGGGCCTACATTGGATACGTCACCGTCGACCGCCCGGGAGCCCGCCATGTCGGTCACCCATACCCTCGAGACCGACGTCCTGCGGCATCAGGACCCCGCGATGGCCGAGCTCCTCCTGGCCGAGCTGGAGAGGCAGTCGGCCACCCTGCAGCTGATCGCCGCCGAGAACTTCTGCTCACCGGCCGTGCTCGCCGCCCTCGGTTCGGCGTTCGCCAACAAGTACGCCGAGGGCTACCCCGGCGCCCGCCACCACGGCGGCTGCGAGATCGTCGACGTCGCCGAACGCGCCGCCGTCGACCGGGCCAAGGCCCTGTTCGGCGCCGAGCACGCCAACGTGCAGGCCCACTCCGGTTCCTCGGCCGTCCTGGCCGCCTACGCGACGCTGCTGCGCCCCGGCGACACCGTCCTCGCCCTCGGCCTGTCCCACGGCGGCCATCTCACGCACGGATCGCCGGCGAACTTCTCCGGCCGCTGGTTCGACTTCGTCGGCTACGGCGTCGACGCCGAGAGCGGGCTGATCGACCACGACCAGGTGCGCCACCTGGCACGCAACCACCGGCCCAAGGCGATCGTGTGCGGCTCCATCGCCTACCCACGCCACATCGACTACGCCTTCTTCCGCGAGGTCGCCGACGAGGTCGGGGCCTATCTGATCGCGGACGCGGCGCATCCGATCGGGCTGGTCGCCGGCGGTGCCGCGCCCAGTCCGGTGCCGTACGCGGACATCGTGTGCGCGACCACCCACAAGGTGCTGCGCGGCCCGCGCGGCGGGATGATCCTGTGCGGGGCCGAGCTGGCCGAGCGGGTCGACCGGGCGGTGTTCCCCTTCACCCAGGGCGGCGCCCAGATGCACACCATCGCCGCCAAGGCCGTCGCGTTCGGCGAGGCGGCGACGCCGGCGTTCAGCGCGTACGCCCATCAGGTGGTCGCCAACGCCCGGGTGCTCGCCGGTCACCTGGCCGCGGAGGGGCTGGTGGTGACCACCGGCGGCACGGACACCCACCTGATCACCGCGGACCCGTCCCCGCTCGGCGTGGACGGCCGCACCGCCCGCGGCCGGCTCCTCGCGGCCGGGCTGGTGCTGGACTGCTGCGTGCTGCCGCACGGCGACGGCCGCGGCCTGCGCCTGGGGACGGCGGCGGTGACCACCCAGGGCATGGGCGAGCCGGAGATGGTGCGGATCGCGGCGCTGCTGGCGGCCGTGCTGCGGGGCGCGACGGAGCCGGCCGCGGCCCGGGAGGAGGTGCGCGCGCTCACCGGCCAGTTTCCGCCGTATCCCGGCTGAGCCGGGGTAGCCGACCAGGGTGCACAGGCAGGCGTGCAACCATCGTCGCTACCCGGAAGTCCTCATCGGTATGCGTCCGTCGCTAGGGTGTGGGGCTGTGATGGCCAGCGAGACCTGTGGGGAAGCCCGTGCGTGAATACCTGCTGACGCTCTGCATCACGGCCGCGGTGACGTACCTGCTGACCGGACCGGTACGCAAGTTCGCGATCGTGGCCGGGGCGATGCCGGAGATCAGGGCCCGGGACGTGCACCGGGAACCGACCCCGCGCCTCGGCGGTATCGCCATGTTCTTCGGACTGTGCGCGGGCCTGCTGGTCGCGGACCACCTGTCCAACCTCAGCGAGGTCTTCTCGAAGTCGAACGAGCCGCGGGCGCTGCTCTCCGGGGCCGCCCTGATCTGGCTGATCGGCGTCCTGGACGACAAGTTCGAGATCGACGCGCTGATCAAGCTGGGCGGCCAGATGATCGCCGCGGGCGTGATGGTCATGCAGGGTCTGACGATCCTGTGGCTGCCCATCCCGGGCGTCGGCAACGTCGCCCTGACCCAGTGGCAGGGCACGCTGCTGACCGTCGCGCTGGTGGTCATCACGATCAACGCGGTGAACTTCGTGGACGGCCTGGACGGTCTGGCGGCCGGCATGGTGTGCATCGCGGCGGGCGCGTTCTTCCTGTACGCCTACCGGATCTGGTACTCGTACGGCATCGAGGCCGCCGCCCCGGGCACGCTGTTCGCGGCGATCCTGATGGGCATGTGCCTGGGCTTCCTGCCGCACAACATGCACCCCGCGCGGATCTTCATGGGCGACTCGGGCTCGATGCTGATCGGCCTGGTGCTGTCGGCCGGCGCGATCTCGATCACCGGCCAGGTGGACCCGGACGCCCTCGCCCTGTTCACCGGCTCGGAGAAGGCGGCGGTCCACCAGACGGTGCCCGTCTACATCCCGCTCCTGCTCCCGCTGACGATCATCGCCGTACCGGCCGCCGACCTGGTCCTGGCGATCGTGCGCCGCACCTGGCGCGGCCAGTCGCCGTTCGCCGCCGACCGCGGCCACCTGCACCACCGCCTGCTGGAGATCGGCCACTCGCACAGCCGGGCCGTGCTGATCATGTACTTCTGGTCGGCGCTGATCGGTTTCGGGGCGCTGGCGTACTCCGTCAACTCGGCGTCCATGTGGATCGTGCTGGGCGTGGTCTTCCTGAGCGCGGTCGGCCTGGTCCTGCTGCTGCTCCCGCGCTTCACGCCGCGGGTGCCGGTGTGGGCCCAGCGGTTCGTGCCGCCGCGGTACCGCAGGCGGCGCCGGGACCCGGAGGCCGCCGTGGCAGGGGCCGTCGCCACGACGGAAGCGGAGGCTCCGCGCGGCGAGCAGCGGGCTACGGTCACGGCGGGTGCCCCCGGCGTCAACGGGGCGACGGCGATCGGCGCCAGGTCACGATTCCCCGATCGCGGTTGACGGCCAAGGTAAGAATCTGACTAGAGCATTGCCAACTCGTGGGGGAGCAAAGACCCCCAATACCAGACAAGTGGGCCTGGTTTCTGCACATGCGCGCACTGTCACTCTCATGTGTGACTGCAAGCACACCCACCAGGTAAAGACCTCATCAAATAGTTTGTGATACGGTTCACGAGAACCCCGGATAGAACCGAAGGACCTGAGTGCGACGGTCCATTGGTGTGAGGTCTCGACCACTCAGCCCGGGACTACGCTCGTCCATGACGACACCCTGCCCCCTTGTGAAAGCGGAGTTGCCGCCATGCCGTCCAATGACGCCCGGATCCTGGCCCAGGCCGCCGTGCCCACGGCTGCCGTCGGCGTGATCGCCGCCGTTGTCGGCGGGGTGGTCGCCGGCGGCAAGGGAGCCATCGGTGCCGTCGTCGGGACGCTGGTGGTGATCGCGTTCATGGGCCTCGGCCTCTACGTACTCCAGCGCACCGCCAAATCCTTTCCCCAGCTGTTCCAGATGATGGGCCTGATGCTCTACGCGGCCCAGCTGTTGCTGCTGGTCATCTTCGTCGCCCTGTTCAAGAACACGACGCTGTTCAACCCGCGTGCCTTCGCCATCGCGCTCGTGGTCGCCACCGTGACGTGGATCGCCGCGCAGGCGCGTGCGCACATGAAGGCCAAGATTCTCTACGTCGATCCCGAAGCCTCGTCGAAGGGCGACAAGCCCGAGAAGACAGGGCGCTCGTCGTGAGAGGTAGGGCCGGGATAAAGGCGCACGAGAGATGCTGCTATCGTCCGGTGCCAACTGCGGCATCGCGGGCGCGGGCATCTGAGCTGACGCCTGCTCAATCGCGAGGCAAGATGCCCCACAGCCGCCCCCACATCCGTAACACCAGTCCCGTGCCGAACCGCGGCCGTACGCCGCGCCGACACAACGAGGTTGCCGTACCTATGCGCCACGATGAAGGAGCCCGCGGTGAGTGCTGACCCGACGCAGACGCTCGCTTTCGACACGAGCTGCCACCTGTTCGACGGGTGCGGCTTCCCGGCTCCGGGCCTGCACTCGTTCCTGTTCAAGCCGCTCTTCGGCGACGCGGACAGCAACTTGTACTTCAACAAGACGATGCTGCTGGCGCTGCTCGGTTCCATCATCATCGTGGGCTTCTTCTGGGCCGCCTTCGCCAAGCCGAAGGTCGTTCCGGGCAAGCTCCAGCTGGTGGCCGAGGCCGGTTACGACTTCGTGCGCCGCGGCGTCGTCTACGAGACCATCGGCAAGAAGGAAGGCGACAAGTACGTCCCGTTCGTCGTCTCGCTCTTCTTCTTCGTCTGGATGATGAACGTCTGGTCGATCATCCCGGTCGCCGCGTTCCCGGTCACGGCGATCATCTCGTACCCCGCCGTGCTCGCCGGCATCGTCTACATCATCTGGGTCTCGCTGACCTTCAAGCGGCACGGGTTCGTCGGCGCCTTCAAGAACTTCACCGGCTACGACAAGACGCTCGGCCCGGTGCTGCCGCTGTCGATGACGATCGAGTTCTTCTCGAACCTGCTCGTGCGGCCCTTCACCCACGCCGTGCGACTCTTCGCGAACATGTTCGCCGGTCACACGCTGCTGCTGCTCTTCACGATCGCCAGCTGGTACATGCTGAACGGCATCGGCATCGCCTACTCCGGTGTCTCGTTCGTCATGGTCATCGTGATGACCGCCTTCGAGCTCTTCATCCAAGCTGTCCAGGCGTACGTCTTCGTACTGCTGACCTGCAGCTACATCCAGGGCGCGCTCGCCGAGCACCACTGAGCCACCCCACCACCCACCCAGACATCCGGTGGCCAACCCCCACCGGTCATTGAAAGAGAAGGAAGAACCGGCATGTCCGCTCTCGAAACCCTTGCCGCCGGCGTCCAGATCAAGGGCAACCTCGGCTCCATCGGCTACGGTCTCGCCGCCATCGGCCCGGGCGTCGGCGTCGGCATCATCTTCGGTAACGGCACGCAGGCTCTCGCCCGCCAGCCCGAGGCGGCCGGTCTGATCCGCGCCAACCAGATCCTCGGCTTCGCCTTCTGTGAGGCGCTCGCCCTGATCGGTCTGGTCATGCCGTTCGTCTACCCGGCCTCCTGACCCGACCGCCGCGCACCAATAGACGAAAGGCACTGATATGAGCCCCCTGGTTCAGCTGGCGGCTGAGGAGGCCGAGAACCCCCTCATCCCGCCGATCCCAGAGCTCGTCATCGGCCTGATCGCCTTTGTCATCGTCTTCGGCTTCCTCGCCAAGAAGCTCCTCCCGACCATCAACAAGGTTCTGGAAGAGCGCCGCGAAGCCATCGAGGGCGGTATCGAAAAGGCCGAGGCCGCGCAGACCGAGGCCCGTAGCGTCCTTGAGCAGTACAAGGCCCAGCTCGCCGAGGCCCGGCACGAGGCCGCGCGCCTGCGCCAGGAGGCGCAGGAGCAGGGTGCCGCGCTCATCGCCGAGATGCGGGCCGAGGGCCAGCGGCAGCGCGAGGAGATCGTCGCCGCCGGTCACGCCCAGATCGAGGCCGACCGCAAGGCCGCCGCGTCCGCGCTGCGTCAGGACGTCGGCAAGCTCGCCACCGACCTGGCCGGCAAGCTCGTCGGCGAGTCCCTCGAGGACCACGCCCGGCAGAGCCGTGTGATCGACCGCTTCCTCGACGAGCTCGAGGAGAAGGCCGAGGCCACGCGATGAGCGGAGCGAGCCGCGAGGCCCTGGCAGCCGCACGTGAGCGTCTCGACGCGCTGACGGACTCCACGTCCGTGGATGCCGCGCAGCTCGCCGACGAGCTGGCGGCCGTCACCGCGCTGCTCGACCGCGAGGCCGGCCTGCGCCGGGTCCTCACCGACCCGGCGCAGCCCGGGGAGGCGAAGGCACAGCTGGTCCAGCGCCTGATCGGCGGCCAGGTCAGCGGCACCACCGCCGACCTGGTGTCCGGGCTGGCCCGGTCCCGCTGGTCGCAGCCCCGCGACCTGGTGGACGCGCTGGAGGAGCTGGCGGACATCGCCGACCTCACGGCCGCGGAGAAGACCGGCACCCTCGACGACGTCGAGGACGAGCTGTTCCGGTTCGGCCGGATCGTCTCCTCCAGCACCGAGCTGCGCGCCGCGCTCACCGATCGTGCCGCCGGCACCTCGGCCAAGACCGAGCTGCTGCACCGGCTCCTCGGCGGGCGGGCCAAGCCGGCCACCGAGCGTCTGGTGACGCGTCTGGCCACCGCACCGCGTGGACGTAGCCTGGAAGCGGGACTGGAGTCCCTGTCCAAGCTCGCCGCCGATCGCCGGAACCGCATGGTCGCCGTCGTCACCTCGGCGGTACCGCTGAGCGACGGGCAGAAGCAGCGCCTCGGCGCCGCTCTGACCAAGCTCTACGGGCGTCGGATGCACCTGAACCTCGACGTCGACCCCGAGGTCGTCGGCGGTATCCGGGTGCAGGTCGGTGACGAGGTCATCAACGGCTCCCTCGCGGACCGGCTGGACGAGGCCGCCCGCCGCATGGCGAGCTAGCCGACAGCAACTCGATATTTCGAGAAAAGCAGTACGTACTTACGGCCCTGGTTGGGCCGTGCAGAGGATTCACCTCCTGTTGGGGGGAGTCCCCATCCCCCCAAAGTGAAACTTCGGGCCCAACAAGGAGAGCAGGGAACCCAGATGGCGGAGCTCACGATCCGGCCGGAGGAGATCCGGGACGCGCTGGAGAACTTCGTCCAGTCGTACAAGCCGGACGCGGCCTCGCGCGAGGAGGTCGGTACGGTCACCCTTGCCGGCGACGGCATCGCGAAGGTCGAGGGCCTGCCCTCGGCCATGGCCAACGAACTGCTGAAGTTCGAGGACGGCACCCTCGGCCTCGCCCTCAACCTCGAGGAGCGCGAGATCGGTGCCATCGTCCTCGGTGAGTTCAGCGGCATCGAGGAGGGTCAGCCGGTCACGCGCACCGGTGAGGTCCTCTCCGTCGCGGTGGGCGAGGGCTACCTCGGCCGTGTCGTCGACCCGCTCGGCAACCCGATCGACGGCCTCGGCGAGATCGAGACCGACGGCCGCCGTGCGCTGGAGCTGCAGGCCCCCACGGTCATGCAGCGCAAGTCGGTGCACGAGCCGATGGAGACCGGCTACAAGGCCGTCGACGCGATGACCCCGATCGGCCGTGGTCAGCGTCAGCTGATCATCGGTGACCGCCAGACCGGCAAGACCGCCCTGGCCGTCGACACGATCATCAACCAGCGCGACAACTGGCGCTCGGGCGACCCGAAGAAGCAGGTCCGCTGCATCTACGTCGCCATCGGCCAGAAGGGCTCCACCATCGCCGGCGTGCGCCGCGCGCTGGAGGAGAACGGCGCCCTGGAGTACACGACCATCGTCGCCGCCCCGGCGTCCGACCCGGCCGGCTTCAAGTACCTGGCGCCGTACACCGGTTCGGCCATCGGTCAGCACTGGATGTACCAGGGCAAGCACGTCCTGATCATCTTCGACGACCTGTCCAAGCAGGCCGACGCCTACCGCGCCGTGTCGCTGCTGCTGCGCCGCCCGCCGGGCCGTGAGGCCTACCCGGGTGACGTCTTCTACCTGCACTCCCGGCTGCTGGAGCGCTGCGCCAAGCTCTCCGACGAGATGGGTGCCGGTTCGATGACCGGTCTGCCGATCGTCGAGACCAAGGCCAACGACGTCTCGGCGTTCATCCCGACCAACGTCATCTCCATCACCGACGGCCAGTGCTTCCTGGAGTCGGACCTGTTCAACGCCGGTCAGCGTCCCGCGCTGAACGTCGGTATCTCCGTCTCCCGAGTCGGTGGTTCCGCGCAGCACAAGGCGATGAAGCAGGTCTCCGGCCGCCTCCGTGTCGACCTCGCCCAGTTCCGTGAGCTGGAGGCGTTCGCCGCCTTCGGTTCCGACCTGGACGCGGCCTCGAAGGCCCAGCTGGAGCGCGGTCAGCGCATGGTCGAGCTGCTGAAGCAGGACCAGTACCAGCCGATGTCCACCGAGGACCAGGTCGTCTCCGTGTGGGCCGGCACCACCGGCAAGATGGACGACGTGCCGGTCGCCGACATCCGCCGCTTCGAGAAGGAGCTGCTGGAGTACCTGCACCGCAAGGAGCAGGGCCTCATGACCTCCATCCGCGAGGGCGGCAAGATGTCCGACGACACGCTGGCGGCCATTGCCGACGCGATCGCCGAGTTCAAGAAGCAGTTCGAGAGCTCGGACGGCAAGCTGCTCGGCGAGGACACTCCTGCCGCTGCCGCCAAGTGACGTAAGGAAGGGACCTGACTCATGGGAGCCCAGCTCCGGGTCTACAAGCGTCGCATCCGATCCGTCAGCGCGACCAAGAAGATCACCAAGGCGATGGAGATGATCGCCGCCTCGCGCGTCGTCAAGGCGCAGCGCAAGGTGGCGGCCTCCACGCCCTACGCGACCGAGCTGACGCGCGCGGTCACGGCGGTCGGTACGGGGTCGAACACCAAGCACCCGCTCACCACGGAGGCGGAGAACCCGAGCCGTGCCGCGGTCCTGCTCCTCACGAGCGACCGCGGTCTGGCCGGCGCCTTCAACTCCAACGCCATCAAGGCGGCGGAGCAGCTGACCGAGCGCCTGGAGCGCGAGGGCAAGCAGGTCGACACGTACATCGTCGGCCGGCGCGGTGTGGCCCACTACAACTTCCGTGAACGCAAGGTCGCGGAGTCGTGGACGGGCTTCACGGACGAGCCGACGTACGCGGACGCCAAGAAGGTGGCGGCGCCTCTGATCGAGGCCATCGAGAAGGAGACGGCCGAAGGTGGTGTGGACGAACTCCACATCGTCTTCACCGAGTTCGTCTCGATGATGACGCAGACGGCGCTGGACGCCCGGCTGCTGCCGCTGCGCCTCGAAGAGGTCGCCGAGGAGGCTCACCCCAAGGGCGAGATCCTCCCGCTGTACGACTTCGAGCCCTCGGCGGAGGACGTCCTCGACGCCCTGCTGCCGCGCTACGTGGAGAGCCGTATCTACAACGCGCTGCTCCAGTCGGCCGCTTCCAAGCACGCTGCCACGCGGCGCGCGATGAAGTCGGCCACCGACAACGCGGGCGAGCTGATCAACACGCTCTCCCGTCTTGCCAACGCGGCCCGCCAGGCCGAAATCACCCAGGAAATCAGCGAGATCGTCGGTGGCGCGAGCGCCCTGGCCGACGCGACCGCGGGGAGTGACCGATAAATGACCACCACTGTTGAGACCGCGACGGCTACGGGCCGCGTCGCCCGGGTCATCGGCCCGGTCGTCGACGTGGAGTTCCCCGTCGACGCGATGCCGGACATCTACAACGCCCTCCACGTCGAGGTCGCCGACCCGGCCAACGCGGGCGAGAAGAAGACGCTGACCCTGGAGGTCGCCCAGCACCTGGGTGACGGCCTGGTCCGCACCATCTCCATGCAGCCGACCGACGGTCTGGTCCGCCAGGCCCCGGTCGTCGACACCGGCGACGGCATCACCGTCCCGGTCGGCGACTTCACCAAGGGCAAGGTGTTCAACACCCTCGGTGAGGTGCTGAACGTCGACGAGCAGTACGAGGGCGAGCGCTGGTCCATCCACCGCAAGGCCCCGAACTTCGACGAGCTCGAGTCGAAGACCGAGATGTTCGAGACCGGCGTCAAGGTCATCGACCTGCTGACCCCGTACGTCAAGGGCGGCAAGATCGGTCTGTTCGGCGGTGCCGGCGTCGGCAAGACGGTGCTCATCCAGGAGATGATCTACCGCGTCGCCAACAACCACGACGGTGTCTCCGTGTTCGCCGGTGTCGGTGAGCGCACCCGTGAGGGCAACGACCTGATCGAGGAGATGTCCGACTCGGGCGTCATCGACAAGACCGCGCTGGTCTTCGGTCAGATGGACGAGCCCCCGGGCACCCGTCTGCGCGTCGCGCTGGCCGGCCTGACCATGGCCGAGTACTTCCGTGACGTCCAGAAGCAGGACGTGCTGTTCTTCATCGACAACATCTTCCGCTTCACGCAGGCCGGTTCCGAGGTCTCCACGCTGCTCGGCCGTATGCCGTCCGCGGTGGGTTACCAGCCGAACCTGGCCGACGAGATGGGTCTCCTCCAGGAGCGCATCACCTCGACCCGCGGTCACTCGATCACCTCGATGCAGGCGATCTACGTCCCCGCGGACGACCTGACCGACCCGGCCCCGGCCACCACCTTCGCCCACCTCGACGCGACGACGGTTCTGTCCCGTCCGATCTCCGAGAAGGGCATCTACCCGGCCGTGGACCCGCTGGACTCCACGTCCCGGATCCTGGACCCGCGCTACATCTCGCAGGACCACTACAACGCGGCCATGCGCGTGAAGACGATCCTGCAGAAGTACAAGGACCTCCAGGACATCATCGCGATCCTCGGTATCGACGAGCTGGGCGAGGAGGACAAGCTCGTCGTCCACCGGGCCCGTCGTGTGGAGCGCTTCCTGTCCCAGAACACCCACGTCGCCAAGCAGTTCACCGGCGTGGACGGTTCGGACGTGCCCCTGGACGAGTCGATCGCCGCGTTCAACGCGATCTGCGACGGCGAGTACGACCACTTCCCGGAGCAGGCGTTCTTCATGTGCGGTGGTCTCGAGGACCTGAAGAAGAACGCGAAGGAGCTGGGCGTCTCCTGAGCCCCGTGCTCGTGTGAGGGGGCGGGTGCGTCCCGCCCCCTCATCCACGCCCACTAGAATTGACCCCAACACCCGGCACCCACGCCGGGTGGTGACCCGAGGAGCCACCCTTGGCTGCTGAGCTGCACGTCGAGCTGGTCGCCGCCGACCGCCAGGTCTGGTCCGGCGAGGCCACCCTGGTCGTCGCGCGCACCACGTCCGGCGACATCGGCGTCATGCCCGGTCACCAGCCGCTGCTCGGTGTGCTGGAGTCGGGCCCGGTGACCATCCGTACGAGTGATGGTGGAACGGTCGTCGCCGCGGTGCACGGCGGTTTCATCTCGTTCGCGGACAACAAGCTCTCGCTGCTGGCCGAGATCGCCGAGCTGTCGGACGAGATCGACGTCCAGCGCACGGAGCGGGAGCTGGAGCGCGCGAAGGCGGAGGGCGACGCCGCCGCCGAGCGTCGCGCGGACGTCCGACTGCGTGCTGCGGCGGCGCGCTGACCGCGCGCTGTACGTTGACGTGACTCAGCCGCGGCTGGGACCTTCCGGTCCCAGTCGCGGCTGAAGTAGATGTGGGTGTTTTTTCCGTTCCATTACCTAGGAGACGAGGAGGTCGGTGCCGATGGTCCTCGCTCTGACTGTGTGCGGGATCGTGGTCGCGCTCGTGGTGGTGGGGCTGTTCCTGTTCGGGCTGCGCCGCAGGCTCATCCAACGCTCCGGCGGCACCTTCGACTGCTCGCTGCGCTGGGACGTACCCGAGAAACCGGACGCGGGCGGCAAGGGCTGGTCCTACGGTGTCGCCCGCTACAACGGCGACCGCATCGAGTGGTACCGGGTCTTCTCCTACGCCTTCCGTCCCCGCCGCGTCCTGGAGCGGGCGCAGATCGAGGTGGCCGGCCGCCGGCTGCCCGAGGGCGAGGAGGAACTGGCGCTGCTGTCGGACGCGGTGGTGCTGGCCTGCACGCATCGCGGCACGCGCCTCGAACTGGCCATGAGCGAGGACGCGCTGACCGGATTCCTCGCGTGGCTGGAGGCGGCCCCGCCCGGTCAGCGAGTGAACGTGGCCTAGCCGCATCCGGTGCGGCGAGGGGGCACCGGTGCGGGAGGAACTGCCGAATCAGCCGGTGCCGCGAACGGCACCGGCTGATCGGGATCCAGTTCACCACCGGGGTGCCCATCGCGGCATGTCGGCGCAGGTACCCGGGCCTCTGCAGAAACGCCACAGGTGGTCCGACTTCCGCATCCCCGGTGGGAATGGGCGGCCCACCGGCTAGATCCATACCAGTAATCCACTTACCGCCCGGCAGCCGCGGGGCCTTTGTGCATATGCCACTCGAATGGCCCATCGCCCCCGCCCGGCCGTGTGACGGAACGGAACTCCCGTCAGGCGCTGGGGCGGAGGAGTTCGCCTGCCTGGGACCCGCACTCGCCGTCACGGTGACCACCCCTGCGGGTACCGACGGCCGCACGAGCCGGAGAGGCAGGACGGGGCCTGCCTCTCCGGTCTTCGGTGCACCGCCCGTGGGCGGGGGGCGTCAGCCCAGTCCGCTGCTGATGGCGTTCACCAGCTCACCGTCGCCGGTGTCGCCGCTGAACTCCCAGAAGAACGCCCCGCCGAGGCCCTGACCGTTGGCCCAGGCCATCTTCGACTTGATGGTGGCGGGAGTGTCGTACGACCACCAGTTGCTGCCGCAGCGCGCGTACGCGGTGCCCGCGACGGTGCCGGTGGCCGGGCAGGACGACTTCAGGACCTTGTAGTCCTCGATGCCCTGCTCGTAGGTGCCGGCCGCCGGGCCGGTGGCCGTGCCGCCGGGGGCGTCCTGGGTGACGCCGGTCCAGCCGCGGCCGTAGAAGCCGATGCCGATGAGCAGCTTCTTGGCCGGCACGCCGATCGCCTTGAACCTGGCCATCGCGTCGGCGGTGGTGAAGCCCGCCTTCGGGATGCCGTCGTACGAGGTGAGCGGGGAGTGCGGGGCGGTCGGGCCCTTGGCGTCCCAGGCGCCGAAGAAGTCGTACGTCATCACGTTGTACCAGTCGACGTACTGGGCGGCGCCGGCGTAGTCCGCGGCCTCGATCTTGCCGCCGGCGGAGCCGTCGGCGGTGGTGGCCGCGGTGACCAGGTTGTTCGAGCCGAACTTGGCGCGCAGCGCGGACATCAGGTTCTTGAAGGCCGCGGCCCCGCTGGTGTCACAGGACAGACCGCAGGCGTTCGGGTACTCCCAGTCGAGGTCGATGCCGTCGAAGACGTCGCCCCAGCGCGGGTCCTCGACCAGGTCGTAGCAGGACTGGGCGAAGGCGGCCGGGTTCTTCGCGGCCTCGCCGAAGCCGCCGGACCAGGTCCAGCCGCCGAACGACCACAGCACCTTGATGTTCGGGTACTTGGCCTTCAGCTGGCGCAGCTGGTTGAAGTTGCCGCGCAGCGGCTGGTCCCAGGTGTCGGCGACGCCGCTGACCGACTGGTCGGCGGTGAAGGCCTTGTCGTAGTCGGCGTAGGAGTCGCCGATCGCGCACCTGCCGCCGGTGACGTTGCCGAAGGCGTAGTTGATGTGCGTGATCCTGGACGCCGAGCCGGACGTCACCAGGTTCTTGACGTTGTAGTTGCGGCCGTAGATGCCCCACTCGGTGAAGTAGCCGAGCTTGACCTTGTCGCCGGTGGGCGGGGGAGTGGTGCCGCCGCCGGTGGTGTGGACCTTGACGGCACCGCTGACCGGGCCGGTCTGGTCGGCGGTGTCGCGGGCCCGCACGGTGTAGGAGTAGTCGGTGCCGGCGGTCAGGCCGGTGTCGGTGTACGACGTGGTGGTGACCGTGGCGACCTTGGTGCCGTCGCGCAGCACGTCGTAGTTCTTGACGCCCTTGTCGTCGGTGGCCGCGCTCCAGGCGAGCTTCACCGAGGTGTCGGTGACCGAGGAGGCGGTCGGGGTGCCGGGGGCGGAGGGGACCGCGTCGCCCGGGACCGTCGTACCGTCGCAGCTGTCGCCGTTCAGCCTGCAGTTGGACGGGGAGCCGGGGCCCGCGCCGTTGAAGCCGAAGGAGACGGAGGCGCCGGGGGCGATGGTGCCGTTGTAGGACTTGTTCTTCGCGGTCCAGTGGGTGCCGGAGCCGGTGACGTCCGCGTCCCACGCGGAGGTGACCGAGGTGCCGGAGGGGAAGTCCCACTCGACGGTCCAGGAGCTGATGCCGCTGGTGCCGGTGTTCTTGATGGTCCACTGGCCACCGAAGCCGGTGCCCCAGTCGCTCGTCTTGGTGAAGCTCGCCGTCGCGTTGGTCGCGGCCTGGGCGGGGCTCGCGAGACCGACCAGGCCGGCCAGGGGGAGCAACAGGGTCGCGAACCCTGCCGCGGCTCTGTGTCTGAAGCGCATGCTGCGCCTCCCTCGTCGTCGGAGGTGTCAGGGGCATGACTGAGCCTTCATGCCCACGGTGCTGCGAGGGTAGAAAGGTCTGGACCACAGGTCAATAGGTCTGGACCACTTGGACGTGAGCCGGACTACAGCCCCAACTCCCGGGCCAGAACGGCCGCTTGCACCCGGCTGCGCAGCTCCAGCTTGGCCAGCAACCGGCTGACGTGCGTCTTCACCGTGCCCTCCGCCATGTCCAGCCGGGCTCCGATCTGCGCGTTCGACAACCCCTCGCCGATACAGCCCAGCACCTCCCGCTCCCGCCGGGTCAGTCCCTCCAGCACGGCCGGATCCGGTTGCGCGCCCCGCGCCGGGGCCGAGGCGAACTCGGAGATCAACCGCCGGGTCACGGCCGGCGCGACGATGCCCTCCCCGCGCGCCACCGTCCGCACCGCCTCCAGCAGGTCCCGCGCCTCGGCGTTCTTCAGCAGGAACCCGGCCGCGCCCGCCCGCAGCGCCCCGAACACGTACTCGTCGAGGTCGAAGGTGGTCAGCACGAGCACGTCGGCGAGCCGCTCGGCGACGATCCGCCGGGTCGCGGACACCCCGTCCAGCAGCGGCATCTGCACATCCATCAGCACCACGTCGGGCCGCAGCTCCCGGGCCAGCTCGACGGCCCGCCGCCCGTCCGCCGCCTCCCCGGCCACCTCGATGTCGGGCGCGCTGCCCAGGATCAGCACCAGACCGGCGCGGACGGCGGACTGGTCCTCGGCGACCAGGACCCGGATCATGCTCTCAGTCTCCTTCGGTGAGCGGAAGTTCGGCACGTACGGCCCACAGGCCCGCCTCGGGGCCGGCCTCGAACCGCCCGCCGAGCAGCGCGGACCGCTCCCGCATCCCGGCGAGCCCGGCACCCGAACCCGGGACGCGCGGCCGGTCACCGGGCCGGTACGGGCTGGTCACCCGCACCCGCAGCGAGCCGTCGGTCTGTCGCAGGCTGACCCGGACCGGCCCGTCCGCCCCGTGTTTGAGCGCGTTGGTCAGCGACTCCTGCACGATCCTGTAGGCGGCCAGCTCGACCGGCGCGGGCACGCGGCCGTGGTCGGCGTCCAGGGTGACGTCGAGACCGTTGACGCGCGCGCCTTCGACCAGGGCGGTGAGCCCGCCCAGGGTGGGCGTGGCGGAGGGCTCCCGGTCACCGCCGCTGCTGCGCAGGATCCCGATCAGCCGGCGCATCTCGGCCAGTCCCTCGACGCTGTTCTCCCGGATGACGGCCAGCGCGTCCCTGGACGTCCTCGGGTCGTCCAGGGAGAGCGCGGCCGTGGAGTGGATGGCGATCGCCGACAGGTGGTTGGCGACCATGTCGTGCAGCTCCCGCGCCACCCGGGCCCTCTCGGCCGTCACCGCCTGGGTCCGGTCCATCTCCGCCAGCAGCGCGGTCTGTTCGGCACGCAGCCGGGCGGCCTCGGCGGCGTCACGGTGGTCACGCACCAGCGCACCCGTCGCAGCGGGGGCCAGGACCACCACACCGACCCCGACCCCGATCAGCAGACCGCGCGGATCCCGCCACAGCGCCGCGGGCACGACCCCGCCGAGCACGGTCAGGAATCCGGCGATCCAGGGGATGCGGCGGGCCGAAGCGGGGGTGCCGTACAGCACCGCCGCGTACACCAGGTCGGTGTACAGCACGACGGTGGCGATGCTGCCGACGGTCACCGTGTCCAGGGTCAGCGCGGCGGTGCCGATCAGCAGGCCGAGACGGGGCCGGACACGGCGCAGCGGCTCACAGGCCGCGATGACCGCGAGAGGCACCAGCGCGGCCCAGGACGCGTGCCACAGCACCAGGTCGTCCGCCGCCGTCCGCGCATGGATGCCGGGCAGCCACAGCAGCACCCCGCCGAGCAGTCCGCCCACGGCGATGTACCAGTCGTCGCGGTGCGGGCGGGGGAGCGTGCGGGCCGTGCCCCCTGTCGTGCTGGCCATGCCCCTATCCAACACGGCGCCGGCGCGCCTTTCCTGCACCTGCGGAAGGGTGCAGTACTGCGACTTTCGCTTACGCCGGTTTCCTCTGCGCCGACGACGACACGTGCGGACCGGACCGGGAGGCTGGAGTGTGAACGAGGGGAGCGAACCGTGATCGTCGGACTGATCATCGCCTGCGAGGTGGCGTTCTGGGTGCTGCTGGCCGCCGGACTGGCCTTCCGGTACGCGTTCCGGATGCCACGCACCGGCCTGGCCCTGCTGCTGTGCGAACCGGTGCTGGAGGTCGTGCTCTTCGCCGTCACCGCGATCGACCTGAGGAACGGCGCCGAACCGGACTGGCGGCACGGTCTGGCCGCGGTGTACATCGGCTTCACGGTCGGCCTCGGCCACTCCACCATCGCCTGGGCCGACGCCCGGGTGGCCCACCGCTTCGCCGGCGGCCCGCCCCCGGCCCGGCCGCCGAGGTACGGCACCGCCCGGGCCGTGCACGAGTGGAAGGTCGCGGGCCGCTGGATCCTGGCCTCGGCCGTCGCCCTGGCCCTGCTCCAGGGCGCCGTCTGGTACGTCGGCGACGCCGGGGACACCGGCTCGCTGCGGGCGTGGCAGCAGCGCATGCTGTGGGTGATCGGCATCAACGTGCTCATCGCCGTCAGCTACACGCTGTTCCCGAAGCGGGAGCCGAGCGGCGCGGGCGCCGGGGGACCTGCCGAAAAGTCCGTCGACACCGAGGCGGGCGCCGGGACATCATCACGGCGATGACACGTACGGACACGCCTCCCGCTTGGGACGAGCGCACCCAGCTGACCACCTTCCTCACCTACGTCCGCGACACCGCGCGCGCCAAGTGCGAGGGACTCTCCGACGAGGACGCCCGCAAGGCGCACCTGCCCGGCTCGCCGCTGATGACCCTGGGCGGGCTGATCAACCATCTGCGCTGGGTCGAGTACTTCTGGTTCCGGGTGGTCTTCCTGGGGGAGGAGGACCAGGGCCCCTGGACCGACGAGGACCCCGACCGCGAGATGCGCATCGCCGTGGACATCCCGCTGTCCCGGCTGCTCGCGGAGTACGCCGAGGAGGCCGCGCGCCACGACGAACTGGTCGCCGCGCACGACCTGGACACCAAGGCGCGGCAGCAGCGGCAGGACGGCAGCGCGGTCGACCTGCGCTGGATCCTGCTCCACCTCATCGAGGAGACGGCCCGGCACAACGGCCACCTCGACATCCTGCGCGAGCTGACCGACGGCCGCACCGGCGACTGACCGGGAAAGGGCCCGCTAGCGCTCCCCGCCCGGCACCCACAGCACGTCGCCGGCCTCCCGGTTGGCGCTGCGGGCCAGGATGAACAGCAGGTCGGACAGGCGGTTGAGGTAGGTGGCGGTGAGCGGGTTCATCGTCTCGCCGTGCACCTCCAGGGCCGCCCAGGTGGACCGCTCGGCCCGGCGTACGACCGTGCACGCCTGGTGCAGGAGGGCGGCGCCGGGGGTGCCGCCCGGCAGGATGAACGAGCGCAGCTTCTCCAGCCGCTCGTTGAAGCGGTCGCAGTCCGCCTCCAGCCGGTCGATGTAGAACTGCTCCACCCTCAGCGGCGGGAACTCCGGGTTCTCCACCACCGGCGTCGACAGGTCCGCACCCACGTCGAACAGGTCGTTCTGGACGCGGGTGAGGACCGTGACGATCTCCTCGTCCAGGCCGCCCAGCGCGATGGCGGTGCCGATGACCGCGTTGGCCTCGTTGGCGTCCGCGTAGGCGGAGATCCTGAGGTCCGTCTTGGGCACCCGGCTCATGTCGCCGAGACTGGTGGTGCCCTGGTCGCCGGTCCTGGTGTAGATGCGCGTCAGATTGACCATACGGCCAGCCTAGTTACGCGCCGGCCGTCCGGAACACCCGTGTGCCCACCGTCACGGACAGCGCGGCGAAGCCGACGGCGACCAGGACGCCGTAGAGCATGTGCGCGCTCGTGTAACGGCCGACGTACGCGTCCCGGACGGCGTCCACCAGGTAGCGGAACGGGACGAAGTGCGACAGCACGTCCAGCCAGGCGGGTGCCAGGGTCATCGGCAGCATCAGGCCGGACAGCAGCATCGACGGCATCGACACCATGTTGATCAGCGGGCCGAACTCCTGCGGGGTGCGCACCTTCATGCCGAGCGCGTACGACACCGAGGCCAGCGAGACCGTGAGCAGGGCGACGAAGGCGAAGCCGATCAGGATGCCGGCCAGCGGCGCGCGCAGGCCCAGGGCCAGCGCGGCCAGCACCAGCAGCACCGCCTGGAGGACGAACACCGTGGCGTCCCGCAGCACCCGGCCGAGCAGCAGGGCGAGCCGGCTGACCGGGGTCACCCGCATCCGCTCCACCACCCCCTGCCCCTTCTCCACGATGACCGTGAACCCCGCGAACAGGGCGCCGAACAGGCCGAGCTGGAGCAGCAGGCCGGGGACCAGCACCTGCCAGGAGCTGCCCGGTCCGCCCAGCGGCAGACCCGTGAGCAGCGGGCCGAAGAAGAGCAGATAGAGCAGGGGCGTGAGCACCCCGAAGAGCAGGGCGAAGCGGGAGCGCAGGGACTGGCGGAGGTAGCGGCCGTAGACGAGCGCCGTGTCGTGGAGAAGCATTCCGGTCCTAAACGGCTGCGGGGGCGGTGTCGGCCGGGGAGGGACCGCGGCCGGTGACGGCGAGGAAGGTGTCCTGGAGGGTGGCGTCGAGGGAGCCGCCGTAGCGGAGTCTGAGCGCGCTCGGGGTGCCCTCGGCGGCGACCGCGCCCCGGTCGACGATCACCAGACGGTCGGCGAGGGCGTCGGCCTCGTCCAGGTAGTGGGTGGTCAGGAAGACGGTCGTACCGTGCGCGTCGCGCAGCCGGCGGACCAGATCCCACAGGTCGGCGCGGCTGCCGGGGTCCAGGCCGGTCGTCGGTTCGTCCAGGAACAGCACCTTCGGGCGGTGCGTGAGCGCCATCGCGATGTCCAGGCGGCGCCGCTGGCCGCCGGAGAGCGCGCCGGTCTTCCTGTCGAGGAGAGCGGTGAGGTCGAGTTCCGCGGCCAGTTCACCGGCGCGGACGACCGCGTCCGCCTTCGGCAGGCGGTACAGCCGGGCCTGGGTGACCAGTTCCTCCCGCACGGTGATCTGCGGATCGACCCCGCCGGACTGGGCGACGTAGCCGCTGGCGCGGCGCACCCCGGCCGGATCGGTCACGAGGTCGTGGCCGGCGACGGTGGCCGCACCGCCGGTCGGCTTCAGCAGGGTGGTGAGCATCCGCAGGGTGGTCGTCTTGCCCGCGCCGTTGGGGCCGAGGAAGCCGAGGATCTCGCCCTCGCGAACGGTGAGGTCGATGCCGCGGACGGCATCGACGGGGCCGGCTTTCGTCTGGAAGGTGCGGGCCAGGCCCGCCGTGCTGATGACTGCTGCCATGCCCCCAGAAAATCAGAATCGCTGAAAGTTTGCAATGACCCCAAGTTTTCAGTGCATCCCGCGAAGTTAGGATGCGGGCATGGCAGAGGGGCTGAGGGAGCGGAAGAAGCGGCAGACCCGGCAGTACATCTCGGATGTCGCCACGGGGCTGTTCCTGGAGCGCGGCTTCGAGGCGGTGACCGTCGCGGAGATCGCCGAGGCCGCCGACGTCTCCGTCAACACCGTCTACAACTACTTCCCCGCCAAGGAGGACCTCTTCCTCGACCGCTCGGCCGGCATGGTCGACCGGCTCGCCCGCTGGGTCCGCGGCCGGGACGCCGGGGAGTCCGCCGCGCGCGCCGTCCTGCG
The DNA here is from genome assembly GCF_017526105.1 of Streptomyces cyanogenus. Lineage (NCBI taxonomy): Bacteria > Bacillati > Actinomycetota > Actinomycetes > Kitasatosporales > Streptomycetaceae > Streptomyces > Streptomyces cyanogenus. The sequence continues at coordinate 5,880,489 of NZ_CP071839.1, forward strand.
CGAACTGCGCGGGGAGGTCGAGGCCGTCTCGCCCCGGGTCGGCCTGATGGAGGGCTACGACCGCTTCATGCGGGTCATCCACGAGGCCCCGCCGCTGCGCTCCCGCCTGTGGAGCCTCCAGCAGGAGATCCACGACACCCTGGAGGCGGCCCTGCGCGAGGAGACCGGCGCCCCGGCCGGCGACCCGCTGCCCGGCCTGATGGCCGGTCAGATCTGCTGGATCCACCAGTCCGTCTTCGTCGCCATCGGCCGCGAGATGCTCGCCGGGCGCAAACCGGCCGAAGTGTCACGAGACGTACTCGTCCTCCTGGACGACATCGAGGATCTGTTGAGCGAAGCGGTGCTCAACTACGCCGTTCGGGTTGCGCCGTGACCGTTTCGGCGGAGGCCGGTGCCCTTGCGGCGGTCCCACCGGGAGAGGTTGGCCCGGGCATGTGCGCCCCAGGGCGTGGCGACCTCGGCGACGACCGGTCCGCGAAGCGCCAACCAGGCTGAATGCGCAAGCAGTTGCGCTCGGCCCGAGCGGCCGGAATCCCGCCGTACCACCCGCTGCGAGGGGCACCAAGTCCGTCAAAACAGACGTGACGGTTGTCTCACGCCCTGAGACCGTGACGCGCGTTACTTACCGGTCACACAGCGGCGCCGGGGCGCTATGGTCCGCCGGAGAGGCAGACCTTCACCGCGTTCATAGGGAGTCGGAGTGGCACGGAAGCTCGCCGTCATCGGGGCCGGTCTCATGGGATCCGGCATTGCTCAGGTCGCTGCGCAGGCGGGCTGGGAGGTCGTCCTGCGGGACGTCACCGACGAGGCACTGAAGCGCGGCACCGACGGCATCAAGGCCTCCTACGACAAGTTCGTCGGCAAGGGCAAGCTGGCGGCCGAGGACGCCGAGGCCGCCCTGGCGCGCATCACCCCGACCACCGACCTGGACGCCGCCGCCGACGCCGACGTCGTCGTGGAGGCCGTCTTCGAGAAGCTGGAGGTCAAGCACGAGATCTTCCGCACGCTCGACAAGATCGTGCGCGAGGACACCGTGCTCGCCTCCAACACCTCCGCCATCCCGATCACCAAGATCGCGGCCGCCACCGAGCACCCCGAGCGGGTCGTCGGCGTGCACTTCTTCTCGCCGGTGCCGATGATGCAGCTCGTCGAACTCGTCCGCGGCTACAAGACCAGCGACGAAACCCTGGCCACGGCCCGGGAGTTCGCCGAGTCCGTCGGCAAGACCTGCATCGTCGTCAACCGGGACGTCGCCGGCTTCGTCACCACCCGGCTGATCTCCGCCCTCGTGGTCGAGGCGACCAAGCTCTACGAGTCCGGCGTCGCGACCGCCGAGGACATCGACCTCGCCTGCAAGCTCGGCTTCGGCCACGCCATGGGCCCGCTCGCCACCGCCGACCTCACCGGCGTGGACATCCTGCTGCACGCCACGAGCAACATCTACACCGAGTCCCAGGACGAGAAGTTCGCCCCGCCGGAGCTGATGCGCCGGATGGTGGACGCCGGTGACATCGGCCGCAAGAGCGGGCAGGGCTTCTACAAGTACTAAGCCGCCCAACCCGACGCAAACACCCCGGGAGTTCACTCCCACGGGTGAATTCGGTATCGGTTCGCTTACAAACAGCAACCGTATCGCCACCCGCACAGTCAGACGTTGCACAGCATTCGTCACCGAGTACGCCAACCGCATTCAACGGGGAGCGCATATGCACATCAGGGGCGACCACGCCGAGCTGGTCGTCGGCGGCCGCCTCGACGTGCGCAGCGCGGCGGACGCCCGTACGGCCCTGCACTCGGCCGTCGACACCGGAGTCGGCGACCTGGTGCTCGACCTGTCCGAACTGGACTCCTGGGACGCCACCGGACTCGGGGTGATCATGGGCGCCCACCGGCGGGCCGGCCGCTGCGGGCGCCGTCTGGTGCTGCGGGGCGTGCCGCCGCAGATGCAGCGCCTGCTGGTCGCCACCCGGCTGCACCGCATCCTCGCCATCGAGGGCGGCATCGGGGTGGAGTCGCTGCCCCGGGTGTGAGGCGGACCCTCTTGCCGGGACGCCTGCGGCGGTGCGGTGCCCACGGGGCCCGGGTGCGTACGGCGGTGAGGCGGGTACCGGGGTGAGACGCGTACGGGGTGAACCCGGGCGACGGGGGAGACCGGGGCGCACCCGCCCGAGCGCACGTCAGCGCATGTCGAGGGCAATCCTCACAAGACCGTGACGTCTCGGACCGCACGGCACCCCGCCCTGTCGGGGATACTGAGCCAAGGTTTAGGGTGCGGTCGCCCGCCGTCTCGCAACCCTCGGCCGAGCGGGCCCGGACCAGAAGCGACAGCGCGGTGTGCGACAAGGCCGGGAGGGGCCGAAAACACGGGCAGACGACGCTTTTGGGGGGCATGAACCCATGGACCCGATCAACCCGGGACCCGAGGAGCACGGCCAGGCGCACAGCCGCCGCCCGCCCCGGGACTCCCTCACCGCCGACTTCGCCCCGGGCGCGGCCGCGCCCGCCCGCATGGCCCAGCTCGTCGCCGGCGACCTCCAGCTGACCGTCAACCCGGTCGACGGCAGCGAGATCGAACCCTGCCCGCCGGCCCGCCGCCCCGGCCGGCCCCGCAAGCGCACCGCCGCCGAGCGCGCCGAGACCGAACGCGCCGCCCGGCCGCCCGTACCGCCCGGCCCCGCCCAGCCCGCGCTCTCCCTGCTGGAACGCCAGGACGAACGCGAACGTCTGGTCCGCCTCCTGGCCCGCGGCCGCTCCGTCCGCCTCACCGGCCCGGCCGGCTCCGGCCGCACCGCCCTGCTCGACCTGGTCGCCGAGGACTGCCTGGACCTCGCCCCCGACGGCGTGGTCCGCCTGAACGGCTTCCGCCGCACGGCCGGCGAGCTCCTGCACGACCTGTTCCACGCCGTCCACGACGCATCCGGCCACCGCCCCGACCCGGAGCAACTCCTCGACTGCGTCCGGGATATCGGCGCGGTCGTCGTCCTGGACGACCTGGAGTTCGGCGGTGCCGCCCTGGACGAGCTGCTCGACGCCACCCCCGAGTGCGCGTTCCTGTTCGGCGCCACCCCGGACGTGCCGGCACCCTCCGCCGAGGCCGACGTGGAGGAGGTCTTCCTCGCCGGCCTCGACCGCGCCGCCGGCGTGGAGATCCTGGAGCGGACCGTCGGCCGGGTGCTCACCGAGGAGGAGGCCAACTGGGCCGGCGACCTGTGGTTCGAGTCCGAGGGGCTGCCCCTGCGGTTCGTCCAGGCCGGCGCCCTGCTCCGGCAGCGCGACGAGCTGCGGGCCAGCACCGGTGCGGTGGACGAGTACGGCGTCTTCGAGGACGTACGCCCGCCGGCGGACGTGCCCGGGGAACTGCAGGACGAGGTTCCGCTGCCCTCCCTCGGCGAGGCCGCGGCCCCCGCCCCGCTGCTCGCCTCCCGGCTCAGCGCCTCCGCCCGGGCCACCCTCCGCTTCGCGGTCGCCCTCGGGGGCGAGATACCCCACCAGGCGCACCTGCCCGCGCTGGTCGGCGACACCCACGCGGACGCCGCCCTCGGCGAGTTGGCGAGCTGCGGGCTGGTCTCGCCGGTCGGCGCCCGGTACCGGCTCGCGGCCGGAGTGCAGACCCAGCTGGAGGCCGCCGGATACGCCGACGACGCCGCCGAGCACGCCCGCACCGCCGCCCGGCACTACGCCTGGTGGGCCGGCCATCCCTCGGTCACCCCGGAACGGGTCTGTGCGGAGGCCGACGCGGTACTGGCCGCGCTCGCCGCCGTCGTACCGCCGGCGTCCCCGTCCGCCGACGGCGAGGACAGCGGTGCGGTGCGGCTGGCCCGTACGGCCGCACCCGCCTTCGCGGCCGGGCTCCACTGGACCGCCTGGGAGCGGGCCCTGCGGTCCGGTGCGGAAGCCTCCCGGCTGGCCGGCGAGGTCACTGAACAAGCCTATTTCCACCACGAGTTGGGCATCCTCGCGCTCTGCACCGGACAACTCGACCGGGCCCGCGCCGAGCTGGAGGCCTCCGGCGGGCTGCGCGGCGCCCTCGCCGACAAGCGGGGCACGGTCGCCGGCCGCCGCGCCCTGGCCCTGCTCGCCGACCGAGCCGGCGAGGTGCCCGGACCGCCGGCGCTCCCGGCGGGGGAGGAGCAGCCGGAGCCGCGGTCCGAGGAGCCGGCGTCCCCGCCGTACGGGCCCGCGGGTGACACCCTGGTCACCCAGCGGCTCCCGCAGCCGGCGGCGAAGGGACGCGGCCTCCGGCGGCCGGCCCGGCGCAATGTCGTGGCGGCCGGTTCCGGCGCGCTGCTCGCCGCCGTGCTCGGCACCGTCGTGGCGCTCGGCATGACGTCCCCCGACCACCCCGAGGGGAATCCGGCCGGCAAGGTCGACGCCAACCCCTCCGCGACCCAGGGCCTGACCGACGGCGGCCTGACCGAGGACCCGACCGACACCGGCTCGGCCGGCAGCCGGCCCACGTCACCGGGCCCCGACGGCACGTACGGCACGGCCGACGATCCCGCCCCGCCGGCCCGCACGCCCGGCCCGTCTCAGAGCGCCGAGCCGTCCCACTCCGGCACGTCGCCCTCCGGCTCCCCGTCGAAGTCGCCCAAGCCGGGCGGTTCGACGGGCTCTTCGGGCGGAAGTTCGACGGGTGGCACGGGCGGCAGCACGGGCGGAAGCACGTCGGGCGGCTCGACGACCGGCGGCGGTACGACCACCGGTGGCGGTACGACGTCCGGTGGCGGTACGACGTCCGGTGGCTCGACCGGCGGCACCACCACCGGCGGCTCGACCACCGGCGGGGACACCGGCGGCTCCACCGGGACGACGGGCTCCACCACCGGCGGCACCACGGGTGGCACCACCGACGGCACCACGGGGGGCGACACCGGCAGCACGACGACGGGCGGCGGCACGGACGGCTCCGCCGGGGGTACGTCGACCAGCGCGTCCGCGTCCCAGAGCGCCCCGGGGACGACCGGCACGGTGATGTGACGCCGGACCGGCCGGCGCCGTTGTGCCGGGTCGCTCCCGCCGCGACGGGGAAGGCGGACGCCCGCTAGAACAGGCGGAGCTTGTCGTCCTCGATGCCGCGCAGGGCGTCGTAGTCCAGGATCTGGCAGTTGATGCCGCGGTCGGTGGCCAGGACGCGGGCCTGGGGCTTGATCTCCTGGGCGGCGAAGACGCCGCGGACCGGCGCGAGGTGCGGGTCGCGGTTGAGCAGCTCCAGGTAGCGCGTGAGCTGCTCGACGCCGTCGATCTCGCCCCGGCGCTTGATCTCGACCGCGACGGTCCCGCCGTCGGCGTCCCGGCAGAGGATGTCCACGGGGCCGATCGCGGTCATGTACTCGCGTCGGATGAGGGTGTAGCCCTCGCCGAGCGTCTCGATGCGGTCGGCCAGGAGTTCCTGGAGGTGCGCTTCCACGCCGTCCTTGATCAGACCCGGGTCCACCCCGAGTTCGTGCGAGGAGTCGTGGAGGATCTCCTCCATCGTGATGATCAGTTTCTCGCCCGCCTTGTTGACGACCGTCCACACGCCCTCGTCCTCGCCCGTGCCCTCCTTCAGCGTGCAGGGCGGCGACATCCAGTTGAGCGGCTTGTAGGCCCGGTCGTCGGCGTGGATGGAGACGCTGCCGTCCGCCTTGACCAGGATCAGGCGCGGCGCCGAGGGCAGGTGGGCGGTGAGCCGGCCGGCGTAGTCGACCGAGCATCGGGCAATGACGAGACGCATGGTCGGCAACGCTACTCGACGCCCGCCGGTGCTCGCGATCCGCCCGCCCCGCTCCCTGTGGATCACCCCAAATGTCCCTGGAAACTCTTGTTCATCCCTGGCCGATTGTGGGCGGAACGGGACCGCTCCATATACGCATTCTGCTGGTGTGGTCACCTACCGTTGCCTACCGTAGGAACGGGAGGTTGCGGCTCATGTACCGAGCGTGTTCGAAATCGCGAACTCCCTTATCTGTCCGGCAACCCCTGCGCTTTCGGGGGTGCGAGAGGAGAACCCATGTCGCTCGACGTCTCACCGGCCCTACTCGAACAGGCCGAGCGAGGCGAGGTCGACGAAGCAGCATTCGTCGACTGCGTCCGGACCTCCCTGCCCTACGCATGGGAGATGATCAGCTCCCTGGTGGCCCAGCTGAAGGTGGACGGCGGCCCCTTCGCCGACAACCAGACGCCCCCGCCGGACGAGCAGGCGCGCGGGCAGCTGCTGCGTGCGCTCGCGAGTGACGCGATACGCGGCGCCCTGCAGCGGCACTTCGGTGTCCGGCTGGCCTTCCAGAACTGCCACCGCGTGGCGGTGTTCCCGCCGGACGCCTCGGTGGACGAGACGTTGGCCCGCTTCACCTCGGTGCGCAGCCAGTTGCTGAACCAGTCGCCGGAGCTTCGGGACTGCTGACGCGCGGTTTCGGTACGGCCGGGACGGAGAGCCGTCGGCTTGCCGCTCCACCCGTGGGAGGTGCATGCAGTACCGGGGCGGCAAGCCCCCACGTGGCCCCCGCGAGGGGAGTCGGAGGTCAGCGCAGCTGGGGCAGCACCTCGGCGCCCAGGCGCCGTAGGTTCTCCTCGGTGGCCGCGAGATCGCCCGAGCCCTCCACCAGGAGGGCGAAACGCGAGATGCCGGTGCGCTCCGAGGTGGCCGCGAGCCGGTCGGCTGCGAGCCGCGGGGTGCCCACCGGGTGCAGTCCGCAGAGCAGTTCCGTGTAGGCGTGCGGGTCGCGCATCGTGCGCGCCCGTCCGTCCACCGTCACATGGGCCGCGAGCCCCTCCCTCAGCCAGCCGGGCATCGCCTTCGTCAGCGTCTCGACGGCGTCCGTGCGCCGGTCGGCGAGCTGGCAGACCCCGGCCGAGACGTGGGCGGCCTCCGCGATCTCCTCGGCCGGCCGGCCCGCCGCGCGGGCGCAGCGCCGCCACAGGGCGACCATCTCGGCCTTCTCCTCGTCCCCGACGTGCATGCCGAGCAGCATCGGCAGCCCGCGCTCGGCGGCCAGCCGTACGCTCCCCGGCGAGGTGCAGGCGAGGACGACCTCCGGGCCGGGGGTCTCCGTCAGGGCCTCGCACGGGCGGGGCACGACCGGCACCTCGCGGAAGGAGAACCGCTCACCGGACGCCGCCACGGATGGTTCGCTCAGCCAGCGCAGCAGCAGATCGAGGGACTCCGGGAACCCGTGTTCGTACGCCTGGAGGCCCGCACCGAACACCTCCAGGTCGACCCAGGGGCCGCCGCGCCCGATGCCCAGCGAGAACCGCCCGCCGCTGGTGAGGTGGAGCAGCGCGGCCTGCTCGCCCAGGGCGACCGGGTGGGCCGTGGGCAGTACGCTGACCGCCGTGCCGACCCGGATGCGGTGGGTGCGGCCGAGCAGCAGCGCGGCCAGCGTCACCGCGGACGGGCATGTGCCGTAGGGCACGAAGTGGTGCTCGGCGAGCCACACCGCGTCCAGCCCGGACTGCTCGGCGACCTCCGCCGAGCGGACCGCCCGGTGCAGGGCCTCCCCCGGACCCTGGCCCGGGAACTGGGCCGCCAGCACAAAACTTCCTACGTGCATCGCTCTTCCTGCTTCCTCGCCTCCGACCCGGAGCTCCCCCACCCGGCATAACCGTCTGACACGTGCCCAGGACACGGCCTGCCGGGAAGATTTGCGGATTGTCTGCAGAATGGCTCGCGCTGGAGGGGGACTTGTGCGGGTTGGTTCCTTACGCGTACCCACACGTACCCCTCCGCGGCGACGCGTAGGCTGGATGGAGCCCTGCTTCCTGTATAGCCCCGAGAGGTGTTCCGTGTCCCCGCGCCGTAACCGACCGAAGGCAGCCGGATCGTCGGGCCGGAGCGCCGAGGACGATCGCGCCGGCCGGTACGGCGGCTGGCAGTCCACCGAGAACTGGCAGGGCGAGGACTGGAGCGTGCGGCACGTCGCCGGGGCCGGCGCGGAGGGCAAGACCTACCGCTGCCCCGGCTGCGACCAGCTGATCCCCTCCGGCGTCCCGCACGTGGTGGCCTGGCCGGAGCACGCGGGCGTCGACGACCGCCGGCACTGGCACAAGGCCTGCTGGAACGCGAAGGACCGCCGCACCACGCGGGTGCAGCGGTCCCGTAACGCGCCGAGGTTCTGAGTCCGGGCCGGGCTACACGTCCCGGCTCTGCAGCAGCGAGTACGCGCCCGCGTACACCGCCGCCGTCAGCACGAGCATGATCCACAGCGGGTCCCAGCCGGACGGTCCCGACTCGGTCAGCGAGTTGGCGTAGAAGACGCTCAGCTGGTTCGGGATCGAGTACTCGAACAGCCACTCGCGCAGCTTGTCGAGCGACTCCGTCACCATGAACATCGCGAGCACCAGCGGGGCGAGGACCACGCCGATCATGATGGTGATGGCGCCCGCGGAGTGCCGGATCACCGAGCCGATCAGCAGCGAGAGCAGGCCGAGCAGCGCCATGTAGAGGCTGACGCCGACGGTGGCCTTGAGCCAGTCCTGGCCGGACGGGGTGCGCGCCCCGGTGCCCTCCAGCATGGACGCCTGGACCATGGCCACGAAGGTGGAGGTGACCAGGGTGACGGCGAAGGCGACGGCGAAGAACACGATCGACTTGGCGGCGAGCACCCGGGCCCGGCTGGGGCACGCGGTCATCGTCGTCCGGATCATGCCGGTGCCGTACTCCGAAGCGGTGGTCAGCACGCCGAGCGTGATGATGCAGATGCTGCCGACGAGCAGGCCGAAGAACCCGAACGACAGCGGGTTCTCGCCGGACAGGCTGTCGGAGTCGGAGTTGGCCTCGATCAGGGCGCCGGCCAGCAGGCCGATGCCGACGACGAGCACGATGAACACGCCGAGCGTCCACATCGTGGAGCGCACCGACTTGATCTTCGTCCACTCGGCGGCCAGCGTGTGCCCGAGGTGGGTGCGCACCACCGGGATGGGCGAGTTGTAGCCGGGGTACGGGCCGCCGGGCGCCGCCTGCCAGTGCGGCGCGGCGGCCTGGGCCTGCGGCATCGGGGGCTGGTGGGTGCTCATCGGGCGTCCTCGGGCTGGGTCGGGTCGGCGGGGGCGGGGGCGGCGGGCGCCGGGGCGGCCGCGGGAGCCGCGGGCGCGGCGGGGGGCACGGCCGGGGCCGCGGGGGCCTGCCCGGCGGCCGGCGCATCCTTGGTCAGGACCGGCTGAGCCTGCGGCGCCGGGGCGGCCGACGGGGCCTGCGGGGCGTCAGCGGCGGACGGGGCCTGCGCGGGCTGCGGGACCTGCGCGGCCGGGGCCACGGGCTGCGGGGCCGGCTGGGCGTACGGGTTGGCCGCCCCCGGCGCCGTACCCGCGCCCGGAGCGCCGCCGTACAGCCCCGCAGCGGGCGGCAGGCCGGCCTGCTGGGGCGGCGGCGGGGCGTACCAGCCGGGCTGGCCCTGACCGGGCACCGGCATGGGCGGCTGGGCTCCGGGCGGCAGCGGCTGCTGGAGGCCCGCCTTCTGGTCGACGGTGGAACGGTAGTCCACGGCGCCCTGCGTCATCCGCATGTACGCCTCCTCCAGCGAGGCCTGGTGCGGGGAGAGCTCCCACAGCCGGACGTCCGCCTCGTGGGCGAGGTCGCTGATGCGGGGCAGCGGCAGCCCGGTCACCCGCAGCGCGCCGTCCTGCTCGGGCAGTACGTGCCCGCCCGCCTCGGTGAGCGCGGAGGTCAGCTTCTCGCGCAGCTGCGGCTCCGTGTCGGGGGTGCGGACGCGCGCGAAGTCGGCGGAGTTGGCCGAGATGAAGTCCTTCACGCTCATGTCGGCGAGCAGCTGGCCGCGCCCGATCACGATGAGGTGGTCGGCGGTCAGCGCCATCTCGCTCATCAGATGGGAGGAGACGAAGACCGTACGGCCCTCGGCCGCGAGGGCCTTCATGAGGTTGCGGACCCAGAGGATGCCTTCGGGGTCGAGGCCGTTGACCGGCTCGTCGAAGAGCAGCACCTGCGGGTCGCCGAGCAGCGCGGCGGCGATGCCGAGGCGCTGGCCCATGCCGAGCGAGAAGCCCTTGGATCGCTTTCTGGCCACGCCCTGGAGGCCGACGACACCGAGCACCTCGTCCACGCGGCGGGCCGGGATGCCCGACATCTGGGCGAGGCTCAGCAGGTGGTTGCGGGCGGTCCGGCCGCCGTGCACGGCCTTGGCGTCGAGCAGCGCGCCGACCTGCCGGGGGGCGTTGGGCAGCTTGCGGTACGGGTAGCCGCCGATGGTGACCGACCCGGACGTGGGGTTGTCCAGCCCGAGGATCATCCGCATCGTCGTGGACTTGCCCGAGCCGTTCGGCCCGAGGAAGCCGGTGACGGCCCCTGGCCGCACCTGGAAGGAAAGGTTGTACACGGCGGTCTTGTCGCCGTAGCGCTTGGTCAGGCCGACAGCCTCGATCATGCTCCGCACCCATCGAAAGGTTCAGGACAGCGGGGCACACGCCCCCGTAAGGGTTAGGAGGATATCGAGGCGCTGACGGTTCCGCCCAAGACTGGGTAAAGCCCAGAGCATTACGTGCCGTGATGACTGGTCTACTGTGCGTCCCGGCGCCTGAGGAGGACGTAGCCGCCCGCGAGCGCGGCGAGCACCCACAGGGCCATGATCCCGAGCCCGGTCCAGGGCCCGTACGGGGTGTCGTCGCCCACCCGGGGGACCACCTGCATGATCCGGCTGCCGGCCTGGTCGGGCAGGAAGCGGCCGATCTTCTTGGTGGCGTCGACGTTGCCGAGGATGTTGGAGATCAGGAAGAAGAACGGCATCAGGATGCCCAGGGACAGCATCGGGGAGCGCAGCATCGCGGCGACGCCCATGGAGAACATCGCGATCAGGGTCATGTAGAGCCCGCCGCCGAACACCGCGCGCAGCACCCCGGGGTCGCCGATGGCGGCGCGGTGGGAGCCGAGCATCGCCTGGCCGAGGAAGAACGCGGCGAAGCTCGTCACCATGCCGACGGCGAGCGCGAGCGCCGCGGCCACCGCGACCTTGCAGAACAGGAAGGTGCCGCGCTGCGGTACGGCGGCCAGGGAGACCCGGATCATGCCGGTGCTGTACTCGTTGGATACCACCAGCACCCCGAACACGATCATCGCGAGCTGGCCGAGCGTCATGCCCGCGAAGCTGATCACCGTGGGGTCGAAGGAGAGCCGCTGCCGTACGGGCATGTTCTCGTACTGGCTGTTCGACAGCGCGGAGATCAGCATCCCGAGCGCTACGGTGACCACCCCGGCCAGCGACAGCGTCCACACCGTGGACGCCACCGACCGGATCTTGGTCCACTCGGACCGGATGACCTGTACGGCCGCCATGCTCAGGCCCCCTTCCAGCCGGCGCCCCAGTCCTGCGGGACCGCGACCGGCCCGGCGTGCGCGTGGTACTCCACGGTTTCCGCCGTCAGCTGCATGAACGCCTCCTCCAACGAGGCCTGCTGCGGACTCAGCTCGTGCAGCACGAGTCCGTTGCGCGCGGCCAGTTCACCGATCTGCTCGGCCTTGCCGCCCGCCACCTCCAGCGCCCCGCCGCCCGCCTCCACGACGGTGATCCCCGCCTGGTGCAGCACGTCGAGCAGCCGCTCGCGCTGCGGGGAGCGGATCCGCACGTACGACCGTGAATTCGCCCGGATGAAGTCGGCCATCGAGGTGTCCGCGAGCAGCCGGCCCTGCCCGATGACCACCAGGTGATCGGCCGTCAGGGCCATCTCGCTCATCAGGTGGCTGGACACGAACACCGTCCGGCCCTGCCCGGCCAGCGACTTCATCAGGTTCCGGATCCAGTGGATGCCCTCCGGGTCCAGCCCGTTCACCGGCTCGTCGAACATCACGATCCGCGGGTCCCCGAGCAGCGCGGCGGCGATCCCGAGCCGCTGCCCCATGCCGTACGAGAACCCCTTGGTCTTCTTCCGCGCCACCGCGGTGAGCCCCACGGTCTCCAGCACCTCGGCCACCCGGCTCCGCGGGATGCCGTTGCTCTGCGCGAGGCAGAGCAGGTGGTTGTAGGCGCTCCGGCCGCCGTGCACGGCCTTGGCGTCCAGCAGGGCGCCGATGTACGTCAGCGGGTCCTTGAGCCGGTCGTAGTGCGTGCCGTCGATGCGGACGTCCCCGGCCGTGGGGTGGTCGAGCCCGAGGATCATCCGCATGGTGGTGGACTTCCCGGCCCCGTTGGGCCCCAGAAACCCCGTCACGACGCCCGGCCGCACCGTGAAGGTGAGATGGTCGACCGCCACCTTGTCGCCGTACCGCTTGGTCAGCCCCTCCAGCTCGATCATGCGGCCACGCTAGGACGGGCTCCGGGCGGCTGCCACTCGAGCGGTCGCGGTATGCTCCAGCCTCCTTGACCGGCGCGGGGGCGCCGGCGGTCGGGGCACGGGTGGGGGACAGGGTGGCCGAGGACGGCAGACCGCGCGCCGGTTGGCGGGCCGGGGCGGCGGTGACGGCCGCCGGGGCCGCGGCCGGGCTCGCGGTGGAGTTCCACGTGCTGGGCTGGACGTCCACGGCACGGCCCGCCCTGCCGGCGACGGTCAGCGGGAACACCCTCGTCGTCGCCACCCAGAAGCCGGGCGGCTACGACGCCGACCACGTCTCGGCCCACTCCCTCGGCGACGGGCGGCGGTTGTGACGCGCCGGGGCGGACGGGGCCGCCGCTCTGGTGACCACGGGCCCCGACCGGGTCGACGTACTCGGGCCGAACGGCCGGCTGTGGACCCTCGACACCGCCGACGGAGACCGGATCGGCGAGGACGACGGTGTCATGGTCACCACCAACCGGTTGGCCGGGCACACCCAGCTGCTGCGCGCGGACGGCACCTGGATCGTCGTCAACGGCGAGGGCACGAAGGAGCCGCCCCTGTACGGCCTGCGCTGAGCAACGGCGAAGGGGCGGCGGGACTCGGCCCACCGCCCCTCGGAGCGTCGTACGACTGCCCGGACCTAGCGGGACTGCTGCGCCGGGACACCCCGGGAGATCGGCTCCTCGTCGGTGGAGGTGCCGGCCGCGGCCACCGCGGCACCGGTCAGCGTGGCGAGCATCTCGCGGACGTTCGTCAGCTGGGCGTTGATGCTGTCGCGGCGGTTGGTGAGCGCCGCCAGCTCCCGCTCGGACTCCGAACGGATGCGGTCCGCCTTGGCGTTGGCGTCGGCCACGATGTCCTCGGCCTGGCGCTGGGCGGTCTCCACCGTCTGGCGGGCCCGGCGCTCGGCGTCGGTGCGCAGCTTCTCCGCCTCCAGGCGCAGCTGCTCGGCGCGGTGCTCGATCTCCGCGAGGCGCTTCTCCGCCTTCTGCTGACGCGAGGCCAGGTCGCGCTCGGACTGCTCACGGCGCTTGGCCAGGTTGGTCTCGAAGTCGGCGGCGGCCTGCGCGGCCTTGGCGCGGGTCTCCTCGAAGAGGGCGTCCGCCTCCTCACGCTTGGACTGCGCGTCCTTCTGGGCGTCGGCGCGCAGCTGGGCCGCGTCGGCCTTGGCCTTCTCGACGATCCGGACGCCCTCGTCCTCGGCCTTGGCCTTGCGGTCGGCCGCGTACGACTCGGCGTCGTTGCGGACCTGCTGGGCCGCCGACTCGGCGAGGTCGCGGTGCTGCTCGGCCGCCCGCCGGGCCTCCTCACGCAGCTCCTTTGCCTCTTCCTCGGCCAGGCGCAGGATCTTCTCGACCCGCGCGCCGAGACCCGCGTAGGACGGCTCGGCATCCGTGATCTGGGCCTGGGCGTTCTGCGTTTCGAGGTGCAGCTCCTCGATGCGCTTCTCCAGGGCGGTGATGCGGGCGAGAGCGCTGTCACGGTCGGAGACGAGCTTGGAGATACGTTCGTCCACCTGAGCGCGGTCGTACCCACGCCGCACAAGCTCGAAGCCGTAGGGGGAAGTGTCGCTCATGGGGTTCCTGTCGAATGAGACCGGTGAGTGAGGTGATAGAGGGAATCCTAGGGGCCGAAGCGGTGTGTCATCGAGCGGATACGGTTTTGATCTGGAGAATGGCACCTCTTTTGAGTGGCTGACCGCCGCATGGCTTGCCAACGGCGGGGACAAAGCACCCAGAAGACACCGGATCGCACCTCCCGCGCTAGCTCTCCGACGACTTGCCACCCGATCGGGGGGCACCCACCGTGGCGCCCGCCTTGACGCCGTTGTCCTTGCCGGACGTGGGCGCCTCGAAGGATTCCAACGCCTCCAGGACGTCCTGGACCCGCGAGATCTCGGCGTTGATGTCCTCGCGCCGGCGCACCAGGACCTCCAGCTCCCGCTTGCCCTCCTCGACCGTGCGCCGGGCCTCGCGGATGGCCTCCGCCTTCAGCTCCTCGGCCTCCTTCACCAGGCGGGCCTTCTTCTGCTCGGCCTCCTTGAGCAGCCCCTCCGCCTTCTTCACCGCGGCGATCCGCACCTTGCCCGCCTCGGAGTTGGCCTCCGAGACCAGCTCCTTGGCCTTGGCCTCGGCCTTCGCCAGCTGCTCCTCGGCGGCCTTGATGAGCGCGTCGCACCGGTCGCCGGTGGACTTCATCGTCTCGGCGGCCTCGCGGCGGGCCCGCTCGTGCAGCTCCTCGATCTCGCCGGTGATGCGGTCGCGCAGCTCCTCCGCCCGCTGCCGGATGGCGGTGGCGTCGCGGCGGGCGCCGACCAGCAGCTCGTCCGCGTCCGTGCGGGCCTTCTCCACCAGCGAGTTGCCCTCGATGGTCGCCTCGGAGACGATCCGGTCGGCCTCGCTGCGGGCCGCGCCGACCATCGTGTCGGCCTGCGACTCGGCGTCCGCGGTGGTCTTCAGCGCCTGCTGCTGCGCCTCCGTGAGCAGCTTGTCGGCCTCGGCCGTGGTCTCCGTGATGAGCTTGTCGACCTGCTCGGCCGCCTCCGAGCGCCGCTTGTTGGCGTCCTTGCGGGCCTCGTCCAGGGTCCGCTCGGCCTCCTCGCGCGCGGAGCCGACGACCCGTTCGGCCTCCGCCACCGCGTCCGCCTTCGTCCGCTCGGCCTCGGCGCGCAGCCGCTCCGCGTGCGCCTGCGCGGAACCGACCGTCTCGGCGGCCTCGGCGCGCAGCCGCTCGGCCTCGTCGGTGGCCTCCCCGAGCAGCTGCTCGGCCTCGGCGAGTGCCTCGGCACGGACCCGGTCGGCCTCGGCGACGGTCTCGTTCTGGAGGCGTTCGGCCTCGTTGCGGGCCTCGGTGATGAGGGTGTCGGCCTGGGTCGCGGCGTCGGAGCGGATGCGGTTGGCGTCCTCGCGGGCGTCCGCCCGGGTACGGGCCGCCGCCTCGTTGGCCTCGGTGAGCGTCTCCGACGCCTCCGTCCGGATCCGGTCGGCCTCGGCGACGGTCTCGTTCTGGAGGCGTTCGGCCTCGTTGCGGGCCTCGGTGATGAGGGTGTCGGCCTGGGTCGCGGCGTCGGAGCGGATGCGGTTGGCGTCCTCGCGGGCGTCCGCCCGGGTACGGGCCGCCGCCTGGTCGGCCTCGGCGAGCGCGTCCGACGCCTCGGTGCGCACCCGCTGGGCGTACTCGCCCGCGTCCGCGCGCAGCCGCTCGGCCTCGGCGATGGCCTCCGCCATCGTCCGCTCG
This sequence comes from Streptomyces cyanogenus, assembly GCF_017526105.1. NCBI lineage: Bacteria > Bacillati > Actinomycetota > Actinomycetes > Kitasatosporales > Streptomycetaceae > Streptomyces > Streptomyces cyanogenus. The sequence goes on from NZ_CP071839.1 coordinate 5,895,963, forward strand.
GCCAGCGCCTTGGCCGCCTCCGACTCCTCGTTCACCTCGCGCCGGATCCGGGAGGCGTCCTCGCTCGCCCGCTCCCGCTCGGCGTAGGCGTCGGCGCGGACCCGGTCCGCCTCCTCCTCGGCCTCACGCCTCGTACGCTCCGCCGCGTGCTCGGCGGCCGAACGCAGCCCGGCGATCTCCTCCTGCGCCTGCTCGTGCAGCCCGGCGACGGAGTCCCGCACCTGCTGCGCGTGCTGCTCGGCGGCGGCCACCATCTCCGTGGCGCGCCGGTCGGCCTCCTCCACCAGCCGGGTGGCCTCGGCCTGCGCCTCCTCCACGCGCTTGCGGGCGGAGGCCAGCAGCTCCTCGCTCTGCTCGCGGGCCCGCTGGCGTTCCTGGTCGGCCTCCTCGCGGGCGGCACCGAGGAGTTCCTCGGCCTCGCGGCGGCGCCGGGCGGCCTCCTCCTGCGCGGCGGCCAGCGTCTCGGACGCCTCCGTGCCGAGGCGCTCGGCGGCGGCCTGCGCCTCCGCGCGGACCCGGTCCGCGGTGTCCTGTGCCTCCGCCTTCAGCCGCTCGGCCTCGGCGGCGGCCTCCGACCGCAGCCGTACGGCGATGGCCTCGCCCTCGGCGCGGGAGGCGGACGCGTCGGACGCCGCCTCGGTGCGCAGCCGCTCGGCCTCGGCCTCGGCCTGCTGCTGGAGCGTACGGATCCGCTCGGCGGACTCCGCGCGCAGCCGCTCGCTCTCCTCGGCGGCCTCCCGGCGGATCCGGGACGCCTCCTCCCGGGCGTCGGTCAGCGCCTGCTCGGCCGAGGCCAGCCGCTCCTGCGTCTCCGTCTGGAGCCGGGTCAGCTCCTCGGCGGCCTCGCCGCGGCGGGCCTCGACGGCCCTCTCGGTCTCCTCGCGCAGCTCCTGCGCGGCCTTCTCGGCGTCCGCCTGGACCTTCTCGGCCTGCTCGGCGGCCTCCGCGCGCAGCCGCTCGGCCTCCTTGCGGGTGCGCTCCAGGGTCTCCTCGGCCTGCCGGCGCAGCGCGGTGGCGCGCTCGATGGCCTCGGTGCGGACCTTCTCGCTGTCGGCGGTCGCGGTCCGCCGCAGCTCGTCGGCGTCCGCCTTGGCCTTGGCCAGCAGCTCCTCGGCGGACTTGGCCGCCTCCTCGATCTGCGCCACCGCCTCCCGGCGGGCCTCGGCGCGGATGGACTCGCCCTCGGCGACCGCGTCGGCGCGCAGCTGCTCGGCCTCGCCGCGCAGCCGGCGGGCCTCCTCCTGCAGCTCGACCGTCTTGGCGCGGTACTCCTTGGTGTCGTCCTTGGCCGCGCCCTTGAGCTGCTCGGCGATGTCGTGCGCCTCGGCGCGCAGCCGGTCCGCCTCGGTCTCGGCCTCCGAACGGATCCGCTCGGCCTCCTCGGCGGCGGCCCTGGTGGTCCTCTGGGCGTCCTCGGACGCCTTGTTCAGGACCTCCTCGGCGGTCCGCGCCGCCTTCGACAGCTGGGTGGCCGTCTCCTCGGCGGTGATCGAGCGGGCCTTCTCGGCGGCCTCGGCGACGATCTTCTCGGCCTCGGCGCGGGCGTCCGCGACCAGCTGCTCGGCCTCCGACTTGGTGTTCTCGGCCTCCTTGGTGGCCTCCTCCACCAGCCGGGCCACCTGCTCCTTGGCCGTCCGGGTGCGCGTCTCGTTCGCGGCCTCGGCGCTCGCGAGGGCCTTGGCGGCGGCCTCCTTCGCCTCCGTGACCACCTTCTCGGCCTCGGCCTGCGCCTTGCGCAGCGCCTCCTCGGCCGCCGCCATCCGCTCCTCGGCGGCCCGGCTGAGCTCGGCGGCCTGCCGGCGGGCCGTGTCCGACTCGGTGACCGTGGCCGTACGCAGCTGCTCGGCGTGCTCGGTGGCCTCCTGCGCCTGCGTGGAGGCGGCGTTCAGCAGCCGCTCGGCGTCCGTGCGGGCCCGGCGCAGGATCTGCTCCGCCTCGGTGCGCGCCGCCTCGGCCTCGCTCTGCAGCCGCTCCCGGGCCTCCCGGGTCAGCCGCTCGGCCTCCGCGCGGGCGGCGGCCATCGCCTGCTCGGCCTCCGCGCGGGACTCCTCCAGCAGCCGGCGGGCCTGCTGCTCGGTGCGGGCCCGCAGCTGCTCGGCCCACGCCACGTTCTCGTTGACGTGCGACTCGACGGTGGCCCTGCGCTCGGCCAGCTCCTGGTCCAGCTGCTGGCGCCGGGTGACCGCCTCCTGGTGCAGCTCGGCCTGGAGCCGGGCGGCCTGCTCGGCGTGCTCCTGCAGGATGCGCTGGGTCTGCGCGCGGGCCTGGCTCAGCTCCCGCTCGGCGTCCTGGCGCAGCTGCTCGGCCTGCATCTGGGCGTTGCGGAGCAACTGCTCGGCCTGGTAGCCGATGTCACCCGCGTCGTAGGCGGGCCGGGTCATGAGGGTGCGCCGCGCCTCGTGCAGCTTGGCGCGCAGCACCTCGACCTGGTAGCCGAGGTCCTCGGCGTGCTGGATCGCCTTTTCCCGCTCGGTCCTCAGCCGCTTCATCTCGGCCTCGAACCGAGAGAGGTGGTCGACGTCAGCCGCCGGCTCTCGCTCCTGGCTCTCGTAGCCCCGCACTGCGCGGTCCCATCCGTCCCCTGGTCAGCTTCTCCAACGAGCTCCGTCCAACCGCCGAACGGGGCCCCCGGGGAATGGTGTCAGACAGACGGCGGAGCACGGGCTGCTGCCCCGACGCTCGTCCCCCGAAACCCGGACCCCGGCATGCGGCCGTCCCGGTGGAAGGGACGACCGCCCCCAACCCTACCGGCCCCTATGTACGGGGGTCAGTGCTCAGGTGACTCAACAGGGGCCGAAGTGACCAGTTCGGTCAGAACGCCGTGGCAGTCCTTGGGGTGCAGGAAGGTGATCCGCGACCCCATGGAGCCGCGCCGTGGCTCCTCGTAGAGCACCCGGACGCCCTTGCCGCGGATCTCCTCGGAGTCCGTGTCGACGTCCGCGGTGCCGAAGGCGATGTGGTGGACGCCCTCCCCGTTCTTGGCCAGCCACTTGCCGACCGCCGAGTCCTCGCGGGTCGGTTCCAGCAGCTGGAGGTAGGAGGCGCCGCCGTCCGAGGTCTCGTTGATCTTGAGCATGGCCTCGCGCACGCCCTGCTCCTCGTTGACCTCGGTGTGGAACACCTCGAAGCCGTACGTGGCCCGGTAGAACTCGACGGTGGCGTCGAGGTCGTGGCAGGCGATCCCGATGTGGTCGATTCGCGTCAGCATGGATTCAGTGCAGCGCCCCGGGGGTGGTTACGCAACGTGCGCGCGATCACACCGGCAGGCCGGTGACGCCGTGTCCAACCGCTCAGTACATTCGAAGTAAACCCTCGTTCACTCCTCGGCTGTGCGCAGCTGGAAGGGGATCGCACCTCATGTCTTCTGGAACGACCAGCTCGGTGATCGTCGCGGGCGCCCGGACGCCCATGGGGCGGCTGCTGGGCTCGCTGAAGTCCTTCTCCGGAGCCGACCTGGGCGGCTTCGCGATCAAGGCCGCCCTCGACCGTGCGGGGATCGGCGGCGACCAGGTGCAGTACGTCATCATGGGCCAGGTGCTGCAGGCCGGCGCGGGCCAGATCCCGGCCCGCCAGGCCGCCGTCAAGGCCGGCATCCCGATGAACGTCCCGGCGCTCACCATCAACAAGGTGTGTCTGTCCGGCCTCGACGCGATCGCCCTCGCCGACCAGCTGATCCGTGCGGGTGAATTCGACATCGTCGTGGCGGGCGGTCAGGAGTCCATGACCAACGCACCGCACCTGCTGCCCAAGTCCCGCGACGGCTTCAAGTACGGCGCGGTCCAGATGCTCGACGCGATGGCCTACGACGGCCTGACCGACGCCTTCGAGGGCATCGCCATGGGCGAGTCCACCGAGAAGCACAACGCCCGCCTCGGCATCGGCCGCGCCGAGCAGGACGAGATCGCCGCCCTGTCCCACCAGCGGGCCGCCGCTGCCCAGAAGAACGGCCTGTTCGAGGCCGAGATCACCCCGGTGGAGATCCCGCAGCGCAAGGGCGACCCGGTGCTGTTCAGCAAGGACGAGGGCATCCGCGGCGACACCACCGCGGAGTCCCTGGGCAAGCTGCGCCCGGCCTTCTCCAAGGACGGCACGATCACGGCCGGCTCCTCCTCGCAGATCTCGGACGGTGCGGCGGCCGTGGTCGTGATGAGCAAGGCCAAGGCCGAGGAGCTGGGCCTGGAGTGGCTCGCGGAGATCGGCGCCCACGGCAATGTGGCCGGCCCGGACAACTCGCTGCAGTCCCAGCCGTCCAACGCCATCCAGCACGCCCTGAAGAAGGAGGGCCTGGAGGTCTCCGACCTGGACCTGATCGAGATCAACGAGGCCTTCGCCGCCGTCGCCGTGCAGTCAATGAAGGACCTCGGCGTGTCCACGGAAAAGGTGAACGTCAACGGCGGCGCGATCGCGCTCGGGCACCCGATCGGCATGTCCGGCGCCCGGCTCGTGCTCCACTTGGCGCTGGAGCTGAAGCGCCGCGGCGGCGGTGTCGGCGCGGCGGCGCTGTGCGGCGGCGGCGGCCAGGGTGACGCGCTGATCGTGCGGGTGCCGAAGGCCTGAGTCGCGCAGGTCACATGCAGCGGTACGTCGGTGAAGTGAACGGAGCTGTGATGCAGGACGTCTCCTCTCTGGTGGCCCAGGCCAGGGAAGGCCGGCCGCGGGCCGTGGCCCGGCTGATCTCGCTGGTGGAGGGGGCGTCCCCGCAGCTCAGGGAGGTGATGGCGGCGCTCGCGCCGCTGACCGGCAACGCCTATGTGGTGGGCCTGACCGGCTCACCCGGCGTCGGCAAGTCCACCTCCACCTCCGCGCTCGTCACCGCGTACCGCAAGCAGGGCAGGCGGGTCGGCGTCCTGGCCGTCGACCCCTCGTCCCCGTTCTCCGGGGGCGCCCTGCTCGGCGACCGGGTCCGGATGTCGGAGCACGCCTCCGACCCCGGCGTCTACATCCGCTCGATGGCGACCCGCGGCCACCTCGGCGGCCTCGCCTGGGCGGCCCCGCAGGCCATCCGCGTGCTGGACGCGGCCGGCTGCGACGTGATCCTGGTCGAGACGGTCGGCGTGGGCCAGTCGGAGGTCGAGATCGCCTCCCAGGCGGACACCTCCGTGGTGCTGCTGGCGCCCGGCATGGGCGACGGCATCCAGGCGGCGAAGGCCGGGATCCTGGAGATCGGCGACGTCTACGTCGTCAACAAGGCCGACCGGGACGGTGCCGACGCCACCGCCCGCGAACTGAACCACATGCTGGGCCTGGGCGAGGGCCGGGGACCGGGCGACTGGCGCCCGCCGATCGTCAAGACGGTCGCGGCCCGCGCGCAGGGCGTCGACGAGGTCGTGGAGGCCCTGGAGAAGCACCGGGCCTGGATGGAGGAGCGGGGCGTCCTCGCCGAGCGCCGCAAGGCCCGCGCGGCCCGCGAGGTGGAGACCATCGCCGTCACCGCGCTGCGCGAACGCATCGGCGACCTGCACGGCGACCGCCGCCTGAGCGCCCTCGCCGAGCGGATCGTCGCCGGCGAACTGGACCCCTACCGCGCGGCGGACGAGCTGGTCGCGGGTCTGACCCAGGGCTGAGGGGTCGCCGACCCGGTGATCGCGCTGCTAGCGTGACGGGCATGTTCCTCCTCTCGGCGTAGAGCGCACCCGGGATCGCGGGGCCCGAGCGAGGGCCACCGCGCCCTTCGGTGTCCCTCTTCCGCTCCAGCCAGGGGAACTTCCGCGTGTCCACGCACCCTTCGCGGCCCTCGTACGCCGCCGTCCTGCGCGTTCCGCATGCGCGCCACGCCTTCACCGCCGCCCTCACGGCCCGCCTGTCCTACGGCACGGTCGCCCTCGCGGTCCTGCTGTCCGTCTCTCGGGCCACCGGGTCCTGGGCGGTGTCCGGGACCGTGCTGTCCCTGTTCGGCGCCACCACGGTCTTCCTGATGCCGTTGCGGGCCTCGCTGATCGACCGGCACGGCCCGCGCCGGGCCCTGCTGCCCATGTCGGCGCTGTACGGCGCCCTGCTGAGCGTTCTGGCGGCCCTCACCTGGCGTCCTGGGGCCCCGGCAGCACTCGTCGCCGTGTCCGCCGCCCTGGCCGGGGCCTGCGCACCGCCGCTCGGTCCGACCATGCGCGCCCTGTGGTCCGAACTGGTCGAGGACCCGGGCCTGTTGCGGCGCGCCTACAGCCTCGACGGCGTCGCCGAGGAACTGCTGTACGTCTGCGGTCCGGCACTGGTCGGCGCGCTCATGGGCATCGCCCCGCCGGCCGCCGGCATCCTGCTGAGCGCGGCCCTCAACGTGGCGGGCACCTGTGTCTTCGTCAGTTCACCGGTGCTGCCCGGACCGCGCCCGGCGCGCCGCCGGGCGCGGCCCGCCGCGGTCCGGGGCCTGCTGCCCCCGGTGGCGGTCGCGCTGGGCGTCGGACTGGCCCTCAGCTCCGTGGAACTGCTGGTCATGGCCTTCGTCACGGAACGCTCCCACGACCCCGCCCTCGTCCCCTGGGTGCTGGGCGCGCTCTCGGCGGGCAGCGCCCTGGGCGGTCTGGCCAACGGGGCGGTGCGGTGGCGTACGACCGCCCGGGCCCGGCTGTGCCGGTTCGCGGCGGCCCTCGGCCTGGTCCTCGCCCTGGCGGGCCTGGCCCGCGACCTGTGGACGCTCACCGCCGTGACGGCCCTCGCCGGCGCGTTCACCGCCCCGGCCCTGACGACGGCCTACCTGCTGGCCGACGAGACGGCGGCGGAGGGTTCCCGGACCCGGGCCGGGGCGTGGGTGAACACCGGGGTGAACGCCGGGAGTTCGGCCGGAGCGCTGGCAGCGGGGCTGCTGATCGGCCGGGTCCCGTTGTCGCTGTGCTTCGCCCTGGCGGGCGGAGCGGCCCTGGTCACGGCCGCCGCGGCGGCCGTGCGGCCGCACGCGGGTGGGTGGTCGCACGGTTCTCCGCGCTCCCGGGGAACCGGAGCGGCCCGCACGGGTGGCGCGGCGGCGCCTTGCCGGCGCCGGTGAGCGCCTCCACCCAAGCCCGGCTGCCGCCGCCGGGCTTCTCCGCGAGGCTCAGGGGCGCCCGCGCTGCCCTCTCAGGTGCTCGGCGATCGGTTTGAGCGCCTTGTCCAGTTCCATCAGCGCGTCCGGCGACAACAGGTCGATGAAGTGCCGCCGCACCGATGCCACATGGTGCGGCGCGACCTTCTTCATCGTCTCCATGCCGTGCTCGGTGAGCACGGCGTACAGTCCCCGGCGGTCCGACTCGCAGTTCTCACGGCGCACCAGGTTCGCGTTCTCCATACGCGTGATCTGGTGCGAGAGCCGGCTCTTGGACTGGAGGGTCGCGGAGGCCAGGTCGCTCATCCGCATCCGCACGTCGTCCGACTCGGACAGGTTCACCAGGATCTCGTAGTCGTTCATTGTCAGGCCGAACGGCTGCAGATCCTTCTCGAGCTGGTACGTCAACAGCCTGTTGACCTCCAGGTGGGTGCGCCAGGCGCACTGCTCCGCATCGGTCAGCCAGCGCGTGGCCGTCTCGGTCTCCATGAATGAAGTCTACCTAAGAAGTTGAATGGCGAACTACTTCGGGTGGTGTGACTGTGCGCACGCGTTCGACGTCACACTCCGCAGACTACCGCTCACAGCCCGAAGCGACGCTGGAGGTCCCCCAGCTGTCCGGGAAGGCGCGGTACGCCCGACGATTGCGGACCGTGTCCGTCCGGTGCCGTTCCGCCACCTCCGGGGACCCCCGGTTCGGGAGGAACCACCCCCGTCGCCGCCTCGGCCACAAGGGTCTCCGTCGACTGCAGCAGGACCGTCCCGGCGCCCACGAACTCGAACTGGTGCTCCTCGCCGGAGACCCCGCCGAGGCCCGTCACCGAGCGTAGTCCGCCCAGTACACCCGCCATGTAGCCGTGGTCGTAGTGGTGGCACGGGGACGGGCAGTCGGCCCATCCGACGAGTGCCTGGGGGTCGACGCGGATCGGAGGTTCCATGAACACCACCGGCCCGTTGGATGCCGCGACAAACTTCCCGGTTCCGATAAGGGTCAGAAAACCCGGCACGATCGATTGCTTGAGCGCGAGACTTGGCTGAAAAGCGAGCAGGTTGCCCGCGCGAATGGTCAAGTTCCCGTCGTCCAGGTCGTAGGAGTTGACGTCGAAGGCCCGGTCGGCCAGCAGCATCTTGCCGGAGCCCGCCGCCACGACCCAGTCGCTTGCGTGCAGTGGCGAATGGAACGCCGTACGGACAAGTCGGTCGAGTCGCCCGTGGCCGATGCCGTTGAACTCGATCGCCCCGTAGTAGGCGATCATCTTCCCCTTCTGCAGGAACCACTGCCCGCTCCTGAGCTCGACGCAGAAGGTGTACTTGTTCACGTTGTCGTCGGCGGGCAGGGTCGCCGGGTCGTACACGACCGGTCCGGGGCCCGGGGCTCCGTACGTGCTCACAGCTTCTCCTCCGACGCCTGGACGTAGACCGTGCCGTTGCCGCTCAGCTCCAGCTGGAAGGCCTCGCCGGAGCCGCGGCCGACCATGTCGCGCCAGCCGAGGGCGGTGGACAGCTTGTTGCGGACCTCGCCGTGGTGGGCGACGTAGGCCTGGGGGTCGACGTGGACCGGGCGCTGCGGGGTGACCGGGATCTCGAAGACGCCGCCGTGCGCCATCACGGCCACCGAGCCGTGGCCCTGGAGGGTCGTGGTGAACAGGCCCTGCCCGGTGACCTGGCCCCGGACCATGCCCATGACCCCGCCCTGGGAGCCCATGAACATCGTGCCCTGGCGCAGCGTGCCCTCGAAGGCGAGCAGCCGGTCCGCCTCGACGTGGAGCGTGTCGCCCGAGAGGGTGATCACATGGACGTGGTGGCCGCCGTGCCCGAAGAAGACCGTGCCGCTGCCCTCCACGGTCATCAGCGGGGTGGCCTCGCCGGCCACCCGCCGCCCGATCATGGACATCAGCCCGCCCTGGCCGCCCTGGACGTTGGGCGTGAAGGACACGTCCCCCCGGTAGGCGAGCATCGCCCCGCGCTGGCTGAACAGCCGCTGCCCAGGCGCCACGGTCGCCTCGACCATCTTGGAGTTGATCTCTCGGAAGGTCATGTCACAGGTCCCCCGCGATCGTGTTCCGCTCGCTCGGCTGCACGTACACCAGTCCGTCGCCCTCGAAGCGGATCTGGAACGCCTCGCCGCCGCCCTCCCCGAGGAGCGTGCGGAACGTCACACCGGACTGGAAGGACTGCCGGAGATCGCCCTGGTGGGCGACGTAGGCGCCGGGGTCGACGATCAGCGGGTACTGCGGGCTGACCCGGAGGACGACCGCCGGCCCGTCGGAGACGATCGCCGCCTGGCCGTGGCCCTCCACGGTCGTCGTGAACAGGCCGTTGCCCTGCGAGGCCCCGCGCAGCCCCGTGAAGGTCGTGCCCGTCCGCAGCCCCGCGTCCGTCGCCAGCAGGTTGCCCGCCTCCACGTAGAGCTTGTCGCCCTGGAGGCTCACCAGGTTGATCTCGGACGCCCGGTCCGCGAACCAGCAGGTGCCCTGCCCTCTCACCTCCATCACCGTCATCTGCTCGCCGGTGAGCCGCCGGGTCACCATCCCGCGCAGCCCCTCGCCGCCACCGCTCAGCTTCTTGAAGGCCATCTGCCCGTCGTACGCGACCATCGAGCCGTTCTTCGCCTTGACGGCATCCCCGGTCATGTCGACGGCGAGCACCTTGCTGCCCTGGAGTCGGAACATCGCCACGCTGCGAAAGTAGCGGCCGGGCGGGTGGACGGAACAGGGCCCGGGGGTGGATACCCACCCTGAGCGGACCCCTAGGGGCGCGGTTTGCCACAATGGGGGAACGCTTGTGCGTGCGTTCACAAACGATTACTCCCACCGAAGGTGACCCGTGGACATCAAGACCGCCACCTCCCTCCGCCGTCTCCGCCTGGTCTCGGCCCCGGAGGCCGTGTCCTTCCTGATCCTGCTCCTCTGCTCGGTGCTGAAGCGGACCACGGACTTCAACGCGGTCCCCGTGATGGGCGCGATCCACGGCGTCCTGTTCGTGCTGTACGTGATCTTCTGGGCGGACGCCTGGAACCGCGCCAAGTGGCCGCTGAAGACGGCGGCCCTCTACTTCGTCCTCTCGGTGCTGCCCACCGGCGGTTTCTTCGCCGAGCGCAAGTTGCGCCGCGAGGCCGAGGACGCCGTCATCGCCGCCCGGGCCCGCAAGGAAGGGGCCGTGAACGCATGATCGTCGCCTTCTCCGTGACGCCTCTCGGCGTCGGCGAGGACGTGGGGGAGTACGTGGCCGACGCCGTGCGCGTGGTCCGCGAGTCGGGCCTGCCGAACCGCACCGACGCCATGTTCACCTCGATCGAGGGGGAGTGGGACGAGGTCATGGACGTCGTCAAGCGGGCGGTCGCGGCCGTGGAGGCGCGCGCACCGCGCGTGTCGCTCGTCCTCAAGGCGGACGTCCGGCCCGGGGTGACGGACGGACTCACCTCCAAGGTGGAGACCGTCGAACGGCACCTCGCGCAGTAGCCGGCGCGCCCCTCGCTTGCCGGAACCCCGGTCCTCTGGGCCGGGGTTTTCCCGCTCCCGCTGTTTGAGCGATCGCTCAAACCAGGTGTAGATTCGGGCGCGACCAGGATTTGAGCAGTCGCTCAAACACGCTCACGTGGGGGAACACATGGGTCTCTACATAGAGACGCACATCCGCGCCGACCTCGACGAACTGTGGGCCCGCACCCAGGACCCGGCCCGGCACCAGCGCTGGGACCTGCGCTTCACCGAGATCCACTACCTCCCGCGCGCGGAGGGCGAACCGCAGCGGTTCCGTTACGCCACCCGGGTGCTGCCGTTCCTCACGGTCTCCGGCACCGGCGTCGCCGCCGGCGAGAAGGAGCGCCCCGACGGCACCCGAACCTCCGCCCTGCGCTTCGCCTCCCCGCACCCGCTCTCCCTGATCGCGGAGGGCGGCGGCTACTGGCGCTACGTCCCCGACGCCCACGGCGTCCGCTTCCTCACCGGCTACGACTACCGCCCCCGCTGGGGAGCCTTCGGCGCCCTCGCCGACCGCCTGCTGTTCCGCCCGCTCATGGGCTGGGCGACCGCCTGGTCCTTCGACCGGCTCCGGCTCTGGCTGGAGCGGGGCGTCACCCCCGAGCGGGCCCTGACCAACTGGCTGGCCGAGCTGACCGCCCGCGCGCTCCTGCTCGCCCTGTGCCTGACCGCGCTCGGCCGGGGCTCGCTCCCCGGCCCGGCCCCCCTCGCGGACTCGATGGCCTACCTGTGCCCGCTGCTGCTCGTGCTCGGCATCTCCCTCGCCCTGTTCAAGGGACCGCTCGCCGCGACCCCGGCGGCCCGCCGCTGCCTGCGCGCCCCCGCCACCCGTACCCGCGCGCCCCGGCTGCTGAAGGCCCTGGAGGAGCACGGATGACGTCGATCTTCCAGACCGCGATGGGCCCGGACTTCCACCGCCTCCACCCGGCCCTGCGGCGCCGCTTCTCGGTGGGTCTGGCCGGTGGCGAGGCGTGCACCGGCCGGGGTGTGATGGACCGGATCTGGCACGGACCGGCGTTCGTCAGGCCGTTCCTCGCCCTCGGCGCCACCCGGAACATCCTGGTCCCGCGGGCCGGCCGGAACATTCCCTTCGTGATCGAGAACGTGCCGTACGCCGACGGCTTCGGCCGTGAGACGGTGAGCTTCGTGCGCACCTTCGACCTGCCCGGCCGTGCCCGCCGCTTCGACGCGCAGATGGTGCTCGGCCCCCGGGGCGACCGCATCCTCGACTACCTCGGCACCCACCAGCACCTCGCCAGCGAACTGCACTTCCACGCCGAGCCCGACGGCTCCCTGCTGATCCGCTCCGGCGAACACCGGTTCCGGGAAGGGCCGGTGGACGTCCGGGTGCCCGAGCTCATCGGCGCCACGGCCGAGGTGCGGGAGTCGTACGACGACACGGCCGGCCGTTTCCGCATCCGCGTGCGCGTGGTGAACCGCTGGTTCGGGCCGCTCTTCGGCTACGAGGGCTCCTTCACCGCGTCGTACACCGACGTCCGCGCGCGGGGCGTGCGGCCCGGGCTGAGGCCGGTGCGGGAGGAAGCGCGCGCATGAGCCCCGAGACGGCGAAGTCGCAGGAGACCAAGGCCAAGCTGCTGGAGGGCGCCCTGCGGACGCTCACCGAGCAGGGCATCGCCAAGACCTCGGCCCGTACGGTGGCGGCGGCGGCCGGCGTCAACCAGGCGCTCGTCTTCTACCACTTCGGATCCGTGGACGAACTGCTCGCCGCGGCCTGCCGGTACGGCGCGGAGAAGGCGGTGGGCCGGTACCGCGAGCGGCTCGCCGCGGTGGGCTCGCTGTCCGAACTCCTCGCTGTCGGGCGCGAGATCCACGAGCGCGAGCGGGCCGGGGGGCATGTGGCGCTGCTAGGGCAGCTGCTGGCCGGGGCACCGGCCCACCCGGCCCTCGGACCGGCCACGGCCGCCGGTCTGCAGCTGTGGATCACCGAGGTCGAGCAGGTGCTGCGCCGGGTGCTGGCGGCGACGCCGTTCGGGGAGTTCGCCGATCCGGTGGGGCTGGCGCGGGCCGTGGCGGTGGCGTTCGTGGGGATCGAGTTGTACGAGGGGGTGGACGAGGCGGGGGCCGGTGCGGCGCTGGACGCGCTGGAGCAGCTGGGGGCGCTGGTGAGCGCGGTGGAGTCCTTGGGGCCGGTGGCCCAGCGGGCCGTGCGGCATCACCTGCGGCGGCGGGGGCGGGGCTCCTCGCCCGCCTGACCGGGCTCAGGGGCCGCCAAGGGTCCGTTGGGGGCGCCGTTTCCCGGGCCGGCGGCACGAGCCGCACCCGTCAGCCACCCGACGCCAGCGCCATCCCCAGCGGTGTCCGCTCGTACAGCACCTGGTGGCCGTAGCGGCGGGCGGTCAGCAGACCCGCGTCGCGCAGGGTCGTCAGGTGGGCCGACACCGAGGACGGGGCCAGGCCCAGCCGGTGCGCCAGGGTGCTGGTGGTGGCCGGTTCGGTCAGGGCGGTCAGGACCGTGGCGCGGTTGCGGCCCAGGAGGCGTACCAGGGTCTCGGGGGTTCGGGTCGCGGGGCCGGTCCACAGGCCGGCGAGGGCGCGGGCCGGGTAGACGAGGGCGGGCTGCCACGGGGGCTCGAAGCCCGTGACCACGTCGGGCCAGGAGAACGCGCTCGGCATCAGCACCAGGCCCTGGCCGCCGAGGTCGCGCGCGTACTCGGTGTGCAGCGCCAGGGTCAGCGTGCGGCCGTTCCAGGACAGCCGGGGGTCCAGCTCCGGCAGCAGTCTGCCGAGGCCCACCTCGGCCAGCCGCCGCGAGTGGTAGGCCACGTCGGCCTCCAGCAGGGCGCGCAGCCGGAGCCAGTCCGGCTCGACCAGCACCCGCCAGGCCTCCTCCAGGAGATCCGCCAGTTCCTGCACCATCCGCGCCGGGTCCGCCAGCCAGGCCCGGCCGCGGGCGGACTCCAGCGCGCCCGGAGTGCAGGCCAGCGAGCGGGCGGTGTCCTCGCGGGCCGCCTGCGGGTCGCACGCCCGGACGGCCGCGATCTCCTCCTCGAAGGTGGCGGCCGGCCCGATCGGCGGCGGACCGAGCCAGTCCGGCGAGTGCCCCCGCCGGGGCATCAGCAGCCACAGCGGAGCGAGGTCCAGCCCGGCCGCCGCCGCCCGGATCCGCCGCAGCCACGGCGCGTGGTAGCCGAGCCGGTCCGGCCGCTTCAGCGTCCGTACGGCCTCCTGCGTCTCCCAGAGCGGTGAGACCGCGAACCGGCAGCGCAGGAGGTCGTCCTCGCCGAACCGGAGGAACGAGGGCACGGACACCTCCTGGGCGGGACGGCCTGCGGGAACATTCGGACCGAGCCGAAACTCTACGGCCGTCCGCCGCCGACCGGGCACGCTGCCCGGCATGTCCGCACCCTCACAGGCGGCCCCGGCGCGCCCCGCCGGATACGGCCGTGTCCTCGCCGTGCCCGAGTTCCGGGCCGTCTTCGCCGCGCACGTGCTGTCCATGCTCGGCGTGATCGTCAGCGAGGTCGCCCTCTCCGTCCTCGTCTACGACCGCACCCGCTCACCCCTGCTGAGCGCGCTCACCTTCGCCGTGGGTTTCCTGCCGTACGCCGTCGGCGGCACCCTGCTCGCCCCGGTCGCCGACCGCTTCCCGGCCCGGCGGGTGCTCGTGACCTGCGACCTGGTGTGCGCGGGCTGCGTGGCCGTGATGGCGGCCCCCGGCACCGGCATCGGCGCCCTGCTCGCCCTGCGCTGCTGCCTCGCCGTAGTCTCCCCGGTGTTCGCTGGCACCCGCATGGCCACCCTCGCCGACGTCCTCGGCGCCGGCGAGCTGTTCGTGCTCGGCCGCTCCCTGCTGCGGATCGTCGCCCAGAGCGCCCTGCTCGTCGGCTACGGCCTCGGCGGGCTGCTGCTCACCGTCGTCGCGCCCCGCCCCGCCCTCGTGATCACCGTCGGTACCTTCCTCGCCTCGGCCGCCCTGCTCCGCCTCGGCACCCGGCACCGGCCGGCCCGCACCCGGGACCGTACCCAGCCCCCGCCCGGGCTCCGGTCGCTCCTCGCCCGCCCGCGGGTACGGCTCCTCCTCCTTCTCTTCTGGGTGCCGCCCGCGTTCTCCGTCGTCCCCGAGGCCCTCGCCGCGCCGTACGCCGACGCCCTGGGCAGCGGTTCCGCCGGCCTGGGCCTGCTCATGTGCGCCCTGCCCGTCGGCACGGTGGCCGGCGAGCTGTTCGCCGGCGCCCGGCTGCGGCCCACGGCCCGCGAACGCGTCGCCCTCCCGCTCCTGTGTCTGTCCCTGCTGCCGTACCTCGGCTACGCCCTGCGGCCCGGGCTCGCCGTGTCCCTGCTGCTCCTGCTGCTGTCCGGGGCCGCGTCGGCGTACACCCCGGGCCTGGACCAGTGGTTCGTGCGGGCCGTGCCGGCGGAGCTGCGCGGGCGGGCCATGACCGTGCTGAGCGCCGGGCTGATGACCGTGCAGGGCGTCGGCATGGCGCTGGCCGGCGTGGCCGCGCAGGCGGTGGGGGTGCGGGCGGCCGTGGCGGGCGCCGGTGCGCTCGGCACGCTGTGCTGCGCCGGGCTCGCCCTGGCCGTCCTACGCGAACGGCCGGCGACCGAAACCCGAGACAGAGCTGACCGGCATATGACCGGCCGGTAGGGTCTGAAAACGTGCCGAAGCCTCTCAGCCTTCCGTTCGACCCCATCGCCCGCGCCGACGAGCTCTGGAAGCAGCGCTGGGGAAACGTGCCGTCCATGGCCGCGATCACCTCGATCATGCGGGCCCAGCAGATCCTGCTCGCCGAGGTCGACGCGGTGGTCAAGCCGTACGGGCTGACGTTCGCCCGCTACGAGGCGCTGGTGCTGCTCACCTTCTCCAAGGCCGGCGAGCTGCCGATGTCCAAGATCGGTGAGCGGCTGATGGTGCATCCCACGTCCGTGACGAACACGGTGGACCGCCTGGTGAAGTCGGGGCTGGTCGCCAAGCGGCCCAACCCCAACGACGGCCGCGGCACCCTCGCCGTCATCACCGACAAGGGCCGCGAGGTGGTCGACGCGGCCACCCGTGACCTGATGGCCATGGACTTCGGGCTCGGGGTGTACGACGCGGAGGAGTGCCGGGAGATCTTCGCGATGCTCCGGCCGCTGCGGATCGCGGCACACGACTTCGACGAGGAGTGACCCGGGGCAAGATCTCCCGGAACGGGTGGTTACGCTCGGCTCCATGAAAAAAAGCGTGCTGACCCGCTACCGCGTCATGGCCTACACCACCGGTGTGCTGCTGGTGCTGCTCTGCCTGAGCATGATCGCGAAGTACGGGCTGGACGTCGACGGTGCCGCCGACTTCACCCGGGTCGTCGCCATCGCCCACGGCTGGCTGTACGTCCTCTACCTGATCTTCGCCTTCGACCTGGGCTCCAAGGCGAAGATGCCGGTCGGGCGCCAGCTCTGGGTGCTGCTCGCGGGCACGATCCCCACCGCCGCCTTCTTCGTGGAGCGGAAGATCAGCCGCGAGCTGGAGACCCGGGTCGCCGACGAGGCCCCGGCCGTCGCCAAGGCCTAGCGGATACCGCCGTACGGACGCCGTGCGGCGGTCTGCCATCGACATTTACTAGGACGTCCTAGTAAATTCGAGGGTATGGACGCTCACGCCATCGAGGAGGGCCGCCGACGCTGGCAGGCCCGCTACGACGCCGCGCGCAAGCGCGACGCGGACTTCACCACGCTCTCCGGCGACCCCGTGGAGCCGGTGTACGGGCCCCGACCGGGCGACACGTACGAGGGATTCGAGCGGATCGGCTGGCCCGGGGAGTACCCCTTCACGCGCGGGCTCCATCCGACCGGCTACCGCGGACGTACCTGGACGATCCGGCAGTTCGCCGGGTTCGGCAACGCCGAGCAGACCAACGAGCGGTACAAGATGATCCTCGCCGCCGGCGGCGGTGGTCTGTCGGTCGCCTTCGACATGCCGACGCTCATGGGCCGCGACTCCGACGACCCGCGCTCGCTCGGCGAGGTCGGGCACTGCGGAGTCGCCATCGACTCGGCCGCCGACATGGAGGTGCTGTTCAAGGACATCCCGCTGGGGGACGTGACGACGTCCATGACCATCAGCGGGCCGGCGGTGCCCGTCTTCTGCATGTACCTGGTCGCCGCCGAACGGCAGGGTGTGGACCCGGGGGTGCTCAACGGCACCCTCCAGACCGACATCTTCAAGGAGTACATCGCCCAGAAGGAGTGGCTCTTCCAGCCGGAGCCCCATCTGCGGCTGATCGGCGACCTGATGGAGTACTGCGCGGCAGGTATCCCCGCGTACAAGCCGCTGTCCGTCTCCGGGTACCACATCCGGGAGGCGGGGGCGACGGCCGCGCAGGAGCTGGCCTACACGCTGGCGGACGGGTTCGGGTACGTCGAGCTGGGGCTCAGCCGCGGGCTCGACGTCGACGTCTTCGCGCCCGGGCTGTCCTTCTTCTTCGACGCGCACGTCGACTTCTTCGAGGAGATCGCCAAGTTCCGCGCGGCCCGGCGCATCTGGGCGCGGTGGATGCGGGACGTGTACGGCGCGACGTCCGACAAGGCGCAGTGGCTGCGGTTCCACACGCAGACCGCGGGTGTCTCGCTGACCGCGCAGCAGCCGTACAACAACGTGGTGCGTACGGCCGTGGAGGCGCTGGCCGCCGTGCTCGGCGGGACCAACTCGCTGCACACCAACGCCCTGGACGAGACCCTCGCGCTGCCCAGCGAGCAGGCCGCGGAGATCGCGCTGCGGACCCAGCAGGTGCTGATGGAGGAGACCGGGGTCGCCAATGTGGCCGATCCGCTGGGTGGTTCGTGGTACGTCGAGCAGCTGACGGACCGGATCGAGGCGGACGCGGAGAAGATCTTCGAGCAGATCAAGGAGCGGGGGCTGCGGGCTCACCCGGACGGGCGACACCCGATCGGGCCCATCACGTCCGGGATCCTGCGGGGGATCGAGGACGGGTGGTTCACCGGGGAGATCGCGGAGTCCGCGTTCCGGTACCAGCAGGCGCTGGAGAAGGGTGACAAGAGGGTCGTCGGCGTCAACGTCCACACCGGGTCCGTCACCGGGGACCTGGAGATCCTGCGGGTCAGCCACGAGGTGGAGCGGGAGCAGGTGCGGGTGCTCGCCGAGCGGAAGGCGGGGCGCGACGAGGCGGCGGTGCGGGGGGCGCTGGACGGGATGCTCGCCGCGGCGCGGTCCGGGGCCAACATGATCGAGCCGATGCTGGAGGCTGTGCGGGCCGAGGCGACGCTGGGGGAGATCTGCGGGGTGCTGCGGGACGAGTGGGGCGTGTACACCGAGCCCCCCGGCTTCTAGGCACCGTCGGCCGGCTGCCGGCCCACCAGGGGGCTCCGCCCCCTGGACCCCCGGCCTGTGCACCACCCGACTCGGCCGGCCGGGAGGTGACCGTCGCGTGCAGCTCGATCGGCTGGGAGGTGGCTGTCGCCGTCCGGCTCGGTCGGCCGGTAGGTGGCCGTTGCCGTTTGCTTGGTCGGCCGGGGGTGGCTGTCGCCGTGCGGCTTGGTCGGCCGGTAGGTGGCCGTCGTCGCCTACTCGGTCGGCTGGGGGGTGGCTGTCGGCGTTTCCCCGGTCGGCCGGGGAGCGGCTGTCGTCGTTTTCTCCGTCGGCCGGTAGGTGGCCGTCGTCGGTTGTTCCGTCGGCTGGGAAACGAGGCCCAGGAGGAGCAGGCGGGTGAAGGTGTGGACCCAGTTCTCGTCCGCCGGTTTGCCGCTGACCAGGGTGCGGTGGACGACCGCGCCCGCGACCACGTCGAAGATGAGGTCCACCGTACGGGCGGACTCGCCGGGATCCGGTTCCGGTGGGAGCTCGCCCCGCCGCTGGGCCCGGGCGCGGCCCTCCAGGACCAGCCGCAGCTGGCGGTCCACGATGGAGGCGCGGATGCGTTCGCGCAGGGCCTCGTCGCGGGTGGCCTCGGCTACCACCGCCATCAGGCCACTCTTGGCCTCCGGCCGGGCCAGGATCGCCGCGAACTGGAGCACGACGCCCTCGATGTCCGCGGCCAGGCTGCCCCGGTCGGGCAGTTCCAGCTCGTCGAAGAGTTCCGCGACGGCGTCCACGACCAGTTCGTTCTTGCCGGCCCAGCGGCGGTAGAGCGTGGTCTTCGCAACCCCGGCCCGGGTGGCGACGTCTCCCAGCGTGAGCTTGGACCAGCCCAGTTCGACCAGAGCCTCCCGGGTCGCGGCCAGGATCGCGGCGTCCGCGGCGGCGCTGCGCGGGCGTCCGGTTCGGCTGGCGGGGGTGCGGCTCTGCATTCATCGACCATAACCGGCGGGATCTGTGCGGTCGTGAGGGAGATCACCGGCGCGTGGTGTCGCGGGGTGCCCTCATGGCATTACGCTACGGGTCGTAGCGAAAGCTCGTGAGGGACGTACACGGGCGACAACCGAGGCGTGGGGTGGGGACCCGGCGCCGCACATCGCTTTTCACTCAGGCGTGAGATCGGGGGAGGATAGACGCATGCAGCCACGGAACATGTCCATGAGCGGTGTCGTCGACCTCGCCGCGGTGAAGGCGGCCCAAGAGGCCAAGGCCAAGGCCGAGCAGGCACGCGCCGAAGCCGCCCGGCAGGGCGGGACGGGAGCCGTCTCCCCGGCCGATCTCGTGATCGACGTCGATGAGGCAGGGTTCGAGCGGGACGTCCTGCAACGCTCCGCCGAAGTCCCGGTCGTCATCGACTTCTGGGCCGAGTGGTGCGAGCCCTGCAAGCAGCTGAGCCCTGTCCTGGAGCGGCTGGCCGTCGAGTACAGCGGGCGCTTCCTCCTCGCCAGGATCGACGTCGACGCCAACCAGATGCTGATGCAGCAGTTCGGGATCCAGGGCATCCCGGCCGTCTTCGCCGTCGTGGCCGGACAGGCGCTGCCGCTCTTCCAGGGGGTGGCCGGCGAGCAGCAGATCCGGCAGACCCTGGACCAGCTGGTGCAGGTCGCCGAGCAGCGCTTCGGCCTGACCGGCCTGACCGTCGACCCGGACGCCGAGCCGGGCGGTGCCGCGGAGGCCGCGGCGCCCGAGGGGCCGTACGAAGCGGCCCTGAACGCCGCCGCGCAGGCGCTGGACGCGGGCGACCTGGGCGGGGCGATCCAGGCGTACAAGAACGTGCTGGCCGACGACCCGGCCCACCCGGAGGCCAAGCTGGGCCTGGCGCAGGCCGAGTTGCTCCAGCGGGTGCAGGGCACGGACCCGCAGAAGGTGCGCCAGGAGGCCGCCGAGAAGCCGAAGGACATCCAGGCGCAGATCGCCGCCGCCGACCTTGACCTGGTGGGTGGTCACGTCGAGGACGCCTTCGGGCGGCTGATCGAGACGGTGCAGCGCACGGTGGGTGACGACCGGGACGCGGTACGGCGCCGGCTGCTGGAGCTGTTCGAGGTCGTGGGCCAGGAGGACCCGCGCGTGGTCGGCGCCCGTCGTGCGCTCGCGCGCGCCCTGTTCTGACCAGTCGTTAAACGCCCCGGCATGTGGTGCCGGGGTGAAGGGTTTGCCGACGAGGAGTCACGCAGACGGCGCTTTACCAAATCTTGGTAATCGCGGCCGCTGTTACTGCGAGTAAATCGAGGCCGTTGGTCTGTCTGGATTCGTCCAGGGATCAACGGCTTTGCTCTGCCCCTGGATGCCACCGAGCGTTGCATTCCGAGACCGGCCGGTCGTACTCCGGTTATCCGGCCGTTACTAGCCAGTAACGAACCCCCTTGTGCCCGGGCCGAGAATGCACCACGATCGGCGACGCTCGGTCCATTCCCGTACCCCGGCACCCGGTCGGGTCACGGGAGACTCTGGGTCCCCACCGAGCAGAGCCGGCGGCAGTGGCGCCGGGTCTAGGGCAGGGGGGTCTTCGCCGGCCGGTGAAGCCTGTCCAGCAAGGTTGT
Source organism: Streptomyces cyanogenus (assembly GCF_017526105.1). Taxonomy (NCBI): domain Bacteria; kingdom Bacillati; phylum Actinomycetota; class Actinomycetes; order Kitasatosporales; family Streptomycetaceae; genus Streptomyces; species Streptomyces cyanogenus. The sequence continues at coordinate 5,916,309 of NZ_CP071839.1, forward strand.
GCGTGATGCGTGTCAGGCGCGACCAGTGGTTGTCGCTCGGGGGTGATCGCCGGTGATTCGGGCGCGGTTCGCGCCGCCGACCGCAGGCGCTCTCCTTCCCGAGGACGTAGCACTTCTCCCATCCCTGCCCGGCTGAGCCGCCGACTGGGGCGAGCCCGGGCCAGGAGATGTACGTCCGAGAAGGAGGAAATATGGAGTCCCAGGTGCGTGGCGGGACCAGATGGAAGCGGTTCGCTGTGGTCATGGTGCCCAGCGTGGCCGCCACGGCGTGCATAGGTGTCGCCCTCGCGCAGGGCGCTCTGGCCGCGTCGTTCAGCGTGTCCGGTCAGTCGTTCAAGGTGTCGGCGGACCAGCTGGTCGGCACCGGCTTCTCGCAGTACGGCGCCATCGACAGCGGCTACACCATGGACGGCAAGAAGACGGCGCACCCGGTGGCCGTCTCGGCGTTCAAGCACGCGGAGATCACCAACCTGTGCCAGTCCGTGGTCACGCCCGACGTGCCGATCTTCGGTAACGTCAGCCTGATCCTGCGGGCCGGTGGCGAGGGCGCCGAGAAGGTCCAGGCCGACAACATCTACATCGACGTTGCCGACCTCAGCGCCGACGCGACGTTCGACAACATCGACATCGGTGTGGCCGCCAAGGACGCCTCCAAGGGTCCGGGCATGAAGGGCGGCGGCGAGCAGGCCAACCCGTTCGGCTTCGCGCAGCAGGCCGACAAGGCCACGCTGAAGAACGTGAAGCAGACGGCGTGGGCGACCACCGCCGGCACCTTCAAGCTCAGTGGCCTGAAGATGTCGCTGTCGACGGGTGTCAAGGAGTGCTACTAAGCACTCGCTGACGGGCGGGGGAGCCGGTGGCGCCCCCGCCCGTCCACTCTCCGGCCGCGTTGTCACACGCGGCACACATCACCACCACAGCAACGCCGCACCAGGGAGCTGTTTTCCATGAGCGCCGAGACTCCTGCCGCCGCACCCGGCCAGTTCACCCGCCGGAGGCTGCAGTTCCGCGCCTGGCGGGGCGCGCGTCCGTTCTGGGCCGGTCTGTTCGTCATGCTCGGCGGCTTTCTCATCCTGTACTTCCCGTACGCACACCTGCAGCTGGGCCATCTCACGATGACGATGGGGACCCCCGGCGGCTCCAGTTCCCTGATCATCGGTGGACTGCTCTTCGTCCTCGGGATCATCCTCTGGTTCCAGCAGCACATCCGGGTTTTCGGGGGCGTCGCGGCGATCCTGCTGGCGCTGGTGTCGATTCCGCTGTCCAACATCGGCGGCTTCATCGTCGGCTTCCTGTGCTCGCTGACCGGCGGGGCGATGGCCGTGGCCTGGGCGCCGGGCGCGCCTGCGCAGCCGCAGCCGCCGGCCGGACCGGACCAGGACGGTTCGCCCGCCGCCGCGCCCCTGCCGGAGCAGCGCGTGTACGGACTGGACAAGCCGAACGACCTGTCAGGAACCAACCCGGCCAACGGGGCGAACGGGAGGCACAGTGCCGGCTGACGAGGTGACCCGCGGGACCGACGTGGACGGGTCCCGCGCGAGAACCGGGCCCCGCCACGCGGCCCCCAGGAAGCCCCTGTTCACCAGGTTCCACATGCCGGCCGGCAAGGCCATAGCCTCCGTGGCGATGCCCACGGCGGTGCTCATGGGCATGGGCTTCACCTCCACGCTCGCCCTCGCCGACAACAACGGCAGCCCGGCCCCGTCGACGTCGGCGAAGAGCCTGACGGCCGACGAGTACAAGGACTGCGTCAAGGCGCTGGAGGGCGACAAGAACCCCTCGGCCTCGCCGTCGCCGTCCGCGTCGGAGAGCACTTCGGCCACGCCGTCGCCGTCGAAGACCGCCGAGAGCGGCAACACGCAGGAGTCCGGCAAGACCTCCGCACCGGAGTCGGGTTCCGGCGGTGACACGGCCAAGCCCGAGCCGACCGCTACGTCCGGCTCCGGCTCCGGCGGCTCGGACTCCGGTTCGTCCGGTTCGGACACGGGTTCGTCCGGCTCGGGTTCGGGTTCGTCCGGCTCGGGTTCGGGCTCCGGCAGTGACACGGACACGCCGGCGCCCACGGCGACCGGGGGCAGCGGCGGGAACGTGCTGGACACGATCGGCGACACGATCGGCGACGTCCTCACCGGCGGCAAGGACTCCGGCACGGAGTCGAAGAGCCCGGCCCCGACGCCGTCCGCATCCCAGTCGTCGGCCGCGGACACCGCGTCCACGGGCACCTCGCCCGCGGACACCTCGTCGGGCGGCGGCAAGGACTCCGGTGCCTCCGACACCGTGAAGGACACGGCCAAGAAGGCCACCGACACGGTCGGGGACACGGTGAAGGACACCACCGGCACCGTCTCCAAGGCCGGTGAGGACGCCACCAGGACGGCCGGGGACGCGACCGCGTCGGCCACGCCGAGCCCGTCCGCGAGCGAGTCCGCCTCCGCCGACGACTGCCCGGTGGCCACGGACGACGAGGGCGGCGTCGACAACAAGGTGCCGGTGGCGGACGACCCCTGGTACCTGAACGCCAGCTCCCTGCTCCTCAAGGGCGCCGACTACCAGGGCATCGTCAAGGTGAAGACGGCCAACGGCACCACCAAGAAGGTGCTGAAGTACGTCATCTCCGGCGGCACCGACATCGGCGACCTGCACCAGACGGTGCAGGACAAGCAGGCGAACAAGACGTACCACGTCCAGGCGGCCAAGGGCTCGACGTCCACCATCACCGGCGGCGACACGGTGATGTACACCGAGAGCATCTCGGGCAAACTGTTCGGTCTGATACCGGTGACCTTCAGCCCCGACAGCCCGCCCCCGCTGAACATCCCGCTGATCTACTTCACCGACGTCAAGGTGACGCAGGCGGCCCAGTTCGGCGGCAACCTGCACGTGCCCGGCATGCACGTGTACACGACCGACTGAGCGGTCGCACAAGCCGGTTCGGGAGCCGCACAACACCGAGGGCGCCCCCTGTCCAGGGGGCGCCCTCGGTGCCGTACCAGGCCCGTGCCGGACGGGTCAGCTGCTCTGGCCCAGGTGGTGGACGCGCAGCATGTTGGTGGTGCCGGGGACCCCGGGGGGCGAGCCGGCGGTGATGATGACCGTGTCGCCCGCGTCGAAGCGGCCCAGCTTGGCGATCTCCTGGTCCACCAGGTCGACCATCTCGTCGGTGGTGTTCACGAACGGCACGATGTGCGACTCCACGCCCCAGCTGAGGGTCAGCTGGTTGCGGGTGCCCTCGTCCGTGGTGAAGGCGATGATCGGCTGGGTCGCGCGGTAGCGGGACAGGCGGCGGGCGGTGTCACCGGACTGGGTGAACGCGATCAGGCCGCGGCCGCCGAGGAAGTCGGCGATCTCGCAGGCCGCGCGGGCCACCGAACCGCCCTGGGTGCGCGGCTTCTTGCCCGGCACGAGCGGCTGCAGGCCCTTGGACATCAGCTCCTGTTCGGCCGCGGTGACGATCTTCGACATGGTCTTGACCGTCTCGACCGGGTAGGCGCCCACGCTGGACTCGGCCGACAGCATGACCGCGTCGGCGCCGTCCAGGATCGCGTTGGCGACGTCGGAGGCCTCGGCGCGGGTCGGGCGGGAGTTGGTGATCATCGACTCCATCATCTGGGTCGCGACGATCACCGGCTTGGCGTTGCGCCGGCACAGCTCGATCAGGCGCTTCTGCACCATGGGGACCTTTTCGAGCGGGTACTCGACGGCGAGGTCACCGCGGGCGACCATCACGGCGTCGAACGCCGCGACGACGTCCTCCATGTTCTCCACCGCCTGCGGCTTCTCCACCTTGGCGATGACCGGGACCCGCCGGCCCTCCTCGTCCATGACGCGGTGCACGTCATGGATGTCCTTGGCGTCCCGGACGAAGGACAGCGCGACCATGTCGCAGCCCATGCGGAGGGCGAAGCGCAGGTCCTCGACGTCCTTCTCGCTCAGCGCGGGCACGTTGACGGCCGCGCCGGGCAGGTTGATGCCCTTGTGGTCGGAGATGACACCGCCCTCGATGACGATCGTCTTGACCCGCGCGCCCTCGACGTCCAGGACCTTCAGCTCGACGTTGCCGTCGTTGATCAGGACCTGGTCGCCGCGCGAGACGTCACCCGGCAGCCCCTTGTACGTCGTACCGCAGATGTGCTTGTCACCCGGCACGTCCTCGGTCGTGATGACGAACTCGTCACCGCGCTCCAGCTCGACCGGACCCTCGGCGAAGGTCTCCAGGCGGATCTTCGGGCCCTGCAGGTCGGCGAGGACGCCGATGGGACGGCCGGTCTCCTTGGAGGCGGCCCGGACGCGGTCGTACCGCGCCTGGTGCTCGGCGTGGGTGCCGTGGCTGAAGTTGAACCGGGCCACGTTCATGCCCGCCTCGATCATGGCGACGAGCATCTCGTGGGAGTCGACCGCGGGGCCGAGAGTACAGACGATTTTCGAACGGCGCATGGGGCGATCCTATCGGTTTGTTTCGCTACGGAATATTCCGTCTGGCGGAAGATACAAATGAGTGGCACACCGCTCAGGTGCTATTCAGTTGTTCTTTCCCACCAGTGCGTAGGTCTGCGTCGCGATCTCCAGTTCTTCGTCGGTCGGCACCACGGCGACCGCCACCCGCGCGGAGTCCGGCGAAATCAGCCGCGGCCCGCCGCCGCGTACGGCGTTCCGCTCCGGGTCGACCGCCAGACCCAGGCCCTCCAGGCCCGCGATCGCCGCCTCCCGCACCGGGGCCGCGTTCTCGCCGACCCCGGCGGTGAAGGCCACCGCGTCCACGGTGCCGAGCACCGCGTAATAGGCGCCGATGTACTTCTTGAGCCGGTGAATGTAAATGTCGAAGGCGAGTGCGGCCTCTTCGTCGCCCTCGTCGATCCGGCGGCGGATCTCCCGCATGTCGTTGTCCCCGCACAGACCGAACAGCCCGCTCCTCTTGTTGAGGAGAGTGTCGATCTCGTCCATGGACATATCCCCAACACGTGCCAAATGGAAGATGACGGCCGGATCCAGATCACCGGAGCGCGTACCCATCACGAGCCCCTCCAAGGGGGTCAGTCCCATCGAGGTGTCCACGCAGCGGCCCTTCTCGACCGCGGACGCGGAGGCGCCGTTGCCCAGGTGCAGCACGATCACGTTGACCTCGGACGGGTCCTTGCCCAGCAGCCGCGCGGTCTCCCGCGAGACGTAGGCGTGGGAGGTGCCGTGGAAGCCGTAGCGGCGGATCCGGTACCGGTCGGCGATCTTCGGGTCGATCGCGTAGCGCGCCGCGGACTCCGGCATCGTCGTGTGGAAGGCGGTGTCGAACACGGCGACCTGGGGCAGGTCGGGGCGCAGCCCCTGCGCGGTGCGGATGCCGGTGAGGTTGGCCGGGTTGTGCAGCGGGGCGACCGGGATCAGCCGCTCGATCTCGGTGAGCACCTCGTCGTCGATGATGGTGGGCTCGGTGAAGAACATCCCGCCGTGCACCACCCGGTGCCCGATCGCGGCCAGTTCCGGGGAGTCCAGGCCGAGGCCGTCGCGGCCCAGCTCCTCGGCGACCGCCTTGAGGGCGGCGTCGTGGTCGGCGATCGGACCGGTGTGCTCACGGGTGTCGCCACTGGTGAGGCAGGTGTGCTCGATCCGGGAGGTCTGCTCGCCGATGCGCTCGACCAGGCCCATGGCGAGCCGGCTGCTGTCCCGCATGTCCAGCAGCTGGTACTTCACCGACGAGGAGCCGGAGTTGAGGACGAGGACACGGGTGGGGGAGGTCACTGCTGGGACGCCTTCTCGTTCGGGGACTGGGCGGAGTTCTGGGCCTGGACCGCCGTGATGGCCACGGTGTTGACGATGTCCTGGACGAGGGCGCCCCGGGACAGGTCGTTGACCGGCTTGCGCAGGCCCTGGAGCACCGGGCCGACGGCGATCGCGCCGGCCGAGCGCTGCACGGCCTTGTAGGTGTTGTTGCCGGTGTTCAGGTCGGGGAAGATCAGCACGCTGGCCTGGCCGGCGACCTCCGAGCCGGGCAGCTTGGTCGCCGCGACGGACGGCTCCACGGCCGCGTCGTACTGGATCGGCCCCTCGATCTTCAGGTCCGGCCGGCGCGAGCGGGCCAGCTCGGTGGCCTCGCGCACCTTGTCGACGTCGGCGCCCGACCCGGACGTACCGGTGGAGTACGACAGCATCGCGATCCGCGGCTCCACGCCGAACTGCGCGGCGGTGCCCGCCGACTGGATGGCGATGTCCGCGAGCTGCTCGGCGTTGGGGTCCGGGTTGACCGCGCAGTCGCCGTATACCAGCACCTTGTCGGCCAGGCACATGAAGAACACCGACGAGACGATCGAGGAGTCCGGCCGGGTCTTGATGATCTCGAAGGCCGGGCGGATGGTGGCCGCCGTGGAGTGCACCGAGCCGGACACCATGCCGTCGGCCAGGCCCTCCTGGACCATCAGGGTGCCGAAGTAGTTCACGTCCGAGACGACGTCGTAGGCCAGCTCGACCGTGACGCCCTTGTGGGCGCGCAGGGCGGCGTACTGCTCGGCGAAGGCGTCGCGCAGCTCGGAGGTGGCCGGGTCGATCAGCTCGCTGTCGCCGAGGTCGATGCCGAGGTCGGCGGCCTTCTTGCGGATCTGGTCGACCGGGCCGAGCAGGCTCAGGTCGCACACGCCCCGGCGCAGCAGCACCTCGGCCGCCTGCAGCACCCGCTCCTCGGTGCCCTCCGGCAGGACGACCCTGCGCTTGTCGGAGCGGGCCTGCTCCAGGAGCTTGTGCTCGAACATCATCGGGGTGACCCGGTCGCTGCTCGGCGCGGAGACCCGGCGGGCCAGGCCGGCGGTGTCGGCGTACCGCTCGAACAGGCCGAGCGCGGTCTCCGCCTTGCGCGGGGTGGCCGCCGTCATCTTCCCCTCCATGGAGAAGAGCTGCTCGGCGGTGGGGAAGCTGTTGCCGGACACCGAGAGCACCGGGGTGCCCGGGGCGAGGCGGGCGGCGAGGGTGAGGATCTCCTCGCTCGGCACCTCGTTCAGGGTGAGCAGCATGCCGGCTATCGGCGGGGTGCCGGCGCTGTGCGCGGCGAGCGAGCCGACGACCAGGTCGGCGCGGTCGCCCGGGGTGACGACCAGGCAGCCCGGGGTCAGGGCGCCCAGGAAGTTCGGCAGCATGGCGCCGCCGAAGACGAAGTCCAGCGCGTCGCGGGCGAGGCCGGAGTCGTCGCCGAGCAGCACCTTCGCGCCCAGGGTCTGGGCGATCTGGGCGACCGTGGGCGCGGACAGCGCGGGCTCGTCGGGCAGCACGTACGTCGGCACCGGCAGCCGGCTGGCCAGCCGCTCGGCGATCTCGTCGCGGTCCTCGCGGGCGACCCGGTTGGCGACCATGGCCAGTACGTCGCAGCCGAGGCCGTCGTAGGCCCGGTAGGCGTTGCGGGTCTCGGCGAGCACGGACGCCGCGGACTGCTTGCGGCCGCCCACCACCGGGATCACGGAGGCGCCGAACTCGTTGGCGAGGCGGGCGTTCAGGGACAGCTCGTCCGGCAGCTGGGTGCCGGCGTAGTCGGTGCCGAGGACGAGGACGACGTCGTAGTCCCGGGCCACCAGGTGGAAGCGGTCGACGAGGACGGAGACCAGCTCGTCGGTGCCCTGCTCGGCCTGGAGTGCGGAGGCCCGGTCGTAGTCCATGCCGTAGACGGTCGCCGGGTCCTGCGAGAGGCGGTAGCGCGCCCGCAGCAACTCGAACAGCCGATCGGGGCCGTCGTGGACGAGCGGACGGAAGACCCCCACCCGGTCGACCTGCCGGGTCAGGAGTTCCATGACTCCCAGCTCCACGACCTGGCGGCCGTCACCGCGGTCGATCCCGGTCACGTACACGCTGCGCGTCACGTGTCCACTCCGTTCCTCTCGTCGCTTGTGTCGCCTATGTGGCATAAAAATCGCTCACCAAGGTGAGCAGAACCCTCTTGACAATACCCCTGCCGACGGATAAGGCGCCCGTCAAGATTTCACCTGCCCGGCGGACGTGAAAGAATCGACAACGGCTCACCGGCACCGACAGCGAGCAGGAGACACAGCACGATGCGCATCGGAGTTCTCACCGCAGGCGGCGACTGCCCCGGCCTGAACGCCGTGATCCGGTCGGTCGTGCACCGGGCGGTGGCGCAGTACGGCGACGAGGTCATCGGTTTCGAGGACGGTTACCGCGGTCTGCTGGACCGCCACTACCGCACCCTCGACCTGGACGCGGTCAGCGGCATCCTGGCCCGCGGCGGCACCATCCTCGGCTCCTCCCGGCTGGAGCGCGACCGGCTGCGCGAGGCCTGCGACGGCGCCGCCGACATGGTCGAGGAGTTCGGCATCGACGCGCTGATCCCGATCGGCGGCGAGGGCACGCTGACCGCGGCCCGGATGCTCTCCGACGCCGGCCTCCCGGTCGTCGGCGTCCCGAAGACCATCGACAACGACATCTCCTCCACCGACCGCACCTTCGGCTTCGACACCGCCGTCGGCGTGGCCACCGAGGCCATGGACCGCCTGAAGACCACGGCCGAGTCCCATCAGCGCGTGATGGTCGTGGAGGTCATGGGCCGGCACGCCGGCTGGATCGCCCTGGAGTCCGGCATGGCCGCCGGCGCCCACGGCATCTGCCTGCCCGAGCGGCCCTTCGACCCCGCCGACCTGGTCAAGATGGTCGAGGAGCGGTTCGCCCGCGGCAAGAAGTTCGCCGTCATCTGCGTCGCCGAGGGCGCCCACCCCGCCGAGGGCAGCATGGACTACGGCAAGGGCGAGATCGACCAGTACGGCCACGAGCGCTTCCAGGGCATCGGCACCGCCCTCGCCTACGAGCTGGAGCGGCGCCTCGGCAAGGAGGCCAAGCCGGTCATCCTCGGCCACGTCCAGCGCGGCGGCGTCCCGACCGCGTACGACCGCGTCCTCGCCACCCGCTTCGGCTGGCACGCCGTCGAGGCCGCGCACCGCGGCGAGTTCGGCCGGATGACCGCGCTGCGCGGCACCGACATCGTCATGGTGCCGCTCGCGGAGGCGGTCACCGAGCTGAAGACGGTGCCCAAGGACCGGATGGACGAGGCCGAGTCGGTCTTCTAGGCGGTCGTAGCGGTCCCAGAACGGTCGTACCGGTCCCTAGGCGGTCCGCTTCTCCACCGCCGCCCAGAAGTTCTCCACGATCCGGTCGAGGAACTCCCGCCCGGACTCGCTGGCGCTCCTGCTGCCGCCACCCCAGCTGAGGGTGGCGGCCATGTGCCCCTGGTAGTCCTCGTGCAGCTCCTGCAGCGCCCCTTCGAGGACGTCCGGGTCCAGGGGCGCCAGTTTGCGCACCGGCCGTACGTAGGCCTGCCAGCGCGTGGTCACCGCGCTGCGCAGCAGATCGGCGAGCTTCGCCCCGCGGCCGGTGACGGCGACGAAGTCGGGCAGGGCGAGGTCGAGGACCTGGGCGAGCACGGCCGACTGCCGCTCGTTGCCCCGCCACTGCCCGCTCTCCTCCATGCGCAGATACGACCGTACGTCCACGCCGACGGCACGGGCCACGTCCTCCGGCGCGACGGCCCGGGCGATGCGGTGCTCGCGCAGGGTCTGCGGCCGCCCGAACAGCTCACCCGGAGAACACCACAAGACGCCCGCCAGCGAGGTGAGTTCGGGGTGGCTCGGGGCGGCGGTGCCGCGTTCCCAGGCGATCACGAGGTCGGGTGTGACGTAGGGCAGTCCGTACGAGACCCGCATGCCGTGGGCGACGTGCTCGGGGCCCATGCCGAGCGCGGCGCGCAGTCTGCGGGCGGCCGGAGCGTTGAAGGGGGGAGCTGAGGGTTCACGCACCCGGCACAAGCTAGGGGCGCCGCACAGGGATCGCTACGGTCCGTTCAGCCAGGATCACGGATTGTCGGAACCCACAGTTCCGGCCGTTCGGTATGCAACGGACGGAACACCCTCCCGGGTCACCCCTTGACCGCGCCGCCCAGGGCGAACCCGCCGCCCAGCCGCCGTGCCACCAGGACGTACAGAAGGAGCACCGGCGTCGAGTAGAGCACGGAGAACGCGGCGAGCTGGCCGTAGGCCACCATGCCCCGGTTGCCGAAGAAGTCGTTGATGCTCACCGAGGCCGGCATCCGGTCCGGGGTGAGCAGCAGCATGAACGGGACGAAGAAGTTCCCCCACATCATCACGAACGAGAACACGGTCACCACGGCGAGCCCCGGCCCCATCAGCGGCAGCACGATCCGCAGCAGGGACTGCGCCGCCGAGGCGCCGTCCGTCCAGGCCGCCTCCTCCAGCTCCCGCGGCACGCCGTCCATGAAGTTCTTCATCAGCCAGATCGCGAACGGCAGCTGGGAGGCGGCGAAGAAGAAGATCGTGCCCTGGAAGGTGTCGATGAGGTTCACCCGGACGAACAGGGCGTACACCGGCACCATGATCGCCGTGACGGGCAGGCTGGTCGCGAACAGGACCGTCAGCAGGAACGGCCGGTTCAGCCGGGACCGGAACCGGGACAGCGGATAGGCGGCGAGGGCGGCGCAGCCGACGGTCAGCGCCGTGGCGCCCCCGCACAGGACCAGGCTGTTGAGCAGCGGGGTGTAGGTGATGTCCGGGGTCAGGACCGCCCGGAAGTTGTCCAGGGTGACCCCGCCCGGGACCCGGACCCGGAGGCCGGCGTGCGGGTCCACCGCGGACAGCAGCACCCAGGCGAGGGGCAGCGCGAAGGCGGCGGCCACGGCCAGCAGCGCGACGTCGGCGGCGAGCCGCCGGGAGGAACGCTTGCGGGGCATCAGACCTCCGTCCGCAGCAGCCGCAGGTAGACGACGGAGAACAGGGAGCCGACGACCAGCAGGAGCAGGGCGACCGCGGTGCCGTACCCGATCATGCTGTTCTGGAAGGCCTGCTCGTACATGTACAGCGGCAGGGTCTGGCTCCGGTTGCCGGGCCCGCCCCGGGTCATCACCCAGATCAGCCCGAAGACGGAGAGCGTCTGGAGGGTGTTGAGCATGAGGTTGGTGCCGATGGAGCGCCGGATCATCGGCAGGGTGATGTGCCACAGCCGCCGCCACCCGCCGGCCCCGTCCACCTCGGCGGCCTCCGTGATCTCGGCGGGGATCTCGTCCAGCGCGGCGGAGTACACCAGCATCGAGAACGCCGTCCCGCGCCAGACGTTGGCGAAGGACACCGCGAGGACGGGCAGCGTGAACAGCCAGTTCTGCCGGGGCAGGTGCAGCCAGTCCAGGATGGCGTTCAAGGTGCCCTCGCGCCGGAAGAACGCGTAGAGCAGGAACCCGGCGACGACCTCCGGCAGCACCCACGCGGTGACGACGATCCCGCCGGTCAGCGTCCGCACGGGCTTCGAGGCGCGCTTCATCAGCGCGGCCAGCGCGAGGCCCAGCGTGTTCTGCCCGATGAGCGAGGACAGCACCGTGAACACCAGGGTCAGCCGGACCGCGTGCAGGAACGCGTCGTCCCGGAACGCCCGGCGGAAGTTGGCGAGGCCGACGAAGGAGGAGTGGGCCTGGCCGGTCAGCTGGAGGTCGGTGAAGGCGATCCAGACGCAGTAGGCGATCGGCCCGGCGAGGAAGAGCAGCAGCAGGACCAGGGCGGGGGCGAGGGGGAGGGCCCGGACGGCCGGGTTCCCGCGCCTCACTTCCGGACCACTCGGCCGCCGGTGACGTCCTCGACCGTGGCGTCGTAGCCGCTCGCCGCCTCCGCCACGGACAGGTCACCGGTCGTGACCCCCTCCATGGCCTCCTGCACGGCGGTCGACACCTTCGGGTACGCCGGATACGCGGGCCGGTAGTGCGTACTCGCGACGAGGTCGGTGAAGAACCTGATGCCGGGCTGGGCGCCGGCGTACGCCGGATCGGCGGCGACGTCCTTCCGTACGGCGATCCCGGAGTTGGCGATGTACCACTTCCGGGCGTTGTCCTTCGTCTGCATCGTCCGGACGAACTCGAAGGCGAGGTCGGGGTTGCCCGCCTTGGCCGGGATGGACCAGGTCCAGCCGCCGGACATGCTCACCTTGCCGGGCGCCTGCCCGTTCTGCGTCGGCATGGCGGCGAGCCCCAGCTGCTTCGACCAGTCGGGCCACTCGTGCCCGCTGCCCGGCAGCCAGGCCTGCGGCAGCCAGGAGCCGTCGAGGGCGATGCCGAGTTTTCCCTGGGGGAGCAGTTCGCCGTTGACGGTGGTGTTGAAGTTCGGGTCGAGGGCGTCGGAGACGTCGGGGCCGAGCTTGTCCCGGTAGACGGTCTCCACGAACTTCAGCGAGTCCTCGAAGCCCTGGGACCCGGTGATCCACTTCTTGCTGCCGCTGTCGTAGAGCGGATCCCGTGTGCCGTCGCCGGTGCCGTACAGGAGCATCTCGAAGCCCTGCATCGTGGCCCGTTCACCGGCCGGCTTGCCGGTGTAGACGTTGAGGGCGACGACCCCGGGGACCTTCCGCTTGATGGTCCGGGCGGCGGCGAGGATGTCGTCCCACGTCTTCGGCTGCCAGTCGGTGGGTAACCCGGCCTTCCGGAACACCCGCTTGTCGAACCAGAGCCCGCGGGTGTCGGTCCCGTCCGGAACGCCGTACGTCTTCCCGTCCTGCCCCTTGGCCGCCGCCTTCGCCGTGCCGACGAACTGCCCCCAGTCCGGCCACTTGGCGAGATACGGGTCGAGCGGCTTCAAGTACCCGCTGGTGATGTCGGAGTTGATGAGGAAGGTGTCCTCGTAGACCAGGTCCGGGGCGGTCCGCGGCGAGCGCAGCATCTGCTGGAGCTTGGTGTAGTACTCGGCGTCCGGCGCCTTGATCGGCACGAACTCGACCTTCTTGCCGGGGTGTTCGTGCTCGAACTGCTTCTTGATCCCGGCGAGGTAGGTGTCCATCACCTTGACCGAGTTGTCGGTGGACTGCTTGTACGACACCTTCACCGTGTCCGGGCTGCTGCCGGACCCGCTGCCACAGGCGGTGAGGGCGGTGGCGGCGAGGGCGGTGGTGAGGAGGAGAGGGAGGGCGGCGGTGGGGCGCACGGGCATGACCTCCTGAGCACACGTGGGGGTGGCGCGGAGATTGCTGCCGTGTGAAGGTAAGAGGAGTGGTCTAGTCAGGTCAATGCGTGTGCGCGGGATTGCGCCTCGGCGGGCCAGGGGACGGGTGATAGTCCACGACGGTGAAGTGGGGCCGTCAGTCCGGGAGTTCGGCGGCTCGGGCGCGGGCTTGGGCGGCTCGGTCGGGGGCGTTGGCGCGGGTGAAGGCGTCGGCGGACTGGAGGTAGGCGGCGCGGGCTTCGGCGGGGCGGTGGGCGGCCTGATGGGCGAGGGCCAAGTTGTGGAGGGTCTGCCCGTCCCCGTACCAGTCCTCATACTCCTGGTAGAGCTCCAGGCACGTACTGTAAGCCTTGATCGCCTCTTCCACCCGGCCAGCCTTCCGCAGGGCGAGGCCGAGGTTGTTCCACGCGCTGGCCTCGCGGTATCGGTCCCCGGCGGTCTGGTACAGGTCACGGGCTCTGTGGTGGGCGTCGATCGCCTCTTCCACCCTGCCCGCCTCCTGCAGGGCGAGGCCGAGGTTGTTCCAGGCGCTGGCCTCGCGGTATCGGTCCCCGGTGGTCTGGTACAGGTCGCGGGCTCTGTGGTGGGCGTCGATCGCCTCTTCCGGCCTGCCCGCCTCCTGCAGGGCGAGGCCGAGGTTGTTCCAGGCGCTGGCCTCCCGATGTCGGTCCCCGGTGGTCTGGTACAGGTCGCGGGCTTTGTGGTGGGCGTCGATCGCCTCTTCCACCCTGCCCGCCTCCTGCAGGGCGAGGCCGAGATGGTCCCATGAGACGGCCTCGGCCAGCCTGTCCCCGGCGAGGCGGGCGGCCTCCCGCGCCGCCTCCGCGACAGTGATCCAGTCATCGAAATACCGCCGCCAGTCCAGGAACTTCCCCAGATACTGGGCCAGCCTCACCGCCGCGTCCGCGAACCTCTCCTCCCGTCCCCACTCCACAGCGGCCACCAGAGCCGCGCGCTCCCCGTCCAGCCACGCCAGCGCCTGCCCCCGGTCCCTGAACCGCTCCGGCTCCTCCATTCCCGGCAACCACCGCAACCGGTCATCGGCCGCTTCCGCCCACCGCTGGTAGTACCCCAGCACCCGTTCCCGCGCCGCCTCCCCCTCCTCCCGCAACCCCGCATCCTCCGCCACGACACCGGCCCCGAACCCTCGCACCAGGTCGTGCAACCGCCACCGCACCTCGGAAGCCGTCCCGTTGCCGCCCCGCACCGGCGCGACGAGGTGTGTGGCGGCCAGGTCCTCCAGCAGCGACAGCACGGACTCCGTGCCGAGGTCCGCCAGGGCCGCGACCGCCTCCGTCCCGGTCTCCGCGCCCGGAGCCAGACAGAGCAGGCGCAGCAGGCGGGCCTGGTCGGGCGGCAGCCGGCGGTAGGAGGTCTCCAGTACGGGGCGGAGAACGAGTGAGCGCCCGTACAGGTCCGCTCCGGGACTGGCGTGGTCGAGGACGGCCGTCGCATCCCCGGCGTCCCGGATCTCGGCCACCACGGACGCGATGTCCCGGTGGCGGCGCCGGCGCAGCATGCCCGCCGCGATCTGCAGTGCCAGGGGCAAGTGCCCGCAGAGGTCGGCCAGTTCGCGCAGTGCGTCAGGCTCGCGTGCCGGACGGTCGTCGCGTTCGTCGGTGCCGTGCAGGGCACGGGTCACCAGGGCGACCGAATCATCGGGGTCGAGCGTCTCCAGGTCGATCAGGCGTACCGGAAGGGCGTCGGGGCGGTCCCGCGAGGTGATGAGCACCCGGTGCCGGTCCGTGCCGGGCAGCAGCGGCACGTACTGGGTCGGGTCCGAGGCGTTGTCCAGGATCAGCAGCATGCGGTCCCGGCGTTCGGCGAGGAGCGCGCGGTACGCGTCGTACTGGCGCCCGGTCGTCGGCGGCAGGTCCCGGTCCCGTACGCCGAGCGCGTCCAGCAGCGCCAGGACCGCCTGATCGGCCGTGACCGGGTCGTCGTCGTACCCACGCAGGTCCACGAAGAGCGTCCCGCCCGGGAACCAGCCCTCCGCGCGCGCCCGGTGCGCCGCCTCCAGGGCGAGCGCGGTCTTGCCGATGCCGCCCATGCCGGTGACGGCGAAGATGAGCAGCGGCAGTGCGGTCGTGTCGTCCTCGCCGGGTGCGAGGTGGGGGAGCAGGCGGTCCAGCTCCGCCGACCGGCCGGTGAAGCCGAGGGGGCGGGCCGGCAGGGCGGCGGTCGCGCGGGGGACCGGGCCGTGGGCCGTGCCCTTACCGGCCTCCGACCTGCTTACCGGTGACGGGTCCGTGGAAGGTCCCGCCCCGGAAGTCGATGTGGTCGCCCCCGTAGCGTGCTTGAGGTCCCTCCTCGGAGTCGCCGGGACCGGTGCCGCGGGGCTGGTGCTTGCGCAGCAGCCCGACCGCCACGTTCGCCGCGTGCGCGGCCGCCCGCTGCTGCGAGCCGCCGGCGTCGGCCCGCCGCTTGTTGCGGTCCGCGCGGTCGCTGACGCCCCGCACGACGAGCGCGTCCAGCTGTCCGCTCAGGTGGGCCGCCAGGGCCGCTCCGGAGCCCTCCATCTCGATGGCGCCCGCGTCGTTGTAGTGGGCGTCGAGGTGCCGGGCGATGGCGGACCTGGAGTCGGCCAGCACCACGTCGCCGGTCGCGATCGGCGCGAAGTGCACCCGTATCCCCGGCAGGTCCCGGGCCACGGAACGCGCCGCCTGCTCCAGCGCGTGCGAGCCGGGCAGGGCCTTCGGGCGGACCTTGAAACCGTCGTGGGCCTGCTTGCCGCCGTGGATCTCGTAGACCTGGGTGCCCACCACGACATCGCCGATCCCGATGTCGTCCTTCAGGCTTCCCGCCACCCCCACGAACAGGACGGCCTCGGGGTGCAGCCAGTCGATGAGCTGGGCCGTGAGCGCGGCGGCACGCTCGGCCCCCACTCCGAGTTCGCCGATCGCCAGGTGCCAGGCACTGTCCGGCAGCCGGCCCTTCTCGACGCGGGTCCCCTTGGGGTGGACGAGTTCCTCGCGCTCCGGGACGTACGCCCGGACAGCGGCGTACTCCAGGGGCAGTGCGGTCAGGACCAGAACGGTGGATTGAGTCTCCGGCACACTCATAAGGTACTGCCGGGGGAAGGGGCTTGCGTGCCGGAACGAGACGTCACCGTGGGGCAGTTGCTGCTCGCCGAGTACCAGACCGTGAAGGACGAGCAGAAGACCCGGATCGGCTTCCGGGACAATCTGCTCTACGTCACCCTCACGGTGGTGGCCGCCGTCATCGCCGCGGCGGCCCAGGCCAGGCAGCCGGCGATGCTGCTCGCGCTGCCGCCGGTGTGTGTCGTGCTGGGCTGGACGTACCTGGTCAACGACCAGAAGATCTCCGCGATCGGGGCGTACGTGCGGGGCGAGCTGGGGCCCCGGCTCGCCGCGCTGGCCCGGGCCGAGGGGGCTGAGGTCTTCCGCTGGGAGGCCGCGCACCGGGGGGACGCCCGGCGGTTCTCCCGGAAGGTCGTCCAGTGCGTGGTCGACCTGCTGGCCTTCTGCGTCGTGCCGTTGAGCGCGCTCGTCGTGTACTGGGCGGGGGGCGAGGTTTCGGCCGGGCTGGTGGTCGTGTCCGTGCTGGAGGCGGTCGCGGTCGTGGGGCTGGGGGTGTGCGTGGTGCAGTACGCCGTGCCGTTCCGGGCAGGGGGCGGGGCCGGGTGAGCGATGTCGTCGACTTCCGGGGCGGGGACTTCCGCGGGCCCGTCATCGGCAAGGCGGAGTACCGGCAGCAGGCGCCGGCGCCCACGGCCCTGGACGCGCTGCCACCGCCGGCTGCCGGATTCACCGGCCGGGACGAGGAGTTGGCGCGGGTGCGGGCCGCGCTGGACCCTTCCGTCTCCGGCGCCGAGCAGGCCGTCCTCGTCACGGCCGTGTCCGGGCTCGGCGGCATCGGCAAGACGGCGCTGGCGGTGCAGGCGGCGTACGCGGCGCGGGAGGCGGGGTGGTGCCCGGGCGGGGTGCTCTTCGTGGACCTGCACGGGTACGACGACGTTCCGGTCACCGCGGACCAGGCCCTGCAGTCCCTGCTGCGGGCGCTGGGCGTG
This sequence comes from Streptomyces cyanogenus, assembly GCF_017526105.1. Lineage (NCBI taxonomy): Bacteria > Bacillati > Actinomycetota > Actinomycetes > Kitasatosporales > Streptomycetaceae > Streptomyces > Streptomyces cyanogenus. The sequence goes on from NZ_CP071839.1 coordinate 5,933,304, forward strand.
GATCCCGACCACATCCCGGCCACGGCGGACGAACGGGCGGGCCTGTACCGTTCGGTGCTGGCCGAGCGGGAGGCGGTGCTGATCGTCGCCGACAACGCGTCGTCGCCGGAGCAGGTGAGGCCGTTGCTGCCGGGGGGCGTGCGGCACCGGGTGCTGGTCACTTCGCGGGACCGGCTGGCGCAACTGGGGGCGCGGCTGGTGTCGTTGGACCAGCTGACGCCTGGGGCCGCGTACGAACTTCTCGACAGGGCGCTCCGTATCGCCGACCCGGAGGACAACCGGGTCGTGGAGGAGGCGGAGGCGGCGGCACGGCTGGCGGACCTGTGCGGGCACCTCCCGCTGGCCCTGCAGATCTCGGCTGCCCTGCTGGCCGAGGATCCGGGCCGGTCCGTCGCCGAATTCGCGGACGAGCTGGCGACGTCGTACGACCGCCTCGCCGCGCTCGACGACGGCGACCGCAGTGTGCGCGCCGCGTTCGACCTCTCGTACCGCAGGCTTCCGGCCGACCAGGCACGTCTGCTGAGCCTGCTCGCCCTCGCGCCGGGGCCGGAGGTGAGCGAGGAGGTGGCCGGCGTGCTGGCCGGGGAGCAGGTGCCTGCGTCGGCCGGGCTGAAGGCCCTGGCCCGCGCGCACCTGGTGGAGCGGGGGAGCGTCCGGGGGTGCTGGCGGATGCACGACCTGGTGCGCGCGTTCGGAGCGGGCCTGTTGGCAGGCGACGCCGAGACGCGGGACGCGGCGCGGGAGCGGTTGCTCGCGCACTACTACCGGTGGGCGGACGCGGCGGACGACCGGTTGCACTGGCTGCCCGGGAAGCCGGAGCCGGCACGCTTCGCCACCCGGGCCGAGGCGCTGGCCTGGCTGGACAGGGAGCGCGCGGGACTGGTGGCCGCGGCTCAGTGGGGGCGGGAGGAGCGGCACACGGACACGGCTGTGCGGCTGGCCCTGTGCTTGTACACCTATCTCGAATGGCGGCGACACCTGGACGACCTGGTGGCGGTCAACCGGTCCGCCCAGGAGGCTGCGCAGAGAGCCGGTGACCGCGTGGGTGAGGCCATGGCGTGGAACAATCTCGGCAACGCCCTGGAGGAGGCCGGGGACCCGGAAGCGGCCATCGAAGCCCATATCCGTGCCCGTGATCTGCATCGGGACATCGGCGACAGGGTCAGTGAGGCCCAGGTGTGGAGCAACCTCGGCAACGCCTTGGTGGAGGCGGACCGGGTCGAGGAGGCCATCGACGCCTACCTGCGGTCCCGTGATCTGCATCAGGACATCGGCGACCGGTTCGGTGAGGCCAGGGTGTGGAACAACCTCGGCAGCGCCCTGCTGGACGCGGGCCGGGCCGAAGAGGCCATGGAGGTCTTCATCCGCTCGGTCGGCGTCTACCAGGCCGTGGGCGACCGCCTCGGGGAGGCGTCGGCGTGGAACAACCGCGGCAACGCCCTGGCGAAGCTGGAGCAGACGGACAGGGCGATCGAGGAGTACACGAAGGCCCTGGCGATCTGGACGGAGTTCGAGGACTATTACGGAGTCGGGCGGGCGCTCGAAAACCTGGGACTCGTGTACCGGAACACCCGCCGCCCGGCGGAGGCATACGCCCACTACCACCAGGCCGCCGAGGCCTACGTCCGGGCCAACGCCCCCGCGCAGGCCGTCCGGGCCCGCGTCCAGGCCGCCGGCCTCATCGCCCCTGAGGAACCCACCGGTAAACCAGCTCAGGCCGCCCCACCTGCCCGTACAACGGACTCCGCCCCGCCCGTCCCGCCTCCACCAGATGCTCCAGGTACCGCCGGGCGGTGATCCGCGAGATGCCCACCGCCTCGGCCACCCCGGCCGCGGTGAGCCCCTCCGGCGCATGCCGCAGAGCGGACGTCACCCGCTCCAGCGTCGGCCCGCTCAGGCCCTTCGGCAGCGCCGCAGGCGACGGCGCGCGCAGGGCCGCCAGGGCGCGGTCCACCTCGTCCTGGCCGCTCGCCTCGCCCACCGCCGCCCGGAACTCGGCGTACCTCACCAGCCGGTCCCTCAACGTCGCGAAAGTGAACGGTTTCAGGACGTACTGGACGACGCCCAGGGAGACCCCTTCCCGCACCACCGCCAGGTCCCGCGCCGAGGTCACCGCTATCACGTCGGCGTGGTGGCCGGCGGCCCGCAGGGACCGGGCCAGTTGCAGGCCGTGCACGTCCGGGAGGTGCAGGTCCAGCAGCAGCAGGTCCACCGCCGTGCGGTCCAGGATCCGCCGGGCCTCCGCCCCCGTGTGCGCCTTCCCGACCGCGACGAACCCCGGCACCCGGCCGACGTACATCACGTGCGCGTCGGCGGCCACCGGATCGTCCTCGACGACGAGGACGCGGATGGGCTGCTGCTCGCTCGTCATCTGCCGCCGCCCAGGGGTGTGCGCAACGGCAACCGCACCTCGAACACCGCTCCGCCCTCGCCGTCCTCGCCGGACCCCGTCACCGTCAGCGTGCCCTCGTGGCGGTTCACCGCCTGCCGGACCAGGGCCAGCCCGAGTCCCCGCCCGCCGGGCCCGGCCGGCTTGGTGGAGAACCCCCGCTGGAATACCAGGTCGCCATGGTCCGGGTCGACCCCCGGGCCGGTGTCCGACACCCGGAGCACCACTTCGGCGGCCGTAGCGTACGCCGTCACCGTCACCCGCGCCCGGGCGCTGCCCTGCGCCGCGTCCACCGCGTTGTCGATCAGGTTGCCGAGGATCGTCACCAGGTCGCGGGCGGACAGGCTCTTGGGGAGCAGCCCGTCGTCCAGCCGGCTGTCCGGCGAGACCACCAGCTCCACGCCCCGCTCGTTCGCCTGGGCGGTCTTGCCCAGCAGCAGCGCGGCCAGGACCGGCTCGCCCACCGCGGCCACCACCTGGTCGGTCAGGGCCTGCGCCAGCTCCAGCTCGGCCGTGGCGAACTCCACCGCCTCCTCGGCCCGGCCCAGCTCGATCAGGGAGACGACCGTGTGCAGCCGGTTCGCCGCCTCGTGCGCCTGGGAGCGCAGAGCCTGGGTGAAGCCGCGCTCCGAGTCCAGCTCGCCCATCAGGGACTGGAGTTCGGTCACGTCGCGGAGCGTCACGACCGTGCCCCGCCGCTCGCCCCCCGACACCGGGGAGGTGTTCACCACCAGCACCCGGGACTCCGTCAGGTGCACCTCGTCCACGCGGGGCTCGGAGGACAGCAGGGCGCCGGTCAGCGGGGCCGGCAGGCCCAGGCCGGCCACCGAGCGGCCGATCGCCTCCTCCTCCGGGCCCACCCCCAGCAGTTCCCGGCCGCCGTCGTTGATCAGTGCCACCCGGTACTGGCCGTCCAGCATCAGCAGCCCTTCCCGGACGGCGTGCAGCGCCGCCTGGTGGTAGTCGTGCATCCGGCTCAGCTCGGTGGCGTTCATGCCGTGGGTGTGGCGGCGCAGCCTGGCGTTGATCACGTAGGTGCCGACCGCGCCCAGCAGCAGCGCCCCGCCGGCCACCCCCAGCAGGGCCGCGACCTGGTCCTGCACCCGGGCGCTGATGGTCTCCACCTTGATGCCGGCGCTGACCAGGCCGACGATCCGGCCATTGTCCGTGACGGGGGTCACCGCGCGGACGGACGGGCCGAGCGTGCCGGTGTAGGTCTCGGTGAAGCTGTGGCCGTGCTGGGCGGGGCCGATGTTGCCGAGGAAGCGTTTGCCGATCTGGTCGCGGTCGGGGTGGGTCCAGCGGATGCCGGACGGGTTCATGATCGTGACGAAGTCGACGTTCGCGTCCCGCATGACCTGGAGGGCGTACGGCTCCAGCCGGGCCGTGGGGTCGGCGGTGCGGATCGCCACGCGGACCGAGGGGGAGTCGGCGATGGACCGGGCCACCGCCGTGGCCTGCCGGGCGGCGGCGTCCTCGGCCTGCCGCTGGTCGTTGACGTACGTGAACAGCGCGTACCCGGCCACGACCACCGCGATCAGCACGGCCTGCATGGCGAACAGCTGGCCGGCCAGGCTGCGGGGTCCGGGGAGGGTGGGCAGACGCATGTCAGCAGTGTGCCTCTGCGGTTAAGCGTGAACTAAATGAACGGAAGGGTGACCGCCCTCACAGGCCGGGAGATAGTCACGGCATTCCCCGATAACGCCCGGACGTGAGCCGCACGCCGGTAGTTACGCCGACGAAGACGTCAAGGAGGGCAGTCGTGACCGCCAGCACTCCCGATACGGCACCTGCCGCAGCCCGCGTGAAGCGGGACCGGACCCATTACCTGTACATCGCCGTCATCGTGGCGGTCGCGCTCGGCATCGCCGTGGGCCTGATCTGGCCCGACGCCGCGGTCGAGCTGAAGCCGCTGGGCACCGGGTTCGTGAACCTGATCAAGATGATGATCTCGCCGATCATCTTCTGCACCATCGTGCTCGGCATCGGATCCGTGCGGAAGGCCGCCAAGGTCGGCGCCGTCGGCGGCATCGCCCTCGGCTACTTCCTCGTGATGTCGCTCGTCGCGCTCGCCATCGGACTCGTCGTCGGCAACGTGCTGCACCCCGGCGACGGGCTGCACATCACCAACGCGATCAAGGCGACCGGGCACAGCCAGGTCTCGCCCGACGCGCTGCCGCCGGTGGACTTCGTCCTGTCGATCATCCCGACCACGTTCGTGTCCGCCTTCACCGAGGGCCAGGTCCTGCAGACCCTGCTCGTGGCCCTGCTCGCCGGGTTCGCGCTGCAGGCCATGGGCTCGGCCGGGCAGCCGGTGCTGCGCGGCATCGAGCACATCCAGCGGCTGGTCTTCCGCATCCTGTCCATGGTGATGTGGGCCGCGCCCGTCGGTGCGTTCGGCGCGATCGCGGCCGTGGTCGGCTCCGCGGGCATCGACGCGCTCAAGAGCCTCGCGGTGCTGATGCTCGGCTTCTACGTCACCTGCTTCCTGTTCGTCTTCGTGGTGCTCGGCGCGCTGCTGCGGATCGTCGCGGGCCTGAACGTCTTCTCCCTGTTCAAGTACCTCGGCCGTGAGTTCCTGCTGATCCTGTCGACGTCCTCGTCGGAGTCCGCGCTGCCGCGGCTGATCGCCAAGATGGAGCACCTCGGCGTCAGCCGGCCGGTCGTCGGCATCACCGTGCCGACCGGGTACTCCTTCAACCTCGACGGCACGATGATCTACATGACCATGGCGTCGCTGTACATCGCGGACGCGCTGGGTACGCCGATGTCGATCGGCGAGCAGATCCCGCTGCTGCTGTTCCTGCTGCTGGCCTCCAAGGGCGCGGCCGGCGTCAGCGGCGCGGGGCTCGCCACCCTGGCCGGCGGTCTGCAGTCGCACAAGCCGGCCCTGGTCGACGGGGTCGGGCTGATCGTCGGCATCGACCGGTTCATGAGCGAGGCGCGGGCCCTGACGAACTTCGCGGGCAACGCGGTCGCGACCGTGCTCGTGGGCACGTGGACCAAGGAGATCGACAAGGTCCGGGTGCGGCAGGTGCTGGCCGGAGAGCTGCCCTTCGACGAGACCACGCTGCTGGACGAGGACCGGCCCGCGGTGGCCGAGGTTCCCGAGGCCCGGGAGAACGGCGAGAAGGAACTCGCCAAGGCCTGAGCCGGTACCCGAGCTCCGGACGTCCGGCCCCGCCTGAACCCGGGCCGGGCGTCCGGCCCACGCCGCCGGGCGGCCGAGGCTCCCCCCCCCCCGTGCCCCAGCGCCCGGCTTCCGCCCTTCTCCGGGCGGTTCCGGCGTTTCCACTTCTCCCCTGGGGGCTACGACACCCCGGCCACCAGCTCGGTGGCCCGTGAGGCGGGCACGCCCGCCGCGGTCAGCACGGCGACCGTGGCCGAGCGGCCCGCCTCTTCCGCTGCCAGCAGGCCGTCGTTCACCGCCTCCATCACCGCGAACAGCATCTGCTCGTGCACGTAGGCGAGGGCCGGCGCGGGCAGCGGGGAGGCGAAGGCGCCCTCGTCCAGGCCGCGCTGGAGGAGGCGCACCTTGTTCTCGCGCAGCGGCGCGAGGCGGTCGCGGATGCCCTGCACGGTGACCGTGCGCTGGGCCAGGGCGATCAGCAGCCGGTAGCGGTCGGCGACCGGCCACAGGGCGAGCACCGTGCGGGCCACCGCCTCCGCCGGGTCGGTGACGCCGGCGCGGGCCTGCGCGTCCGCGGCCGCCAGCGCCTCCACGGCCCCGTCCACCAGGGTGCTGATGAGCGCTTCCCGGCTGGGGAAGTGGCCGTAGACCGTCCGCCGTACGACGCCCGCGGCGCGCGCGATCTGGTCCATGGAGGCGTCGGGATCGCGCAGCAGTTCGGCGAGGGCGACGTCGAGGATGCGGCGCCGGTTGGCGTCGGCGCGGCTGGTGCTACCCGTGGTCATGGCGGTCATTGTGCCCTCCCGCACCCTTCCCGGCCCGACTTGCACAGTGATGTGCAACGACGTACATTGCACATCGTTGTGCAAATGCACGCCGCTGTGCAACCCCGTCGCGTACCCGAGGAAGGCGACCCCCGCATGCGACTCGTCATGACCGAACCGGTCGACAGGACGGACCGCCCCTACGCCAGGCGCTGGTGGGCGCTCCTGGTGCTCTGTCTCAGCCTGCTGATCATCGTGATGGCGAACACCGCCCTCACGGTCGCGGCGCCCGCCATGACGCAGGACCTCGGACTCTCCAGCGCCGACCTGCAGTGGGTGATCGACGGTTACACCGTCCCCTACGCGGCGCTGATGCTGCTGCTCGGCGCGATCGGCGACAAGTACAGCCGGCGCGGGGCGCTCGTCCTCGGCCTGGTGGTGTTCGGCGGCGGGGCCGTCTTCGGCTACCTCGCCGACAGCGCGGCGACCGTCATCGCGGCCCGGGCCGTGATGGGCGTCGGCGCGGCCCTGATCATGCCGGCCACGCTCTCCCTGCTCGCCGCGACCTTCCCGCGCGCCGAGCGGGCCAAGGCGATCACGCTGTGGACCGCCACCGCCGGGCTCGCCATCGCCGCCGGGCCGGTGGTCGCCGGCGCCCTGCTGCGCGACCACGGCTGGGCCTCCACCTTCCTGATCAACGTGCCCATCGCCGCCGTCGCGATCGTCGGCGCCTTCGTCCTCGTACCGCCGTCCAAGGCCGGCCACCACGACCGCATCGACTACGTCGGCGGACTGCTGTCGGTGCTCTGGACCGGTGCGCTCGTCTACATGATCATCCAGGGCCCGCACTTCGGCTGGGGCGCCAAGGCCGTCGGGGCGGCCGTCGTCGCCGGCGTCGGCCTGGTCGCCTTCGTCCTGTGGGAGCTGCGCAACCCGCGCCCGATCCTGGACGTGCGCCGCTTCGCCGGCCGCCGGTTCGCCGGCTCCAACCTCGCCGTCGCCCTGTTCTTCCTCGCCGTCTTCGGCGCGTTCTACTACCTCACCCAGCACCTGCAGTTCGTCCTCGGCTACGACGCCCTGGAGACCGGTGTGCGCATGCTGCCGCTCGCCGGTGCCGTCTTCGTCGGCTCGGCCCTGACCGGGTGGCTCACCCCGCGCGTCGGCATGAAGTGGACCGTCAGCGCGGGCATGGTCGGCGGTACGACCGCCCTCGCCCTGCTCACCCGGGTGGACGCCGGCTCCGCCTACGGCGACTTCGTGGCGCCCCTGATCATCCTGGGCCTCGCCATCGGCCTGGCCCTCTCGCCCTGCACCGACGCCATCATGGGCGCGTTCCCGGAGTCCGAGCTGGGCGTCGGCGGCGCCGTCAACGACACCTCGCTGGAGCTGGGCGGCTCGCTCGGCATCGCCCTCCTCGGCTCGTTGCTCGCCACCTCCTACGGCGACCACCTCTCCGACGCCACCGCCGGCAGCAAGCTCCCGGCGAGCGCCCTGGACACCGCGCAGGACTCGGTCGGCGCCGGGTACGCCGTCGCCCAGGGCATCGGCGAGAAGGCGCAGCAGACCGCCGCGCGGGCCCAGCAGGCAAGCGACCCGCAGCAGGCCGCGCAGCTCAAGCAGCAGGCCGGTGAGCTGGCCGCCGGCGCCCGGCAGATGGCCGACGCGGTGGGCTCCGCGTTCTCCGACGCGGTCGCCCACACCAGCCTGGTCGGCGCGGTGATCCTCGGCGTCGGCACGGTCCTGGTGGCCTTCCTGCTGCCGCGCCGCGAGGCGGAGACGCCGGAGCCGCAGGCCGCGGAGAAGGAACTGGTCGGCAGCGCGGCCGACTGACCGGCTCGCACTTCCGACCCCAGCTCGGACCCCCGGCCCCAGCTCGGACCCCGACCGTCGACGTGCCGCTCCGGACCAACCGGAACGGCACGTTCGCATACGGCGTCAGTATGTGTGGCGCAGGGACATGTGGCGCCGGTACATGTGGTGCCCGACCTGGGGCGTCAGGACGTATGAGTGAGTGAAGGTGTGGAGGTACGGGGGATGACGATCGACTGGGACCGGCGGACCTGCGCGCGCAAGGGCCATGTGACCTACGCGCCCGACGACCCCCGGCTGCGGATCCGGCTGCACGCCCAGACCGCGCTCGGGGAGGTCTGGCGGTGCCTGCGCTGCGGTGACTTCGTGCTCGGCGAGCCGCACGGCTCGGGGCCGGCCGCCGAGGCGCCGCTGGTGCCGCGCGGAAAGGTGCTCCGGGACCTGTTCGTCCTGCGCTTCCTCGCCGTCGAGCGGGCCGTGCGCGGGGTGTTCATCGTCCTGGTCGCGGCCGCGGTGTGGAAGTTCAGCAACAGCCAGGACGCGGTCCGCCGCCTGTTCGACGAGTACCTGGACGTCTTCCGCCCGGTCTTCCGGCACTTCCACTACGACCTCGACCACTCGCCGGTCGTCGGCTCGGTGCAGAAGGCGTTCGGCTACCGGCACTCCACGCTGCTGCTGGTGGCCGCCCTGCTGCTGGCCTACGCGCTGGTCGAGCTGATCGAGGCGGTCGGCCTGTGGTATGCCAAGCGCTGGGCGGAGTACCTGACGGTGGTCGCGACGGCCGCCTTCCTGCCACTGGAGATCTACGAACTCACCGAGCACGTCAGCTGGCTGAAGATCGCGACCCTCGTCCTCAACATCATCGCCGTCCTCTACATCGCCCTGACCAAGCGGCTGTTCGGCCTGCGCGGCGGACGCCGGAAGTTCGAGGAGGAGCGGCACAGCGCCTCTCTGCTGGAGGTGGAGGAGTCGGCGGGCCTGGCACACGTCTAGGCCGGCGCGCCGGAAGCCGGGCCGGTGCCGGTCGCGGACCCGGATCGCGGAGGCCGGGAGAGCCGCCTTGCCGGGATCGCCGGTGAACCCGACGGACGCCGGGCCTCGGGGGGCGCCGGCGGAAGCACCGGCCTTCGTCACCGCTTCCGGCCCGCCGGCGATCGTTTTCGGTCGTCGGCCGGTCAATCCCTGGCCGCGGTCCCGCGCCGGTCTTGCCTTGACGCCGACGTCAACACCTACCGTCATGGACATGCGCATCGGCGAGCTGGCCGCACGGGCCGGGACCACGACACGCACCCTGCGGTACTACGAGGCCCGGGGGCTGCTGCCGGCCCGGCGTGACGGCAACGGACACCGTACCTACGACGAGAACGACCTCAGGCTGCTGCGGCAGATCCGCACGCTGCAGGACTTCGGCTTCGACCTCGAAGAGACGCGGCCGTTCGTGGAGTGCCTGCGCGCCGGGCACCCGGAGGGAGACTCCTGTCCGGCCTCGCTCGTGGTCTACCGGCGCAAGCTGGCCGAGCTGGACGCGCTCATCGGGCAGCTGACGGCGGTCCGGGAGACGGTCGCGGGACAGCTGGCGCGGGCCGAACGGGCACGCGACGACCTGGCCGTCGAGGCGCTGGTTCCGGGAGGTCCGGAGCCCCTGTGCGAATGGGGAAGGCAGGAGCGGTGACGAAGGCAGCGGGTGTGCCCGAGGTGGGGGACGCGGACTTCGACAAGGAGGTGCTGGCATCGGAACTGCCGGTGCTGGTGGAGTTCACGGCGGACTGGTGTCCGCCGTGCCGGCAGATGGCGCCGGTGCTGAGCGCCCTCGCCGCGGAGGAGGGCGAGCGGCTCAAGGTCGTCCAGCTGGACGTGGACCACAACCCGGAGACCACGAACGCGTACAAGGTGCTGTCGATGCCGACGTTCATGGTGTTCCAGGGCGGTGAGCCCGTGAAGTCGATGGTGGGGGCGCGGCCCAAGCGGCGCCTCCTGGAGGAGCTGGCCGACGTGCTGTAAAGCGGCCCCGCCCGCAAAGAATCCCCCGAGCAATTGCGCTCGGGGGATTCCTGTGCGTATATTCAATGATTCGTGACTTCATTTCGATGAACCCACGAATGACGTTTACTGGGCACAGTATATCCGGGCGGGAGCGGAATTGTCAAACACCGAATTTCCAGACGATGAAATCCGGCACGAACAGGAATTCGTCGACGGACTGTACGCGCGCGTGGACGTGCTGCGCGGCGAGACGGAGACCTCCGTCGCGGACGCGCTCGCCCAGGGCGACAAGCCCATGCAGGCCCGGCTGGAGCGGGACATCCTGGTCGCCGAGCGCTCGGGGCTGCTCGCCGCGCTGAACGCCGTGGACGGCTCGCTCTGCTTCGGACGCATCGACCTCGCCGACGGCACCGAGCACCACATCGGCCGGATCGGGCTGCGCGAGGACGACGCCGAGCGCACGCCGGTCCTCATCGACTGGCGGGCCGACGTCGCCCGCCCCTTCTACCTGGCCACCGGCCACACCCCGATGGGTCTGCGCCGGCGCCGGCACATCGCCTCCGAGGGCCGGACCGTCACCTCCCTGCACGACGAGATCCTCGACCTCGGCGACGCCACCCGCACCGGGCACGAGGACCACAACGGCGACGCCGTGCTGCTGGCCGCGCTGAACTCGGCCCGCACCGGCCGGATGAGCGACATCGTGCAGACCATCCAGGCCGACCAGGACCGCATCATCCGGGCGCCGCACCGGGGCGTGCTGGTCGTCGAGGGCGGCCCCGGCACCGGCAAGACGGCGGTCGCCCTGCACCGCGCGGCCTACCTGCTGTACGAGCACCGGGAGCTGCTGGCCCGCCGGGCGGTCCTCATCGTCGGCCCGAACCCGGCCTTCCTCGGCTACATCGGCGAGGTGCTGCCCTCCCTCGGCGAGACCGGCGTGCTGCTGGCCACCGTCGGCGAGCTGTTCCCCGGCGTGAAGGCCACCGCCGCCGACACGCCCGAGGCCGCCGCCGTCAAGGGCCGCGCCGGCATGGCCGACGTCCTCGCCGCCGTCGTACGCGACCGGCAGGCCCTGCCCGACCCGGTCATCGCGATCGAGCACGACCGCGAGGTGCTCATGCTGGACGACGGCCTGGTGAGCGTCGCCCGCGAGCGCACGCGCGCCGCCAAGCTGCCGCACAACGCGGCCCGCGAGCACTTCGAGGGGCACATCCTCAACACGCTCACCGAGCTGTACGCCGAGCGCGTCGGCACGGACCCCTACGACGGCAGCAGCCTGCTCGACGCCTCCGACATCACCCAGATCCGCGACGAACTCGCCGAGAACCCCGAGGTCTGGGCCGCCGTCGACCAGCTGTGGCCCCGGATCACCCCGCAGCGGCTGGTCGCCGACCTCCTCGCCGAGCCCGACGGCTACCTGCCGCCGGAGGACGCCGACGCGATCCGCCGCCCGGTCACCCGCGCCTGGACCGTCGCCGACGTGCCCCTGCTGGACGAGGCGGCCGAACTCCTCGGCGAGGACGACCGGATGGCCAGGGCCCGCGCCGAACGGGAGCGCGAGACCCAGGTGGCGTACGCGCAGGGCGTGCTGGACGTCTCCTACGCCTCCCGGACCTACGAGTTCGAGGACAAGGAGGCCGACGACCCGGACGCCTCCGAGGTGCTGTCCGCGCACGACATCATCGACGCCGAGCGGTTCGCCGAGCGGCAGGAGGAGGCCGACCACCGCAGCGCCGCCGAGCGGGCCGCCGCCGACCGCACCTGGGCGTTCGGGCACATCATCGTGGACGAGGCGCAGGAACTGTCGCCGATGGCCTGGCGACTGCTGATGCGGCGCAGCCCGACCCGCTCGATGACCCTGGTCGGCGACCCCGCCCAGACGGCGGAGGCGGCCGGCGTCGGCTCCTGGGCGGACATCCTCGCCCCGTATGTCGAGGACCGCTGGGAGCACACCCGCCTCGGCGTCAACTACCGCACCCCGGCGGAGATCATGGACCTGGCGGCGGCCGTGGTCCGCGCCGAGCACCCCGGCTTCGAACCCCCGAGCTCGGTCCGCTCCACCGGCGAACGCCCCTGGGTGCGCCACGTCCCCGACGACCTGCCCGGCGCGGTCGCCAAGGCGGTCGCCGAGCTCACCCCGGCGGAGGGCCGGCTGGCGGTGATCGCCCCGCGCGCCCTGCACCGCTCCCTGGCCGCCCGCCTGGACGGCGTCACGGCCGGCGCCGAACCCGACCTGACGCGGACGGTCGTCCTGCTCGACCCCCGCCAGTCCAAGGGCCTGGAGTTCGACGCCGTCCTGGTGGTCGAGCCGGGCGCCTACGGCACGAGCGACCTGTACGTGGCCCTCACCCGGGCCACCCAGCGGCTCGGCGTGCTGCACACGGGGGAGCTGCCGCCGGGCCTGGCCGACAGCGAGTGACAGCGGGGACGGCGGCGACGGCGGGCCTGCGGGGCCGGCCGGGGCTGCCGCCCCCGGGGTCCTGGACGGCCTGCCTCACCCGCCGGACGGGCCGCCGGTGTGCCGCTCCGGTCCGGTGCCGGGCGTCTTCCGCAGGTCCATGCCCTTCGTCGACGTCAGCCCCTGCTCCGGATGCGCCCGGAAGGCCGCCGTCCAGGCCGTGGGCGGGCAGGACCGGCCGTTGGGGTGCTCCTCGGCGAGCCGCGCCCGCCGGCTGTCCCGTACGACGACCCGGCCGTCCTCCCCGGAGGTCACCGTGAGCCGCACCGGCACCGGGCCGGCGCCGACGTCGTCCGGGAGCCGTACCGACAGCGACCGGAAAGGATCGCCCGGATCGCCGGACGCCCCCTCGGCACAGTCGCCGTCCACGCACAGCCGTACCGTCACCGCGTCCCGCTGCCGGCCGAAGTCGGCGGGCCGCCACAGCACGGCGACACCCGACTCCATGTCCATCTGGGTGCACAACCCGTCCGGTGCACAGCCCGTCAGGGCCGCTGCCACCGTCCCCAGTGCCACGACGGTCCGCCGCATGTCCTCCCCCTCCGCCCCACCGGGCGCCGAGCGTATGCGCAGGGTGGGGCGGAGGCAAAGGGCGGGTCACGCCGGGCGCAGCCAGACCGTCGCCAGCGGGGGCAGGGTCAGCCGGATGCTCGCCGGGCGGCCGTGCCAGGGCTGGGCCTCCGGCTTGACGACTTCCGGGTGGGTGACGTCGCTGCCGCCGTAGCGGGCCGCGTCGGTGTTGAGGACCTCCACCCAGGCCGGCACGTCGTCCGGCACGCCGAGCCGGTAGTCGTGGCGGACCACCGGGGCCAGGTGGGAGACCGCGAGCAGCGGGGTGCCCTCGGCGTCGCGGCGCAGGAAGGCGAAGACGTTGTCGTCCGCCGCGTCCCCGGTGATCCACTCGAAGCCCGCCGGATCGGTGTCCCGCTGCCACAGCGCCGGACTCGCCCGGTACACCGCGTTCAGGTCCCGTACGAGGTCCCGCACGCCCCGGTGGTCCGCCTCGGCGCCGTAGTCCGGGTCGAGCAGCCACCAGTCGGGTCCGCGTGCCTCGGACCACTCGGCGCCCTGGGCGAACTCCTGCCCCATGAACAACAGCTGCTTGCCGGGGTGGGCCCACATGAAGCCCAGGTAGGCGCGGAGGTTGGCGCGCTGCTGCCACCAGTCGCCCGGCATCTTCGACACCAGGGACCGCTTGCCGTGCACCACCTCGTCGTGGGAGATCGGCAGGACGTAGTTCTCGCTGTAGGCGTACACCATCGAGAACGTCATCTCGTGGTGGTGGTAGGCGCGGTGCACCGGATCGTGGCTCATGTACTCCAGCGAGTCGTGCATCCAGCCCATGTTCCACTTCAGGCCGAAACCGAGCCCGCCGAAGCCGCTGGGACCCTTGTGGTGGGTGGGCCGGGTGACGCCGTCCCAGGCCGTGGACTCCTCGGCGACGGTCACCACACCGGGGCAGCGCCGGTAGACGGTGGCGTTCATCTCCTGCAGGAAGGCCACCGCGTCCAGGTTCTCCCGGCCGCCGTGCTCGTTCGGCGTCCACTGGCCCGGCTCGCGCGAGTAGTCCAGGTAGAGCATCGAGGCGACGGCGTCCACGCGCAGCCCGTCGATGTGGAACTCCTCGCACCAGTACACGGCGTTCGCCACCAGGAAGTTGCGCACCTCGCGCCGTCCGAAGTCGAACTCCAGCGTGCCCCAGTCGGGATGGGCGGCGCGCCGGGGGTCGTGGTGCTCGTACAGCGGACGCCCGTCGAACTCGGCGAGTGCCCAGTCGTCGCGCGGGAAGTGCGCCGGCACCCAGTCCATCAGCACCCCGATGCCGGCCTGGTGCAGCCGGTCCAGCAGGTACTTGAAGTCGTCCGGGGTGCCGAGCCGGGCCGTCGGCGCGTAGAAACCGGTGACCTGGTAGCCCCACGAACCTCCGAAGGGGTGCTCGGCGACCGGCATCAGCTCCACGTGGGTGAAGCCCAGCTCGCTCACGTACGCGGGAAGCTCCTCGGCCAGCCGGCGGTACGTCAGCCCCGGCCGCCAGGACGGCAGGTGGACCTCGTAGACGGAGAAGGGGGCCTCGTGGACCGGGGTCTCCGCCCGGCGCGCCAGCCACTGCGCGTCACCCCACTCGTGGTGCGAGGCGTCCACGACCGAGGAGGTGGCGGGCGGCACCTCGGTACGGCGGGCCAGCGGGTCGGCGCGCAGGGTGCGCGAGCCGTCCGGGCGGGTGATCTCGAACTTGTACAGCTCGCCCTCGCCGATCCCCGGCACGAACAGCTCCCAGACCCCGGTGCCGCCGAGCGAGCGCATCGGGAAACCGGTGCCGTCCCAGAAGTTGAAACCGCCCGTGACCCGCACACCCCGCGCGTTCGGCGCCCACACCGCGAACCGGGTCCCGGTGACGCCCTGGTGGGTGGTGACATGGGCGCCGAGCGCCTGCCACAGCTGCTCGTGCCGGCCCTCCCCGATCAGGTGCAGGTCCAGCTCGCCGAGGGTCGGCAGGAAACGGTAGGCGTCCTCCGTCTCGTGCACCGTGCCGTCGTACGTCACCAGCAGCCGGTGGACGGGGACCTCGGAGAGCGGGAGCAGGCCGGAGAAGAAGCCGTCGCCGTCGTCGTGCAGCTCGGCCCGCAGCCCGTCCGCGACCACGGTGACCGCCTGGGCGTACGGGCGGAACGCGCGGAAGGCGACCCCGCCCGGCACCGGGTGCGCGCCCAGCACGGAGTGCGGATCGTGGTGGGTGCCGTCCAGCAGCCGCGCACGGTCACCGGCGTCGACGGCCGGGGACACGGCGACCTCGGCAGGAGGCGCCGCTGCCTGCGGGGGGACCGCCGCGGCGGGCGCCGGTGCCTGCGGCGGGACGTCCACGGCGGGCGCCGGCGCCTGCGGGGGTACCTCCTGGGCCGGCGCCTTCCGGGCGGCGGTCTTCTTCCTGGCCGCGGTTTCCTTCTTGGCCGGGGACGGCTTGTTGGCCTTGGGGGTCACGGACGAGCCTCCTGGTCGGGCAGGGCGAGGCGGCGCACCGCGTTCAGCGGCACGGGCAGCCAGTCGGGGCGGTGCCGGGCCTCGTAGACGACCTCGTAGACCGCCTTGTCGGTCTCGTAGGCCCGCAGCAGCACCGGGTCGGTGCGTGGATCGCGGCCGGCGACCTCCGCGTACCCGGAGCAGTAGGCGGCCCGGCAGGCGTGCGCCCAGTCCGGGGCGGGCGGGGTCACCGAGTGGGCCGCGTAGTCGAAGGAGCGGAGCATCCCCGCGATGTCCCGCACCGGCGGCTGCGGCATGCGCCGCTCGGCCAGCGGACGGGCCGGCTCGCCCTCGAAGTCGATCAGCGACCAGTCCCCGGACGGCGAGCGCAGGCACTGCCCGAGGTGCAGGTCGCCGTGGACCCGCTGGGCGGTCCAGGTCTGGCCCTCGGCGGCCAGATCGGCCAGCGCCGTGTAGGCCGAGCGCAGCCCGTCCTCGTACGGCCGCAGTGCCGGCACCGCCTGCGCGGCCGCCGCCAGCCGCTCGGTCATGCCGCCGACCAGCAGCTCCAGTTGTGCGTGGCCGAGGCTGACCGTCGGCAGGGCGCGGGCGAGCGCGGTGTGCACCTCGGCGGTGGCCCGGCCCAGCGCGCGGGACTCGGCGGCGAAGTCCTCGCCCTTGGCCAGCTCGCGCAGCGCCAGCTCCCAGCCGTCGGCGGCCCCGCTCACGAACGGCTGGAGCACGGCCAGCACGTACGACTGCGCGTCCACGTCGGCGTGCAGCCAGGCCGTCGGCGCGGGCACCCGGGGGCAGCCCTCGCGGGCCAGGGCCAGCGGTATCTCCAGGTCGGGGTTGACGCCGGGCACCACCCGGCGCAACAGCTTGAGAATGAACGTATCTCCGTAGACCACCGACGAGTTGGACTGCTCGGCGGTCATCAGCCGGGCCACCAGACCGGCCCGGATCTCCTGCCCGGACTCCCGCTCGAAGCGCAGCGCGCCGATGCGGGCCCGGGTGCGCAGGGCCTCCAGCAGGACCTCGGCGGGCCGGGGGTCGTACAGGGCCTCGTACACCGTGCGTCCGGCGAGCGGGCCCTGCGTCACATGGCCGATCAGCGCGGGCGCCAGCCGGGGCGGCAGCGCCTCGCGCACGCCTATGAGGAGCTGGTAGGAGTCGCCGGGGTGCGGCGGGGCGCCCGGCGCGTCGGGCTGATGGACGCGCAGCAGCAGGTGGTACAGGCCCAGCCGGCCGTCGGGTGGCAGCAGTTCGGTCACGGAGACGGGCGTGAACCCGGTGACCGGACGCCCCTTGCCCGCGAACCAGCGCTGCCGGGGCAGCCAGGCGCGCAACAAGGGGTCGAGCGAGGTGAGGAGAGGGGTGGTGCCGGAAGAGGTGACCGTATCCGCCATGGGCGTCACGTCCTTTCCCCGGGGGTCGTCGGGGTGTTACTGATGCGTGCCCCGGGTGGGGCGGTGAAAACGCCGCACCGCCCCACCGGCTCGCGCTATACGGTTTCCCGGCGCAACCGGAACCAGTAGAAGCCGTGCCCCGCGAGGGTGAGCAGGTACGGCAGCTCGCCGACCGCCGGGAACCGGACCCCGCCGAACAGCTCGACGGGGTGCCGCCCGCCGAACCGGCTCAGGTCCAGCTCCGTGGGCTGCGCGAAGCGGGAGAAGTTGTGGACGCACAGCACGAGGTCGTCCTCGTACTCGCGCAGGAAGGCGAGCACCGCCGGGTTCGACGACGGCAGCTCGGTATAGGACCCCAGTCCGAAGGCAGGATTCTGCTTGCGGATCTCGATCATGCGGCGGGTCCAGTGCAGCAGCGACGAGGGCGACGACATCGACGCCTCGACGTTGGTGACCTGGTAGCCGTAGACCGGGTCCATGATCGTGGGCAGGAAGAGGCGTCCCGGGTCGCAGGACGAGAAGCCGGCGTTGCGGTCGGGGGTCCACTGCATGGGGGTGCGCACGGCGTCGCGGTCGCCGAGCCAGATGTTGTCGCCCATGCCGATCTCGTCGCCGTAGTACAGGATCGGTGAGCCGGGCAGGGACAGCAGCAGGGCGGTGAACAGCTCGATCTGGTTGCGGTCGTTGTCGAGCAGGGGGGCGAGCCGCCGCCGGATGCCGATGTTGGCGCGCATCCGCGGGTCCTTGGCGTACTCGGCCCACATGTAGTCGCGTTCCTCGTCGGTGACCATTTCGAGGGTCAGCTCGTCGTGGTTGCGCAGGAAGATGCCCCACTGGCAGCCGGACGGGATCGCGGGGGTCTTGGCGAGGATCTCGGAGACCGGGTAGCGCGATTCGCGCCGCACGGCCATGAAGATGCGCGGCATGACCGGGAAGTGGAACGCCATGTGGCACTCGTCGCCGCCGGCCCGGAAGTCGCCGAAGTAGTCGACGACGTCCTCCGGCCACTGGTTCGCCTCGGCGAGGAGCACCTTGTCGGGGTACTGGGCGTCGATCTCCTTGCGCACCCGCTTCAGGAACTCGTGGGTCGCCGGCAGGTTCTCGCAGTTGGTGCCCTCCTGCTGGTACAGGTACGGCACCGCGTCCAGCCGGAACCCGTCGATGCCGAGATCCAGCCAGAACTTCAGCGCGGAGATCATTTCCTCCTGCACCGCCGGGTTCTCGTAGTTCAGATCCGGCTGGTGCGAGAAGAAGCGGTGCCAGTAGTACTGCTTGCGTACCGGGTCGTACGTCCAGTTGGAGACCTCGGTGTCGACGAAGATGATGCGGGCGCCCGGATACTGCTTGTCGTCGTCGGCCCAGACGTAGTAGTCCCCGTACGGACCGTCCGGGTCCCGCCTCGACTCCTGGAACCACGGGTGCTGGTCGCTGGTGTGGTTCATGACGAAGTCGATGATGACCCGCATGCCGCGCTGGTGGGCGGCGTCCACGAACTCCACGAAGTCGGCGAGGTCACCGAACTCCGGGAGCACCGCGGTGTAGTCGGAGACGTCGTAACCGCCGTCCCTGAGCGGGGATTTGAAGAACGGCGGCAGCCACAGGCAGTCCACGCCGAGCCACTGAAGATAGTCGAGCTTGGCGGTCAGGCCCTTCAGGTCGCCGACGCCGTCGCCGTTGCTGTCCTGGAAGGAGCGGACCAGGACCTCGTAGAAGACCGCGCGTTTGAACCAATCCGGGTCCCGGTCCTTGGCGGGAGTGTCCTCGAAGGTGTCCGGAACGGGCTCATTGACGATCATATTGTGGGTGACCCTCCGATCTTCGGGGTGGACGGTCGCAGGACGGTGAAGACATGCGCGGGCCTATGACCCGGTTCGAGGCGCACATAGTTGGCCCTGCCCCAGTTGTAGGTCTCGCCGGTGAGCTCGTCGCGCACCGGCACGGACTCGTGCCAGTCCAGGCCGAGTTGCGGCATGTCCAACGAGACCGTTGCCTCCTGGGTGTGGTGCGGGTCGAGATTGACGACCACCACGACCGTGTCCGAACCCGTGCTCTTGCTGTAGACGATCACCGCATCCTTGTCGGCGTGATGGAAGTGCAGGTTCCGCAGGCGCTGTAGCGCCGGGTGTTGCCGTCGGATGGTGTTGAGCCGGGTGATGAGCGGTGCGATGGTGCGTCCCTCGCGCTCGGCGGCCGCCCAGTCGCGTGGCCTGAGCTGGTACTTCTCCGAGTCCAGGTACTCCTCACCGCCCTGTCGCAGCGGGGTGTTCTCGCACAGCTCGTAACCGGAGTAGATGCCCCACGTGGGGGAGAGGGTGGCGGCGAGCACGGCCCGCACCTCGAACGCGGGCCGCCCGCCGTGCTGGAGGTATTCGTGCAGGATGTCGGGGGTGTTGGCGAAGAAGTTCGGCCGCATGTAGGCCGCCGCCTCACCCGACAGCTCCGTCAGGTACTCGGTCAGCTCCTGCTTGCTGTTGCGCCAGGTGAAGTACGTGTACGACTGCTGGAAACCGATCTGCGCCAGCGTGTGCATCATCGCCGGCCGGGTGAACGCCTCCGCCAGGAAGATCACGCCGGGGTCCTTGCGGTTGACCTCCGCGATGACCCGCTCCCAGAACACCACCGGCTTGGTGTGCGGGTTGTCCACCCGGAAGATGCGGACGCCATGGCTCATCCAGTGGCGCAGGATCCGCACGGTCTCCGCGACCAGTCCGTCCATGTCGGCGTCGAAGGCGATGGGGTAGATGTCCTGGTACTTCTTCGGCGGGTTCTCGGCGTACGCGATGCTGCCGTCGGGGCGGTGGCGGAACCACTCGGGGTGCTTGTGCACCCAGGGATGGTCCGGCGAGCACTGCAACGCGAAGTCCAGCGCGATCTCCAGCCCCAGCCTGTCCGCCTCGGCGACGAAGAAGTCGAAGTCCTCGATGGTGCCCAGGCCGGGGTGGACGGCGTCGTGGCCGCCCTCGGGGGAGCCGATCGCCCAGGGCACGCCGACGTCGTCCGGGCCGGCGGTGAGGGTGTTGTTGGGGCCCTTGCGGAAGGTCGTGCCGATGGGATGGACCGGCGGCAGGTAGACCACGTCGAAGCCCATGTCCGCGATCGGCTTCAGCCGGCGCGCGGCCGTGCGGAAGGTGCCGTGCGGCTGCTCGGCGGTGCCCTCCGAACGCGGGAAGAACTCGTACCACGAGCCGTACAGGGCGCGTTCACGCTCCACCAGCAGCGGCATCGGATCCGACGCGGTGACCAGCTCCCGCAACGGACAACGCGCCAGCACCGCCTCCACCTCAGGTGACAGGGCCGTCGCGAGCCGCCAGGCGGCCGGGCGGCCCTCGTCCCGCAGGGCCGCCACCGCGTCCAGGACGGGCGCCCGGTGCTCCTCCGGGACTCCGGCGGCGGCCCGCTCGTACAACTCGGCGCCCTCCGCCAGCACCAGGTCCGTGTCGATACCGGCCGGGATCTTGATCCGGGCGTGCTGCCGCCAGGTGCCGAGCGGGTCCGACCAGGCCTCCACCGTGTAGGTCCAGCGGCCGGGTTCGCCCGCGGTGACCGTGGCGCCCCAGCGGTCGGTGCCGGGGGCCAGTTCCCGCATCGGGGTCCAGGGGCCGGCCCGGCCCGCCGGGTCCCGCAGCACCACGTTCGCGCCGACGGCGTCGTGGCCCTCCCGGAACACGGTGGCCGACACCTCGAACGACTCTCCGGTCACCGCCTTCGCGGGCCTGCGTCCGTGCTGGACCACGGGGCGTACGTCCAGGACGGGGATGCGGCCCAGGGTGGTGGCCGCCTCCGGGGACGACCGCTCCCCGTCCGCGGACGGGCCGGCGGCGCCGGCCGGCGCCACGCCTTTCCTCCCCGTCGTCCTCTTTCCTGCTGCCTTGGTCTTGCTGCCTGTCGGGGGTGCTGACGAATGCTGCGTCGCGGGCATGACCGCTCCTGTCCGCTTCGACGTGGGTGTGGGCGGATGGACATGGGGAGGTGGGTCCTGCGGAAGTGCTGTGGTGTGCCTGTGGGGTGTGTACCGGAGGAGCCTTCCCACCCGGCTCGGGTGGGCAATCCGGCACTTTGTTAACTACTCACGCGTACGTCTACGCACAAGACCGGCCCCTTTCCTGCGAGTGCCCCTTGACCGGGCCTTGACGCCCCGGCAGCCCCGACACCCCGGCCGGTACGTCCCCACCGACCGCGCGGTAACCACTACCGTCGAAGAAGACGACGAGACGCACAGCGCCGTGCGTCTCACCCCGCGACGCGTCCCGAGGTGGAATGTGAAGGCGATCCGTCGGTTCACCGTCCGTCCCGTACTCCCCGAACCCCTCCGGCCGCTGAGCGACCTGGCGCGCAATCTGCGCTGGTCCTGGCATGCGGAAACGCGCGATCTGTTCCAGTCCGTCAGCCCAGAGGGCTGGGCCGGCAGCGGTGGTGACCCGGTCCGCCTGCTGGGGAGTGTGCGGCCGGCCCGGCTGGCCGAACTGGCCGGGGACCGGCGGTTCCTGCGCCGGCTCACCGCGGTCGCCGACGACCTCGACGACTATCTGACCGGCGACCGCTGGTACCAGGAGCAGGCCGACGGCCTGCCCGCCGCCATCGCCTACTTCTCGCCCGAGTTCGGCATCACGGCCGCGCTCCCGCAGTACTCCGGCGGCCTCGGCATCCTCGCCGGCGACCATCTGAAGGCGGCCAGCGACCTCGGGGTGCCGCTGATCGGGGTCGGACTGCTGTACCGGCACGGGTACTTCCGGCAGACCCTCTCCCGGGACGGCTGGCAGCAGGAGCACTACCCGGTGCTCGACCCCAACGAACTGCCCCTCACCCAGCTGAAGGAGGCCGACGGCACTCCGGCGCACGTCTCCCTCGCGCTGCCCGGCGGCAGGGCGCTGCGCGCCCGGATCTGGCTGGCACAGGTGGGCCGGGTACCGCTGCTGCTGCTCGACTCGGACGTGGAGGAGAACGAGCTCGGCGAACGCGGGGTGACCGACCGGCTCTACGGCGGCGGCGGCGAGCACCGGCTGCTGCAGGAGATGCTGCTCGGGATAGGAGGTGTGCGGGCCGTACGGACGTACTGCCGGCTCACCGGGCACCCGCAGCCGGAGGTGTTCCACACCAACGAGGGCCACGCGGGCTTCCTCGGCCTGGAGCGGATCGCCGAACTGTGCGCGGACGGGCTGGACTTCGACTCGGCGCTGGAGGCCGTGCGGGGCGGCACCGTGTTCACCACGCACACCCCCGTGCCGGCCGGCATCGACCGCTTCGACCGGGAGCTGGTCGGCCGGCACTTCGGCCCGGACGCCGAACTCCCCGGCATCGACGTGCAGCGGATCCTGGCGCTGGGCATGGAGACCTACCCGGGCGGCGAGCCGAACCTGTTCAACATGGCCGTGATGGGGCTGCGGCTGGCCCAGCGGGCCAACGGGGTGTCGCTGCTGCACGGGCAGGTCAGCCGGAGCATGTTCGCGGGGCTGTGGCCGGGATTCGACCCCGAGGAGGTGCCGATCACCTCCGTGACCAACGGGGTGCACGCGCCGACCTGGGTGGCGCCGGAGGTGCTGCGGCTCGGGGCCCGGCAGGTCGGCGCCCAGCGGACCGAGGACGCGCTGAGCGTCGGCGGCTCCGAACGCTGGGACTCGGTCGCCGACATCCCGGACCAGGAGGTCTGGGAGCTGCGCCGGACCCTGCGCGAACAGCTGGTGCTGGAGGTGCGGGACCGGCTGCGGGTGTCGTGGCGCCAACGCGGCGCCGGTGACGCGGAGTTGGGCTGGATCGACGGGGTGCTGGACCCGGACGTCCTGACGATCGGCTTCGCGCGCCGGGTGCCGTCGTACAAACGCCTGACACTGATGCTGCGCGACCGGGACCGCCTGATGGAGTTGCTGCTGCACCCCGAGCACCCGGTCCAGCTCGTGGTCGCGGGCAAGGCGCACCCGGCGGACGACAGCGGCAAGCGCCTGGTGCAGGAGCTGGTCCGCTTCGCGGACGACCCGCGCGTCCGTCACCGCATCGTCTTCCTGCCCGACTACGGCATGGCGATGGCGCAGAAGCTCTACCCCGGCTGCGACGTCTGGCTCAACAACCCCCTGCGGCCCCTGGAGGCCTGTGGCACCTCGGGCATGAAGGCGGCCCTCAACGGCTGCCTGAACCTCTCCGTCCTGGACGGCTGGTGGGACGAGTGGTTCCAGCCGGACTTCGGCTGGGCCATCCCGACGGCGGACGGCGCGGGCACGGACCCCGACCGCCGCGACGACATCGAGGCGGCGGCCCTCTACGACCTGCTCGAACAGCGGGTCGCACCGCGCTTCTACGAACGCGGACGCGCCGGCCTGCCCGACCGCTGGATCGAGATGGTCCGCCAGACCCTCTCCCTGCTGGGCCCGAAGGTGCTGGCCGGCCGCATGGTCCGCGAGTACGTCGACCGGCTCTACGCCCCCGCCGCGCGGGCGCACCGCGCGCTGACCCCGGACACGGCGAGCGAGCTGGCCGCCTGGAAGGACCGGGTGCGGGCGGCCTGGGCCGGGGTGAGCGTGGACCACGTGGAGACGACGGCGACGACTGCCACGGCGGAGCTGGGCACGACGGTCGGCCTGCGCGTGCGGGTGGCCCTCGGCTCGCTGACCCCGGACGACGTGGAGGTCCAGGCGGTGTCCGGCCGGGTGGACGCGGAGGACCGCATCACGGACGCCACGGTGGTCCCCCTCAAACCGACCGGCACCCCCGACCTGGAGGGCCGCCTCCTCTACGAGGGCCCCCTCTCCCTGGACCGCACCGGCCCCTACGGCTACACGGTCCGCATCCTCCCCACCCACCCCCTCCTCGCCTCATCCGCCGAACTCGGCCTTTTGGCCGTGCCGTCGGAGGAGGTGGGGGAGGCAGCGGGCATGGTGCTGCGGTGAGCGTGACCGGCGGTGCCGGCTAGCGCGCGTTGAAGGGGTCGATCGCAAACGATTCCTGAACGCTGAGCAGCCGGCATTCGCCGGTCTCGCTGTGAATCCTCGTCGACGTGGATCATTCCGTCTTGAAGGGTTCCAAGGCCAGAACCTCATGGATGTCGAGGAATCGGCACTCGCCGGTCTCGCTGTGCACCGAAATGCAGTTGGGCCCGTAGTTGAAGTACTTCTCGTCCCGGGTTTCGATATACTTCACGGACTGGAAGCCGAAATGGAAAAAGTCCCCCTTTTTCGTTGCGAATTCGCCGTTGCCGAAAAGTGCGACCTGGTCGCTCCACTCGCCGAACTTCTGACGCAGAGCCTCCGCCGCCAGCCGCTCCGCCTGCCCAATCGTGTACATCAGTGCTTTTGCCGGTTATTCCTGAACGCCGAGTACGGTCATGACTCGGACAGGCCCGCGCACAGTCGCTTCAGTACCGTCCCGCACCTGCGGGCGTACGCGTGTTGCAGGCCGCGGGTGGCCGGGCCGCCCGCGCGGGCGTACCACGCGGCGCCCTTGCTGAAGGCCGCCACGGTGAGCCAGACCGTGCCGTCGCCGGTGCGGTCGACGACGAAGGCCTCCTCGCCGCATTCGGGGTGGCCCTGGAGGGTGCCGTAGGCCCAGCCGGCGCGGCGGGGTTCCTCGGTCGTCCATATGACGCGGCAGGGGGCCCTTATGACGCCGGCCAGGGTGACGGTGACGTCGACGCCGGGTGCCGCGCGGTCGGCGGTGGCGTCGATGCCGACGCCCAGCGCGCGGTGCATCTCCCAGGTCAGGACCGCGTCGGCGGCTCGCCGGAAGACCTCGTGGCCCTCGCCGAGACGGGTGCGGACGAGCATCGGACGGAAGCCGGGCGGGCAGGACGTCAGATCGTCGCGGGTCGCGCCGACCGGCTCATAGGTGAAGGGCGCCGAGGACATGGGTCACAAGGGTAGGGCGGCACCCGGGAGGCCTTCCTCCCGGGTGCCGCCCTGTGTCAGGCCGGAGGACTACTAGCTGACGTTGACCGCGGTCCAGGCGGCAGCGACCGCCTTGTACTCGGTGCTGGTCGAGCCGTACAGCGCCGACGCCGCGTTCAGGGTCGCCGTGCGGGCGGCCTTGTAGTTGGTCGTCGAGGTCATGTACGTGGTCAGCGCCTTGTACCAGATCTGCAGCGCCTTGGCGCGGCCGATGCCGGTGACCGTGGAGCCGTTGTAGGTCGGCGAGTTGTAGGTCACACCGTTGATCGTCTTCGAACCGCTGCCCTCCGAGAGGAGGTAGAAGAAGTGGTTCGCGACGCCGGACGAGTAGTGGACGTCCTTGTTGCCGACGGAGGAGGACCAGTAGTCGGCGGAGCCGCCGTCCTTGCTGGGCTTGTCCATGTAGCGCAGCGGGGTGCCGTCGCCGTTGATGTCGATCTTCTCGCCGATGAGGTAGTCACCGGGGTCGGACGCGTTGTTGGCGAAGAACTCCACACCCGTGCCGAAGATGTCACTGGTGGCCTCGTTCAGGCCGCCGGACTCACCGGAGTAGTTCAGGCCCGCGGTGTTCGAGGTGACGCCGTGGCTCATCTCGTGGCCGGCCACGTCCAGCGAGGTCAGCGGGTCGGCGTTGCCGGAGCCGTCACCGTAGGTCATGCAGAAGCAGCTGTCGTCCCAGAACGCGTTCACGTAGGCGTTGCCGTAGTGCACGCGGGAGTAGGCGCCGACACCGTTGTTCTTGATGCCACTGCGGCCGAAGGTGCTCTTGTAGAAGTCCCAGGTCTCCGCCGCGCCGTAGGCCGCGTCGGCCGCCGCGGTCTGGTCCGAGGAGGAGGTGGAGGCGGTCCCGGTGCCGAAGACGTTGGTCGAGCTGGCCACCAGGGTGCCGGTGCCGGACGTCTTGCGGGCCAGGTTGTAGGTCTTGTGGTTGCCCCGCGCGCTGTCGGTGAGCTGGTACGTCGAGCCCGACTGCACGGAGTTGAGGGTCACCGTGCCGGAGTACAGCGTCTTGCCGGTCGCGTTCTCGATGCCCTGGTACTCGTAGAGCTTCTTGCCGGTGGCGGCGTCGGTGATGACGTGCAGCTGGTTAGGGGTGCCGTCGTCCTGGAAGCCGCCGACGACCGTCTCGTAGGCGAGGACGGGCTTGCCGGAGCCGGCCCAGATCACCTTGCGGGCGCCGTCCGCGGCGGTCTTGGCGGAGCCGAGGGTCCTGGCGGCGGACACCGCCTGCTTCTCGGCCTTCGCGGCGGTGATCTGCGGCTTGAGCGAGGAGACCTTGATGGCCGACTTGGCCGCCTTGGTGACGCCCTCGGTCCCGCCCGACTTGGCGGTGTGCACGATCAGGTCGCCGCCGAGCACGGGCAGGCCCGCGTAGGTGCGCTCGTAGCGGGTGTGGAGGGTGCCGTCGACGTCCTTGACGACGTCCTTGACGACGAGCTTCTCCTTGGCACCGAGGCCTATCCGGTGC
Source organism: Streptomyces cyanogenus (assembly GCF_017526105.1). Taxonomy (NCBI): domain Bacteria; kingdom Bacillati; phylum Actinomycetota; class Actinomycetes; order Kitasatosporales; family Streptomycetaceae; genus Streptomyces; species Streptomyces cyanogenus. The sequence goes on from NZ_CP071839.1 coordinate 5,959,543, forward strand.
GCGGTGTCGGCCGCGCCGGCCTGGGCCTGCTGGATCAGGGTGGTGCGGGCCGCCGCGGACAGCTGGGTGGGGGCCGCCGCGAGGGGCTTGGCCGCCGGCTGGGCGGTGGCGCTGGTGGTGACACCAGTGGCGAGCAGGGCTCCGGCGGCGACAGCGGTGGCGATGGCCAGAGTGGTGCGCTTGTGACGCGCGTAGAGGGGGCTCACAGAAGCTCCTTCTCGTGGGGGAGTCCGGGCAGCGTGGGGTTACTGGCCGGAGTGTGTGGCGTTGTGAAGTTGCTGTGCTGCTGCGGCGGGTGGAGAGAGAGTGACATCAGGGGCGCGTACATGTCAGGACCCTGAAGTGATGTTGGCTGAAACTCGACAGTCTGGTGAACGTTTCAACCGTGTGAACGGGCGCTGTCCGAGGGGGTGGAACCCTCGGACAGCGCCGTGTTTCCGGGTCCGCGGCATGCGGTTTACGGGAAGGTCAGCTTCCAGCTGTTGATCGTCCCGGTGTCGTAGGTGGCCTGATCCTGTACCCGCAACTTCCAGGTTCCGTTGGCCGATTCCGCCGAGGCGTTGACCGTGTAGGTCTCGTTCACGTTGTCCGCCGAGTCGGAGGAGCTGAAGTTCTTCAGCCGGTAGGCGGTGCCCGAGGGGCCGACGAGGTCGATCACCAGGTCACCCCGCCAGGTGTGGGTGATGTCGACGGCAACCTGGAGGTTGCTCGGCGCGTTCCCGGTCCGGCCGGAGACGGTGATGCTGGAGGTGACGGCCGGCCCGTTGTCCGGGACGGACACCGGTGTGGTGTTCTCGTACGACGTGCCGCCGCCCCCGCCGCCGCCGGAGCGCGAACCGACCCCCACGCCCGCCCAGGCGTCCTGCACCGCCTTGTACTCGGCGCTGGAGGTGCCGTACAGCTCGCCGGCCGCCGCCAGGCTGCCGGTGCGGGCGCCCGCGTAGTTGGTGGTGGACGTCCACTTGGTGCTCAGCGCCCGGTACCAGATCTGCAGCGCCTTGTCCCGGCCGATGCCGGTGACCGGAAGGCCGTCCGCTGTCGGCGAGTTGTAGCTGACGCCGTTGACGACCTTGGCGCCGCTGCCCTCGCTCAGCAGGTAGAAGAAGTGGTTCGCGGGGCCGGACGAGTAGTGCACGTCGACGCCGCCGATGCCCGAGTACCAGTTGTCCTTGGAAGCGCCGTCCTTGCTGGGCTTGTCCATGTAGCGCAGCGGGGTGCCGTCGCCGTTGATGTCGATCTTCTCGCCGACCAGGTAGTCGCCGGGGTCCGTGGAGTTGTTCGCGTAGAACTCCACGCCGGCGGCCATGATGTCGCTGGTCGCCTCGTTGAGGCCGCCGGACTCACCGCTGTAGTTGAGGTTCGCGGTGGCGGAGGTGACGCCGTGGCTCATCTCGTGGCCGGCGACGTCGATCGAGGTCAGCGGCTTGGCGTTGCCGGAGCCGTCGCCGTAGGTCATGCAGAAGCAGCCGTCGTCCCAGAACGCGTTCACGTACGAGTTGCCGTAGTGCACGCGGGAGTAGGCGCCGACGCCGTTGTTCTTGATGCCGCTGCGGCCGAACACGCTCTTGTAGAAGTCCCAGGTGAGCGCGGCGCCGTAGTGGGCGTCCGCGCCCGCGGTGGCGGCGTTGGAGCTGGACCCGTTGCCCCAGGTGTCGGAGGACTGCGAGAACAGGGTGCCGGTGCCGGAGCTGCCGTGGTTCAGGTTGTACGTCTTGTGGCCGCCGCGCGCCCCGTCGGTGAGCGTGTACGTCGAGCCCGACTGGGTCGTGGTCAGCGTGACCTGCCCGCTGTACTGGGTGTTGCCGATGCCGGTCTTGACGCCCTGGTACTCGAACAGCTTCTTGCCGGTGGCGGCGTCGGTGATGACGTGCAACTGGTTCGGGGTGCCGTCGTCCTGCAGCCCGCCGACGACCGTCTCGTACGCCAGCACGGGCTTGCCGGTGGCCGCCCAGATCACCTTGCGGACACTGTCCGCGGCCGGCTTGGTCGCGCCGAGCGCCTTCGCCCGCTGCACGGCCTGCTTCTGCGCCTCGGCCTTCGACACGGCCGGGATGAGACCGGCGACCTTCAGTGTGGCGTCGGTGGCCCGGACCACGTCCATCGTCTTGCCGGACTTCGCGGTGGTCACGACCAGGTCGCCGCCGAGCACCGGCAGGCCCCCGTACGTCCGCTCGTACCGGGTGTGCAGCGTGCCGTCGCCGTCCTTGACGACGTCCTTGACCACCAGCTTCTCCTGGGCGCCCAGCCCGAGCCGGCGGGCCTCGGCGGCCTTGCCGGCGTCGGCGTGGCGGATCAGCTCGGCGCGCTGGGAGGGCGTGAGCCTGACGGCGGCGTGGGCCCGGTCGACCTTGCCGGCCTGCGGCTTCGCCGGTGCCGCGCTGGCCGCGCCGGACTGGACGGCGGCGGCGATCAGGGCGGCGACGCCGGCGAGGGCGACGGTGGCGGTTCTGCGGTGCGAGGTGTGGGAGGTGCGTCCGCGAGAGGAATTGCTTCTCAACACTGACTCCTTCTGCGTGACCGCGGGTCGCGCGGCCAGGGGAGACCGGACGGTGGGTTGGGACGTCCGGGCAGAACAGGCGTTACGCGGAACCAGGTGCAGGTGCAGGTGCGGAGCCGGCTCACACGATGTGCAGAAGCTGTGGGGTTGTTGTGGGTCGGCCAGGGAAGAGTGGCAGGAGATCTCGCGACCTGTCAGGACCGCGTCACAAACTTGGCCGGAAATGGTTCGTTGACCGGGAGTTCATGTTCGGTATGCGGACTGTTCGGGGTGTCGGCCGGATCGAGCGGGTCGCTCGCCGGCCACGGGGCCGCACGCGAAAGAGGGCGGCGGTGCCGTCCGAGGCACCGCCGCCCTTGTGTCGCGTGGTGAACCGATCGGGGATCGGTCCGGGTGCGGCCCGCGGCCGGACCGTCACCCCCGTCTCCCTATGCTGCTCGAATCCGCTGCTCCGGCGCCGGCTCGGTCATCCGGTGCCGTGTGCACGCCCGGTCCGCGCAGAGCGCGTCGTGGGCGAGAGCGGAGACGATCGCGGCCTGCGTCCGCGTCCGCTGGCCGATCTTCTCGACGATGTTTGCGATGTGCGCCTTCACCGTGCGTTCCGCGATGCCGAGCTCGCGGGCGAGTTCCCGGTTGCCCAGGCCCGTCCCGAGCAGAAGCAACACCTCTCGCTCCCGGCCGGTCAGCCGCGCCAGCCTCAGCACCGCGGACTCGGGATCGTGCCCGGTGCGCCGGTACGAACAGTTCCCATTCACCGTAACGGACCGCGTGGTCATGTTGGTCCCTCCCGGCCCCGGCCTTCCCAGCAGACCCCCGTGGCCCGGGTTCAGCCGTGATCCACCGCCAACTTACCCGGAGCGCCGGACATCAGCACACGCGTAACGCCCCGACTTCCCTTCTGCGAACGGTGAAGCGCGCCCGCGGGGAAGGGGTCAGGGGGCGTCGATGCAGTGCGCGCGCTGTCGGACCGGGGCCACGAGGCGGGACAGGTCGATCAGGGCAGCGTCCGTCTTGCCCCCGCCCTCGAAGACCACCTGCGTGGCCGGTACCCGGCCATAGGTGACGACGACCTTGCGGCTCTCCGTGGTCTGCCGGGAGTCGATCACCCAGTCGACGCCGTCGACCGCGACGCACATGTCCTCGGTGGGCCCCGGAGGCGTCACGCCGCACCGCAGGACGATGTGACGGTCACCCCACACGGCCACGCCCGGCGCATCGGTGTCCCAACGGGAAAGTCCCCCCAGGGATTCGGGGGCGGAAGAGGTGATCCGCCGGCACGGCGCCGCGTCGGCGTCCTTCGCGGCGGGTACACCGGGATCGCGGTGGGCGAGGACCTGACCGGTGACTGCGGCGATCGCGCCGAGGACGCACACCCCGATGGCGAGCACGATCCGGTTCCGGCGAGTGGAAAACACGTTGGCGGGCTCGACTTTCCGGTGAGGGCAAGCGGTCCTGCAGCACGGTAGAGCACCTGGGAGCCCGGGTCCGAACCGGCCCCGCCACACCTCCCTTTCGGGCAATGCCCCTTGGTACACCTCCCCAACAGACCTGGTAGCGCCCCTGGTTCGTGCCTAGGTTCGATCGCCGTACGAGACGACCGACCAAGGAGACGCGATGCGCAAGGCAGCCACCTCGTTCGTGCTCGCCGCCGTGACCACCGGAACCATGGCCGCGGTCGCGGCCCCTGCGGGGGCGGCGCCCCAGGCCCGGGACCCCTACGCCCACACCCGGCTGGAGCGTGTGTGGGCCCCCAACGTGTGCCTGTCGATGGGCGGGAGCACGAGGAACAACGCGCGTGCCGTCGTCGGCAAGTGCTCCAGGACCGACAAGACGCAGCGATGGACCCTGAAGCGGCTGAACCACGGAGGCTCCGTCTTCACCATCAAGAACGACAAGTCGGGCAAGTGCCTGGCCCTGGACTCCGCCGCCCACGTCGTCCAGGCCACCTGCAAGCCGTCGTCCAAGAGCCACCAGTGGTGGCTGTCCAGCTCCCACGTCGTCAACGTGGCGAAGAACAAGGCGCTCGCCTCCAACTCCAGCCGTCCCGGCTCGAAGCCGTACCTGGAGAAGATCGACTGGAACGGCGGCCCGGGCCGCGTCCGCCAGGAGTGGGGCCTGTCCTGACCCCGGCGGTCCGGTTTCCGGGGTCCCGGCCGGGACCCCGGAAACCGGACCGCCCGGACCCCCGGCAGGTGACCGCCGCCGGCCACCGCCGCCCTGACGGCCCCAAGTACCTCCGGAGAGAGGCAGAAACCCTCACATGCAGTGGCAGCGATCAGTGCCGCGCGCCCTCGCGGCAGCGGCTGTTCCCGCCGTCCTCCTGGCTTCCTCGCTGACGCCCGCGTCCGCCGGGGAAGCCACCCCGCGGTCCGCGGGCGAGGCCGTGTTCGTTCTCGACTCCGCACACGGCACGTTCACCACCGGCAAGCAGGGCCTCACCGGCCATGCCGCCGGGGTCAAGCCGGTCGCCACCTACATCGGCAGGGCGACCGACACCCAACTGCTCACCGCCGGCGGGCAGAAGGTCATCGCCGACGTCACCCTCGCCGCCTCCCCGGCGAAGAACGAGCGCGCCGCCTGGGCGGCCTCCTCGCACTTCGTCGACGTGTCCTGGCCCGACCTGGGCGCGGGCCGCTACACGGTGTACCGCGACGGCGTCCGGATCGCGGCCACCACCGGGCACAGTCTCCGCGACACCGGTGTGCGCGCCGGCAGCGAGGTGAACTACCAGATCTCCGGCGAGGCCGGCGGGCTCGGGCACACCTGGGGCCTGACCGCCACCGTACCCACGGCCGACGACACCGCCACGCTCACCAAGACGGCGCAGCGGGTCGAGGAACGGGCGCGCAGGTACACCAAGACCGCCGTGGTGTGGCGGTCGTTCATCCGCCAGAAGTGGGCCAGCGTGCCCAAGGAGCTGGGCAGCATCTCCGGCTGCAAGTACACCCGGGGCTATCAGTACAAGGGTGACAACCGCGGCTTCTCCAGCAAGGTCACCGGTCCCTCCTTCCGGGCCGGCCTGCGCGGTGTCGTCTACTGGACCAAGTCCCCGTACGACCTCTTCCCGGAGACCGGCTGGACGAAGGTCTACCGCAACGGCGTGGAGGTCGACCGGCGCAAGGCGTCCACCAGGGGCATCGACTTCCGCACCCGGACCCGCTTCGACGGCAAGACGCGTGCCGTGCACGGCGAGATCGAGGCGACCGACCCCTTCTGCCCGTCCGGTGGCATCCGCCGTGCCGGCATCGGCGTGTTCTACGACGCCCGCCTCGCCCGCAACGGTGACTTCTACGTCTCGGGCAAGTACCGGCAGGCCCCCGACCACGAGATGTACCTCTACGGCTACACCAGCGGCAACCGGCACTCGACGAAGACCGTGCACCAGTCGAAGATGCGCAGTCTGCTGTGCCTGTCCCAGCCCGCCTGCGAACTGGGCACCATCGGCAACTCGGGCGGCTACTGACCCCCGCCCTCCCGGCCCTCCGGGGCCGGGAGGACAATGACCGCGAAGTGGTTCGCCACCGGGTGACCCACCGTCAAAGGGGGAAGACATGACCGTCACATGGCGCGGCGCCCTCTCCTACGCGCTCGTCGTCACCGTCCTTTCGTGGCTGACCGGAGCCGTGGTGGACCTCGCCTGGCAGGCTGTCGGCGGAAGCGTCGGGACATGGGTGACGACCTGGCTGCGGGACCCGTGGAGCGCGGTCTTCCTCGTGGCCGCGGCGGTCACCCTGACGATGACGCGCCGGCTGACGGATCCGCTGCCCATGTGGCGCGTCCCCCTGATCGACGGTTCCGCCTACCTGGCCGTACTGCTGGTCTGCGCCGGACTGTCCTCCTGGACCGCCGGAGACGAGGCACCGGCCGACTCGGCCTTCGTGGTGGCGATCCTCGCCCTGTTCACCCTCCAGTTGCCCGCCGCATGGCTGCTGAGTGCCTGGCGGGCCCGCCACCTGGAGACCGTCCTCACCCGGGCCGGTGCCCGCAGCCCGTCCGCCCGGCTGACCGAGCGATGACGGGCGCGCGGCCGTACACGGCGGCGGCCGGGGTGCTGGCGGCCGGCGTCCTCCTCGCCGGCTGCACCGGCTACACGCCCGCCGACGACACCGGCGGCAGCGGCGGCGGCTCCTCGCTCACCCGCACGCTGAGCGAGCAGGACCGCCCGGCCGCCCCCGACCTGGACGGGACCACGCTGGACGGCGAGACGGTCCACCTGTCGGACTACCGGGGCGACGTCGTCGTCGTCAGCGCGTGGGGTTCCTGGTGCGGACCGTGCGTCGCCGAGGCCCCCGAACTGAAGGAGTTCCAGCGGAAGTGGCGCCACCGCGGAGTGCGTGTGCTCGGTCTCGACAACGACGCCGACGGCGGTCGGGGACTGGCCTTCCAGAAGAAGCACCGCCTCGGATTCCCGTCCCTGCGCGATCCGCAGGGACGGCTGGGCCTCCGGCTGCCGCACGGCCTGGTCAACCCGCAGGCCCTGCCCTACACGGTCGTCGTCGATCCGCGGGGGAGGATCGCCGCGTCCCGCATGGGGGCGGTGACCGAGGCGGAACTGGCGGACGTCGTCACCCCCCTGCTGAGGGCTCCGCGACCGCAGCGGTCCCCGGCACCCTCCCGTCACTGATCACTGATCACTGATCACTGATCACTGATCACTGATCACTGATCCCGGCCGCACGCGCGAGCACCGGTCCCGGACCGATGCCGGCGGAACGTGCCGCCGGGCCGGGTCCGGTCGCGACTCCGGTGCCGTACGGGTGCCGGCGGAACCGGACGCCTCGCCCCTCCGGCCGAAACTCGGTGGGCGATGTCGGTGGCGGTCCGTACGCTCCCGGTTGATGCCCTCGACACGTGCAACCACCGACCGTTCCGCCCTGCGCCCCCTGCTCCGGCTGTGGCCGTACGTCCGCCCGGTCCGCGCCAGGCTGTTCACCGCCGCGTTCGTCGCGGTCCTCGCCTCCTGCACGGGTCTGGTGATCCCGCTCGTCCTGAAGTGGCTGGTGGACGGGCCGGTCGCCGACCGCGACCCGGCGGGAGTGTGGCTCGGCGCGCTGTACCTGCTCCTGCTCGGTTTCGCCGAGGCGGTCCTGTTCGGCATACGGCGCTGGCTCGTGGCCCGGCCGCTGTCGCACGTCGAGGCGGAGATGCGGGCGGATCTGTACCGGCGGCTGCAACGGCTGCCGGTCGCCTTCCACGACCGCTGGTCCTCCGGCCAGCTGCTCTCCCGGGGCACGACCGACCTGATGCTGCTGCGCATGTTCCTCGCCTTCCCGCTGACGTTCCTGCTCGTCAACGGCGTCACCATCGTCGTCGGCGTGGTGATCATGCTGCTGCAGGACTGGGTGCTGGGGCTGGTCGTCCTCGGGCCCGCCGTCCCCGTGATGTGGACCTGCGTGGTCTTCGAACGGCGGTACGCGCAGGTGGCGCGCCGCGCCCAGGACCAGGTCGGCGACCTGACCACGGTGGTCGAGGAGAGCGTGCTCGGCATCCGCGTCATCAAGGGCTTCGGCCGCCACCGCAGCCAGGCCCGCGCCTTCCGCGAACTGTCGGGCCGGCTGCGCGGCACGGAACTGCGCAAGGCGCGGCTGCTGGCCACCATCTGGGGCGTCATCGTGACCCTGCCCGAGGTGGCCGTCGGGGCCGCGCTGGTGCTGGGCGCGGTGCGGGTGGCCGACGGGGAGCTGTCCGCGGGCACGCTGGTCGCCTTCCTCAGTACGGCCCTCGCGCTGCGGTGGCCGGTCGACTCGATCGGGTTCCTGCTGGCGATGAGCCAGGAGGCGGCCACCGCGACCGAGCGGTACTTCGAGGTGCGGGACGAGGTGCCGGAGGAGCAGTCCGCCGGGGACGGGCACGCTCGCCCGCGCGCGGGGGGAGTGCCGGGACTCCGGTTCGAGGACGTCTCCTTCCGCTACCCCGACGCGCCCCCCGGCTCCCCGCCCCTCCTCGCCCACGTCGACCTCCACATCCGCCCCGGCGAGTCCATGGCCCTCGTGGGGGCGACCGGCAGCGGCAAGACGACCCTCACCGCGCTCGTCCCCCGGCTGCACGAGGTCACCTCGGGCCGGATCACCCTCGACGGCGTGGACATCACCGCGATGTCCCGCGAGGAACTGCGCACGAAGGTCGCCGTCGCCTTCGAGGAACCCACCCTGTTCTCGGCGAGCGTCGGCGAGAACGTGCTCATGGGCGCCCCGGACGGCGCCGGACGGCAGGACCTCGACCGGGCCCTCGCCATCGCGCAGGCCGACTTCGCGCACGCCCTCCCGCAGGGCACCGACACCCGCGTCGGAGAGCAGGGCCTCAGCCTCTCCGGCGGCCAGCGCCAGCGCCTGGCGCTGGCCCGCGCGGTCGTCGGCCGGCCCCGGTTCCTGGTACTGGACGACCCGCTGTCCGCCCTCGACGTGCACACGGAGGCCGCCGTGGAGGCCGCGCTGCGCCGGGTCCTCGCCGACACCACCGCCCTGATCGTGGCCCACCGCCCGTCCACGGTGCTGCTCGCCGACCGGGTCGCCCTGCTCTCGGGCGGCCGGATCGCCGCCGTCGGCACCCACCAGGAACTGCTGCGCCACAACGCCGAGTACGCCCGCCTGATGTCCGGGGAACAGGAGGACTCCCGTTGACCAGCACGACCGCCTCCGCCCCCGCCGTCGCGGACGACGACCCCGACCGCCGCCGGGAGACGGGCGACGGCGACCCCTTCGACCGGGACGTCCTGCCCACCCCGCCCGGCGCCACCGGCGCCCTGCTGCGCTCGCTGCTCGCACCCATGAAGGCCCGGGTCGCCCTGACCACGCTCCTGCTGCTGCTCCAGCAGGCGGCGGTGCAGACCGGCCCGCTGCTGGTGGCGTACGCCATCGACAGCGCCGTACCGGCGTTCCGGGACGACCGGCACGGCCCGCTGCTCGCGGTCGGCGCCGGCTACCTGCTGTGCGCCCTCGCCTCGGGCGGGCTGCAGTTCGCGTTCATCGAGACCTCCGCGCGGGTCAACCAGGACGTACTGCTGGACCTGCGGGGGCGGATCTTCCGGCACGCGCAGGCGCTCAGCGTCGACTTCCACGAGCGGTACACCTCCGGCCGGCTCATCTCCCGGTCCACCACGGACGTCGAGTCGCTGCGCGAACTCCTCGACGAGGGGCTCCAGGAGCTGGTGACCGTCGTCCTGTCCTTCGTCTACATCTCGGCGATGCTGCTCTGGCTGGACCTCGGCCTCGGCGCGGTCGCGGTGGCGTCCTTCGGGCCGCTGTATCTGCTGGTCCGGCTCTACCGGCGGCGCGCGGGGCGGGTGTTCCAGGCACGGTCCACGGCGATCGCGGCGGTCATCGTGAAGTTCGTGGAGACGATGAACGGCATCCGCCCGGTGCGCGCCTTCCGCCGGGAGGCCGCCAACGACGCCGAGTTCGCGGTGCTGAACCAGCGGCACGAACGCACCAACGGGGACGCACTGCTGGAGATGGCCCGCTATGTGGTCGGCTCGCGGCTGGTGGCCAACACGGCGGTCGCGGCGATCGTGCTCTGGGGCGCCCACCGGGTGGCGTCCGGCTCGCTGGAGCTGGGCGTGCTGGCGGCGGCGGTGCTGTATCTGCGCCGGCTGTACGACCCGATCGACCGGCTCGGCATGTTCCTGAACTCCTACCAGTCGGCGGCCGCATCCCTGGAGAAGATCGCCGGGCTGCTGGCGCAGACGCCGTCCGTGCCCGAGCCGGAGCGGCCGGGCGAACTCCCGCCGCTCAAGGGCGAGATCCCCGGACGCGAGGTCGTCTTCGACGGGGTCCGGTTCGGCTACCGCACCGGCGGCGAGGTGCTGCCCCGGTTCGACCTGACCCTTCCCGCCGGGCAGACGGTCGCCGTCGTCGGCTCCACCGGCGCGGGCAAGTCGACCCTGGCCAAGCTGCTCGCCCGTTTCTACGACCCCTCCGGCGGACGCGTGCTGCTGGACGGCGTGGACCTGCGCGAACTGCCGATGCCCGAGCTGCGGCGCGGGGTGGTCATGGTGACGCAGGAGGCGTTCCTGTTCTCCGGCACGGTCGCCGACAACATCGCGATCGGCCGCCCCGAGGCCACCCGGGAGGAGATCGAGCAGGCCGCGAAGGCGATCGGCGCGCACGAGTTCATCAGCGCGCTGCCCGACGGCTACGACACCGACGTCCGCAAACGCGGCGGCCGAATCTCCGCCGGGCAGCGCCAGCTGGTCGCCTTCGCCCGGGCGTTGCTCGCCGACCCGGCGGTGCTGATCCTGGACGAGGCGACCAGCTCACTGGACGTGCCGGGGGAGCGGGCGGTGCAGCGGGCGATGGCGACGGTGCTGCGCGGCCGTACCGCGGTGGTCATCGCGCACCGGCTGTCCACGGTGGAGATCGCGGACCGGGTGCTGGTGATGGAGCACGGCCGGATCGTGGAGGACGGCCGCCCGGACGAACTCATCTCGGGCACCGGCCGGTTCGCCGACCTGCACCGGGCGTGGCGGGACAGCCTGGCCTAGCCGTCCCGGGTACGGCGGATCACGGCACCCCCAGCTCGAACAGCACGTACCCGGCGTACGAGCCGGAGGCCAGGGCCGCGATGCCCAGCAGCGTGCACAGCACGGGCAGGCTCAGCCGGCGCAGGGCGACCGCGAGCGGCAGGAACAGCGGGAAGCAGGGCAGCAGGTAGCGGGAGACGTTCGCGAAGATCTGCTGGCTGCCCAGGACCAGGGCGAGCGTCAGCACGGTGTGCACGACCAGCACGGCGGGCGGGCGCAGCCGCAGCAGCAGCGGCAGCAGCGCGAGGGCCAGCAGCACCACGCCGACCCCGATGACGTCCGCGAAGGGGTAGGCGAACAGATAGGTGAAGTGGCCGACCGGCACGGACGTCAGCACGTCGAGGGTCTGCTCGCCGTAGTCGAAACTGTGCGCCCACGCGCCCGACTGGAGCTCGAAGTAGCCGCCCAGGTCGCCCATGCGGTTGCCGACCCACAGCAGATAGCCGAGCAGCCCCAGCGGGGCCAGGGCCATGGCGAGCAGCGGACGCAGCGGGCCTTCCTCGCGGCGGCGCAGGGAGAGCAGCGCGGCCACGCCGAGCGCGGCGATCAGCGCGGCGGCCGTGGGCCGGTTGAGGCCGGCCGCGAAGGTGAGCACGCCGGCGGTGAGCCAGCGGCGGGTCATGACGGCGTGGCAGGCCCAGACGGCCAGGGCCACGTACAGGGAGTCGGAGTACACCGCCCACTCCACGCCCGAGCCCGGCCACACCGCCCACAGCCCGGCCGCCGCGAGCCCGGCCCGCCGGCCGCCGAACCGCTCGGCGACGGCATGGACGCCGAGGGCGGCGGCGAAGGAGGCGACGATCGAGACCAGCAGGCCGGCGCCGTACGGGCCGAGCCCGGTGACCGCCGAGGTCAGCCGCATCAGGGCCGGGTAGAGCGGGAAGAACGCCGCCGAGTTGCCCTCCAGCGTGATCAGGCCGGTGGCGCCCGGCACCGGAACGAGCTTCGGGTCGTAGCCGTGCAGCGCGATCTGCTGGTACCACCAGCCGTCCCAGGTGGCCAGCACGTCCCAGGCGTGCGCCCCGCCGCCGAACCGGGGGTGCTTGCCGCGGAAGTCCCCGGCGGCGGACAGCAGGTACATGAAGGAGCAGAAACCGGCCAGCTTCAACGCGCCGAACAGGGCGAGGACCGGTCCGTACCGGCGGGCCGCGGCCCCGAACCGGGAGCCGGGCGTGGGGTCGGGGGCCGTGCCGCGTAGGTCGGGCAGGGTCGCGGTCACCGGGCCACCGGCTTCGGCCGGCGGCGGGCCAGGGTGCGGCGCATCCGGAGGATCCCGCGCAGGTCCGCCAGCGCGGTGGCGAGGATGTCGACGCTGCTGTCCGGGTCGTCGACCCAGTCCACCGGCACCTCGTGGATCCTGAGCCCGGCCCGCTCGGCGAGCACCAGCAGCTCGGTGTCGAAGAACCACTCCCCGTCCCGCACCAGCGGCAGCAGCCGCTCGGCGGCCTCCCGCCGGACCGCCTTGAAACCGCACTGGGCGTCGGAGAAGCCGACGGCGAGCGTGCACCGCAGCAGGACGTTGTAACACCGGGATATGACCTCGCGCTTGGTCCCGCGCACCACCCGCGCGCCCGGCGCCAGCCGGGTGCCGATGGCCAGGTCGGAGTGGCCGGAGATGAGCGGTGCGACCAGCGGCAGCAGCGCGGCGAGCCCGGTGGACAGGTCCACGTCGAGATACGCCAGCACGGGCGCCCGGGAGCCCGACCAGGCGGCCCGCAGCGCCCGGCCGCGGCCCTTGCGGGGCAGCCGCAGCGAGGTCACCTCGGGGAACTCGCCGGCCAGCCGGGCGGCGATGACCGGGGTGCGGTCGGTGCTCGCGTTGTCCGCGATGGTGATCCGGAACGGGTAGGGGAAGGTGTCCCGCAGATGCGCGTGCAGCCGCCGGACGTTGGGCTCCAGGTCCTTCTCCTCGTTGAACACCGGTACGGCCACGTCCAGGACCGGCTCCTCGCGGCCCGTCGGCAGCGGGGTGTGCCGGGGTGCCGGTGCCGCGGCCGGCGGAGGGCTCGGCCGGTTCGATCGGATGAATGTCACGTGTATCCCCGTTTGTTCAGGTGTGTCGGGCATGCCGAGGGCACGCGGGAGTGGGTGGAGGAGTGCGGGCTAGCCGGTCGCGTCGACCGTGGACGAGGGCTCGCCCGACGGCTCGGCGGGTTCGCTCACCGGTACCGTGGCCGGCGCGGTGGTGCTGCCGCCCCGGGAGGTGGCCGTGGCCGACGGTGGCGGGTACGAGGCGGTGGCGGCGATGGTGCTTCCGGTGGTCGCCGGCGGGCCGGAGGTCGACCAGGAGTGGGTCGGCGTCGGGGAGTCCGGCGGCGCCGAGGACGTCACGGACGGCGGCGCGCTCGGCGACTCGGTGGGCGACTGCGACGGCGAGGTGCTCGGCGTGGGCGCCGGGCTGATCGCGGGCCGGGGGTGCGGTGCGGTGGGCCGGTCGTCGACGTGCCCGTGCGGCCACAGGAACAGGCCCAGACCGATCCCGGCCGCCGCCAGCAGGGAGCCGGCCGCCCGGCGCGCCGTGCGCACCCGGTGCCGGGCCCGCACCCCGGCGCGCAGCGCCTCCCGGTGCCGGGCCTCGAAGGGCGCGGGCTGCTGGGCCCGGTGCATCAGCTGCGCCAACTGCCGCTCGAAGGCGTCCGAGCCACCCGCCCGGCCCCCGCCGTCCGAGCCACCCGCCCGGCCCCCGCCGTCGGTGCCGCCCGTCCGGCCTGTCCCGTCCGGCCGGTCCGCCGCGTCCATGCGGCGCGTCTGTTCCATGCCGGTCCGATCCATGCGGCCCGTCCGGTCGAAGCGGTCCATCATGTGATCCGTCTGGTCGGTTCGGTCCGTGCGGTCTGCGTGATCCGTGCGATCCGTGTCATCCCTGCGATCCCTGCGGTCCATGGGCCCTCCCTCACCCCACCGGCTCGATGACGTCGGCCAGGAGCCGGCGCAGCCGGGCCACCCCGCGCGCGGCATGGGACCGGGCCGTGCCCACCGGGCAGCCCAGGGTCTCCGCGACCTGCCGGTCGGGCAGGTCCTGGTAGTAGCGCAGGACCACGGCGGCCCGCTGCTGCGGCGTCAGCTGCGCGAGCGCCGCCTCCAGCCGGGAGCGCTCGGCCACGGTCGCCGACATGTCATCGGCCGCCGCCACCTCGGGCAGCTGCTCCACGGGCCGCTCGCCCCACCAGCGCCGCCGTGCCGAGCGGGCCGCGGCCCGCGCCAGCACCTTGCGCACATAGGCCTCCGGCGCCTCGTCGGCGACCTTCGGCCAGACGAACCACAGCTTGACCAAGGACTCCTGCAACAGGTCCTCGGCGCGGTGCCGGTCCCCTCCGGTGAGCAGACGGGCGAGATGGAACAACACCGACCAGCGGGCCGCCACGAACGCGTCGTACTCACCGGCCCTGGTCTGCTCCATTCCCACGGTCCCCGTTCTCGCCGGCTTCTCTTCACCAGGGGTAAGGCCCTGGACCCCGGCCGACGCTGCACCCGCGAAGCGTGATCCGTGTCACGCACAGGTGCCACACAGACTCAGGCGACCCGCAGCAGCAGCACCGTCCGCGCCGGCACCGTGATCTCCGCGCCCGCCCGGTGGACCGTACCGGGCGGCTGCGCCTGCTCCTCCACCGAGGTGTCCACGACCACCTCGTACCGCTCCGCCCACGGCGGCCCGGGCAGCACGAAGCCGGTCGGCCGGTCGCCGGCGTGCAGCACCGCGAGGAAGCTGTCGTCCACCACCGGCGCGCCCCGCGCGTCCCGGCCCGGGATGTCGCGCCCGGACAGGTACATCCCCAGCGTGGCGGCGGGCGCGTACCAGTCGCCCTCGGTCATCTCCGCGCCCCGCGAGGTGAACCAGGCCAGGTCCCGCAGCCCGTCCGCGGTCTGGGCGCGGCCGGAGAAGAAGGCCCGCCGGCGCAGCACCGGATGCCGGTGGCGCAGCGCGATCAGCCGTGCGGTCAGGTCGAACAGCGCCCGCCAGCCGGGCTCCTGGAGCAGCGACCAGTCCACCCAGCCGATCTCGTTGTCCTGGCAGTAGGCGTTGTTGTTGCCGCGCTGGGTACGGCCGAGTTCGTCGCCCGCGACCAGCATGGGCACGCCGGTGGACAGCAGCAGGGTCGTCAGCAGGTTGCGCAGCTGCCGGCGCCGCAGCGCGCGCACCCGCTCGTCGTCGCTCTCGCCCTCGGCGCCGCAGTTCCAGGAGCGGTTGTCGTCGGTGCCGTCCCGGTTGTTCTCGCCGTTGGCCTCGTTGTGCTTGGTCCCGTACGACACCAGGTCGCGCAGGGTGAAACCGTCGTGCGCGGTGACGAAGTTGACGGAGGCGTAGGGGCGCCGGCCGCCCCAGGCGTACAGGTCGCTGGAGCCGGACAGGCGGTAGCCCATCTCGCGCACGTCGGGCAGGGCGTGCCGCCAGAAGTCCCGGACCGCGTTGCGGTAGCGGTCGTTCCACTCGGTCCACAGGGGCGGGAACGCGCCGACCTGGTAGCCGCCGGAGCCGATGTCCCACGGCTCGGCGATCAGCTTCACCCGGCGCAGCACCGGGTCCTGGGCGATGACCGCCAGGAAGGGGGAGAGCATGTCGACGTCGTGCATGGAGCGGGCCAGCGCCGCCGCGAGGTCGAAGCGGAAGCCGTCCACGCCCATCTCGGTCACCCAGTAGCGCAGCGAGTCGGTGATCAGGCGCAGTACCTGGGGGCGGACGACGTGCAGGGTGTTGCCGCAGCCGGTGTAGTCGGCGTACCGGCGGGCGTCGTCCTGGAGCCGGTAGTAGCCGCGGTTGTCGATGCCCTTCAGGGACAGCGTCGGCCCCAGCTCGCCCGCCTCCGCGGTGTGGTTGTAGACCACGTCGAGGATGACCTCGATACCGGCCGCGTGCAGCGCGCGCACCATCCGCTTGAACTCGCCGACCTGCTGTCCCGTCGTACCGGAGGCCGCGTAGGCCGCGTGCGGGGCGAAGTAGCCGATGGAGTTGTAGCCCCAGTAGTTCTTCAGGCCCCGGCGCAGCAGGTGGTCCTCGTGCGCGAACTGGTGCACGGGCAGCAGTTCGACGGCCGTGACGCCCAGCCGCACCAGGTGCTCGACCGCGGCCGGGTGCGCGAGGCCCGCGTAGGTGCCGCGCAGCTCCTCGGGTATGCCGGGGTGCAGCTTGGTGAAACCCCGGACGTGCAGCTCGTAGATGACCGAGTCGGCCCAGGGCGTCTTGGGGCGGCGGTCGTCGGACCAGTCGTCGTCATCGTGCACGACGACACCCTTGGGGACGTACGGCGCCGAGTCCCGTTCGTCGCGCACGGTGTCGGCGACCGACTGGTCCGGCCAGTCCCGGACGTGCCCGTACACCTCCGGCGGCAGGCCGAACTCGCCGTCCACGGCCCGGGCGTACGGGTCGAGCAGCAGCTTCGCCGGGTTCCAGCGGGCGCCGGTCCACGGGTCCCAGCGGCCGTCGACCCGGTAGCCGTAGCGCTGCCCGGGCTGCACACCCGGGACGAAGCCGTGCCAGATCTCGTGCGTCAGTTCGGTCAGCGGAATCCGCGTCTCCCGGCCCTGTTCGTCGAACAGGCAGACCCGGACCGCCTCCGCGCCGGCCGCCCACAGCGCGAAGTTGGTGCCGGCGACCCCGTCCGGGCCGACCCGGAACCGGGCGCCCAGCGGGGTCGGCGCACCCGGCCACACGGCCGGGACGGGCGGTACGGCCCGCCGGGCGCCGTTCACCGCCGCCGGTTGACCGCTCCCGGCGGCCGGCTCCCCGGCCGGCGCCCGCTGCTCGGCTGCGCTCGTCACTGTCGGCCCCTCTTCTCGGTGGGCACGCCCGAGGGCGCGTCCGGCCGTGCCGGGCGGCCGGGGGAGCGTTCCTGCACCCCCGGCCGCCCGGTACGACTGCGCCCCGACGGCTCCGAGGCGGGCGCGGCGGCTCCCCGACGTGTCGTCCTTCCCTCTGTTCTGCCCAGCGCGTGGGTCGCACTCACGTTTCCCCGGGGCGTGCCCCGTCGTTGAGCCTCGCGTGAGGCACGTAACAGGACGCGCACGGCGCGCGGGGGCCGCGCTGGCCGCCGCACTGACATGGGCGGGGCTGCTCGCGGGCTGCTCCGCGGACGGCCCGGGCCCGCTGGGCATGGGCGGGGCACTGGGCGAACCGCCGCCCCCCGAGGACGTCATCCGGGTGACCCCGGAGGACGGCAGCAAGGCCGTACGCCCCGGCGACCGGCTGCTGGTACGGGTGCCCGGCGGGCGCCTGGAGAAGGTCACCGTGGTCAGGTCGCAGGACGCGCAGGACGCGCCGGTCCCGGGGCACATCAGCGAGGACGGGCTGACCTGGCGGCCGGACGACGACCGGCTGGCGCTGGCCGCCAAGTACACCGTCGACGTGGTCGCGCTGGACTCCCAGGGCCGCCGCGCGGCCCGGCACACCACCTTCACCACCTACGTCCCCGACCGGCGGTTCATCGCCTACGTCACCCCGGAGAACCGCGCCACCGTCGGCACCGGCATGATCGTTTCGCTCTCCTTCAGCCAGGAGATCACCGATCGAGCCGCCGTCGAACGCGCCGTCCGGGTCAGCGCACGGCCCCCGGTCGAGATCCGCCCGCACTGGTTCGGCAAGGGCCGCCTGGACTTCCGCCCGGAGCACTACTGGAAACCGGGCACCGAGGTCACCGTCGACCTGGCCCTGCGGGACGTCGAGGGCGCCCGTGGGTTCTACGGCCTGCAGGACAAGACCCTGTCCTTCACCGTCGGCCGCAGCCAGGTCTCCCTGGTCGACGCGGCCAAGCACACCATGGAGGTACGCCGAGACGGACAGCTCCTGGCCACCGTCCCCGTCACCGCGGGCGCCCCCAAGCACCCGACCTACAACGGGAAGATGGTGGTGATGGACATGCTGGAGGTCACCCGCATGAACAGCCAGACGGTCGGCCTGGGCGCCGAGTACGACATCGCCGACGTCCCGCACGCCATGCGGCTCACCGAATCCGGCACCTTCCTGCACGGCAACTACTGGGCCACGGACGCCCCCGGCCGGGTCAACGTCAGCCACGGCTGCGTGGGCCTCGTGGACGTCAAGGGCGGCAGCTCGGACACCCCGGCCGGCTGGTTCTTCGACCGCAGCCGGGTCGGGGACGTCGTCGAAGTCGTGAACAGCCAGGACAAAACAGTCGCACCCGACAACGGCCTCGGCGGATGGAACATGGGCTGGAAGGAGTGGAAAGCGGGCAGCGCGGAGAAGTAACCAGGTGAGGGGTGGGGGCGCTGGTGTGGGTGCCGGGCGGAAGTTGCGACGGAATGGTGACATTCGCCTGACACCCTGCTCAAAACCTGGCAGCTAATATGCGCGCACAACGTGGTGGGGAGCGGGTCTGATCAGGGGCCCGGCGAGGGGAGAACAACTTGAACATGCGGCCTGTATCGGGGGCGTCGGATCGGGGGCGGCGGGGCCGTAGGGGACTGGCAGTCATAGCCGGCGCCCTGGTGCTGTCGCTCACCGCGTGCGGCGGAGGCGGCGGATCGGGGTCCGGTTCCGGGGACGGCAAGGGCAAGGGCGACGGCCGGAAGGGCGGGCAGTCCGCGGCGGCGGTCAGCATCGCGCCCAAGTCGGGTGCGACCGGCGTCGACACCAGCGGCGCGCTGAAGGTCAGCGTCGCCAAGGGCAAGCTGACCGAGGTCACCGTCAAGGACGAGAAGGGCGCGAAGGTCGAGGGCGCCCTCACCGGGGGCGGCTCCGCCTGGACGCCGTCGTCGCATCTGGCCGCGGCCACCAAGTACACCGTGCACGCGGTGGCGAAGGACGCCGAGGGCCGCGAGGCCGCCGAGGACGCCACCTTCACCACGCTCACCCCGAAGAACACCTTCGTCGGCTACTTCACCCCCGAGGACGGCTCCACGGTCGGCGTCGGCATGCCGTTCTCCATACGCTTCACCCGGGGCATCACCAGCCCCGAGGCGGTCGAGAAGGCCGTCCGGATCAAGACCGAGCCGGCCGTCGACGTCCAGGGCCACTGGTTCGGCAACGACCGCCTCGACTTCCGCCCCGAGAAGTACTGGAAGGAAGGCACCAAGGTCACCGTCGACCTCGACCTGGACGGCGTCGAGGGCCGCGACGGCGTCTACGGCAAGCAGCGCAAGACCCTGAAGTTCACCATCGGCCGCAACCAGGTCTCCGTCGTGGACGCCAAGAAGCACACGATGAAGGTCACCCAGGACGGCAAGGTCGTCAAGACCCTCCCGGTCACCACCGGCAAGCCCGGCTACGACACCTGGAACGGCCAGATGGTCATGACCGAGAAGCTCGCCGTCACCCGCATGAACGGCGAGACGGTCGGCTACGGCGGCGAGTACGACATCAAGGACGTCCCGCACGCCATCCGCCTCACCAACTCCGGCACCTTCATCCACGGCAACTACTGGGGCGGCGACGCCTTCGGCAACTACAACGCCAGCCACGGCTGCGTGGGCCTGCGCGACGTCCGCGGCGGCTACGACGGCTCGGTCCCGGCCGCCTGGTTCTTCAACCACTCGATGATCGGTGACGTGGTGGTCGTCAAGAACTCCCACGACGCCACGGTGGCCCCGGACAACGGCCTCAACGGCTGGAACATGTCGTGGTCCGAGTGGACGAAGTGAACCCCGGCTGACGCCAGGGCCCGGTGCTGTGAGGAACGGCACCGGGCCCCCTGTCGTTAGTGGCCGTTAACCTGACCTGCATGACCGTCACTCTGGAAGTCGCCGAAGGCGTCGGCACCCTGCGTCTGGACCGGCCGCCGATGAACGCGCTGGACATCGCCACCCAGGACCGGCTGAAGGAACTCGCCGAGGAGGCCACGGACCGCGACGACGTGCGCGCCGTGGTGATCTACGGCGGCGAGCGGGTGTTCGCGGCGGGCGCGGACATCAAGGAGATGCAGAACATGGACCATCCCGCGATGGTCCGGCGCTCCCGCGCCCTGCAGGAGGCCTTCACCGCCGTGGCCCGCATCCCCAAGCCGGTCGTCGCCGCCATCACCGGCTACGCGCTCGGCGGCGGCTGCGAGCTGGCCCTGTGCGCCGACTACCGCATCGCTGCCGAGAACGCCAAGCTGGGCCAGCCCGAGATCCTGCTCGGGCTGATCCCGGGCGCCGGCGGCACCCAGCGGCTGCCCCGGCTGATCGGGCCCTCCAAGGCCAAGGACCTGATCTTCACCGGCCGTCAGGTCAGGGCCGACGAGGCCCTCGCCATCGGCCTGGTGGACCGGGTCGTCCCGGCCGCCGAGGTGTACGAGCAGGCGCACGCCTGGGCCGCCAAGCTCGCCCAGGGCCCGGCGATCGCGCTGCGCGCGGCCAAGGAGTCGGTCGACACCGGCCTGGAGGCCGACATCGACACCGGGCTCGCCGTCGAGCGGAACTGGTTCGCGGGTCTGTTCGCCACCGAGGACCGCGAGCGGGGCATGCGCAGCTTCGTGGAGGAGGGGCCGGGCAAGGCCAAGTTCGTCTGACCGTCAACGGCGTGCGCCTCCCGCGCCGACTCCCTTGGAGTGAGGGGCAGTTGACGCGTCGTCCCCTTCGGGTCCCTCGATGGGGCGGTTTATGGGAGCCTTAAGGCAACCTTAAGCCCGCTTTGTCGAGGGAGCCCGTCGCTTGCCGGGAAGCGAGCCTTCTCCGCAGGTCAACCAGGCCGCGCCGGACACTGTCATGCCGACGGCATATGCCGGGCGACGGGAGCGGAACGGGGGCGTGAGGGGGGCGTATTCCTCCGGAACGGCCCCCAAGCAGGCTCCGGACGGCCATCATGGGGGCATGGCGGGGCTGGAGGGCATCGAACAGCCGCGGGGACACAGCCGTGCAGCCGCGGCGCGCTGGTCGCCCGCGGTCGAGGACGAACAGGCGCTCAAGGCGATCGAACTGTTCGGCAACCCGACGGAGGCGGAGGTGCCGCTGCCGTCCCGCCCCGAATCCGCCGCCACCGCCCGCCGGCTCGCCCAGGTCGTCGTCCTGCGCACCTGGCGGCTCAGCCCCAAGCTGGCCGAGGACGTGGTCCTGCTCGTGTCGGAACTCGTCGGCAACGCCGTGCGGCACACCGGCGCCCGGGTCTTCGGCCTGCGGATGCGCCGCCGCACCGGCTGGATCCGGGTGGAGGTCCGCGACCCCTCGCGCGGGCTGCCCTGTCTGATGCCGGTCCAGGAACTCGACGTCAGCGGACGCGGGCTGTTCCTGGTGGACAAGCTCTCCGACCGGTGGGGCGTCGACCTGCTGCCGCGCGGCAAGACGACCTGGTTCGAGATGCGGGTCGCGGACCGGTAGCGGGATTCCCGGCACGGCGACCCGAAGTCACTCCCAAGCGGGCTAATCGCCCGTTTTCTCGCCAACCCATCCTTAAATGGTGCGGGTGACCTCCACCCTCCGCCGAGATGTGCTGCGCGCCGGCACCGGGCTCGTTGCCGGCGGTGCGCTCGCCGCCGGGTGCGGTACCGGCCGGACCGCCGCCCCGCCCCCCGCCCCGGCCCCCACATCCCCCACATCCCCCACGCCTCCCTCCGTCCGCCCCTCCACGGCCCCGGCCCCGCGGGCCTATCCCGGCCACCCCGCCCAGATCACCCACGGCCCGCGCAGCCGCCCCCAGGTGGCCCTCACCTTCCACGGTCAGGGCGACCCCGCCCTGGCCCGCGCACTGCTCACCACGGCCGAGCGGCACGGCGCCCGGCTCACCGTGCTCGCCGTCGGCACCTGGCTGGACGAACACCCGGACCTGGCCCGCCGCGTCCTCGACGGCGGCCACGACCTCGGCAACCACACCCAGCGGCACATCGGCATCAACACCCTGGCCGAGGCGGACGCCCGCCGGGAGATCACCGAATGCGCCGAGCGGCTCAGGCGGCTCACCGGCTCCGTCGGCACCTGGTTCCGCCCCTCCCGCGCCCCGGCCGCCTCCCCGCTCGTGGCCCGGCTGGCCCACGCCGCCGGCTATCCGCACGTGCTGTCGTACGACGTCGACTCGCTCGACTACACCCGCCCCGGCGCCGCCGCCGTCACCCGCGAGGTCCTCGCCGGCGTGCGCAACGGATCGGTGGTGAGCCTGCACTTCGGCTACCCGGACACGGTCGCCGCCCTCCCCGACGTCCTGACCGAACTCGGCCGCCGCGGACTGCGCGCGGTCACCACCACGGAGCTGCTGAGCTGATGCGAACCACGAAAGCCGCCCGCCTGCTGGCCGCCGGTGCCGCCCTCACCGCCCTGACGCTGCTCTCCGCGTGCGGCGGCAACGGGGACCGCGAGAGCGAGGCCCTCGGGAGCAAGGCCCCGGTCCAGCCGCGGGTGCAGAAGCCGCGGGTGAACGTGCTGCCCGGGATGCCCCCGGTCGAGGACCCGGCCGACCTGTACTCCGCCGATCGGCCGAACCGGCTCTCGCCCGTGGTCCGGGGCTTCCCCTCCCGGGTGTACGTGCCGAACACCAACTCCGACACCGTCACCGTGATCGACCCGGCGACCCACAAGGTCGTCGAGACCATCCCGGTCGGCCGCCAGCCCCAGCACGTCGTACCGTCCTGGGACCTGAAGACGCTCTGGGTCAACAACGACCTCGGCAACAGCCTCACCCCCATCGACCCGCGGACCGGCCGGGCAGGCAAGCCGGTCGCCGTGCACGACCCGTACAACCTGTACTTCACGCCCGACGGCAAGTACGCCGTCGTCATGGCCTCCATGGACCGCGAGCTGGTCTTCCGGGACGCGCACACCATGAAGGTCGTCAAGACCGTCCCGGTCACCTGTTACGGCGTCAACCACGCCGACTTCTCCATCGACGGCCGCTACTTCGTCGTCTCCTGCGAGTTCAGCGGCGAGCTCCTCAAGGTCGACACCGCGCGGATGAAGGTCGTCGCCCAGGAGAAGCTGCCGTTCCGCGGCGCCATGCCGCAGGACGTCAAGATCTCCCCGGACGGCAAGCTGTTCTACATCGCCGACATGATGGCCAACGGGCTGTGGATCCTCGACGGGGACCGCTTCACCCGGCCCCGGTTCCTGGCCACCGGCAAGGGCGCCCACGGCCTCTACGTCAGCCGCGACTCCCGCGAGATGTACGTCTCCAACCGTGGCGAGGGCACCATCTCCGTCTTCGACTTCACCCAGGACCGGCTCAGCAAGAAGTGGCACCTGCCCGGCGGCGGCAGCCCCGACATGGGCGGAGTCTCCGCCGACGGCAGGATCCTGTGGCTCTCCGGCCGCTACGACGCCGAGGTGTACGCCATCGACACCCGCACCGGCACCGAGGTGGCCCGCATCAAGGTCGGCAGCGGCCCGCACGGCCTCGCCGTCTACCCCCAGCCGGGCCGCTACTCACTGGGGCACACCGGCATCTTCCGCTGAAGCAGCAGCTCCGCGCCGACCGGACGGTAACCGGCCGCCTGGAACGCCCGTACGCTGCGGGCGTTCCCCGGGGCGACCTGCGCCCACAGCGGCTCCACGGCGAGCTGCCGGGCCGCGGTCACCAGCAGCCGCCCGAGCCCCCGGTGCCGTACCTTCTCGTCCACCTCGACCGACACCTCCAGCCGCCCGGCGACCCCGCGCCCCATCACCAGCACCCCGCCCTCGGCGGTCCAGGCCCGCACCCCGTCGCGCCGCCCGTGGGCATAGGCGATCCGGGGGTGGCCGGGGTCCGCGATCTCGTGCAGCGCGAGCGGCGGCTCACCCGGCAGCGGGTCGGCCACCAGGACCGCGTCTATCGTCTCGGTGCGGCGCCCGGTCCGGTCCATGAGGGCGGTAAGGAACCGCGGGTTCATCGTCGCCGCCAGCGCGTCGCAGTCCGTGCCGCGCAGCGTCTCGCGCACCCACTGCGGGTCCTCGTCGGTGAAGACCACCGAGTGCGCGGTGAACGACATCACTCCCGCGTCCCGCGGTGAGGGCTGCGGTACGACCGTCGTACCGCCGTCCGCCGCCGGGAAGACGCCGGCCGCCGCCGCGTCGAGAATGTCCCGCAGGGTCTGCAAGGCCCGCTCCCTGAGTCTCCACCCACTGAAGGCCCAGACTCCCAGACATGAGCGAGGACGTCGCCTGGGTGGTCGCCGCACTCCGGGCTGGTGCAGGCCGTTAATCTGACCAGCGTCAGTACGCCAGCACGGCATGAGAAACACGAACAAAAGGGGCGGATCGGTGGCGGACATCGAGGAAGCACGCAAGCAGTTCCAGCGGATCGACGCGGACGGTGACGGATTCATCACCGCAGCGGAGTTCAAGTCCGCCCTGGCGCAGGAAGGTGACTGGAACGTCACCGAGACGGTCGCGGAGGCCATCATCAAGTCCCGCGACCTCAACGGCGACAAGGTGCTGTCGTTCGACGAGTTCTGGGCCTACCTGAACAAGTGACCCGATGACGACAGGGGGTGCCCGCCCGAACGGCCCGGGCACCCCCTTCGTCACACCGTCACCGCGTGCGCCGGATCCGCACGCTCCAGCGGCCTTCCTGCCGCTCCAGCGCCAGCGGCAGATCGAAACACAGGCCGACCTGGTCACCGGTGAGCACGGACGCGACCGGACCGGAGGCCGGCACCCGCCCCTCGCGCAGCAGCACGGCGTGCGTGGTGCCCGCCGCCAGCTCCTCCAGGTGGTGGGTGACCAGCACCGTCGCCAGCGCGGGATGCGCCGTCCGCAGCTCCTCCAGGGCCGCGAGCAGCCGCTCCCGGCCGGGCAGGTCGAGTCCGGTCGCCGGTTCGTCCAGGAGCAGCAGCCGAGGCTCGGGCATCAGCGCGCGGGCGATCAGCGTCCGGCCGCGCTGCCCCTGCGAGAGCGTCGGCCACCGGGCGTCCCGCAGCGCGTCCAGCCCCAGCGTGGCCAGCAGCGCCTCGGCCCGCTCCGCCTGCTCGTGGGTGGGCCGCCACCGGGGGAGTGGCTCGACCGAGTTCGTCAGCCCGGTGAGCACCACGTCCCGCACCCGCAGCGGCGAGGTGAGCGGATGGCGCGGGTTCACGTGTCCGACGAACGCCCGCAGCTCGCGCAGGTCCACCCGGCCCAGCCGGTGGCCGAGCACCTCCACCGTGCCCCGCGTCGGATGCACCACCGCGCCGAGCAGGCCGAGCAGCGTGGACTTGCCCGCGCCGTTGGTCCCGAGCAGCGCCCAGTGCTCACCGGCCCGGACGGTCAGCGAGACGTCCCGGAGGAGGGGCCGCCCGTCCCGGACGACGTGCACGTCCTCGGCGCGCAGCACCTCGGCTGCCGTCCGCGTCACCGCATCGCCCGGTTCACCGCGGACAGCACCGCGTGCACGGCGGCCGAGGGGCCCGTGCCCGCTCCCCAGGCCGTGACGCCACCGACCCGGCACTCGGCGAAGGCCGTCGTGCCGTCCTCCGCGAAGTCCAGCACGTCGGCCGCGACGCCGACGCCGGCCAGTGCGTCGACGAACGCGGTCAGTGCACCGGCGCCCGTGCCCTCGTGGTCGCCGACACGGCCCCCGGCCTCCAGCGTGCAGACGAACCGGTGCACACCGGGTGCCTGCTCGTACGAGGACCAGGCGTGCAGCCGCACCGAGCCTTCCGTCAGATAGGTCGCCCGGAACAGCTCGTACAGCTCCTTCGGCGTCGCCTCCCGCCCGCTGTCGTCCGTCGCCGCCTGTACGACCCGCGAGAAGTCGGACCGCATGCGCGGCGGCAGGTCGATGCCGTGGTGCGTGCGCAGCAGATACGCCACCCCGCCCTTGCCCGACTGCGAGTTGACGCGGATCACCGCCTCGTACGACCGCCCGACATCCGCCGGATCGATCGGCAGGTACGGCACCGACCACGGCGCGTCCGCCTCCGGCACACCCGACTCCCGGGCGCGACGGGCGTGGTGGTCGAGCCCCTTGCCGATCGCGTCCTGATGGGTGCCGGAGAACGCCGTGTACACCAGGTCGCCCGCGTAGGGATGCCGCGGGTGGACGGGCAGCCGGTTGCAGTGCTCCACCGTCTCCCGTACGGCGTCGATGTCCCCGAAGTCCACCATCGGGTCCACCCCCTGGGCGTACAGGTTGAGGGCGAGGGTCACCAGGTCGACGTTGCCGGTGCGCTCCCCGTTGCCGAACAGGCAGCCCTCCACCCGCTGGGCGCCGGCCAGCACGGCGAGTTCGGCGCAGGCGACGCCGGTGCCGCGGTCGTTGTGCGGGTGCACCGAGAGGATCACGGAGTCCCGGCGGGCGAGGTGCCGGTGCACGTACTCGATCTGGTCGGCGTAGACGTTCGGGGTGGCGATCTCCACGGTCGCGGGGAGGTTGTGGGTCACCGGGCGGTCCGGGCTCGCGTCCCACAACCCGGTCAGCCCGTCGCAGAGTTCGAGGACGAAGTCCGGCTCGGTGAGGTTGAAGGTCTCCGGCGAGAACTGGAAGCGGACACCGGGCGCGTCACCGGCCCGCCGGGCCATGTGCTCCGCCGCCTGCCGCACGGTCCGCCACACCTCGGCCCGGCTGCGGCCGAGCACCACCTCCCGCCACACCTGCGACGTGGCGATGTACAGGTGGACCACGACCCGCGGCAGGCCCTGGACCGCGTCGAAGGTCCGGTCGATCAGGTCGGCGCGGGCGGGTGTGAAGACGACGGGGGTCACGTCGTCCGGTACCGCCCCGCCGCGCGCGAGGTGCCGTACGAAGTCGAAGTCCGCGCGGCTCGCGGAGGGGTAGCCGACCTCGATCTCCTTGAAGCCCACCGCGGTCAGCAGGTCGAAGAAGCGGCGCTTGCGGGGGGTGTCCATCGGCTCGGCGAGCGCCTGGTTGCCGTCGCGCAGGTCGACCGGCACCCAGAGGGGGGCGCGTTCCAGGCGCGCGTCGGGCCAGCGCCGGTCGCCGGCGGGGACGTGCACGCGGTCCTGGTAGGGGCGGTAGCGGTGGTACGGCATTCCGCTGGACCGCTGCGGGTTCCAGACGGGAGTGGTGGTGGTCATCGTCGGCTGCCTCTCGGCTCGGTCGGACGGCGACCGGCAGCGCGGGGCCCCGCGGCGGGGTGCCGGTCGTGTCAAACCCCGTCGCGGCAGCCGAGGAGGAGCAGACCGCGGAGTGTCATGCCGGATACGCTAGTCACTGCTCAGCTCCTCAGACAACTGGAATACACGAACTCCTCAGACAAGTTGGTGACCTCTATGCCGCTCGGTGCCCTCCGCCCCAGCCCGCTGGTCGAACAGGCCGCGGAGCACCTCCGGGAGCAGATCGCCGCCGGCCACTGGCCCGTGGGCACGGCGCTGCCCGGCGAGACCACCCTCGCCAGGGAACTCGGCGTCGGCCGCTCCACCGTCCGTGAGGCACTCCGCGCGCTGGCCGGCGCCGGGCTGGTCCGGCCCCGGCACGGTGCCGGCGTCTTCGTCATCGCCACAGAGCCCGTCGAGGACTGGCCCACCCGGCTGCGGCGGGCTGCGGTCACCGACGTCTACGAGGTTCGCACGGGCGTCGAGGTGCAGGCGGCCAGACTGGCCGCGCAGCGTCGTACCCCCGAGGACATCACGGCGCTGCGGGCCGCGCTGGAGGGCCGCCGCACGGCCGCCGCGGGGGACGACGCCGGCTTCGTGGAGGCCGACATCGCCCTGCACGGGGCCGTGGTCGCCGCCGCCCACAACCCCGTCCTCAGCGACCTGTTCGCCGAGTTCGTCCCCGTCCTGCGCGAGGGCCTGGTGACCCTGCTGGACCTCACCCGGCTGCGGCACGAGGACGCGAACACCGGCGACGACACCCACGCCGCCCTGGTCCACGCCGTCGCGGAGGGCGACGCGGACCGGGCGGCGGCCGTCCTGCTGGCGGAACTGGAGCAGACGCTGGAACGCCTGCGCGGACGACGGTGACGGATGCGAGCGCGCCGGTCAGCCGTCCGGCGGCGGTGCGGAATAGCCTCCGCCCCGGTGCGGTTGACCGGGACGACAGGAGCATGCACGCGCATAAAATCTGCGGAGGGTCAGTCATGAAGATCGGCATCATCGGCGCCGGCAACATCGGCGGCAACCTCACCCGGCGGCTCACCGCCCTCGGCCATGACGTCTCCGTCGCCAACTCCCGCGGCCCCGAGACACTGCGGGAACTGGCCGAGGAGACCGGCGCCACCGCCGTCCGGGCCGAGGACGCGGCCGAGGGGGCCGAGGTCGTGGTCGTCACCGTTCCGCTGAAGGCGGTCCCGGCCCTGCCCGCAGGTCTGCTGGACGGCGCGGCCGAGGGTGTCGCGGTGATCGACACCGGCAACTACTACCCGCAGCGGGACGGCCGGATCGCGGCCGTCGAGGACGAGGGCCTCACCGAGAGCCGCTGGACCGAGCAGCACCTCGGCCACCCGGTGATCAAGGCCTTCAACGGCACCTACGCCCAGGACATCCTGGACCGGCACCGGCCCGCGGGCGCCCCCGACCGCCTGGCCCTCCCGGTCGCCGGCGACGACGAGGCCGCCAAGCGGACCGTCCGCGCCCTGATCGACGAACTGGGCTTCGACACGGTCGACGCCGGCACCATCGCCGACTCCTGGCGTCAGCAGCCCGGCACCCCGGTCTACGGCCTCCGGGCCGGCAGGGCCGCCGTGGAGAAGGCCCTGGCGGAGGCCTCGCCGGAGCGCCCGGTGGACTTCCGGGGCTGAGCCCGCCGCCCGGTCCCTAGGGGGTGGCCCACTCCTTCAGCGCCGCCTTGCTCGCGAAGTTCGCCACGTCCTTGTCGTGGGGTTCGCTGGTGTACTGGTGGAACCGCCACTTGGCCTTGATGCGGGGCTTGCCGGCGGCGACGTAGTCCGCGATCCACAGCCCGTCCCCGGCGTAGGAGGTGGTGTCGTGGTTCAGCCAGAAGTGCCGGTTGCAGTAGAGCACGACCCGGTTGTGCGGCCGTAACGCCTTCAGTTTGCGGATGAAGCGGTCCTTCTCCGCGTTGCTCGCGTGCGTTCCGTCACCCGTGGTCTCCCAGTCGACCGCGAGGATGTCGCCGGTGCGGTCCGGGGCGTGGCGGAGGAAGTACTCGGCCTGGGCGGTGAGGTCGCCCGGCCACAGGAAATGGTAGAAACCGACGACCAGTCCGGCGTCGCGCGCGGTCTTCGTCTGCGCGGTCAGCCGGGGATTGACGTACGAACGGCCCTCCGTCGCCTTGACGAACGCGAAGGAGAGGCCGTCCGTTTCGTAGGAGGAGGACTGGAAGGCGCTCACGTCGATGCCATGCAGCATGTGAGGGTTGTCCCCCGTGAGCCGCTGTCCGGAACCTCAGCTTCGGGTGGTCACCGAACTCAGCACCGACGCGGACTTCGCCGACCAGTCCGAGGTGATCAGACTGGCGTGGTTCTCGGCCAGGAGAGCGAGCCGAGCCGCCACTTCGGCGTCCGTCGGGTTGGTGGAGGAGATCGCCGGAGACACGCCGTGCGCTCCCGTGGCGATGAGGATGTAGTGGTTCGCGGAGTAGAACGCGGTGTCGTAGCCGTTGTTCACGTACGTGGCCGCGTCACCGTCGAAGAAGACGAACCAGGGGCGGATCGAGGCGTCGTAGCGGCTGGTGCGCGGATCGCCGTTCGCCGCGCCGAGCACGGCCGGGAAGGCGCGGGCCGAGGAGATGTTCCCGGAGGCGTAGAGGTCGCGCAGGTGGTCGCCGTACTCCTCGTCCGTCCAGTAGTGGTCGAACGGGTTGGACTGCTCCACCGTGCCGGGGATCAGGTCGAAGACGAACTTGCCCCGCAGGGAGTCCCGGGCGGGCCAGGCGTCGGCCTTCGCCGCCGCGTCCAGTGTGGGGTACGTCCCGCCGAGCAGGTCGGCCGGCTTGTAGACACTGCTGCCCAGCTTCTGCGCCACCAGCGTGTCGAACTCGTCCGGTCCGAGGCCCGCCCTGTCGTTGAAGCCGACCTTCATCTCGACCTTGACGAGGATCGGCGGGTGGTCGGGGTGGAGCTGGTTCCAGGCGGCCATGTTGTCCAGGCAGCTGCCGAAGTCCTGGTTGCGGCTCTTGCCGTACAGCTCGCCGGGGGTCTTCGCCGCCTCGCAGTTGTTGTCGTTGCCCAGCGGGTTGCTGTGGCTGACCCGCCAGCGGTGGCTGAGGGTGTCGGCGTAGACGTCCAGTTCCAGCAGTGAGGCGCCGGAGTCCAGGGCCTGCGCGAAGTACGTGTACTTGGACTTGTCGTACGCGTTGTGCGTGCCGATGGCCGTCGTCTCGGAGAACTTCGGCGACGCCGCCTGTGCGTTGCCCGGCGCCACCGCAAGCAGAGCCGCGGCCCCTGCGAGCGCCGCCAGCCGTCTCAATCCGCGCATCCCCGAACTTCCCTTCGCTGTCGCCGAGTTGACGGCAGCGTAGGGCCGAGCGGTTACCGTGCGGTAGCCCCGGGAGGAATGTGGCGCGTCGGACGGCATGCTTCCGATCCGGCCGGTCTGGTGGGTTGAGGTTGAAGCGCCGTTGGCATGCGCATGCTCATCAGGGCGGAGCGGTACGGCCCACCCAGGCCCGACGCCCCCCTCCCGTTTCCTCCACCCCACAAGGAGACATGGTGCTACGACCACGAAGACTCTCCCTGGCAGGCCTAGCGCTGGCCACGGCCGCCGCGGGCCTCACGATGCTCCCCGCGGGCGCCGAGGCGGCCCCCGGCGGCCACACCGCGGCGGTGGCGACCGCGGCCCCCGCCCTGGCCGCGACCGCGCCCGACATCGACGTCACCCGCGTGCAGGCGCACCTCACCGAGCTCAACGCCATAGCCGGCCGCAACGGCGGCACCCGCAGATCCACCACCCAGGGCTACCGCGACTCGGTCGCCTACGTGAAGGGCAAGCTCCAGGCGGCCGGTTACACCGTCACCGAGCAGGCCTGCACCTCCGGTTGCACCAGCGGCGCCGGACCCAACCTGATCGCCGAGTGGCCCCAGGGCGACGCGTCGAAGGTGTACATGTTCGGCTCACACCTGGACAGCGTCTCCGCCGGACCCGGCATCAACGACAACGGCTCCGGCAGCGCGACCCTCCTGGAGGTCGCGCTGAAACTCGCCGAGACCAAGCCGTCGATGGCCGCGCGCGTCCGCTTCGGCTGGTGGACGGACGAGGAGCAGGGCCTCAACGGCTCGGACTTCTACGTCCGTTCGCTGACCTCCGCCCAACGTTCCGCGATCAAGGCGTACTACAACTTCGACATGGTCGCCTCGCCCAACGGCGGCTACTTCATCAACCACATCAACTCCACCGCCGCCGCGCCCATGAAGGCGTACTGGGACTCGCTGAACCTCCAGCCCGAGGAGAACACCGAGGGCGCGGGCCGCTCCGACGACTACTCCTTCGAGAACCACGGCGTCCCGACCTCCGGCTACGCCATGGGCGCGAGCGCCCGCAAGACCTCGGCGCAGGCGGCCAAGTGGGGCGGTACGGCAGGCGCCGCGTACGACGGCTGCTACCACTCCTCCTGCGACACCACCGCGAACATCAACGCCACCGGGCTGAACCGCAGCGCCGACGGCGTCGCCTACACGCTGTGGAAGCAGGCGGTCGCGGACACCGCCCCGGCGAACGACTTCTCGCTCTCGGCGAGCCCGGCCACCGGCAGCACCGGCCCGGGCACCTCGCTGACCACCACCGTCTCCACGGCCACCACCAGCGGCTCGGCGCAGACGGTGAACCTGTCCGCCTCGGGCGCCCCGTCGGGCGTCACCGTCTCCTTCAGCCCGGTCTCGGTGACCTCCGGCGCCTCGTCCACGGCGACGGTCTCCGTCGGCTCCTCCGTGCCGCCCGGCACGTACCCGCTCACCATCACCGGCACCGGCACCACCACGCACACCGCCTCGTACACGCTCACCGTCACGGGCGCGGGCGGCTGCACGGCCTCGCAGGTGATCTCCAACGGCGGCTTCGAGAGCGGTACGTCACCGTGGACGGGTGACACCGGTGCCATCGGGGCGTTCAGCGGCCAGTCCGCGCACTCCGGCTCCCGGTACGCCTGGCTCGCGGGCTACGGCTACGCGGCCACCGACACCCTCGCCCAGACGGTGACCGTCCCGTCCGGCTGCACCAGGGCGACCCTGAGGTACTGGCTGCACGTCGACACCGCCGAGTCGGGCACGACGGCGTACGACACCTTCCAGGTCAAGGTCGACGGGACCGTGAAGCAGACGTACTCCAACGCCGACGCGGCCTCGGGGTACACCGAGCGCACCCTGGACCTGAGCCAGTACCTCGGCCGGCAGCTCACGCTGACCTTCACCGCCACCGAGGACTCCAGCCTCCAGACCAGCTTCGTGGTGGACGACGCCACTCTGACGACGAGCTGAGCCGCACACCGGCCGGCATTCGCGGGAATGCCGGCCGGTGACCGGGGTAGACGCGGCTTGCCGGACAATGGACCGGCGAGACGAAGCCGATCGACTGGGAGGGACGCGTGATGCCGACGACGACCGCGCACACTGCGGAGCAGATGGTGGACGTGCCGGAGATCGCGGATCCTTCCCAGGTCGCTCCGAAGGACGCGCGGGAGCTGTCGCGGCTGTTCTTCGACCGGCTGGCGGTGCTGGAGGAGGGCACGCCCGAGTACCAGTGCGCGCGGAACACGCTGATCGAGATGAACATGTCGCTGGTCCGCTACGCGGCCGGCCGGTTCCGCAGCCGTGGGCCGGAGGAGATGGAGGACATCGTCCAGGTCGGCATGATCGGGCTGATCAAGGCGATCGACCGGTTCGAGCTGTCCCGCGAGGTGGAGTTCACCTCCTTCGCGGTCCCCTACATCGTCGGGGAGATCAAGCGGTTCTTCCGGGACACCTCCTGGGCGGTGCACGTGCCGCGGCGGCTGCAGGAGGCCCGGGTCCAGCTGGCCCGTGCCAACGAGGAGCTGCGCAGCCGTCTGGGCCGGACGCCGACGACCCGGGAGCTGTCCGAGCTGATGAGCCTTCCGGAGGACGAGGTCGTCGAGGCCCAGCTGGCCTCCAACGGCTACAGGTCGGCCTCCCTGGACGCGGCGATCAGCGGCAGCGAGGAGGGCGAGGCGGCGCTGGCGGACTTCATCGGCGACGAGGACGCGGCGCTGGGCCTGGTGGAGGACTTCCACGCTCTCGCCCCGATGATCGCCGAACTCGACGAGCGCGACCGGAAGATCATCCACTGGCGGTTCGTGGAGGAACTCACCCAGGCCCAGATCGGCGAGCGCCTGGGCGTCTCCCAGATGCACGTCTCCCGCCTGATCACGCGGCTGCTGGCCCGCCTGCGCGAAGGCATGCTCAGCACCACGTGAGGCCGGGCGGCCCGGGGGCCGCCCGGTGCGTCAGCACTCGATGATGTTGACCGCGAGCCCGCCCCGCGCCGTCTCCTTGTACTTCACGCTCATGTCGGCGCCGGTGTCCTTCATCGTCTTGATGACCTTGTCCAGGGACACCTTGTGCGAGCCGTCGCCGCGCATCGCCATCTTCGCGGCCGTGACCGCCTTCACCGCGGCCATGCCGTTGCGCTCGATGCACGGGATCTGGACGAGGCCGCCGACCGGGTCGCAGGTCAGGCCGAGGTTGTGCTCCATGCCGATCTCGGCCGCGTTCTCCACCTGCTCGGGGGAGCCGCCGAGCACCTCGGCGAGGGCGCCCGCGGCCATGGAGCAGGCGGAGCCCACCTCGCCCTGGCAGCCGACCTCGGCGCCGGAGATGGAGGCGTTCTCCTTGAAGAGCATGCCGATCGCGCCGGCGGCCAGCAGGAAGCGGACGACTCCGTCCTCGTCGGCGCCGGGGACGAAGTTGATGTAGTAGTGCAGGACCGCGGGGATGATGCCGGCCGCGCCGTTGGTCGGCGCGGTGACGACCCGGCCGCCGGCCGCGTTCTCCTCGTTCACCGCCATCGCGTAGAGCGTGATCCACTCCATGGCGTGCGCCAGCGGGTCGCCCTCGGCGCGCAGCTGGCGGGCCGAGACGGCGGCACGGCGGCGGACCTTCAGCCCGCCGGGCAGGATGCCCTCGCGGGACATGCCCCGCTGCACGCACTCGCGCATCACGTGCCAGATCTCCAGCAGGCCGGCCCGGATCTCGTCCTCGGTGCGCCAGGCCCGCTCGTTCTCCAGCATCAGCGAGGAGATCGACAGGCCCGTCTCCTTCGTCAGACGGAGCAGCTCGTCGCCGGTGCGGAACGGGTACTTCAGGACGGTGTCGTCCAGCACGATCCGGTCCGCGCCCACCGCGTCCTCGTCCACGACGAAGCCGCCGCCGACCGAGTAGTACGTCTTCGACAGCAGCTCGGCGCCCTCGGCGTCGTACGCCCACACCGTCATGCCGTTGGCGTGGTACGGCAGGGCCTTGCGGCGGTGCAGGACCAGGTCGTCGTCGAAGGAGAACGGGATCTCGTGCTCGCCGAGCAGCTCCAGCCGGCCCGCCGACTTGATCTTCTCCACCCGCTCGTCGGCGGTCTCCACGTCGACCGTGCGCGGCGAGGCGCCCTCCAGGCCGAGCAGCACCGCCTTCGGGGTGCCGTGGCCGTGGCCGGTCGCGCCGAGCGAGCCGTACAGCTCGCAGCGCAGGGACGCGACCGAGCCGAGCAGGTCCTCGTTGCGCAGCCGGCGGGCGAACATGCGCGCGGCGCGCATCGGGCCGACCGTGTGGGAGCTGGACGGGCCGATGCCGATCGAGAACAGGTCGAAGACCGAGATGGCCACGGATGACTCCTCAATACGGGTGGTGCACAAAAGGTGGTACAGGGGCGCGGGCACCGCGCACGCCGGTACCTCCAGTGTGCGCGGTGCCCCGCGAAAGGTGACTTACTTGTTCAGACCCGCGTACAGCGGGTGCTTGTCGGCGAGCGCCTTCACGCGCGCCTTGAGGGCCTCGGCGTCGTAGGACGGCTTCAGCGCCTCGGCGATCACGTCCGCGACCTCGGCGAAGTCCTCGGCCGTGAAGCCGCGGGTGGCCAGGGCCGGCGTACCGATGCGCAGACCCGAGGTGACCATCGGCGGGCGCGGGTCGTTCGGGACCGCGTTGCGGTTGACCGTGATCCCGACCTCGTGGAGCCGGTCCTCGGCCTGCTGGCCGTCCAGCTCGCTCTCGCGCAGGTCGACCAGGATGAGGTGCACGTCCGTACCGCCGGACAGCACGTTCACCCCGGCCGCACGGGCGTCGGGAGCCGTCAGGCGCTCGGCGAGGATGCGGGCACCCTCCACCGTACGGCGCTGGCGCTCCTTGAAGTCCTCCGAGGCGGCGACCTTGAAGGAGACCGCCTTCGCCGCGATCACGTGCTCCAGGGGACCGCCCTGGAAGCCCGGGAAGACGGCCGAGTTCAGCTTCTTCGCGAAGTCCTTGCCGCGCGCGAGGATGATGCCGCCGCGCGGACCGCCCAGCGTCTTGTGGGTGGTCGAGGTGACCACGTCCGCGTACGGCACCGGGTTCTCGTGCAGGCCCGCCGCGACCAGTCCCGCGAAGTGCGCCATGTCGACCCACAGGTGGGCCTCGACCTCGTCGGCGATCCGGCGGAACTCGGCGAAGTCCAGCTGCCGCGGGTACGCCGACCAGCCCGCGATGATCACCTTCGGGCGGTGCTCCTTGGCGAGCCGCTCCACCTCGGCCATGTCGACCAGGCCGGTCTCGGCGTCCACGTGGTAGGCGACCACGTTGAACTGCTTGCCGGAGAAGTTCAGCCGCATCCCGTGGGTCAGGTGGCCGCCGTGCGCCAGGTCCAGGCCGAGGATGGTGTCCCCGGGCTGGGCCAGCGCGAACAGGGCCGCCTGGTTCGCGGAGGCGCCGGAGTGGGGCTGCACGTTGGCGTACTCGGCGCCGAACAGCTCCTTGACCCGGTCGATCGCGATCTGCTCGGCGACGTCGACGTGCTCGCAGCCGCCGTAGTAGCGGCGGCCCGGGTAGCCCTCGGCGTACTTGTTGGTCAGGACCGAGCCCTGGGCCTCCATCACCGCGAGCGGCGCGAAGTTCTCGGAGGCGATCATCTCCAGGGTCGACTGCTGGCGGTTCAGCTCGGCGTCGACCGCGGCGGCGATCTCCGGGTCCAGCTCGTGCAGGGGCGTGTTCAGAACAGTCATGGGGCTACGACTCCTCAGCCGGCGGAAAAGGCGGTGTACTCGTCGGCGGAGAGCAGGTCGGCCGGCTCCTCCGCGACGCGCACCTTGAACAGCCAGCCGCCCTCGAAGGGGGCGGAGTTCACCAGCGACGGGTCGTTGACGACGTCCTCGTTGACCTCGGTGACCTCACCGGTGACCGGCGAGTACAGGTCGGAGACCGACTTCGTCGACTCCAGCTCGCCGCAGGTCTCGCCCGCGGACACGGTGGTGCCGGCCTCGGGGAGCTGGACGAAGACGACGTCACCGAGCGCGTTGGCCGCGTGCTCCGTGATGCCGACCGTCGCGACGCCGTCCTCGGCGGTCGACAGCCACTCGTGCTCCTTGCTGTAGCGCAGCTGCTGGGGGTTGCTCATGGCCTGAATTCTCCTGTACGCGGGGAAGTGCTGATGAAGGGGGACTGCTGAGGAACGCGCGTGAGCAGCGCTGATGTGCCCGACATCACGTTCCGGCACGACGCGGGGCTACGACGGTGTCACTTCTGGCGCTTGTAGAACGGCAGCGCCACGACCTGGTACGGCTCGTGGGTGCCCCGGATGTCCACGCCGACGCCCTCGGTGCCCGGCGCCGCGTGCGCCGCGTCGACGTAGGCCATCGCGATCGGCCTGCCCAGGGTGGGGGAGGGGGCACCGGAGGTGACCTCGCCGATCACCTCGCCGCCGGCGACCACGGCGTACCCGGCGCGCGGCACCCGGCGGCCCTCGGCGACCAGGCCGACCAGCACCCGCGGCGGGTTCTCCTGGGCCCGGGCGGCGGCCTCGGCGAGCGCCTCGCGGCCCACGAAGTCGCCCTCCTTCTCGAACTTCACCACCCGGCCGAGCCCGGCGTCGAACGGGGTCAGCTCGCGGGTCAGCTCGTGCCCGTACAGCGGCATGCCCGCCTCCAGGCGCAGCGTGTCCCGGCAGGACAGCCCGCACGGGACCAGTCCGGCGCCCTCGCCGGCCTTGGTGAGCGCCTGCCACAGCTCGACGGCGTGCTCAGGCCGCACGAACAGCTCGAAGCCGTCCTCGCCGGTGTAGCCGGTGCGGGCGATCAGCGCCGGCACGCCGGCGACCGTGCCGGGCAGGCCGGCGTAGTACTTCAGGCCGTCCAGGTCGGCGTCGGTGAGCGACTTCAGGATGCCGGGGGACTCCGGTCCCTGCACGGCGATCAGCGCGTACGCGTCCCGGTCGTCACGGACCTCGGCGTCGAATCCGGCGGCCCGCTCGGTGAGCGCGTCCAGCACCACCTGGGCGTTGGAGGCGTTGGCCACCACCATGTACTCGGTCTCGGCCAGGCGGTAGACGATCAGGTCGTCCAGGATGCCGCCGTCGGCCTGGCAGATCATGGTGTAACGGGCGCGGCCGACGCCGACGGAGGCGATGTTGCCGACCAGGGCGTGGTTCAGCAGGGCGGCGGCGTCGGTGCCGGTGACGGTGATCTCACCCATGTGGGAGAGGTCGAACAGTCCGGCCCGGGTGCGCACGGCGAGGTGCTCGTCGCGCTCGGAGCCGTAGCGCAGGGGCATGTCCCAGCCGGCGAAGTCGGTCATCGTCGCACCGAGCGAACGATGCACGGCATCGAGCGCGGTGTGGCGCAGCTCAGTGGGTTCGGTACTGCTCATCGGTCGGTCGTCTCCCAGGGCAACAGGGATGGGGCGAGGAACGTTCCTCCCCATCTGTCATCGGAACCTGAGAGGTTCGCCACGACCGCCACAGGGACGATCACGGCTTGCACCTTGGGTGGAGCCGCTGTCGCAGCGGCCCGCTTTTCAGATGTGCCTCGCCCACGCGGTAACGGTGCCTGAGAGATTCAAGGGAGGGACTTGCTCCTTCGGCGCCCCAGCGGCACAGACGTACGGCTGGGAACTCTCCCGCGCGGATTCAAACGGCCGGTATGCAGTTGGCGCGCACATCATTGCACGCCGCACCGCGGCCAGCCAGAGCACGCTGCTTGTGACCGACCTGTGGCACCACGCACACGAAGCACCGACCGTTGCCCATTACCTTCTCTTTACATACAACGGGGATGGGACGACCGAGCCCACTGGGAGGACGATCACGGTGAACAGGACCTCGGCCTACGCCACCGACGCCGGCATCGCGGTACCGAAGCCGCCCTCCGCCCTGGCCCGCGAGCGCGGCGCGGACCGGCCCGCCCCGGTCGTCCGCGACCTGCGCGACCGCGCGGGCCGCAGCCCGCACGCCCTGCTCTTCGGCCCCCGCGACCTGGTGGTGGTCACCGGACTGCCCGGCAGCGGCAAGTCCACCCTGATGCACCGCGCGGTCACCGGCCACCGCATCGACTCCCAGGACGCCCGCGACCGGTGGGCGGCCCGCGTGCCCCGCAGCCTGCCCTACGCGCTGTACCGCCCCCTGGTCCGCCTCGCCCACTACACCGCCCTGCGCCGCGCCCTGCGCACCGGCGAGGGAGTCGTCGTGCACGACTGCGGCACCCAGGCCTGGGTGCGCGCCTGGCTGGCCCGCGAGGCCCGGCGCCGGGGCGGCACCCTGCACCTGATCCTGCTGGACGTCAGCCCCGCGGCGGCCCGGCAGGGCCAGCACGAGCGCGGCCGGGGCGTGTCCCGCTACGCCTTCCGCCGCCACCGCCGTACCACCGCCCGGCTGCTGCGCGCGGTGGAGAAGGGCGAGCTGCCCGCCGGCTGCGGCGCGGCGGTGCTGCTGGACCGGGACGCGGCGGACGTCCTCAGGCGCGTCGGCTTCACTCGGTGAGGGACTGTCACAGCCACCCGCTAGCCTTCATGCTCACAGCAGTGGTTCCCAGCAGGCGGTAGGCAGATGGACTTCCCGGCGGACTTTCCCACGGACTTCCCGGCACAGGCGCACCCCCACCCGCACGGCGGGTGGCCCGGCAACGAGCTGGAGG
Organism: Streptomyces cyanogenus; assembly: GCF_017526105.1. Classification (NCBI taxonomy): domain Bacteria; kingdom Bacillati; phylum Actinomycetota; class Actinomycetes; order Kitasatosporales; family Streptomycetaceae; genus Streptomyces; species Streptomyces cyanogenus. The sequence continues at coordinate 5,998,321 of NZ_CP071839.1, forward strand.
AGGTGCTGTCGGCCTCCCTCGGCGTCCCCTCGGCGGGCGGCCGGATCATCGAGGTCCTCGGCCGGAGCTTCCTGTGGATACCGCTGCCCAACGGCGGTGGCCCGGACAGCGGCCAGCTGGACCTGCCGACCATGGACATCGACGGCCAGACGTACGTCCCGGTGTTCAGCTCCGAGGAGCAGCTGCGCCAGGCGACCGGTGCCCACATGTCGTACACCATCGCCCCCGCGGTCGAGTTCGCCCGGGGCCTGCCCCCGCAGGCGGGCATCGCGGTGAACCCGGGCGGTGTGGTCGGCGTCCCGCTGCCGCCCGAGGCCGTGGCCGAACTGTGCCGGGCCGGCCGCACCCCGCTGGACGGCCCCAGCACCGGCGGCCGGGTCCGCCTCTTCGAGCCCGACTGGCAGGACGACCCGGTCGACTTCCTCGCCGCCGCCTCCGCCGAGTTCGCCGACACCGGCGTGGTGCTCACCGCCCGCCGCTGCCTGGCCGCCATCGAGACGGCCGAGCCGGTGATGTTCGTCGGCGTGGAACTCTCCCAGTGGGAGGGCGACCTGCGGACCCTGCCCCTGGACGCCCTGGGCCGGGCCCTCGGCAAGGTCCCGGTCACGTGGCCGGTCAACCTGGTCCTCATGGACGTCGCCGACGACCCGGTCTCCGACTGGCTGAAGACGAACGTGCGTCCCTTCTACGAGCACGGCTACTAGATGTTCCGGGAGGACGGCGACCGGAACCCGGTACCGGGGCAGCGGACCCGGGGGGCGCGGGCCGCATGCGATGTGCGGCTCCGCCGCGGGGGCGCGAGAACCCACCACGCACCCGCACCCGCGCACGAGCAGAAGGCCCCGAGGTGCCGGGCGCTTAAGCTGTCTCCGAACGCGGGGCACTGAAAAGAAGGGCCGGTACAACAGGTGAGCGCGAGCCACAGCGGCAGCGTGGAGCACATGCTGCGCCAGGTCACGCCCGGACGCTACGACGCCTACGAGGCCCTGCTCCGCGCCCTCGCCACCCCCTCCTCCGGCCAGGTCTGGATGCTGCTGTGGCACGGCCAGGCCGGCTCCCCGGACGCGCAGTACGGGAACATGGAGGTCGAGGGCTTCCACTACGCCCCCTGCGTCACCTCCGCCCAGGAGCTGTCGGCCAGCGGCTGGAACCGCTCCTACGAAGTGGTCGACGGCCTGGACGTGGCCCGCACCCTCTATCCCGACCACTACGGCCTCTGGCTCAACCCGCACGCCCCGGGCGGCGGCGTCGGCATCCCCTGGCTGGATCTGCGCCGCATCGCCACCGGCCTGGACCGCCAGCCCGCCGGGCCGCTGCGCCTGTCCGAACCCGGCATCGAGATCCCCCAGTTCTACGCCCTGCTGGCGCAGAACGCGCACCGCACCCCCGCGCTCCGCTCGCTGCGCCGCGCCTGGGTGCAGCCCGCGCTCGGGGCGCCGTACCTCGCCATCGGCCTGGACGTGTACGACACCTCGCCGGCCGCGGTGGACTCGGTGCGCGCGATGATGCAGCAGTCCATCGGCGCCGTCCCGGAGGGGCTGCCCGTGTCGACGGTTGCGATGAGCGACGACCACGACCCGGTGGTGATGTGGTTGCGGGCCAACGCGCGTCCCTTCTACGACCGCGAGGCCCACGTGCCCGCGCCGCAGCCCCAGCTGCAGGCACCGGTCCCGCCGCAGGCCCCGGCCGCTGGGTACGGCTACCCACCGGTGCACGGCGGCTACTGATCAGCACGGGTCGACCGGGCCGGAGGGCACCCTCCTGGGACCGGATCGCAGAATTCACGCGGCGGACACATTTCTTCGCGCGTAGACATCGCCCGATCGCCCTGAACCGCGCAGAATCGCCGTTCTGTCCCAACTGGCCCGCGTCCGAGAGCCGCTACCCGCTGTTCGGATAACGGAATCCCCTGGACTGCATCACGGTTGCGCATACTTTCGCCGCCAGCTCTGGCGGGTGATCGCAGCGACGCTGAAGACTCCCGACTCAGACATGAGGTCGAGACCTCATGCTCGATGGCAAGTCGACAAAGCCGCAATCCGCGGCAGGCGCAGGCCGGTCACCACCGGCGAGAGGGGTCGCTCACCGTGACCGCACCGATCGAGACCACCGGGGCGGCAGCCGAGGCACAGCCGGAGGCTGTGCTGGAGGGTGCCGGTAAGGGGCAGATCGAGGGTCGTTCCCTGGGCCAGATCGCCTGGACCCGGTTCAAGAAGGACAAGGTGGCCGTCGCGGGCGGCGTCATCGTGATCCTGCTGATCCTCCTCGCCGTCCTCTCGCGGCCCATCCAGGCCCTGCTCGGGCTCGACCCCAACGCCTTCAACCAGGACCTGATCGACCCCAACACCTCCCTTCCCAAGGGCAGTTGGGGCGGCATGAGCGCGGACCACCCGCTCGGCGTGGACCCGAAGTTCGGCCGGGACATCGCCACCCGCATCCTGGAGGGCTCCTGGGTGTCGCTGGTGGTCGCCTTCGGCGCCACCATCCTGTCCAACGTGATCGGCGCCGTCATGGGCGTGATCGCGGGCTACTACGGCGGACGGGTGGACTCGATCATCAGCCGGCTGATGGACACGTTCCTGGCCTTCCCCCTCCTGCTGTTCGCCATCTCCATCTCCGCCACGCTGCAGGGCGGCGCGTTCGGCCTGAACGGACTGCCGCTGCACCTGAGCGTGCTGATCTTCGTCATCGGCTTCTTCAACTGGCCCTATCTGGGGCGGATCGTGCGCGGCCAGACCCTCGCCCTGCGCGAGCGCGAGTTCGTCGACGCCTCCCGGGGCATGGGCGCCAAGGCTCCGTACATCCTGTTCCGGGAGCTGATGCCCAACCTGGTCGGCCCGATCATCGTCTACTCGACGCTGCTCATCCCGACCAACATCCTCTTCGAGGCGTCCCTGAGCTTCCTCGGCGTCGGCATCCAGCCCCCGCAGGCGTCCTGGGGCGGCATGCTCCGCGAGGCGGTCAACTTCTACAAGGTCGACCCCCAGTTCATGATCGTCCCTGGACTCGCCATCTTCGTGACCGTCCTCGCCTTCAACCTGCTCGGTGACGGTCTCCGCGATGCTCTCGACCCGCGCAGTCGCTGACGCCTGCCACAGAGAGCCCGAAAAGTTTCCAACAATGGAGGGGAAAGCGCCCATCATGCGAAGGTCAGCGCTGGCCGCGATCGCGGCCATCGGCTCCGCCAGCCTGCTCATTGCCGGCTGCAGCAAGGCCGATGACAACAAGAACGAGAACGGCACCAAGTCGGCCGGGGCCAACGCCGCGACCAAGGGCGTCGTCAACGCGTCGGACAAGAAGGGCGGCACGCTCACCTACGAGCTGTCCGACGTCCCGGACTCGTTCGACCCGGGCAACACGTACTACGCGTACATGTACAACCTCAGCCGGCTGTGGGCCCGCCCGCTGATGACCTTCAAGCCCGGCCCCGGCGAGGAGGGCAACGCCCTCGTCCCGGACCTCGCGGCGAGCAAGGGCGTTCCGAGCGAGGGCGGCAAGACCTGGACGTACAAGCTGCGTTCGGGCCTGAAGTACGAGGACGGTTCGCCGATCACCTCGAAGGACGTCAAGTACGCCGTCGAGCGCTCCAACTTCGCGCGTGACGTGCTCTCCCTCGGCCCGAACTACTTCCAGCAGTTCCTGGCCGGCGGCGACAAGTACAAGGGCCCGTACAAGGACAAGAGCGACAAGGGTCTGTCCTCCATCGAGACGCCGGACGACACCACGATCGTCTTCCACCTGAAGCAGGCCTTCCAGGAGTTCGACTACCTGGTCGCCGCCCCGCAGACGGCGCCGGTGCCCAAGGCGAAGGACAAGGGCGTCGACTACGTCAAGAGCATCGTCTCCTCGGGCTCGTACAAGTTCCAGAGCTACGAGGACGGCAAGCAGGCCGTCCTGGTGCGCAACGAGAACTGGGACGCGAAGACCGACCCGCTGCGCAAGCAGCTGCCGGACAAGATCGTCGTCAAGCTGAAGGTCAACCCGGAGACGATCGACCAGGACGTCCTCGCCGGCAAGGCGATCGACCTGGCCGGTACCGGCGTCCAGGCCTCGACGCAGGCCGACGTCATCACCGACCCGGACAAGAAGGCCGGCACCGACAACACCTTCGGTGGCCGTCTCGTCTACATGGCGATCAACACCAAGGTCGCGCCGTTCGACAAGATCGAGTGCCGCAAGGCCGTCCAGTACGCCATCGACAAGGTCTCGGTGCAGACCGCCGAGGGCGGCCCGATCCGCGGTGAGATCGCGTCCACCGTGCTGCCGCCGGACATCCCCGGCTACGCCAAGTCGGACGTCTACGCCACCTCCGGCAACAAGGGTGACGTCGCCAAGGCCAAGGAGCAGCTGAAGGCCTGCGGCAAGTCGTCCATCTCCACCAACATCTCGGCCCGCTCGGACCGTCCGCAGGAGGTCGACGCCGCCACGGCGATCATCAACTCGCTGAAGAAGGTCGGCATCAACGCCAGCCTGAAGCAGTACCCGTCCGGCAAGTACTTCACCGACTACGCGGGTGTGCCGAAGTTCACCGAGAAGCAGAACCTCGGTCTGATCATGATGCAGTGGGGCGCCGACTGGCCGTCGGGCTACGGCTTCCTGCAGCAGATCCTGAACGGCAAGGCGATCAGCCAGTCCGGCAACACCAACCTGTCGCAGTACGACAGCAAGGACGTCAACGCTCTGCTGAGCAAGGCGATCGGCACCCAGGACAACGCCGAGCGCAACAGCCTCTACACGCAGATCGACAAGAAGACCATGGACGACGCCGTCCTCGTCCCGCTGACCTACTTCAAGGTCCTGCTCGCCCGCCCGCAGAACTACACCAACCTGGTTTCCACGGCGGCCTTCAGCGGTCAGTACGACTACCTCAACATCGGCGTCGCGTCGAAGTAGCAGCCCCGGAAGGCAGGTGAAGGCATTGGTGCCCGCGGGCTTCGCGGCCCGCGGGCACCAGCGCCGGTCCCCGTGATCTCGTACATCCTCCGCCGGACGTTCGCGGCAGTGATCCTGCTGCTGGTCGTCTCCGCGGTCACCTTTGCCATCTTCTTCCTGCTGCCACGGCTCGCCGGCCAGACAGCGGACCAGCTGGCGCAGCAGTACATCGGCAAGAGCCCGTCGAAGGCGGACATCGCCGCGGTCAAGCACAACCTCGGTCTGGACCAGCCCGTCTACGTCCAGTACTGGCACTTCATCAAGGGGATCGTGGCCGGCGCCGACTACAGCATCGGCCCCACCACGGTGCACTGCGACGCACCCTGCTTCGGCTACTCCTTCAAGAACCACCAGGCGGTCTGGCCGGAACTCACCTCCCGTATCCCGATCACGCTCTCGCTCGCCGTGGGCGCCGCAGCGCTGTGGCTGGTCTCGGGTGTGGTGGCCGGTGTCATTTCCGCGCTCAAGCCGCGGTCGATCTACGACCGGGCTTTCATGGGCATCGCGCTCGCCGGCGTCTCGCTGCCCATGTTCTTCACGGGGAACCTGGCGATCCTGCTCTTCAGGTTCCAGTTGCCGCTCTTCGGCAGTGACTACGTCCCGTTCACCGAGAACCCCTCGCAGTGGGCCAACACCCTCTTCCCGGCCTGGTGTTCCCTCGCCCTGCTGTACTCCGCCATCTACGCGCGGCTCACCCGCTCGGGCATGCTGGAGACGATGAGCGAGGACTTCATCCGCACGGCCCGCGCCAAGGGCCTCGGCGAGCGCAAGGTCGTGGTCCGGCACGGTCTGCGCGCGGCCCTCACTCCGATCATCACGGTGTTCGGCATGGACCTCGGTCTGCTGCTCGGCGGTGCCGTGATCACCGAGTACGTGTTCTCGTTGCCGGGCATCGGCCAGTACGCGGTGCAGGGCATCACCGACAACGACCTGCCCAAGATCCTCGGCGTGACCCTGCTCGCCGCCTTCTTCGTCGTGATCGCAAATCTTGTGGTGGACGTGCTCTACGCCGCCGCCGACCCGCGGGTGAGGCTCTCGTGACCGAACTCTCCAAGACCGGCGCGGCCGTGGGCGAGCCCACGCCCGCCAAGGCGCCCGAGGCCTTCCTGGAGGTCCGCGACCTCAAGGTGCACTTCCCGACCGACGACGGCCTGGTCAAGTCCGTCGACGGGCTCAGCTTCTCGCTGGAGAAGGGCAGGACCCTCGCCATCGTCGGCGAGTCCGGCTCCGGCAAGTCGGTGACCTCGCAGGCCATCATGGGCCTGCACCGGCTCGGCACCCGCGGCAAGAACGTGCGGATGTCCGGCGAGATCTGGCTGGACGGCAAGGAACTGGTCGGCGCCGCCCCGGACGAGGTGCGCAAGCTCCGCGGCCGCGAGATGGCGATGATCTTCCAGGACCCGCTGTCCGCGATGCACCCGTACTACAAGGTCGGCGACCAGATCGTCGAGGCGTACCGGGTGCACCACGACGTCAGCAAGAAGGTCGCCCGCGCGCGGGCCATCGAGATGCTCGACCGAGTCGGCATCCCCGAGCCGGCCAAGCGCGTCGACGGCTACCCGCACGAGTTCTCCGGCGGTATGCGCCAGCGCGCCATGATCGCCATGGCGCTGGTGAACAACCCCGAGCTGCTCATCGCGGACGAGCCGACCACCGCCCTCGACGTGACCGTCCAGGCGCAGATCCTCGACCTGATCAGGGACCTGCAGAAGGAGTTCGGCTCCGCGGTCATCATGATCACCCACGACCTGGGCGTGGTCGCCGAGATCGCCGACGACGTCCTCGTGATGTACGGCGGCCGGTGCGTGGAGCGCGGTCCGGCCGGCGAGGTCTTCGAACAGCCGCAGCACCCCTACACCTGGGGCCTGCTCGGCTCGATGCCCCGCATCGACCGCGAGACCTCCGAGCGGCTCATCCCGGTCAAGGGCTCCCCGCCGAGCCTCATCAACGTCCCCTCGGGCTGTGCCTTCCACCCGCGCTGCCCGTACGCGGACATCCCCAAGGGGAACGTCACCCGCACGGTGCGCCCCGAGCTGGAGCAGGTGAGCACCGGGCACTGGTCCGCCTGTCACCTCTCGACCGAGGACCGCCAGCGGATCTGGACCGAAGAGATTGCGCCGAAGCTGTGAGTGAGACCAAGAAGACGGACACCGTCGCCCAGGCCCAGGTCCCGAAGCAGGCGTCGGCTCCCGAGGACGCCCCGGCGGAGCGCGAGGTGCTGCTCAAGGTCGAGGGCCTGACCAAGCACTTCCCGATCAAGAAGGGCATCCTGCAGCGCCAGGTCGGCGCCGTGAAGGCCGTCGACGGCATCGACTTCGAGGTGCGCAAGGGCGAGACCCTGGGCGTGGTCGGCGAGTCGGGCTGCGGCAAGTCGACCATGGGCCGGGTCATCACCCGCCTCCAGGACCCGACCGGCGGGAAGATCACCTTCGAGGGCCGGGACATCACGCGGCTGGGCACCGGGCAGATGCGCCCGCTGCGCCGCGACATCCAGATGATCTTCCAGGACCCGTACGGCTCCCTGAACCCCCGGCACACCATCGGCTCCATCGTCTCGGCGCCCTTCCGGCTCCAGGGCGTGCAGCCGGAGGGCGGGGTGAAGAAGGAGGTCCAGCGGCTCCTCGAACTGGTCGGCCTCAGCCCCGAGCACTACAACCGCTACCCGCACGAGTTCTCCGGCGGTCAGCGCCAGCGCATCGGCATCGCCCGCGCGCTCGCCCTGAAGCCGAAGCTGGTGGTGGCCGACGAGCCGGTCTCGGCGCTCGACGTGTCGATCCAGGCGCAGGTCGTGAACCTCATGGACGACCTCCAGCAGGAACTCGGCCTCACCTACGTGATCATCGCGCACGACCTCTCGGTCGTCCGGCACGTCTCGGACCGGATCGCGGTGATGTACCTCGGCAAGATCGTGGAACTCGCCGACCGCACCTTGCTGTACGAGTCGCCGATGCACCCGTACACCAAGGCGCTGATGTCCGCGGTGCCGGTGCCGGACCCCAAGCGCCGGGGCCAGAAGAGCGAGCGCATCCTGCTCCGCGGCGACGTGCCCTCGCCCATCGCCCCGCCCTCCGGCTGCCGTTTCCACACCCGGTGCTGGAAGGCGACGCAGATCTGCAAGACGACCGAGCCGCAGCTCGTCGAGCTGAGGCCCGGTCAGCGGGTCGCCTGCCACCACCCGGAGGACTTCGAGGACCAGGCCCCTCAGGACACGGTCCTGCTGTCGGCGGCCAAGAAGGCGTCGGAACTGGTCCCGGACGCGGTCCTCTCCAACGACCCGGCCGAGCCGAAGAAGGCACCGGCTGCCGAGGAGACGACCGCTGCCGAGGAGACGGCCGTCGCGGAGAAGACAGCCGCTGCCGAGAAGGCACCGGCGTCCGACACCCCCGAGGCACCTGAGCCTTCCGAGACCAGCGAGGCCTCGGAGGCCACCGAGGCTGTGGAGGCCGACGAGTCCACTGAGGCTCCGGAGGCTTCCGACACCGCCGAGGCTTCCGACACCACTGCGGCTCCCGAAGCCGCGGAGGCCGCCGAAGCGGTGGAGTCCTCCGGCGAGAAGACCGGCCCCGGCGCGAAGACCTCGACCGACTCAGCGAAGCCGGCCGGCGAGTAGCATCCGGGAACGAACGGGAGAGAGCGGTCCCCGCACTCTCCCGTTCGGCATATCCGCCAGGGAAACCCGGCCCATGATCCTGGCTTTGTAAGGTTCAGGCGCGCTGACAGGTAAGAATGTCAGGGTGCAGCTCCAGCAACTCTTCAGTCCCTCCGTCCAGCACACGCTCGATGTCATCGGCATCTTCGTGTTCGCGATCTCCGGCGCCCTGCTGGCCGTACGGAAGAACTTCGACATCTTCGGCATCGCCGTGCTCGCCGAGGTCACCGCGCTCGGCGGGGGACTCTTCCGCGACCTGGTGATCGGTGCCGTACCCCCGGCCGCTTTCACGGACCTCGGGTACTTCGTCACCCCGCTGCTCGCCGCGCTCGTCGTGTTCTTCCTGCACCCGCACGTGGAGCGCATCCAGGCGGCGGTGCTGGTCTTCGACGCGGCCGGCCTCGGCCTGTTCTGCGTCAGCGGTACGACGAAGGCGTACAGCTACGGCCTCGGCCTGACCGCGTCGGCGACGCTGGGGCTGGCCACCGCGGTCGGCGGCGGCGTGCTGCGGGACGTGCTGGCCAACGAGGTGCCCTCGCTGCTGCGCTGGGACCGTGACCTGTACGCGGTCCCCGCGATCGTCGGCGCCACGATGGTCGTGCTGTGCGTCCGCTACGACGCGCTCAACCCCTTCACCAGCGGGCTCGCGGCCGTCACGGCCTTCGTGCTGCGCCTGCTCGCGATGCGGTTCCACTGGCGAGCGCCGCGCGCGTGGAACCGCCGGTCGACGGTGACGGAGGAGTAGGGGTCCCGGCGACGGACGCGTCCCGCCCCTTGGCGTGGCTCTGGCCCATCTGCAGGGTCAGCCAGCGGAAGACGGTGTCCACCTGGGGGCGCCACAGCGCCATGGTGTGCCCGCCCGCGCTGCGCGGCAGGAGCACCACCCGCACGGTGGTCGGCGCCTTGGCGATGGACTCCAGGGCCATGCCCGCCTGGTAGCCGTCGCCGGACTGGCCGGAGAGGTACAGCGCGACCCGGGGCGGTACGGCCGCCTTCCGCAGCAGCAGGTAAGGGTTGTTCGCGGCGCGCAGCGCGGGGGACTGGGCGGCGAGGGAGTCGCGTTCGCCGATGGGGTCGTTGTAGCCGGACATGCTCACCGCGGCCCGGTACCGGTCGGGGTGGGCCACGGCCAGCTTGACCGCGCAGTGCGCGCCCGCCGAGTACCCGGCCACCGCCCAGCCCCGGGGCGCCGGCTGGGCCCGGAAGTTGTCCGTGACCATCTTCGGCACGTCGATGCTGAGCCAGGTGTCGGCGTTGACCTGGCCCGGGATGTTGGCGCAGCCGGTGTCCACGCCGGCCAGCAGGTTGGTGCGCGGGGCGACCAGGATGAACGGCGCCACCTGACCGCTGCGCATCAGCGGCAGCAGCTGCTCGTGGGCCTTCATCGCGCCGAACCAGGCCTTGGCGGAACCGGGGTAGCCCGGCAGCAGCTCCACCACCGGGAACCTGGTGTGGCGGTAGGCCGGTTCGCCGTACTGCGGCGGCAGCCAGACGTAGACCTCGGCGTTCACACCGGAGACCCGCCCCTTGAGCTGGGTGACCCGCACCCCGCCGGCCGCGTTCATGCCGGGCCCGTGGGCGGCCGTGAAGGTTTGTCTCACCTTGGGCAACCGCTTCACCGAGATACCGCCGGTGCCGTCCCGGCCGAGGTCGGCGGCCTGCTGGACGTGGTCACCGGTGCCGAGCAGGTCGGCCCAGTTGTCGTACAGGTTGTTCTGGTTGTTGACCAGCACGAAGACCAGCGTGACGGCCGTGCCCTGGGCGAAGAGCAGCATCAGCACCCGGGCCGCGGCGCGCAGCGGCCTGGGTCCGCGCATCCGCGACCACAGGACGAGCGGCAGTACCAGGGCGACCACGGACAGCACGACGGTCAGGTAGAGGAACGGGGTCCCGGTGAGGCTCATGTCCTCATAGAGGGAGATCGGCGGCCCGGGGTTGTGGACGTGTCTGGGCACTTACCGAGAAATTGCCGGAACCTCACCCTGGGGCTGGATCACGTCACCGGGCGTCACGCCAAAAAAGCTACCGCTTAGTAGTTTCCTGCTGTACGGTTCATCCATGCCAGAAGCAGCTTCCGTCCCCGCCGTACGGGCCCTGACAGGTGACAGCGAGTTCGACCGCGACACCGCGGTCACCCGGCGCGAGCCCGGCGTCTACGACATCGACCTCTCGGCCGGCTGGACCATCATCAGCGCCGTCAACGGCGGCTACCTGCTGGCCGTGCTCGGCCGGGCCCTCGCGGACACCCTCCCGCACCCGGACCCGTTCACCATCTCCGCGCACTACCTGACCGCCTCCCAGCCGGGCCCCGCGGTCGTGCGCACCGAGACCGTGCGCACCGGCCGGACCCTCTCCACCGGGCAGGCCTCACTCCTCCAGTACGACGACGAGGGCAACGAGGTCGAACGCATCCGCGTCCTCGCCTCCTACGGCGACCTCGGCACCCTGCCCGACGACGTCCGTACGACGGCCGTCCCGCCCGCGATCCCGCCGATGGAGGAGTGCTTCGGCCCCGAGGACGGGCCCGCCCCGGTCGAGGGCAGCTCCGCCATCACCGACCGGCTGATGCTCAAGCTGGACCCCGCCACCCTCGGCTGGGCGCTCGGCGCGCCCTCCGGCAAGGGCGAGATGCGCGCCTGGTTCGGGCTCGCCGACGGCCGCGACCCCGACCCGCTCTCGCTGCTCCTCGCCGTGGACGCGCTCCCGCCCACCGCCTTCGAACTCGGCCTCAAGGGCTGGGTGCCGACCGTGGAACTCACCGTCCACGTCCGCCACCGCCCGGCCCCCGGCCCGCTGCGGGTGTCGATCACCACCCGCAACCTGGCCGGCGGCTTCCTGGAGGAGGACGCCGAGGTGTGGGACAGCGCGGACCGCCTGGTCGCCCAGTCCCGCCAGCTCGCCCGGGTCAGGCTCGGCTGAGCGGCTCGCGCCCCAGCCAGGCCGCCAGCCGCTCGTAGGCACCGGCTCCCTCCGGCGCCTCACGGCGGGCGTCGAAGGGCGTCTCCGCGTCGCGGGGGCGGCTGTCCGGCAGCACCGCGCGGGCCGTGGCGAGCGCGAACTCGGCCAGCTCCGGGTCGAGTTCGCGCCCGGCGTCGATCGCCTCGGCCAGGTCCCAGGTGTGCGTGACGATCTCCATGACGTAACCGGAGAGTGCCGCGTGGCCGGGGACCTCGCCCCAGGGCACCCGCACCGGGGTCACCATCCGCTCGTCGCTCTCCCAGGCCTTCAGGACCCGGACCCGCACCTCGTCGTAGGCCGCGGCCCAGCCGTCGTCCTCGACGCCGTCGGCGGACGGGTGCACGGCGAGCCCGTCACCGCCCTCGCCCACCACCGCGATCCGCCGGGTGCCGCCGACGATGTGGCTCAGCAGGCCCCGGACGTCGAACTCGGAACAGGGTGTCGGCCGGGTCAGGTCTTCGGGGCGCACGGTCTTGATCAGGGCGGCCGCCTGCTCGGTGGCGCGGACGTACACGGGGCGCGGATCGATGAACTCGGTGCTGGTCATGGTGTGTCTCTCCCTTGGTCGGTGAGACCAGGATGGCCGGATAACCTGACAACCGGCGTCAGGATTTGGAACGCCCTGCGCAAGGGCGGGATCCTGGCACGGTGAAGTCCGACCGGCTGCTGTCGATCCTGCTGCTCCTCCAGACCCGGGGCCGCGTCCCCGCGCCCGAACTCGCCGACCGGCTGGAGGTGTCGGTCCGGACCATCTACCGGGACGTCGAGGCGCTGTCCGCCGCCGGAGTCCCGGTGTACACCGAGCGCGGCCGGCACGGCGGCATCGAACTCCTCCCCGGCTTCCGCACCGACGTCACGGGGCTGACCGCCGACGAGTCCCGGGCCCTGTTCGTCCTGGCCGCGCAGGGCGCCCATGCCGCACTCGGCCTCGACGCGGCCCTCGGCTCGGCCCTGCGCAAGGTGATGGCCGCGCTGCCGGCGCCGCACCGGCCCGCCGCCGAGGTGACCAGCCGCCGGGTCATCGTCGACGCCACCCGCTGGATGAGCGGCCCGCGACAGTCCGTCGACCTGGACGTGCTCCAGGACGCGGTGTTCTCCGACCGCCGCCTGAGGCTGCGCTACCGGCACAGCGGCGAGCGCGAGCCGCGGACGTACACCGTGGATCCCTACGGCCTCGTCGCCAAGGCCGGGGTCTGGTACCTGGTCGCCGACCGGCGTGGCCGGCCCCGGCTGTTCCGCGCGGACCGGGTGCACTCCGCCCGGCTGCTGGACGACCCCGTACGGCGCCGGCCCGGGGTGGAACTCGCGGACGTCTGGGAGAAGTTGCGCCGGCAGGTGGAGGAGCGGGAGAAGGAGGTCGAGGTCACCGTGCGGGTACGCCGTGAACTGCTCGACATGTTCCGGCGCATGGCCGCCGCGCAGCTGACGGCTGCGCCCGAGGACGGCGGCGACAGCGCGTGGGTCACCGCGCGACTGGCCTACCCGACGCTGCGCGCCGTACGCCAACTCCTCGCGTTCTCCGACCGGGTGGAGGTCCTGGACCCGCCCGAGGCCCGCGCCGAACTGCTCGCCGGGGCCCGCTCCGTCGCGGCCCTGTACGGGAACGGAGACGCGGACCCGGCCGCCGGCTGAGACCGCGGGCGGACCCGGCCGACGGCCGGCGCCGCGGGCGGGGACGGGCGGGGGCTCGGGGCGCGCTCTGGCCGGTCGACGGGGCGGGGACGGGGCAGCGGCCCGGCAGGGCCGGCCGGCGTCAGTCCAGCCAGTGGCTGCGGCCGATGCTGATGAGCCGCAGCTGGCGGGTGGCGAGCTGCGTCACCCGTTCCCGCTCCTCCGCCGGGGCCTCCAGCGCCTCCAGGAACAGGGAGGCGGTGATGAGCATCTGGTCGACGTAGAGGTGCGCGAGCATCAGCAGGTCGTCGTCGCTCCAGCCCGCCGCCTCCGGGTCCTTGGCCAGCTCGGCCTTCACCTCCTCGGCGAACCGGACCAGTTGGGCCCGGATGGCCTCGCGCACCGGCTGCACCCCGCCGTGCCGCTCCCTGGCGATGAAACGGACGTGCGCGGGGTACGCGTCCACGTGACGGGCGATCAGCTCGACGGCGCGGGTGATGCGCTCCTCGCTGTCGCCCGTGGTGGACACCGTCGTCCGCACCATCGGGTGCAGGCTGCCCAGCGCCTCGTCGACCAGGGCCACACCGAGGTCGGCGGTCGAGCGGAAGTGCCGGTAGAAGGCGGTCGGGGCGACTCCGACGGCCCGGGTGACCTCGCGCAGGCCCAGGCTGCTCAAGCTCTGCTCCTCCAGCAGGGCGAGCGCCGCGTCGAGGAACGCCTGCCGGGTCTTCTGCTTCTGGGCCTGCCGGATGCCGAGGGTGTGACTCATGTCATCCAGTTAACAACTGTTCTCTGGAATTGAAAAGCCGGGAGGAGCGCTAGACTCGAAGTCAGTGAACAACTGTTACTACAACTGTTCACCGAAGCTTCACACCGGCTCAACACGAGGCATACCGGAGGGGGGATTCCATCCCATGCTGTTCCTCGTCGCCGCGCTCATGCTGCTCGGAGTCGTGCTGGGCACCGTCGCCCACGCACCGCTGACCGTCACCGCCGCACTGGCCGCCCTCATCGCCGTCTGGCTCGGCGTGTTCGCGATCCGCGAGCGCCACGGGCGCCGCCGCCACACCTCGGCCAACTGACCCCTGGAAAGGACCCCCGGAGCTGAGCGCCATGCATCTCACCGCACCGGCCACCGGCCGCACCGACACCCGCCCGCGCACCCGCGACGCCGACGGCATGGCCGTCGCGTCCTTCATCCTGGGCCTCCTCGGCCTGCTCGTCCTCAACCTCTTCCTCGGCCCGATCGCCATCGTCCTGGCCCTGGTCGCCCTCTGGCGCGGCACCACCCGCCGCGGCCGTGCCTACCTGGGCCTCGCCCTCGGCCTCGCCGACCTGGCGGTCCTGGTGGCAACGATGGAAATCTCCGGGACGGTGTCCTGGAGCCTGTGATCGGCGGCCGAGCCCCGAGGACGACGGGGCGGCCGCCGCACGCGCACGGCCGGCAACGCCGGTACGCCGCCACCGAGCCGGGCACAGCCGACGCGACGCGCCCGGACCCGACGGCACCCGCCGGCGGCTGAAGCCGACTGCACGGGAGCCGTAGAATCGGCCTCACCATGGCATACCTCGACCACGCCGCGACCACCCCCATGCTCCCGGAGGCGGCAGAGGCGCTCACCGCCCAGCTGAGCATCACGGGCAACGCCTCCTCCCTCCACGCATCCGGCCGGCAGGCCCGTCGTACGGTCGAGGAATCGCGCGAGATCCTCGCCGAAGCGCTCGGCGCCCGCCCCAGCGAGGTCGTCTTCACCTCGGGCGGCACCGAGGCCGACAACCTGGCCGTCAAGGGCCTGTACTGGTCCCGCGTCGCCGCCGACCCGGCCCGCACCCGCGTCCTGGCCAGCCCCGTCGAGCACCACGCCGTCCTGGACGCCGTGCACTGGCTCGGCGAGCACGAGGGCGCCACCGTCGAGTACCTCCCCGTCGACTCCTACGGCCGCGTCCACCCCGAGGCGCTGCGCGAGGCCATCGCCCGCAACCCCGACGACGTCGCCCTGGCCACCGTGATGTGGGCCAACAACGAGATCGGCACGGTCATGCCGGTCCGCGAACTCGCCGACGTCGCAGGTGAGTTCGGCGTCCCTCTGCACGCCGACGCGGTCCAGGCCTTCGGTCAGGTCCCGGTCGGCTTCGAGTCCTCGGGCCTCGCCGCGATGACCGTGTCCGGCCACAAGATCGGCGGCCCGTACGGCATCGGCGCGCTGATCCTCGGCCGCGAGCACACCCCCGTACCCGTCCTGCACGGCGGCGGTCAGGAGCGGCACGTCCGCTCCGGAACGCTCGACGTCCCGGCCGTCGCCTCCTTCGCCGTCGCCGGCCGGCTCGCCGCCGAGCAGCGCGCGTGGTTCGCCCGGGAGATCGGCGCCCTGCGCGACCAGCTGATCGACGCCGTGCGCAGCGCCGTACCGGACGCGATCCTCGGCGGCGACCCGGCGCCCGAGGGCCGGCTCCCGGCCAATGCGCACTTCACCTTCCCCGGCTGCGAGGGCGACTCCCTGCTGCTCCTGCTGGACGCCCAGGGCATCGAGTGCTCCACCGGCTCCGCCTGCACCGCGGGCGTCGCCCAGCCCAGCCACGTCCTCCTCGCCACCGGCAGCGACCCGGACCTGGCCCGCGGCACCCTGCGCTTCTCCCTCGGCCACACCTCCACCGAGGCGGACGTCGAGGCCGTCGCGAAGGCGATCGGCCCGGCGGTGGAGCGCGCCCGGGCGGCCGGGCTCACCTAGGGCGTCCCGCCGCCCCCCGGGGCTTTTCGTCTCCGCCTCGGGCCTTCCGTCCGGATCATGCCGGGCGCGCGGACCCCGGCCCCCGATCCGGCCTGGTCCGCACGAACGGCCCTAGCCGTGCGGTCCCTTGGCGCGCTCGGCGCGCACCAGGCGCAGGTACCGCTCCCAGTCCCAGAACCGCCCCGGGTCCGTGTGGTCCGTGCCCGGCACCTCCACGTGGCCGATGATGTGCTCGCGGTCCACGGGTATGCCGTACCGGTCGCATATCGCCGCCGTCAGCCGGGCCGAGGCCGCGTACATGGCGTCCGTGAAGGACGCGGCATCCTCCACGAAGCCCTCGTGCTCGATGCCGACACTGCGTTCGTTGTACGACCGGTTGCCCGCGTGGAAGGCGACGTCCAGCTCGCGGATCAGCTGGGTGATCCGTCCGTCCTTGCGCACGATGTAGTGCGCCGCGGCGCCGTGCGCGGGGTCCTGGAACACCTTCACCGCCGAGGCGTAGCCGCCCTGGGTGACATGGACGACCACCCGGTCCACCCGGTAGTCGGCCGGCCGGTCCGCCCGCCGGTAGTTCGCCGCCGAGGCCGCCACCCAGCGCGCACCCCGGAAGTCCACCGCGCCCGCCACCCGCGGCTTGTCCACCCCGGGCAGCCGCCACCACAGCCGCGACAGCTCCTCGCGGGCCAGCACCGCCGTGCCCACGGCCGCCGCGGCCCCGCCGACGAGCAGCGCCCGCCGGCCCGGCCGCCGGTCCCCGTCGCCGGCCGTCGCCCCTGTGGTCGTCCCAGTCGTCGCCCCCATGTGATCGTCAACGCATATCCGGCGGACCAGGTTCCCGCGCCCCCGTACCCTGGAAGGGTTATGACTGACACCCCGCAGCGCACCCGCCCCCTCCGCGTCCTCGCCGCCATGTCCGGCGGTGTGGACTCCGCCGTCGCCGCCGCGCGGGCCGCGGAAGCAGGCCACGACGTCACCGGCGTCCACCTGGCGCTCTCCGCGAACCCGCAGTCCTTCCGCACCGGCGCGCGGGGCTGTTGCACCATCGAGGACTCGCGCGACGCGCGCCGCGCGGCCGACGTCATCGGCATCCCGTTCTACGTCTGGGACCTCGCCGACCGCTTCCGTGAGGACGTCGTCGAGGACTTCGTCGCCGAGTACGAGGCCGGCCGTACCCCGAACCCGTGCCTGCGCTGCAACGAGAAGATCAAGTTCGCCGCGCTGCTGGACAAGGCGCTGGCTCTCGGCTTCGACGCCGTCTGCACCGGCCACTACGCCAAGGTGATCGTGAACGAGGACGGCTCCCGCGAGCTGCACCGCGCCTCCGACATGGCGAAGGACCAGTCGTACGTCCTCGGCGTGCTGGACGACAAGCAGCTCGCGCACGCCATGTTCCCGCTCGGCGACACGGTCACCACCAAGGAGGAGATCCGCGCGGAGGCCGAGCGGCGGGGCCTGGCCGTGGCCAAGAAGCCCGACTCGCACGACATCTGCTTCATCGCCGACGGCGACACCCAGGGCTTCCTGGCCAAGCGGCTCGGCAGGGCCGAGGGCGACATCGTGGACGAGACCGGCACCAAGCTGGGCACGCACGAGGGCGCGTACGGCTTCACCATCGGCCAGCGCAAGGGCCTGCGGATCGGCACCCCGGCCCCGGACGGCAAGCCGCGCTACGTCCTGGACATCTCCCCGGTCACCAACACGGTCACCGTCGGCCCGGCCGCCGCCCTCGACGTCACCGCGCTCACCGCGATCAAGCCCCGCTGGTGCGGCGCCGCCCCCACCGGCCCCGGCACCTACACCGCCCAGCTGCGCGCCCACGGCGGCGAGACCGAGGTGACCGCCGAGCTGGTGGACGGCTCCCTGCAGGTGACCTTCACCGAGCCGGTCCGCGGGGTCGCCCCCGGCCAGGCGATCGTGCTGTACGACGGCACGCGCGTGGTGGGCTCGGCGACGATCGCGTCCACCACGCGCGCGGCGGCGGCGGTCTGAGCCGGCCCGGCGCCCCTACCCCGCGAAGTACTCCACCAGCACCGGGCCCAGCACGTCCGGCTCCACCGCGTGCGTCTGACCCGGCAGGACCCGGTACGTGCCCTGCGGCACGGCCTCCGCGACCGCCTGGCTCGCCCGGTGCATCCACTCCGGGCTCGCGCCGCCCGCGACCGCGAGCACGGGCACGGAGACCGCGGCCAGCCGGTCCCGGGGGAGCAGGCCGTCGCCCATGACCGCGTCGTCGTGGGCGAGGCTCGGGGCGAGGGCCTCCATGCCCGGCCACATCGGGGACTGGCGGGCGCGCTGGATCATCTCCTCGCCCAGGCCCGTCAGGCGCAGGAACAGCTCCACCGCGTCCCCGCGCCGGCCCTCGGCGAGCGCCTTGGTCAGCTGCTCCTTGTAGGTGGCCTCCCGCGTGGCCCCGCCCGCCAGGTGGTCGGCGTACGGCACCTCGTACACCGCCGCCCGGCGCACCGGAAGCCCGCTCGCCGCCGCGTGCAGGACCAGCGCGCCGCCCGAGGAGACCCCGAACAGTGCCGCGTCGCCGCCCACCGCGTCGAGCAGCGCGGCCAGGTCCTCGATCTCGCGGTCGACCGCGTACGGCGGGGTGTCGCCGCTCTCGCCGCGGCCCCGCCGGTCGTAGACGACGGCCGTGCAGCGCTCCGCGAGGCGCTCCGCCAGGGGCAGCACGGTGCGGCCGGTGGACATCGCACCGCTCACCAGGATCACCATGGGCCCCTGGCCGGTCACGTGGTACGCGAGGGAGGTCCCGTCGCGCGAAGTCGTCTTCTTGTCCATGCCCGTGCAGACTGCCGTACGACACCGGGCTCACCGGTCATGACACGTCGGTGTCATAGAAGCAGTAGTGGTCCTTGATCTCCGCCACGCCCGGTTCGGGGTCCGGGTACGCCCAGACGAGATCGGGCGCGTCCGGCAGCGACCAGTAGGACGCCGTGCCCTTGAAGGGGCAGACGGTGTGCGTGTCGGAGGGCGTCAGCAGATCCAGGCGTACGTCCTCGGCGGGGATGTAGTAGCGCACCGGACAGCCCGTCTCGCGCAGTTCCAGGGTGCGGTCGGACTCGGCGAGCACCTGCTCTCCGCGCACCACGCGCACGTGCCGGTCGCTCTTCTGGATCGTGATCGTGTGTCCTCGGCTCATACCGGTGCAGCGCCCGGAGGGGCCGTGATTCTTCCCGCCGGGGCCGGGCACCTTACGGTAGGTGGCATGAACATCGGTGTCTTCCTGTCCGCCGCCGACCTCGACGAGCGGTACACGCGTCCCGCGCGTGAGTTCGCGGAACGGATCGGCAAGGCCGGCCACACCCTCGTCTGGGGCGGCTCCGACGTCGGTCTGATGAAGGTGGTCGCCGACGGCGTGCAGGAGGCCGGCGGCAGGCTGCTGGGCGTCTCCGTGGAGTTCCTCGCGAACAGGGCCCGCCCCGGCGCCGACGAGATGGTCATCGCGGCCGACCTCGCCGAACGCAAGAAGCTGCTGCTGAAGAAGTCCGACGCCGTGGTGATCATGGTGGGCGGCACCGGCACGCTGGACGAGGCCACCGAGATCCTGGAGCTGAAGAAGCACGGCCGCACCGAGAAGCCGGTCGTGCTGCTGAACACCGCGGGCTTCTACGACGGCCTGCGCGAGCAGTTCCGCCGCATGGAGGCCGAGGGCTTCCTGCCCCGCCCGCTGGCCGAGCTGGTCTTCTTCGCCGACGAGCCGGCCGGGGCACTGGCCTACCTGGAGGAGCAGGCCGGGCGCCACTGATGCGAGCATGGCGGGCATGGCTACTCATGTGATCACCGGGGCCGGTTCCGGCATCGGCGCGGCCGTCGCCCGCCGGCTGCACGCGCGCGGGGACGAACTCGTGCTGCACGCGCGCGACGCGGGCCGCGCGAAGCAGCTGGCGGCCGAGTTCCCCGGCGCGCGCACCCTGGTCGGCGACCTCGCGGACCCGGACAGGCTGTCCTGGGCCTTTTCGCACCAGACGCTCCCGGACCGGGTGGACTCCCTGCTGCACATCGCCGGCGTCGTCGACCTCGGCGACGTCGGCGACCTGACCCCGAAGTCCTGGCGCCACCAGCTCAACGTCAACCTGGTCGCGCCCGCCGAACTGACCCGGCACTTCCTGCCGCAACTGCGGGCGACCCACGGCCACGTGATCTTCGTCAACTCCGGCGCCGGTCTGAACGCCCACGCCGGCTGGTCCGCGTACGCCGCCTCCAAGCACGGCCTGAAGGCCCTCGCCGACGCCCTGCGCCAGGAGGAGCACGCGGCCGGCGTCCGCGTCACCTCCGTCTACCCCGGCCGCACCGCGAGCCCCATGCAGGCCAAGGTCCACCAGCAGGAGGGCAAGGACTACGACGCCTCCCGGTGGATCGACCCCGAGTCGGTCGCCACGACGATCCTGATGGCCCTGGACCTGCCGCGGGACGCGGAGGTCAACGACCTGACGGTACGGCCGGGGCGGTGACCGGGTCCGGCGGCGCCGGGATCCGGGCGTGGCTGGCCCAGGTCTGGCCCCGGACCGAGGCCGCTCTCGTCCTCGCGGGCGGTGACGTGGGCGTCCCGTGCGCCGACGGGCCGGTCCTCGGCGAGATCTTCGACGACGCCGGCCTCGCGGAGCTGCGCGGTCTCGCGACCGAGGGCGAGTTCACCGGCGACATCTGCCGGTGTCCCGGCAGCCTGACGGTGGCCCTGCTCGACGCGGGAGGCGCCGTCGCCGGTGCCGCCGGCCTGCACGGCGGCACCGACCTCGCCTGGGAGCGGGGCCGCTTCCGCAACAACCTCGCGGTCGCCGATCCGCAGGGGCTGTGCGCCTTTCTGCGCCGGTACGGCGCCCACTGGCTGTGAGACCTCCGGCCGGCGTTACGTACCCTGCCGGGGTGAGCGAAAACAGCCAGTTCAGGTTCCCGGGAGCCACGGGCGTCGGCTCCCTGCCCGGCGGGGACACCAGGGAAGCCGCCAAGACGGTCACCGGCAGCTTCGAGGACTTTCCCTTCCTTCCGGAGCTGCCCGCGCGCGGGCCCGGGGCCGACATGATCGGCCGGACCGCCGGGATGCTGGTCGAGCTGTACGCGCGCGTGGAGCCCAGCGGATGGCGGATCGGGGACCGGCCGGGCCGGGACACCAGGCGGGCCCGGTCCTGGCTGGGCGAGGACCTGGACGCCCTGGAGGAGTTCACCCAGGGCTACGAGGGCGACCTGAAGGTGCAGGCGGTCGGGCCGTGGACGCTGGCGGCGGCCCTGGAGCTGAAGAACGGCGAGGCCGCCCTGTCGGACCCCGGCGCCTGCCGGGACCTCGCCGCCTCGCTCGCCGAGGGGCTGCGGCTGCACCTCGGCGAGGTGCGGCGGCGCGTCCCGGGCGCCCGGATCGTCCTCCAGCTCGACGAGCCCTCCCTCACCGCCGTCCTGCGCGGGCAGGTCCGTACCGCGAGCGGCTACCGCACCCACCGTGCCGTGGACCGGCAGCTCGTGGAGGCCACGCTCCGGGACGTCGTCGGCGCGCACGCCGGCGGCCCGGTGGTGGTGCACTCGTGCGCCCCGGACGTGCCGTTCGCGCTGCTGCGGCGGGCCGGTGCGGCGGCCGTCTCCTTCGACTTCGCGCTTCTCACCGAGCGTGACGACGAGGCGATCGGCGAGGCCGTGGAGGGCGGCACGCGCCTGTTCGCCGGTGTCGTGCCGGGCACGGACGGCCCGTTGTCAGACCCTGCCGGTAGCGTCATGGGTGTCAGGACGCTGTGGCGCAGGCTGGGGCTGCATCCGGGGCTTCTCGCGGAGGCGGTCACGGTGACCCCGGCATGCGGTCTCGCGGGCGCTTCACCCGCCTACGCGCGCCAGGCGCTCGCCCACTGCGTCCGGGCGGCGAGATCCCTCGCGGACAACCCAGAGTAACGGGAGGACAACACGGTGGCCGGCGACAAGCAGCAGGCGGAGACGGCAGTGCCCGCCGAGGCACGTGACAAGCATGCGCAGCTCGCTGAGCAGATCGAGGAGCACCGCTTCCGGTACTACGTGAAGGACGCTCCCGTCATCAGCGACGCGGAGTTCGACGCGCTCCTGAAGTCCCTGGAGGCCCTGGAGGAGCAGTATCCGGAACTGCGCACGCCGGACTCGCCCACCCAGAAGGTCGCGGGGTCGTACGCGACGGAGTTCACCGCGGTCGAGCACCGCGAGCGGATGCTCTCCCTCGACAACACGTTCAACGACGATGAGCTGGCCGCATGGGCCGAGCGCATCGCGCGCGAACTCGGCGACCAGACGTACCACTTCCTGTGCGAGCTGAAGGTCGACGGTCTCGCCGTCAACCTCACGTACGAGAAGGGCCGCCTCACCCGCGCGGCCACCCGCGGCGACGGCCGCACCGGTGAGGACATCACGCCGAACGTCCGGACGATCACGGAGATCCCGGACCGCCTGGCGGGCGACAGGGTGCCCGACCTGGTGGAGATCCGCGGCGAGGTCTACTTCCCGATGGAGAAGTTCCTCGAACTCAACGAACGCCTGGTCGCGGCCGGTGACAAGCCCTTCGCCAACCCCCGCAACGCCGCCGCCGGTTCGCTGCGCCAGAAGGACCCGCGGGTCACCGCCACCCGCCCGTTGCACATGGTCGTCCACGGCATCGGCGCCCTGGAGGGCTACACGGGCATGACCCGGCTCTCCCAGGCCTACGACCTGCTGAAGAGCTGGGGCCTGCCCACCTCCCCGCACAACAGGGTGGTCGACGACCTCGACGGCGTGCGGCAGTTCATCGCCCACTACGGCGAGAACCGCCACTCCGTCGAGCACGAGATCGACGGTGTCGTGGTCAAGCTGGACGAGATCCGCCTCCAGGGGCGGCTCGGCTCCACCGCGCGTGCGCCGCGCTGGGCGATCGCCTACAAGTACGCGCCGGAAGAGGTCAACACCAAGCTGATCGACATCAAGGTGGGCGTCGGCCGCACGGGCCGGGTCACGCCGTACGCCCAGGTCCAGCCGGTCACGGTCGCGGGCAGCGAGGTCGAGTTCGCCACCCTGCACAACCAGGAGGTCGTCAAGGCCAAGGGCGTCCTCATCGGCGACACGGTCGTGCTCCGCAAGGCCGGTGACGTCATCCCGGAGATCCTCGGCCCGGTGGTCGACCTCAGGGACGGCAGCGAGCGGGAGTTCGTGATGCCGGGCGAGTGCCCCGAGTGCGGCACACCGCTGCGGCCCATGAAGGAGGGCGACATCGACCTGCGTTGCCCCAACGCCCGCGCGTGCCCGGCCCAGTTGCGGGAGCGGGTCTCCTACCTCGCGGGCCGGGAGTGCCTGGACATCGAGCACTTCGGCGCGGTGGCCGCCGCCGCGCTCACCCGCCCGCTGGAGCCGGCCGACCCGCCGCTCGTGGACGAGGGCGACCTGTTCGACCTGACGGTGGAGAAGCTGCTGCCCATCAAGGCCTATGTCCTCGACCCGGACAGCGGACTGCCCAAGCGCGACCCGAAGACCGGCGAGGAGAAGGTCGTCACGGTCTTCGCCAACCAGAAGGGCGAGCCGAAGAAGAACACCCTCGCGCTGCTGGCGAACATCGAGGCGGCCAAGTCCCGTCCGCTCGCCCGCTTCCTGAACGGGCTGTCGATCCGGCACGTGGGCCCGGTCGCCGCGCAGGCCCTCGCGCGCGAGTTCCGCTCCATCGACCGCATCGAACAGGCGACCGAGGCGGAGCTGGCGGCCACCGACGGCGTCGGCCCGATCATCGCCGCCGCGCTCAAGGAGTGGTTCGCCGAGGACTGGCACCGCGAGATCGTCCGCAAGTGGAAGGCCGCCGGGGTCCCGCTGGAGGACCAGTCCTCCGGCGAGGAGGAGGGGCCGCGTCCGCTGGCGGGGCTCACGGTCGTCGTCACCGGCACGCTGGAGAACTTCACCCGGGACGGCGCCAAGGAGGCGCTGCAGGGCCAGGGCGCGAAGGTGACCGGTTCGGTGTCGAAGAAGACCTCGTTCGTCGTAGTGGGTGACAACCCTGGATCGAAGTACGACAAGGCCATGCAGCTGAAGGTTCCCGTTCTGAACGAGGACGGTTTCAACGTCCTGTTGGAACAGGGCCCCGAGGCGGCGGCCGAAGTCGCGCTTCCGACCGGGGAGTAGCGGTTGAAGGCCACCCGATCGGCGCATATCAGATGCATACGGGTGGCCCGGGCGCATTCGGGCAACCGTCGGAGACCGCTGCCCGTGGAAGCCTTCCGCGGCCTACTGTTGAGGTGTGCGCCTGCCGTGCCCAGCTGCGGCTGGGGCACCTCCGTGCCCTCCAGGGGCCCGGGGAAGGTTTCTTCGGCGCGGAGCTGCTGATGGTTGTCGGGCATCGGGCCGCGTGGCGTGGGCACCGCCGGCTGTGAGAGGGACGGGAATGGAACCGACCGAGAGCGCCGCCCCGGACTCATGGCTGCGCCTGCGCCGCCGGGCGGTCGCGTGGCGGGGGTACCGGTGGACCGGCCGGGCCGACGGGCGTACGGGCGGTCGGCCGCGCCCGGCCGGACCGGGCGCCGCCACCGAAGCCCACGCCCCCCTGCGGGCCGTCGAGTCCGCCCCGGGCCTGGCCGGTGCCGAGGCCGAACGGCACCCGTCCTGGCCGGCGCTGCCCGCGGCCCTCGTGGCCGCCGCGGGCTTCGCCCTGGGCGCCGCCTTCTACCGCGCCTACATCGGCCACCACGCCCTCTTCCCCTGCGGCACGGTCGGCTGGTCGCTGGCCCTGCTGACCGGCGTCATCGTCGGCCACCTCGTCATGCTGGGCCGCGCCCGCTGGTGGGGCGGCACCGGCTCGGGGGCCGCCCTCACCCTCGCCGTCCTGCTGCTGTACGGCTGGGTCCCGGCCGGCCTGGTCAGCCTCACCGTCGTCGTGCTGGTCGGCATCGCCCGCCGGCACCGCTGGCGGCAGGGTGTGCTGCACGGCGCGGTCGACGTCCTCGGCATCGGCGCCGGCGCCCTGCTGCTGGGCGCGTTCGGCCGGGTCCCGAGCGTCGAGTCGCCCTGGCGGCCCGACACCTGGAGCATCGCCACGGCCCCGCAGGTCGTCCTGGTCGCCGTCGCCTACCTCGCCGTCAGCCGCGGCCTGCTGTGGTACCTGCACTCCCCGCGCGGCGGCGGGGTGCCCACCGTCGCCCGCACCGCCCTGGTCCGGCAGGGCCTGGTCGCCGTGGCACTGCTCGGCATCGCGCCCCTGCTGTGCGTCGTCGCCGACGCCCAGCCGATCCTGCTCCCGCTCTTCGCCATCCCGCTCATCGCCCTGGACTCCACGCTGTGGATGGCCCGCGCCCGCGCCGAGGAACAGCTGCGCGACCCGCTGACCGGACTGCCCAACCGGCAGTGGCTGCTGGAGCGGATCTGGACGGCCCTGGACGACGCCGAGCGTATCGGCGCCCGAGCCGCGCTCATGCTGATCGACCTCGATCGTTTCCGCTCGGTGAACGACACGCTCGGTCATCTGGCCGGCGACCGGCTGCTGCTCCAGATAGCCGACCGGCTGCGGCTCGCCCTGCCGCGCGGCGCCGAGGCCGCCCGGCTCGGCGGCGACGAGTTCGCCGTCTTACTGCCCGTCGCCGACTCCACGACGTCGGCCACCCGGGTCGCCCGCGGCCTGGTCACCGCCCTCAGCTCCCCGCTCGATCTGGACGGCCTCACCCTCGTCCTGGAGGCCAGCGCGGGCGTCGCCGTCTTCCCCGACCACGCCCTCGACGCCGAGGGTCTGCTGCGCCGCGCCGACGTCGCGATGTACCAGGCGAAGCGGGACCGCACGGGCGTCGAGGTCTACGAGTCCAAGCGCGACTCCAACACCCCGGACCGCCTGGGCCTGCTGGGCGACCTGCGCCGGGCGCTGGACGCGCACGAGGTGCAGCTCCACTACCAGCCCAAGGTCCGCTTCGACGGACAGGTCGCCGGCCTGGAGGCCCTCGTCCGCTGGGTGCACCCCGAGCGCGGCAAGGTGCCGCCGGACGAGTTCATAGCGATAGCCGAGTCCTCGGGGCTGATGCCCCACCTCACCGAGTACGTGCTGGAGACCGCGCTCGGCCAGGTCGCCCGGTGGCGCGCACAGGGCCTGCGGGTGCCCGTCGCCGTCAACGTCTCCCCGCGCGACGTCCACACCCCGGGATTCGCCGGATCGGTCGCCGCGCGCCTCGCCCGGCACGGGGTCCCCGCCGGAGCGCTCCAGCTGGAGATCACGGAACACGTCCTGCTGGAGGACCCGCAGCGGGCCGCCGACACCCTCGCCGGCCTCACCGGCCACGGCGTGAAGATGTCCCTCGACGACTTCGGCACCGGGTATTCGTCGCTGGTGCACCTGCGGCGGCTCCCCGTCAGCGAGCTGAAGATCGACCGCTCCTTCGTGGCCCGGCTGGCCGTCGACGCCCAGGACGCGGAGATCGTGCGCTGCACGGTGGACCTCGCGCATTCGCTGGGGCTGCTGGTCGTCGCCGAGGGCGTGGAGGACGACGAGACCTGGGAGCGGCTGCGGGACCTGGGGTGCGACGCGGTGCAGGGCTGGCTGGTCGCCGCCGCGATGCCGCCCGAGGAGACCACGGCGTGGCTGCTGGCCCGGGGCTCCCGGGGGTGGCAGCGGCCGCGCGCCGCACTGCCCGCGGCCGAGTAGGCCGCGGCCGGCCTAGCGCCCCGCGAAGTGGCCGATCAGCAGTGACAGGCGCGTCTCGTGCGCGGGTGCCGGCAGTCTGCCGCTGCGCATCAGCGTCACCAGACCGTGCAGCCCCGCCCAGAACGTCTCCGTCAGCAGCCCGCAGTCCTCGCCCTCGGCCGCGATCGGCTCCACCGCGAAGCGCAGTTCGGCGAAGGCCTCCCGCAGCGGAGCCGGAGCCTCCTCGGTGGCGAACGGGAGGTCCACCAGGTGGGTGAACATCACGTCGTAGAGGGCGGGCCGGCGCTCGGCGAAGGACGTGTACGTCCTGGCCACCGCCGCCAGCGCCTCCCGGGTGCCGTGCGCCGCGGTGCGGGCCTGCCGTAGTTCCGCCGCCAGATCGGCGCACCCCTGCACCGCGACCGCCGCCATGATCGCGTCCTTGCCCTTGAAGTGGCTGTAGAGGACGGGCTGGCTGTACTCGATCTCCGCGGCCAGCCGGCGCGTGGTCACCGCGTCCCAGCCCTCGGCCTCCGCCAGCTCCCGCGCGGCCGTGACGATGAGCCGCTCGCGTTCCGCTCGTTCGCGCTCCCGGCGCGTCTGGATCGACATGCCTCGGATTCTAGCAGCGCTAGCCAAACTGTCGGCGCTCTGCTAGCGTCGCTCACACATCTAGCGCTGCTAGCCAAAGAAACGGGGAGAAAAACATGACCGTGACCGCGTACACCCTGGCCGTCCTGCTCGACCTGTTCTGCGTGTTCCTCGGCTACCGGTTCTGGTTCCAGCCCGGTCCGGCGGCGGCCGGCTACGGCGTCCCGGCCGACCCGCGCGGCGACGCCCGCGCCTACCTGACGGTCAAGGGACTCCGGGACGGCGCCTTCGGACTGGTGGGCCTCGCCCTGCTCGCCTTCGCCGGAGCCCGCGCCGAGGCCTGGTTCATGGTCTGCGTGGCTCTCGTACCGTTCGCGGACACGGTGATCGTGCTGCGCAACGGCGGCACGAAAGCCGTCGCTTTCGGGATCCACTTCGCCACCGCGATCGTTGTACTGATCAGTGCCGGACTGCTCTTCGCGGTCTGACCGCCCGAAGCGGGCGCCACACGAGGGGGATGTGCCATGTCGTTGTTCGTGCCCAGGTTCGACGAGACCGTGCTGGTCCGGGACGCCGAGGCCGAGGTCCTCGGCGGTGCCCCCGTCGGCGTGCGGCTGCTGGCCGACAGCAGCGCCACCGGCGGCGCGCTGTCCACCGTGCGCGTCACGCTCGGCGAGGGCGCCGACGGCGCCCGGCCGCATGTGCACCACAACTCGGCCGAGATGTTCTACCTGCTCGACGGTGAGGCCGAGGTCCTCTCCGGCGACGACGTCGTGACCGCCGGGCGCGGCGACCTGATCATCGTCCCGCCCGACCGCCCCCACGCCTTCGCCGCCGCCCCCGGCAGCACCGCCGACCTGCTCATCGTCATCGCCCCGGGCGTCGAGCGCTTCGAGTACTTCCGCCACCTCCAGCGCATCCGCCTCGGCGAGGCCACCCCGGAGAGCCTGCTGGAGGTCCAGGAGCTGTACGACAACCACTTCCTCGCGAGCGACGCCTGGGACGGCCGCCACCGGTGAGCGCCGGGCCGCCGGCAAACCGTTTAACAGGCACGGGCCACCGCCCCATAGGATTGGGCCAAACCACACACACTCACCCCAGAGGATCGCTGCATGCCTGGCATCACGCGCGAGGAGGTCGCCCACCTCGCCCGGCTGGCGCGTCTGGAGCTGAAGCCCGAAGAGCTTGAACACTTCGCCGGCCAGCTGGACGACATCATCGGCGCGGTGGCCCGCGTCAGCGAGGTCGCCGACCAAGACGTACCGCCGACCTCGCACCCGCTCCCGCTGACGAACGTCATGCGGCCGGACGAGATCCGTCCCTCGCTCACCCCCGAGCAGGCGCTCTCCTGCGCCCCGGCCCAGGAGCAGCAGCGTTTCAAGGTGCCGCAGATCCTGGGGGAGGAGTGACCGCCATGACGGACAACGCCATCATCAAGCTCACCGCGGCCGAGACCGCCGCGAAGATCGCCTCAGGCGAACTGACGGCGGTCCAGGTCACCGAGGCCCACCTCGCGCGGATCGAGGCGGTGGACGAGAAGGTGCACGCCTTCCTCCACGTCGACCGCGAGGGCGCCCTCGCCCAGGCCCGTGCCGTGGACGAGAAGCGGGAGCGCGGCGAGAAGCTCGGCCCGCTGGCCGGCGTCCCGCTCGCGCTCAAGGACATCTTCACCACCGAGGGCGTGCCCACGACCGTCGGCTCGAAGATCCTGGAGGGCTGGATCCCGCCGTACGACGCGACGGTCACCAAGCGGCTGAAGGCCGCCGACATCGTCATCCTCGGCAAGACCAACATGGACGAGTTCGCCATGGGGTCCTCCACCGAGAACAGTGCCTACGGCCCGACCGGCAACCCCTGGGACCTCACCCGGATCCCCGGCGGCTCCGGCGGCGGCTCCTCCGCCGCGCTCGCCGCCTACGAGGCCCCGCTCGCCATCGGCACCGACACCGGCGGTTCCATCCGCCAGCCGGCCGCCGTCACCGGCACGGTCGGCGTGAAGCCGACGTACGGCGGCGTCTCCCGCTACGGCATGGTCGCCTTCTCGTCCTCCCTCGACCAGGGCGGCCCCTGCGCCCGCACGGTCCTGGACGCGGCCCTGCTGCACGAGGTGATCGCCGGGCACGACCCGCTCGACTCCACCTCCATCGACGCCCCCGTCCCGCCGGTGGTCGAGGCCGCCCGCAACGGCAGCGTCCAGGGCATGCGCGTCGGCGTGGTCAGGCAGTTCCGCGGCGAGGGCTACCAGGCCGGCGTCATCCAGCGCTTCGACGAGTCCGTCGAGCTGCTGAAGGAGCTGGGCGCCGAGATCGTCGAGCTGGACTGCCCGTCCTTCGACCTCGCCCTGTCGGCGTACTACCTGATCGCCCCGTCCGAGTGCTCCTCCAACCTCGCCCGCTTCGACGGCCTGCGCTACGGCCTGCGCACCGGTGACGACGGCACGCACTCCGCCGAGGAGGTCACCTCCCTCACCCGCGAGGCCGGCTTCGGCCCCGAGGTGAAGCGCCGCATCATGCTCGGCACGTACGCCCTGTCGAGCGGTTACTACGACGCGTACTACGGCAGCGCCCAGAAGGTCCGCACGCTGATCAAGCAGGACTTCGACAAGGCCTTCGAGCAGGTCGACGTGATCGTCTCCCCGACGACCCCGACCACCGCCTTCGCGATCGGCGAGCGCGCCGACGACCCGATGGCGATGTACCTCGCGGACCTGTGCACCATCCCGACCAACCTGGCGGGCAACGCGGCCATGTCCCTGCCCTGCGGCCTCGCCCCGGAGGACAACCTCCCGGTCGGCCTGCAGATCATCGCCCCGGTGATGAAGGACGACCGGCTGTACAAGGTGGGCGCCGCCGTCGAGGCCGCCTACGTGGAAAAGTGGGGTCACCCGCTGCTGGAGGAGGCTCCGTCGCTGTGAGCGCACTGACCAAGGCCAAGGGCTTCAAGAAGTCCAGGTCCGGTACGTACCTGTCCATGGCCGCCACCGCGTTCGGTGCGGTCGGCGCCGCGAAGCAGATCAAGAAGGCGCGCGCCGAGAACGACACGCTGCGGCTCGTCGACGCCGTCGTCACCGCGGCCGGCATCGTCACCGGCCTCGCCATCCTCTACCGCGAGCTGAAGCGGCTGGGCGACGACGACGTCCTGCTGGGCTGAGAGGGAAGTTTCACCGTGACCACCACGACCGACCTGGTGTCGTACGAGGACGCGCTGGCGTCGTACGACCCCGTCATGGGCCTTGAGGTCCATGTCGAACTCGGCACCAAGACGAAGATGTTCTGCGGCTGCTCGACGGCGCTCGGTGCCGACCCGAACAGCCAGACCTGCCCGGTCTGCCTCGGCCTGCCCGGCGCGCTCCCGGTCGTCAACGCGACCGGCGTCGAGTCCGCGATCAAGATCGGTCTCGCGCTGAACTGCGAGATCGCCGAGTGGTGCCGCTTCGCCCGGAAGAACTACTTCTATCCGGACATGCCGAAGAACTTCCAGACCTCCCAGTACGACGAGCCGATCGCCTTCAACGGCTACCTCGACGTGCAGCTGGAGGACGGCGAGGTCTTCCGCGTGGAGATCGAGCGCGCCCACATGGAGGAGGACACCGGCAAGTCGACGCACGTCGGCGGCGCCACCGGCCGTATCCACGGCGCGTCCCACTCCCTGCTGGACTACAACCGCGCCGGCATCCCGCTGATCGAGATCGTCACCAAGCCGATCGAGGGCGCCGGCGAGCGCGCCCCCGAGGTGGCGAAGGCGTACGTCCGCGAGCTGCGCGAGCTGATCCGTGCCCTCGATGTGTCCGAGGCCCGCATGGAGATGGGCCAGATGCGCTGCGACGTGAACCTGTCGCTGATGCCGAAGGGCGCCGAGAAGTTCGGCACGCGCTCGGAGACGAAGAACGTCAACTCCCTGCGCTCGGTGGAGCGCGCGGTGCGTTTCGAGATCCAGCGGCACGCGGCGGTGCTGTCCTCCGGTGGCACCATCGTCCAGGAGACCCGCCACTTCCACGAGGACACCGGGTCCACGACCTCGGGCCGCGTGAAGGAGGAGGCCGAGGACTACCGGTACTTCCCGGAGCCCGACCTGGTGCCGGTCGCGCCCTCGCGCGAGTGGGTCGAGAAGATCCGCGCGGCCCTGCCCGAGCTGCCGCTGGCCCGCCGCACCCGGCTGCTGGCCGAGTGGGGCATCTCCGCCACCGACATGCAGGCGATCCTCAACGCCGGTGCACTGGACCCGATCGTCGCCACCATCGACGCCGGTGCCGACGCGGCCTCCGCCCGCAAGTGGTGGATGGGCGAACTGGCGCGCAGCGCCAACGAGTCCGGCAAGACGCTGGACGAGCTGGCGATCACCCCGCAGCAGGTGGCCCGGGTCGCCGAGCTGGTCGCGAAGGGTGACCTGAACGACAAGCTGGCCCGTCAGGTCATCGAGGGCGTCCTCGCGGGCGAGGGCACCCCGGACGAGGTCGTCGACAAGCGCGGCCTGAAGGTCGTCTCCGACGAGGGCGCGCTGACCGCCGCCGTCGAGGAGGCCATCGCCGGAAACCCGGCCATCGCGGACAAGATCCGCGGCGGCAAGGTGGCCGCGGCCGGCGCCCTGGTCGGCGCGGTCATGAAGGCCACCCGCGGCCAGGCCGACGCGGCCCGCGTCAAGGAGCTGATCCTGGAGAAGCTGGGCGTCGTCGAGGGCTGAGCCCGAGCACAGCCGTACGGCCCCGGAGGCATGTCCTCCGGGGCCGTACCGCCGGCTGCGGCGGCCCATCGCCCGGGTGAACCCGAGCAGGCGCCCGCGGTCGGCGTTCAGCGGGTCCACCGAGTCACGGGCCGGCCCGGCCATGAACTCGTTCGGGCTCTCCTCGGCGCACACCTCGCTCCGCAGCAGCCGGTCCCGGCAGCCGTCCGGCAGCCAGTCGGCGGCCTCGGCGGTCACGGCGCCCGTACGGGCCCGGTTCCGGTGCCACCACAGCAGCCACAGCGCGTGCGGGGTCGGTCACGGACGACCTGCTCGGCCACCGAAGACACCGCCCCGCACCGGGTTTTCCCACCCCGAGGCGGTACGCTCGCCCGCCATGAGTGGACGCACCAATTCCGACACCGAGCCCGTGATAGCCGAGGACAGCCAGGCCGGCCACGACACCGACGGCGCGGAAGGCGCTGAAGCAACCGAAGCCACCGAAGACGCTGAAGACGCCGAGGCTGCCGAGGAGTACGCCGGGGACGCCCGGCAGGCCCGGTGGGTCGCCGCCGGCACCGGAGCGCTCCTCTGCCTCGCGGGGCTCGCCGCCGCCCTGCTGCGGCTCACCGGTTCCGCGCCGGCCCGCGTCCCCGCCGCCTACGCCCTCGGCGCCGCCGTCTGCGCCCTCGCGGCGGTGCTCGGCTCCCGGGGCCGTACCCGCAGGGCCCTGTGGCTGCTCATCGCCGGGGTGATGGTCATGGCGCTCGGAGACCAGTTCGACTGACGTCCCGCAGGCGTTCCGCGCGGTTGTACGCCGCCGACCCGTGGCCGCGCATGAGAGGCTCGGCCGGGTCCCGGTGGACGAACTGCGGAAGGAAGAACGGCACCATGTACGCGATATCGCTCGGTGACGGCGCCGAACTGCGGCCCCTGGAGGTCTGGCACGCGGCGGAGCTGCTGGCGAACATCGACAGGGGGCGGGAGTTCATCGGCCGGCACATCGGCCTGGCGGACGTCGTCTCGGATCTGGAGGGCGCCCGCGGCTGGCTGAAGTCGTACGCCGACAAGCGTGGCGCCGACGCCGGCAGCGTGCACGGGATCTGGCTGGACGGCAAGCTCGTCGGCGGGCTGCTGTTCCGCGTCTGGGACACCCCGAGCGGGGTCTGCGAGGCCGGTTGCTGGCTGGAGCCGGACGCGGCCGGACGCGGACTGGTCACGCGCGGGATGCGGGTGCTGCTCGACTGGGCCTTCGAGCAGCGCGGCATGCACCGGGTCGAGTGGTACGCGTCCTCGGCCAACGAGCCGAGCATCAACGTGGCCAGGCGGCTCGGCATGACCCGCGAGGGCGTGCTCCGGGAGAACCACCCGCACCGCGGGGTGCGCGCCAGCACCGAGATCTGGGCCCTGCTGCGGCCCGAGTGGCGCGCGGCACACGCGCGTACCGCGCACAGCGATCATTAAGAGACCTCTCAGAGAGCGTCCGTACGGTGCCGGGCATGGCAACGAAGACAGCGGCAGACGCCGGCACCGGCACCGGGGCCGGCACCGAGGCGCACAAGGACGACGAGAAGACGGCGGCGGTCGACACCCGGGACGGCCGTGCCGAGCAGGAGACCGCAGAGGAGCAGGTGCCGGGCCCGGCGCACGACGAGGCCTCCGCGCAAGCCGAGGGCGGCGAGCACGGCGAGGGCGGCGAGCACCGCGAGAGCGGCGAGCACGGCGAGGACCGCGATGCGACGGAAGCCGCCGGAGGGAAGGCGTCCTCCCCGGTCGGCCAGGGCGCCGGTGCCGTCGTCTCCGCAGCGCTGGGCCTGGTCTCGCTCAGCGGCGGCTGGATCGGCACCGTGGCCTCCGCGCGCGAGCAGCTCGTCGGCCAGCTCCAGACCTCCTCCACCGCGAGCGTCGCCCGGCAGATCAAGGAGGTCTACGGCGACGCCTGGCACACCACCGCCCTGTGGGCCGGCCTGTTCGCGCTGGCCGCGCTGGTCACCGGCGTGGTCGTGCTGGTCCGGCCCGCGTTCGGCGCACCCGGCCGTCCGCAGGCGCCATGGATCAGGTCGGTCGCCTGGGCGGGTGTCTCACTCGGTGTCCTAGGACTGCTCCTGGCCGTCCTGAAGTACTCCGACGCCTTGCTCGCCCTGCCCTCGGCCGGCTGATAACCCGCAGGTCAACAGGGGCCTTAGGGAGTCCGCGTGCACCTTACGGACGCTCTGAGGCCCCTTACGCGCGCGTGCGGCGCGGAGGCCGCACGAAGATGCGGAACTCTCCCGATGTGGCGGACCCCCCTGGGAGACGAAGGTGGAGGCATCGCGGAAAGCGACGCACCACACCGACTCTCCCGAAGGATCCGCCATGTACCAGTTGGAACTCCACCAGATCCGGTCCGCCGAACTGCGCCGCACGGCCCGGCAGGAGCGCCTGGCCCGCGAGGCCGTCCGCCTCCGCCGCGCCGCCCGCCGGGCGGAGTCGGCCGGCCACGGCGCCCCGGTCGCCGAGTCGCATACCGGCCGGCTCCGCCGGCACCGGCTCCTGCGCAGCGCGTGACGGCGGGGGCGCAGAGCGGCCGGACGGGGGTCGGCCGCTCACGGTCCCAGGGTCGTACGGCTCCCCGGCGGAGCCGTACGGCCCTTTCGGCCGGGGGCACGATGCCCCCAACGGCTGCCGGTACGACCATCACACAGGGGCTGTGGAAAACCGGTGCCGGGCCGTCCCGGCGCCGTGCCATGCTCGGGCCCGTGGAGACCAGGTCCGTCAGTCCCGTGTTCGTCGGCCGCACCGACGAGTTGGACACGCTGAACGACGCGCTCGCCCGTGCCGCCGCGGCCGAGCCGCAGGCCCTGCTGCTCGGCGGCGAGGCAGGCGTCGGCAAGACCCGCCTCGTGGAGGAGTTCGCCGCGGCCGCGAGCCGGCAGGACGCCGTCGCCGCCGTCGGCGGCTGTGTGGAGATCGGCGCCGACGGGCTGCCGTTCACCCCCTTCTCCGCCGCGCTGCGCGCCCTGCGCGACGCCCTGCCCGAGGAGTTCGCCGCCGCCGCGGCCGGCCAGGAGGAGGAACTGGCCCGGCTGCTGCCCGACCTCGGCGAGGCGGGCGCCGGCCGCCACGACGAACAGGGCATGGCCCGCCTGTTCGAACTCACCGCCCGGCTGCTGGAGCGGGTCGCCGCCGAACACACCGTCGTGCTCGTCCTGGAGGACCTGCACTGGGCCGACGCCTCCACCCGCCACCTCCTGGCCTACCTCTTCCGCACCCTGCGCGCGGGCCGCCTCCTCGTCCTGGCCACCTACCGCTCCGACGACATCCACCGCCGCCACCCGCTGCGCCCGCTGCTCGCCGAAATGGACCGGCTGCGCACCGTCCGCCGCATCGAACTCGCCCGCTTCACCCGCGAGGAGGCCTGCCGCCAGATCGCGGGCATCCTCGCCGCCGAGCCCGACCCCGCCCAGGTGGACGAGATCTACGAACGCTCCGACGGCAATGCCTTCTTCATCGAGGAACTCGCCGTCGCCGCCGCCGAGGGCAACCGCACCGGCCTCACCGACTCCCTGCGCGACCTGCTCCTGGTCCGGGTCGAGGCGCTGCCCGAGAGCGCCCAGCGGGTCGCCCGGATCGTCGCCGAGGGCGGCTCCACCGTGGAGTACCGGCTGATCGCCGCCGTGGCCCGGCTCACCGAGGACGACCTCATCGAGGCCCTGCGCGCCGCCGTCGGCGCCAACCTCCTCACCGTCACCCGGGCCGGCGACGGCTACCGCTTCCGGCACTCCCTGGTCCGCGAGGCCGTCGCCGACGACCTGCTGCCAGGCGAACGCTCCCGGCTCAACCGCCGCTACGCCGAGGCCCTGGAAGCCGACCCGGCCCTCGTCCCCGCCGACGCGCGCGTGATGCGCCTGGCCAGCTACTGGTACCACGCCCGCGACGCCGCGAAGGCCCTGCCCGCCGTCCTGGCCGCCGCCGTCGTCGCCCGCCGCAGACACGCCTACAGCGAGCAGCTCGGGCTGCTGGAACGGGCGATGGAGCTGTGGGACAGCGCCCCGCAGGAGGTGCGCTCGGCCCTGCGCCCGGTCGACTACACCGAGGTGTACCCGCCGTGCGGCTGCGACCCGGAGACCACTCCGCTGCGCTACCTCGACCTGATGGCCGAGGCGGCCGTCGCGGGCCGCTTCGGCGGCGAACGCGAACGCGCGCTGAAGATCACCAAGCGCGCCCTGCGCCTCCTGGAGGAGGAACCGGATCCCTTGCGCGCCGCCTGGTTCTGGGTGCAGCGCTCCCGGCTCGTCCAGGCCCTGGCCCGCGGTGACGGCTGGCAGGAACTGGGCACCGCGCAGGACCTGGTGCGCGGTCTGCCGCCGTCCGAGGTGCACGCCGAGGTGCTGGCGGTCGCCGCCAACTGGTCCATGCAGCGCCGGCCGGGACCCGAGGCCCTCGCCGCCGCCGAGCGGGCCGTGGAGTACGCGCGGATGGTGGACGCCCGCGAGATCGAACTCCACGCCCGCCTCACGCTGGGCGGACTGACCGTGGAGTCCGGCGACCCGGAGGCCGGTCTCGCGCAGATGCACCAGGTGCTGCGGGAGACCCGCGCGGAGGGCATGCACCATGTCGCGGGCCGCGCCTATGTGAACCTGCCGTCGGCGCTGCAGAGCGTCGGCCGGGACCGGGAGGCGGTCCCGCTGCTGCGCGAGGGCATCGAGTTCTGCCGCGGGTACGGGCTGCTGGACTCCGGCGCCTGGGTGTGGGGCAACCTGTCCGAGGCGCTGTACTCGCTCGGCCGGTGGGAGGAGGCCGCGGAGGCCGCCGTGCACGCCACCCGGGTCGGCCACAGCACCAAGCCCCGCGGCGCCGGCGCCCTGCGCCTGGCCCACCTCGCGCTGTCCCGCGGCGACCTCGCCGAGGCCGGCCGGCAACTCACCGCCGCCCGCGCCTGGTACGGCACACACGACCCGATGCCCCAGCAGCTGCTGCCCCTGGCCCGCATCACCCTCGGGATCGCCGCCGCCGACGGCCGGATCGCCGACGTCCGCGCGACACTGATCCCGGCCCTGGACGCCGGTTTCCCGCCCGGTACCCACCGCTATGGCTGGCCGCTGCTGCTGGCCGCCGCCACCGCCGAGGCCGACGCCCGCACCCTGCCCGCCGCCCGGCCCGGCCGTGCCGAGATCCTCGACCGCCTGACGGCCGCCGTACGGACCCTCACCACCGGCGTCCCGCTCTGGCACGCCTACGGCCAGTGGACCCGGGCCGAACTGCTGCGCGCGCAGGGCCGGGACACCACCGGCACCTGGTCCGCGGTCGTCACCGCCTTCGAGTGCCTGGACCGGCCCTACGACCTCGCCCGGGTCCGCCACCGGCTCGCCGCGGCGCTGCTGGCCGAGGGCGGCGACGACGAGCGCGACCGCGCGGTGGAGCTGCTCCGGCTGGCCGCGGCGGTCGCCGCCCACCTGGGCGCCCGCCCCCTCGCCGACGCCGTCGCCCGGCTCGCCCAGCGCGCCCGCCTCACCCTGACCCGTGCCTCCCGGCAGGCCCCCGCCGACCCGGCCGCGGCGCTCGGCCTCACCAGCCGGGAGCGGGACGTCCTCGGCCTGGTCGCGGCCGGCCGCACCAACCGTCAGATAGCCGAGGAGCTGTTCATCTCCCCGAAGACCGCGAGCGTGCACGTCTCCAACATCCTGAGCAAGCTCGGCGTCTCGGGCCGGGGCGAGGCGGCGGCGGTGGCCCACCGGCTGGAACTGTTCACGGCCGGGACGCTCGCTGCCGAAACGCCGGGCTGAGACCTACGCTGGAGAAAACCGGCCGTGAGGGGGAGCCGTGTTCAACGTGTTCGAGGAACTGTTCGCACCCGGTCGCAAACACACCCGGGACGAGCAGAAACGACTGGAACTGACCCGCGAGGACGTCGGCGACAACGACCCCGGCCGAGGCCCGATAGACCTCGCCTCCGGCAAGGCGGTGATACGCCGGCCGGGACCGGCCCCGGCGGGGACGGAACCTGCCGGGACCGGACCGCGCGGAACGGAACCCGCCGGGACGGAACCTGCCGGGACGGAGCGCGTGGGGACCGAACCGGAGGAATAACCGGCCGTGCCGGAAGCGGGGTGAGCCGGGCGGCGGGGGCTAGCGCACCCGCAGCTCCAGCACCCGGTCGTCCCCCTTCCCGGGTGTGCCCCGGCCGTCCGTGTTGCTCGTCACCAGCCACAGCCTGTCGCCGCCCGCCGGGACGACCGTACGCAGGCGGCCGTAGCCGGATGTCAGGAAGGCCTGCGGGGCGGCCGAGGCCGACGTGCCGTCCAGCGGGATGCGCCACAGCCGCTTGCCCTTCAGGCCCGCCATCCAGATCACGCCGTTCTCGTAGGCGATGCCGCTGGGGGAGGCGTCGTCGGTGCGCCACTGGGCCAGCGGGTTCTGGAAGGAGGGGTCGGAGGACCTGCCCTCGGCCCGCGGCCACCCGTAGTTCCCGCCCGGCTTGATCGCGTTCAGCTCGTCCCAGGTGTCCTGGCCGAACTCCGAGGCGAACAGCCGCCGGTGGCCGTCCCAGGCCAGGCCCTGGACGTTGCGGTGGCCGTACGAGTACACCGGCGAGCCGGGGAACGGGTTGCCCGGCGCCGGTTCGCCGTCCGGCGTCAGCCGCAGGATCTTGCCGCCCAGCGACTTCCTGTCCTGCGCCAGCCCCTTCCGCCCGCTCTCGCCGGTGCCCGCGTACAGCATGCCGTCCGGGCCGAACGCGATCCGGCCGCCGTTGTGGATGAAGCCCTTCGGGATGCCCTTGAACACCGTGTCCGGCGCGCCCAGTTGCTCACCGGCCGGCTTGCGCTCGTCGTAGCGCATGCGCACGATGCGGTTGTCCGAGGCCGAGGTGAAGTAGGCGTAGACCATGTGGTCCGAGGCGTAGTCGGGCGAGAGGGCGATGCCCAGCAGGCCGCCCTCGCCGGCCGGCGAGACCCCGGAGACCGTGCCCAGCTCGGTCTTCCGGCCCGTCTTCTCGTCGATCCGGCTGATCGTGCCCTCGTCCCGGGACGACACCAGCAGCCCGCCGCCGGGCAGCGGAGCCAGTCCCCACGGCGTCTTCAGGCCCTCGGCCACCGTGCGCAGCACCCGCACCGAGCCCTCGGCCGGCGGCACGGACCCGGTGGCCCGCGGGGAGGAGGTGCCCGGAGCCGTCCCGTCCGCAGTCCGCCCGGTCCACTCCGGCCGTCCCTGCCCGCCGGAGGAGCAGCCGGCCGCCAGCATCAGGGCGGCGGCCAACACGGCGGTCACAGCTCGACGTTGCACGATCATGGTCCCTTCGACGCGGCTCCGGACGGCACGCTCTCCCGGTCGCTCTCCTTGTCCAACAGTGCCCGCACCCCTCCGGGTTCCCGGTCCCCGGCAACCGACCGGGGGAACCTCAGTCCCACGACCCCTGGGCCGCCGGCAGCCGGGACACCTCCGCCAGGTCCTCCGCGGTCAGCCGCAGCCCGGCGGCCGCCGCGTTCTCCGCCGCCCAGCCCTCCCGCTTGGTGCCCGGCAGCGCGATCACATGACGGCCCTGCGCCAGCACCCAGGCCAGCGCCACCTGGGCCGGGGTGACGTCCTCGCCGTGCCGGCGGGCGATGCGCCGCAGGCCCGCGACGATCGGCTGGTTGGCCGCCATCATCTCCGCGGTGAACCGGGGATGCCGGGCGCGCACGTCGTCCGGTTCGAAGCCCTCGCCGGGCGTCAGCGTGCCGGTGAGGAAACCGTTGCCCAGCGGCATCGCGGCCAGGAAGCCCACCCCGCGCGCCTCGCACCACGGCAGCAGCGCCCGGAGCGCCTCCGGCGACCACACCGACAGCTCGGCCTGCACCGCGCTCACCGGGAACACCTGCTGGATCCGCTGCAACTGGCGCAGCGTCGCGTCGTACAGCCCGGCTCCCGAGCGCCGTCCGCCGCGCGCCCCCACCGCGCACAGGCCCAGCGCCCGCACCTTCCCGGCCCGCACCAGGTCCGCCATCGCGCCCCAGGTCTCCTCGACGGGCACCTCCGGGTCCGCGCGGTGCAACTGGTACAGGTCGATCACGTCCGTCTGCAGCCGCCGCAGCGAGGCGTCACAGGCCCGCCGCACATAGCCGGGGCGGCCGTTGGCCACGATGTGCTGCTCGCCCACCAGCAGCCCCACCTTCGTGGACACGAAGGCCTCCCGGCGCCGCTCCTTCAGTACCCGGCCCAGCAGCAGCTCGTTGGTGAACGGGCCGTACATGTCCGCGGTGTCCAGGAGGTCGGAGCCCAGGTCCAGCGCCCGGTGCACGGTTCTGAGCGACTCGTCACCCCGCTGCCGCGATCCGCTGTAAGCCCAGCTCATCGGCATGCATCCGAGTCCGACGGCCCCCACCGCGAGTCCCCCCGCGCCGATCGTCCTGCGCTCCACCTGCTCGTGAACCTCCCTCTGCCCGGCCCCCAACCTAACCTCTGCACGCGCGCGTGCCTGACATAGCCTCCTGGCATGACTTCACAGGTGTGGCTTCCCATTCCGCCCGAGGAGATCGAGGGGCTGCCCGCGGGTCCCCGGTACCTGTTCTGGGACGGGGGAGACGACGGTGACCAGCCGTTTCCCGGCGACCCCGCGGAATGCGCCGTGTACGTCGTGCCGTACATGAAGCGGCTGTCGGTGCGGGTGGGACCGCTGGAGCACCTGACGAACGTCCGGGTCATCCAGACGCTCACCGCCGGCGTCGACGACATCACCGAACGGCTGTCGGTGATCCCGCCGGGCGTGCGGCTGTGCAACGCGCGCGGGGTGCACGAGACGAGCACGGCCGAGCTGGCGCTCACGCTGACCCTCGCCGCGTTGCGCGGCATCCCCGAGTTCGTCCGCGCCCAGCAGGAGGAGCGCTGGGTGGGTGGTTTCCACCCGGCCCTCGCCGACAAGAACGTGCTGATCGTGGGTTACGGGCCCATCGGTGCCGCCATCGAGGACCGGCTTACGCCCTTCGAGGTAGCGCGGGTGGCGCGCATCGCGCGCTCCCAGCGCACCACGGCGCGCGGTCTTGTGCACCCGATCACCGATGTGCTCTCACTGCTTCCCGAGGCGGATGTCGTGATCCTCTGCACCCCGCTCACGGAGACCACCAGGGGGCTCGTCGACGCCGACTTCCTCGGCCGGATGAAGGACGGCGCGCTGCTCGTGAACGTCGCGCGCGGAGCCGTCGTGGACACCGATGCGCTCCTCGCCGAGCTGGAGCGGGGGCGGATCACGGCCGCCCTGGACGTCACGGATCCCGAGCCGCTGCCCCCCGGCCACCCCCTGTGGCAGGCGCCAGGAGTGCTGATCAGCCCGCATGTCGGCGGACCGTCGTCGGCCTTCCTGCCCCGCGCCAAGCGGTTGCTCGTGGACCAGCTGACGCGGTACGTGAACCAGGAGCCGCTGCGTAACGTGATCCTTACCACCGGACCCGGAGCGGCGGGAGATACCGGGCGCTGAGGCCCTTCCGGCACCCTCCGCAATCTTTCGGACGCGGCCCGTACCCGCACCCCCGTTGATCGTCACGGAGCGTAGAGAAGCTATGTCCCTGAGTGACGATCCTGGTGTATCGTCCCGACAGGGGTTGCGCCGCTGACCGTTCGGCGCCGGGGATGGACATTTCAGATTTGTGAGGGGGGCGACGGGCGATGCACGGCCTATGGACGAACGATCCGACGCGGCGGAGCCGCCGACGGCGACCCTGGCGCACGGCCGCGCGCAGACGCGGCCACCACAGCAGCCACCACAGCCACCACCAGCGCAGGCACAGCGGCCGTCGCAGGCATGCGCACCCAGCGCACCGGGACCGTCGGGACCCGGGAGCGGCGCAGACCGGGAGGCCCCGGTGAGCGCCCCGCCCTCTGTGACGACCACCCTCGACGGAGCGGTGCGCGCACCGCACCCGCACGAGGCGCCGCCGCCCCGCCGGGCGGCCGCCACCGACTGCAACCGGCTGCGGGAGCAGCTCGTCCTCGCCCTGGTCTGCGCGGCCTACGCCGTCGGAGCCGCGTTCGACTGGGGCACGACCGAAGTCGCGCTGGTCATGGGCGACTTCGGCCTGAGCGCCGCGGCCGGCGCCGCCGCCGTCTCCTGCTTCCTGTACGCCCGCAACCGGCGCGTGCGCTTCCGCTCGGCCTGGCTGCTGTTCGCCCTCTCCTCGACCATGGCCGCGCTGGGCAACGCGGTCTGGGGCTGGTACGAGGTGGTGCTGGACCGGCCCGTGCCCAGCCCCAGCTACGCCGACCTGTTCTTCCTGTGCTTCGCGCCGCCCGCCATCGTCGGCCTGCTGGTGCTCGCCAAGCGGCCGGCGACGCGGGCGGGCTGGATCTGCCTGGGCCTGGACGCCTGGCTCATCGGCGGCTCGCTGCTCACCCTGTCGTGGAGCCTCGCGCTCGCCCAGGCGGCCCGGATCGACGGCTCCAGCGTGGCGCACGCCGCGCTGTCCCTGGCGTACCCGCTGCTGGACATCGTGCTGGTCAGCATGGTCCTCGCGCTGCACTTCCGCCGTGCCCCCGGCAACCGCACGGCGGTGAACACCGCGATCGGCGCGCTCGCGCTGACCGTGATGTGCGACGCCCTGTTCACCTCGCCACTGCTGCACAGCAGCTACCACTCCGGGCAGCTGCTGGACGCGGGCTGGTTCGCCGGTTCGCTGCTGCTCGCCTACGCCCCCTGGGCCGCCCCCCGGCGCGGCAGCGCCCAGGAGGCGCGCGCGGCGGACGGCCACACGCGCGTGGTCCACGAGCACGTGCCGGGCCAGCGGAGCGCGGGCCACCACCCGCCGCTCCCGCCCGCGCCCGGCGGCGAGCACAGCCGGTACCCGGCCGGCCGCCCGCTCACCGGCTCCCTCGCCGCCCTCACGCCGTACCTCGCCGCGGCCGTGTGCACCCTGGGCATCCTGTACAACGTCCTCAACGGCCGCAGGCCCGACCACGTGGTGCTGATCACCGCGGGCGCCGTGGTGCTGGCGCTCGTCATGCGGCAGGGCATCATGCTGCTGGACAACATCACCCTCACCCAGGAACTGGCCCAGAAGGAGAACCACTTCCGCTCCCTGGTGCAGGGCTCCAGCGACGTCATCATGATCGCCGCGCCGAACGGCATCCTCCGGTACGTCTCCCCGGCCGCCGCCGGGGTCTACGGCCGGCCCGCCGAGGAACTCGTGGGCACCGAGCTGGCCGCGCTCATCCATCCGGAGGACCTGGGCTGCGTGGTGCACGAGGTGCGCCGCTTCCTCGCCGCCAGCCCGCTGGAGGAGCCCACCACGCGCATCGAGTGCCGCTTCCGCTCCGGCGACGGCGGCTGGCTCAACGTCGAGTCGACCGTCAACCGGCACCACGGCGGTCTGATCTTCAACAGCCGGGACGTGACCGAGAGGGTGCGCCTCCAGGCACAGTTGCAGCACAACGCCGAGCACGACCCGCTGACGGACCTGCCCAACCGCGCGCTGTTCACCAAGCGCGTGCAGCAGGCCCTGTCCGGCCGCCGGGCCACCGACCGGGGCGCCGCCCTGCGCGGTACGGCGGTGCTCTTCATCGACCTGGACGGCTTCAAGGCCGTCAACGACACGATCGGGCACCAGGCAGGCGACGAGCTGCTCATCCAGGCCGCCCGTCGGCTCCAGGACGCCGTCCGGCAGGGCGACACCGCGTCCCGGCTGGGCGGCGACGAGTTCGCGGCCCTGATCGTCGGGGACGGCACCCGGGACCGTGCCGCCCGGGAGCGGAACATCATGGAGCTCGCCGACCGCCTCAGGGCGACCCTCTCCCAGCCGTACGCCATCGACGGCAACGATGTCCGGGTCAACGCCTCCATCGGCGTCGCCTTCGCCGAACCCGGCCTGGGCGCGGGCGAGCTGCTGCGCAACGCCGACCTGGCGATGTACCGCGCGAAGTCGGCCGGAAAGGGCCGGGTCGAGCTGTACAGGCCGCAGATGCAGCAGGACGTCGTCCGCAAGGCCGAACTGGCCACGCGCCTGCGCGCCGCGCTGCACGACGGCGAGTTCGCGCTGCTGCACCAGCCCGTGGTGTGCCTGGAGAACGGCCGGATCACGGCGGTCTGCGCGCAGGCGCGCTGGCGCTCCTCGCAGGGGGTGCTGTTCACGCCCGCCGAGTTCCTGCGGGTGGCCGAGGACGGCGACAAGACCGCCGAGCTGGACCGCTGGATCCTGGAGGAGGCCGTGGCGCAGGCGGCCGAGCGGGCCGCGACCGGGGTCGCCGTGCCGGTGGCGGTGCGGATGGGCGCCCGG
Source organism: Streptomyces cyanogenus (assembly GCF_017526105.1). Taxonomy (NCBI): domain Bacteria; kingdom Bacillati; phylum Actinomycetota; class Actinomycetes; order Kitasatosporales; family Streptomycetaceae; genus Streptomyces; species Streptomyces cyanogenus. Next base: position 6,042,235 of record NZ_CP071839.1, read on the forward strand.
CGGCTGCTGGACCGTTCGACGCCGCTGGGCTCGGTGGAGGCGCTGCTGACCCGGCACGGGCTGCCGCCGGGGGCGCTGGTGGTCGAGTTGTCCGACACCGACCCGCGGGTCTCGCTGGACGAGCTGGAGCGGCGGCTGACCGCGCTGAGCCGGCTCGGGGTGCGGATCGCGCTGGACGGCTTCGGCAGCGGTTACGCGGCCATCACGGCGCTCAGGCGGCTGCCCGTGGACATCCTCAAGCTCGACCGCAGTCTGGTCGAGGGCGTGGTCGAGTCCGCGCGGCTGCACAAGATCACCAGTGGTCTGCTGCGGATCGCGGGCGATCTCGGGCTCCAGTCGGTCGCCGAGGGCGTGGATCTGCCCGAGCAGGTGGCGGCGCTGCGCGCGATGGGCTGCACCCATGGACAGGGCATGGCGTTCGCCGGTCCGCTGGACGAGTACCGGCTGCGCCGGGCGCTCGGATCCGGCCACTATCCAGTGCCGCACGCCCCGGCCGAACCGGCGTTCGCGGGGAAGGCGGCGGCGGTGTACACAGGGGGTGTTCCCGCCGTCCTCGGAGGCGGCAGCGCCCTTCGTTCACATTCTGAGACGCCCGTCCCACCCACTTGACACGTGGTGCGTGCCGGGGGGAGGGTCAGTTCCATGCGCACCCGAATTCTCGTACTTGGACAGCGCGTCGGCTGAGCTGGGACCCACCGGAGGACGATCCGGAATCCCCAGCGACCTCACCGGCGCGCTCCCCTCGCTTGCCTTGCGGCACGAGGGGTTTTTTGTTGCACGTGTGACTTTCGTGCAGCGCTCCAACTCCGCCCGCACCTCGCAAAAACCCTCAGCATCGAGAAGAGAATGCCGATGACCGAGCAGGCCACCGGGGCCCACCATCCGCAGCCGCGGCCCCGTTCCGGAGGACAGCAGTCCGCCCCCGTCGAGCACGTCACGGGTGCGCAGTCCCTCATCCGCTCCCTCGAGGAGGTCGGCGCGGACACGGTATTCGGCATTCCGGGCGGTGCGATCCTGCCGGCGTACGACCCGCTGATGGACTCCACCCGGGTGCGGCACGTCCTGGTCCGGCACGAGCAGGGCGCCGGCCACGCGGCCACCGGCTACGCGCAGGCCACCGGCAAGGTCGGCGTCTGCATGGCGACGAGCGGCCCGGGTGCGACGAACCTGGTGACGCCGATCGCCGACGCGCACATGGACTCGGTCCCCCTGGTCGCGATCACCGGCCAGGTCGCCTCCAAGGCGATCGGCACGGACGCCTTCCAGGAGGCGGACATCGTCGGCATCACCATGCCGATCACCAAGCACAACTTCCTCGTCACCAAGGCCGAGGACATCCCGCGGGTCATCGCGCAGGCGTTCCACATCGCCTCCACCGGCCGCCCCGGCCCGGTCCTGGTCGACATCGCCAAGGACGCGCTCCAGGCGAAGACCACCTTCTCCTGGCCGCCGGTGATGGACCTGCCCGGCTACCGCCCGGTGACCAAGCCGCACGCCAAGCAGATCCGCGAGGCCGCCAAGCTCATCACCACCGCCCGGCGGCCCGTCCTCTACGTCGGCGGCGGTGTGCTCAAGGCCCGGGCAACGGCCGAACTGAAGGTCCTCGCCGAGCTGACCGGCGCGCCGGTCACCACCACGCTGATGGCGCTCGGCGCGTTCCCGGACAGCCACCCGCAGCACCTGGGCATGCCCGGCATGCACGGCAGCGTCGCCGCGGTCACCGCGCTGCAGAAGGCCGACCTGATCGTGGCCCTCGGCGCCCGCTTCGACGACCGGGTCACCGGCAAGCTGGACAGCTTCGCCCCCTACGCCAAGATCGTCCACGCGGACATCGACCCGGCGGAGATCGGCAAGAACCGCGCCGCGGACGTGCCGATCGTCGGCGACGCCCGCGAGGTCATCGCCGACCTGGTCCAGGCCGTGCAGAAGGAGCACAGCGAGGGCCACGCGAGCGACTACAGCGCCTGGTGGAGCGACCTGAACCGGTGGCGCCAGACCTACCCGCTCGGCTACGACCTGCCGGACGACGGCTCCCTCTCCCCGCAGCAGGTCATCGAGCGGATCGGACAGCTCGCCCCCGAAGGCACGATCTTCGCGGCGGGCGTCGGCCAGCACCAGATGTGGGCCGCGCACTTCATCCAGTACGAGAACCCCGCCACCTGGCTCAACTCCGGCGGTGCCGGAACCATGGGCTACGCGGTCCCGGCCGCGATGGGTGCCAAGGCCGGGCAGCCGGAGCGGACGGTCTGGGCGATCGACGGCGACGGCTGCTTCCAGATGACCAATCAGGAACTGACCACCTGCGCCCTGAACAACATCCCGATCAAGGTCGCCATCATCAACAACGGCGCCCTCGGGATGGTCCGCCAGTGGCAGACCCTCTTCTACAACCAGCGCTACTCCAACACCGTGCTGCACAGCGGCCCGGACGACATCAACCCGGAGGCCAAGGGCACGCGCGTGCCGGACTTCGTGAAGCTGTCCGAGGCGATGGGCTGCGTGGGCCTGCGCTGCGAGCGCCCGGAGGACCTGGACAAGGTCATCCAGGAGGCCAACTCCATCAACGACCGCCCGGTCGTCATCGACTTCATCGTCCACGAGGACGCGATGGTCTGGCCGATGGTCGCCGCCGGCACCTCCAACGACGAGATCATGGCCGCCCGGGACGTCCGCCCCGACTTCGGCGACAACGAAGACGACTGACAGGCAAGGAAGAGCAAGAAGACCATGTCCAAGCACACGCTCTCCGTCCTGGTGGAGAACACGCCGGGCATCCTCGCCCGCATCGCCGCCCTGTTCTCCCGGCGCGGCTTCAACATCGACTCGCTCGCGGTCGGCGTCACCGAGCACCCCGACATCTCCCGCATCACCATCGTGGTGGGCGTCGAGGACCTGCCGCTGGAGCAGGTGACCAAGCAGCTCAACAAGCTCGTCAACGTGCTGAAGATCGTGGAGCTGGAGCCCGGTCAGGCCGTGCAGCGCGAACTCGTTCTGGTGAAGGTCCGCGCCGACAACGAGACGCGCTCCCAGATCGTGGAGATCGTCCAGCTGTTCCGCGCCAAGACCGTCGACGTCTCCCCGGAGGCCGTGACCATCGAGGCCACCGGTTCCAGCGAGAAGCTGTCCGCCATGCTCAAGATGCTGGAGCCGTACGGCATCAAGGAGCTGGTCCAGTCCGGCACGATCGCGATCGGCCGTGGTGCCCGTTCGATCACGGACCGCTCGCTGCGCGCTCTCGACCGGACGGCGTAAGACTGAGAACGGGCGGCCGGCGATCGACGGCCGCCCGTATGCCGAGACCCCCGAACTTCCTTCCCGCCCGCCGTCATACGGTGGGACGCACCACCTGCACACAAGGAGAGAACCCAAAGTGGCCGAGCTGTTCTACGACGCCGACGCCGACCTGTCCATCATCCAGGGCCGCAAGGTCGCGGTCATCGGCTACGGCAGCCAGGGCCACGCCCACGCCCTGTCGCTGCGTGACTCCGGTGTGGACGTCCGTGTCGGTCTGCACGAGGGCTCGAAGTCCAAGGCGAAGGCCGAGGAGCAGGGCCTGCGCGTGGTGACCCCGGCCGAGGCCGCCGCCGAGGCCGACGTCATCATGATCCTGGTGCCGGACCCGATCCAGGCCCAGGTCTACGAGGAGTCCATCGCCCCGAACCTGAAGGACGGCGACGCGCTGTTCTTCGGTCACGGCTTCAACATCCGCTTCGGCTTCATCAAGCCCCCGGCCGGCGTCGACGTCGCCATGGTCGCCCCGAAGGGCCCGGGCCACCTGGTCCGCCGCCAGTACGAGGAGGGCCGCGGCGTTCCGTGCATCGCCGCCGTCGAGCAGGACGCCTCCGGCAACGCCTTCGCGCTGGCCCTGTCGTACGCCAAGGGCATCGGCGGCACCCGCGCCGGCGTCATCAAGACGACCTTCACCGAGGAGACCGAGACCGACCTCTTCGGCGAGCAGGCCGTGCTGTGCGGTGGTACCGCGGCCCTGGTCAAGGCGGGCTTCGAGACCCTGACCGAGGCCGGCTACCAGCCGGAGATCGCCTACTTCGAGTGCCTGCACGAGCTGAAGCTGATCGTGGACCTCATGTACGAGGGCGGCCTGGAGAAGATGCGCTGGTCGGTCTCCGAGACCGCCGAGTGGGGCGACTACGTCACCGGTCCGCGCATCATCACGGACGCCACCAAGGCCGAGATGAAGAAGGTCCTCGCCGAGATCCAGGACGGCACCTTCGCCCGGACCTGGATGGACGAGTACCACGGCGGTCTGAAGAAGTACAACGAGTACAAGCGGCAGGACTCCGAGCACCTGCTGGAGACCACCGGCAAGCAGCTGCGCAAGCTGATGTCGTGGGTGGACGAGGAGGCGTAAGCCTGCCGACAGGGGCCGGGGCGGACTGCTCCGGCCCTTGTTGTCCACCCCGTCCAGCCCCGGTCGGGTGATCCTTCCGCGGCGGCGCAATACGACGCCCGCCCCGCCACTACACTGCTGCACAACACGCGTCAGGCCCACAGCGTCGTGCGTCTTCCGCGGCTAGCCCCCCTCCACCGCCTGCGGCCGTCGGGACGGCCGTCCGCATCGCACATGTGAGGACTCACGTGAGCTCGAAACCCGTCGTACTCATCGCTGAAGAGCTGTCGCCTGCCACCGTCGACGCACTCGGTCCGGACTTCGAGATCCGGCACTGCAACGGCGCGGACCGCGCCGAACTGCTGCCGGCCATCGCCGACGTGGACGCGATCCTGATCCGCTCGGCCACCAAGGTCGACGCCGAGGCCATCGCCGCCGCGAAGAAGCTCAAGGTCGTCGCCCGGGCCGGTGTCGGCCTGGACAACGTCGACGTCTCCGCCGCCACCAAGGCCGGCGTGATGGTCGTCAACGCCCCCACCTCCAACATCGTGACCGCCGCCGAGCTGGCCTGCGGTCTCATCCTCTCCACGGCCCGCAACATCCCGCAGGCCAACGCCGCGCTGAAGAACGGCGAGTGGAAGCGCAGCAAGTACACCGGCGTCGAGCTGGCCGAGAAGACGCTGGGCGTGGTGGGCCTGGGCCGCATCGGTGCCCTCGTCGCGCAGCGCATGTCCGCCTTCGGCATGAAGGTCGTCGCCTACGACCCCTACGTGCAGCCCGCGCGGGCCGCGCAGATGGGCGTCAAGGTGCTGTCGCTGGACGAGCTGCTGGAGGTCTCCGACTTCATCACCGTCCACCTGCCCAAGACCCCCGAGACGCTCGGCCTGATCGGCGACGAGGCGCTGCGCAAGGTCAAGCCGACCGTGCGCATCGTCAACGCCGCCCGCGGCGGCATCGTGGACGAGGCGGCGCTGTACGCGGCGCTGAAGGAGGGCCGGGTCGCCGGCGCCGGCCTCGACGTGTACGCCAAGGAGCCGTGCACCGACTCCCCGCTCTTCGAACTGGACCAGGTCGTCTGCACCCCGCACCTGGGCGCGTCGACGGACGAGGCGCAGGAGAAGGCCGGTATCGCCGTCGCCAAGTCGGTCCGCCTCGCCCTCGCCGGAGAGCTGGTGCCGGACGCGGTGAACGTCCAGGGCGGTGTCATCGCCGAGGACGTCAAGCCGGGCCTGCCGCTCGCCGAGCGCCTCGGCCGCATCTTCACCGCGCTCGCCGGTGAGGTCGCGGTCCGCCTCGACGTCGAGGTCTACGGCGAGATCACCCAGCACGACGTGAAGGTGCTGGAGCTGTCCGCGCTCAAGGGTGTCTTCGAGGACGTCGTCGACGAGACGGTGTCGTACGTCAACGCCCCGCTGTTCGCGCAGGAGCGTGGGGTCGAGGTGCGGCTGACCACCAGCTCCGAGTCGGCCGACCACCGCAACGTGGTGACCGTGCGCGGCACGCTGGGCACGGGCGAGGAGGTGTCGGTCTCCGGCACGCTGGCCGGCCCGAAGCACGTCCAGAAGATCGTCGCGGTCGGCGACTACGACGTCGACCTCGCCCTCGCCGAGCACATGGTCGTCCTGCGCTACGAGGACCGTCCGGGTGTCGTCGGCACCGTCGGCCGCATCCTCGGCGAGGCCGGCCTCAACATCGCCGGCATGCAGGTCGCTCGCGCGGCCGTGGGCGGTGAGGCGCTGGCCGTTCTCACCGTCGACGACACGGTGGGCCCCGCCGTCCTGGCCGAGGTCGCCGCGGAGATCGGCGCGGCCTCCGCCCGCTCGGTGAACCTGGTCTGAGGCCGCCGTCCGGGGGCTGGCGCCCCCGGGCCCGCGCTTCGGCCTCGCGGCCTCGTCCACAAGCGCCGGACGGGCTGACAGCAGTCAGCCCGTCCGGCGCTTTCTTGTGTCCCTTACTTCTGCGCGGCCTCGATCCTCCGCAGCGTCACCGCCGCCCCCAGCGCCGCCGGCACCAGGATCACCGCCCCGGCCAGCGCCGCACCCCGCATGCCGTGGATGAACGCCTCCCGGGCCGCGGCGAGGAGGGTTTCGCCGGCCCCGCCGGGCAGGTGGGCGGCCGTCGCGAGGGCGCCGCCCAGGGTCTCGCGGGCCTGGTCCGGCGCGGAGGCCGGCATCTCGTGGCGGTAGAGCGCCGTACCGATGGAGCCCAGGACCGCCATGCCGAGCGCGCCGCCGAACTCGGCGCTGGTCTCCAGCAGGGAGGAGGCCGTGCCCGCTCGCTCCACCGCCGCGCCGGTCATGGCGAGGTCGGTCAGCTGGGACATGATCGCGATCATTCCGCAGGCGAGGACGCCGCCCCCGACGAGCACCAGCCACAGCGAGTCGGTGCCGACGGGGACGAACACCAGGTAACCGGCCGCCATGGCCGCGAAGCCGCCGGCGACGACGTACCCCCGGTTGACGCCCCGCTGGACGAGCGTTGCCGTGACCGGACCGGCGACCCCGATGAACACCGAGGGCAGCAGACTCCACAGGGCCGCCGCCAGCGGGCTCTTGCCGAGGACGGACTGGAGGTACTGCGTGGTGAAGATGGCCGAGCCCATCATGCCGAGGCTGGCGACGAGGTTCAGGACCAGCGCCGGGGTGAAGCCGCGGCCCCTCAGCAGGGCCGGCGGGATCAGCGGGGAGGTGCCGGTGCGCTGGCGCCGGACGAACAGGGCCGCGAAGAGCAGGCCGACGGTGATCGCGACGACGTACTGCGGATGCCAGCCCTCGGAGGGGATCTCCTTCAGGCCGTAGATCACGGGGAGCACGGCGGCCATGGACAGCGGGACGCTCGGCCAGTCGAAGCGGCCGGGCGCGGGCTGCCTCGACTCGGGCAGCAGCAGCGGGCCGAGGACGAGCAACAGCGCCATCGCGGGCAGGTTGACCAGGAAGACCGAGCCCCACCAGAAGTGCTCGACCAGGATGCCGCTCATCACCGACCCGAGGGCGATGCCGCCGGTCATCACGCCGGACCACAGCCCGATCGCCTTCGCCCGCTGGGCCGGGTCGGTGAACATCGTGCGCAGCAGGGCCATCGTGGACGGCATCAGGGTCGCGCCGCCGATGCCGAGGACCGCACGGGCCGCGATCAGGGTCTCGGCGCTGTTCGCGTACGCCGCGAGGAGCGAGGCGGCGCCGAAGGCCGCGGCTCCCAGCAGGAGGAGCCGGCGGCGGCCGATGTGGTCGCCGAGCGAGCCCATCGTCATCAGCAGGCCGGCCAGGACGAAGCCGTAGATGTCGAAGATCCACAGTTGCTGGGTGCCGCTCGGCCGGAGGTCGGCGTTGATCGCGGGGGTCGCGAAGTAGAGGACGGAGACGTCCATCGAGACCAGCAGCAGCGGCAGCATCAGCACACCGAGCGCGGTCCACTCGCGGCGCCCGGCTCGGACGGGGGCGGTGGTGCTCGTCGCGTTCATCGTCATGCCGGAGACTGTACGGGCGTCTTAAACGCTTGTCTAGAACGGCTGTATAAGTCGTCTGTATAAGTCGCGCGTCTAGGACGCTTGTATGGATCGCGGGTAGGCTGGCCGCATGGGACACCGTGAGGATCTGCTCGAGGGCGCCAAGCGCTGCCTGCTGGAGAAGGGCTTCCTGCGCACGACCGCGCGGGACATCGTCCGGGAGTCGGGCACCAACCTGGCGTCGATCGGCTACCACTACGGCTCGAAGGACGCGCTGCTGGTGCAGGCGTACATCTCGCTGATCGAGGCCGTGGGGGAGCGTTTCGACCCCGGTGCCGGGGTGCGGACGACCCAGCCCCCGGGCTCGCTGGAACGCTTCCGGGAGGTGATGGCCGGGATCATCGCCACGGTGCCCGGGTCGCGGGCGATCTGGCTGCTCAGCTTCGAGCTGATGTTCCAGGACGAGCGGCTGGAGGAGGTCCGCAAGCTCCTGGCCGAGGCGCAGCGGGAGGGCCGCGCGGGGCTCGCGTCCATGTTCACCGGCATTCCGGAGGCGGACCTCGACCCGGAGACGGTCGAGGCCGAGGGGCGCCTCTACCAGACCCTCCTCAACGGCCTCATGGTCCAGTGGCTCTTCGACCCGGACACGGCGACCACCGCCGACCAGCTCACGGAGGGGCTGCGGCGGGTGATCGCCGGCGTGGACGGGAGCTGACCGGCGGGGCCGGGGGCCGGCGCCCTGCCCTGGCGGGCCCTAGGGGCGGGCCGGGTGGTGACGGGCATCCGCTCGCCGGTCGCGTACCGCGGGGCCCAGGGCACCCAGCATCAGGATCCCGGTCAGCGCGAACCCCCACACATAGCCCGTGTGCGCCGTGAGGAGCCCGAAGCCCGCGGCGCCCACGCCCATGCCCCCGTCGTAGGCGAGGTTCCACAGGGCGCTGACCGTGCCGTACGACCCGGCGGAGACACGGCTGTACATCAGGGTGAGGGTGGCGTTCTGGGTCACGCCGAAGCCGGTGCCGAAGACCGCGGCGCCCACCAGTACGGCGACCGGGCTGGAGGTCGCCGCGAGGGCCGACAGCCCGGCGGCCGACACCAGCAGTCCCGGTACGACCAGCCGCCAGGAGCCCCGGCGGTCGCCGTACCGCCCCGCCGCCCAGCGGGCCGCGGTCGACGCGGTGCTCTGCACCAGCAGGGCCGGCGTCGCGACGCCGGACGCGGGCGGGACCGCCAGCGGCAGGAAGGTGACGAGGATGCCTGCGGCGACGGCGGTGGCCGCGAACACCATGGTGGGCCGCCGCAGCCCGCCGGCCCGCACGGCCCCCACCATCCCGAGGTCCGCCTCCCGGCCGCCGCCGGCCGCCGCACCCAAGCGCGCCGTGCGCCGGTTGCCGGCCGCGGCACCCCCGCGCGCCCTGCCCCGGCCGCCGGCCGCCGCCCCGTCCACACGGAGTGCCGGTACCGTCGGGAGCGCCGCGAGGGCGGCGACGGCCGCTGCCGTGGTGACCGTGGCGTAGCCGAGGTGGCCGGCCAGCCAGATGCCCAGAGGCAGCGCCAGCAGCGCCGGCACACCTCCGACGACGCCGACGAGGGCCAGCCCCTCGCCCCTGCGCCCGGCCGGGATCAGTGCCGCCGTCAGGGCCCCGCCGGCGACCATCGTGAGGCCGAAGCCCAGACCGCGCACCAGACACACCGCCGCCGTCCAGGCCGGGGCGTCGGACAGGGGCAGCACGAGCGCGGGCGCGCCCAGCAGGAAGAGGCCGGCCGCCAGCGGGCCCCGGCGGCCGTAGCGGCCGAGGATCCGGGGCCCGGCCAGTTCGCCGAGCACCGTCGACAGCATCAGCGAGCCGGTCGCGAGGCCCGCCCCGCCCCGGCCGGCGTGCGCGGGCACCGCCGACAGCAGCAGGAAGAAGCTCGCCGTCGACCCCACCACGCTGACGAACCGCAGCAGCAGGGCGCGGCTCAGCAGCGGAGGTCGCGGGGTCGGGGTGGCCGTGGGTGTGGTGGGTTCGGCTGTCGGGTTCATGGCGCCGACGCTAGGCAGCGACCGGACCCCCGGTAAGCTCCAATTCCATGCCTGTCCAGTGGGCCGGTCTCTCCCCCGAGCTGCTGCTGAGCGTCGACCGGAGCAGCGGTGAGCAACTGCGTGTCCAGCTGGAACGACAGCTGCGGGACGCGATCCGCACCGGGCGGCTGCACGCCGGCGAACGCCTGCCGTCCTCCCGTGAACTGGCCCGCCAGCTCGGCCTGTCCCGCGGCCTGGTCCAGGACTGCTACGCCCAGCTCCAGGCCGAGGGCTACCTGGTCGCCCGCGTCGGCTCGGCCACCCGCGTGGCCGCCTGCGCCCCGGTCGCCCCGCCCGCCCCGCCGGCGCAGCGGCGCCCCGAACCGCCGCGGCTGATAGCCGACTTCCGGCACGGCGTCCCCGACCTCGCCTCCTTCCCGCGCGCCGACTGGCTGTGGGCGGTCCGGGAGGCGGCCCGCCGGATGCCGACCGCCGCTCTCGACTACGGCGACCCGCGCGGCAGCCGCGACCTGCGCACGGTCGTCGCCGCCTACCTGCGCCGGATCCGCGCGGCCGCCGCCGACCCGGACCACACCCTCGTCTGCTCCGGTTACGCCCAGGGGCTCGCCCTCGTCCTGCAGACGCTGGCCCGCGCCGGTGTCCGGGCCGTCGCCCACGAGGACCCGGGCAGCCCCACCAGCGCGACCGCGGCCATCCGCGCGGCGGGCCTCACCCCGGTCCCCGTCCCGGTCGACGCGCACGGCATCGACGTCACCGCCCTGGAGGCGACCCGCGCCCGCGCGGTGATCGTCACCCCGGCCCACCAGTGGCCCACCGGAGTCCTCCTCGCCCCGGAACGCCGGCACGCGCTGCTCGGCTGGGCGCGGCGCCATGACGCGTACGTCATCGAGGACGACTACGACGCCGAGTTCCGCTACGACAGGGAGCCGGTCGGTGCGCTCCAGGGCCTCGCGGCCGACCGTGTCGCCTCGATCGGCACGGTCAGCAAGTCCCTGGCCCCCGCCCTGCGCATCGGCTGGCTGCTGAGCCCGCCCGCGCTCACCGCGGAGGTCACCGAGCTGAAGCGGATCGCGGACCGCGGCACGCCCACCCTCGACCAGCTGGCTCTCGCCCGGCTCATCGAGTCCGGCCGCTACGACCGCCATCTGCGCCGCATGCGCACCCTGTACGCGGCCCGCCGCAGGGCCCTGCGCGCCGCCCTCGCCGAGCACGCCCCGGCGGTGCGCCTGACCGGTCTGGCCGCGGGCTTCCACGCCGTGGCCCACCTGCCGCCCGGCGCGGACGAACAGACGGTGACCGCCGCGGCGCGCGCCCGCGGCGTCGGCCTGTACGGCATGAGTGCCTTCCGCACCTCGCGGGCCGCCGACCCGCCCCGGCTCGTCCTCGGCTTCGGCGACGTGCCCGAACGGGCCATCACGGAGGGCATCGCGGCGGCGGGCGCGGTGCTGGAGGGCTCGGCGGACGGCCGGTGATCCCGTTCCCCCGGGCCTGTTACAGCCGGGCCCGTTTCAACGCCATGTGCAGCAGCAGCCGGTCCTCGCCGTCGTCCAGGTCCAGGCCGGTCAGCTGTTCCACGCGGGACAGGCGGTAGTAGAGCGTCTGCCGGTGGATGCCCAGCTCGGAGGCCGTGCGGCCGGCCTGTCCCGCGCAGTCGAGGAACACCTCGGCGGTGCGGGCCAGTTCCCGGTGGGCGGGGGAGAGGAGCGGGCCGACGACGCGGTCGTGCGCGGCTCCCGGCGGCAGGGCGGTCAACAGCCGGTACGGTCCGATCCGCGCCCACTGCGCGACCGGCCCGAACCGCGGCTCGGCCAGCGCGGCACGCGCCGCGGCCGCGGCCTCCTGCCAGACCGTGCCCAGCTCGGCGAGGCCGGTGCGCGGCTCGCCGACCCCGGCCGCGAGGGCGGCGCCGCCGGCGGCCCCGGTCCCGGCGGCGAGTCCCGCGGCCACCGCCGCCGCCACCCGGGCCCCGGTCCCGCGCGCCGCGCCGCCCGCCGCCCCGCGCGCCCCCTCGGCCTCCTTCAGCAGCCGCGTGGCCGCCGCCAGCGCGGGTGCGCTCGTCTCCGTGGTCCGCAGCCGCACCAGCAGCGCCAGGCTCTGCCCGGACGCCCCCCACGGCAGCGTGCACAGCGCCGTCGCGTGCGGGATCGTACGGGCGGCCGGGGCGTCGTCCGGGTCGGCCGACGGCCAGGGCGCGACACAGACCAGGGTGTGCGGGCCGTCCGCGCGGGGCCCCAGGGCGGTGCGCAGGTCGGCCACCGCCATGTCCCGCTGCCAGCCGCCCTCCGCGGTGAGCACCGCCCGCAGCTCCCGGCCGAGCCCCGCCCCGGCCGCCGCCTCGTCGGCGAGCAGCGCGCCGATCCGGCCCGCGACCCCCATCGCGGCGGCCAGCTGGGCGTCGGTCGGCCCGGGGTCGCCGTCCAGCAGCCAGACGTAGCCGAGGACGACACCGCGATGCCGTACGGGCAGGCAGATCCGGCCGCGGTAGACGCCGGCCTCGGGGCTCGGCGGGATGCGGACCGGTCCGGTCGCGCGGGTGATGCCGAAGCCCTCGAACCAGGACCGGACCGTGGCCGTGGAGCGACGGGTCAGGATCGAGCGGGTGCGCACCGGGTCCAGCGCGGACGCATCCAGCTCGTCATCGCTGTCGTAGGCGCCGAAGGCGATCAGCTCGAAGTCGCGGTTCTCCAGGGTCGCGGGCACCCCGAGCAGCTCCGAGATCTCGTCCACCAGCTCCTGGTAGTCCGCCTTGAACGCCTTGAAATCCGCCGCCACTCGGGCATTCTCCCTCATTCCCCGGCCGCCTTCATACATCTGTCTGAGATCTCGGGCACGGATGCGTGACAGCTGTCGATGGCCGAGGATCGGAGAGATCCTTAGGTTTCACGGTGGTTCTCCGTGCCGTACCCGAATCGTCGGGTGACGGCGTATTTGGTGCTCTGTGGAGGTGCCCCGTGCTGGGTCCCGTGATTCTCGCCGCGTCGCGCAGCGACCGGATGCGACGCCTGATCTCGGCGGCCCCGGTGACCAAGCAGGTCGTCGACCGCTTCATCCCCGGCGAGACCGTGGCCGACATCGTCCCGATCGTCGAGGACCTGACGGCCAAGGGCCTGGAGCTGACGATGGATGTCGTCGGCGAGGACATCACCACCCCCGAGCAGGCCGCCCACGCCCGGGACGCCTACCTGGAGCTGATCGACCACCTCAAGGGGCTGGAGCTCGGCGAGCGGGTCGAGATGTCGGTCAAGCTGTCCATGTTCGGGCAGTCCCTCCCGTCGCCCACCACCGCCCTGCTCGACGGGCCCTCCGGGCCCGCCCCTACATTCAACGGCGGCCACGAGCTGGCCCTCGCCAACGTCCGCCCGGTGGTCGAGGCGGCCGCCGCCATCGGTACGACGGTGACGCTGGACGCCGAGGACCACACCACCCTGGACTCGATGTTCGCCATCCACGAGGAGCTGCGGAAGGACTTCCCGCAGACCGGCTGCGTCATCCAGGCCTACCTCTTCCGCACCGAGGCCGACGCCCGCCGCCTCGCCGCCGCCGGCAGCCGCGTCCGCCTGGTCAAGGGCGCCTACAAGGAGCCCGCCGAGGTCGCCTACCAGCAGAAGCACGAGATAGACAAGGCGTACGTGCGGATCCTGAAGATCCTCATGGACGGCGAGGGCTACCCGATGATCGGGTCGCACGACCCGCGCCTGATCGCCATCGCCCAGGAGCTGGCCCACAAGGCCGGCCGTAAGCTCGACGAGTACGAGTTCCAGATGCTCTACGGCATCCGCGGCGACGAGCACCTGCGGCTGGCCGCCGAGGGCCACCGCATGCGCGTCTACACCGCCTACGGCACCGACTGGTACGGCTACTTCATGCGCCGTCTCGCGGAGAAGCCGGCGAACCTGCGCTTCTTCCTCCGTTCCATGGTCAGCAAGGGCTGAGCCCGCACACCCGCTCACGTACAAGGAGTTACGGATCTCATGGACGCTGTGACCCAGGTCCCCACCCCCGTCAACGAGCCGGTGCACGGCTACGCCCCCGGCTCGCCCGAGCGCGCCCGGCTGGAGGTCAAGCTCAAGGAGCTGGCCGAGAACCCGATCGACCTGCCGATGACCATCGGCGGGGAGAAGCGGATGGGCGGCGGCGAGACCATCCAGGTGGTCCAGCCGCACAACCACAAGTCCGTCATCGGCACCCTGCGCAACGCCACCCAGCAGGACGCGCGGGACGCCATCGACGCGGCCCTGGCCGCCGCGCCGGCCTGGCGTGCGATGTCCTTCGACGACCGTGCCGCGATCATCCTGCGCGCCGCCGAGCTGCTGGCCGGCCCCTGGCGCGAGACCCTCGCCGCCTCCACCATGCTGGGCCAGTCCAAGACCGCGCAGCAGGCCGAGATCGACACCCCCTGTGAACTGGTCGACTTCTGGCGCTTCAACGTCCACTACGCCCGCCAGATCCTCGCCGAGCAGCCCCCGGCGAACTCCCCGGGCGTGTGGAACCGCCTGGACCACCGCCCGCTGGAGGGCTTCGTCTACGCGATCACGCCGTTCAACTTCACGGCGATCGCCGGCAACCTGCCCACCGCTCCCGCCCTGATGGGCAACGTGGTGGTCTGGAAGCCGTCCCCGACGCAGACCCACGCGGCCGTCCTCCTCATGCAGCTGCTGGAGGAGGCGGGCCTGCCCAAGGGCGTCATCAACCTCGTCACCGGCGACGGCATCGAGGTCTCCAAGGTCGCCCTGCACCACCGCGACCTGGCCGGCATCCACTTCACCGGCTCGACCAGGACCTTCCAGTACCTGTGGAAGACGGTCGGCACCAACATCGAGAAGTACCGCTCCTACCCGCGCCTGGTCGGCGAGACCGGAGGCAAGGACTTCCTCGTCGCGCACCCGTCGGCCGACCGCGCGGTGCTGAAGACCGCCCTCACCCGGGGCGCCTTCGAGTACCAGGGCCAGAAGTGCAGCGCCACCTCGCGCGCGTACATCCCGGCCTCCATCTGGAACTCCGGCTTCAAGGAGGAGTTCGCGGCCGAGGTCGACTACCTGACCATGGGTGACGTCACCGACCTGTCGAACTTCCTCGGCGCCGTCATCGACGAGCGCGCCTTCGCCAAGAACAAGGCCGCGATCGACCGCGCCAAGGCGGACCCGGCCTGCACGATCGTCGCGGGCGGCAGCTACGACGACTCGGTCGGCTACTTCGTCCGCCCGACCGTCATCGAGTGCACCGACCCGGAGAACGAGGTCTTCACGACCGAGTACTTCGGTCCGATCCTCGCGGTCCACGTCTACGAGGACGACAAGTACGACGAGATGCTGACCCAGATGGAGTCGGTCTCGGACTACGCCCTCACCGGCTCGGTCATCGCCAACGACCGTGCGGCCGCGGCCTACACGATGGAGAAGCTCCGCTACGCGGCCGGCAACTTCTACATCAACGACAAGTCGACCGGCGCCGTCGTCGGCCAGCAGCCCTTCGGCGGCGGCCGCGCCTCCGGCACCAACGACAAGGCCGGCGCCCCCCAGAACCTCCAGCGCTGGACCCTGACCCGCGCCATCAAGGAGACCCTGGTCCCGCCGACCGACTACACCTACCCGCACATGGGCTGATCCCCGGCGCCCCGGACACGGGCCGGCGGACCTGACCTTCGGGGCGGGCCCGCCGGCCCCTTCCCGTCACGCGGCGTCCCGTGCGGCCGTCAGGCCCTCACGGGAGGTTCAGCGTGATGGTGTCGTCGTCGCTCAGATCGTGCTGGTTGATCTTCAGGTGGTACTGGTGGCTGCTGCCGCCCGGAATCGTGCAGGTCACGGTGACGGCCAGCTTGAAGTTCGTGTTCACCGGCACGACGAGGTCGACGGGACCGTAGGGCGCGTTCGGCTGGCTCTGGCTGTCGACCCCGTCCGAGACGGACGAACCCAGCGCCCGCAGGGTGACCCTCGTGGGGACGGTGTTCGGGAACTTGCCCGCGCAGCTCACGGAGCCGGAGTAGGTCACCGTTCCCGGCTCCAGTCCCGCAGGGTGCTCCGGCACCGCGGAGCGCGCCGGACCGGCGAACAGCAGGCCGCCGGCAGTGGCCACGGCGCAGACCGCCAGGGTGCGGTACCCGCGGCTCGAAGTGTTGGTAGGCATGTCACCACCTGCCTCAGGGGAGTGTGGGGAGGTCAACGGGGCCCATGGGCGCCTCGAGCACGGGGGCTGGCTCCGGTCACGTCACGGCAGCACCACCGGCCCCATCCGTTTCACCACCGTGCTACAGGCCCACCCGGACTGCAACCGCGGGCCCTGCCGGCTGGCCGGTATTCCGGCGGACGGCCGGGCGGGCGGAGAATGACGCCGTGGTCATCCGCATGCGCACCGCCCACACCGCCGACCTCGACCCGTCCGAACTCCGGGACGTACGCGCCCTGTTGGACGACGCGTTCGACGGGGACTTCTCCGACGCGGACTGGGACCACGGGCTCGGCGGGATGCATGTGCTGGTCCGGGACGGGGGCGGGCTCGCCGCTCACGGGTCGCTCGTGATGCGCCGGGTGCGGCACGGGGGGTGCTGGCTGCGGACCGGGTACGTGGAGGCCGTCGCCGTGCGGGCCGACGTACGGCGGACGGGGCTCGGCGGGCGGGTGATGGCCGAGCTGGAGCGGGTGGTCGACCGGGCCTACGACCTCGGCGCGCTCGCCGCGAGCGACGAGGGCGCCCTGCTGTACACCGCCCGCGGCTGGCAGCAGTGGCCCGGCCGGGTGCACGCCCTCTCGCCGGACGGGATCGTAGGGCTGCCGGAGGAAGAAGGCGGTGTGTACGTACGGCCCGCGCTCGCCGGCCCGCTCGACCCCGACGGCGAGCTGGTCTTCGACTGGCGCGACGGCGACGTGACCTGACGCCTCCTGCCTTCCCTCCTGCGGGGGATCGCTGAATCGCGCGAAAGCCCAGCTCAGAGAGGTGTGACCCGGTCCACCGTCTCAGATAGTAGGAAGTCCGAGTAATTGGGCAGACAGACGCGGACCGCTCCCTTAATTTGAAAGGAGCCGAACGTCTCGCTCGACCCAGCGAATGGCGGTCGTGAGCCAGGCCCCGTGCAGGCAACCCCTGCGGCCGGCGCTCCCGCCCCTTCCGGCGACTCGCAACCCTCACTGCCGTGCTCCACGTATGCCGAAGGAGTCGATCGCCATGGCCGAGACGACCGTCCGCCGCCGAGTCCGCCACGTGTCCCGCACGAGCGAGTCCGACCGCCAGAACGCCGCCGCCGCCCTCCAGCGCGCCCTGGACCGCCGGGACAACGGCGGCGCGACCGGCCACTGAGCCGCACCACCAGCCGGGAGCCGCAGCCCGAGGGGTGCGGCGCGGCCTCACCCGCCGCGCCGCACCTCGAAGTGGTCGATCCGCCGCCCGTCCTGCGCCAGCGCCGACACCACGAGCCGCGGTGAGGCGCCCGGCCGCACCTCCACCGCCAGCAGCGAGAAGCCGGTGTAACGCACCCGCGACCAGTCCGCCGTCTCCGGGAGGCGGTCCTTGTCCTTCGTCCAGACGAAGGACCGCACGGCCTCGTGCCGGGTGACGTGTCCCTCGTGGCTGTCCTCGACGCCCGGGGGGAAGGCGTACAGGTCACGCCCGCCGCCGCCCGCCGTGACGTACACGGTGCCGTCCCGGCCGGGATCGGTGGAGCCGCCGACCGGCACCGCCCGGCCGACCCCTCCGGCGCTGATCGCGTCCGTGCGCTCGTACACGTGGTTGTGCCCGTTGATCACCAGGTCCACCCGGTGCCGTGCGAACAGCGGCAGCCACTCGCGCCGGACACCCCCGTCCGAGGCGTGCCGGGAGGTCGAGTAGGCGCAGTGGTGGAAGAAGACCACCACGAAGTCGATGCCGTCCGTCGCGCGCAGCCGGCGCAGCGTCCGGTCCAGCCAGGCCGTCTGCCGGCCGCCGCTGCGCCCGAGGTTGGCGGGGATCTCGTACGACACGTCGTTGGCGTCCAGCGCGACGAAGCCGGCGTTCCCGTACACGAAGGCGTAGGCGCCCGGGGTGCCGTGCGGGTCGAAGCCGGTCTCCGGCAGCGAGAACCGGGCCAGTTGGCCGCCGTAGCCGTCCGGTGAGTACCAGGCCTCCATGTCGTGGTTGCCGGTCGTCACCATCCACGGCACGGACCGTGCGACCGGCTCGTTCTGTTCGAGGAACAGGTCCCAGAAGGCGGGGTCGTAGCCGTCCGTGCGCTGCCCGGTGCCGTTGACGTCCGCGTAGCAGATGTCGCCGGCGTGCAGATGGAAGGCGGGCTTCTGGCGCAGCAGCAGACCGTCGTTGGCGCTCGCCGCCCGGCCCACCCCCTGGTCGCCGAAGGCCGTGAACACGAAGCGTTCCGGACGGGCGGGCGCCGTGCGGAAGGAGGCGATGGCCGCGCGGTGACCGGCGGCGGCCGGGTCCCAGCCGTCGTGGCCGACGCCGTAGTGGTACGTCGTCCCGGGCGCGAGACCGTCCACGGCCGCGTGCACGTAGTACTGCTCCAGGGCGGGCCGCACCCCCGGCACCCCGGGCGTGTGCAGCGGCCGTACCTCGGCCGCGATCCGGCGCCCGAGGTCGTCGGGGCGCAGCCCGAGGCGGACGTACGGCCGCCGCACCGCGAACGGCACCTGCCAGGAGATCCGCATCCGGGTGCGGGGGTCGGCGCCGAAGGCGAGATGGCGGCCGAACGGGCGCACCACCCAGCCCGGTGCCCGCGAGCCGGCCGGGCCCGGCCGGCCCCCGGACGCGCCGGCGCAGCCGGTCAGCAGACCGCCCGCCACCGCCCCCGCCGTCACCAGCGTGCGGCGCGGGAGCACCCGGGTGTGCAGGTACTCGTACTGTTCGGCCATGCTCAGCCGTCCGGCGAGCGCGCGGGGGATGCCGACGTCGGGGGTGTCCATGCACGGAAACGTTCCACCGCGGCTCAACGTCCTTGCCGCACAGGGGTGAACCCCAGCCGACGGGAGGACGCCGGCCACCCGCCCGGGTGTCCGCATGACGGACAGGGCGTGTCATCCCATGGGACGAGGAGTAGGGTGCCCGCATGTCTCGCAGCATCAATCTCGCAGTGATCCCCGGTGACGGCATCGGCCAGGAGGTCGTGGCCGAGGGTCTCAAGGTCCTCTCCGCCGTCCTGCCGCAGGATGTGAAGCTGGAGACCAAGGAGTACGACTTCGGCGCCAAGCGCTACCACGCCACCGGTGAGACCCTCACCGACGCCGACCTCGACTCCCTCAAGCAGCACGACGCGATCCTGCTCGGCGCCATCGGCGACCCGAGCGTCCCGTCCGGCGTCCTGGAGCGGGGCTTCCTGCTCAAGCTCCGCTTCGCCTTCGACCACCACGTCAACCTGCGCCCCTCGAAGCTGCTCCCCGGTGTCGCCACCCCGCTCGCCGGCCAGCCGGAGATCGACTTCGTCGTCGTCCGCGAGGGCACCGAGGGCCCGTACACCGGCAACGGCGGCACCATCCGCAAGGGCACCGAGCACGAGGTCGCCACCGAGGTCTCGGTGAACACCGCCTACGGTGTCGAGCGCGTGGTCCGCGACGCCTTCGAGCGTGCCCAGGCCCGCCCGCGCAAGAAGCTCACGCTGGTCCACAAGAACAACGTGCTGACCTTCGCCGGGCACCTGTGGACGAACATCTTCAACCAGGTGGCCCAGGAGTACCCCGAGGTCACCACCGACTACATCCACGTCGACGCGGCGACGATCTACCTCGTCACCGACCCCGCCCGCTTCGACGTCATCGTCACCGACAACCTCTTCGGCGACATCATCACCGACCTCGCCGCGGCCGTCTCCGGCGGCATCGGCGTGGCCGCCTCCGGGAACATCAACCCCAGCGGCGAGTTCCCGTCCATGTTCGAGCCGGTCCACGGCTCGGCCCCGGACATCGCCGGCCAGGGCAAGGCCGATCCCACCGCCACCGTCCTGTCCGTCGCCCTGCTGCTGCGCCACCTGGGTTACGACGCCGAGGCCGACCGCATCGACGCGGCGGTCGCCGCCGACCTCACCGAGCGCGCCGGGCAGCCCGCCCGGAGCACCTCCGGGATCGGCGACGCGCTCGCCGTACGCGTAGCCGGCTGACCCGCCGCGCTACACCGAGCCGCCGGGTCGCAACCGCACCCGGCGGCTTTTCCTGTGCCTCGCCGGGTGCCACCATCAACCCCTGGACCGCTTCACCCCGATTCCGTCCGCTACCGCCCCCGCGCGATAATCGAACGCGGAGCCGCGATATGAGGGAATGCTCGGACGTCCTAGCACTGGCGACCGGCAGTACAGGCGTGAGCGCGGCCCGTCACTACAACCGGTGAAGGACAACACATGACGACGCCCACGATCGAGCTCAAGCCCTCCGCCAGCCCGCTCGCCGCCGCAGAGCGCGAGGCGATCCTGGCCAATCCGGGGTTCGGCCGCCACTTCACCGACCACATGGTGACGATCAAGTGGACCGAGGGCCGCGGCTGGCACGACGGTCAGCTCGTTCCGTACGCGCCGATCCCCCTCGACCCGGCCACCCACGTCCTGCACTACGCGCAGGAGATCTTCGAGGGTCTGAAGGCGTACCGGCAGCCCGACGGCTCGGTCGCCCTCTTCCGGCCGGACCAGAACGCCAAGCGCTTCCAGCGCTCCGCCCGCCGCCTCGCCATGCCGGAACTCCCGGTCGAGACGTTCATCGAGGCCTGCGACGCCCTGGTCCGGCAGGACATCGACTGGGTGCCCGCGCACGGCGGCGAGGAGTCGCTGTACCTGCGTCCGTTCATGATCGCCACCGAGGTCGGGCTGGGCGTCAAGCCCGCCAACGAGTACCTCTTCCTCGTCATCGCCTCCCCGGCCGGCGCGTACTTCCCGGGCGGCGTCAGGCCGGTGTCCATCTGGGTCTCCGAGGACCGCGTCCGTGCCGTCCCCGGCGGCATGGGCGACGCCAAGACCGGCGGCAACTACGCCGCGTCCCTGCTCGCCCAGGCCGAGGCCGCCGCCAAGGGCTGCGACCAGGTCTGCTACCTCGACGCGGTCGAGCACAAGTGGGTCGAGGAACTGGGCGGGATGAACCTGTACTTCGTGTACGGCAACAAGATCGTCACGCCCACCCTGACCGGTTCCATCCTGGAGGGCGTCACCCGTGACTCCCTGCTGGCCGTCGCCCGTGACCTCGGGTTCGAGTCCGAGGAGGGCCGCGTCTCGGTGGACCAGTGGCAGCGGGACTCGGAGAACGGCACCCTCACCGAGGTCTTCGCGTGCGGCACCGCCGCCGTGATCACCCCGGTCGGCACCATCAAGCGGGCCGGTGCGGAGTGGCAGCAGAGCGGTGGGCAGCCGGGCGAGGTCACCCTGCGGCTGCGTGAGGCCCTGCTCGACCTCCAGCGCGGGACGGCCGAGGACAAGCACGGCTGGATGCACCGCGTCGGCTGACGGCTCAGCGGGAACTGCGGGACAGGCCGTCGATCGTCTGCGGGTCCGTCGTGGCTTGTCGCGCAGTTCCCCGCGCCCCTTCGGGGCGCTCCTCGCCGCGTGTCAGCAGCAGGTACGCCACTGCGCCCACCAGCCCGGACAGCAGGAAGCTGCAGTCCACCCCGCCGGTCAGGGACAGCAGCGGGCCCTCGTACGACGGCAGGGACACCGCCAGCAGGCCGACGCCGGCGCCGAGCGCCCAGGACACGGTCGCCCGGACGTTCCAGCCCGCCCGGTACCAGTAGATCCCGCCCCGGGAGCGGCGGTTGAAGACCTGGAGGGCGTCGGCGTCGTACACACCGCGGCAGCGGACGAAGCCGATGAGGGTGATGACCGCCCAGGGAGTGCCGATGGCGGTGAGCAGGAGCACGAAGGACGTCATCGCCGACTGCGCGTCCCACAGGTAGTGGCCGGCGAACACGCAGGCCGTGGCCACGATCGCCACGGTGTGGGTGGCGCGTGCGCGGGAGGCGCGGGGCAGGATCGCGTCCAGGTCCAGGCCCATGGAGTACAGCATCAGCCCCGCGTTGCCGACCGAGCCCGCGGAGGCGGACAGCAGCAGCGGCACCAGGTACCAGCCGGGGGAGGCCGCGACCAGCGGGCCCGCGTAGTCGGTGGCCGCGCCGGCCGCGTACGCCGTGAAGGTGCCGAAGAGCTGGGGGACCAGCAGGCCGAGGACCAGCCCGAGCCAGGTGGCGTGCAGCACGCGGCGCGAGGTGTGGCGGGCCGGGGAGATGTAGCGGGTGTAGTCGCCGAGCAGCGTGATGAAGGCGATGGGGCCGGACAGGCCCGCCGCCACCGCCGCGAGGAACCAGGTCGGCCAGAAGGAGCCCAGCAGGTAGCCGCCCGCGCCCGGCAGCGCGGCGGTGGTGAAGTGCGGGGCGTAGGCGAGGACGCCGAGCAGCAGCAGCGCCGTCATGCCGATCGCCAGGACGCGGGACATGGCGAGCAGCACCCGGTAGCCGTAGACCGCGCCGGCGACGGTCGCGGCGGCGAGCACCGCGTAGACGAGGGCGTACGACACCCCGTCCGCCGGCACCCCGAAGAGCCGGCCGAGGACCGTCAGCATCACGTCCCCGCCGATCCACACCGTCAGCGCGGTGTAGCCGAGCGCCAGCAGCAGCCCGACCACCGAGCCGACGAGCCGGCCGCGCACACCGAACTGGGCGCCTGAGGAGGTGGACAGGTTGGTCGCGGTGCGCAGGGAGACCAGCGCGAGCGGGGCCGTGAACAGGGTGCCGGCCACCGTGCCCGCCACGATCGCGGTCACCGACGCCCACCAGCCGAGCCCGAAGGACGGCGGCAGCCAGCCGAAGATGATCACTCCGAGGCAGAGGTTGGAACCGAGCAGGATCGACACGAGGTCCCGTGGCCCGCTGGTGCGTTCCGCGTCCGGGATGGTGTCGACACCGCGCTGTTCTACGGGCATGGCTGGTCTCCTTCGACGGCCGCCTCACTGGATTAGAGCGACGTTCAATGTGACGTGAAGCCCGCCGTCCGGTCAATCCTTCCGTGCCACGAGATCTGTGTTTAGAGTGGTGCTCTAATCAGCGGAAGGCAAGGAGGTACCGGGTCGTGAGACTGACCCCCACGGAACGTGACCGGCTGCTGCTCTTCGGGGCCGCCGAGCTGGCCCGGGCCCGCCGGGCGCGCGGTCTGCGGCTGAACGTGCCCGAGGCCACCGCGCTGATCGCGGACACCGTGTGCGAGGCGGCCCGGGACGGCAGGCGGCTCGCCGAGGCCGTCGAGGCGGCCCGCTCGGTGCTCGGCCCCGGTGACGTCCTGCCGGGCGTCGCCGACGTCGTCACCGAGGTCATGGTCGAGGCCGTCTTCGACGACGGCTCCCGGCTGGCGGTCGTCTCCGACCCGATCGGCGGCGGCTCGGGCGCGGAGGGCCCCGGCGCGCTGCTGCCGGGGCCCGAGCACCCCGAGCCCGAGCCGGCGCTCCGCCTCACGGTCACCAACACCGCGACCGTCCCGGTCTCGGTCACCTCCCACTTCCACTTCTTCGAGGCCAACCCGCGGCTGGACTTCGCACGGGAGCGGGCCTACGGCATGCGCCTCGCCGTGCCCGCCGGGTCCTCGGTGCGGTTCGGACCGGGGGAGAGCGCCGAGGTCGGGCTGGTCCCCATCGGCGGCCACCGGATCGCGATCGGCTTCGCCGGTCTGGTCGACGGGCCGCTGGACGCGCCCGGCGCGAAGGAAGAAGCCCTCCGCAGGGCCGCAGCCTGCGGATATCTGGGAGTCACGCAGGAAGGAGGCGCACGATGAGCCGCTCCAGGGGGCGCGAGGTCACCGAGTCGGTCCACATCGATCCCCACGCCTACGCGGCCACCCACGGCCCCCGCGCCGGCGACCGCGTCCGCCTCGGCGACTCCGGGCTCACCGTCCGCGTCGAGTCCGACTCCCAGCAGTACGGCGACGAGTTCCTCGCCGGCTTCGGCAAGACCGCCCGCGACGGACTGCACCTGAAGGCCGCCGCCGTCCGCGAGACCTGCGACGTCGTGATCAGCAACGTCGTCGTGATCGACGCGGTGCAGGGCATCAGGAAGGTCTCCGTCGGCATCCGCGAGGGCCGCATCTGCGCGATCGGCCGCGCCGGCAACCCGGACACGCTCGACGGCGTCGACGTCGTCGTCGGCACCGGTACGTCGATCGTGTCCGGCGAGGGACTGATCGCCACCGCCGGGGCCGTCGACACCCACGTCCACCTGCTGTCGCCGCGGATCATGGAGGCGTCCCTCGCCTCCGGCGTCACCACGGTCATCGGCCAGGAGTTCGGCCCGGTGTGGGGCGTCGGCGTCAACTCGCCCTGGGCGCTGCGGCACGCCTTCAACGCCTTCGACGCCTGGCCGGTCAACATCGGCTTCCTGGGCCGCGGTTCCTCCTCCCACGACGCACCGCTGATCGAGGCCCTGGCCGAGGGCGGGGCGAGCGGCTTCAAGGTGCACGAGGACATGGGCGCCCACACCCGCGCCCTCGACACCGCGCTGCGGGTCGCCGAGGAACACGACGTCCAGGTGGCCCTGCACAGCGACGGCCTGAACGAGTGCCTGTCGGTCGAGGACACCCTCAGGGTGCTGGAGGGCCGCACGATCCACGCCTTCCACATCGAGGGCTGCGGCGGCGGACACGTGCCCAACGTGCTGAAGATGGCCGGCGTCCCGAACGTCATCGGTTCCTCCACCAACCCCACCCTGCCCTTCGGCCGGGACGCGGTCGCCGAGCACTACGGCATGATCGTCTCCGTCCACGACCTCAAGCCCGACCTGCCCGGCGACGCGGCCATGGCCCGCGACCGGATCCGGGCCGGCACCATGGGCGCCGAGGACGTGCTGCACGACCTGGGCGCGATCGGCATCACCTCCTCCGACGCGCAGGGCATGGGCCGCGCCGGTGAGACGGTCCGCCGCACCTTCGCGATGGCCGGCAAGATGAAGGCCGAGCTGGGGCCCCTGCTTCCCCATGACGGGGAGGGCGGCGACCGCGAGGGCGACGACAACGCCCGCGTGCTGCGCTACATGGCCAAGCTGACCATCAACCCGGCCATCGCCCACGGGCTCGCCCACGAGGTCGGCTCGATCGAGGTCGGCAAGCTCGCCGACATCGTGCTGTGGCGCCCCGAGTACTTCGGCGCCAAGCCGCAGCTCGTCCTCAAGTCCGGCTTCCCGGCGTACGGCGTGGTCGGCGACCCCAACGCGGCCACCGACACCTGCGAACCCCTCGTACTCGGGCCGCAGTTCGGGGCGTACGGGGCCACGGCCGCCGACATCTCCGTCGCGTTCGTCGCGCGGGCCGCCGTCGACCAGGGCAACGACACCATGCCGACCCGCAGGAGAAGGGTCGCCGTGCGCTGCACCCGGGGCATCGGCCCCGCCGACCTGCGGCTCAACGCCCGTATCGGGGCGGTCGACGTCGACCGGCGCACCGGCCTGGTCACCCTCGACGGCGAGCCGCTGCGCTCCGAGCCCGCCGACTCCGTCTCCCTCAACCGCCTCTACTTCCTCTAATCACCAGGGATTTCCTATGACCACCCCCGCAGCCGACGGCTTCCGCATGCCTGCCGAGTGGACCCCGCACGAGCGCACCTGGATGGCGTGGCCCAGCCCCAACCCCACCTTCGAGGACCCGGACGACCTCCGCCTCTCCCGGATGGCCTGGGCGTCGGTGGCCCGCGCCGTCCTGCGCTTCGAACCGGTGACGGTGGTGTGCGGCCCCGGCCAGGCCGTCGAGGCGCAGGCCCTGCTCGGCCCCGGCATCGACACCGTCGAGCGGGAGCTGGACGACGCCTGGATGCGCGACATCGGCCCCACCTTCCTCACCGACGGCAAGGGCCGGCTGGCCGCCGTCGACTGGACCTTCAACGGCTGGGGCGCCCAGGACTGGGCCCGCTGGGAGCACGACGCCAAGATCGGCGCGTACGTCTCCGACCTCGCGGGCGCCAGGACGTACGCCTCGAAGCTGGTCAACGAGGGCGGAGCGATCCACGTCGACGGCGAGGGCACCGTGCTGCTCACCGAGACCGTGCAGCTCGGCCCCGAGCGCAATCCGCACTGGTCGAAGGAGGAGGTCGAGGCGGAGATCCACGCCCACCTGGGCACCCGCAAGGCGATATGGCTGCCGCGCGGCCTGACCGGCGACTACCCTCCCCACGGCTTCGGCACCCTCGGCCATGTCGACATCGTCGCCGCCTTCGCCCGGCCGGGTGTCGTGGTCGCCCACCACCAGCCGGACCCGGCGCACCCCGACCACGAGGTCACCAAGGAGGTCATCGGCCTGCTGAAGTCGGCGACCGACGCGCGGGGCCGCCGGCTGGAGGTGGTGGAGGTGCCCGCGCCGACCGTCCTGGAGACCGACGGACACTGGGCCGACTACTCCTACATCAACCACTACCTCTGCAACGGCGGCCTGGTGCTGTGCGGCTTCGACGACCCGCGCGACGAGATCGCCGCCGGCATCTTCCGGCGCCTGTTCCCGGAGCGGACGGTGACGCTGGTGGACGCGCGTACGATCTTCGCGGGCGGAGGCGGTATCCACTGCATCACGCAACAGCAGCCGAAGGTCTGACACGTACAGGAGCAGCAGATGGCCGGTGCGGGCCGGGCGCGCAGGAACGCGCCGCCGCGCGAGGAGGTCCTCGCCGCCGCCATGGACATGATCGCCGAGCGCGGTCTGGAGAAGCTCACCATGGCGGGGCTGGGCCGCGAGGTCGGCATGAGCAGCGGCCATCTCCTGTACTACTTCCGCTCCAAGGACGAGCTGCTGCTCCAGACCCTGGAGTGGAGCGAGGGCCGGCTGGGCGCGGAACGGGGGCGGCTGCTGGCCGGTCCCGGGACCGCGCGGGAACGTCTGTCCGCCTACGTCGACCTGTACGTGCCCGACGGGCACCGCGATCCGCACTGGACGCTGTGGCTGGAGGTCTGGAACCGCTCGCAGACCGCGGACGAGGACGCGCGCGCCCGGCAGGCCGCGATCGAGGGCGCGTGGCACCGGGACCTGGTCGCGCTGATCGCCGAGGGGATCTCGCGGGGGGAGTTCCGGGGGGTGGACGCGGACCGTTTCGCAGCGCGGCTGCGTGCGCTGCTCGACGGGTTCTCCATCCACGTGGCCATCGGGTTGCGCGGCACCGGCCGGGAGCAAGTCCTCGCGCATGTCGGGGAGTTCGTCCAGGAGGGGCTCGTGGCGGCCCCCTAGGGGGCGCGGGACCGTACCGACAGGCGGCTCCGCCGCCGGAATCGTTTCCCGCCTGGGCGGGCATGTACCGGCCCATGGGACGACAACACTGGAAGAAGATCTGGGTCGGCTCGGCGGGGAACATGGTCGAGTGGTTCGACTGGTTCGTGTACGCGAGCTTCGCCACCTACTTCGCCGGCGCCTTCTTCCCGAGCGGCAACCCCACCGCCCAGCTGATGAACACCGCCGGCATCTTCGCCGTCGGTTTCTTCATGCGCCCCGTCGGCGGCTGGCTGCTGGGCCGGGTCGGTGACCGCAAGGGCCGCAAGGCGGCGCTGACGCTGACCGTGACGCTCATGTCGGCCTCGGCGGTCCTCATCGCCGTCGCCCCCACCTACGGGGTCGCGGGCTACGGCGGCGCGTTCGTCCTGCTCGTCGCCCGTCTGCTCCAGGGCCTGTCCGTGGGTGGCGAGTACGCGGCCAGCGCCACCTATCTGACCGAGGCCTCGGACCCGAGGCGCCGCGGCTTCGCCTCCAGCTTCCAGTACGTGTCCATGACCGCCGGCCAGATCGCCGGTCTCGGCCTGCTGATCGTCCTCCAGCGCACCCTGTCCGACCACGCCCTGCACAGCTACGGCTGGCGCATCCCGTTCGTCGTCGGCGCGCTCGGCGCGGCCGTCGTCTTCTACCTGCGCCGCAACATGCTGGAGACCGAGGTGTACGAGGAGGACGCCTCGCACGCCGGGGAGCGCGGCACCCTGCGCGCGCTGTGGCGGCACCGGCGGGAGGCGTTCCTGGTCGTCGCCCTCACCATGGGCGGCACGGTGGCCTACTACACGTACACCACCTACCTCACCAAGTACCTGTCCAACTCGGCGGGTCTGTCCAAGGAGACCGCGACCCTGGTCTCCTTCACCGCGCTGATCGTCTTCGCCTGCCTCCAGCCGCTCGCTGGCGCCCTGTCCGACCGCATCGGCCGCCGCCCGCTGCTGATCACCTTCGCCGTCGGCTCCACCGTCCTGACGGTTCCGATCATGACGCTGCTCAAGCACGCGGACGGCTACTGGTCCGCCCTCGGCCTCGCCCTGCTCGCGCTGGTCGTGGTCACCGGCTACACCTCCATCAACGCCTGTGTGAAGGCCGAGCTGTTCCCGACCGGCGTCCGGGCGCTCGGTGTCGCCCTGCCGTACGCCGTCGCCAACGCCCTCTTCGGCGGCACCGCCGAGTACGTCGCCCTGTGGTTCAAGAAGGGCGGCATCGAGTCCGGCTTCTACTGGTACGTGGCCGCCTGTGCCGCCGTGTCGCTCGTGGTGTACGTCACCATGCGCGAGACGAAGGACCTGGACCTGGCCCGGGTGAAGGCCGCCGAAGGGGCCGGGGACGGATCCACGGAGTCCACCGTGACGACCGCATCCTGAGACGGGCGGTGAGCCGGGGGCGGGGCTGTGCCAGACTGCCCCCGTGCTCTCGTTGGCCATGATTATGGGCAGCAGGCGCGCCGGTCCGCAGTGACCACCTCGTACGACCAGGTGCGGGTGGCCACCGTCGTCCTCGACCCGCGCGCAGACCTCTCGCACCCGCGAGGGGTTTTTTCGTTTTCCGGCCCACCTTCAGCCGGCGGCGGAGCGCGAGGGAGCATGGAGGAACGGTGGAGCCGGTCAATCCGGTAAGACCGAAGATCCACAACAGGAGCCTTGAGACCATGACCGAGACGGCAACCAGCGAGCTCGACGACTCGTTCCACGTCTTCGACACGACGCTGCGCGACGGCGCGCAGCGCGAGGGCATCAACCTCACCGTCGCGGACAAGCTCGCCATCGCCCGGCACCTGGACGACTTCGGCGTGGGCTTCATCGAGGGCGGCTGGCCCGGCGCGAACCCCCGCGACACCGAGTTCTTCGCCCGCGCGCAGGCGGAGATCGACTTCCGGCACGCCCAGCTGGTCGCCTTCGGCGCCACCCGCCGCGCCGGCGCGAAGGCCGCCGAGGACCCGCAGGTCAACGCCCTGCTGGAGTCCGGCGCCCCGGTGATCACGCTGGTCGCCAAGTCGCACGACCGGCACGTGGAGCTGGCGCTGCGCACGACCCTGGACGAGAACCTGGAGATGGTCCGCGACACCGTCTCGTACCTGCGGGAGCAGGGCCGCCGGGTCTTCGTGGACTGCGAGCACTTCTTCGACGGCTACCGCGCCAACCCCGAGTACGCCAAGGCCGTCGTCCGTACGGCCGCGGAGGCCGGCGCCGACGTCGTCATCCTCTGCGACACCAACGGCGGCATGCTCCCCGCCCAGGTGCACGCGGTGGTCTCCACCGTCCTCGCCGACACCGGCGCCCGGCTCGGCATCCACGCCCAGGACGACACCGGCTGCGCGGTCGCCAACACCCTCGCCGCCGTCGACGCGGGCGCCACCCACGTGCAGTGCACGGCCAACGGCTACGGCGAGCGCGTCGGCAACGCCAACCTGTTCCCGGTGGTCGCGGCCCTGGAACTGAAGTACGGCAAGAAGGTGCTGCCCGACGGCAAGCTCCGCGAGACGACCCGCATCTCCCACGCCATCGCCGAGGTCGTCAACCTGACGCCGTCGACGCACCAGCCGTACGTCGGCGTCTCGGCCTTCGCCCACAAGGCCGGCCTGCACGCCTCCGCCATCAAGGTCGACCCGGACCTGTACCAGCACATCGACCCCGAGCTGGTCGGCAACACCATGCGCATGCTGGTCTCCGACATGGCGGGCCGCGCCTCGATCGAGCTGAAGGGCAAGGAGCTCGGCATCGACCTGGGCGGCGACCGCGAGCTGGTCGGCCGGGTGGTCGAGCGGGTGAAGGAACGCGAACTCGAGGGCTACACCTACGAGGCCGCCGACGCCTCCTTCGAGCTGCTGCTGCGCGCCGAGGTCGAGGGCCGCCCGCTGAAGTACTTCGACGTGGAGTCCTGGCGGGCCATCGTCGAGGACCGCCCCGACGGCACCCACGCCAACGAGGCCACGGTGAAGCTGTGGGCCAAGAGCGAGCGGATCGTCGCCACCGCCGAGGGCAACGGCCCGGTCAACGCCCTGGACCGCGCCCTGCGCGTGGCGCTGGAGAAGATCTACCCGCAGCTGGCCAAGCTGGACCTGGTCGACTACAAGGTCCGCATCCTGGAGGGCAAGCACGGCACGTCCTCCACCACCCGGGTGCTGATCTCCACCTCGGACGGCTCCGGCGAGTGGTCCACGGTCGGCGTCGCCGAGAACGTGATCGCCGCGTCCTGGCAGGCCCTGGAGGACGCCTACACCTACGGCCTGCTCCGCGCGGGCGTGGAACCGGCTCAGTAGCTCCGCCGGTCCGGCCGGGGCGCCCGCCGGTTGCCCCGCGAGGCGCTCAGGGCGCCCGCCAGATGTTGTCGAAGGCGACGTTCTCGATGCGGCGGCGTTCGCGGACGGCCTCCAGTTCGGTCACCGCGTCGCCGACCGCGACCAGGACGGTGACGACGGCCTCGTCCTCGGGCTCCGGGCCGGCCGGGCGGTCGTCCTGGATGCCCAGGGTGGCCGCGAGGCCGGTGAGGACGGGGTCACGGGACTCCCAGCGGTCGGTCGCGTGGCGCCGGGCGGCGGTGTCGGCCGGGACGTCGTCCCGGCCGCGGCCCGGCAGCCAGTGCCGGCGCCTGCCGGTGACCTGCCCGTCGGCCTCCAGGGTGTCCCGGTAGGCCACGGCCAGCCCCTCACCCCGCCGCCACAGCCAGTCCTCGACCGTCTCGTACGGCTCCTGCCGCACGAGGGCCGCCCCTGCCTCGTCCAGCATCCGGTCACCCGTGGTCAGCACCGGCCCGGGCACGATGCGCTCGCCGTCCAGGGTGAGCGCCCGGGCGCCGAGCAGGTCGATCAGCTCGGCGCCGGCGAGCGCCAGGGCCAGGTCGCCCTGCTCGACGGGGTGCTCACCGGGCACGTCCAGACTGACGAGGAACAGATCCTGCGGTGTGGTCATACCCCCACCATGGTCCGGCGGCGGCCGATCCGCACCACGCCACACCGCCCTCGCTCAGCACGCCTCCGCGGCGAGCCTCTCGAACGCGCGCAGGGTCATCACCCGGCCGTCCGCCCACACCTGCCCGGGTCCGAGCCGGCCGATCTGCTCGCCGGTGAACTCCACGACCGCGTTGTAGGAGTCGCCGGTGACGTAGTGCCCGAACCCGAGTTCGTAGTGGTGCCGGGGCAGCAGCTCCTGCTTCCCCCGGTGCCGGGCCCGCCAGTGAGCGGGCGGGTCGAACAGGGGGAACTCGGCGTCGCCGTGCAGCCCCTCCTTCTTCGTGTCCCACCCCGTGGTGACGGGTCCTTCCCCGCCGCCGCGGGCCCGCCCGTCCAGGTGCGGGCCCTGATAGCCGTCGTCACCGCACGGCCGGAACACCGCGTACGGCACCCCGTCCGCCCCGGACCGCACCCCCGCGAGCGGCAGGTCGACGGCGGTGCAGCCACTCAGCAGCAGCATCCCGCCGACGATCCCCGCCGCCACGGCCCCCGTGTGTCGCATGTCCCGCCCTACCGCCTCACCGCAGTGACCACTTCTGGTTGGCGGCCCCCGTGCACGTCCAGATCTGGGCCCGGGCCCCGTTCGCCGACGAGTTGTCCGTGACGTCGAGGCACTTGTCCGCCGCGGTGTTCACCACATCACCCG
The DNA here is from genome assembly GCF_017526105.1 of Streptomyces cyanogenus. NCBI lineage: Bacteria > Bacillati > Actinomycetota > Actinomycetes > Kitasatosporales > Streptomycetaceae > Streptomyces > Streptomyces cyanogenus. The sequence continues at coordinate 6,073,813 of NZ_CP071839.1, forward strand.
TGGCCGCGTCGTACGACCACCGTTGGGCACCGGTTCCGTTGCAGTCGTACAACTGCACCTTGGCCCCGTCCGCCGTCGAACCGGACGTCACGTCCAGGCACTTGCCGAGCGCCCGGACGGACCCGTCGGCCTGGACGGTCCACTGCTGGGCCGTGCTGCCGTTGCAGTCGTAGAGCTGCACCGCCGTACCGTTGGCGCTCGAACCGCCCGCCACGTCCAGGCACTTGCCGGCCAGGCCCACGAGGGCACCGGTCCTGCCGCCACCGCCGGACTGGGTGCCGGACCAGGTGAAGGTGGCCGAGGTCTTGCCCGGCAGGGAGTAAGTGGCGTGCTGGGAGCCCCAGTTGATGGTGACGGTCCGGGCCGACGAGGAGTCGTTGTAGGCGATCAGCGCCTTGCCGCCGTCCGGGTTGCGCCAGGCCACGTTCGGTACCGCGGTGGAGGCGGTGGAGGCGATCCGCTGGGCGCCGGGGCGGACGAACTTGGTCAGGTGGCCCATGTCGTAGTACTCGACGGTGTAGTCGACGGTCCCGCTCGCGCCGTCGCCGTTGTGCACGGTGATCAGACCGGTGCAGGTGCCGCAGCCGCCGTTGTGCGGGCCCATGTTCTGGTCCACGGCCAGCGACCACTTGGTCACCGACTTCGCCCAGTTGCGGGTGTAGTTGATGATGTCGCCCATGTCCTCGCGCTGCTGGTGGGCGATCCAGGTGCCGCCGGAGTGCTCGGTGCCGAAGGCGTCCAGCGCGGGGTACTGGTTGTGCACGGTCGTCTGCTTGGCGATGTCACCGCCGTAGCCGTGCCAGGCGATGCCGCCGAAGTTGGGGTGGCTGCGCACGGCCGGGTCGTCCACGGTCTGGGCGGCGTAGGAGTCGTAGACGTCCCAGTTCCAGTCGTGCGCCAGCACCTTGGTGCCCAGCCCGGCCGCCTGGAGCCTGGGCAGCAGCTCGCTTTTGGTGAAGTACGCGAGACCGCTCGCGTTCCAGCTCATCGACGGGTAGCCGGAACAGCAGGTCGGCTCGTTCTGCGCGGTGACGTAACGGACGTCGATCCCCTGGTCCTTGTAGGCCTGGAGGTACTTCACGAAGTAGGAGGCGTACGCCCCGTAGTCCTCGGCCTTCAGCCAGCCGCCGTTGAGCGAGCCGCTGTCCTTCATCCAGGCCGGTGCCGTCCACGGCGAGGCCATCACCGTCAGCTCCGGGTTCAGGCGGAGCGCCTGCCTGGTCAGCGGGACGACGTCGGCGAGGTCGTGCGCGATCGAGAACTTCGCCAGAGAGGGGTCGGTCTGGCCGGCCGGCACGTCGTCGTAGGTGTAGCCGTAGCGGGCGAGGTCGGAGGCGCCCATCGGGTTGCGCAGGAAGGACAGGCCGATGCCGTCCGTGGGCGAGAACAGCTTGCGCAGGGTCGCGTCCCGGGTCGCCGGGGACAGCGCCCCGCTGCTGTTCATCAGCCAGGCGGCGGTGTCCGTGAAGGACGCGCCGCCGCCGGTGAAGGTCTGGTAGCGGGTGTTCTCGTCCACGGTGATGTTCTCGCCGCTCCCGCCCGTCCCGGACTGGAAGGCGAACGGCGCCTGTGGCTGGAGGCCGCGTACGACGTGCCGGCCGGCGGAGTCGTCGGTGGTGGTGAGCCAGGCGGTGACCTGCTCACCGGCCGCGTGCGCGGGGGGTACGGCCACACTGACTCCGGCGGCGGAGAGCAGTCCGGCGAGCAGCAGCCGGACTGCGCGGGGGGTTCTCCTCATGGTGCGTCGCCCTTCCTTCCCGGATCGGCAGAGCTGACGGGGCGTCTTGACGGGGGTGTGTGCCCCTAGTTAACTCACGGCGTGAGCTAAGTCCTGAGTGAACCACGAGAGTCGAGGGAAGGTCCATGCGAAGAACCGCCCTGCTCGCCTCCGCCGCACTCCTCGCCGGTCTGCTGCCCTGGGCGGCGACCGCGCGAGCCGCCGACGAACCCGCCCCCGCCCCCGTCGACCGTTTCGAGGGCGAGGTGCCCTTCGCCCCCCAGCCCGCCGAGGGCGTCTTCACCTGGGGCGGCGACCCGGACGACCCGCCCACGCTCCGCCTCGCCGACCGCGCCGACGCCCCCGAGGGCGGGAAAGTCCTCGCCGGCACCTACGACATCAGCGGCTACGGCGGCTTCACCCACGACTTCGCCGCCACCGCGCCCGCCCACGACTGGTCCGGCCGCCGGGGCATCCGCTTCTGGTGGGACGGCCGGAACAACGGCCGGAAGATCGCCTTCGAGATCAAGGACGGCGGGGCGCACGGGGAGGCCTCCGAACTCTGGACCACCTCGTTCACCGACGACTTCACCGGCTGGAAGCGGATCGAGCTCCCGTTCACCGACTTCGCCTACCGCACCGACCACCAACCGGTCGGCGGCATCGACCACGTCCTCGGCCTCAAGGAGATGTGGGGCTACGCCGTCACCCTCCCGCCCGGCACCAAGGGCGACTTCGCCATGGACGACGTGGAGCTGTACGGCAGGGCCGACCAGGCGCTGCGGGCCTCCGTCACCACCGACGCCCCCGTGCACCCGGTAGAGGAGGGCGGGACGGCGAGGGTGAAGGTCACCGTGGCCACCACCGGCGAGGCGCCCCTGACCGACCCGGTCACCGTCACCTACGCCACGGCGGACGGCACCGCGACCCCCGGCACGGACTACACCCCCGTCTCCGGCACCCTCACCTTCCCGGCCGGCACCGCCTCCGGCACCGCGCGGACCGTCGAGGTGCCCACCCGCCGGGACCGGGCGGCCGAACCCGCCGAGACCATCCCCCTGAAGCTCACGGTCACCGGGGCGAAGTCCCCCGCCGAGACCCCGCAGATCGTGATCGACGCGCACGGACTGCCCTACCTGAACGCGAAGTTGCCGGTGCAGAAGCGCGTCGCGGACCTGCTGAGCCGGATGTCCCTGGCGGAGAAGGCCGGCCAGATGACCCAGGCCGAGCGCGGCGCCGTCGGCCAGGGAGCCGACATCGCCGCCTACGGACTCGGCTCCCTGCTCTCCGGCGGCGGCTCGACACCCACCCCGAACACCCCGGAGGCCTGGGCGAGGATGGTCGACGCCTTCCAGCTGCGCACCCGGGCCACACGCCTGCAGATCCCGCTGATCTACGGCGTCGACGCCGTCCACGGCCACAACAACCTCTCCGGCGCCACGGTCATGCCGCACAACATCGGCATCGGCGCCACCCGGGATCCCCGACTGGCCCACCGGACGGGCGCGGTGACCGCCGCCGAGGTCCGCGCGACCGGCATCCCCTGGGACTTCGCGCCCTGCCTGTGCGTGAGCCGCGACGAACGCTGGGGCCGCTCGTACGAGTCCTTCGGCGAGGACCCGGCCCTGGTCGAGTCCATGGAGACCGTGATCCAGGGCCTCCAGGGCCGCGCGAACGGCAAGGACCTCGCGCGCGACGACAAGGTGCTCGCCACGGCCAAGCACTTCGTGGCCGACGGCGGCACCGCGTACGGCTCCTCGACCACCGGGACGTACACCATCGACCAGGGCGTCACCACCGTCACCCGCGAGCAGCTGGAGGACGTCCACCTGGCGCCGTACCGCGAGGCCGTCGACCGGGGCGTCGGCACGGTCATGCCGTCGTACTCCTCCCTCGACATCGCCGGCGACGGCAAGGGCGCGGTGAAGATGCACGCCCGCGGCGACATGATCAACGGCGTGCTCAAGGGCCGCATGGGCTTCGACGGCTTCGTCATCAGCGACTGGAACGCCATCGACCAGCTCCCCGGCGACTACGCGTCCCACGTCCGCACCTCGGTGAACGCGGGCGTCGACATGATGATGGTGCCCTACACCTACAAGGAGTTCAGCACCGCGCTCGCCGACGAGGCGAAGGCCGGGCGGATCAGCCGGAAGCGGATCGACGACGCCGTCTCCCGCATCCTCACCGAGAAGTTCCGGCTCGGCCTGTTCGAGCACCCGTACGCCGACACCAGCGGCGCCGCCGCCATCGGCTCCCGGGCCCACCGGGAGGTCGCCCGCCGGGCCGCCGCCGAGTCGCAGGTGCTGCTGAAGAACGCGGGCGGCCTGCTGCCGCTGAAGAAGACCGAGAAGGTGTACGTCGCCGGGTCCGACGCCGACGACATCGGCAACCAGACCGGCGGCTGGACCCTCACCTGGCAGGGCGCCTCCGGGAACACCGTCCCCGGCACGACCATCCTCCAGGGCCTGCGCGGGGCGGGCGGGAACGTCACCTACTCGAAGGACGCCTCCGCTCCCACCGGCGGCTACGACGTCGGCGTGGTCGTGGTCGGCGAGACCCCGTACGCCGAGGGCGTCGGCGACGTCGGCAACGGCCACGACCTCACGCTGTCCGCCGCCGACCGGGCCGCCGTCGACAAGGTCTGCGCGGCCATGAAGTGCGCGGTGCTGATCGTCTCCGGTCGCCCGCAGCTCGTCGGCGACCGGCTGGACCGGATCGACGCACTGGTCGCCTCCTGGCTGCCCGGCACCGAGGGCGAGGGCGTCGCCGACGTCCTCTACGGAAAGCGCCCCTTCACCGGACAGCTCCCGGTCACCTGGCCCCGGTCGGAGGCCCAGCTGCCGATCAACGTGGGCGACCCGTCGTACGACCCGCAGTTCCCCTACGGCTGGGGCCTGACCACCCTCACCCCCGTCCCGAAGGGCGGTACGGCCACCCTGCGCGACCTCGCCGCCCGGGCCGCGGCGGCCGAGCGGCGCGGCGACCACCGGACCGGACGCGCGCTGGTGACCCGGGCGCGGCTGCTCGTCCAGCAGAAGGCGGGCGGCCACCTCACGCAGGCGGTGGCGGCGCCCTTCGCCGACGCCGACCACCTGCTGCTGACCGGCCGGTACGGAAAGGCGGTGGACAAGCTGACGCAGGCGTACCGGGCGGCCTGATCCCGACCCCGGATGAATGACCGGTTTGGTGAGGCTTCGGGTAGTTTCAAGGTATGAAGGCCGTACGGCGGACCCGAAGCCTCCCCGCCCTGCTCCTGGCCGTCCTGGCCCTGGTGCTGGCGACCCTGTACGCGCCCGGGGCGAGCGCGGACACCAGCGTCTCCGCGATCGCCCGGGCCCTGCGCCAGGGCCCGGTCTACGTCGACCCGGCGGCCCGGGACCAGCTGTCCGCCGCGGACGCCGACACGCTCGCCGCCCGGATCAAGGACGCGGACAAACCCCTGTTCATCGCGGTCCTCCCGGCCGGATACCCCACCACAGACCTCTTCGCCGACCTGCGCTCCGCGACCGGCGTCACCGGCCTGTACGGCATCCGACTCGGCGACCGCTTCGACGCCCGCGCCGACTCCTCCGTCATGTCCGTCACGGCCCGGCGGAACCTGGTCCGCAGCGTCCGGGGCGAGGACGCCAAGTCCCAGCTGGCCGACTTCACCGACCGCGCCCTGGCCAACATGGGCGGCCACGCCCCGCGCAGCTGGGGCGGCTCGGCGAGCGGCGGTCACGGCATGTCCACCACCGGGCTGATCACCACGGTCGCGGTACTGGTGGCCGCCGGCGCGGGCGCGTACGCGCTGGTCCGCCGCACCCGCAGGCGCCGCGAGGAGGAGCAGCGGGCGGCCCTGGAGCGGCTGCGGGTGGTGGTGGACGAGGACATCACCGCGTTCGGCGAGGAACTCGACCGCCTCGACTTCCACCCCTCGGAACCCGGCGCCGACGACGCGATGCGCGCCGACTACGAGCGTGCCCTGGACGCCTACGAGACCGCCAAACAGCGGATGGGCGCGGCCCACAGACCGGAGGACGTGCGGCCGGTCACCGAGGCGCTGGAGGACGGCCGCTTCTCCCTCGCCCAGCTGGCCGCCCGCCGCGAACGCCGCCCGCTGCCGGAACGCCGCCCGCCGTGCTTCTTCGACCCCCGGCACGGCCCGTCGGTCTCCGACGCCACCTGGACCCCGCCCGGCGGCGCCCCGCGCGAGGTCCCGGTCTGCGCGGCCGACGCCACCCGCCTGGCCGACGGCCGCGACCCCGTCATCCGCGAGGTCGACACCGACTACGGCCGCCGCCCCTACTGGGACGCGGGCCCCGCCTACGGCCCCTGGGCCGGCGGCTACTTCGGCGGCGGCCTCCTCCCCGGCCTCCTCGTCGGCACCCTGCTCGGCAGCATGATGGCCACGCCCACGTACGCCGCCGACTACGGCACCGGGTACGGCGACTTCGGCGGCGGCGGTTACGAGGGCGGCGACGTCTCCGGCACGGACTTCGACGCCGGGGACTTCGGCGGCGGCTTCGGCGACGGGGGAGGCTTCGACGGCGGGGGCGGCGGCGGGGACTTCGGCGGCGGCTTCTGAGCGGTCACTTCCCGTGCCGCCTGACGCTCTCCCGCCGGGCGGCGTAGCGCTCCCCGGCGGCATGCCACCAGGCGGGCGGCGAGACCCCGGTCACGACCGAGGCCGGCTGCCCGGGGTGCAGCCCGAGCCGCCGCAGCGCGGCGGCGTCGACGTTCACCGCGATCGTGCCGTGCCAGTGCCCGTCCGCGTCCCTGCGGCACATCAGGTCGAACCGCAGCTCCGTCTCCGTGAACGGCATCCAGTCGATACCGCGCTCACGCAGTCAACCGAGCAGCTCCCGCATGGGGTTCGGCCGCCCCGGCACGTTCTCGTACGAGGCGAGGGGGACCCATTCCGTTTCAGCGCGCGATGCCGTCAAGGAACTCGCTCCAGGTGGTGGGGGAGAGGGTGAGGGTGGGACCGGCGGGGATCTTGGAGTCGCGAATGTGGATGACGGAGGGGTGGGCGGCCACCTCAAGGCAGTTGCCGCCTTCGCTGCCGCTGTGGCTGGACTTGCGCCAGGTGTAGGCGAGTTCGAGGCAGTTGCCGCCCTCACTGCTGCTGTAGCTGGACTTGAACCATGCCAGTGCTGCGGTGCTCATGACTCTCCTAGCAGTTCCTTCAGGAGGCACTCGCTCTCTTCGCAGGAGAGCGCCTGAGACCGCAGCATCGCATATTTGTGGTGGTAGTAACTGACCTCTTCCGGGTCATCCACGAGGAAACTGGCGCGCTGCACTTCCAGGTAGACCAGCCGTTCGTGCTCAGGAGTCTCAAGCAGCACCATGGGCCCGCCGAGTGCTGCGTGAGGTGTCTTGTTCATGGGCATGACCTGAACACTCATGTGAACCGGTCGGACGAGCTCCAGGATCTGCCGGATCTGCTCGCGCAGGACTTCCGGACCACCCATCGGACGCCGCAGGATGCTTTCCTCCAGGATGAAGTGGCCCACGGGGGGTTGCTCCCGCTGCCAGACCAACTGCCGATCCATGCGGGCCTGGACCCACTGATCGGCCGTCTCGCTGCCCAGTGCCGGATACCGGTAGTCGAATACAGCCCGACAGTAGTCCGGTGTCTGGAGGAGTCCCGGAACGACCAGGGTCTCGTACGTCAGGATGCCCACCGCCTCCTGCTCATGATCCACCAGCCCCTGCGCGAACTGCACGATCCGATCCCGTACCGGCAGCTTGGCGACCACCACCGCTAACGCCCCGCCCGTGTCGAGCAGTTCGTCGAACTGATCGGCTCGGTCCGGCTGCAGAGCCAGCCTCCCCTGCTCGATCGACCTCACCGTGTCCACGGCGAGGTTCGCCATCTCCGCGAACTGTTCCTGGGTGAGACGCGCCTTCTTCCGGAAGTGCGCCACGAGCGCACCGACCGCGTACCACGAACCGACCTTCTTGGGCCTCGTCGCCACGTGCATGGCCGTACCTTTCCCCCGTACGCACCTGAAGCTCTCGTAGTGGACTCGTAGCAATGAGAACTACGACCTCACTCACTGACCCAGCGTAGTGACGCACAGTGACACTCGCGGCATGAACGAGGAATCCCAGCACCCCCGGACACGCCAGGCGCTCTACCGTCGGGACCGCAGGTCGGTACGGCTCGCAAGGGAGTTCGCCCGCGAAACGCTGACCGACTGGGCCACGGCCGGGCGCGGCGACGACGTGCTGCTCTGCGTGAGCGAGTTGGCGACCAACGCCCTTCTGCACGGCGTCCCCGCCGGCCGTGGCTTTCTGCTCCGGCTGACGCTGCACACCGACGGTGCCGTGCGGGTCGAGGTGCACGACAGCGGCCCGGGCGAGGTCCGCGCCCCGGAGGCGTCCGCGGACGCGGAGCACGGCCGGGGCCTGCTGCTCGTCGCGGCGTTGGCGGACAAGTGGGGGGTGGGGGAGCGGAACCCGGGGAAGATCGTGTGGTGTGAGTTCCATTCGTTGCCCGGCCGTGCGCCGACCGGTCAGGTGATCGCCGGCGTCGTCCCGTCGGGGAGCGCGCAGACCTCGCCGGCGTAGGGGCGTGAAACGATCTGTCCGCCGGCGGCCGTGCAGTCGTCTCTGGAGATGTTCGGTGACGAGGCGGCCCCGGCGCTGACAGCGCCGACGGCGCTCACGCCGGCAAGGGTGGCCGCGGCCAGGGCGAGGCCCAGGATTCTTCGCACGCGCATGACTTCCTCCTCTCGGGCGCCTTCGTTCGGCTTCCGGGAAGGACAGGTCTCAGGACGACGGCGCCCTCCTCCTCAGCATGGGCGCTCCGCAGGGGGCCTGCGAGACGAGGCCGGGCACCGCTAACGCGGTTCGTGGGCCGCCGCTCGGCATGCACCGGTCGCGGCGCCGCCCGCCACTCCGGCCCCGGTCAGCCCGGTCGCACAACCCTGCAGGTCGCCGACCACGCCACGCCTGCAGGCCGCTGTGACGGCGTCGGAATCGGTGGCACCGGCCAGTTGGGCCATCTGTGTGCAGGCGGGGATGTCCGCCCGGACCGCGGGAGCGGCGAGGACCGCACCGCCGAGGGTGAGGGTCAGACCGGTGAGGGCACCGGCGATTCGCGTCGAGGTGCGCATGGGAGGCACCTGCCTTCCAGGTTGGCGCGACAGGGCCGCCTGGCGACGCTCGGTGTGCCCCGGCCGGCGGGCTCACGGACGGACCGCGCGATTCTGCGTCGCGTCCGTCGAGCCGCACCGGGACATCGTCGCCAGGCCGAAGGAGAGGGCCCCGGACCGGGTGACACGTTATCGGCCCTCCACCCGCGGGCTCCTCACTCCAGCGTCGCATCCTTTTCTCCGCCCGTCCTGGGCACCCGGGCGGCGCTGGGGAACCGCTCCCCGCTCCCCGCGCCTCACGCGTTCCTGATGGCCGAGACGTCGAAGACCAGCTTGATCTTGTCGGAGACCAGGACGCCGCCGGTCTCCAGCGCCGCGTTCCAGGTCAGGCCCCACTCGGAGCGCAGGATCTCGGCCTTGCCCTCGAAGCCGACGCGCTCGTTGCCGAAGGGGTCCTGGGCGGAGCCGTTGAACTCCAGGTCGATGGTGAGCGGCTTGGTGACGCCGAGCAGGGAGAGGTCGCCGGTGATGCGGTACGCGTCGCCGCCGAGGGCCTCCGCCTTGGTGGAGCGGAACGTCATGGTCGGGAACTCGTCGATCTTGAAGAAGTCGGAGGACTTCAGGTGGCCGTCGCGGTCGGCGTTGCCGGTCTCGATGCTGTCCATCCGCACGTCGAGCGTGGCGGTGGACTTCGTGGGATCGGCGCCGTCCAGGTGCAGCGTGCCGGTGAAGTCCTGGAAGCTGCCCTTGACGTTGGTGACCATGGCGTGCCGGGCGACGAAACCGATCGAGCTGTGGGCCGGGTCGATCGTGTAGTCGCCGGTCAGCGCGGTCAGGTCCGGGCCGGCCGTGGCCTGCGCGACGGGGGCGGGGGTGGTGTCCTTACGGCTGAAGATGCCCATGAGATGCTCCTGTGAGTGCTTGTTGAACGTTAAACGAACCTTGTGACTCCGAAGGTAGACCCATTCAGTTCAGTTTTCAACATCATGCGCAACGTGTTTCCATCCTCACCCACGGTCATCGCGCATGCCCCCTGGCGCACCTCCCCGCGCTCGGGCACCATCTCGCCTGCACCACCTGCACAGCCGACCCCCAGCACGCACGGCCCACCGCAGGAAGGTCCCCATGAAGCCGCTCAAGCTCCGCGCGCTCCTCACCGCGCTCGCCCTCGTCCTCGCCCCCGGCATCGCCGTCCTCGGCACCGCGACGGACGCCTTCGCCGTCACGAAGATCAGCCACGCCACGGCCACCCAGATGTTCCGCGACGTCGGCATCACCTGGTCGTCCTCCGGCAACTGCTCCGACCGCAACAACCCCACCTGCACGTCCTTCGAGCAGCTCAACCTCGCCACCGCCCAGGGCGCCCAGACCCTCAAGCGGGCCAGCGGCTGCGCCCTCGACATCACCGGCGGCACCGAGACCGGACACGCCTCGGGCACCTACTCCCACTGGAACGGCTACAAGCTCGACTACGGCAAGAACACGTGCGTGACGTCGTACATCAAGAACAACTTCGGCTACATCGGCCTCCGCGGCGACGGCGCCCCGCAGTACCGGTCCGGCTCCGGCAACATCTACGCCGACGAGGGCAGCCACTGGGACGTCCTCTACTACAACTGCGGCGGCTGCTGAGCCGGGAGCCGAGGAGAGAGGGCGGTGACCGGCCCCATGTGGATGACCCGGCGCGCACTGCTGCTGGCCGCCGCCCTCGCCGCCGCCCCGGCGCCGGCGGCGCGGGCGGCCGAGGACCCGTACGGCACACTGCGCCGCCGCTGGCTCGGCATCTCCCTGGGCACGGGGTACGACCCGGCCGCCGAGCCTTACGCCTCCCGGCTCGCCCGACTCGGGCAGCAGGCAGGGGAGTACCGGGAGGGCATGGCCCCCGGCCCCGTCTCGCTCTGGCCGGGGCACCCCTTCGACCCGCCCTCCGGCATCACCTTCAGCTACGGCCGGCTGTGGACCATGGCCCAGGCGTACGTCCAGCCCGGCACCGGTGCGACCGGCGATCCCGGCCTCCTCGCCGACGTGCTGCGCGGGCTCGACCACCTCTCCGCCACCGTCTACAACCCCGCCACCACCCGCTACGGCAACTGGTGGGAGTGGCAGATCGGCAGCCCCCGGCTGCTGACGGACATCACCGCCGCGCTGTACGAGCAGCTCGGCCCGGACCGGATCGCCGCCGCCTGCGCGGCCGTCGACCACTTCGTCCCGGACACGGTGCTCACCGACTACTCCGGCACCTCCACCGGCGCCAACCGCGTCGACCTGTGCCGCTCGGTCGCCCTGCGCGGCGTCCTCGGCCGGGCCCCGGAGAAGATCTCCCTCGCCCGCGACGCCCTCTCGCCCGTCTTCCCGTACGTCACGAAGGGCGACGGCCTCTACGCCGACGGCTCCTTCGTCCAGCACACCTGGGTCGCCTACTCGGGCACGTACGGCCAGGTCCTGCTCGACGGCCTCGGGCGGCTGTTCGCGCTGCTCGCCGGGTCGGCGTGGGAGATCACCGACCCCGCCCGGCAGAACGTCCTGGACAGCGTCGAGCACGCCTACGCGCCGCTGATCCACGACGGGCTGGTGATGGACTGCGTCAACGGCCGTGCCATCAGCCGGGGTCACCTGCGCTCCGACGACCTGCACGTGCTGCGCAGCGACCACTTCCACGGGCAGGCCCTGATCGCCGCCATCGCCCTGGTCGCCGCCGGCGCGGGCGAGGCCGAGCGCGAGCGCTGGTACGGCCGCGTCAAAGGCTGGCTCGAACGGGACACCGTCGTACCGGTCATGACGTCACGTCAGTTCGGGATCGCCGATCTCGCGCGGCTGCACGCCATCACCGCCTCGCCCCGGCCCGCGGCCCCCGAACCCCTCGGGCACCGCCTCTTCCCGGCCATGGACCGCGCCGTCCACCGCACCCCCCGGTTCACCGCCGCCCTCGCCATGGCCAGTGACCGCATCGCCCACTACGAGTGCGGCAACGGCGAGAACCCGCGCGGCTGGCACACCGGGTCCGGCATGCTCTCCTGGTGGCCGCGGGGCCGCGGCGACCAGTACACCGACTGGTACTGGCCCACCGTCGACTGGTACCGGCTGCCCGGCACCACCGTCTCGACCAGGCGGCTCCCCGACCGGGCCGGCGGCGAGTGGGGCGCCCCCAGGCCGGACGTGCGCTGGGTCGGCGGGACCACCGACGGCACGTACGCGGCGGTCGGCCAGCACCTCAAGGGCCTCGGCTCGACCCTCCGGGCCCACAAGTCCTGGTTCTTCCTCGACGACGCCGTGGTCTGCCTCGGCGCCGGCATCGGCTGCACCGACGGCGTGCCCGTCGAGACCGTCGTGGACAACCGCAACCTGGGCGAGAACGGCACCGAGGCCTTCGTGCGCGCCGCACACTGGGCCCACCTGGAGGGGCACGGCGGCTGGATCCTGCCGTGCGGCGGCGAGCTGCACACCCTGCGCGAGGACCGGACCGGCGCCTGGTCCGACATCAACACCGCCGGCACCGACGAGCGGCGCACCCGGCGCTGGCAGACCCTCTGGCTCGACCACGGCACCGACCCGGCGGCCGCCGGCTACGTCTACGTCCTGCTGCCCGGCGCCTCCCGCGGGCGGACCGCCGCCCGGGCCGCCGACCGGCACTGGCTGTCCGTCCTCGCCAACGACACCACCGCCCAGGCCGTCGCCGTGCCCCGGCTGGGCCTGACCGCGTGGAACTTCTGGCGGGCCGGTACGGTGGGGGACCTGACCGCCTCGGCCGGCGCGAGCGTGCTCGTCGTCCGGCGGGGCCGTACGGCCACCCTCCACATCAGCGAGCCGCCCCGCGGCGGGGCCCCGCTGGAGCTGGTCTGGAACCGTCCGGTGCGCGCGGTGATCCGGGCCGACGACAGCGTCCGGGTCCGGTCGGCTGACCGCCGTCTGGGGCTCCTTGTCACTCCGGGGATGGCATGTGCCACCCATGAATGTGAGGTGGGTCTCAGCTGACGACTTTGTCACCCCCCTACAACGCATCGGCCTCCTGAGCAGTCGGAACGGCTGCATGTCGCCATGGTTCTGTTCACTGGTACCAGGAAAACGGGCCGGAGACTGTACAGAGTCGACGGCTCGCTTTTCTTCGTGTCCTTCGTAAGGTCGCTACATGACCGTTTTGGAAGAGACGACGGGTGAGCCGACCGGTGAGCCGACGGACGCACGCGGACGGGTCGCCGAACTGCACGAGATCCGTGCCCAGGCCGTCGCCGGCCCGAGCGAGAAGGCGACCGAGGCGCAGCACGCCAAGGGCAAGCTGACGGCACGGGAGCGGATCGAGCTGCTCCTCGACCCGGGGTCCTTCCAGGAGGTCGAGCAGCTGCGCCGGCACCGGGCGACCGGCTTCGGGCTGGAGGCGAAGAAGCCGTACACCGACGGTGTCATCACCGGCTGGGGCACGGTGGAGGGCCGTACGGTCTTCGTCTACGCCCACGACTTCCGGATCTTCGGCGGCGCGCTGGGCGAGGCCCACGCCACCAAGATCCACAAGATCATGGACATGGCCATCGCGGCCGGGGCTCCGCTGGTGTCGCTGAACGACGGCGCGGGCGCCCGTATCCAGGAGGGCGTCTCGGCCCTCGCCGGCTACGGCGGCATCTTCCAGCGCAACACCAAGGCGTCGGGTGTCATCCCGCAGATCTCCGTGATGCTCGGCCCGTGCGCCGGCGGCGCGGCCTACAGCCCCGCCCTCACGGACTTCGTCTTCATGGTCCGCGAGACCTCCCAGATGTTCATCACCGGCCCCGACGTGGTCAAGGCCGTGACGGGCGAGGAGATCAGCCAGAACGGCCTGGGCGGCGCCGACGTCCACGCGGAGACCTCCGGCGTCTGCCACTTCGCGTACGACGACGAGGAGACGTGCATCGCCGAGGTGCGCTACCTCCTCTCGCTCCTCCCGCAGAACAACCGCGAGAACCCCCCGCGGGCCGAGTCCACGGACCCCGTCGACCGCCGCAGCGACGTGCTGCTGGACCTGGTCCCCGCCGACGGCAACCGGCCGTACGACATGGCCAAGGTCATCGAGGAGATCGTCGACGACGGCGAGTACCTGGAGGTCCACGAGCGCTGGGCGCGCAACATCATCTGCGCCCTGGCCCGGCTGGACGGCCAGGTCGTCGGCATCATCGCCAACCAGCCGCAGGTGCTGGCGGGCGTCCTGGACATCGAAGCCTCGGAAAAAGCTGCGCGCTTTGTCCAGATGTGTGACGCTTTCAATATCCCGATCGTCACCTTCCTGGACGTCCCCGGGTTCCTCCCCGGTGTCGACCAGGAACACGGCGGAATCATCCGCCACGGCGCGAAGCTGCTGTACGCCTACTGCAACGCGACCGTGCCGAGGATTTCGCTCATCCTGCGCAAGGCGTACGGAGGTGCGTACATCGTCATGGACTCCCAGTCGATCGGCGCCGACCTCACCTACGCCTGGCCGACGAACGAGATCGCCGTCATGGGCGCCGAGGGCGCGGCCAACGTCATCTTCCGCCGGCAGATCGCCGACGCCGAGGACCCCGAGGCCATGCGGCAGAAGATGGTCAAGGAGTACAAGGCCGAGCTGATGCACCCGTACTACGCGGCCGAGCGGGGCCTGGTCGACGACGTCATCGACCCCGCCGAGACCCGCGAGGTGCTCGTGAAGTCCCTGGCGATGCTGCACACCAAGCACGCCGACCTGCCTTCCCGCAAGCACGGCAACCCCCCGCAGTAACCCAGCGGACCCGCCGCGGCAACCCCGCGGACCTCTCTCTCACGGAGACTGACACCCATGAGCACTCCTGACATCCGCGTCGAGAAGGGCCACGCCGAGCCCGAGGAGGTCGCCGCCATCACGGCCATCCTCATGGCCCGCGCCGCCGCCCGCCCCGAGCCTTCGGCGACCCACCGGGTCCGCCCGAAGGCAGGCTGGCGCCGCCTGGAGCGCGAGCCCGGCTTCCGGGCACCGCACAGCTGGCACTGAGGTTCGTGCGCTCGACCGCGGCCCCGCCACTCCGTTCGGGAGGGCGGGGCCGCGGTGTGTTCAGCGGACGGTGACCTTGACGCCGGGGAGGCCGGGTGCGGTGGCGGGGCCGTCGGTGGTGTTGCAGCTGTCCAACTCCAGCCTCCGCAGTCGCGTCAGCGCGCGCAGGCCGTCGAGTTCGTCCGGCAGGAGACAGCGGGTCAGGCAGAGATTGGTGAGCTGGGGGCAGCCTGATACCAGGAGCCGGGTCAGGTCCCTGGCGTCGAAGTCGTAGAGCGACAGGCTGCGCAGACGTTTCACCATGGACAGGGGCGCGAGATCGGGCAAGCGGCTGCGACCGACGAGGTGCAGCTGCTCGACGCCCTCGAAGGGGGCCAGGAAGCCGAGCCTGGTCCCTGCAGTGACGCCGGACAAGGCCAGCGCGCTCAGGCCCGGCAGGCCCGGCAGGCCCTCGATGCCGTACGGACCGGCGAGCGGCAAGTGCAGGACGCGCAGTGCGGGCAGCTCTGCGAGGGCTTCCGGATTCCGAAGTGACACACCGCTGAGCAGCTGGAGGTGCCCGAGCCGGGGATGGGCCTTCAGCAGGGAGAGGTCTGCCGTGCCCCGCACCTTGCACGCCAGTTCCTGAAGCGGCGGGAGTTCGGTGAGAGCGGACAGATCCGGGAGTTCGAACATGATCCTCAGCGCGGTCAGTGATCTCAGCCGTACCGCTGCCCGCAACTGCGCCGAGTGCGTCAGGACAACCAAGTGCTGTCCCAACGGAAGCCTGGCCATCACCCGATCGGCGTAAGGGTCCGCGTCGAAGTACCCCCACGCGTCGATGAGCGCGGCCACCACGTCCCGGCGCCCGTCTTCCGCGTACCCCTCCAGCAGCCCGAGCGCCTCCTCGCCGCCGATCAAGGCGACGGTCCGCACCGTCTGCACCGCCGCCTTCGACGTCAGCTCGTCCAGCGACCCGGGCAGTTTCCGAAGCAGGCTGGAACCCACCGCCGCCAGCGCCGGCGGGTCCGTCTCCCGCCGCGGCGGCAGCAGCGCAGCCACCGCCTCCTCCAGCCGTGCGGCGAGACCGTCGGAGACCTCCGGCACCGTCTCCTGGCAGGCCGCCGCCAGCAGCCGCAGCTTCCTGCCGTACCGGGGTTCCTGCCGTGCCCGGTCCAGGATGCCGCCCAGCAGTTCCTCCCGCTGGGGCCGGTTCGCGTGGCCCGCTGCCATGACGATGGTCTCGCGCCACAGGTCCAGGTGGGCCCGCTCGACCAGGTTGCCGATGCGGTCCTCCTCCGTCGCTTCCTCGGCGGCCAGGTACTCCTGGAACGTGCGGTGGACGAAGTCCAGGCGGCCCTCGGCGGGGGAGCGGAGGATCCCCGAGCGGTCCCGCAGCTGCTCCAGGACCTTGCCGCCGTCGTGCTCGTCCAGATGCCGCATGCCCGCGAGCCGCTTGCCGACGTGCACGGCCGCCTGCTCCAGTGCGATCTCGCTGCGGTTGTTGTCGGACAGCCGCCACGCCAGATCCCGGAGCAGCACCAGCTTGTCGTTGAGGCTCAGCCGGCCGTCCATTGCGCTCGGCACGTTCCGGTCCGCGTCCCGTTCGTGGACCAGCGTGTGCAGGGCGTTGCGGTACAGCTCCATCCGGTCCCGCGGGAGCCGGCTGCCCCGGTTCAGGTGCATCGCGCACAGCATGGCCGCCAGCAACGGCGTACCCGCGAGGGACTGGAGGTGCGGGCGGTCCTTCAGGCTCGTCAGCAACGACTGCTCGTAGCGCGGGAGTTCCTCCACCGTGCACGGCAGGTCGTCGTCCAGCTCCCGTACCGCCTGGTGCCACTGCCGTACGAAGGCCACCAGGTCGGGCGGGGCCATACGGTCCAGGTGGAGCGCGGTGAACTCCTCGCGGCGCAGCCAGTCCGCGCTCGCCGCGGCCGGACGCGAGGTGACGACCACCCGGACCTCGCCGTACGCGGCCAGCAGCCTGCGCAGCCACTCCCGTACGCCCCGCCGCTCGCCGTCCAGCAGCTCGTCCACGCCGTCGATCAGCAGCAGGGCCCTGCCGTCGGTGAGTTGGCGTTCCACCCAGGCCTTCGGCATGACCCCGGTGATCTGGCCGGCCACCGAGTCCAGCATCGCCTCCGGCCTCGGCAGCTCCCGGCCGCTGTACTCGCGCAGCTTCACGAACACCGGAGTCAGACCGTTCCAGTCCGCCAGCTCCCCGGTGAACGCGCCGCGCGCCGCCGTCACCGCCAGCCAGCGCAGCAGTGTCGTCTTGCCCGAGCCCGCCTCGCCGCGCAGCAGCACCCGGGTGGCTCCGCCCAGGGCCGCCTCCACCCGCATCCCGGCGCTCTCGCTCCCGGGCTCCTCCCAGTCGCTCATGTCCGGCCGCAGCATCGGCAGGGAGCGGGCCGGCCGCCGCCGGCTCCCGTCGTCACCCGTCGCGCGCAGACTGACGTACGCCACCGACAGCCGTACCTGCGCCCCCGCCCGGTCGGACGTGCGCCGGAACAGCTCCACCTCGTCCAGGGTCGTGCTGACGAGTTCCAGGTAGCGGCGCCGGAAGTCGCCGTCCCGGTCCGTCCCCTCGGGGGCGAACAAGGACCGGTCGGGCAGCCGCTCCAGCACCCGCGCGATCTCCGCGCCCAGGGACGTCGTACGGCCCAGCAGCTCGGTCAGCGCGCGTTCCTCGAAGACCGGCAGCCCCTGCACGATCCGCACGTAGTACTCGACGCACTCCGCGAACAGCACCTCGAACAGCCGGGTCTCCGCCTCGCCGAGCCCCGCGGGCAGCGCGACCGCTCCCGTCACCCGGCGCACGATCTCCGCCGGATTCACGTCCGCCGCCAGCACCGCCCCGTCCGACAGGTCCGCCGCCGCGAACGTGTCGCACACCCCGTCGATCACGGCCTGCCGGCTGCTCTCCTCCAGGCCGGGGAACTCCCGCTCCAGGAACGGCGCCAGCCGGTCGTACACCGCGTCCGCGATCTCCTCGAACTGCCGTTGCACGCCCCGCTGGAAGCGGAGCCCCGACACCCGCAGCCGGATCAGCCCGGCCATGTCCATGCGGCGCTCCTGCTCCCGCCGCCTGCCCCCGAGCCACATCTGGGCCGCCGCCTTCGCCACGGTCGTCCCCAGCCGTAACGCAGCCGCCTCGGCAACCATCGCCACCCCCTCCAGTGCGTCGTCCAGTGTGGCACCGGGGTACGACAAAGGGGCCCTCTCCGCGGGAAAGGGCCCCTCGGAACGCGGGGACCGGCTAGCGCAGGCGCGCCATCAGGGCGTGCTCCACGAGCGTGATCAGTGCGCTCTTGGCGTCCGCGCGGTGGCGGGCGTCCGTCGTGATGATCGGGGTGTCCGGCCCGATCTGCAGCGCCTCGCGGACCTCGTCGGGCGAGTAGGGCTGCTGGCCGTCGAAGCCGTTGAGGGCGATGACGAAGGGCAGGCCCGAGTTCTCGAAGTAGTCGACCGCGGGGAAGCAGTCGGCGAGACGGCGGGTGTCGACCAGGACGATCGCGCCGATCGCGCCGCGGACGAGGTCGTCCCACATGAACCAGAAGCGGTCCTGGCCCGGCGTACCGAACAGGTACAGGATCAGGTCCTGGTCCAGGGTGATACGGCCGAAGTCCATGGCGACCGTCGTGGTCGTCTTGTCTCCGGTGTGGGTGAGGTCGTCGATGCCGGCCGAAGCGGACGTCATGACGGCCTCTGTGCGCAGCGGGTTGATCTCCGAGACGGCGCCGACGAACGTGGTCTTGCCCACGCCGAAGCCGCCCGCCACCACGATCTTCGCGGAGGTGGTGGAGCGGGAAGGACCGCCGCTAGAGCTTGCGAAGTCCACTGAGCACCCTTTCGAGCAGTGTCACGTCTGGCTGGCCGCCGGCGTTCTCGTCGCCGCCGGGCTGATGGATGGCGACCAGGCCCGCCTCCGCCAAGTCGGCGACGAGAATCCTGGCCACGCCGAGGGGGATCGTCAGCAGGGCCGAGACCTCGGCCACCGACTTGATCTCCCGGCACAGGTTGCAGATCCGCTGATGCTCGGGCAGCTGGCCCTGCATCTGGTGCGGAGCGGCGGTGGTGTGCACCAGTGCCTCGATGGCGAGCTGGTAGCGCGGGCGGGTCCGGCCGCCGGTCATGGCGTACGGCCGCACCAAGGGGTTGTTGGCCGCCGTGGCCGGGGCCGGCTCGGGGCGGCGCTGCGGCTGGACCGGCTGGATCCGCGGGGCCGGGGGCTGGTCGTACGGCGACGGACCGGGGCCCTGCGGGGCGTACGGCTGCCGGTGGCTGGGTGCGGAGGGGAAGTTGTACGGGTTCGCCGAACCGTCGCCCCGGCCCTGGCCCTGGGCAGGGCCGTACGACCAGTTGCCCGAAGACGAACCGCCTGGGGGTGTTGCCACTTTCTCCTCCTCCGACTGCGCCGGGCACCCATCCGTGTGGAGCCGCGTCCCGAAACCTTACGGCCCCGGGACGCGAATACGCACCGTCCGATAATTAGTTGAGAAGGCTTCCCTGGAGCTCCGCGCGGAGATCCGGGGTGAGGACCGTGCCCGCGCGGTCCACCAGAAGGGCCATCTCGTACCCGATGAGACCGATGTCCGCCTCGGGGTGGGCCAGGACCGCCAGCGAGGAACCGTCGGAGATGGACATGATGAAGAGGAATCCCCGCTCCATCTCCACAACCGTCTGATTCACGCTGCCTCCCTCGAAGATCCGGGAGGCGCCTGCCGTCAGAGACGTCAGACCGGAGGCGACGGCCGCGAGCTGGTCGGCGCGGTCGCGGGGAAAGCCTTCGGACATCGCCAGAAGGAGTCCGTCGGCGGAGACCACCACCGTGTGGGACACCCCCGGGGTGTTGTCCACGAAGTTGGTGATCAACCAGTTCAGGTTCTGTGCCGCCTGGCTCATCGGGCTCACACTAACGCTCCTGGTTGTAGGTGCTGTCAGGACCGAAGCCCTGGCCGTTCGTTTCACTGCCTGCGCTGCGTCCGCGCTGGACGCCCCGGCGCAGGTTGCTCAGCCTGCCCCGGACGTCCTCCGGGGCACGGGAGACCTGGGGGCCTCCCTGGGGGGTGGTTTCGGCGGAACCCTCGACCAGATTGGCCTTGGGCACCCGCCGCGGCAGGCCGGAGGCGGTGACCCCGCCTGCCTTGGGCTTCCGGAGCTGCGCGGCCTGCTGCCACCGCTCGTCGTTCGCCGAACGCCAGCTGCTGTCGCCGCTCGCCTCCGGCGCGTTGCCCGGTGCGGGAGCAGGCGCTTCCTGCTGCGCACGCGCCGTGCCGTTCGCGGAGCCGGCGCCGTGCGAGCCGCTCGCGGTGGACCCGCGGCGGGGCAGCCCGGCGTCGGTCAGCGCGTGTGCGGCGGGAGAGGCCGTTCCCGGACGGTCGAAGCCTACGCCGTTCCGCTCACTCGCGTCAGCGGCCTGCGAGGATTCCGTTTCCGGAGCGTACTGGGCCGGATAGCCGTTCTGGTAGCCGTCCTGCTGGGGCCAGTCGTCCTGGTAGGACGGTGCCTGGGCAGGCTCCGCATACGAGGACGAGGGCTCCGGGTAGCCGCCGTTCGGAGAGTATCCGTCGTGCTGCGCCTGCTCGCCGTTCGGCGTGTAGTACTGCTCGTCGTACGACTGCTCGTACTGCTGCTCGTACGACGCCTGCTGCTGCTCCTCGTACGCCGGAGCCTCGTACGCCTGCCGGGGCTGCTCGTCGTACGTCTGCCGCTGCTGCTCCTGGTACGCCTCGTACCCCTGCTGGGGCTGCTCGTCGTACGCCTGCTGCTCGCCGGGCTGCTGGCCGTGGCTCTGGGCCTCCAGGGCCGCGCGGCGCTCCTCGCGCATCAGCGAGCGGCCGACGGGGTCCAGTTCCCGGATGTCGTCGGGGACCTCCGTGTACCGGCTGTCGTCGAAGCCCAGTTCGGCGGCCGTGCGCATCGGCTGCTGCTGGCCGAAGCTCTCACCCTGGAACTGCTGCTCCGGGATGATCTGCGAGACGGTGAACTCGTCGCGGTCCAGCGGGGCTTCGCCGCCACCGCCGTGCGTGATCGCGTCCGGCAGCATGACCAGGGAGGTGGTACCGGCCTGCTCGCCCGAGGGGCGCAGCTGGACCCGGATGCCGTGGCGGTCGGACAGCCGGCCGACCACGAACAGGCCCATGCGCTGGGAGATCGCGGCGTCCACGGTCGGCGGGTTGGCCAGCTTGTGGTTGATGTCCGCGAAGTCCTCGGCCGTCAGACCGATGCCCTTGTCGTGGATCTCGATCATGATGCGGCCGTCGGGCAGCCGGGTCGCGGTGACGCGGACCTTGGTCTGCGGGGAGGAGAACGTGGTGGCGTTCTCCAGCAGCTCGGCCAGCAGGTGCACGAGGTCGGTGACCGCGCGGCCGTGGATCTCGGCCTCCGGGACGCCGGACAGCTCGATGCGCTCGTACTGCTCCACCTCGGAGGAGGCGGCGCGCAGCACGTCGACCAGCGGGACCGGCTGGTCCCAGCGGCGGCCGGGCTCCTCGCCGGCGAGGACCAGCAGGTTCTCGCCGTTGCGGCGCATACGGGTGGCCAGGTGGTCCAGCTTGAAGAGGTTCTCCAGCTGGTCGGGGTCGGCCTCGTTGTTCTCCAGGTCGGTGATCAGGGTCAGCTGGCCCTCGATCAGCGACTGGTTGCGGCGCGACAGGTTGGTGAAGATCGCGTTGATGTTGCCCCGCAGCAGGGCCTGCTCGGAGGCGAGCCGGACCGCCTCGCGGTGGACCTGGTCGAAGGCGCGGGCGACCTCGCCGATCTCGTCCTTGGTGGTGATCGGGATCGGTGCCACCCGGGTGTCGACCCGGCCGGGGTCGGTGCGGGAGAGCTGGTCGACCAGCATCGGCAGCCGCTGCTCGGCGATGCCGAAGGCGGCGTTGCGCAGCTGGCGCATCGAGCGGCTCATCTGGCGGGCCACCAGGCCGGCCAGGATGAACGCGGCCAGCAGGGCGATGACGACGACGGCACCGGTGATGAACGCCGAGGTCTTGGCGTCGTCGGCGATGGTCGAGGCCTCGGTCACCGCCTTGTCGGCCATGTCCGACTCGATCTGGCGGTACGCCTTGTACTTCAGCGTGTTGACCGCCCACCAGTTCTCCGCGGTGACGCCACCGGCGGCCAGCTGGTCACGGGTGAGGGTGCTGGTGTCCTTCATGGTGGCGAGCGCGCCCACCAGCCTGGACGGGTCGGACGGCGGGGCGACGTACTTCGCGTTGCTCCCCTTGGCCTTCTGGACCATGGCCGCGGCGTCCGACTTGACCTTTTCCTCGAGGTCGCTCAGCTTCTGAGCGTCGGCCTCGGTGCCACCGCCGAGGTACTCCTCCCGGGCGATGCGCTCCAGGTAGGCGTACGAGGACAGGGAGACCCGCTGGGTCGCCAGGTTGGGGGCGTCCGGCCCGGGCTTGACCAGCAGGTGCGTGCCGATCGACCGCTCCAGGGACAGCGCCGCCTTGGTCAGCGAGATGGCGTAGACGGTACGGCCGTAGGAGGTGATGTTGCCGGTGCCCAGACCGAGCTCGTTGGCGAACTCCATCAGCGGGTGGCTGACCTGGACGTAGCCCTCTTCGGTCTGCACGCCGGTCATCTTGGAGGTGTACGCCGCCTGCCGCAGCTGGGCCAGCTTGGGCTCGACCTCGTGGAACAGCTTCAGCCGGCGCTGCAGACCGGCCTCGTCCGGCATGCTCTTGGTCGCCTCGTCGAAGCCGTCGGCGGCCTGGTCGGTGGCTTTGCGCGCGGCCTCGACGGTCTGCTTGCTGGCCGCGTCCTTCTTGTTCAGCAGCAGCGGAGCGGCGGTGACGTCACGCTCGCTCTCCAGCGCGTCGGCGTAGGTCAGGGCGGCGCGGACCAGACGGGCGGTGTTCTCGGCGTCGCGTGCCTGCTGCCAGGTGTCGATCGAGCTCTTCACCTGGAAGCCGCCCATGACCAGGCCGACCGCCACGGGTATGAGCAGAATCGCGTTCAGCCGGGTCGGCACCCGCCAGTTCCGCGGGGAGAGACGGCCGCCGCTGGACGCGGGAGTGGCCGCCGGTTCCGCTCCGGGAACGGGGGTGGGCGCCGCAGCGCGCGGCGGCGGGGTGAAGTTGCCCCGCGCCGACGGCTCGGGACCGTTCTTGCTTCGCCTCACTCGACCAACAACCTCTCGGCGGTCGGCACCTACGTCGTGCCGCAGTCTCTCAGAGCCCGGTTCGCCATCGACCACCAGTACGCACTCGGTACGTCCTCAGTACGTCTTTGACCATTGGGCAGTTCAGGCATTCCAGCACGTGGACCAGCGCACTTCCAAACAGCGGAAACCCCGTGATGAAGCCGTTGTAAACGCTAGATAAAACGGTCAAAAAGAGCGAGCCCCGCCAAAAGGCGGGGCGTTTGTGCGCACAGCGGCACCACGCGACCGCGTCGCGTGGTGATGCCCGGGGATTCCTCTGCCGAACTGTTATGAACGCCGGAGCCGACCGTGTCAAAGGCCACAGTCGGCTCCGAACCCTTTACAGCAACTGCCGTACGACCCGTCGTACTTGAGTGCTACTTCAGCCGCGCCATCAGGGCATGCTCCACCAGCGTGATCAGTGCACTCTTTGCATCCGCACGGTGTCGGGCGTCCGTCGTGATGATCGGGGTGTCCGGCCCGATCTGCAGCGCCTCGCGCACTTCCTCGGGGGCGTAGGGCTGCTGGCCGTCGAAGCCGTTGAGGGCGACGACGAAGGGCAGGCCCGAGTTCTCGAAGTAGTCGACCGCGGGGAAGCAGTCGGCGAGACGGCGGGTGTCGACCAGGACGACGGCGCCGATGGCACCGCGGACGAGGTCGTCCCACATGAACCAGAAGCGGTCCTGGCCCGGCGTACCGAACAGGTACAGGATCAGGTCCTGGTCCAGGGTGATACGGCCGAAGTCCATGGCGACCGTCGTGGTCGTCTTGTCTCCGGTGTGGGTGAGGTCGTCGATGCCGGCCGAAGCGGACGTCATGACGGCCTCTGTGCGCAGCGGGTTGATCTCCGAGACGGCGCCGACGAACGTGGTCTTGCCCACGCCGAAGCCGCCCGCCACCACGATCTTCGCGGAGGTGGTGGCCCGGCCCGCGTCAGAGCTTGCGAAGTCCACTGAGCACCCTTTCGAGCAGCGTCACATCCGGAGCGCCGCCGTTGTTCTCGTCGCCACCCGGCTGGTGGATGGCGACCAGGCCGGCCTCGGCGAGGTCGGCCACCAGGATCCGGGCCACACCCAGCGGCATGGCCAGCAGCGCCGAGACCTCCGCGACCGACTTGACCTCGCGGCACAGGTGGCAGATGCGCTGGTGCTCCGGAAGGAGCCCCATGAGCGCTGCCGGGTCGGCCGTGGTGCTGATCAGCGCCTCGATGGCGAGCTGGTAGCGGGGCCTGGTCCGGCCGCCGGTCATGGCGTAGGGCCTCACCAGCGGCTGGTCGCCCTCGTCCCCGTACGGCTCCGCGTACGGATCATGATGGGCGGTGGGCGGGGTCATGAATCCTCCGGGCGGGACAGCAAGTCGGTCAGTCAAGCCGTCTGACGGGGCCGGTGGGGGGATTGTGGCGGCCGGACGGTGTTTTCGTGAGGTGGGTGGTGCCGGGGGCGGTCAGTGAAGCAGACTGCCCTGGAGTTCGGCGCGCAGGTCCGGGGTGAGTACCGCACCCGCGCGGTCGACGAGCAGTGCCATCTCGTAGCCGACGAGACCGATGTCCGCATCGGGATGGGCCAGCACCGCGAGGGACGACCCGTCCGAGATGGACATCAGGAAGAGGAACCCGCGCTCCATCTCGACGACCGTCTGCGCCACCGTGCCGCCCTCGAAGATCCGGGACGCCCCGGCCGTCAACGAGGTCAGCCCGGACGCGACGGCCGCCAGCTGGTCGGCGCGGTCCCGCGGGAAACCTTCGGACATCGCCAGCAGAAGGCCGTCGGCGGAGACCACCACCGTGTGCGACACCCCGGGGGTGTTGTCCACGAAGTTGGTGATCAACCAGTTCAGGTTCTGTGCCGCCTGGCTCATCGGACTCAACTAACGCTCCTGCTGGTGAGTGGGGCTCGGGAAGCTGCCGGTCTGGCCGCTGCCGGCCTGACGGCCCTGAGCGATGCCCCGACGAAGATTGGTCAGCCGTCCGCGCACGTCGTCAGGCGCACGCGAGACCTGCGGACCGGTTTGGTGCTGTTGCTGCTGAGCGGTACCCGGCACGAGGTTCGCCCGGGGCACTCGACGCGGCAGACCGGAGGTGGTGACCCCGCCGGCCGCGGGCTGTCGGACGCGTTCGGCCTGCCGGACGAGTTCGTCGTTCGGCGAGGTGCGCCAGGATCCGGTGTTCGACGCGGACCGCTGCGGAGCGGGCGCGGGCGCGGGCGCGGGTGCCTGCGGCTGCCGCGGCGCGGGCGCGCTCTCCTGCTGCTGACCGCCGTGGAACCAGTTGGTCTCCAGCGTGTCGTACAGCGGGGTACGGCCGTCCCCGGGACCGCTGGCCGGCGGCAGCGCCTCCGGCTCCTGGCGGACCGGACGCTGCTGCGGCGCGGACGGGCGCGGGGCGCCGAAGTCGGTACGGCCGGCCGGCTGCGGCCGCTCGAACTGGCCGGTGTGGCCGGGGTCCTGACGGGCCGGCAGGGCGTGCTGCCCGGTGGAACCGCCGTCGTAGCCGCCGGCGTACGACTGCGGGGCCTGCGGGGCCGGGAACTGGCCCGTGTTCTGCGGGTTGTTGTCCGGCTGGCCCGGCGCCGGCGTGCCGAACACGTCGGACCGGACGTACGAGCCGGTGCCCTGCTGGGCGCCGGGACCGTCGAAGGGACCAGGCTGCCGGCCCTGCCCGGGAGCCGCGAACTGCCCGGTCTGCTGGGCGTTGTCGGGGCGCGCGTACTGGCCCGTCTGCTGGGCGTTGTCCGGGCGGGCGAACTGGCCGGTCTGCGAGCCGCTCGCGCCGTTCAGCTCGGCGCGCGGGAACTGGCCCGTCGCGGCCGGACCATGGGCGTCGATCCGGGGCAGCTCCGAGGTCGAGCCCGGACCCTGCCGGTCATCGACGCGCGGCATGCGCGCGGTCTGCGTCGGGTCCTGCTCGTCGTGGCCGCGCGGGGTGTCCATCGCGGCGCGCGACTGCGGGTTCTCGCTCCAGTCCGGGGTGCGGGACTGCGGGGCACCGCCGGGCAGCTCGGCCCGCGGGCCGCCGCGCGGCGGCAGCTGGGGCTGGCGGCCCTGGTCCGCGGGACCGCCGGACCGCTTGCGGCCGCGGCCGCCGAAGGCGTCCTGCTGCGGCCCGCCCTGGCCGGAGGCCTGCAGGCCCTGCGGGGCGCCCGGCGCCTGACCGCCGAAGCCGGCCGGCGCGGGACGGTTCTGCTGGGGACCGCCGGGGCCGCCCTGCGGACCGCGCGCTCCGCCCGGCGCACCGGGACGGCCGCCCTGGCCCGCGCCGGGCAGCGCGGCCCGGGGACCCTGGGCGGAGCCGACCTGGCCACGCGGGCCGGGACCGGAACCGAGCAGACCACCGCCGGCCGGGGCGCCGCCGGGGTTGCCGTTCTGCCGCCGGGCCGCTGCCGCACCGGCGGCGGCCTGCGCGGCGGCGGGGCCACCGGTGGAGGGCGCGCCGGGCTTGCCCGGAGCGGGCTTCTTGCCGCCCTGGGCGACGTCCACGGGCAGCATGACCAGCGCGGTCGTACCACCGGAGTCGGACGGGCGCAGCTGGATCCGGATGCCGTGCCGCTGGGACAGCCGGCCGACCACGAACAGACCCATGCGGCGGGAGACGGAGACGTCCACGGTGGGCGGCGAGGCGAGCCGCTCGTTGATCGCCGCGAGGTCCTCGGGGGAGAGGCCGATACCGGTGTCGTGGATCTCGATCAGCACACGGCCGTCGGGCAGCGCGTGACCGGTGACCTTGACCTTGGTCTGCGGCGAGGAGAAGGAGGTCGCGTTCTCCAGCAGCTCGGCGAGCAGGTGCACGAGGTCGTTGACGACCCGGCCGGCGACCTCGGTGGTCGGTACGGCGGCCAGCTCGATGCGCTCGTACTGCTCCACCTCGGACGCGGCGGCGCGGAGCACGTCGACCAGCGGGACCGGACGGGTCCAGCGGCGGCCGGGCTCTTCACCGGCGAGAACGAGGAGGTTCTCACCGTTACGGCGCATACGGGTGGCGAGGTGGTCCAGCTTGAACAGCGAGGACAGCTGGTCCGGGTCGGCCTCGCGGGACTCCAGCTCGGAGATCAGCGACAGCTGGCGCTGGATCAGACCCTGGGAGCGGCGCGAGAGGTTGGTGAACATCGCGTTGACGTTGCCCCGCAGCAGGGCCTGCTCGGCGGCGAGGCGGACCGCCTCGCGGTGCACGTCGTCGAAGGCCGCGGCCACCTGGCCGATCTCGTCCCGGGAGTGCACACCGACCGACTCCACGGAGGTGTCGACGTCCTGCGGGTCGGACTCGGAGAGCTGCTTGACCAGCTCGGGCAGGCGGTCCTGGGCGACCTTGGTCGCGGTCTCCTGGAGCCGGCGCAGCGAGCGGATCATGGACCGGGCCACGACGAACGCGCCGACCAGCGACACGCCGAGGACGATCAGGATCAGCGCACCGGAGATGATCGCGTCACGCTGGGTGGCGCTCTTCAGCTCGCGGGCCTTCTGCTCCATCTCCTCCAGCAGCGTGTGCTCGATCTTCTTCATCTGCTCGATCTTGGTCGAGCTGTCGTCCACCCAGTCCTTGTAGGACCGCGCCGGCAGCTGCTGCAGGCCGTCGGGGGACTCGAAGGAGCGCTTGGCGTAGGTGTCGGCGGACTCGATCGTCGGGTTGCCCTCGTCGATCGGCTTCAGCAGTTCCTCGGCGTTCTGGTCCGCGTAGATCTTCCGGAAGATCGCCAGCTCGGAGTTCTCGCTCTCGTACGCCGACTGGCCGTAGAGGCGGTCGTTCTCGGAGAGGTCGCCCTTGGTGTCGGTGGTCGCGGGCAGTGCGGCGGCGATCATCGCGCGCTGCACGGACGCGTACTCCTTGGCGGTGGAGAAGGCCGCCAGGGCGCGGGTGCGGGAGATCATCTCCGGGTTGCTGGACGCCTCGGCCATGTCCTGGGAGAGGCCGATCAGCTGGGTGATGAGCCGGTGGTAGGACTCGACCGTCTGGGAGGCGTTCTCCTTGGACCCGTAGGCCTTCTGGCGGATCTTGGCGAGGTCGTCCAGCTGGTTGGCGAGGCCGACGAGCGCGTCGCGCACGCCCTGGAGGTTGCCGTCCTTGCTCGCGGCGTCGATCTCCTCGGAGGAGTCGAGGAAGTTCTCGCGGGCCCGGTCCGTCTTCTGCTGGTAGGCCTTGATCTGGTAGTCGGTCTTCTTCAGACCGCCGTGGGCCAGCGGGCCGGCCGACTGGTCGCGCTCCTCCTGGAGCGCCATCGCCAGCTCGGTGGCCTGCTTGGTCATCTCCGTCAGCAGCTTCATGTTGTCCAGCTGCTGGATGTCGTTCATGTTCTCGTTGATGCGCAGCGCGCCCAGCGAGGTCGCCGCGACCACGGGCAGCGCGAGCAGCGACACCAGACGGGTGGAGATGCGCCAGTTACGCAGGGCCAGCCGTGAACCCGTGCTGGTCGGCACCTGCGCGGGCTTCGCCGACGGCGCGGCGTTGCCCGCGGGCGTCGCGGTCGTGGAGGCCGATGCGGCGGACCCGCCCGGGCGCCCGCGCTCACCGCCGTCTCCGGCCTGGGCCTGGCCCGGGTTCTGGGCGTGCTGGGGCGAGGAGCTGACGGCCTTGGGGCCAGTCCCGCCGTGCGGCTCCGGCTCCGCCGAAGCGCTGCCATCCCTCTTGAAACGTCCCTGCACTAGCGTCGCAACCTCTGGACCAGGCGCCCCTCCGCGTGAACGGAGGGACACGGTGTCGGCGTTGTGGAGAGCGCCCTGAAAACGCCCCCCGGGTGATCTTGAGTGACCGGCGCTGGTTCCCCCCTGTCTCGCCGCCACTCGGCGCTGTGTGCGCCCCCTGTGCGCCGGCTCGATCCCGCGGCGGTCCGTGGAATTCCAGCACAGTGCAGGATCTCCAACAAGGGCAGTGAACCGAGCTGTGACCTCCGTGACCCGCTGTGAGGGCTGGATTACCGCCCGTAGAACCGTTTCCGGGGCATAACGGGCATACCCCGGTGAGGCGCTGCTCGGTACCCGGTGTCCCAGTCGCCATGATCAGGAGCGGAATGGTGGCTTCAGGGGGTCAATGTCCGTTTCGTTGGGGCGGGTTGTCAGCCGGAATTGACCGATTTGCCCGTGAGTTCGTGAGCAAACTCACACACACTTCAGGGGGAGTTGGCGTCTTCGTCGGGGAATTGGATGTTTAGCCTGACGCTTTACAAGAGGGACGACTCTGCCAACCACTCGACCAGAGGGCACAGGACGACAACGGTGAAGACGACGATGATGTTCCGCAACATAGCCAACCCGCGACGCACGACCCTGGCGCACCTCACGGACGCCGGCGAGCTGCACACGCCCGAGCTGCCGGAGCACTCCGTCGACCTCCCCGCCCAGACCGCCAACCCCCGGCGCACCGTCCTCGTGGACGTCCCGGCCGGCGTGGGTGCCCAGGCCGGCGAGTAGACCGACGGCTCCGCCGGGCGCGGCCGAGGGATCGTGTGACTCCCCGCGGCCGCGCTCGTGTTTTTCCCCGGCGCTTTTCGCACGACGGCCACAATCCCGGGTGACCCGCCTCCGACCTGCGCCGATGCCCCCAGAAGCGAACAACTTCGCATAGCTCCGTTAACCTGAGGCGTCAGTACGCCGGTTCTCAGTGAGGGGCGCAGGATCCCGTGCGCATCGCCAGGTTCTCCATCGACGGGAACGTAGCCTTCGGCGCGGTCGAGGGCGACAAGCAGGACGAACTCGTCCTCGACATCATCAAGGGCATCCCGTTCGCGGACTACGAGCTGTCCGGTACGAAGGTGCCGCTCGGCAAGGTCAGGCTGCTCCCGCCGGTGCTCCCCAACAAGGTCGTGGCCTTCGGCCGCAACTACGCCGAGCACGCGCGCGAGCTGGGCAACGAGGTGCCGGACGCCCCCTTCGCCTTCTTCAAGCCGTCCACCTCCGTGATCGGCCCCGGCGACGACATCCAGTACCCGCCGTTCACCGAGGACCTGCACCACGAGGCCGAGCTGGCCGTCGTCATCGGCCGCATGTGCCGCGAGGTCCCGCGCGACCGCGTCAAGGACGTGATCTTCGGCTACACCTGCGCCAACGACATCACCGCCCGCGATGTGCAGAAGCGCGAGAAGCAGTGGGCCCGGGCCAAGGGCTTCGACAGCTCCTGCCCGCTCGGCCCCTGGGTGGAGACGGACATCGACCTCGCCCGCGCGGGCGACCTCACCGTCCAGCTCACCGTCAACGGCGAACAGCGCCAGCTGGGCCGCACGAGCGAGATGATCCACCCCATCGAGGACCTGATCGTCAACATCTCCGAGGCCATGACGCTGCTGCCCGGCGACGTCATCCTCACCGGCACCCCCGCGGGGGTCGGCCCCCTGCACGTCGGCGACGAGGTCGCCGTCACCATCGAAGGCATCGGCACTCTCACCAACAAGGTTGTCAAGCGTGGCTAGCGCACCCGGCTCCCCCGTACGCGTCCGTTTCTGCCCCTCGCCCACCGGTAACCCCCACGTGGGCCTGGTCCGCACCGCCCTGTTCAACTGGGCGTTCGCCCGGCACCACCAGGGCACCCTGGTCTTCCGCATCGAGGACACCGACGCGGCCCGCGACTCGGAGGAGTCGTACAACCAGCTGCTCGACGCGATGCGCTGGCTCGGCTTCGACTGGGACGAGGGCCCCGAGGTCGGCGGCCCGCACGCGCCGTACCGCCAGTCGCAGCGCATGGACATCTACGCCGACGTCGCCCGCAAGCTGCTGGACGCCGGCCACGCCTACCACTGCTACTGCTCCCAGGAGGAGCTGGACACCCGCCGCGAGGCCGCCCGCGCCGCCGGCAAGCCGTCCGGCTACGACGGCCACTGCCGCGACCTGAGCGCCGAGCAGGTCGAGGAGTACCAGGCCCAGGGCCGCACGCCGATCGTCCGCTTCCGGATGCCGGACGAGACGATCACCTTCACCGACCTGGTCCGCGGCGAACTGACCTTCACACCGGAGAACGTGCCCGACTACGGCATCGTCCGCGCGAACGGCGCCCCGCTGTACACGCTGGTGAACCCGGTGGACGACGCGCTGATGGAGATCACCCACGTGCTGCGCGGCGAGGACCTGCTGTCCTCCACCCCGCGCCAGATCGCGCTCTACAAGGCGCTGATCGAGCTGGGCATCGCCCAGCAGGTCCCGGCCTTCGGCCACCTGCCGTACGTCATGGGCGAGGGCAACAAGAAGCTCTCCAAGCGCGACCCGCAGTCCTCCCTCAACCTCTACCGGGAGCGGGGCTTCCTCCCCGAGGGCCTGCTCAACTACCTGTCCCTGCTGGGCTGGTCCCTCTCGGCGGACAAGGACATCTTCAGGATCGAGGAGATGGTCGCGGCCTTCGACATCTCCGACGTGAACCCCAACCCGGCGCGCTTCGACCTGAAGAAGTGCGAGGCGATCAACGCCGACCACATCCGCATGCTGGACGTGAAGGAGTTCACCGAGCGCTGCCGCCCCTGGCTGAGGGCTCCGTTCGCCCCCTGGGCGCCGGAGGACTTCGACGAGTCCCGGTGGCAGGCGATCGCCCCGCACGCCCAGACCCGTCTGAAGGTCCTGTCGGAGATCACCGACAACGTCGACTTCCTCTTCCTGCCGGAGCCGGTCTTCGACGAGGCCTCGTGGACCAAGGCGATGAAGGAGGGCTCCGACGCCCTGCTGCGCACGGCCCGCGAGAAGCTGGAGGCGGCCGACTGGACGTCCCCCGAGTCCCTCAAGGAGGCCGTCCTGGCCGCAGGCGAGGCCCACGGCCTCAAGCTCGGCAAGGCCCAGGCCCCGGTCCGCGTGGCCGTCACCGGCCGCACGGTCGGCCTGCCGCTCTTCGAGTCCCTGGAGGTCCTGGGCAAGGAGAAGACGCTGGCCCGCGTCGACGCGGCGCTGGCCAGGCTGACGGCCTAGGCGCGCGCGTCCCGAGGGGCGGTGGCCGTACCGGCTGCCGCCCCTCCGGCATGTCCGGCAGGGGGTCGCATCGGTGTTCCGGCGCACACGGCGAGCAAGACCGAGAAGGGCGCCGTCATGCCGGTGAGTCCACGGGACCGCACCCGGCTGTCCACCCCGGGCCGGGGCGACGGCTTCCATCTCACCTGGACGGGGCCGCTCGGCGCCGGGGGGATCACCTGCTTCGTGACGGACTTCTTCGTGGCCCCGGCCCCTCCGGAGGCCGCCCCCGGGCCGGCCTGACGAACGGCCGGCGAGCGTCCGGCGGGCCACGGTCCCCGTCCCCGGCGCCCCGGCGGTACCGTCGGTGGCATGACGATCAGAGCCGTGGTCTGGGACGTGGACGACACCCTCTTCGACTACACGACCGCGGACCGTGAGGGCATGCGGGCGCACCTGGTGGCCGAGGGGCTGCTCGTCGGGTACGACAGCCCCGAGCAGGCCCTCGTACGGTGGCGGGAGATCACCGAACGGCAGTGGGCGCGGTACGCGACCGGGGAGTGCTCCTTCCAGGACCAGCGGCGCGACCGCGTCCGGATGTTCCTGGAGGCGGAGCTGACCGACGAGGAGGCCGACGCCTGGTTCCAGCGGTACGTCGGGCACTACGAGGCCGCCTGGAGCCTCTTCCCGGACGTCCTGCCCGCCCTGGAGGCCCTGGCCGTCAGCCACCGGCACGCGGTGCTGTCCAACTCCAGCATCACCGTCCAGGAGCACAAGCTGCGCACCCTCGGTCTGCTCGACCGCTTCGAGTCCGTGCTGTGCGCCGCCGAGCTGGGCGTCTCCAAGCCGGAGCCGGGCGCCTTCCTCGCGGCGTGCGAGGCACTGGGGCTGCCGCCGCACGAGGTGGCGTACGTCGGCGACCACCCCGAGATCGACGGGCGGGGCGCAGCCGAGGCCGGGCTGCTGTCCGTGTGGATCGATCGCGGGACGGGCGCCGCGCACGCCGTCGGAGAGGTCGTCTGCCGCCGCATCTCGACCCTCGCCGAACTCCCGGCGCTCGTCCGTGCGGATACCCGTTTTGGAGCCCCGTCCACCTTCGGGTAATGTTCTTCCTGCGCCGAGGGGAGCGGGCCGGAAGGCCGGAGCCCCGAGGAGCAGACTAGAACGAGAACCCCGCAGGGGCTTGAGTTCCAGTGGCCTATGGTGTAATTGGCAGCACGACTGATTCTGGTTCAGTTAGTCTTGGTTCGAGTCCAGGTAGGCCAGCTCGCAGAGCTTATCTGCAAAGCCCCCGTTGTGTAGCGGCCTAGCACGCTGCCCTCTCAAGGCAGTAGCGCCGGTTCGAATCCGGTCGGGGGTACTGATCTCGACCTCGTCGGGATCGCTAGGGCCCCCGTTGTGTAGCGGCCTAGCACGCCGCCCTCTCAAGGCGGTAGCGCCGGTTCGAATCCGGTCGGGGGTACTGACTGGTCTAAACCATCATTGGTCTATGGTGTAATTGGCAGCACGACTGATTCTGGTTCAGTTAGTCTTGGTTCGAGTCCAGGTAGACCAGCTCGGACCTGCGGAAACGCAGAGTCCACGCCCCCGTTGTGTAGCGGCCTAGCACGCCGCCCTCTCAAGGCGGTAGCGCCGGTTCGAATCCGGTCGGGGGTACGTACAGGGAAGGCCCCCCACTTCGGTGGGGGGCCTTCGCCGTACCGGGTGCTACTCGAAGCCGTACCGCCGGGCCGACTCCTCCTCCTGGGCCAGCCGGCGCAGGGCCTGCAGGATCGGCTCGGTCAGCACCGCGCCGAGCACGGCCGTCTCCACCTTCTCCGCCTCCGACGGATGCGTCTCCACGAAGTCGAGATCGAGCTTCGCCGTCTCGTGCATCAACTCGGCATAGGAAGCGAGAAGTTCGCCGCCCCACTCGTAGCCGAGCCGGCGGAACGCGGCCACCGCCACCACCAGGGAGCGGTACGCGGGGGAGATCGTCGTCAGCAGCTTCGCGTTCGACCAGCCCACCCGGTCCAGCAGCTCGTCCGCCTCCCGGCGCGCGGCCCGGACGCACTCGTCGTCCTCGTCCGGCTCCGGGACCTGCGGCAGCGCCCACAGGGCCGCGCCCAGCCGGACGGTGCGGCCCAGGGAGTCGTCGTCGACGTTCCGCAGCACCTCCCGGACCGTGGCCACCGGCAGTCCGCCGACCTGGACCATCGCCCGCACCAGCCGCAGCCGGCGCAGGTGCCCGTCGTCGTACTCCGCCGTCGTCGTGTTGATCTGGCGGCCCGGCGGCAACAGGCCTTCGCGCAGGTAGTACTTGATCGTCGCGGTGGTCACACCGCTGCGTCTGCTCAGCTCGGCAAGCCGCATGTCTTGCGCTCCTCCTTGGATAACGCCACTATCCAAGCATCGGTCATTGGATAGCGCCGCTCACCGACGAGGGGGGAAGTCATGGTGTCCCGTACCACCGCCGACGCGAAGGGCGAGGTCGTCGTCCTGCTGATCGGCATGCGCATCAACCGTTTCCGGGCCGTCCGTCTGTGGCTGCCGGTGATGCTCGCGATGCTGCGCATGCTGCGGGAGCTGGAGAAGGACCCGGCGCGGGGGCTGCGCGCCAAGGTGCTGCTGACCGCGTCGCCGCGCACGTACTACGTCGTGCAGTACTGGGAGTCCAAGGACAAGCTCTACGCCTACGCGACCGCGCCGGACGCGTTCCACCGCAAGGCGTGGGCTGCGATCAACCGCAAGGAGCGCGGGGGCAGGCTGCGCGGGCAGGTCGGGATCTGGCACGAGACGTATGTCGTGCCGGAAGGGTCCTACGAGGCGATCTACGGCGACATGCCGGCGTTCGGGCTGGCCGCCGCGCACGGGCAGGTGCCGTTGGAGAAGCGCGGGCGGTATGCCGCGGACCGGTTCGCCCATCGGTCGGGGGGCGATGCGGCCGCGTGATCGCTGTGGGGCGTCGGCCGGGTGCGGCTCCGTGGGCGTGCTCGCGCCCACGCGGCGCCGAGCCCGCATGCCAAACGGCCCCGCGCCCTTCAGGCCGGCTGTTCCGTCCCCGGGAAGGACCTGCCGCGGCGTTGGGGCGGGTCCTTCCCCGGGCGGGGTTCTCCGGGGGCTCTCAGCCCGAGCGGCGCAGGGCCTCCGAGAGGCGGGCTGCCGCGTCGATGACCGCCTGGGCGTGCATACGGCCCGGGTGGCGGGTCAGGCGCTCGATGGGGCCCGAGACGGACACGGCGGCCACCACGCGGTTGGAGGGGCCGCGCACGGGCGCGGAGACGGACGCGACGCCCGGCTCCCGCTCGCCGATGGACTGGGCCCAGCCGCGCCGCCGTACGCCCGACAGGGCCGTCGCCGTGAAGCGGGCGCCCTGCAGGCCCCGGTGCAGGCGCTCGGGCTCCTCCCAGGCGAGCAGGATCTGCGCCGAGGACCCCGCCTTCATCGTGAGCGTGGAGCCGACCGGGACGGTGTCCCGCAGGCCGGACAGGCGTTCCGCCGCGGCCACACAGATCCGCATGTCACCTTGGCGACGGTAGAGCTGGGCGCTCTCGCCGGTGACATCACGGAGGTGGGTGAGCACGGGGCCCGCCGTCGCGAGCAGGCGGTCCTCGCCCGCCGCCGCCGCGAGTTCCGCGAGGCGCGGGCCGAGGATGAAACGGCCCTGCATGTCGCGTGCCACCATGCGGTGGTGTTCCAAAGCCACGGCCAGGCGGTGAGCCGTGGGTCGTGCCAGTCCGGTGGCGCCGACCAGACCCGCGAGGGTGGCCGGACCGGACTCCAGAGCGCTCAGGACGAGGGCCGCCTTGTCCAGAACGCCGACGCCGCTACTGTTGTCCATGCAACGATACTCACGTCTCACTCTGTGAAACGCAAGTTCAATTTTCCGTGGAACGCGCCACCCTGGAATGACACAGCGGCCCGCAGACCAACGGGCCTGGCGGTGGACGCCCGGAATCACGACGTTCAGGGGCCCCGAGAAGGGCAGTCACCGCTCCTCAAGATCTCTAGTTGGGTCGGTGGACGCTTGCCGGCCGGAGGGAAAGCGATGGGTAGGACACTCGCGGAGAAGGTCTGGGACGACCACGTCGTCCGGCGCGCCGAGGGCGAGCCCGACCTCCTCTACATCGATCTGCACCTGCTGCACGAGGTGACCAGCCCCCAGGCCTTCGACGGCCTGCGCAAGAGCGGCCGGCCGGTGCGTCGCCTCGACCTCACCATCGCCACCGAGGACCACAACACCCCCACCCTCGACATCGACAAGCCCATCGCCGACCCGGTCTCCCGGGCCCAGCTGGAGACCCTGCGCAAGAACTGCGCCGACTTCGGCGTGCGGCTGCACCCGCTGGGCGACGTCGAGCAGGGCGTCGTGCACGTCGTCGGCCCGCAGCTGGGTCTGACCCAGCCCGGCACCACCGTCGTCTGCGGCGACTCGCACACCTCCACGCACGGCGCCTTCGGCGCGCTGGCGTTCGGTATCGGCACCTCCCAGGTCGAGCACGTGCTGGCCACCCAGACGCTGCCCCTGGCCCGCCCGAAGACCATGGCGATCACGGTCGACGGCGAGCTGCCCGAGGGCGTCACCGCCAAGGACCTGATCCTGGCGATCATCGCAAGGATCGGCACCGGCGGCGGCCAGGGCTACATCCTGGAGTACCGCGGTTCCGCCATCGAGAAGCTCTCGATGGAGGCCCGGATGACCATCTGCAACATGTCGATCGAGGCCGGCGCCCGCGCGGGCATGATCGCCCCCGACGAGACCACCTTCGCGTACCTCAAGGGCCGCCCGCACGCCCCCGAGGGCGCCGACTGGGACGCCGCCGTCGAGTACTGGAAGACCCTGAAGACCGACGAGGACGCCGTCTTCGACGCCGAGGTCGTCATCGACGCCGCCGAGCTGTCGCCGTTCGTCACCTGGGGCACCAACCCCGGCCAGGGCGCGCCGCTTTCGGCGAACGTCCCCGACCCGGCTTCGTACGAAGACGCTTCGGAGCGGCTCGCCGCCGAAAAGGCACTGGAGTACATGGGGTTGGCGGCCGGACAGCCGCTGCGCTCCATCAAGGTGGACACCGTCTTCGTAGGCTCCTGCACGAACGGCCGCATCGAGGACCTGCGTGCCGCCGCGGACCTGCTGCGGGGCCGCAAAGTCGCCGACGGCGTACGGATGCTGGTCGTCCCGGGCTCCGCGCGCGTGGGCCTGCAGGCCGTCTCCGAGGGCCTGGACGTGGTCTTCAAGGAGGCCGGCGCCGAATGGCGGCACGCGGGCTGCTCGATGTGCCTCGGCATGAACCCCGACCAGCTGGCCCCGGGCGAGCGCTCCGCCTCCACCTCCAACCGCAACTTCGAGGGCCGGCAGGGCAAGGGCGGTCGTACCCACCTGGTGTCGCCGCAGGTCGCGGCTGCCACCGCCGTCCTGGGCCACCTGGCCTCCCCGGCCGACCTGACCGACGTCCCCGCGCCCGCTGGAGTCTGAGAACCATGGAAGCCTTCACCACCCACACCGGCCGGGCCGTCCCGCTGCGCCGCAGCAACGTCGACACCGACCAGATCATCCCTGCTCACTGGCTCAAGAAGGTCACCCGCGACGGCTTCGAGGACGGGCTGTTCGAGGCCTGGCGCAAGGACCCCGAGTTCGTCCTCAACCGTCCCGAGCGGCAGGGCGCCACCGTCCTGGTCGCCGGCCCCGACTTCGGCACCGGCTCCTCCCGCGAGCACGCCGTCTGGGCGCTGCAGAACTATGGCTTCAAGGCCGTGATCTCCTCCCGCTTCGCCGACATCTTCCGCGGCAACTCGCTGAAGAACGGCCTGCTCACGGTCGTGCTGGAGCAGAAGACCGTGGACGCGCTGTGGGAGCTGACCGAGCAGGACCCCACTGCTGAGGTCACTGTGGACCTTGAGGCGCGTGAGGTTCGCGCCGAGGGCATCACCGCCTCCTTCGAGCTGGACGAGAACTCCCGCTGGCGGCTGCTGAACGGCCTGGACGACATCTCCATCACGCTCCAGAACGAGGCCGACATCGCCGCGTACGAGGCGAAGCGCCCCGCCTACAAGCCGCGGACGCTCCCGGTCTGATCCGGATCCCCCGGCCAGGTCGGATTTCGGCCACCTCAACACCCCCTCTGTACCCCTGATCGCCA
This sequence comes from Streptomyces cyanogenus, assembly GCF_017526105.1. NCBI lineage: Bacteria > Bacillati > Actinomycetota > Actinomycetes > Kitasatosporales > Streptomycetaceae > Streptomyces > Streptomyces cyanogenus. Next base: position 6,111,677 of record NZ_CP071839.1, read on the forward strand.
CGATTGGGGGTACAGCCATGTCTGCACCCGATCAGCCCTGCGGCTCCGCGCAGCTCAGCTCAACTGCCCACGTTAGGAGGGCTGTTGTTCGGGTATGTGAGTGCTGTGTTCGCGTCCCTCGCAAGTGCCTGGAAAGCCATTTGAGGCGGCAGTTGCCCCCTGCGCAGGCGACAACTCGCCCCAGATGGCACAATCTGTGCATGGAACACGACGGCCAACTCCAGCTCTATACGGCGGTCGCGAACCAGCTCAAGGAAGCGCACGCAAGGGTGCGCGCACTGCAAGTCCCGGAGGGCGTACGGATGGCGCTGACCCGGAAGCTGCTGGTCATTACGGCCGCGGCCAAGCACGATCTCGCCGACGCGGCAAGGCGGCTCGATCGGTTCACGGCGGACCTCGACGCGGGTCGGATCCCCGAAGAGGACCGCTGAACCGTCCGGGACGGCCGAGTCCGTTGCGGCACAAGGGTGATAAGCCCGTTTCGTGTTTGATTTGCGGTATATATCTGCCTAACGTGCGAAAAAGCTTGAACACTTTCGTTCTGGCGAAGTCTCCGAAGGGGAAGACGTGAACAAGGCGCAGCTCGTAGAAGCGATTGCCGACAAGGTGGGTGGCCGCCAGCAGGCCGCCGACGCTGTCGATCATGTCCTGGACGCCATCGTCCGCGCGGTCGTCGCGGGCGAGCGGGTCTCGGTCACCGGCTTCGGGTCCTTCGAGAAGGTGGACCGCCCCGCCCGCTACGCCCGCAATCCTCAGACGGGCGAGCGGGTTCGGGTCAAGAAGACCTCCGTGCCGCGATTCCGCGCCGGTCAGGGCTTCAAGGACCTGGTGAGCGGCTCGAAGAAGCTGCCGCGCGGCGGCGAGGTCGCCGTCAAGAAGGCGCCCAAGGGCAGCCTGTCCGGCGCGCCGCCCACCATCGCCAAGGCCGTCGGCAAGAAGGCCGCCGCGAAGAAGACGGCCGCTGCGGCCAAGAAGACCACCGCGAAGAAGGCGGCGCCGGCGAAGAAGACCACGGCCACCGCCAAGAAGACCACGGCGAAGAAGGCGCCCGCCGCCAAGAAGACCACCACGGCGACCGCCAAGACCGCCGCGACGAAGACCGCCGCCAAGAAGACGACGGCGAAGAAGGCCCCGGCGAAGAAGGTGACCGCCAAGAAGGCCCCGGCGAAGAAGTCGACGGCCCGCAAGACCACCGCCAAGAAGACCACCGCCCGCAAGGCGACGTCGTAGGACCGCCAGGGCATTCACGCGCCGGGCCGGACTCCCCTGGGGAGCCCGGCCCGCGGTGTGTGTAAGGGCGGTTAGAGGGTTTGAAGGGTTACGAGGGTGATCCGGAGGGTGTCGCCCTCGCCCTCCGTCTCGATCCGCACGCGCTGCCCGGGACGCAGCAGCCGGAGGTCCCCGGCGTCGAACGCGGCCCGGTCGAACGGCACCGGGGTGCCGTCGTCGAGGAGCACCTGTCCACTGCGGGTCTCCGGGTCGTAGGTGTACGAGGTGGCTTGCATGGCCGTCAGCGTAGTGGCTTCGGCTGCCGGCCGCCGGGGCCGCTCGCCGCCGCCGAGTGCGGGCCCGGCGCGGCCGGCCGGGCGCCCGCCGGCAGGGCCGCCGAAACCGCCGCCGTGTACGGACCCACCCCGAGGGCCAGCGCCGCGCGCAGGTCCTGACCGGTGTCCACGTCCTGCCGTACCGAATCGACCCCCGCCAGCGCGAGTTCCGCCGCACCCGACGCCCGGTGCCGCATGCGGGAATCCACGCCGAACGCCGGACGCAGTGCGTGATCGCCCGCCGCCGCCAGCAAAGTCGTGCCCGCCTCGGCCGCATCCGCCAGAAAAGCCCGGGGGAATTCCGCGGCGGCGGTCAGCACCCGGGACAGTTCCGCCGGGCGCAAGGCCGGCAGATCGGCGTTCAGGGCCGCGACGGGAGTACCGGGGCGGATGTGCCGTACGACGGCCGCGCCGTGTGCCAGGGCGGCGTTCAGGCCGCTGCGGGGGGCGTCCGGGACGATCCGCGCGCCCAGTGCGGCCAGCTCCCGGCCGGCCAGCTCGTCGTCCGTGACGACCGCCACATCCGACACCGCCGGGCACGCCACCGCCGCGGCCACCGTGTCCTGCGCGAACGCCAGCGCCAGCGCCGGGCGGACCCCGTCGCCGGCAGTGTCCGCGAGCCTGCTCTTGGCCCGCGTCAGGGGCTTCAGGGGGATGACCAAGGTCCACTGCACCGGCGTACCGTCCCTCTCTCGTCCCGCACATTGTCCCCGGGCCATCTGGCGCGGCGGGGAGCGGGGCGTACGGTGTTCTCGACAGACCGGCGGCCCGGGGCCAGACTTGTGCGGCCCCCGCCGGGGTGGCAGTCCTAGAGGAAGGTGTCCTTGTGTCCCGCCGCAGAATCGGCTTCTGGTACCGCTTCGCCGCGGTGATCTGCAAACCGCCGCTGGTGGTTCTGATCAAGCGGGACTGGCGTGGAATGGAGCACATTCCGGCCGAGGGCGGATTTATCACCGCGGTGAACCACAATTCCCACCTGGACCCCTTCGCGTACGCGCACTATCAGTACAACACCGGACGGGTCCCGCGATTCCTGGCGAAGAGCGGGCTTTTCAAGAAGGGATTCGTCGGCGCCGCCATGCGCGGCACCGGGCAGATCCCCGTCTACCGCGAGTCCACGGACGCCCTGAGCGCCTTCCGGGCCGCGATCGACGCCGTCGAGCGCGGCGAGTGCGTGGCCTTCTACCCCGAGGGCACCCTCACCCGCGACCCGGACGGCTGGCCCATGACCGGCAAGACCGGCGCCGCCCGGGTCGCCCTGCAGACCAAGTGCCCGGTCATCCCGGTCGCCCAGTGGGGCGCCAACGAACTGCTGCCGCCGTACGCCAGGAAGCCCAGCCTCTTCCCGCGCAAGACGCACCACGTGCTGGCGGGCCCGCCGGTGGACCTCTCCCGCTTCTACGACAAGGAGATGACCCCGGAGGTGCTGAAGGAGGCCACCGAGGTCATCATGGCCGCCATCACCCGCCAGCTGGAGCAGATCCGCGGCGAGAAGGCGCCCGAGACGCCGTACGACCCGCGCCGTGAGCGGATCGAGCAGCGGCGCCGCACCCAGGCGCAGACGCGGGCCAGGCAAGCGGAAGGGCAGAGCAAGTGAGCAAGCCTGTGCGGGCGGCCGTCATGGGCACCGGTTCGTGGGGCACCGCCTTCGGCATGGTCCTCGCCGACGCCGGCTGCGACGTGACCCTGTGGGCCCGCCGCGCGGAGCTGGCCGAGGCGGTCAACTCCACCCGGACCAACCCCGACTACCTGCCCGGCGTGGAACTCCCGGAGAACCTGCGCGCCACCGCGGACGCGGCCGAGGCCCTCCGGGACGCGGACTTCACCGTGCTCGCGATCCCCTCCCAGACCCTGCGCGCCAACCTGGCCGAGTGGGCCCCGCTGCTCGCCCCGGACACGGTCCTGGTCTCCCTGATGAAGGGCGTCGAACTCGGCTCCACCATGCGGATGAGCGAGGTCATCGAGGACGTCGCCAAGGTCGGCACCGACCGGATCGCGGTCGTCACCGGGCCCAACCTGGCCCGTGAGATCGCCGCCCGCATGCCCGCCCTCGCCGTCGTGGCCTGCACCGACGAACGGGTCGCCCAGCGGCTCCAGGCCGCCTGCCACACGCCGTACTTCCGCCCGTACACCAACACCGACGTGGTCGGCTGCGAACTCGCCGGCGCGGTCAAGAACGTCATCGGGCTCGCGGTCGGCATCGCCGACGGCATGGGGCTCGGCGACAACGCCAAGGGCTCGCTCATCACGCGCGGCCTCGCCGAGACCACCCGGCTCGGCCTCGCGATGGGCGCCGACCCGCTGACCTTCTCCGGACTGGCGGGGCTGGGCGACCTGGTGGCCACCTGCTCCTCGCCGCTGTCCCGGAACCACACCTTCGGCACCAACCTCGGCAAGGGCATGACCCTGGAGGAGACCATCGCGGTCACCCGGCAGACCGCCGAGGGCGTCAAGTCCTGCGAGTCCGTGCTGGATCTGGCCCGCCGGCACGGCGTCGACATGCCCATCACCGAGACGGTCGTCGGCATCGTGCACGAGGGCAAGTCGCCGGTCGCCGCGCTCAAGGAGCTGATGGCGCGCAGCGCCAAGCCCGAACGCCGCTGAGAGCGGCCCGGGTCTTGCGCGCGACGCTGTGCGACCGTCCTGGCGACGCTGAGCGACCGCCCGGGAGCGCGCGCTGACTTGGCCGCTACCTACGGGTACTCTCAACGCGATATGAGCACCGAGAACCTTCCCCAGAGCCCTGAGCAGCCGTCGCGCAAGCCGCGCGTGGCCGTCGTGTTCGGCGGGCGCAGCTCCGAACACGGGATCTCCGTGGTCACCGCCGGCGCCGTCCTCAAGGCCATCGACCGGACGAAGTACGACGTCCTGCCGATCGGCATCACCTCGGACGGCCGCTGGGCGCTGACGGCCGACGAGCCGGAGCGGATGGCCATCACCGACCGCCGAACCCCCAGCGTGGCCGAGCTGGCGGAGTCGCACGAGGGCGGCGTGGTGCTCCCCGTCGACCCCGCGAACCGCGAGGTCGTCTACAGCGAGCCCGGCTCCGTGCCCAAGGCGCTCGGCGAGGTCGACGTGGTCTTCCCGGTGCTCCACGGCCCGTACGGCGAGGACGGCACCCTGCAGGGCCTGCTGGAGCTGTCCGGGGTGCCGTACGTCGGCTCCGGCGTGCTCGCCTCGGCCGTCGGCCAGGACAAGGAGTACATGAAGCGGGTGTTCACCTCCTTCGGGCTCAAGGTGGGCCCGTACCTGGTGATCCGGCCCCGGGAGTGGGCGCAGGACGAGTCCGCCGCCCGCAAGCGGATCGTCGACTTCGCCGGTGAGCACGGCTGGCCGCTGTTCGTGAAGCCCGCGCGCGCGGGTTCCTCCATCGGCATCACCAAGGTCGACGACCTCTCCGGCCTGGACGAGGCGATCGCCGAGGCGCAGTCCCACGACCCGAAGATCCTGATCGAGGCGGCCCTGCGCGGCCGGGAGATCGAGTGCGGCGTCCTGGAGTTCGAGGACGGTCCGCGCGCCTCCGTCCCGGCCGAGATCCCGCCGCCGGACGCGCACGCCTACTACGACTTCGAGGCCAAGTACATCGACTCCACGCCCGGCATCGTCCCGGCCCCGCTCACCCCGGAGCAGACCGCCGAGGTGCAGGGGCTCGCGGTCGAGGCGTTCGAGGCGGCCTCCTGCGAGGGCCTGGTCCGCGCGGACTTCTTCCTCACCGAGGACGGCGAGTTCGTGATCAACGAGATCAACACCATGCCCGGCTTCACGCCGATCTCGATGTACCCGCAGATGTGGCAGGCGAGCGGGATCAGCTACCCCGAGCTGGTCGACCGCCTGGTGCAGGCGGCGCTGCGCCGCTCGACCGGACTGCGCTGACCCCGCGGCGGGTCAGTGCCGCATGGAGGCGAGCCCCTCGGGGTTCGCCTTCTTGACGGCCGCCGCCAGGTCCATCAGCACCTGCGCGCTGTCGTCCGGCCCGGACAGTTCCTTCGGCAGGGTGACCTGCACATACGCGCGACGGCCGGACGTGGTGAACCGCCACGTCCCGTCGTCCTCCTTCTCCATCAGCCACTCCACCCCGTTGACACCGCCGCCCACCGCGTCAGGGTCGTCGCCCAGAGCCACCTTGGGGTCGACCATCTTCGGCGGCCGGACGATGCCGCAGCGCAGTATGATCGCCGGGCTTCCCCAGCCCGCCGTGTAGGCGGACCGGGGCTCGGGGTCCTGGCGGCTCCGGCCGTCCACCGTCCGTGGCAGCACCTTGTCCAGATCCCGGCAGAGCGGGGCGGTCTTCACGTCGGGGGTGGGAACTGCCACGGTGGCGCTGTCGTCCGCCGTGGAGCAGCCCGCGACCACGACGAGCAGGGCCGGCACGAGCAGGCCGAGAGGCCGGTGACGGAAGATGTTCACCGGCCAAGCGTAGACGGGGGCTACAGATGCACGACCGGGCAGGTCAGGGTGCGCGTGATGCCGTCCACCTGCTGGACCCTGGCGACCACCATGCGACCGAGTTCGTCGACAGTGTCGGCCTGGGCCCGCACGATGACGTCGTACGGACCCGTCACGTCCTCGGCCTGGAGCACACCAGGGATCTTGGCGATCGTCTCGGCGACGGTCGACGCCTTGCCGACCTCCGTCTGGATCAGGATGTACGCCTGTACCACGGAACCTCCAGGGCGGCCACGAGGATCATGTGGGGAAAAGGAACGCCACGGTATCGCGTCGCCGCTCCCCGCGGGGAGACCTGCGGGAACCGGGCTTGCGCGCCAGGGTGCAGGCACGACAGGGGTTGACGGTCACCTCGACCGTATCGGGGACACTGAGGACGCGCGACCGGGCAGGGCACGGCACAGAAGGGGCTTGAGGCAATGAAGGGCACAGTGGGTGAGCTAGGTGAGTTCGGGCTCATCAGGGAGCTGACCTCCCGTCTCACCACCACCCCGGCGGTCCGGGTCGGCCCCGGCGACGACGCCGCGGTGGTCGCCGCCCCCGACCGCCGGGTGGTGGCGAGCACCGACATCCTGCTGGAGGGCCGGCACTTCCGCCGCGACTGGTCCACGGCCTACGACGTCGGCCGCAAGGCCGCCGCGCAGAACCTCGCCGACATCGCCGCCATGGGTGCCGTGCCGACCGCCCTGCTGCTCGGCCTGGTCGTCCCGGCCGAACTGCCGGTCACCTGGCCGACCGAGCTGATGGACGGCCTGCGCGACGAGTGCCAGGTGGCGGGCGCCTCCGTGGTCGGCGGGGACGTCGTACGCGGTGACACGATCACGGTGTCGATCACCGCGCTCGGCGATCTGCGCAACCAGGAGCCCGTCACGCGCGCGGGCGCGCAGCCCGGCGACCTCGTGGCCGTCACCGGCTGGCTCGGCTGGTCCGCGGCCGGGTACGCGGTGCTCTCCCGCGGTTTCCGTTCGCCGCGCGCCTTCGTGGAGGCCCACCGGCGCCCCGAGCCGCCGTACCACGCGGGCCCGGCCGCCGCCGCCCTCGGCGCCACCGCGATGTGCGACGTCAGCGACGGCCTGATCGCCGACCTCGGGCACATCGCCGAGGCCAGCAAGGTCCGCATCGACATCCGGTCCGGGGCCATCGACATCCCGACGCAGATGAACGACATCGGGCAGGCCGTCGGCGTGGACCCGCTCCAGTGGGTGCTGACCGGGGGAGAGGACCACGCGATCGTGGCGACCTTCCCGCCGGACGCCAAGCTCCCGGCCCGCTGGAAGGTGATCGGCGAGGTCCTCAACCCCTCCGCGCTGCCCCAGGTGACCGTCGACGGGGCGCCCTGGACCAGCAAGGGCGGCTGGGACCACTTCGGGGACATCGAGTCGTGATCCCCCGGGTGCTCACGGTGGCCGGCTCGGACTCCGGCGGCGGCGCCGGTGTCCAGGCCGACCTGAAGACCATGCTCGCGCTCGGCGTGCACGGCATGAGCGTGCTCACCGCGGTGACCGCGCAGAACTCCACGGGCGTCCAGGGTGCCTGGGAGCTGCCGGTGGAGGCGGTCCGGGCCCAGTACCGCAGCGTCGTGGACGACATCGGCGTCCAGGCCGTGAAGACCGGCATGCTGGCCTCCGCCGAACTGGTCGAGGCGGTCGCCGAGTTGATCTCCGGCACGGACGCGCCGGCCGTCGTGGACCCGGTCGGCGTCTCCAAGCACGGCGACCCGCTGCTGGCCGCCTCCGCCCTGGACTCCGTACGGACGAAGCTGCTGCCGGTGGCGACCGTGGCGACCCCGAACCTCGACGAGGTCGCCCAACTCACCGGCGTCCGCGTCCGGTCCGAGGACGACCTGCGCCGGGCCGCCGCGGCCGTGCTGGAATTCGGGCCGCGGTGGGTGCTGATCAAGGGAGGGCACCTGACGGGCGACGCCGTGGACCTGCTCACCGACGGCTCCGAGGAACACCTGTTGCGGGCACCCCGCCACGACAACCGGCACACCCACGGCACCGGCTGCACCCTCGCCTCCGCCGTCGCCTGCGGCCTGGCGCGGGGGCGGACCGTGCCGGAGGCGGTCGCCGCGGCCAAGGAGTACGTCACCGGGGCGATCGCCGCCGGGTTCGCCCTCGGCGCCGGGATCGGGCCGGTGGACCACGGGTGGGCGCTCGGCCGGGACACCCGCTGAGGGCTCAGGCGGGATATTCCGGCAGCTCGATGGCGGTCGCCGCCCTTTCCGTCAGCCGCTTGAAGAACCCGGCCAGCGGCCGGGAGGCGAGCAGCCGGTACATCCGGTCCCGGGTGCGGATGCGCCGTTCGGTGGCCGGGGCGAAGAACGGCCCCGCGTTCCCGGAGATCTTCTGGCAGCCCTTGGCGAAGTCCCGGATCCGGCTCTCGTAGGCGGCCAGCGCAACCCGGTGATCGCCGCCCGCCAGGGCCAGCTCACCGGCGAGGACATGGGCGCCGACGATCGCCACGCCCGTCCCCATGCCGCCCATCGTCGCCCCGTACCCGGCGTCCCCGAGCAGCACCACCCGGCCCTTGACGAGACGGTCGATGTGGATCTGCGCGATGGCGTCGAAGTACAGCTCGTCCGCGTCCGCGAGACCCTTCAGCACGGCCGGCGTCTCCCACCCCGCCCCGGCGAACCGTTCGGTGAGGATCCGCTTCTGCGCCGCGACGTCCCGGCGGTCGTACGCCAGCCGCTCGGACCGGAAGACCAGCAGCGCGCCGGCCCGTTCCGGGTCGCCGTCGTAGTTGCTCAGGCCGACACAGCGGCCGGGCTCGCTGTAGAGGCGGGCGGTGCGGTTCAGGCCCAGGTGGTTGGGGAGGGTGAAGCCGGCCACGTAGTGGTCGAGGAAACGCAGGTACCGGGACTCCTCGCCGAACACCAGGCGGCGGGTGTTCGAGTGCAGCCCGTCGGCGCCGACGACCAGGTCGAAGCAGCGGGGCGCGCCCCGCTCGAACGCGACCTCGACGCCCCGCTCCGTGTCGGTCAGCGCCGTGACGGAGTCGCCGAAGACGTACTCCACCGCGTCCTTCGTGCGCTCGTACATGATCCGCGCCAGATCGCCGCGGAAGATCTCCACGTCGCCGCTCATCATCTCCGCGGGCAGGTCCACCCGCGGGGTGCCGTCGGCGGCGACGACGCTCTGCCGGCCCATGCGGGTCTGGTGGGCGTGGACCTCGTCCCAGATGCCCATCGCGGTGAGCACCGCGCGGTGCACGTGCCCGCGGAAGTCGACGGCGAAGCCGCCGGCGCGCAGGGCGGGCGCCTTCTCGACGACCGTGACCCGGGCGCCGTGGCGGGCCAGGTTCAGGGCGAGGGCGGGGCCGGCGACGCTGGCGCCGGAGATCAGCACGGACAGGTGGCCGAGGCGGTGTGTCTTCGTCATGCCGGCCACTGTTCCGGGCCCCGCTTACCGCGTGCCTACCGTTCGCTGACCGCCGCCCACCGCAGACCGCGGCCCCGTTCGTGGGCCGTGGCGTAGGCCTCCGGCGACAGGCACGCGCGCGTGTGCTCCGTCGTCCGGGCGACGTCCGGGTCCCCGGGCCGTGGTGCGCCGCGCAGGCCCGCGGCGGCGCCGAGGAGTTCGGCCGCCCGCTCCGGGCGCGGGGCGAGGGCCGCGAGGGCGTCGGCGACATCGGCGAGCAGGACCGCGTCGCCCGACTCCAGGGCCTGGGCGCGGGCCTGGGCGAGCCAGTCCCGGGCGGTGTCCCGGTCGCCCTCGGCGGCGGCCGTACGGCCCAGCCCGACGAGGATCCGTGCCGTCTCTCCGACGCTGAACCAGGTGGCCGCGCAGGCCTCCAGGGCGTTCTCGTAGTGCACGCGTGCGCGTGCCGTGTCCCCGGCCAGCCGGGCGGTGTCGCCGAGGCCGCGCAGCGCACCGGCCACCTTGTCGCTCGCACCGGCGGTACGGGCCAGCTCGGCGGAGCGCGTGAAGTGCGCGGCGGCCTCCTGCGACGCCCCCTGGGCCAGCAGCACCGCCGCCCGCGTGCGCAGCAGGTCGGCGGTCTCCTCCGGTGCGTCCAGCTCCCGGACGTGGACCAGTCCCTCGTCCAGCAGGGCCAGCGCCCGCGCGTACGCGCCCCGGCCGTACGCGAACCCGCCCAGCGGATCCAGGCAGTTGGCCATGCCCCAGCGGTCGCCCGTGCCCCGGAAGCCCTCCCACGCGCGCGTGAAGCCGGCCTCCGCCTCGACGGCGCGCCCCGCGAACAGCGCCTGGTAGGCGAGACCCACGTCCAGCAGGGCCAGGCCCCAGGGCTCCCGGCCCAGCTGCCCGCGCACCCGCTCGTCCACGCTCAGCTGGGGGCCGCCGGTGAGGGACCACAGGATCACCGTGAACGGCAGCCGCAGCGGGCCGTCCAGGCAGCCCATGAGGGTGGCCGCGCGGGCTGTCAGGCCGGGGTCCTCCGGGTCGTCGCCGCGCCCGGAGACCGCGTTCATCACACACAGCGCGTACTCCTCGGCCAGCCCGGGCGGCGGCTGGGTGCCGACCGCCGCCAGCAGCGCCCGGGCGCCCGGCACGCGGTCGCCGTGCAGTCCGCGCAGCCTCCGGAACCAGGTCAGCGCGGCCGTCAGCCGCAGCGCGTCCCTGGGCGCCGTCTCCGTCAGGTAGCGCAGCGCCGCGTCCAGGTTCCCCTGTTCGGCCGCCAGCCGCCGCAGCCACCGCACCTGGTCCCCGCCCCGCAGCAAGGGCTCCGCCTCCTCGGCCAGCCGCAGGAAGTAGGCGGCGTGCGCCGCGTGCAGTGGCCTGAGGGCGGTGGGTGGCTTCGGGTCCCGCGTGCTCGGCTGGGGGCTGTCGGTGAGTGGCTTCGCGTGCGGCGGCCGGGGGGTGGTGGGCGGTTTGGGAGTCACCGTGGTCGGCTGGGGGCTGTCGGTGAGTGGCTCCGCGTGCAGCTGCCGCGGGGCGATCGGCGGCTGCGGACCCCCCGTGCCCGGCCGCCGGCCCTCGGCGAGTGACTCCGCCGCGAAGGCGCGGATGGTCTCCAGCATGCGGTAGCGGCCGTCGGAGACCTCCAGGAAGGACTTCTCCACCAGGGACGCCAGCGGCTCCTCCGGGTACGGCACCCCGCACACGGCCGCGACGGCGTCGAGCGTGGCGCCGCCCGCGAAGACGGTCAGCCTGCTCGCCAGGTCCCGTTCCCCGGCGTCCAGCAGCTCCCAGCTCCACTCGACGACCGCGCGCAGGGTGCGGTGCCGGGGCGCCTTGGCCCGGTCCCCGCGCGCGAGCACCCGGAACCGGTCGTGCAGCCGGTCCGCCAGCTCGTCCACGGAGAGCGTGCGCAGCCGGGCCGCGGCCAGCTCGATCGCCAGCGGGAGCCCGTCCAGCGCCCGGCAGATCTCCGGTACGCGCGCGTGGCCGTCGAAATCGGGCCGTACCGCACGCGCCCGGTCCAGCAGCAGCCGTACGGCCGGCTCCTCGGGCAGCGGCGGCACCGGCACCAGCACCTCGCCGGTGACGCCCAGCGACTCCCGGCTGGTCACCAGCAGCCGGACCCCGGGGCAGGCACCGAGGAGCAGCGCCGCCGTCCGCGCGGCGGGCTCGACCAGGTGCTCGCAGTTGTCGAGCACCAGCAGCACCTCCCGGTCCGCCAGCGCCGCCAGCAGCCGCTCCAGGGCGTCCGTGGCAGGGCTGCGGAAGCCGTCCCGCACGCCGAGCGCCGCCAGCACCGCGAACGGGATCCGGGCGCCGTCGGCGAGCGGCGCCAGCTCGACCAGACAGACGTCGGCGCCGGTACGGGCACGGGCGGCCTCCAGCGCGAGCCGGGTCTTGCCGACACCGCCGGGACCGGTCAGCGTCACCAGCCGGGACCCGGCCAGCGCGCGGTCGACCCGGGCCAGCTCCGCCTCGCGGCCCACGAACCGGGTGAGCTGGGCCGGGAGCCGGGGCCGGGCCGGTGCCCCGGAGCCGTCCCGCAGCAGCCCGAGGTGGAGCGCGGACAGCTCGGGCGACGGATCGGCGCCCAGCTCGCCGGCGAGCGTGCGCCGGGCCTCCTCGAACACCGCCAGCGCCTCGGCGGGCCGCCCGGCCGCGTGCAGTGCCCGCATCAGCTGCCCGTACAGCCGCTCGTCCAGCGGCCGCGCCCGGAGCAGCGCCCGCAGCTCGGGCACCAGCTCCGGACCGCCCCCGGTGCCCAGCTCGGCCTCGATCCGGTCCTGCACGGCGGCCGGCCGCAGCTCGTCCAGCCGGGCCCGGTCGGCGTGCGCGTCCGGCAGGTCGGGCAGCGCGGGACCGCGCCACAGGGCCAGGGCGTCGCGCAGGAGGGCCACCGCGCGCGGGTGGTCGCCGGCCGTGAGCGCGCTCCGGCCCTCGGCGGCCAGCCGGGCGAAGCGGTGGGCGTCGACGGTGTCCGGGTCGACGGCGAGGGCGTAGCCGGCGGGGACGGCGTCGATGCGGGTGTGCGGGGCGAGCCGTCGGCGCAGGCGGGAGATCTGCGACTGGAGCGCGCCCAGGGCTCCGGCGGGCGGCTCGGCGCCGTACAGGCCGTCCAGGAGGCGCTCCACGGAGACCGGGCGGCCGGCGTCGAGCAGCAGCAGGGTGAGCAGGGCGCGGGGCCGGGGGCCGCCGGGGTCGACGGGGGTGCCGTCGTCGGTGTGGATCTCTGTCGGGCCCAGGATGCCGAAGCGCATTCCGTGGATTCTGGCAGCCCGAACCGTTCAGGGGTACGGCAAAAAGCCGGCCCACCCTGAGGTGGACCGGCTCAGTGCAGCGAACCAGGCAGTGGCCGCGCGCTCAGCGGGAGCGTCAGCGCGAGACCTTGCCGGCCTTGATGCACGAGGTGCAGGCGTTCACGCGCTTCGGCGTCCCGCCGACCACGGTACGCACACGCTGGATGTTCGGGTTCCAGCGGCGGGACGTACGGCGGTGCGAGTGCGAGATGTTGTTGCCGAAGCCCGGCCCCTTGCCGCAGACGTCGCAGTTGGCAGCCACGGGTCACTCCAAAGACTTCAGATGCACTTACGGTTGATCCCGGCATGCCGGGATCACGATCCTAAGATCTGAGATCTGGTTGGCGTTGCCAGGGGAATGGCCCGATCAGGATCGGGCAACCGGAGCAGCATACAACGACCGCGTCCGTACGGCGAAACTACCATGGCAGCTCAGGGCACCGCTCCGGGCCCTCTTCCGGAACCCACCGGTCCGGGGTCTACGCTGCGTCCCACGTCCAGCCAGCTCAGGGAGGCGCAGGTGGCGCAGGTGCCGCAGACATTCTTCGATGCTCTCGCGGTGCGCACCTGGTGCGGTCTGGCCCTCCGGGCACTGGGACGGGCCCGTGAGGAGATCGACGCCATCAACGTCTATCCGGTGGCCGACGGCGACACCGGGACCAACCTGTACCTGACCGTGGAGTCGGCGGCGACGGCCGTGGAGGCGGTGTTCGCCGGGTACGAGACCGGCTGTGCCGAGCCCGCCCTGGCCGACGCCGTGCGGGCCATGGCCCACGGGGCGCTCATCGGGGCCCGGGGCAACTCCGGGACGATCCTCGCGCAGCTGCTGCGCGGGATGGCGCAGGTCCTCGCGGACGCCGGTGACGCCGCTCACACCGACGGCTCGGCACTGCGGCTGGCCCTGCGCCGGGCCGCCGACTCCGCCCGGCAGGCCGTGGCCCACCCCGTCGAGGGCACCGTGCTGACGGTCGCCTCGGCCGCCGCCGACGCCGCCGCGGCGGCCGAGGGCGACTGCGGGACGGTCGCGCGGGCCGCCTACGAGGGCGCGCGGGCGGCCCTGGCGGCGACCCCGGGCCAGCTGGCCGTGCTGGAGCGGGCCGGCGTGGTCGACGCGGGCGGACGCGGGCTGGTGGCGGTGCTGGGCGCGCTGGTGGAGGCGTTCACGGGGGAGGCGGTGCGCGAGACCCCGCGGCCCTCCGGAGCCGTTTCCGACGCGCACGCGCGCGTGGAGGCGGTCGCCGGGTGCGGGCCCGAGGGCGGCCCGTGCGCCGAGGTGGCCGGCGCCGACGGCCCCGCGTTCGAGGTGATCTACCTGCTGGAGGCCGACGACGCGGCCGTCGACCGGCTGCGCGCGCGGCTCGACGCCCTCGGGGACTCCCTGGTCGTGGTCGGCGGCGACGGGCTGTGGAACGTCCATGTGCACGTCGACGACGCCGGCGCCGCCGTCGAGGCCGGCGTCGAGGCCGGGCGGCCGTACCGGATCCGCATCACCCACTTCGGGCTCGGCGACGTGCACACCGGCCGGGAGCGTCCGCCGCGCGAGCGGGTCCAGCGCGCGGTCGTCGCCGTCGTACCGGGCGAGGGCCTGGCCGGGCTGTACACCGAGGCCGGCGCGACCACCGTCCTCGCGCGCCCCGGGGAGCCGCCCGCCAGCGGGGAGCTGGTGCAGGCGGTACGGCGTGCCCACGCGCGCGAGGTCGTCCTGCTGCCCAACGACGCCGAGCTGCGCCACACGGCCGCCGCCGCGGTCGAGCAGGCCCGCACCGAGGGCATCCGGGTCGCCCTGATCCCGACCCGCTCGGCCGTCCAGGGCATCGCCGCGCTCGCGGTCCACGAGCCGGAGCGCCGGTTCGACGAGGACGTCGTCCAGATGACCTCGGCGGCGGGCGCCACCCGGTACGCCGAGGTCGTCGTCGCCGAGCACGAGTCCTGGACGACGGCCGGCATCTGCCAGGCCGGGGACGTGCTCGGCCTGATCGACGGCGATGTGGCGGTGATCGGCGCGGACGTCACCGCCACCGCCCGGACCGTCCTGGACCGCATGCTCCAGGCCGGCGGCGAGCTGGTCACGCTCGTCGTCGGCGACGAGGCACCGCCGAGCGTCGCCACGCACCTGGAGACCCATGTACGCGAGGCCTACCTGGCCGTGGACACGGTGGCGTACCGCGGCGGCCGACAGGGTGCGCTGCTGCTCATCGGCGTGGAGTGATCCGACAGGGCCCGGCCCGGCCCGCGGTCGGGCTCGGTGGGCTCGGCGGTGGGGGCGGCCGGGGATGCTGCGGTTCGGCAGGGTGAAGTGCGCCGGCGCGGTCGGGCTCGGTCCGCGGCCCGGCCCGGTCGGCTCCGTGGCGGGGCCGGCTGGTGCGCCGGCCCCGCGTCAGCCCTGTTCCGTCGCCTCGGCCGCCGATACCTCCCGCGTCGCCTGGAGCATCCGGGCCGCCTCCTCCCGACGGGCCCGGACCGTCTCGTCGGCGTCGTCGGCGCCCTCGTAGACCGCGAGCACCGCACGCGCGCGTGCCGACGCCCGCGCCGGACGGCCGAGGTCCGCCTCCAGCCGGCCCGCGGCCAGTTCGGCACCGGTACGGCTGTGCAGCCCCGCCGCACCGAGCCCGGCGAACACCGCCACGGCCAGGGTCGTCTGCTCCAGCGCAGCCTCGAACGCGGCCCGTATCGCGGGGTCCTCGACCCCTGCGATCCCTTCGGCCTTCTCGACCTCTGCGGCCTTCTCGACCCCTGCGATCCCTGCGGCCTCCTCAGCTCCTTCGGCCTTCTCGGGTTCCTCGGCCTTCTCGGCGCTCTCCGCCTCCTCCAACGCCGAGCGGGTCAGCAGCTCCGCGAACTGTCGGTGGGTGGTGCCGAGTTCCACGGCCAGTTCCTCGCGGTCCGCCCCGTCCGCCGCCAGCGCAGCCTCGCACTCCCGGACCGCCTCCGCCATCAGCGCGCGGGCGTGCCCCGCCCCCTGCTCCCCGCCCAGCGCCAGCCAGGCCCGCGCACGCAGCGAGCGGACCAGGAACGGCACGTTGCCGAGCGCACGCCACAGGTCGCCCGCGCGCGCGTAGGCCTGCTCCGCCTCCGAGGCCAGCCCAGCGTTGCCCAGCGACTCGGCGGCGAGGTGGGCGAGCGTGGCGTGGTCCTGCTGTTCGGGCCAGTGCCGGGCCAGATCGGCCGCCTTCAGCCGCTGCTCGGCGGCGGCCCGGTGCTCGCCCAGCTCGCCCAGGCAGTCCCCGAGCCACCAGCGCGCCTGCACCACCAGCCCGTCGCCGTGTGTCTCGGCGCTCAGGTCGGCCAGCGCGGACTCCAGCACCTCGGCGGCCTCCGCGTACCGGCCCCGGCGCAGCAGGAAGCCGCCCAGCTGCTGCCGCGCCCAGGCGCCCAGGGTGCCGCTCTCGCCGGCCTCGTCCGCCCAGTGCGCGGCCTCCAGCGCGTGCTCGGCCGCCTCGGCGGGCGCGTCCCGGACACCGAGCACCTCGGCGAGCTGGAGGTGCAGCTGGGCCCGCCCGACCGGCTCCACGTACGGCCCGCCGTGCTCCAGGGCCGCCCGCAGCGCCCGCTCGGCCCCGGCCAGGTCACCGGCCTGGTGGGCCAGGGCGGCGACCTGCACCTCGTACTCCACCGCGAACCACGGCAGCCCGGCGGTCACGTACCCGTCGGCGGCCCGCCGGAACAACTCCGCCGCCCGCTCCGCGTCCCCGGTGAGGCCGGCGAGTTCGGCGAGCATCGCCCGCGCCTCGGCGGCCCGCGCCGCCGGCCGCACATCGTCCCCGCCGCACCCCTCGACGAGCGCCAGCACCTCCCGCACGGCCGCCTCGGCGTCCCCGACGGCCTGCCCGGCCTCCGGCCCGGCGCCCCGGGCGGCGGCCTCGTGCACCCGCCGCATCAGGATCCGCGCCCGGCTCATCACCACCGACGCGGTCTGCCGCACCCCGGTGCCCTCGTCGGCGTACAGCGCGAGCACCTCGTCGTACAGGCCGGTGACCGTGGCGAGGGCCGCGTCCACCTCTCCCGCCAGCGCGCGGACGTACGCCGCACGCGCGCGTGCCGCCAGCGCCTCCCCGGGGTCGCCCGCCTCCGCGTACAGCTGCGCCGCCCGCTCGAACAGGGGGAGTCCCTCGGGGCCGCGGGCCATCGCCTCGTGGTCGGCGATCTCCGCGCGGGCGCGCGGTTCGAGGCCGGTGCCGTCCGGCGCGGCCCGCGCGACCGCCGCCCACGCCTCCAGTGCGTGCGGCTGCAGGGTGTCCGACAGCCGCCGCGCCTCGGCGAGCAGGGCGGCCGCGTCGGGCTCGCCGGGGAGGTCCGGCGCCGGGGGTGCGACCACCGGTGCCGGCGCGGGGCGCACCGTACGCACCCCCAGGGGCAGCCGTTCCGCCAGCGGGCGCTGGGACATCCGCGCGCGGATCCGGTCGCCGACCGCGGGGGTGCCGTTGCGGCGGTCGAACCGCTCGGCGAGGTCCGTGGCCTCCACGCGCGCGTGCGCGGCGAGTTCCCGCGCGGTCCAGGTCCGCCCGGCCGGCCCCGGCACCCGCTGCCCGCCGAGACCCAGCTCGGTCAGCCGGTCCATGAGCAGCGTCACCACGGCCATGAAGTCCAGCCGGCTGCGCGGATGCCCGGTGTCCGTGAAGTACGCCGGCCGCTCGGCCAGCAGCTCCAGACCACGCGCCTCGTTCCCGGTCAGCGCGCAGAACTCCACGTGGTCGGCGTACGCGCCGCGCATGCTCTCCATGGGCCGCACCAGCCGGAAACCGCGCAGATGGTGCGCCCGGGCCTCCTCCGTGCGGCCGAGGCGCAGCAGCGGGGCCAGCGAGGAGGCGAGCACCGTGTGCGGCTCGTGCGCGCAGGCGAACTCGCCCTCCAGCACCGGCCGCCACAGTTCGAGCGCCTCGGCGTCCCGGCCGCACCGCACCTGCCAGCTGCCCTGCCCGTGCAGCTCGCAGGCGTGGCAGTCGGCCATCGCGTCCCGGTCGGCGGCCAGCCACGCGGCGTACGCCCGTTCCGCGCGCGGGAGGTCCCCGATGTGCGCGGCCACGCTGAACTCGGCGCTGCGCACGGCCCGTTCCGAGTACCCGGCGAGCCGGTAGCGGTGCTCCATCTCGCCGAGCCACTTCTCGATCGAGGCGAGCGGGATGTGCGGCTGGTCCAGCATGCCCGCCGACATCCACTTGAAGACCCAGTGCAGCGAGTGTGCCTCGTGCTCGTCGAAGTCCTCCGGCCGTTCGTCCCACAGGCGCAGCAGCCGCGCGAACGGGACGAACATCTTGTCCTTCTCGGAGCTGTAGTTGTAGACCTTCAGCTGGTGTCCGAGCGCCTCGATCACGGCGAGCGGAACGTTCAGCTTCTCGGCCTCGGCGAGCAGCTGCTCCGCGCGCGCGTTGCGGGCCGGCCCCTCCGGTTCCTCGGAGTTCTCCGCCAGCGCCCGGCGCAGCGCGTCGAAGTCGGTGATCCCGCTCATCGTCCGTCCCCCTCCCCGTGGGTCGCCCATTCGAGCAGCCCGATGAACGCCCGGTTCAGCAGCGCCGAGTCGGCCGGCCGCAGCGGGCGCTGCGCCATCAGCAGGGCCTGCCCGTACAGCGACTCGGTCGCGGTGCCGATCAGCTCCGGGTCGTCGAGCGAACCGATTCGCCGGACCAGCGGGTTGAGGTGGTTGAGCACCAGACGCGCGCGCGGGGCGCTGCCGCGCAGCGAGCCCAGGATGCCCGCCCACAGGTCGTCGGCCTGCTCCTCGGCCGCCGCGCGGGCCTGCTCGTGCCGGGCGGCCCGGTCGTCCAGGTGCAGCGCGGGCACCGAGAGGGGGTGGAAGGCCCGCAGCACGACGTCACAGCCCAGGGGATCGAGTCTCGCGCGCGCGGCGGCCAGGAACCCGGTCAGCGCCAGCTCCTGGCCCGGGTCGACCGCGTCCAGGTGCGCGGTCACGGTGTCCGCGTCCAGCTCGGCGACCACCGTCCCGGGCCGCACCCGCGGCAGCGCCTCGACCAGCTCGCTGTCGTAGGTGTAGCCGCCGTTGACCACGCCGACGCCCTGTGCCGCGGCGATCGGGGCGACCTGCCGGTACTCCTCGACGGTCCGTGTGAAGTGCACCATCGGGTGCCGCCGGGCGAACTCCTCCAGGGACAGCTGCCCGTCCGTCGCCTCGAACGGCAGCCACGGCAGCATCGTGCGCAGCATGTCGGTGTCGTGCCGGGCGAGGGACTTCACGCCCAGGTGGTGCACGGCGAGGAAGGCCGCGAGGCGCTCCGGGTCACCGGCGGCGAGCCCGGCCAGCCAGGACCGGATCCGGGCGCCCAGGGCGTCCCGTACGGCGGCGAGCGTCTCGTCCTCGTACAGCGACTCGCGCGAGGCGGTCGGCCGCAGGCTGTCGGTGTCCAGGACGCAGCGCACGAAGAACGCCCAGTCCGGCAGCAGCTGTTCGGCCCGCTCGGTGAGCAGCATGCCCTTCAGGTGCACGCGGTGAGTGGCCCGCTGGGCCGGGCTGACCGCCGCCGGCAGCACGTACGCCACCCCGCGGATCCCGGCCAGCGGCACGTCCAGGTCGATCGAGTCCAGCGGGGTGAAGCCGAACAGCTCGTGGCAGTGCCGGGCCAGCGCGACCCGCCGGCCGGCGGGACTCGGGTAGGCACGGTCCCAGGGCGCGGGCAGATCGGTGACCGGCTCGTCGCCGACCCGGACGTCGTAGGGGAGCAGCGCCCCGAAGTCCCGGGCCAGGGTGCGGACCCGCTCGGGCGCCAGCCACTCGGCCGCGCCGGCCCGCGCCGTCAGGTACACGGTCGTACCCGGCTCGGGCCGCTCGGCGTCGGGCAGCGTGCGCACGGTGTACGAACCGTCGTCGCGGGCCGTCCACTCCACCGGCGGCGCCCCGGGCGTCCGGGCGCTGCGGCTGACCACCCGGATCCGCTCGGCGACCACGAAGCAGGCCAGCAGTCCGATGCCGAACTGGCCGAGGAAGTCCGCCCGGGCCTGCTGCAGGCCGTCGGCCCGCTTGGAGCTGCGGCCGATGGTCGCCAGCAGGCTGTGCACGTCCGGCTCGGTGAGCCCGACACCGGTGTCCTCCACGCGCAGCCCGCCGTCCGCCGCGTACAGCCGGATCCGCGCCGGGGCGTCCGGTTCGGCGGCCCGGCGGGCGGTGACGGCGTCCACGGCGTTCTGCAGCAGCTCACGCAGGTAGACCTTGGGGCTGGAGTAGAGGTGATGGGAGAGCAGGTCCACCAGACCGCGCAGGTCGACCTGGAAGCTGTGAGGTGGGTGGGGTGACTGGGATGCCTGGGATGCCTGAGAGGTCTGGGAGTCCATCGTCACTGCGCCGGAGGGGGAGCGGGGGCGGCGCGGGGTCGGGCGGTCCCGTCGGGGCGGTGACCGCGAAGGATGGCCGGAGCGCGTCATCCTAAGCCGGAACAGCCCGCCTGACCAGGAGTTTCCCTGATGTTTACAGCGCCTCGGGCGGAATGCGCGGGGCAGCGTCTACGGCATTGTCAGTGCCGTGGTGTGCAATGGATCTCGTGCCCGCACTGCAAGAACCGCTCAAGAAGGTGCTCGGCCCCGCCACCGCGAAGGTGATGGCCGAGCACCTCGGCCTGCACACCGTCGGCGACCTCCTGCACCACTACCCGCGCAGATACGAGGAGCGCGGCCAGCTCACCCACCTCGCCGACCTCCCCATGGACGAGCACGTCACGGTGGTCGCCCAGGTCGCCGACGCCCGCCTGCACACCTTCGCCTCGGCCAAGGCCCCCCGCGGCAAGGGCCAGCGCCTGGAGGTCACCATCACCGACGGCAGCGGCCGGCTCCAGCTGGTCTTCTTCGGCAACGGCGTCCACAAACCCCACAAGGAGCTGCTGCCGGGCACCCGCGCGATGTTCGCCGGCAAGGTCTCCGTCTTCAACCGCCGCCTCCAACTAGCCCACCCCGCCTACGAGTTGCTGCGGGGCGACGGCGAGGAGGCGATCGAGACCTGGGCCGGTGCGCTGATCCCCATCTACCCCGCCACCGCCAAACTGGAGTCCTGGAAGATCGGCAAGGCGGTGCAGACGGTCCTGCCCAGCGTCCAGGAGGCCCTGGACCCCCTGCCCGACACCCTGCGCGCGGGCCGCGGCCTGCTGTCGCTCCCCGAGGCCCTGCTCAAGATCCACCGCCCGCACACCAAGGCCGACATCGCCGACGCCCGCGCCCGCCTGAAGTGGGACGAGGCCTTCGTCCTCCAGGTCGCCCTGGCCCGCCGCCGGCACACGGACGCCCTGCTGCCCGCCGTAGCCCGCGTCCCCAAGGCGGACGGCCTGCTCACGGCCTTCGACGACCGCCTCCCCTTCACCCTCACCGAGGGCCAGCAGAAGGTCTCCGAAGAGATCTTCGCCGACCTGGCCGCCACCCACCCGATGCACCGGCTGCTGCAAGGAGAGGTCGGCTCGGGCAAGACCCTGGTCGCCCTGCGCGCCATGCTCGCCGTGGTCGACGCCGGCGGCCAGGCGGCCATGCTCGCGCCCACCGAGGTCCTCGCCCAGCAGCACCACCGCTCGGTCACCGAGATGATGGGCGAACTCGCCGAAGGCGGCATGCTGGGCGGCGCCGAGCAGGGCACCAAGGTCGTCCTGCTCACCGGCTCCATGGGCACGGCGGCCCGCCGCCAGGCCCTGCTCGACCTGGCCACCGGCGAGGCGGGCATCGTCATCGGCACCCACGCCCTGATCGAGGACAAGGTCCGGTTCCACGACCTCGGCCTGGTCGTGGTGGACGAACAGCACCGCTTCGGCGTGGAACAGCGCGACGCCCTGCGCGGCAAGGCGCACTCCCAGGGGGAGCGGCGGTCCCCGCACCTCCTCGTCATGACGGCCACCCCCATCCCGCGCACGGTCGCCATGACGGTCTTCGGCGACCTGGAGACCTCGGTCCTCGACCAGCTCCCGGCCGGCCGCTCCCCGATCGCCACCCACGTCGTCCCGGCCGCCGACAAACCCCACTTCCTGGCCCGCGCCTGGGAACGGGTCCGCGAGGAGGTCGCGAGCGGCCACCAGGCGTACGTGGTCTGTCCGCGCATCGGTGACGAGGAGGACGACCCGAAGAAGGCCGGCAAGAAGAAGTCCCCCGAGGACGAGGCGGAGAAGCGGCCCCCGCTGGCCGTGCTCGACGTGGCCGCCGAGCTGGGCCGCGGCCCCCTGAAGGGCCTGAAGGTCGAGGTGCTGCACGGCCGTATGCACCCGGACGACAAGGACGCCGTGATGCGCCGCTTCGCCGCCGGCGAGACGGACGTGCTCGTCGCCACCACGGTCATCGAGGTCGGCGTCAACGTCCCCAACGCCACGGCCATGGTCATCATGGACGCCGACCGCTTCGGCGTCTCCCAGCTCCACCAGCTGCGCGGCCGGGTCGGCCGCGGCTCGGCCCCCGGCCTGTGCCTCCTGGTCACCGAGATGCCCGAGGCCAGCGCCGCGCGCCAGCGCCTGGCCGCCGTCGCCTCCACCCTCGACGGCTTCGAACTCTCCCGCATCGACCTCGAACAGCGCCGCGAGGGCGACGTCCTCGGCCAGGCCCAGTCCGGCGCCCGCTCCAGCCTCCGGGTTCTGGCGGTCATCGAGGACGAGGAGGTCATCGCGGAGGCGAGGGAGGAAGCGGCGGCGGTCGTGGCGGCCGATCCCGAGCTGGAGCGGCTGCCGGGTCTGCGGACGGCCCTGGAGGCGTTGCTGGACGAGGAGAGGGAGCAGTACCTGGAAAAGGGGTGAGCTGCAGCGCGCCCGGAAGGGGCGCGGGGCCGTCGTCCGTGTGCGGCTACCACCGCGCGGGCACGACCAGCCACAATGGACCTCAAACCGCCCACCACGAAGGACCCCACATGACCCGCGTGATCGCCGGCAGGGCCGGCGGACGGCGCCTCTCGGTACCTCCCGGCACCGGAACCCGCCCCACCTCCGACCGCGCGCGCGAGGGCCTCTTCTCCACCTGGCAGTCCCTCCTCGGCGGCCCCCTGGACGGCGAACGGGTCCTCGACCTCTACGCCGGCTCGGGCGCCGTGGGCCTGGAGGCCCTGTCCCGGGGCGCGAGCCACACCCTGCTGGTGGAGGCGGACGCCCGAGCCGCGCGGATCGTCCGCGAGAACGTGAGGAACCTGGGCCTTCCCGGCGCCGAGGTCAGGGCGGGCAAAGCGGAACAGGTCATTCGGCAACCGGCGCCGGAAGAGCCGTACGACCTGGTCTTTCTCGACCCTCCGTACGCCGTCACGGACGACGATCTTCGGGAGATTCTCCTCACACTCGCCTCGGAAGGCTGGCTCGCTGAGCAAGCGCTCGTCACCGTGGAGCGCAGCACCAGAGGTGGCGAATTCCAGTGGCCGGACGGCTTCGAGGCGATCCGGTCCCGTCGCTACGGCGAGGGAACGTTTTGGTACGGTCGCGCCGCCTCTACGTGCGAAGACGCACGATGACCGGACCGGAGAGCGAGGGATCACAAGTGCGCCGCGCCGTCTGTCCCGGGTCGTTCGACCCGATCACCAACGGACACCTCGACATCATCGCCCGAGCCTCCCGTCTCTACGACGAGGTCTACGTCGCGGTGATGATCAACAAGGCCAAGAAGGGCCTGTTCGAGATCGAGGAGCGGATCGAGCTGATCCGCGAGGTCACCTCCGAGTACGCCAACGTCCGGGTCGAGGCCTTCCACGGCCTCCTCGTCGACTTCTGCAAGCACCGCGACATCCCCGCCATCGTCAAGGGCCTGCGCGCCGTCAGCGACTTCGACTACGAGCTGCAGATGGCCCAGATGAACAACGGCCTCACCGGCGTCGAAACGCTGTTCGTGCCCACCAACCCCACGTACAGCTTCCTCTCCTCCTCCCTCGTCAAGGAGGTCGCGGCCTGGGGCGGCGACGTCTCCCACCTGGTGCCCGCCCCGGTGCTGGAGGCCCTGAACAAGCGCCTGCACAAGGACTGATGGGGCTACAGTCGTCCCGTCCGTCTCCAACCCGGCTGTAGAGAGTGGCGAGCACAGGTGGACGTGCAGAAGAAGCTCGACGAGATCGTCTCCACGGTCTCCGGCGCCCGGTCCATGCCCATGTCGGCGTCGTGCGTGGTCAACCGCGCCGAGCTGCTCGCGATGCTCGACGAGCTGCGCCAGGCGCTGCCCGGCTCCCTCGCCCAGGCGCAGGAGCTGATCGGCGACCGTGAGCAGATGGTCGAGCAGGCCCGGCTCGAAGCCGAGCGGATCATCGAGAACGCGCACGCCGAGCGCGGTTCGCTGATCTCCGACACCGAGATCGCCCGCCGCTCCCAGGCCGAGGCCGACCGCATCCTCGCCGAGGCCCGCAAGGAGGCCGAGGAGATCCGCGCCGAGGCCGACGACTACGTCGACTCCAAGCTCGCCAACTTCGAGGTCGTCCTCACCAAGACCCTCGGCTCGGTCGGCCGCGGCCGCGAGAAGCTCCTCGGCACCGGCCCCGGCCTGGACGAGAACGGTTACGAGGACGAGGACGCCCCCGAGCGCAGCCACGACCCGCAGATCCTGCGCCAGAACGCCGACCAGTACGTCGACGCCAAGCTCGGCGCCTTCGAGGCGGTCCTCGCCAAGACCCTGGAGGCCGTCGGCCGGGGCCGGCAGAAGCTGCACGGCCGGATCGCCACCGACGACCTCGGCGCCCTCGCCGACGACACCACGACCTTCCAGCACTCCAGCGACGCCGACTACCTCGCCGACCTCGCCGCCCTCGCGGACAGCGACCGCGCGGCGGAGCGGCAGCAGGAGCGGCCGGAGCCGGCCCAGCCGTCGTACGACCCGCAGCCCGCCTACGGCTACCAGCAGCAGCCGGACCCGTACGCGGGCTTCCCGCAGCAGCCGGAGTACGCCCCGCAGCAGGACCCGTACGGCTACCAGCAGGCCGACCCCTATGCCTACCAGGGCTACGACCCCCAGCAGGCCGCTTACGACTCCCAGCAGGCCCACCAGACACAGCAGCCCCAGCAGCAGGGGCAGCAGCAGGGCTACGCCCTCGACGAGACCAGCCTCTTCGACACGAGCATGATCAGCGCGGAGCAGCTGAGGGCGTACGAGCAGGGCCGGGGGCTGTAGCCCGCACCGGATTGGGCGCTGAGCGAAAGGTCCAGTATCCTGGCTCTTCGGTCGCGCGTATGCCCGCGATCACCGCTGCCCGGAACACCTGCGGGCGGCGTCCCTCCGAGTTCGCAGATCGAAAGCAGGAATGGCT
Source organism: Streptomyces cyanogenus (assembly GCF_017526105.1). Taxonomy (NCBI): domain Bacteria; kingdom Bacillati; phylum Actinomycetota; class Actinomycetes; order Kitasatosporales; family Streptomycetaceae; genus Streptomyces; species Streptomyces cyanogenus. The sequence goes on from NZ_CP071839.1 coordinate 6,136,500, forward strand.
TCCAACGCCCGCCTCGACCACCGCAACCCCCTCGTGTTCGACACGCACGAGCTGGGCCGGCGTCCTGGCGCGCTGCAGCGCCTGACCCGCGAGATCGACGCTCCCAGGGATCTCGGCATCCAGGGGGTCATCGGAGTGCCGGAAGGCACCCCGGTGGAACTCGAACTCCGCCTCGAATCGGTCATGGAAGGTGTGCTTGTCACAGGCACCGCCCGTGCAACGGCCGAGGGAGAGTGCGTAAGGTGTCTGGAGCCGGTCGAGCTGGAGCTCGAAGCGGACTTCCAGGAGCTGTTCTCGTACCCTGACGCCGACGACCGGGGCCGCGTGATCGCGGAACCGGGCGACGACGCCGAGGACGACGAGGACAGGTTCTTCCTCGAGGACGGCCTGTTCGACCTCGAACCCGTGCTGCGCGATGCGGTGGTGCTCGCACTGCCGATGCAGCCGGTGTGCCAGGACGACTGCCCGGGCCTGTGCTCCGAGTGCGGAGCGCGGCTCGCGGACGACCGGGACCACCACCATGACGCCGTCGACATCCGTTGGGCGGCTTTGCAGGGACTCGCCGGTTCGATGACGGACGGCGAGAAGGACGAGATGAGCGGCGCCGAAGCGGGCGTCGACGAGAAGCAGGAGAAGTAGCCGTGGCTGTTCCGAAGCGGAAGATGTCGCGCAGCAACACGCGCCACCGCCGGTCGCAGTGGAAGGCTGCGGTCCCCACCCTGGTTGCGTGCGAGCGCTGCCACGAGCCCAAGCAGCAGCACATCGCGTGCCCGTCGTGCGGCACCTACAACAAGCGCCAGGTCCTCGAGGTCTGAGCGGCTGGTGAGAGGCACTGTGTCCACGCCGAAGAAGAACTCAGCGGACAACCAGGCCTCGTCCCACACGCTTCTGGAAGGGCGGCTCGGCTATCAGGTCGAGTCCGCCCTTCTGGTGCGAGCGCTGACCCACCGTTCCTACGCGTACGAGAACGGCGGTCTGCCGACGAACGAGCGGCTGGAGTTCCTCGGGGACTCCGTGCTCGGCCTCGTCGTCACGGACACGCTGTACCGCACCCACCCCGACCTGCCGGAAGGCCAGCTGGCCAAACTGCGGGCCGCGGTGGTCAACTCGCGTGCGCTGGCGGAAGTGGGGCGCGGCCTCGACCTGGGCGCCTTCATCCGGCTCGGCCGGGGTGAAGAGGGCACGGGCGGCCGGGACAAGGCATCCATCCTCGCCGACACCCTGGAAGCGGTGATCGGCGCGGTCTATCTCGACCAGGGCCTCGACGCGGCCTCCGAACTGGTGCACCGCCTGTTCGACCCGCTGATCGAGAAGTCCTCCAACCTGGGCGCCGGCCTGGACTGGAAGACGTCCCTCCAGGAGCTGACCGCGATCGAGGGGCTCGGCGTGCCCGAGTACCTGGTCACGGAGACCGGCCCCGACCACGAGAAGACCTTCACTGCTGCCGCCCGCGTCGGAGGCGTCTCGTACGGCACCGGCACCGGCCGCAGCAAGAAGGAGGCGGAGCAGCAGGCCGCCGAGTCCGCCTGGCGATCCATCCGGGCCGCCGCGGACGAGCGGGCCAAGTCGGTCAAGGAGCCGGCCAGGGAGCCCGTGAAGGATTCGGCCGACGAAGCCCTCGCGGGCGACGACTCGCCGTCCGCCACCGCCTGAGCAAGCAGGAAGCGAGCGCCCGCCCGGCCGTCGACGCCGGGTCGGGCGCTCGGTTCGTCCACCGGTCCGTACGGTTCTGACAGGGGTCGAGATGCCCGAGTTGCCCGAGGTGGAGGTCGTCCGGCGGGGCCTGGAGCGCTGGGTCGCCCACCGGACCGTCGCCGAGACCGAGGTGCTGCACCCGCGTGCCGTGCGTCGGCATGTCGCGGGGGCCGAGGACTTCGCGCACCGGCTCAAGGGCCACCACATCGGCACGCCCCGGCGGCGCGGCAAGTACCTGTGGCTGCCGCTGGAGGAGACGAACCAGTCCGTCCTCGCCCACCTCGGCATGAGCGGCCAGCTGCTGGTGCAGCCGCAGGACGCGCCGGACGAGAGGCACCTGCGCATCCGGGTCCGGTTCGCCGACTCCCTCGGCACCGAACTCCGCTTCGTCGACCAGCGCACCTTCGGCGGCCTGTCGCTGCACGACAACACCCCCGAGGGCCTGCCCGACGTCATCGCGCACATCGCCCGCGACCCCCTCGACCCGCTCTTCGACGACGAGGCCTTCCACCAGGCGCTGCGCCGCAAGCGGACCACGATCAAACGGGCCCTGCTGGACCAGTCGCTGATCAGCGGGGTCGGCAACATCTACGCGGACGAGGCCCTGTGGCGGGCCCGCATCCACTACGAACGCCCGACGGCGAACCTCACCCGCCCGGTCACGGCGGAGCTGCTCGGGCACGTCCGGGACGTGATGAACGCGGCCCTCGCCGTCGGCGGCACCAGCTTCGACAGCCTGTACGTCAACGTCAACGGCGAGTCCGGCTACTTCGACCGCTCCCTGGACGCGTACGGCCGTGAGGGCCTGCCCTGCAAGCGCTGCGGCACCCCGATGCGGCGCCGCCCGTGGATGAACCGGTCCAGCTACTTCTGCCCGAGGTGTCAGAGGGCGCCGCGCGTCTCGTCGTAACGGGCGCGGGCCTCCAGCACGTCGTCCATCGCGCCCTCCACGCAGTGGATGAGCGCCAGCAGCCGCTCGGCGACCCGCCGGCCCAGGGGCGTCAGCTCGTAGTCCACGCGGGGCGGGTTCGTCGGCTGGGCCTCGCGGTGCACCAGGCCGTCGCGCTCCAGCGCGTGCAGCGTCTGGGACAGCATCTTCTCGCTCACCCCGTCCACGCGCCGGCGCAGCTCGTTGAAGCGCAGCGAGCCCTCGTACAGCGCGCCGAGCGTCAGCCCGCCCCAGCGGCCCGTGACGTGCTCCAGCGTGTCGCGTGACGGACAGGCCTTGGCGAAGACGTTGTACGCGAGGTCGTCCTGCTCCTGGGTGGTGGTGCTCATAGCAGCAAGGGTACGTCCGCACAGCGCTCACCACCAGGTTGCACTAACTAGAGGTTAGTGCTTTCCTGTGGTTACTGCTTGCGAGCTGCTCTCTTCTCCGAGCTGCCGCTTTCCGTTGCCTTTTCGAGGAGTCCGCATGACCACGCCCGTCGTCTCCATCGCCTACCACTCCGGCTACGGACACACCGCCGTGCTCGCCGAAGCCGTCCGCGCCGGGGCCCTCGACGCGGGTGCCGAGGTGCACCTGATCAAGGTCGACGAGATCACCGAGGAGCAGTGGGAGACGCTGGACCGCTCCGACGCGATCGTGTTCGGCTCGCCCACCTACATGGGCACCGCCTCCGGCGCCTTCCACGTCTTCGCCGAGGCCAGCTCCAAGCGGTGGTTCGGCCAGGACTGGAAGGACAAGCTGGCCGCCGGCTTCACCAACTCCGCCTCCAAGAGCGGCGACAAGCTGCACACCCTGCAGTTCTTCCAGACGCTCGCCGCCCAGCACGGCATGCACTGGGTCAACCTCGGCCTGCTGCCCGGCTGGAACAGCAGCACCGCCTCCGAGAACGACCTCAACCGCCTCGGCTTCTTCGCCGGCGCCGCCGCCCAGAGCAACAACGACCAGGGCCCCGAGGGCGTCCACAAGGCCGACGTGGCCACCGCCGAGCACCTGGGCCGCCGGGTGACCGAGACGGCCAAGGTCTTCGCACGCGGCCGCACCGCCGCGTAACGCTCCCGCCGGGCGGCCTCAGTACATCAACGCTGCGACCTGCGACTTAGCTGTCGGTGGTTGTCAGCGTTGGTCGTCGTTGAGGACCCTTCGACGGCCCGGAGACGGCCCCGTCTGAGCCGGTGCAGGTGGTGACCATGGGGGTGCAGTGAGATTGTCGCAAGGTGAGTCTGTGGCTCGATTGGTCGCTTGACGGGGTCGGCAGTGCTGGCGAGGAAGTGGAAGACGTGATGGCAGCTGCCCGCGCCGTTGAAATCTCCGTTGAGCGCGCACGACGGGTCTTCGAGGCCGACTCTCAGTGGAAGACGCTGAGGGACGCCGTGGACCGCATGAAGGTGCGCATGCTCGACGAGGGGCGTAAGGCGCTGGCACGGGGTGAGGAATGGGGGGCAACGATCGAGGGCGTGCAAGTTCGCCTCAAGCCACGTGAGTGAGTGCGGCTTGCCCCGGCCACGACGTGTTCTGACCTCATGCACTGTGTGCCCGCCCGGAGGAGCGGAGCGACGACGGGTGCTTGATGAGGCGGAGAAACCAGTAACGGGCCGCTGGGCTCAGCTGCTCAGGCGGTACTCAAGGACGTATGAGCCAGTGTCCAGGAGCATCCGATTGACCTCGACCTCAGTCCGCGGGCGTCGAGACCGGCCGGGACAACGGTATGCACGCGTTGCGGCACTTCTGCGCCTCGGTGCTGCTGGACGCGGGGGAGAGCATCAAGGTACTGAGTGAGTACCTGGGGCACCACGACCCCGGCTTCACGCTGCGGACGTACACGCACCTGATGCCGTCGAGCGGGACCCGGACCCGGGCCGCCGTGGATCGCGTCTTCGCAGACGGGAACCCACGGCCCGGACACGGCCCAGGAGAGTGCTTAGCCGTCTGACCTGCGGCTATCTCAATAGCCGAAGTCCTGCGTCCACCAAGGCCCGTCCGGGCCGAAGTGGACGCCGACGCCGAGGGTCTTGAAGTCGGGGTTCAGTATGTTGGCGCGGTGGCCGGGGCTGTTCATCCAGGCCTGCATCACGGCCGCCGCGTCGGCCTGGCCGCGGGCTATGTTCTCCCCGCCGAGATCGGTGACGCCGGCCGCAGCGGCCCGGTCCCACGGTGTCCTGCCGTCCGGGTCGGTGTGGTCGAAGAAGTCCCGCGCGGCCATGTCGTCGCTGAACGACTCGGCCAGCTTCGTCAGCGAGGAGTTCGCCGCCAGCGGGCTGCAGCCGGCCTTCGCCCGCTCCTCGTTGACCAGCTTCAGCACCTCGGCCTCGACGGCGGCCTCCCGCGACACCGTCACCGGCGTCGAGGACGGCGCCGGCGCCTTGGTGGCCGTACGGGACGGGGCGCCGCTCGGCTTGGCGGGCGCGGACGGCCTGGCGGGTGCGGACGGCCTGGCGCGCTCGGACGGGGTCGTCCTGGGTGCGGACTTCCCGGCCGCCGTCTTCGACGGGGTCGCCGTGGGGGACGCGGGTTTCGACGGCGACGGCGACGCCGACCTGGAGGGGGAGGCCGAGGCCGAGTCGGAGGCCGACGGGCTCGGGGACCTCCCGTGCCCGGCGGTGCCGCCGGCGGGCGTGGTGGCCGGGGCCTCGGCGATGCCAGAGGTGCCGCCCTGCTCGCCGGCCGTGTTGCTGGGGGAGTGCACGGGTTGCACCCGCTCCCCGCCGGTGGTCTGCGTACCGCCGCCGAGCTGGTAGTGGTCCAGGCCGGGTACCACGCCTGCGGCCACCGCGGCCGTACCGAAGGCCACGGCCGCCGACACACCGAGCAGGCCCGCGCGCACCGGCCGGCCGGACCTGCTGCGCCGGCGACGGTCGGGGGACGGCCCGCCGGGCGTGAAGCCACCGGAACCGGAGCCGGAACCCGACCCGGTTGCGGCCGACGCGGGGTCGTCGTCCGTCGCGAACAGATAGGCCTGAGCCTTGGTGGTGGCCTCGGCGTAGGCCTCGGGGTTCAGGTAGGGCGCGATGCCCATGGGTATCTGCCGGCCCCCCGCGGACGAGTTCCAGGGGTCCTCGCTCCCGGAGCCGGAGCCCTGCGTGTGGGTGCCCCCCGTGGCGCGGCCCGGGGCGGCGCGGCCGGCGGCGGAGCGTCGGTGGCGTCCCATGTCCTTGCCCTCTTCCTCGTCCTCGCGGTCGACCCGGTGCGGCACGGCGAGCGACTCGCTGCTGAGTGACTCCCTCTGGCCGACCCGACTCACTCGATCGAGTGAGTTTCATGTGCAATTCATTGGGTCCGGACGGTACCCCATGCCGCTGCTGGGCGATGTGTCCCAAGTGACACCGGCCGGTTAGGTTGCACCCATGAGCGAGGAAGTACGACTGGTCGCCTGGGTCCGTGGACACGTGCAGGGCGTGGGTTTCCGCTGGTTCACGCGTGCCAAGGCGCTGGAGATCGGCGGGCTGAGTGGCTTTGCTCTCAATTTGGCCGACGGCCGGGTCCAGGTGGTCGCCGAGGGTGCGCGGGAGGGCTGCGAGGGCCTGCTGGACTGGCTCCAGGGCAGCGACACGCCCGGGCGCGTGGAAGGCGTCACCGAGATCTGGGACACACCCCGCGGCGGTTACGACGGCTTCGCCATCCGGTGAGCCGGGGCCGTCCGGGTCCGGGTCCGGACGCGCGGCAAGCTGCCGGGGGCATGTGCGAATACGGAAACGCCCTGGTGGTTGCCAACAGGGGCGGGGCATGGCAGGCTCCGCTGGTACTGCTGGTCGCCACGCCCTGAGGGCCCGGAGGAGTCGCAGCGCCGCCGTTTTTCCGGCCGCTCACCCCGGTTTGCCCGCCAATACAGGGCGTGATCGTGTTGACCGTCAAACTTTTTGGTGAGACGCTGAAAGCCCCGCGCACCTTAGCTGTTTGGCATGGAACAACAGCAGAGCAACACCCGGATGTGCCAAGCACCGCGGGTGCGAATCCCTCACGACCCACACCGCATCGGTCGGTCACTCAGTGTGGAGGACCATCCATCATGGCAAAGGCGCTTCTCGGTTACGTCGGCGGCTCCGACCCTCGACTCCTCGCCGAGATGCGACGGCTGCAGCAGCGCGTCCAGGACCTGGAGTCCGAGCTCGTACGGATCCAGGCGGAGAACGAAGCGCTGACGGCTGCCGCCTCTCAGGACAGGATCATGGAGAGCATCGACGCACACCAGGCGGAGCCTGCGCTCACCTGATCGTTGCTACGCTCCACAACAGCAGTCACAGCGATCGGGCTGCCCGTATCAACCGCTCAGTTGATCGGACGACTGGGACCCAGTCGTCAGAGTTGCAAGGGACGCTTCGGCGTCCCTTCTTTCTTTGCCCCCGCTTTCTTTCCCCCCGCATCCTTTCACCTTCTTCAACGTCTGGTGTGCCCTGCATGTTCAGTGACGAAACCGCGGGGTTGCGAGGGTTCATGGAGTGAGATAGCGGCGCCGGGTAGAGTCCAGCGGCGTGCACCTCAAGGCCCTGACCCTCCGCGGGTTCAAGTCGTTCGCCTCGGCAACCACGCTCCGCTTCGAACCCGGGATCACGTGTGTCGTCGGACCGAACGGTTCGGGCAAGTCCAACGTCGTGGACGCGCTCAGCTGGGTCATGGGCGAACAGGGCGCCAAGTCGCTGCGCGGCGGCAAGATGGAGGACGTCATCTTCGCCGGCACCACCGGCCGTCCGCCGCTGGGCCGCGCCGAGGTGTCCCTGACCATCGACAACTCCGACGGGGCGCTGCCCATCGAGTACGCCGAGGTCACCATCACGCGGATCATGTTCCGCAACGGCGGCAGCGAGTACCAGATCAACGGCGACACCTGCCGTCTGCTCGACATCCAGGAACTCCTCTCCGACTCCGGCATCGGCCGCGAGATGCACGTCATCGTCGGCCAGGGCCAGCTCGACTCCGTCCTGCACGCCGACCCCATGGGCCGCCGCGCCTTCATCGAGGAGGCGGCCGGCGTCCTCAAGCACCGCAAGCGCAAGGAGAAGGCGCTGCGGAAGCTGGACGCGATGCAGGCCAACCTCGCGCGCGTGCAGGACCTCACCGACGAGCTGCGGCGCCAGCTCAAGCCCCTGGGCCGCCAGGCGGCGGTGGCCCGCCGGGCCGCCGTCATCCAGGCCGACCTGCGCGACGCCCGCCTGCGGCTGCTCGCCGACGACCTCGTCCGGCTGCGCGAAGCCCTCCAGGCCGAGATCGCCGACGAAGCCGCCCTGAAGGAGCGCAAGGAGACCGCCGAGCAGGAACTGAAAAAGGCCCTGCACCGCGAGGCCCTGCTGGAGGAGGAGGTCCGCCGGCTCGCTCCCCGCCTCCAGCGCGCCCAGCAGACCTGGTACGAGCTGTCCCAGCTGGCCGAGCGGGTGCGCGGCACCGTCTCGCTGGCCGACGCCCGGGTCAAGAGCGCCACCTCCGCCCCGCCCGAGGAGCGGCGCGGCCGGGACCCGGAGGACCTGGAGCGCGAGGCCGCCCGCATCCGCGAGCAGGAGGCCGAGCTGGAGGCCGCCCTGGAGGCGGCCCAGCGTGCGCTGGACGACACCGTCGCCCACCGCGCCGAGCTGGAGCGGGAACTGGCGGCCGAGGAACGCCGGCTGAAGGACGTCGCCCGCGCCATCGCGGACCGCCGCGAAGGGCTGGCCCGCCTCTCCGGGCAGGTCAACGCGGCCCGCTCGCGCGCCGCCTCCGCCCAGGCCGAGATCGACCGGCTGGCCACGGCCCGCGACGAGGCCCAGGAACGCGCGGTCCGCGCCCAGGAGGAGTACGAGGCCCTCCAGGCCGAGGTCGACGGGCTCGACGCCGGCGATGCCGACCTGGCCGAGCAGCACGAGGCCGCGAAACGGCGGCTCGCCGAGGCCGAGGCCGCCCTGAGCGCGGCCCGCGAGGCGGTCACCGCGGCCGAACGCCGGCGCGCCGCGACCCAGGCCCGCCATGAGGCGCTGGCGCTGGGCCTCCGGCGCAAGGACGGCACCGGAATACTGCTGGGTGCCCGTGACCGGCTCACCGGGGTCCTGGGCCCGGCGGCGGAGCTGCTGAGCATCACCCCCGGCTACGAGGTCCCCCTGGCCGCGGCCCTCGGCGCGGCAGCGGACGCGATCGCCGTGACGAACCCCGCAGCAGCGGCCGAGGCGATCAAACTCCTGCGCAAGCAGGACGGCGGCCGAGCGGCACTCCTCCTGTCGGGCACGCACGAGGACACGCCCCCCGGGCCCACGGGACAGGCACCCGACAGCGACAGGTGGGCGCCCCTCAGGGACGTGGGGAACGGCGCGACCAGCCACAGCGGACCCGCGGACAACCGACCGCCCGGCACTCCTCTCCACGCGGACAACCGGCCACCCGCCACCCCCTCCCACGCGGACAACCGGCCACCCGCCACCCCCTCCCACGCGGACGACCGGCCACCCGGCACCCCCCTCCCCGCGGCCGACCTCGTCCGCGGCCCCGCCGACCTCATGCCCGCCGTACGCCGGCTCCTGCGCGACACCGTCGTGGTGGACACCCTGGACGACGCCGAGGCCCTGGTCTACGCCCGCCCGGAACTGACCGCCGTAACCGCCGAAGGCGACCTCCTGGGCGCCCACTTCGCGCACGGCGGCTCCGCCGGCGCCCCCAGCCTGCTGGAGGTGCAGGCCTCCGTGGACGAGGCCGCAGCCGAGCTTGCCGAGCTGGAGGTGCGCTGCCGAGAGCTGGCCGAGGAGCAGCGGACCGCGGCCGAGCACCGCAAGCAGGCCGCGGCCCTCGTGGAAGACCTCGCGGAGCGCCGGCGGGCCGCCGACCGGGAGAAGTCGGCCGTGGCCCAGCAGCTGGGCCGCCTGGCCGGACAGGCCCGGGGTGCCGCGGGGGAGGCCGAGCGGTCGGCCGCGGCGGCGGCCCGCGCGCAGGAGGCGCTGGAGAAGGCCGTACAGGAGGCCGAGGAGCTGGCCGAGCGGCTGGCCGTCGCCGAGGAGATGCCGGTGGAGGAGGAGCCGGACACCTCGGTGCGGGACCGGCTCGCCGCCGACGGGGCCAACGCCCGGCAGACCGAGATGGAGGCCCGTCTCCAGGTCCGTACGCACGAGGAGCGGGTCAAGGGGCTCGCCGGCCGCGCCGACGCGCTGGACCGGGCGGCCCGGGCGGAGCGCGAGGCACGCGCGCGTGCCGAGCAGCGGCGGGCCCGGCTGCGGCACGAGGCGGCGGTCGCGGAGGCCGTCGCCTCCGGCGCCCGGCAGCTGCTCGCGCACGTCGAGGTGTCCCTGGCCCGGGCCGAGCAGGAGCGTTCAGCGGCCGAGGCCGCCAAGGCCCGGGGCGAGCAGGAGCTGGCCGCCGCCCGCACGGCGGGCCGCGAACTGAAGGCCGAACTCGACAAGTTGACGGATTCGGTTCACCGGGGCGAGGTACTCGGCGCCGAGAAGCGGCTGCGCATCGAGCAGCTGGAGACCAGGGCGCTGGAGGAACTGGGTGTCGAACCGGAGGGACTGGTGGCGGAGTACGGACCGCACCAGCTCGTGCCTCCCTCGCCCCCCGCCGACGGCGAGCAGCTGCCCGAGGACCCCGAGCACCCGCGGCACCAGCCGCGCCCCTTCGTCCGCGCCGAGCAGGAGAAACGGCTCAAGGCGGCCGAGCGGGCGTACCAGCAGCTGGGCAAGGTCAACCCGCTGGCGCTGGAGGAGTTCGCGGCGCTGGAGGAGCGGCACAAGTTCCTGAGCGAACAGCTGGAGGACCTGAAGAAGACCCGCGCCGACCTGCTCCAGGTGGTCAAGGAGGTCGACGAGCGCGTCGAGCAGGTGTTCACCGAGGCGTACCGGGACACCGCCCGCGAGTTCGAGGGCGTCTTCAGCCGGCTGTTCCCGGGCGGTGAGGGCCGCCTGGTGCTGACCGACCCCGACAACATGCTCACCACGGGTGTGGACGTCGAGGCGCGGCCGCCGGGCAAGAAGGTCAAGCGGCTGTCGCTGCTCTCGGGCGGCGAGCGGTCGCTGACGGCCGTCGCGCTGCTGGTGTCGATCTTCAAGGCCCGGCCGAGTCCCTTCTACGTCATGGACGAGGTCGAGGCGGCGCTGGACGACACCAACCTGCAGCGGCTGATCCGGATCATGCAGGAGCTGCAGGAGGCCTCGCAGCTGATCGTGATCACGCACCAGAAGCGCACGATGGAGGTCGCCGACGCGCTCTACGGCGTCTCCATGCAGGGCGATGGTGTGTCGAAGGTCATCTCCCAGCGACTGCGGTAACTATCTGTTCAAGAAGTGAACACAATCCCCTCGGGCCTATCTCAAAACTCACAGCGGTCGACCTATTGACTTCGAAACTTGAAGGCATAGTCTCTGCAACGTTGCTTTTACCTTCAGGTGTCACCACCTGAGAGGGCTCACCCCACACGGCAGCGTTGCCGTGGCCCGAGGAGAAACACGTGACCAGCACAGCGCAGGCACCCCAGTCAGGAGCCAGGACGGCTCACCCCGAACATCTCGGGCACGTCATCTTCATCGCGGCGGCTGCCGCCATGGGCGGTTTCCTTTTCGGTTACGACAGCTCCGTGATCAACGGCGCCGTCGAGGCCATCCGGGACCGTTACGACATCGGGTCCGCCGCCCTGGCCCAGGTCATCGCGATCGCCCTGATCGGCTGTGCCATCGGCGCCGCCACCGCGGGCCGCATCGCCGACCGCATAGGCCGCATCCGGTGCATGCAGATCGCCGCCGTCCTCTTCACGATCAGCGCCGTCGGCTCCGCTCTGCCCTTCGCGCTGTGGGACCTCGCCTTCTGGCGCATCGTCGGCGGCTTCGCCATCGGCATGGCCTCCGTGATCGGCCCGGCCTACATCGCCGAGGTCGCCCCGCCCGCCTACCGCGGCCGGCTCGGCTCCTTCCAGCAGGCCGCGATCGTCGTCGGCATCGCCATCTCCCAGCTGGTCAACTGGGGCCTGCTCAACGCCGCCGGCGGTGACCAGCGCGGCAAGCTGATGGGCCTGGAGGCCTGGCAGGTCATGCTCGGCGTGATGGTCGTCCCGGCCGTCCTCTACGGCCTGCTCTCCTTCGCGATCCCCGAGTCCCCGCGCTTCCTGATCTCCGTCGGCAAGCGGGACCGTGCCCGCGAGATCCTCGCCGAGGTCGAGGGCGACATCGACCTCGACGCCCGCGTCGGCGAGATCGAGCTCGCCATGAGGAGCGAGCACAAGTCGAGCTTCCGTGACCTGCTCGGCGGCGGCTTCTTCTTCAAGCCGATCGTCTGGGTCGGTATCGGCCTGTCGGTCTTCCAGCAGTTCGTCGGCATCAACGTCGCGTTCTACTACTCCTCGACGCTGTGGCAGTCGGTCGGTGTCGACCCGACGGACTCGTTCTTCTACTCCTTCACGACGTCGATCATCAACATCGTCGGCACCGTGATCGCGATGATCTTCGTGGACCGCGTCGGCCGCAAGCCGCTCGCCCTCATCGGCTCGGTCGGCATGGCCGTCGGCCTCGCCCTGGAGGCCTGGGCGTTCAGCCACGACCTGGTCGGCGGCAAGCTGCCGAGCACGCAGGGCTGGACCGCCCTGATCGCCGCCCACGTGTTCGTCCTCTTCTTCGCCCTGTCCTGGGGCGTGGTCGTCTGGGTCATGCTCGGCGAGATGTTCCCGAACCGGATCCGTGCCGCCGCCCTGGGTGTGGCCGCCGCCGCGCAGTGGATCGCCAACTGGGCCATCACCGCGAGCTTCCCGTCGCTGGCCGACTGGAACCTCTCCGGCACCTACGTGATCTACACCGTCTTCGCCGCGCTCTCCGTCCCGTTCGTCCTGAAGTTCGTCAAGGAGACGAAGGGCAAGTCCCTGGAGGAGATGGGCTGAGCCTCCCGCCGAGGCTCCCCGCGCTCGGGGAGAAGGGCCAAGTCCCCGCTGCCCCTCTCCTCGTACCGTCCGCCGCCCCCGGCCCGGCCACTGCCCGGACCGGGGGCGGCGGTGTCGTACGGCCCGGCGCCCGCGGCGGGTGGGACGGGCACCGGCGCCTGCGGCCTGCGTGCCCTGCGCGCGCGGCTCACTTCGAGAGGGCCGGAAGGACCTGCTCCGCGAACAGCCTGAGGCTGCGCCAGCCCTCTTCCACCGGCATCCCGCCCGCCAGCGGATGCAGTACCAGACTGTCCAGGCCCTGGGCCACGCACTGCTGCGGGGTGAGGATCCGGTACACGCCCTCGGCGCGCAGCTCCGCCACGGTCGTGGCGCCGGACCGTACCGCCGAGCGGATACCGGCCGACTGCCAGGAGGCGTAGGTGCGGGCCTCGTGCAGGAAGTGCCCGCCGTACTCGGCCCACGCCCGGTCCGGGTCCTCGGCGAGGTGGAGCAGCGGGGTCTCGGCGGCCGGCATCATCGTCCAGCCCTCGGTGCCGTACTCGGTGAGCTTCTCCTTGTAGTACGCCTCCAGCTCCGGCAGGTGCGCGCTCGGGAAGAACGGCAGACCCAGCCGGGCGGCCCGGCGGGCGGCGGCCCTGGAGGAGCCGCCGACCAGCAGCAGCGGATGCGGATCGGTGTACGGGCGCGGGGTGAGCCGTACCCTGCGGCCCCGGTGGTCGAACTCCTCGCCGGTCCAGGCCGTCAGCAGCGTCTCCAGCAGCTCGTCCTGGAGCCGGCCCCGGCGCTGCCAGTCCACGCCGAACAGGCCGTACTCCTCGGGCCGGTAACCGATGCCCGCCACGGTCACCAGCCGCCCGCCGCTCAGCAGGTCCAGGACGGCGATGTCCTCGGCCAGCCGCAGCGGGTCGTGCAGCGGGCCGATCACCGCCGACACCGTCACCGCGATCCGGCGGGTCGCCCCGAACACCGCACCCGCGAAGGTGAACGGCGACGGCAGCCAGTTGTCCTCGGCGCCGTGGTGCTCCTCGGTCTGCACGGTGGCGATGCCGTGCTCGTCGGCGTACGCGGCCATCTCCAGGGCGGCCCGGTAGCGGGCGGACAGGGCGGCGGGCGCGGCGCCGGGGGCGACGAGGTTGAAGCGTACGACCGTGACGGGCATGGGAAGGTCCCCCTCCGGTGCTGCGGTGGAGGGGGACCATAGTTGACGGTGCGTCAGATCGCCAGGCTTACGCTTGCGGGATGACCGAACCCGAACCCGAACCCGAACCCGCACGCCCGACCACGGACCCGCGGGCCGAGGCCGAGCGCGGCCGGGTCGCGCTCTGGCTCGAACCGGACGACCTGCGGTGGCTGGCCCGGCACTGCTGCTGCCCGGACGACGCCGACCAGGAGACCCGGGACCGGTGCGGCCGGCTGCGCTTCCGGGCGAGCGCCGCCCTGCACAAGAGCGGCCTGCCCAGGGAGAGCGCAAGGCCCTCCGGCGGGAGCGGTGGGCGCTCCGGCGGGAGCGGCGCGTCCGGCTGAGGCGCCTCAGACGCCGGCGGTCTCGCGCTCCCCGGCCGGCTCCGCCGGCGCGTCCCGCTCGGCCGATCCGGCCGGGCGAGCCACCGCCGGCTTCGGCAGGACCAGGTAGAGCACGCCCGAGACCACGATGGTCGCGACCCAGCCGAGGCCGTACTCGCCGATCACGTTGTTCGTCGCCAGCGGCCCGGTGAACCAGTCCGACGTGGTGAACAGCAGCCCCGACACCAGGCCCACCGCCCAGGCGGCCACGGCCGCGGGGGAGAAGCCGCCCCGGTACCAGTAGGCACTGGTGCGGGTGGTGTCGGCCATGGCCCGGCCGTCGTACTCCGTGCGCCGCAGCATGTCCGCGCCGAACACGCCGACCCAGGCGGAGAACGCGACCGCCAGCAGCGACAGGAAGGCGATGAACGAGCCCATGAAGCTCGTCGCCACCAGCATCAGCACCCCGCCGAAGACCAGCGAGATCACGGCGTTGACCGAGACCGCCCAGTGCCGCGGCACCTTGAAGCCCAGGGTCTGCGCGGTGAAGCCCGCCGAGTACATCGACATCGAGTTGATCAGCAGCATGCCGATCAGTGCGATGAACAGGTACGGCACGGCGATCCAGGTCGGCAGGATCTCGCCGAGGAAGGACACCGGGTCGCTCGCCGAGGCCAGGTCCGGCGTGGAGACGGCCATGACCGCGCCCATCAGGACCATGGGCAGCACGACGACACCGGCGCCGCCCACCGCCGTCCCCACGATCGCCCTGGACGACGCCGTGCGCGGCAGGTAGCGGGTGAAGTCGGGGGCGGACGGGATCCAGCTGACGCCGCCCGCCGCGATCATGCCGATACCGGTGATCACCGCGGCCGTGGAGCCGGCGCCGTGGTCCAGCACCTTCGACCAGTCGGTGTTCGCCACCAGGTACCCCAGCACCAGCACGGAGAAGGCACCGAAGAGGTAGGTCGCGTACTTGTTGCACCTCTGCACGGCGTTGATGCCGAGCCCGGAGATCGCGAAGGTCGCGACGACGAACACCAGCAGCATCACCATGTCCAGCACGCTGTTCGCCTTCAGGCCGAACACGATGTCCAGGATGGTGAGCATCGCGTACGCGCCGGTCACCGCGTTGATCGTCTCCCAGCCCCAGCGCGCGACCCAGATCAGCGAACCGGGCAGCAGATTGCCGCGCTGCCCGAAGACCGCCCGCGACAGCGCCATGCCGGGCGCGCCGCCCCGCTTGCCCGCGATGCCGATCAGGCCGACCAGGCCGTACGACACGATCGGCGCCGCCACCGCGACGACCAGCGCCTGCCAGATGTTCAGGTGGTACGCCACGACCAGGCTCGCGCCCATCGTCAGCAGCAGGACGCTGATGTTCGCGCCGACCCAGGTGGGGAAAAGCTCCCGGGTCCTCGCGGTGCGCTCGTGGTCGGGGACCTGCTCGATACCCCGGGTCTCGAGAGCGCCTTCGGTCTCGACGGTTTTGCTCATGAAAAACGGGCCAGACGTGGGGGGACAGGGGGACGTGGGGACTCTACGCGCGTGGACAGAGCCGCCACCATCGTACTTTGCTCCGAGTCCTCGTATTACGTGGCCTTTGTCTCTCGGACGAAGGCACAAACGGGGCTCTCGCGAACCCCATGGCCGATACTGGTCGGGTTATGGAAACCGTCATCCTTGCTGTAGTCATCGCCGTGGTCGTGCTCGTCGCGCTCGGCGGGCTGGTCGTGGGCAGCCGGCGCCGGAAGCCGCTGCCCCCGCCGCCCCCCAGGACGCCCGACATCACCGCGCCCCCGGCCGAGCCGCATGTCGGCGACGAGGCCGAGACGCCGCGCGACGAACCGCGCCGGACGATCGAGGAGGTGGATCTTCCCGGCGGCCCCGCAGTCGTCGTAGAGGAGCCTCCTGTTGTCGAGGTTCCCGAGCTCGAGATCCCGGAACCCACCGCGGGCCGGCTCGTCCGGCTGCGCACCCGCCTGTCCCGCTCGCAGAACGCCCTCGGCAAGGGCCTGCTCACGCTGCTCTCCCGCGAGCACCTGGACGAGGACACCTGGGAGGAGATCGAGGACACGTTGCTCACCGCCGACGTCGGCGTGCAGCCCACCCAGGAACTGGTCGAGCGCCTGCGCGAACGCGTCAGGGTGCTCGGCACCCGCACCCCCGAGGAGCTGCGCGGCCTGCTGCGCGAGGAGCTGCTCAAGCTGGTCGGCACCGACGTCGACCGCACGGTGAAGACCGAGCCGGAGGACCGCAAGCCCGGCATCGTGATGGTCGTCGGCGTCAACGGCACGGGCAAGACCACCACCACCGGCAAGCTCGCCCGCGTGCTCGTCGCCGACGGCCGTACGGTCGTCCTCGGCGCCGCCGACACCTTCCGGGCCGCCGCCGCCGACCAGCTCCAGACCTGGGGCGAGCGCGTCGGCGCCTACACCGTGCGCGGACCGGAGGCCGGCGACCCCGCCTCCGTCGCCTTCGACGCGGTCAAGGAAGGCAAGGAGATGGGGGTCGACGTCGTCCTCATCGACACCGCCGGGCGCCTGCACACCAAGACCGGCCTCATGGACGAGCTGGGCAAGGTCAAGCGGGTCGTGGAGAAGCACGCGCCGCTGGACGAGGTGCTGCTCGTGCTCGACGCGACCACCGGGCAGAACGGCCTGGTGCAGGCCCGGGTGTTCGCCGAGGTCGTGGACATCACCGGCATCGTGCTGACCAAGCTGGACGGTACGGCCAAGGGCGGCATCGTCGTCGCGGTCCAGCGCGAGCTGGGCGTGCCGGTCAAGCTCGTCGGGCTCGGCGAGGGCGCGGACGACCTCGCGCCGTTCGAGCCGGAGGCGTTCGTGGACGCCCTGATCGGTGACTGACCACCCGGGGACGTTCCCGGTTGGCCGGCGGAAGGCTCCCGCCCCCGAGGTGCAGTCGGGGACGGGAGCTTCGTCGTGTCCGGCCCGGGCTACGCCCGCGACCGGTGCGCCACGTACGCCAGCGTGCCCAGCAGCAGCCGTGCCGCCGGCGGGCGGGTCGCCGAGTCCAGCGCGGGCGGGCGCAGCCAGCGCACCGGGCCCAGGCCGCCCCGGTCGGAGGGCGGCGCGGTGATGTACGCGCCGGGGCCGAGACCGCGCAGGTCCAGCGCGGCCGGGTCGTCCCAGCCCATGCGGTAGAGCAGCCGGGGGAGCTCGGCGGCGGCGCCGGGCGCGACGAAGAAGTGGGCGCGGCCGTCCGGGGTGGCGGTCACCGGGCCGAGGGGAAGACCCATGCGCTCCAGCCGGACCAGGGCGCGGCGGCCGGCCGGCTCCGAGACCTCGATGACGTCGAAGGACTGCCCCACCGGCAGCATCACCGAGGCGCCCGGGACCTCGGCCCAGGCCTTGGTCACCTCGTCCAGCGTGGCCCCGGCCGGTACGGGCGGCGCGAACTCCAGCGGATGCGCGCCGGGCGCCACGCAGTCCGGCCGCCCGCAGGAGCAGACGCCTCCGGCGGCCCGCGCCCCCGGCAGCACGTCCCAGCCCCACAGTCCGGTGAACTCGGCCACGGCCGTGCAGTCCGCGGAACGGCCGCGCCGACGCGTGCCGGAGCGGATCTCGCGGATGCCGCCGATCGTGAAGCCCATGCCCCCTCCAACGGGTCCTGCGCGCCGGTGGTTACGACACGGAACGAGACGGAAGCGGAACGTAACGCTACGGCTCCGCCTTCCCTCCGTGACGCCGGGACAAGGCGGCGCCTGGAAGCGCAACCGGTGGCACGGCGGGGGATGCGCGCCCCCGCGTGCGTCACTCCGCCCGCTTCCGGCCGTCCTATGTCAAGTGAATCGCGCCCAGGCAACCGTGAGTTCATTCGAAGGGGTGGCGAATGGTGGCGTTTCAGGGATCCCTGTGGCTGGGCGGGTGATCGTAGGATTACTGTGAGTGTGCGAGCCCTGGGGGCACATGTCGCCGCGAGTATGCCGGAGGCAAGTCGTCAACTCGTTCGAAGGGTGAGAACCCGCGGACGGGGAGCCGTATTTACCGGCATTCTGATAGGGCTTGGCGCACCAGGCGACGAGTGGTCTCAGGGATGGGGGCGTTCCAGTGGGCGGCAACGGCGGTGGCGGGACGAACGCTGACAAGGGCCCCAACGAGCTGCTCGGCTCGTGGTTCGTGCGCAGCGGCTGGTCCAAGGGCGAGCTGGCCCGCCAAGTCAACCGCAGGGCCCGTCAGTTGGGTGCCAACCACATCTCCACCGACACCTCGCGGGTGCGCCGCTGGCTGGACGGGGAGAACCCGCGCGAACCGATCCCGCGCATCCTGTCCGAGCTGTTCTCCGAGCGCTTCGGCTGCGTGGTCTCCATCGAGGACCTCGGCCTGCGCGCCGCCCGCCAGTCGCCCGCCGCCTCCGGGGTCGACCTGCCCTGGACGGCCCCGCAGACGGTCGCCCTGCTCGGCGAGTTCTCGCGCAGCGACCTGATGCTCGCCCGGCGTGGCTTCCTCGGCACCTCGCTCGCCCTGTCCGCCGGCCCCTCCCTCATCGAGCCCATGCAGCGCTGGCTCGTGCCCACGCCGTCCTCCCCGGTCCCGCCCGAGCCCCAGCCCGCCCTCGACTCCCGCCGGCCGGGCCGGCTCTCCAAGCCCGAGCTGGACCTGCTGGAGTCCACCACGCGCATGTTCCGCCAGTGGGACGCCCAGTGCGGCGGCGGCCTGCGCCGCAAGGCCGTCGTCGGCCAGCTGCACGAGGTCACCGACCTGCTCCAGGAACCCCAGCCCGAGGCCACCGCCCGCAAGCTGTTCCAGGTCGCCGCCGAGCTGGCCGAGCTGGCCGGCTGGATGAGTTACGACGTCGGCCTCCAGCCCACCGCGCAGAAGTACTTCGTGCTCGCCCTGCACGCCGCCAAGGAAGCCGGTGACAAGCCGCTCGGCTCCTACATCCTGTCCAGCATGAGCCGCCAGATGATCCACCTGGGCCGGCCCGAGGACGCCCTGGAGCTGATCCACCTCGCCCAGTACGGCAGCCGCGACTGCGCGAGCCCGCGCACCCAGGCCATGCTGTATGCGATGGAGGCCCGCGCCTACGCCAACATGGGGCAGCCCGGCAAGACCAAGCGCGCCGTCCGCATGGCGGAGGACACCTTCGCCGATGTCCACGAGTGGGACGAGCCGGACCCCGACTGGATCCGCTTCTTCTCCGAGGCCGAGCTGTACGGCGAGAACTCCCACTCCTACCGCGACCTCGCCTACGTCGCCGGCCGCAGTCCCACCTACGCCTCCCTGGCCGAGCCGCTGATGCGCAAGGCGGTGGAGAAGTTCGCCGAGGACGCCGAGCACCAGCGGTCGTACGCGCTCAACCTGATCGGCATGGCCACCGTGCACCTGCTCCAGCGCGAGCCCGAGCAGAGCACGGCCTACGCCTCGCGGGCCATGGAGATCGCCAAGAAGGTCCGCTCCGAGCGTGTGAACACTCGTATCCGAAAGACGGTCGACACGGCCGTACGCGACCACGGCGACCTCGCCGCCGTCATCGAGCTCTCCGAGCAGCTCGCCGTCGACCTGCCGGAGACCGCCGAAGCCGTCTGACACCGCCACCCCCGGTCCCCGGCCGCGGCCGGTCCTCCCGAACTGCCCGACTCGGCTCCCCCATGCCAGGTCATCGGAAGGCCCGCCGCGGCCGGTCTCTTTCCCGCGCCCGAACCGGCGCCGCGCTCGCGGATGTGGTGCTCGCCGTCGTGGTTCCTCAGGTGATGGTTGCGGTCGTGCTCGTGATGGTTGCGTGACGATAACGATCGGCGAGCCCGGAATCCGGCGCTTCATCCAGGCGTAACACGCAGGGCGCCCTTGTCACCCCGGCGAAACAACGAGGGGCTTCCACCGAAACCGCGCTGCGCCAATCTCGTGGCGCATAACCGGCCCGCCCCTCAACCGCCGGACCGCTCAGGCACCGCCCGCACGGGGCCGCACAACCGACGAGGAGACGCCGATGGCACCAGCCATCATGCTTGCGGCGGACGCACCCAAGCTGTCGTCCGCCAACACAGGCTTCATGCTCATCTGTTCCGCCCTGGTGATGCTCATGACCCCGGGACTGGCCTTCTTCTACGGAGGCATGGTCCGCGTCAAGAGCACCCTGAACATGCTGATGATGAGCTTCATCAGCCTCGGGATCGTCACCATCCTGTGGGTGCTCTACGGCTTCTCCCTCGCCTTCGGCACGCACAACAGCCTCATCGGTTGGAACTCCGACTGGTTCGGCCTCAGCAACATCGGGCTGACGGAGCTCTGGGACGGCTACTCCATCCCGGTCTTCGTCTTCATGGTCTTCCAGCTGATGTTCGCGATCATCACGCCGGCCCTGATAAGCGGCGCCCTCGCGGACCGCGTCAAGTTCTCCGCGTGGTCGCTCTTCATCGCCCTGTGGGTCACGATCGTCTACGTCCCGGTCGCCCACTGGGTCTGGGGCGCCGACGGCTGGGCCTACAAGCTCGGTGTGATCGACTTCGCGGGCGGTACGGCGGTCCACATCAACGCCGGTGCGGCGGCTCTCGGTGTCATCCTCGTCATCGGCAAGCGCGTCGGCTTCAAGCGTGACCCCATGCGCCCGCACAGCCTCCCGCTGGTCATGCTCGGCGCCGGTCTGCTCTGGTTCGGCTGGTTCGGCTTCAACGCCGGTTCCTGGCTCGGCAACGACGACGGCGTCGGCGCGCTGATGTTCGTCAACACCCAGGTCGCCACCGCCGCCGCCATGCTGGCCTGGCTCGCCTACGAGAAGATCCGGCACGGCGCGTTCACCACCCTCGGCGCCGCCTCCGGCGCGGTCGCCGGTCTGGTCGCCATCACCCCGTCCGGCGGCGCGGTCTCCCCGCTCGGCGCGATCGCCGTCGGCGCCATCGCCGGTGTGGCCTGCGCCGCGGCCGTCGGCCTGAAGTTCAGGTTCGGCTACGACGACTCCCTCGACGTCGTCGGCGTCCACATGGTCGGCGGCATCATCGGCTCCCTGCTGATCGGCTTCTTCGCCACCGGCAAGGGCCAGTCCACCGCCACGGGCGTCTTCTACGGCGACCACACCTTCACCCAGCTGTGGAAGCAGTGCGCCGGTGTCTTCGCGGTCCTCGCCTACTCCCTGATCGTCTCCGCCGTCCTCGCCTTCCTCCTCGACAAGACCCTCGGCATGCGGGTCACCGAGGACGAGGAGATCTCCGGCATCGACCAGGCCGAGCACGCCGAGACCGCATACGACTTCAGCGGCGCCGGCGGCGGCGTCACCGGGTCCCTGGCCGCCCCGGCCCTGGCCGCCGCGCAGAACAAGAAGGTGGACGCATGAAGCTCATCACCGCCGTCGTGAAGCCCCACCGGCTCGACGAGATCAAGGAAGCCCTCCAGGCCTTCGGCGTCCACGGCCTCACGGTCACCGAGGCCAGCGGATACGGCCGGCAGCGCGGCCACACCGAGGTCTACCGCGGTGCCGAGTACACCGTCGACCTCGTCCCCAAGATCCGCATCGAGGTGCTGGCCGAGGACGACGACGCCGACCAGCTGATCGAGGTCATCGTCAAGGCGGCCCGCACCGGCAAGATCGGGGACGGCAAGGTCTGGTCCCTGCCCGTCGAGACCGCCGTACGGGTCCGCACGGGCGAGCGGGGGCCGGACGCGCTCTGACGCAGCAGAATGCGAGTCGGGGGAAAGTCCGGGGGGAACGGAACAGGAGTCGCCGGGTGACGGGTACGGATGTGCGGAAAGAAACGGAAGACTCGGGACCCGGCGGCTACGCGGCGGCCCGGCTGCGCCTCCTCACCGAGGGGGCGCGGTCCGGGCCGCCGCGCCGTACCGCCCTGTCCGAACTGACCGACGACTGGCTCGCCGGACTGTTCGGCGCGGCGGCCGGGGGCCTGCCCGGCGTCTCGCTCGTCGCCGTCGGCGGCTACGGCCGCGGGGAACTCTCCCCGCGCAGCGACCTCGACCTCGTCCTGCTGCACGACGGCTCCGACCCCGCCGCCGTCGCCGCCCTCGCCGACCGGATCTGGTACCCGGTCTGGGACCTCGGCCTCGCCCTCGACCACTCCGTCCGCACTCCCGCCGAGGCCCGCAAGACGGCCGGCGAGGACCTCAAGGTCCACCTCGGCCTGCTGGACGCCCGCCACCTCGCCGGCGACGCCGGGCTCACCGCCGGCCTGCGCACCGCCGCCCTCGCCGACTGGCGCAACCAGGCGCCCAAACGCCTCCCCGAACTCCAGGAACTGTGCGCCGAGCGCGCCGCGCGCCAGGGCGAGCTGCAGTACCTGCTGGAACCCGACCTCAAGGAGGCCCGCGGCGGCCTCCGCGACGCCACCGCCCTGCGCGCCGTCGCCGCCTCCTGGCTCGCCGACGCCCCGCGCGAGGGCCTGGCCGACGCCCGCCGCCGGCTGCTCGACGTACGGGACGCCCTGCACCTGGCCACCGGCCGGGCCACCGACCGGCTCGCGCTGCAGGAACAGGACCAGGTCGCGGCCGAGCTGGGCCTGCTCGACGCCGACACCCTGCTCCGGCAGGTCTACGAGGCGGCGCGGCTGATCGCGTACGCCAGTGACGTCACCTGGCGCGAAGTGGGGCGCGTCCTGCGCTCGCGCGCCGTCCGGCCACGACTGCGCGCCATGCTGGGCGGCGGCAAGCCGGTCACCGAGCGTTCCCCGCTCGCCGAGGGCGTGGTCGAGCAGGACGGCGAGGTGGTGCTCGCCCGCGCCGCACGCCCCGAACGCGACCCCGTGCTCCCGCTGCGTGCCGCGGCCGCCGCCGCCCAGGCCGGTCTCCCGCTCTCCCTGCACGCCGTACGGCGCATGGCCGCCACCGCGGGCCCCCTGCCCACGCCCTGGCCCGCCGAGGCCCGCGAACAGCTCGTCACCCTGCTCGGCTCCGGCCGCCCCACGATCGAGGTCTGGGAGGCCCTGGAGGCGGAGGGCCTGATCACCCGCCTGCTCCCCGACTGGGAACGGGTCCGCTGCCGCCCCCAGCGCAACGCCGTCCACATCTGGACGGTCGACCGGCACCTCATCGAGACCGCCGTCCGCGCCTCCGAACTCACCCGCCGGGTCAGCCGCCCCGACCTGCTCCTGGTCGCCGCGCTGCTGCACGACATCGGCAAGGGCTGGCCCGGCGACCACTCGGTGGCCGGCGAGATCATCGCCAAGGACGTCGCCGCGCGCATCGGCTTCGACCGGACGGACGTGGCCGTGCTCTCCCTGCTGGTCCGCCACCACCTGCTGCTCATCGAGACGGCCACCCGCCGTGACCTGGACGACCCCGCCACCGTCCGCTTCGTCGCCGAGGAGGTCGGCAGCCAGAGCACCCTGGAACTGCTGCACGCCCTCACCGAGGCCGACGCCCTCGCCACCGGCCCGGCCGCCTGGTCCTCCTGGCGCGGTTCCCTCGTCGCCGACCTCGTACGACGCGTCTCCGCCGTCCTCGCCGGAGACGCCCCCGACGAGCCCGAGCCGGCCGCGCCCACCGCCGAGCAGGAACGCCTCGCCATCGAGGCCTTCCGCACCGGCGGCCCGGTCCTCGCCCTGCGTGCCCAGCCCGAACCGGTCACCGAGGAGCCGTCCGGCGAGCCGGAACCCCTGGGTGTCGAACTCCTCATCGCCGTACCCGACCAGCCCGGCGTCCTGCCCGCCGTCGCCGGCGTCCTCGCGGTGCACCGCCTCACCGTCCGCACGGCGGAACTGCGCGCCGTCAGCCTGCCGGGCGACGTGGACGACGAGGGCGCGGTCCTCCTGCTCAACTGGCGGGTCGCCGCCGAGTACGGCTCCCTGCCCCAGGCGGCCCGGCTCCGCAGCGATCTGGTCCGCGCCCTGGACGGCAGCCTCGACATCGCCGGCCGCCTGGCCGAACGCGACGCGGCCTACCCCCGCCGCCGCGGCTGGACCGCCCCGCCGCCCCGCGTCACCGTCGCCCCGGCCGCCTCCCACCACGCCACGGTCATCGAGGTCCGCGCCCAGGACGCCCCGGGCCTGCTCCACCGCATCGGCACGGCCCTGGAGAAGGCGGGCGTACGGGTCCGGAGCATGCACGTGTCGACGCTGGGGGCGAACGCCGTGGACGCGTTCTACGTCACGACGGGGGCGGGCGCGCCGCTGCCGACCGGGGACGCGGCGTCCCTGGCGGGGGTGCTGGAGGAGACGCTGCGGGCGTGACCTCCGCGCCGGTGCCGCGGTTGCCCAGGACGTGGTCTCCGCGCACGCCCCGCTCGCCGATCGAGGCGGGCGGGGGTCGTTACCCTGCCGGGCCAGATACCCTGGAAGACGCTCAGACCGCCCCCGACTCCGAGGACCGAAGCCGCCGTGTTCGATACTCTCTCCGACCGCCTCAGCGCGACTTTCAAAAACCTCCGCGGGAAGGGCCGGCTGAGCGAAGCGGACATCGACGCCACGGCGCGCGAGATCCGTATCGCACTCCTCGAAGCCGACGTGGCGCTGCCCGTCGTGCGTACGTTCATCAAGAACGTCAAGGAGCGCGCGCTCGGTGCCGAGGTCTCCAAGGCGCTGAACCCCGCCCAGCAGGTCCTCAAGATCGTCAACGAGGAACTGATCACCATCCTCGGCGGCGAGACCCGGCGTCTGCGCTTCGCCAAGCAGCCGCCCACCGTGATCATGCTGGCCGGTCTCCAGGGTGCCGGTAAGACCACCCTCGCGGGCAAGCTCGGCCGGTGGCTGAAGGAGCAGGGCCACTCGCCGCTGCTGGTCGCCGCCGACCTCCAGCGCCCCAACGCCGTCAACCAGCTGAGCGTCGTCGCCGAGCGCGCCGGCGTCGCGGTCTACGCGCCGGAGCCGGGCAACGGCGTCGGCGACCCGGTGAAGGTCGCCAAGGACTCCATCGACTTCGCGAGGTCCAAGGTCCACGACATCGTGATCGTGGACACCGCCGGCCGCCTCGGCATCGACGCCGAGATGATGCAGCAGGCCGCGGACATCCGCGACGCCGTCTCCCCGGACGAGATCCTGTTCGTCGTCGACGCGATGATCGGTCAGGACGCCGTCAACACCGCCGAGGCCTTCCGCGACGGCGTCGGCTTCGACGGCGTGGTCCTCTCCAAGCTCGACGGTGACGCCCGCGGTGGTGCGGCCCTGTCCATCCGGCAGATCACCGGCAAGCCGATCATGTTCGCGTCGAACGGCGAGAAGCTGGACGACTTCGACGCGTTCCACCCGGACCGGATGGCCTCCCGCATCCTCGACATGGGTGACCTGCTCACCCTGATCGAGCAGGCGGAGAAGACGTTCAGCCAGGAAGAGGCCCAGAAGATGGCCTCGAAGCTGGCGTCGAAGAAGGGCCAGGACTTCACCCTGGACGACTTCCTGTCCCAGATGGAGCAGGTCAGGAAGATGGGCAGCATCAGCAAGCTGCTCGGCATGCTCCCGGGCATGGGCCAGATCAAGGACCAGATCGCCAACCTGGACGAGCGGGACGTCGACCGCACCGCCGCGATCATCAAGTCGATGACCCCGGCCGAGCGCCAGGACCCGACGATCATCAACGGCTCCCGCCGCGCCCGGATCGCACGTGGTTCCGGTGTCGAGGTCAGCGCCGTGAAGAACCTGGTCGAGCGGTTCTTCGAGGCCCGCAAGATGATGTCCCGCATGGCCCAGGGCGGTATGCCGGGCATGCCGGGGATCCCGGGCATGGGCGGCGGCCCCGGCCGGCAGAAGAAGCAGCAGAAGAAGGCCAAGGGCAAGCAGCGCTCCGGCAACCCGATGAAGCGCAGGCAGCAGGAGCTGGAGGCGGCGCAGCGCCGCGAGGCCGCCGCGCAGGGCGGCAACGCCTTCGGCCTGCCGGGCCAGCAGGGCGGCCAGGACTTCGAGCTGCCGGACGAGTTCAAGAAGTTCATGGGCTGAGTCCCCGCGCGTACGACCTGAGGGGCGCCCCCTTCGCGGGGGGCGCCCCTTGCGCGTGCCGAGGCCCGCCGGGTGTCGTAACGTCCAGATATGAGCGATGCGGCGCCGCCCCGCAAGAACCCTGATCAGCCGTGGCGCGCCGAGGGCACACCGGATGAGTCTCCTCGGCGTCCCGGCCGGCTGCGGGGCGGTAAATGGTGGGGCCTGCTCGCCACCGCGGTGATCGTCTTCGTACTGGCCTACCTCGGGCTGCACTACCTCGGCCAGGGCAACGAGCCCACGATCTCGTACACCGAGTTCAGCAGGCAGGTCGCCGCGGGCAACGTTGCCAAGATCTACTCCAAGGGCGACGCGATCCAGGGCGAGCTGAAGAGCCCCCACGCCAACCCCGAGGGCGGCGGCGACTACACCCGGTTCAAGACGCAGCGGCCGGCCTTCGCCACCGACCGGCTGTGGCAGAACCTGAGCACTCACGGGGTCACGGTGACCGCGCGGCCGGTGGTGCAGGAACGCAGCTTCGTGGACAACGCGCTGATCTCCCTGATCCCGATCGTGGTCCTGGTCGTGGTGTGGGTCCTCGTCTCCCGGCGGCTCGGCGGGGCTCTGCCCGGCGCGGGCGGACTGTTCGGCCGCCGGGCGCCGCCCAAGCCGGTCGGGCTCCGGCCGGGCACGGAGCGCACCACCTTCGCCGACGTGGCCGGCATCGACGAGGTCAAGGGCGAACTCGACGACGTCGTCGATTTCCTGGCGCACCCGGACGTCTACCGCAGGATGGGTGCGAAGCTGCCCCGCGGGGTGCTGCTGTCCGGGCCGCCCGGCACCGGCAAGACCCTGCTCGCCCGGGCGGTCGCCGGGGAGGCCGGCGTGCCGTTCTTCTCGGCCTCGGCGTCCGAGTTCATCGAGATGATCGTGGGCGTCGGCGCGTCCCGCGTCCGCGAGCTGTTCGCCGAGGCCCGCAAGGTGGCGCCGTCGATCATCTTCATCGACGAGATCGACACCATCGGACGCGCGCGCGGCGGCAGTTCCTCGATGAGCGGTCACGACGAGCGTGAGCAGACGCTGAACCAGATCCTCACCGAGATGGACGGCTTCTCCGGCTCCGAGGGCGTGATCGTCATCGCGGCGACCAACCGCGCGGACATCCTGGACCCGGCGCTGACCCGTCCCGGCCGCTTCGACCGGGTGGTCACCGTGTCCCCGCCGGACCGCGGTGGCCGCGAGGCGATCCTGCGGATCCACACCCGGCAGATCCCGCTCGCACCCGACGTGGACCTGACCCAGGTGGCCCGCGTGACCCCGGGCATGACCGGCGCGGATCTGGCCAACCTCGCCAACGAGGCCGCTCTGCTCGCGGTCAAACGCAAGCAGGAGCAGGTGACCGGCGCCGAGCTGTCCGAAGCGCTGGAGAAGGTGCAGCTGGGCGCCGAACGCACCCTGATCATGCCGGAGGACGACCGCCGCCGCACCGCGTACCACGAGAGCGGCCATGCCCTGCTCGGCATGCTGCAGCCCGGCGCCGACCCCGTTCGCAAGATCACCATCGTGCCGCGCGGCCGGGCGCTCGGCGTGACCATGTCCACCCCCGAGGTGGAGCGCTACGCCCACTCCGAGGAGTACCTGCGCGGGCGCATCATCGGTGCCCTGGGCGGCATGGCGGCGGAGGAGGTCGTCTACGGGGTCGTCACGACGGGCGCGGAGAACGACCTCGAACAGGTCACCAACATCGCGCGCGGGATGGTGGGCCGCTGGGGTATGAGCGAGCGCGTCGGCCGGCTCTCCGCCCTGCCGAGCGACGCCCAGCAGGCGTACGGGCTGTCGGCCGCCCCGCAGACCCTGGACGTCATCGACTCCGAGATGCGGCGGATCGTGGACGACTGCTACGAGGAGGCGTGCCGCAAGCTCCGCGACAACCGGGGCCGGCTGGACGCGCTGGCGCACGCGCTGCTGGAGACGGAGACGCTGGAGGAGGCCGACGCGTACCGGATCGCGGGGATCGCGCGCCTCACCAAGGACGGTGAGGAGTGAACCGCGCCTCTGCGGCCCGAGGGCTCGGCCCGAGGTCAGGGCACGCGGGCGATCAGGTAGCGGAAGACGTTCGGCATCCACACCGTGCCGTCCGGGCACCGGTGCGGGTGCAGGGCCTCCGCCAGCTCCTTGTCGACCTGCTTGGCGTCGGTCGCGGCGATCGCGGCGTCGAACAGCCCGGTGGACAGCAGTCCGCGGACCGCGCTGTCGAGGTCGGCGTACCCGAACGGGCAGGCGACCCGCCCCGAACCGTCCGGCTTCAGCCCGGCCCGCCCGGCGACCTCCTCCAGGTCGTCGCGCCGGGCGGCCCGCCAGGTGCGCGCGCCGCCCACCGGATCGGCCAGTTTGGTGGCCACGCGTAACACCGACGAGGTGGCGCAGCGCTCCGGCGGTCCCCAGCCGGCCAGCACCACGGCGGCCCCGCGGCCGGCCAGCGGCAGCGCGCCGGCGAGCAGGTCGCCGAGCCCCTCGGAGTCGCCCGCGAGGCTGCCGACCGGCTCGAAGACGGTCACCAGGCTGTACCCGGCCGGGTCCGCGCCGGCCGCGTCCGCGAGCGGGCCGCCGACGAGTTTCGCCGCCGTACGCGCGCGCGTGCCGTTGCCGCCGCCGGGCGGCGGGTCCGGCAGCAGGCGTTCGCGTGCGAGGGCGAGCCGTTCGGGGCAGGCCGAGTCGACACCGGTGACGGCGGCGCCCCGGGAGGCTGCCATCAGCAGGGCGAGCCCGGAACCGCAGCGCAGGCCCAGCAGCCGGGTGGCGGGGCCCACGTCGAGCCGGTCGTAGACGGCTTCGTAGAGCGGTACGAGCATCCGCTCCTGGATCTCGGACCAGTCACGCGCGCGTGCGCCGAGGTCCACGCGGGCTGCGGAGTCCGCGTGAGACAGGTGCTGCCGCACGAGCGTAGGTGTCATAGGTATGCGCCCCAATCCGCCGAGACTTCGCCGCTGCGCCCGGTTGCGTGGCCCCCGTGCCGTGCGCGCGCCCTTCCCACGTATGCCACGTAACTCCCGGCTCGCGGTGCCGTCCAGGGGTAGCGGGGCGCTCCTTGGGGTGAGGACGCGGGTGTGGCGAGATTTCACATCCCGGCAACCTGGACGGCCCCGCGGTGTCCGCCCCGCCGGACAGACCGGGCAGAGGCCGGAACGGGCCGGTGACCGGGGGGTGTGAAGGCACCGGGTAACGTCACGGGCGCCGTGGACGCTGTCAGGGGTGAGGGCCGGCGCCGAGAGCGACCGAAACACCTCTTGCACGGCGGCCGGCCACCGTCGCACCAGGGCTCCCGGGCGGTGCGTAGCGCGGACTACGCACCAGCTTGGTATGAGCTGTGACGCTTCTCCGCAGATCAGCGCACCCGCCCTCGTCAGGACGCATCAGTGCCAACTGACGGGTACGTGCAAATTATTTGGGATGCCCCGGAATAGGAACACAGCGGCACCCCCGCTCGTTGTCATTACGTGAGCACGACACAGACACCACCTGTTCTCGCCGCAGAGCTGGCGCAGGCGTGGGCCGATATCCAGCGGTACCACCCCGAGCTGCCGGACCTTGCCGCGCCAGAGTCCCTGATCGGGGAGTCGTCGTCCGCGTGCGGTCACGAACTCTCCTTCGAGCGGCTGCTCCATGAGGCAGTCCACGGCATCGCCGCCGCCCGCGGTATCCGTGACACCTCCCGGGCGGGCCGCTACCACAACCGCCGGTTCCTCGCGATCGCCGAGGAGCTGGGCCTGGACCACCCCGAGGAGCCGCATCCGAGCAGCGGTTTCTCGCTGGTCACGCTCAACGCCGAGGCGAAGCGGCGCTACCGCCCGACCATGGAGCGGCTGCAGCGCGCGCTGAAGGCCCACACCGCGGCCACCGCCGCCGACACCACCCGTACCTTCCGCGGCCCGGCCGCCCGGCACGGCTCCTCCGGCGGCGGCGTCCGGGTCAAGGCGGTGTGCGACTGCGGGCGCAACGTCCGGGTGGTGCCCTCGGTCCTGGCCCAGGCCCCGATCGTCTGCGGCGGCTGCGGCAAGCCGTTCCGCATCCCGGAGGTCGTGGGAGCGGCGTAGGCCTACGGCTGCTCGTGGCAGCCGTAGCCGGGCCGGCACCCCGCCCCGCACCGGACGGCGCACCCGACGTGACTCACCTCCACGCCGGGTGCCTCTCCGGCGTGCCCGGGCACGGCTCACCCACCCTCGGCCCGAAGCGGCCCGCCGGGTGTGGCAGAATGGCTGGCTGTACTCGACAGCCGCACAGGACCCCTCTCTCCTCCGGCTGACGCGTCCATCGGGCACTCGGGTACCGCAACCCCACGCGGCGTCTCGCCGTGCCCAACCACGTCAAATCCAGGAGAACCCACTCCCGTGGCAGTCAAGATCAAGCTGAAGCGTCTGGGCAAGATCCGTTCGCCTCACTACCGCATCGTCGTCGCCGACTCCCGTACCCGCCGTGACGGCCGGGCCATCGAGGAGATCGGCAAGTACCACCCGACCTACAACCCGTCGGTCATCGAGGTGGACGCCGAGCGTGTGGCGTACTGGCTCGGTGTCGGCGCCCAGCCGACCGAGCCCGTGCTCGCCATCCTGAAGAAGACCGGCGACTGGCAGAAGTTCAAGGGCGAGCCGGCTCCCGCGCCGCTGCTCGTCGCCGAGCCCAAGCCGGCCCGTCCGTCGTTCGAGGCCTTCACCGGTGAGGACGAGGGCAAGGGTGAGGCCATCACCCAGAAGAAGAAGGCTGAGAAGAAGGACGAGGCGGCTGCCGAGTCCCAGTCGACCGAGGCCTGAGCAGCATGCTCGAAGAGGCGCTTGAGCACCTCGTGAAGGGCATCGTCGACAACCCTGACGATGTGCAGGTCGCCTCGCGCAACCTGCGTCGCGGGCGCGTGCTCGAGGTCCGGGTGCACCCGGACGACCTCGGCAAGGTGATCGGCCGCAACGGCCGCACCGCGCGCGCCCTGCGCACCGTCGTGGGCGCCATCGGCGGTCGCGGTGTCCGCGTCGACCTGGTCGATGTGGACCACGTCCGCTGACGCTTCATCGCAACCGGCTCGGGCCGGGGAGGGCCACTGGCCGTCCCCGGCCCGCAGTCGTATGAGCAGGACGCGAGCAGCAGATGACAGGAGAATTGGACACGTGCAGCTGGTAGTCGCACGGATCGGCCGTGCCCATGGCATCAAGGGCGAGGTCACCGTCGAGGTACGCACCGACGAGCCGGAGCTCCGGCTCGCACCCGGCGCCGTACTCGCCACGGACCCCGCCTCCGCGGGACCGCTGACCATCGAGACGGGACGCGTCCACAGCGGTCGCCTCCTGCTGCGCTTCGAGGGCGTCACCGACCGCAACGCCGCCGAGGCGCTGCGCAACACCCTGCTGATCGCCGAGGTGGACCCGGAGGAACTGCCCGAGGGCGAGGACGAGTACTACGACCACCAGCTGATCGACCTCGACGTGGTCACCGAGGACGGCACGGAGGTCGGCCGGATCACCGAGATCTCGCACCTGCCCACGCAGGACCTGTTCATCGTGGAGCGCCCGGACGGCAGCGAGGTGATGATCCCCTTCGTGGAGGAGATCGTCACCGAGATCGACCTGGAGGAGCAGAGGGCGGTCATCGCCCCGCCGCCGGGCCTGATCGACGACCGCGCGGAGATCGCCTCGTCGAGGGACGACAGCGCATGAGGCTCGACGTCGTCACGATCTTCCCCGAGTACCTGGAGCCCCTGAACGTCTCCCTCGTCGGCAAGGCACGCGCGCGCGGGCAGCTGAACGTCCACGTGCACGACCTGCGGGACTGGACGTACGACCGGCACAACACGGTCGACGACACGCCGTACGGCGGCGGACCCGGCATGGTGATGAAGACCGACCCCTGGGGTGACGCCCTGGACACGGTCCTCGCCGACGGCTACGAAGCCGGCGCCCGGGGCCCCGCGCTCATCGTCCCCACGCCGAGCGGCCGGCCCTTCACCCAGGAGCTGGCCGTGGAGCTGTCCGAGCGGCCCTGGCTGATCTTCACGCCGGCCCGCTACGAGGGCATCGACCGGCGGGTGACGGACGAGTACGCGACCCGGATGCCGGTCTACGAGGTCTCCATCGGCGACTACGTCCTCGCCGGCGGCGAGGCGGCCGTACTCGTCGTCACGGAGGCCGTCGCCCGGCTGCTGCCCGGCGTCCTCGGCAACGCCGAGTCCCACCGCGACGACTCCTTCGCGCCCGGCGCCATGGCCAACCTCCTCGAAGGCCCCGTCTACACCAAGCCGCCCCTCTGGCGCGGCCGCGACATCCCCGAGGTGCTGCTGAGCGGCCACCACGGCAGGATCGCCCGCTGGCGCCGCGACGAGGCCCTGAAGCGCACGACCCTCAACCGCCCCGACCTGATCGAGCGCTGCGACCCCAAGGCGTTCGACAAGAAGGACCGCGAGATGCTGTCCGTCCTGGGCTGGGAACCGGACCCGGACGGGGAGCCGTACGGCCGATTTTGGCGCCGGGCCGAGGGCGTGGAAGAATAGACCGCTGTTGTGCGCCCGTCCGGCGTGCGCCCCTGCCACAGGGGGACACGACGCCCGCCCCGACCCGCACGGCAGACCTCTTTGGAACCCCTAGTTTCCGTTGATGACCTGTGGCATCAGCGAGGAAAGCAGACGAAATGTCTCACCTGCTCGACTCCGTCGACTCCGCGTCGCTGCGCAGCGACATCCCGGCCTTCCGCCCGGGTGACACCGTCAACGTCCACGTCCGCGTCATCGAGGGCAACCGCTCCCGTGTGCAGCAGTTCAAGGGCGTTGTGATCCGCCGCCAGGGCTCCGGTGTCCGCGAGACCTTCACGGTCCGCAAGGTCTCGTTCTCCGTCGGCGTCGAGCGCACCTTCCCGGTGCACACCCCGATCGTCGAGAAGATCGAGCTGGTCACCCGTGGTGACGTGCGCCGCGCCAAGCTGTACTACCTCCGTGACCTGCGCGGCAAGGCCGCGAAGATCAAGGAGAAGCGCGAGAGCTGAGCGCTTTCCCGGAGTCACAGCGGGGCCGGATAGCATCTGGCTCCGATGGACACCGAAGCACAGCAGACGGAACGCGACCGCTCCTCCCGCCCCGGTACTCCGGGACCGGAGGGCCGGTCGCGTTTCGCGTTGCCGTCGCGGGTGGCCGACTGGCTCCCGGGCGGCCGGATCACCCTCGGCGTCTTCGCCGGTCTGGTGTTCCTGCTCCTGCTCAACGCCTTCGTGGTGCAGCCGTTCGAGATTCCGAGCGGATCCATGGAGCGGGGTTTGAGGATCGGGGACCGGGTTCTCGTAAACAAGGTCGCGTACCGTTTCGGTGCCCAGCCACGTCGCGGTGACGTGATTGTGTTCGACGGCACCGGGTATTTCGGCGACGCCGACTACATCAAGCGCGTGGTCGGTGTGGGGGGAGACCATGTGGTGTGCTGCGACAGGAACGGGAGGATCGAGGTGAACGGCCGGCCGGTCGACGAGACGGCGTTCCTCTATCCCGGGGACGGCGCCTCCGGCGTGCCCTTCGACGTCGTCGTGCCCTCGGGCCGCCTGTTCGTCCTCGGCGACCACCGCAGCGACTCCAGCGACTCCCGCGACCATCTCGGCTCGCCCGGCGGCGGCATGGTCCCCGTCGGTGACGTCATCGGCCGGGCCGACTGGATCGTGTGGCCGTACCGCCACTGGACGCATCTGACCCGGCCGTCCGCCTACGCGCGCGTGCCCGCCGCCCCGGCGGGGGGCGCCCATGGGTAACCGCGGCAAACCGCGCGGAGTGCCCAGCACGCCCGCCGACAACCTGCTGCCCACCGGGTCGCGCCGCACCTCCGCGCCCGGCGGTGGCCGCACGCGCGCGGAGCGCCGGAAACTGCAGCGCAAGGTCAAACGCAAGCGCAGACGGTCGGCCGTCCGGGAGATCCCCCTGCTGGTCGGTGTCGCCGTCCTCATCGCGCTCGTCCTGAAGACGTTCCTCGTCCAGGCGTTCGTGATCCCGTCCGGTTCCATGGAACAGACGATCCGGATCGGCGACCGGGTGCTGGTCGACAAGTTCACCCCGTGGTTCGGCTCCAAGCCGCAGCGCGGGGACGTCGTCGTCTTCCACGACCCGGGCGGCTGGCTGCAGGACGAGCAGACCACCAAGAAGAAGGACCCCGTCGTCGTCAAGCAGCTCAAAGAAGGCCTCACCTTCATCGGCCTGCTGCCCTCCGACAACGAGAAAGACCTGATCAAGCGGGTTATCGGGGTCGGCGGCGACCACGTCAAGTGCTGCGACGCGCAGGGCCGCGTCACCGTCAACGGCGTACCGCTCACGGAGGCCGACTACCTGTACCCGGGGGACGTGCCGTCCACCATGTCCTTCGACATCACCGTCCCCAAGGGCCGGCTGTGGGTGATGGGTGACCACCGGGGCAACTCGGCGGACTCCCGCTCGCACCAGAACACGCCCTACGGCGGCACGGTCTCCGAGGACTCGGTGGTGGGCCGGGCCATGGTCATCGGCTGGCCCCTCGGGCACTGGACGCGCCTGGAAGAACCTAAAACCTTTGCAAGCGTCACCGACTCGCTGCCGGGAACGACCGCTGCTCCCGAGGCGTCGCATAGGGTTGCCTCCGAGAATCCGAACGGATTGACCCAGCTCCCGACCCCTGCGGAACTCCCGCTCGTTATGGGAGTGGTGGGCCTGCACCGCGTGCGGGGCAGGCGGCGGCACAGAGTGAGGAGTTGGCGTGGGGGATGTGGCGGTTGGCGCACGGTCGGGACACGACGGCGAGGAGCACCGCGGGCACCCCGTGGAACCGGACGTTCCCGTACCGGACAGCGCCATGACCTCCGGGAATGAGCGGTCCGCGGGCGACGACGGCGCACCGGACGACGAGCCGCGGCCGGGCACTGCGGCGGGCGTGGGCGAGGCGGCACGCCGGCCCAGGAAGCCGCGCTCCTTCTGGAAGGAGCTGCCGATCCTGATCGGCATCGCGCTGGTCCTGGCGCTGCTGATCAAGACGTTCCTGGTCCAGGCGTTCTCGATTCCGTCGGACTCGATGCAGAACACCCTCCAGCAGGGTGACCGGGTGCTGGTCGACAAGCTCACCCCGTGGTTCGGCTCCAAGCCCGAGCGCGGCGAGGTCGTCGTCTTCCACGACCCCGACAACTGGCTGGCGGGCGAGCCCGCGCCCACCCCGAACGCGGTGCAGAAGGTCCTCAGCTGGATCGGCCTGATGCCGTCGGCGGAGGAGAAGGACCTGATCAAGCGCGTGGTCGGAGTCGGCGGCGACACGGTCGAGTGCAAGGGCAGCGGCCCGCTGAAGGTCAACGGCAAGGCGCTGAACGAGCCGTACGTCTACCCGGGCAACACGCCGTGCAGCGTGGACGAGCAGGGCGGCCAGTTCAAGGTGAAGGTCCCCAAGGGCTACATCTGGGTGATGGGCGACCACCGCCAGAACTCCCGTGACTCCCGGTACAACCAGTCCGACAAGCACCACGGCATGGTCCCCGTCAACGAGGTCGTCGGCCGCGCCATCGTCAAGGCCTGGCCGATCAACCGCTGGGGCACCCTGCCGATCCCGGACACCTTCGACCAGCCCGGACTCGACCAGCAGTCCTCCTCCGCCGCGTCCCTCACGGTGGCCCCCGAGGGCATCGCCGTCGCGGCGGTCCTCCCGGTGGCGCTGTGGCGGCGCCGGCGCACGGACCGGCCGGAGGCCGTGAAGCGCTGAGAGCCCCCGGGCCGCGAAAGAGGGGCTGCCCCTGTTCGGTACCGCCGGGTAGGGTGCGGGTCCATGGGTGGCGAGAGCATGACGCGTACGGCCCCGCAGGGCGGCGGCACCGGCACGGCACAGGCCGGCGGCCGGCTCGGACAGCGGTTGTCGGGACTGGCGGTGGCACTGGGTCTGGTGCTGTTCCTCGGCGGTTTCGCCTGGGCCGCGCTGGTGTACCGGCCGTACACGGTGCCCACCAGTTCCATGACCCCCACCATCGACGCCGGTGACCGGGTGCTCGCCCAGCGCGTCGACGGCGACGAGGTGCGCCGCGGTGACGTGGTCGTCTTCGAGGACAAGAGCTGGGTCAGCAACGCCAAGGTGGTCAAGCGCGTGGTCGCGGTCGGCGGGGACACCGTCTCCTGCTGCACGAACGGCAAGCTGACCGTCAACGGCAAGCAGATCGACGAGCCGTACCTGCCCGAGGGCAGCCTCGCCGAGATCAAGAACTTCGCCACGGTGACCGTCCCGGAGGGCCGGCTGTTCCTCCTCGGCGACGAACGCCAGGGTTCCCTGGACTCCACCGCCCACCTCACCGACGCGGCCAAGGGCACCGTCTCCCGTGAGGCCGTGTCCGCCCGCGTGGAGGCCGTGGTCTGGCCCTGGAAGGGCGTGCTCAAGAGCCCCACCGGCTTCGAGACGCTCGGCCCCGTGTCCGAGCCCGGCCCGCTGCGCACGATCGAGCTGCTGGTAGCGGCCGGCGCGGTCCTGGTCCTCGGCGGCGGCGCCTACGGCCCGATCGCGGGCCGCGTCAACCGCTCCCGCGCCCGCACCGCCCGGCCGGAGGCGGCCGGTGCCCGCTGACGCCACGCGGCCGGCGGGGGAGTCGTACGACGCCGAGGGCGGGGCCGGCCCGCGCAGGGTGGCCCGGGTGGTGCTGCTGGACCCCGAGGACCGCATCCTGCTCCTGCACGGCCACGAGCCGGGCGATCCGGCCGACGACTGGTGGTTCACGCCCGGCGGCGGCCTGGAGGGCACCGAGACGCGCGAAGAGGCCGCGCTGCGGGAACTCGCCGAGGAGACCGGCATCACCGACGTCGTGCTGGGTCCCGTGCTCTGGCGGCGGCGGTGCTCGTTCCCGTTCGCGGGCCGCCGCTGGGACCAGG
Organism: Streptomyces cyanogenus; assembly: GCF_017526105.1. Classification (NCBI taxonomy): domain Bacteria; kingdom Bacillati; phylum Actinomycetota; class Actinomycetes; order Kitasatosporales; family Streptomycetaceae; genus Streptomyces; species Streptomyces cyanogenus. The sequence goes on from NZ_CP071839.1 coordinate 6,173,134, forward strand.
ACGAGTGGTACTTCCTGGCCCGTACGACCCAGACGGCGACCGCGGCGACGGGGCTGACGGAGCTGGAGCGGCGCAGCGTCGCCGGAGCGCGCTGGTGGACGTGTCAGGAACTGACCCGGGCACATGAGACGGTGTATCCGACCAGACTCGCCGAGCTGCTGCGCACGCTGCTCGTCGAAGGTCCCCCGGCCACGCCCGTGACCCTCGACACGGAAATCGTCTGAGGGTCCCCGGGACTGGCGCACAATGGGGGGATCGCACGGCTGAAGGGGAACATGCCATGAGCGCCGAGGACCTCGAGAAGTACGAGACCGAGATGGAGCTGAAGCTCTACCGGGAGTACCGAGATGTCGTCGGTCTGTTCAAATACGTGATCGAGACCGAGCGGCGGTTCTACCTCACCAACGACTACGAGATGCAGGTGCACTCGGTGCAGGGAGAGGTGTTCTTCGAGGTCACCATGGCCGATGCCTGGGTCTGGGACATGTACCGGCCGGCTCGCTTCGTCAAGCAGGTCCGGGTGCTTACGTTCAAGGACGTGAACATCGAGGAGCTGAACAAGAGCGACCTGGAGCTGCCGGGCGGATGACGTCCCCCACCCGGGTGAGGGAGTTTTCCACAACCGCCGAGTAGTCCCCCAAGATCAACATTCGGGGACGGGATGCGTGACGGTTGGCGCCTGAGGAGGTGCCGACATGAACGCACGAGAGGCAATCGGCAAGTACGGCGAGGACCTGGCCGCCCGGCGGCTCGCCGAGGCCGGCATGACGATCCTGGAGCGCAACTGGCGCTGCGGACGCTCCGGCGAGATCGACATCGTGGCGCGGGACGGGGACGCGCTGGTCGTCTGCGAGGTGAAGACCCGCACCGGCGGGGACTACGAACACCCGATGGCCGCGGTCACCCCGGAGAAGGCGGCCCGGCTCCGCGAACTGGCCGCGCACTGGATCCAGGCCCATGGAGGGGCCCCACCGGGCGGCGTCCGCATCGACCTCGTCGGCGTCCTCCTGCCCCGCCGCGGCGCCCCGACCGTCGAACACGCGCGGGGGGTGGCCTGAATGGCGTTCGCCCGTACGTGCTCCGTGGCCCTGGTCGGCGTCGAGGGCGTGGTCGTCGAGGTCCAGGCCGACCTCGAACCAGGCGTCGCCGCCTTCACCCTGGTGGGCCTCCCGGACAAGAGCCTGACGGAGAGCCGGGACCGGGTGCGGGCGGCGGTGGTGAACTCGGGCGGCGAGTGGCCGCAGAAGAAGCTCACCGTCGGACTCAGCCCGGCCTCGGTCCCCAAGGCCGGCTCGGGCTTCGACCTCGCCGTCGCCTGCGCGGTGCTCGGTGCCGCCGAGCGGATCGATCCCCGGGTCCTTGCCGACATCGTCATGATCGGAGAGCTGGGCCTGGACGGCCGGGTGCGCCCGGTCCGGGGCATCCTGCCGGCCGTCCTCGCGGCGGCCGACGCGGGATACGAGCAGGTGGTCGTGCCCGAGTGCGCCGCAGCCGAGGCCGCGCTGGTCCCCGGTGTGTCCGTGCTCGGCGTGCGCAGTCTCCGGCAGCTCATCGCGGTCCTGACCGAGGAGCCCGTCCCCGACGAGGCACCGGACGAGCAGGGACGGCCCGATCCCCTCCTGGCCGGGCTGCGGGTACCGGGCACGGGCGCCGCCACCGGCATGCACAGCATCGGTGCCGCACAGCACGACCACGATCACGACCTGGCGGACGTCGTGGGGCAGACCTCCGCCCGTACGGCCGTGGAGGTGGCCGCGGCCGGCGGACACCACCTGTTCCTGGAGGGACCGCCCGGCGCGGGCAAGACCATGCTCGCCGAACGCCTGCCCGCCGTCCTTCCCCGGCTCACCCGGGAAGACTCGCTGGAAGTCACGGCCGTGCACTCGGTCGCGGGACTGCTGCCCCCGGGCAAGCCGCTCATCGACGTCGCGCCGTACTGCGCCCCGCACCACTCGGCCACGATGCAGTCACTCGTCGGCGGAGGCCCGGGCATCGCCCGGCCCGGGGCTGTGTCCCTGGCCCACCGCGGTGTGCTGTTCCTGGACGAGGCACCCGAGTTCCACAGCCAGACCCTGGACGCGCTGCGGCAGCCATTGGAGTCGGGGCACGTCGTCATCGCACGCAGCGCCGGCGTGGTCCGGTTCCCGGCCCGGTTCCTGATGGTCCTGGCCGCCAACCCGTGTCCCTGCGGACGGTTCTCCCTGCGCGACTCCCTGTGCGAGTGTCCGCCGTCGGCGATCCGCCGGTACCAGTCCCGGCTGTCCGGGCCGCTGCTGGACCGGGTGGACCTGCGCGTCGAGGTCGACCCGGTCACCCGGGCCCAGCTCACCGAGCCCGGAGCCCGCGGAGAGTCCACGGCGACCGTGGCCGACCGGGTACGGCAGGCTCGCGAGCGGGCGGCGGCCCGTCTCGCAGGCACCCCGTGGCGCACCAACAGCGAGCTACCGGGCCGCGAACTGCGCAGCCGGTACCACGCCGTCACCGGGGCGATGGACGAGGCCGAACGCAACCTGGAACGGGGCGTGCTCACCGCCCGCGGGATCGATCGTGTCCTGCGCGTCGCCTGGACGGTCGCCGACCTCGTCGGACACGACCGCCCGGACGCGACCGACGTCGCCCTGGCGCTGCAACTGCGCACCGGTGTCCCCCGGGGGGTGCCCATGGCCATCGGAGCCCTGACGTGAGGAGTGAGGAGGATCCCGGTGCCGAGCGGCTCGGGCGGGTGTTTCTCGGGCGGGTGGTGGAGCCCGGGGACGAGGTCGGGGGGCGGTGGGTGCGGGAGTTCGGGGTGGCGGAGGTGGTGCGGCGGCTGCGGGGCGGCGGGGACGCGCTGCCGGGGGTGAGCGAGACCCGGTGGGCGGGGCTCGTCGCGCGGGCCCGGCGGGCCGAGCCGGAGCGGGACCTGGAGATCGCCCGGGCCGCCGGGGCGCGGTTCGTGTGCCCGGGCGACGGAGAGTGGCCCGGACAGCTCGACGACCTGGGCGACGGGCGGCCCCTCGGACTGTGGGTGCGCGGCCGGCCGCACCTGCGGATGTGGGCGCTGCGCTCCGTGGCCGTCGTGGGCGCCCGCGCCTGCACCGAGTACGGCACCCACGTCGCGGCCACCCTCGCCTCAGGGCTCGCCGAACGCGGCTGGGTCGTCGTGTCGGGCGGCGCGTACGGGATCGACGGGGCCGCCCACCGCGGTGCCCTCGCCGCCCGCGGCGCCACCGTCGCCGTCCTCGCCTGCGGCGTCGACCAGCCCTACCCCCGCGGCCACGCCGCCCTGATCGGCCGGATCGCCGACCAGGGGCTCGTGGTGGGCGAGCTGCCGCCGGGCGACCACCCGACCCCCAGCCGGTTCATCCTCCGCAACCGGGTCATCGCCGCGCTGACCACAGGCACCGTCGTCGTGGAGGCGGCCTGCCGCAGCGGCTCGCTGTCCACCGCACGGGCCGCCCAGCGCCTGGGCCGGTTCACCATGGGCGTCCCCGGCCCGGTCACCAGCGCCCTCTCCGCCGGCGTGCACGAACTGCTGCGCGGGGAGGCCACCGTGGTCACCGACGCCACCGAGGTCATCGAGCTCGTGGGCGACATGGGTGACCTGGCGCCGCCCCGGCGGGGCCCCGTCCTCCCGCGTGACCTGCTGGAGCCGGCCGCGCGAAGCGTCCTCGCCGCCCTGCCCGGCAACCGCGCCGCACCCGTCGGCGAGATCGCGCTCGGCGCCCGCACCACACGCGACGAGGCCATCGCGAGACTGTACGAACTCCGAGCACTTGGTTACGTGGAACGACACGGCGATGGCTGGAAGTTGACACGCCAAGCGCTGATCTCGGTCCGGGCCGGTCGGTCGTCATGCTGACCCACCGTGTTCGGCCGTCCGGGGGAACCCCCGACGCCCTTGGCGTTTCCCGGAGTTGGTGCCCCGAGCCGGTCACGGAGAGCGAACCGTGGTGCGCGGTCACCCAGCCGACGCGCGCGCCCCGCGCACGGGTGGTGGTGCAGTGTTCGCACACCGCGACTCCTCAGTCACGCTACGCTCACAAAGGCGGTGGCGCAGATTGCGCCAACCCGGTATCAGACAGTCACCTCGCACAGGCAGCCCACTTCACCGCACGAGCCCCTACCCCACCCACTCGACAGCACTCCAGAGCACTTCACGGCACTTCACGGCAGAACGGCACAAGGCGACGAATGCCCCAGCACACCTCCGGGTCCGACCGGGCGGCGATCCCCCCAGCCGCCCGCGACGGTGGCAGCATGCGACCGCCCGCACCCTCGACGCTCGACGAGCTGTGGCGGTCGTACAAGGCGACAGGGGACGACCGGCTGCGGGAGCAGCTGATCCTGCACTACTCGCCGCTGGTCAAGTACGTGGCGGGCCGGGTGAGCGTCGGGCTGCCGCCCAACGTGGAGCAGGCCGACTTCGTCTCCTCCGGAGTGTTCGGGCTGATCGACGCGATCGAGAAGTTCGACATCGACCGGGAGATCAAGTTCGAGACGTACGCGATCACCCGGATCCGCGGCGCGATGATCGACGAGCTGCGGGCGCTGGACTGGATCCCCCGCTCGGTCCGGCAGAAGGCGCGCAACGTCGAGCGGGCCTACGCCACCCTGGAGGCGCGGCTGCGGCGGACGCCGACCGAGGGGGAGGTCGCCGCCGAGCTGGACATGGAGGTCGACGAACTGCACGCCGTGTTCAGCCAGTTGTCGCTGGCCAACGTGGTTGCGCTGGAGGAGCTGCTGCACGTCGGGGGCGAGGGCGGGGACCGGCTCAGCCTGATGGACACGCTGGAGGACACCGCCGCCGACAACCCGGTGGAGGTGGCCGAGGACCGGGAACTGCGGCGGTTCCTGGCGCGGGCGATCAACACACTGCCCGAGCGGGAGAAGACCGTGGTCACCCTGTACTACTACGAGGGGCTGACCCTCGCCGAGATCGGCAACGTGCTCGGCGTCACGGAGAGCCGGGTCAGCCAGATCCACACCAAGTCGGTGCTGCAGCTGCGGGCCAAGCTGGCGAGCTTCGGGCGCTGAGTCCTCCCTTCCGGTGGGGCTCGTCCGTAAAGTGGTCGCCGTGCCAAGGATTCGAGCGGCCTCCGTGGCCGAACACCGGTCGATGCAGCGAGCCGCCCTGCTGGACGCGGCTCGGTCCCTGCTGTCCGAGGGCGGGACGGACGCGCTGACCTTTCCCGCGCTGGCCGAGCGGACCGGGCTGGCCCGGTCGTCCGTGTACGAGTACTTCCGCTCCCGGGCCGCCGTTGTCGAGGAGCTGTGCGAGGTCGACTTCCCCGTCTGGGCGGCGGAGGTCGCGGCGGCGATGGAGCGCGCCGAGTCGGCCGAGGGCAAGGTCGAGGCGTACGTGCGGCAGCAGCTGGAACTGGTGGGGGACCGGCGGCACCGGGCGGTCGTGGCGATCTCGGCGAGTGAGCTGGACCCCGGGGCCAGGGAGAAGATCCGGGCGGCCCACGGTGGGCTGGTCGCCATGATCGTGGAGGCGCTGGAGGAGCTGGGCCACGGGCAGCCCCGGCTGGCGGCGATGCTGCTGCAAGGGGTGGTGGACGCGGCGGTGCGCAGGATCGAACTGGGTGCCGCGGAGCACCCCGAGTCGGTGACGGACGCGGCCGTGTCCATGGCGCTGCACGGTGTGAAGGGCTGAGCCCCGCCGGGATCGCGAGCGTTCCCTAGGGCCGCGGGAGCCGAGCGGCCCGCCCCCGAGGGGTGACCGGGAGCAGCCTCGACGGCCCCCGCGCCAGCAGCCACGGCGGGAGCAGGGACAAGGGGTTCAGGTAGGTCTCGCCGCGCAGCAGACCCCAGTGGACGCAGGACGCCGGCCCGCAGTGGGAGCCCGGCGCCTCCACCGTCCCCACCACCTCGCCCGCGGCCACCTCGTCCCCCTTCGACACCGACGGGCGTACCGGCTCGTACGTGGTGCGCAGTTCTGTTCCGGCCAGTGCCACCGAGACCACGCCCCGCCCGGCCACCCGCCCCGCGAACAGCACCCGGCCGGCCGCGACCGCCCGCACCGGCGCCCCGGGCGGGGCGGCGAGGTCGACACCCCGGTGCCCGGGGCCGTACACCGTCGCCGGCGGCTCCCAGCCGCGCAGCACCGGCGGGCGCACGCCCACCGGCCAGGAGCGGCCGAGGGCCGGGACCGGGGCCTGCACGAACGGCCCTGGGGCGGGAGGCGGGGGATCCGCCCAGGCCGGAGGGGTGAGCAGGGCAGCCGCCGACGCCAGCGGCAGAGCCGTTCTCAACAGCACGTATCGCATGCCGCACACCGTCCCGCATCCCCGCCGATCACGGCCGGAGCCTGTGGACTACTCGCAGGTTGTGGACAGTGGCGTCACCCGGCACCTCGACGGTCCCGTACACTTCTTCTGGCGATCCGGGTCACCGGGTCGACTTCGCACGCCCCGGTACGGCGGCCGGCAACGGTTCGTACCAAGCGCCCCTCGGTCCCTCGTGGCACGGCGCATCGCGGGCGTCAGGCGCGGCCGCCGTCCGGCGGACGCGGCACAACCGAGAACAACAAGGAGAAACGGCCATGGCCGTCGTCACGATGCGGGAGCTGCTGGAGAGCGGCGTCCACTTCGGTCACCAGACCCGTCGCTGGAACCCGAAGATGAAGCGCTTCATCTTCACCGAGCGCAACGGCATCTACATCATCGACCTGCTCCAGTCGCTGTCGTACATCGACCGCGCCTACGAGTTCGTCAAGGAGACCGTCGCCCACGGCGGCACGGTCATGTTCGTCGGCACGAAGAAGCAGGCGCAGGAGGCCATCGCCGAGCAGGCCACCCGCGTCGGCATGCCCTACGTCAACCAGCGCTGGCTGGGCGGCATGCTCACCAACTTCTCGACCGTCTACAAGCGTCTGCAGCGCCTCAAGGAGCTCGAGCAGATCGACTTCGAGGACGTCGCCGCGTCCGGTCTGACCAAGAAGGAGCTTCTCGTGCTCTCGCGCGAGAAGGCCAAGCTGGAGAAGACCCTCGGTGGTATCCGCGAGATGCAGAAGGTGCCCAGCGCCGTCTGGATCGTGGACACCAAGAAGGAGCACATCGCCGTTGGTGAGGCCCGGAAGCTGAACATTCCGGTCGTCGCGATCCTCGACACCAACTGCGACCCCGACGAGGTCGACTACAAGATCCCGGGCAACGACGACGCGATCCGCTCCGTCACCCTGCTCACCCGCGTGATCGCCGACGCCGTCGCCGAGGGCCTCATCGCCCGCTCCGGCGTCGCCACCGGCGACAAGGGCGAGAAGGCCGCGGGCGAGCCGCTCGCCGAGTGGGAGCGCGACCTGCTCGAGGGTGAGAAGAAGGACGAGGCTCCGGCCGCCGAGGCCGCGCCGGCCGAGGCCGCTGCCGCCGAGGCTGCTCCGGCCGAGGCTGCTCCGGCCGAGGCCGAGAAGGCCGCCGAGGGCGAGCAGGCCTGACGCAGGTCCGTCAGCGATCGACGGCGGGGGCGGTACGGCTTCCACCAGCGCCCTCCGGCGCGGTGAAGTCCGCCCCCGCTGTTCACCCGTAGGTCGGCACGAGGTACCCGTTCCACGTCTCCACGGGGAACGTGGACCGTGCGGATCCAGAAGATCTCCCAGACTTCGAGAAAGACTCACAGACTCATGGCGAACTACACCGCCGCCGACGTCAAGAAGCTCCGTGAGCTGACCGGCGCCGGCATGATGGACTGCAAGAAGGCGCTGGACGAGGCCGAGGGCAACGTCGAGAAGGCCGTCGAGGCGCTGCGCATCAAGGGCCAGAAGGGCGTCGCCAAGCGCGAGGGCCGCTCCGCCGAGAACGGCGCCGTGGTCTCCATCATCGCCGACGACAACTCCTCCGGTGTCCTGGTCGAGCTGAAGTGCGAGACGGACTTCGTCGCCAAGGGCGAGAAGTTCCAGGCCGTGGCCAACGCCATCGCCGAGCACGTCGCCAAGACGAACCCGGCCGACCTCCAGGCCCTGCTCGCCTCCGAGATCGAGCCCGGCAAGACCGTCCAGGCGTTCGTGGACGAGGCCAACGCCAACCTCGGCGAGAAGATCGTCCTGGACCGCTTCGCGCAGTTCGCCGACGGCTACGTCACCGCCTACATGCACCGCACCATGCCCGACCTGCCCCCGCAGATCGGTGTCCTGGTCGAGCTCGACAAGCCGAACGCCGAGGTCGCCAAGGGCGTCGCCCAGCACATCGCCGCCTTCGCGCCGAAGTACCTCTCCAAGGAGGACATCCCGGCCGAGGTCGTCGAGTCCGAGCGTCGCATCGCCGAGGAGACCACCCGCGCCGAGGGCAAGCCCGAGGCCGCGATCGCCAAGATCGTGGAGGGTCGTCTGAACGGCTTCTTCAAGGACGCCACGCTGCTCGGTCAGCCGTACGCCCTCGACAACAAGAAGTCGGTCCAGAAGGTCCTGGACGAGGCCGGTGTCACCCTGAAGCGCTTCTCGCGCATCAAGGTCGGCATCTGAGTCCGTACCGCGATCGACCGCGACCCGGCGAGATTTCTCGATAGGGTCGAGAGCAGTCGTCCGGCACACCGCCACACCCCGGCGTGAGGCGGACGGCAGCAGATCTGACGAGGAGGCCATTGCCGCGCATGGGAGCGAAAAGCAACCCCACCGGCAATGGCCTTCTTCGTATGTGCAACACGTGAAAGAGGCGGGATCCCCCATGACCACCAAGGCCCAGAAGAGCGACGACGGCAAAGTGCGCGGCCGGTTTCTGCTGAAGCTGTCCGGAGAGGCCTTCTCCGGTGGCGGGGGCCTGGGCGTCGACCCGGACGTGGTGCACAAGATCGCCCGAGAGATCGCGGCCGTCGTGCGCGACGGCGCCCAGATCGCGGTCGTCATCGGCGGAGGCAACTTCTTCCGCGGCGCCGAACTCCAGCAGCGCGGCATGGACCGCGCCCGCTCCGACTACATGGGCATGCTCGGCACCGTGATGAACTGCCTCGCCCTCCAGGACTTCCTGGAGAAGGAGGGCATCCAGTCCCGCGTGCAGACCGCCATCACCATGGGGCAGGTCGCCGAGCCGTACATCCCGCTGCGCGCCGTGCGCCACCTGGAGAAGGGCCGCGTGGTCATCTTCGGCGCCGGTATGGGCATGCCCTACTTCTCGACCGACACCACCGCCGCCCAGCGCGCCCTGGAGATCGACGCCGAGGCGCTGCTCATGGGGAAGAACGGCGTGGACGGGGTCTACGACTCCGACCCCAAGACCAACCCCGACGCCGTCAAGTTCGACGCGCTCGGCTACGGCGAGGTCATCACCCGTGACCTCAAGGTCGCCGACGCCACCGCCATCACGCTGTGCCGCGACAACAAGCTCCCGATCCTGGTGTTCGAGCTTCTCGCGGAGGGCAACATCGCCCGTGCCGTCAAGGGTGAGAAGATCGGCACCCTGGTGGGTGACGAGGGCAGCCGGGACTGACCCGGGATCAACCCGGCCGGTCACGTGCGGCCCTGTGAGGGGGCCGGACCCCGGCCGGGGGATGGACAATGTCCTGCCGGTCGGGAACCGTGCAGGAAGAAGACGCGACGCAGCCGGCCGCCGACCGACTTCAAGGAACCGCAGCCGGGCCTTACTCAAGACACGCAGGAGCAAGTGGTGATCGAAGAGACCCTCCTCGAGGCCGAGGAGAAGATGGAGAAGGCCGTCGTGGTCGCCAAGGAGGACTTCGCCGCGATCCGCACCGGGCGTGCGCACCCGGCGATGTTCAACAAGATCGTGGCCGACTACTACGGTGCCCTGACGCCGATCAACCAGCTGGCCTCGTTCTCCGTGCCGGAGCCGCGCATGGCGGTCGTGACCCCGTTCGACAAGAGCGCGCTGCGCAACATCGAGCAGGCGATCCGCGACTCCGACCTGGGCGTCAACCCCAGCAACGACGGCAACATCATCAGGGTGGTGTTCCCCGAGCTGACCGAGGAGCGCCGCCGCGAATACATCAAGGTCGCCAAGGGCAAGGGCGAGGACGCCAAGGTCTCGATCCGCTCGGTGCGCCGCAAGGCCAAGGACGCCATCGACAAGCTGATCAAGGACGGCGAGGTCGGCGAGGACGAGGGCCGCCGTGCGGAGAAGGAGCTCGACGACACCACGGCGAAGTACGTCGCCCAGGTGGACGAGCTTCTCAAGCACAAGGAAGCGGAGCTGCTCGAAGTCTGATGAGCGACTCTTCCTGGGGAGCGCCGCCAGCGGCGGGCCAGGCCGGGTACTGGGGGCCCACCGCGGGCGGCCCGGCCCAGCCTGTCCCGGGGGCCGTCCCGGCGGGTCCCACGTACGATGCGCCTGAGGCGCAGCAGACTCGCCCCATGCCCATCGTGCCCGACGTACCCGCGTACGGCGGAGACCAGGACGAGGACCGGGGGGCCGCTCGGCTGAGCGGCCCCCTGTTCCGAGACGAGACGTTGCAGGCCCGGGAACTCCCGGCCGAGAACCAGAACCCGGAGCCCATGCCCGACGCCCCGCAGCCGGCGCCAGCGCCGCAGAAGAAGAGCGCGGGCCGTGACCTGAGCGCGGCCATAGGCGTCGGGGTCGGGCTCGGTGTGGTGATCGTCGCGTCCCTGTTCATCGTCAAGGCCGTGTTCGTCGGCGTGATCGCGGTCGCCGTCGTCGTCGGCCTGTGGGAACTGACCAGCAGGCTCCAGGAGCGCAAGGGCATCAAGGCGCCGCTGGTGCCGCTCGCGCTCGGCGGTGCGGCGATGGTCGTCGCCGGCTATGTGCGCGGCGCCGAGGGCGCGTGGGTCGCCATGGCGCTGACGGCCCTGGCCGTGCTGGTCTGGCGCATGACGGAACCACCGGAGGGCTATCTCAAGGACGTCACGGCCGGCGTCTTCGCGGCGTTCTACGTGCCCTTCCTGGCCACGTTCGTCGCGCTGATGCTCACCGCCGACGACGGCTCCTGGCGGGTCCTCACCTTCCTGCTCCTGACGGTCGTCAGCGACACCGGCGCCTACGCGGTCGGCTGGCGCTTCGGCAAGCACAAGCTCGCCCCGCGCATCAGCCCCGGCAAGACCCGCGAGGGCCTGCTGGGCGCGGTGCTGTTCGCGATGGTCGCGGGCGCGCTGTGCATGCAGTTCCTCATCGACGACGGCCGCTGGTGGCAAGGCCTGCTGCTGGGCCTCGCGGTCGCGGCCAGCGCCACGCTGGGTGACCTCGGCGAGTCCATGATCAAGCGGGACCTGGGCATCAAGGACATGGGCACCTTGCTCCCCGGCCACGGCGGCATCATGGACCGGCTCGACTCGCTGCTGCCCACGGCTCCGGTGGTGTGGCTGCTCATGGTGATCTTCGTCGGCTCGGCGTGAGCGGCACGGCTCCACGGGGTACGGCATGGAGGCCCCCGTCCTGAACGCGGGGCGGGGGCCGTTGTCGTACGCGGACACCTAACCGGAGACGACCGGTTCCGGGACGGGCCGGCGTCCGGGACGGGCTCGTATTCGGGACGGACCGGCACCCGGTAGGGACCGGCATCGGGCACGAGCTCGTATTCGGGACGCACCGGCACCCGGTAGGGACCCGTATCCGGGACGGACCCGCACCCGGTTGCCGCAGCACGAATCGGCGGCCGGCACCCGCGCGCGGCAGACTCCCTCACAGGACGGCGGTTCCGCCGCCCGGCGACGCAGCAGGGAGTGCGCCCATGCCCCTCGATCCCGCCTCCGCCCCCGTCCCCGCTCCGCTCGACCCGGCCGCCGCCCCGCCGGTGCGGTTCTGGGCCGTCGAGGACCTGCCCGCGCTCGACCCCGACCCGCTCCTGGACGAGCTGCTGCGCGAGGAGCCGGTCAGCCGGATCAGACTGCCGTACGGGGAAGGACACGCCTGGCTGGTCACCCGGTACGAGGACGTCCGCTTCGTCACCTCCGACCCCCGCTTCTCCCGGGAACGGGTCGTCGGCCGCGATGTCACCACCATGCGCCCGGTGCCGGTGGCCTCCCAGACGGCGGGCCTGCAGTACATCGACCCGCCCCGGCACACGCGGCTGCGCCGGGTCGTCGCCCGCGCGTTCACCGGCAGGAGCATGCAGCGGATGCGCCCGCTAGCCGAGCGCCGGGCCGCCGAACTGCTCGACGGGATGCGGCGCGCCGGCCCGCCCGCCGACCTCATGGAGCACCTGCACGGCCCCTTCCCGCTCGCCGTGCTCCGCGACTTCCTCGGTGTCGAGGAGAAGGACTGGCACCGCTGGGCCGAAACGGGCGAGGCCCTGCTGTCCGCGGGCGCCGAGGCCGAGGAACGGGCCCGCGAGGCCGCCCGGGCCACCCGCGCCCGGATCACCGAGCTGCTCCGGCGCCGCCGTACGGAACCCCGCGACGACCTGGCCGGCGTGCTGGCGCAGGCCGCGGCGACGGGCGAGATCACCGATGACGAGGCGCTCTCCCTCGCCATCGCCGTGCAGGTCAGCGGCGGTCACGCGGTCCGCAGCAACAGCGGTTCGATGATGTACGCGCTGCTCACCCACCCCGAGCAGCTGGACCGGCTGCGCCGGGAGCCGGAGCTGCTGCCCCGGGCCGTGGAGGAGCTGTTCCGCTACGTCCCGCACCGCAACGGCGTCGGCATCCCGCGGATCGCCACCGAGGACGTCGAGGTCGGCGGCCGGCTGATCCGCGCCGGTGACGTGGTCTACAACGCCTACGTCGCCGCCAACCGCGACCCCGCGGTGTTCCCCGACCCGGACGCCCTGGACTTCGACCGCGACAGCCCAGCCCACGTGGCCTTCGGTCACGGGCCGCACCACTGCCTGGCCGCCGTCATGGCCCGTATGGAGGCCGAGGTCATGATCGGCTCCGTGCTCACCCGCTTCCCCGGCATCCGGCTGGCCGTGCCCCCCGAGCAGGTGGAGTTCCAGCGCCGGGGCCTGATCCGCGGACCGAGGACCCTGCCCGTGACGTGGTGAGGCGGTCCATGGCAAGGTACGCGGGAACCAAGGGGGAAACGTGATCTTTCTGCTGCTCGGTGTCCTGGCCCTCGCCATCGGTGGATGCGTCAGCGTGGTCTGGGCGGAGCGGGGCGGCCCACGCTGGGTCCGCGCCGTCGCACTCGTCACCCGGACGGCGGGCGAGCTCCTGGCCGGCACCCGGAAGAAGCGAGGCCGAACCTCGAACACCGCCGACGACGGCGACTGATTGGGGGCCGGGTGCCGGCCACTGGGCCGTCTCCGGGCCGTCAGTCGTCTGCGTTCTTGATTGCCTTCCGGGCTTTGCCCGTGAAGGCGGCGCGCTTCAACAACCGTGTGTCGTGATCGGGGCCCTGACCCGGGGCGTGCAGCTGGGCCGCGATCCGGCTGTCACCGATGTTGTCCCTGAGCACGTGCATGATGGCTTCGAACTCTGCCCACGCGTCGAAGTAGAGCTCTGCTGCGGCATCGTCGATGGACGACGGGCCGTGCAGCCCGGCGACGTGGAGAGCATGGTCCAGTTGCTTCAGAGCCGACAAGGCGGCCTGGATCTCCGGCCGCTCTGTGTCATTCGTGTCTCGTGGTGGTACGAGCCGCCACATCGCGTCGATCGCATGCCACGCGTCCGTGGAAGCGGCGAGCAAGTCGGCGTACGCGGTGCGTCGCGATTCCTCGCGCGCGCGGGTTCGCTCAGCAGCAGTTTGTTGACGCTGCAACCGGAGAGTGATCCATCCGGCCAGACCGGCAGCCGACAGGGTGGAAAGTGCCGTGATCAAGGCGACCGCGATGGTGTCCTGCATGGAGTCAGTCTTTCGGGTCCGAGGACGATGCGGCGCTGTGATGGAACACTTGGTCGATCGCTCCGCGCGTACGCTGCCGGCTCGACGGCATCACGTGCGCGTAGACCCGCAGCGTCAACCCAGGGCCGGTCTGCACGGACCGTGCGAACCTGGGCAGGCAGCCACGTGCCAGGGCAGGAGCGCGACAAGACTTTCAGAGGGACCACCGGGGATGGAGCAATCGCGAAGCACGCTGAACCGTCTGGCCAACAGTGGCCTCGGAGCCGTTCCGGCGGTTGGCTGCATTGCGTACGCGGTGCAAGCCGACACCGCTGTTGCGCGGCTCGGGGGCGGTCTGGCCCTGATCGGGTTCGCCGTCCTGGCGGTGCGGGGATATCGACTCGGAGTGAGTTGTGAGCACTCGCGGTTGGTGATCCGTGGCTACCTGCGTACGCGGGTGATCGACCGACAGCGCATCACGGAGATCACCGACTTCCCCGCAGTGAGGTGGACGGCTCCCAACGGACGTAAGCGATGGACCCCCCTCACGGCGTTCATGACGAGCCCAGGCGAAATCCCGGCAACCCGTCTGCACAAGGATCGCGGCATCAGGAAGCTGCGACAGTGGGCGCGACGCTAGCGCCCCGACACCCTGCAGCCGTCCGGGTGGACGCGCAGGTCACCCGAAACAAAAGCGGTTTGATCATGTGACTGTCGTGTTGATCGCTCGCTGGTGTGAGCATGGGGAAGCGTCAGTCGCGGCCGTGAATTGTGTCGGACGAACTGTGCTCGCTCATCGAGCCGTTGCTGCCCGAGCCGCCGCCGAAGCTGGTGGATGGGCGGCCGCGAGCGCCCGACCGTCACGCCTTGTGCGCCATCCTGTTCGTCCTGCCCACCGGCATCCAGTGGGAGTACCTTCCCCAGGAGCTCGGCTTCGGCTCGGGCATGACCTGCTGGCGCCGCCTGGCCGCATGGAACGAAGCCCGCGTCCGGGACCAGCTGCACCAGCTGCTGAACAGGCGCAAGCACCACATCATCACCGACCGCCGAGGGATCCCGCTCACGGTGTCGCTGACCGGACACGAGGCTGGGACCAGCTGCCCGCCTGAGCCGGCGGCGCCGGTTCTGCCTACCCTCGATATAGGGGGTGACCAACCCGGAAAAGGACCGCCATGGACCTCCAGCTCAAGGACAGGGTCGCCGTCGTCACCGGAGCGAGCAAGGGCATCGGCCTCGCCATCGCCGATGCGTTCGCCCGTGAAAGCGCCCACGTCACCGTCGGCAGCCGGAGCATTACTCCCGAGCTCAAAGGGCTCCACGAGAAGTACGGCGTCACCGCAGTCCCGGTCGACCTGTCCACCGCAGACGGACCGGGCGCACTCGTCCGACACGCGGTGGACGAGTACGGCAGGGTCGACGTCCTGGTCAACAGTCTGGGTACCGCGACGCCCCGTCCGAGCTTCCTGGACATCGACGATGCCGAGTGGCAACGGATCTTCGACATGACCCTGTTCAGCGCGGTCCGGGCCAGCCGCGCTGCGCTTCCTCACCTGCTGGTCGTGGACGGGGGTTCCATCATCAACATCAGCTCCATCAACGCGCGTCTACCCTTCCCCATGGTCGTGGACTACTCCGCGGCCAAGGCCGGGCTGAGCAGCCTGACCAAGTCGCTGTCCGAGGAGTTCGCACCGCGAGGCGTCCGGGTCAACGCGATCGCCCCGGGGCCGGTCCGCACTCCCTTCTGGACCGCGCCGGGCGGCTTCGCCGATGCCACGGCAGCCCAGGCCGGCACCACCGCGCAGGAAGCCATCGACGCAGTCGTGCCGCGGAGCATGGGCATCTCCACAGGACGAGTCACCGAAGCTCACGAAGTCGCCGATCTGGCTCTCTTCCTCGCCTCCCCGCTCGCCGGCAACATCACGGGAGCCGAGTTCACCATCGACGGCGGCCAGGTCAAGACATTGTGATCTCTCGCCCCTGCCTGCACACCCGGTTGCTGAGCACCGGGCTTGACGATCTCCCTGGTCATGGGCCGCTCGCGGCGAGCCTGGAAGATGCCTCCTACGATGGTGACGCGATGCGGAGCAGGTCCCTCGCGCTCGGCGACGCTCTCCTTCGCCGGGTACTCGGCCTGGGCGCACGGGCCATCGGCTGGGCCGTCCCTGGGCCGTCCGAAGCCGATCAGTGGCGCCCGGTGACGACTACTGATGACAGTCGTACCCAGTGACAGCCGCAGGTCACCCAAGTCGATCTGCGACACTGGATGCACCATGCCCAAGCCCGGAGAACTCACTTTCGTCGCGCCGCGCGGAGCCAAGAAGCCGCCGCGGCATCTCGCCGACCTCACACCCGCCGAGCGCAAGGAGGCGGTGGCCGGGATCGGTGAGAAGCCGTTCCGTGCCAAGCAGCTCTCGCAGCACTACTTCGCGCGGTACGCGCACGACCCGGAGCAGTGGACCGACATCCCCGCCGGTTCGCGTGCCAAGCTCCAGGAAGCGCTGTTCCCGGAGCTGATGACGGTCGTCCGGCATCTGTCCACCGACGAGGGGGCCACGCGCAAGACGCTGTGGCGGCTGTTCGACGGGACGCTGGTCGAGTCCGTGCTGATGCGGTACCCGGACCGGGTCACCATGTGCATCAGCTCGCAGGCGGGCTGCGGGATGAACTGTCCGTTCTGTGCGACCGGACAGGCGGGTCTCGACCGGAACCTGTCCACGGCCGAGATCGTCCACCAGATCGTCGACGGGATGCGGGCGCTGCGGGACGGGGAGGTGCCCGGCGGCCCCGCGCGGTTGTCGAACATCGTCTTCATGGGCATGGGCGAGCCGCTCGCCAACTACAACCGGGTCGTCGGTGCGATCCGCGCGCTCACCGATCCGGCCCCGGACGGGCTGGGGCTGTCGCAGCGCGGGATCACCGTGTCCACCGTCGGGCTCGTGCCGGCCATCCACCGGTTCGCCGACGAGGGCTTCAAGTGCCGGCTGGCGATCTCCCTGCACGCCCCCGACGACGAGCTGCGCGACACCCTCGTCCCCGTGAACACGCGGTGGAAGGTGCGCGAGGTGCTGGACGCCGGGTTCGAGTACGTCGAGAAGAGCGGGCGCCGGCTGTCCATCGAGTACGCGCTCATCCGCGACATCAACGACCAGGCATGGCGGGGTGACCGGCTCGGGCGGCTGCTCAAGGGCAAGCCCGTGCACGTCAACCTCATCCCGCTGAACCCGACGCCGGGGTCGAAGTGGACCGCGTCCCGGCCCGAGGACGAGAAGGCGTTCGTCGAGGCCATCGCCGCGCACGGGGTGCCCGTGACCATCCGGGACACCCGCGGCCAGGAGATCGACGGGGCCTGCGGACAGCTCGCGGCCACCGAGCGGTAATCTGAGCCGGTCAGGACAACTTCATATCAGCCAACATCTGCATATTCCGACAGGGGAGCGCCACAGCGCTGAGAGTGCGGCAACCGGGCCGCAGACCCTCTGAACCTCGCCCAGGTCATTCTGGGTAGGAAGTTCGGTCATCACTCAAGCTGTTGCGCCCTGCCCGGGTCTCCCTCACGGAGCCCGGGCAGGGCCGCGTCTCTTCCTGGCCAACCCCAGGAGGACATCCAGTGCACAACAAGACCCTCGTGGCCGTCGCGGTCGGGCTCGGCCTGATCACACTGTCCGCGTGCGGCTCGACGGACACGAAGAGCGGCACGGACTCCACGACCGTCACCCTGGTCAGCCACAACTCGTGGTCCGTCTCCAAGAAGGTCCTCAAGGACTTCGAGAAGCAGTCCGGGTACAAGGTCAGGGTCCTGGAGGACGGCGACGCCGGGCAGGCCGTCAACAAGGCGATCCTGACCAAGGACAACCCGCAGGGCGACGTCTTCTTCGGCGTCGACAACACGCTGCTCTCCCGCGCCCTCGACAACGGCCTCTTCCAGCCGTACACCGCCAAGGGCCTGGACAAGGTCGGCGCCGCCTACCAGCTCGACAAGGACAAGCACCGGGTCACGCCGATCGACTACGGCGACATCTGCGTCAACTACGACAAGGCGTACTTCAGCGAGCACAGGCTGACCCCGCCGCAGTCCTTCGCCGACCTGGCCGAGCCGCAGTACAAGAACCTGCTCGTCACGGAGAACGCCTCCACTTCCTCGCCCGGCCTCGGCTTCCTGCTCGGCAGCGCCGCGCAGTTCGGGGACACCGGCTGGCAGGACTACTGGAAGAAGCTCAAGGCCAACGGCGTCAAGGTCGTCGACGGCTGGGACCAGGCCTACTACCAGGAGTTCTCCGGATCGTCGGAGGGGAAGAAGGCCGGTGGCGACCGGCCGCTCGTCGTGTCGTACGCCTCCTCCCCGCCGGCCGAGGTGATCTACGCCAAGAAGCGGCCCAGCACCGCCCCGACCGGCGTCGCGACCGGCACCTGCTTCCGGCAGACCGAGTTCGCCGGGCTGCTGAGCAACGCGAAGAACCCCAAGGGCGCCAAGGCCTTCATCGACTTCCTGGTCTCCAAGGAGTTCCAGGAGGACATGCCGCTGAACATGTTCGTCTACCCGGTGCTGCAGGGCGCCGAGGTCCCAGCCGAGTTCACCGAGTACGGGCCGGCCGCCAAGGACCCCGAGACCATGGCCCCCGGCAAGATCGCCGCCAACCGTGATCAGTGGGTCAAGTCGTGGACCTCGCTCGTACTGAAGTAGCGATCCGAAAGCGCCGCAGGGCAAACGCGGCGCGGCTCGGCCTCATGGCCCTGCCCGCCGCGTTCTTCGCCCTGTTCTTCGCCTGGCCCGTCGCCGCGATCGTCGCGCGCGGCCTCAAGGTGGACGGCACCTGGCGGTTCGGGCGGATCGCGGAGGTCGTCGCCCAGCCGGACATCCGGCACGTGCTGTGGTTCACCACCTGGCAGGCGCTCGCCTCCACCGCGCTCACCCTGCTGCTCGCGCTGCCCGCGGCCTATGTCCTCGCCCGGCTGGACTTCCCGGGCCGGCAGGTGCTGCGGGCCGTCGTCACAGTCCCGTTCGTGCTGCCGACCGTCGTCGCCGGCAGCGCCTTCCTCGCGCTGGTGGGCCGGAACGGGCTGCTCGACCAGCTGTGGGGGGTACGGCTGGACACCACGGTGTGGGCGATCCTGCTGGCCCACGTCTTCTTCAACTTCGCGGTCGTCGTCCGCACGGTCGGCGGGCTGTGGGCCCAGCTCGACCCCCGGCAGGAGGAGGCCGCCCGGATGCTGGGCGCCTCCCCGCTGACGGCCTGGCGGAAGGTCACCCTGCCTGCGCTCGCTCCCGCCGTGGCCGCCGCCGCCCTGATGGTCTTCCTGTTCACCTTCACCTCCTTCGGCGTGGTGCAGATCCTCGGCGGCCCCACCTTCTCCACCGTCGAAGTGGAGATCTACCGGCAGACCTCCGAGGTCTTCGACCTGTCCACGGCCGCGGTCCTCACCCTCGTCCAGTTCGCGGCCGTCGGCGCGATCCTCGTCGTGCACGCCTGGACGGTACGGCGCCGGGAGGCCGCCCTCAGGCTCGTGGCCCCGGACACGACCGTCCGGCGCCCGCGCGGCGCGGGCCAGTGGGTGCTGCTCGCCGGCGTCCTCGCCACCATCGCCCTGCTGCTGGTC
Organism: Streptomyces cyanogenus; assembly: GCF_017526105.1. Taxonomy (NCBI): domain Bacteria; kingdom Bacillati; phylum Actinomycetota; class Actinomycetes; order Kitasatosporales; family Streptomycetaceae; genus Streptomyces; species Streptomyces cyanogenus. The sequence continues at coordinate 6,192,372 of NZ_CP071839.1, forward strand.
CTGCCGCTCGCCGTCCTCGTCCGCCGCTCCCTCGACGCGCCCGGCCTCGGCTACTACCGGGCGCTGACCGAGACCGACGGCGGTACGTTCCTGGTGGCGCCCCTGCACGCGGTGTGGACCTCGCTGGAGTACGCCTTCGCCGCGACCGCCATCGCCGTGGTGATCGGAGGTCTCGCTGCCGCCGCGCTGGCCCGCCGGGACGCCGGACGGCTGGTGCGGGGCTTCGACGCGCTGCTGATGCTGCCGCTCGGCGTGTCCGCCGTGACCGTCGGCTTCGGCTTCCTGATCGCCCTCGACAGGCCGCCGCTGGACCTGCGCCAGTCCTGGATCCTGGTGCCGCTCGCCCAGGCGCTGGTCGGCGCCCCCTTCGTCGTACGGACCATGCTGCCCGTGCTGCGCGCGGTGGACGTCCGGCTCCGGGAGGCGGCGGTCGTGCTCGGGGCCCCGCCCTGGCGGGTGTGGCGGGAGGTGGACCTGCCGCTGGTGCGGCGGGCGCTGCTGGTGGCGGCCGGGTTCGCGTTCGCCGTGTCGCTGGGTGAGTTCGGGGCGACCGTGTTCATCGCCCGGCCCGACAACCCGACGCTGCCGGTCGCCGTGGCCCGCCTGCTGAGCCGCCCCGGTGACCTCAACTACGGCCAGGCCATGGCCCTTTCGACGATTCTGATGGTGGTGTGCGCCGCCGCGCTGCTGATCCTGGAGCGGCTGCGCACCGACCGGACGGGGGAGTTCTAGATGCTGCTGAGCCTGGACGCCGCGACCGTGCGCTTCGGCGGGCGGGCGGTGCTCGACGCCGTCGGCCTGGAGGTCGCCGAACACGAGGTGGTGTGCGTCCTCGGGCCCAGCGGCAGCGGCAAGTCGACCCTGCTGCGGGTGGTGGCGGGGCTGCAACCCCTGGACTCCGGGCGCGTGTCGCTGGACGGCCGGGACCAGGCGGGGGTGCCCGCGCACCGGCGCGGGGTGGGGCTGATGTTCCAGGACCACCAGCTGTTCCCGCAGCGGGACGTCGGCGCGAACGTGGCGTTCGGCTTGCGCATGCACGGCGTCGCCAAGGGCGAACGGGAGGCCGAGGTCGGTCGGTTGCTGGAGCTGGTCGGGCTGCCGGGGGCCGCCCGGCGGGCCGTGGCCTCCCTGTCCGGTGGCGAGCAGCAGCGGGTGGCCCTCGCCCGGGCGCTCGCGCCCCGGCCCCGGCTGCTCATGCTGGACGAGCCGCTCGGCCAGCTCGACCGCTCGCTGCGGGAACGGCTGGTGGTCGAACTGCGGGAGCTGTTCGGCCGGTTGGGTACCACGGTGCTCGCCGTCACCCACGACCAAGGGGAGGCGTTCGCGCTGGCCGACCGGGTGGTGGTGATGCGGGACGGGCGGATCGCGCAGACGGGGACACCGCTGGAGGTGTGGCAGCGGCCCGCCGACGCGTTCGTGGCCCGCTTCCTCGGCTTCGAGAACGTGGTCCCGGCGACCGTCGCCGGTACGGCCGCCGACAGCCCGTGGGGCAAGCTGCCGGTGCCGGACGGCTCCGCGCAGGGCGGCCGTACGGTCCTCGTCCGGCCGGCCGGGGTCCGGCTGGTGCCGGCGGACCAGGGCCTGCCCTGCACGGTGACGGCGCACACCTTCAAGGGCACCCATGTGGCCGTCCACCTCCAGCCGGCGGACGGCCCGCGGCTGGAGGCGGCCTGCCCGCTGCGGGACGCGCCTGAGCCCGGCGCCTCGGTCGGTGTGGAGTTCGACGTGGCCGAAACGGTCGTGCTCGACTGATCATCGCGGCTTTAGGGTGAGGCCATGTCCTTGCTCACCCATGACCACTACTGTGACGAAATCGCCCACCAGGTAGAGCAGTTGAGGGTCGTGGTGACCTCCGGCGCCGATCTGGCCGCGACCGTGCCGACCTGCCCGGACTGGTCGCTGGAGGACCTCGTCCGGCACATGGGGGGCGCCCTGCGCTGGGTGGACGCCCTGGTGCGCAGCCGGGCGCGGGAGAACATCCCGGGCGAGCAGGTGCCGCTGGGCGGCGGGCCGCAGGAGCGCGGTGACGCGGCGGCCCTGGACAAGTGGCTCGCGGAGAGCGGCGAGCTGGTCGTCGGCGCGCTGCGCGAGGCCGGCCCCGACGCCGGGGTGTGGGCGTGGGCCGGGACGCCGAACTCCGGCTTCTGGGCCCGTCGCATGGCCCACGAGATCACCGTGCACCGGGCCGACGCCACGCTCGCCGCCGGGCTGCCCTACGAGGTGGCGGCGGACATCGCCGCCGACGCGCTGGACGAGTGGCTCCAGATCGTCGAGTGGGTGCAGCGGAACCTGCCGCAGGACCCGGCGAAGGACCTGCGCCGGCCGGGCTCCAGCATCCATCTGCACGCCACCGACGCCGGCCCGGAGCTGGACGCCGAGTGGCTGGTCGAGTTGGGCGCGGACGGGGTGAGCTGGCGGCGCGCGCACGAGAAGGCCACGGTAGCCCTGCGCGGGCCGCTCACCTCGGTACTGCTGGCCTTCTACCGCCGGCTGCCGCTGGACGCGCCCGGCCTGGAGGTGCTCGGCGAGCGGGAGTTGCTGGAGTTCTGGCTGGAGCGGGCCACCTTCGGCTGACGCACACCGGCCCGCCCCCTGGGGACAGCGGGACGGGCCGGTGCGCGGGTACGGCGGTGCGGGTCAGCCGTTGCGGCTCGCGCCACGCCGGCGCATGCCGAACCAGACCGCGCCACCGCCGACGGCGACCAGGGCCGCCGCGATGCCTGCGATCAGACCGGTGTTGGAGTTGGCGCCGGTCTCGGCGAGGTTGGAGTCACCGACCGCCGGGGACGGCGCGTTCTCGGCGGTGCCCGCCGGGGCCGAGCTGGACTCGGAGGCCGACGGCACCGGGGTCGCGGGCTGCGCCGGGGCGGACTTGGACGGGGAGGGGGAGGAGGACCGGGGCGGCGACGCGCTGGCCGTCGGCTTCGGCTTCCGGCTCTCCTCGGTCTTGCAGGCGGTGGACGGGGTCACCAGGTCGGGCTTGATGTCCCGGTCGACGTTGGCGGCCTTGACGTGGACCCGGTAGGTGGCGCTCGGCTTCCAGTCCTCGGGGAAGGAGACCTCGACGCCCTCCTTCGAGCCCTTGACCGGCTGCTCGCCGACCTTCGTCTCGACCCCGCCGTCCCCCTGGAGGAAGACGCTGACCGTGCCTTCGGCGGCGGAGGGGTCGGTGTCGGTGACGACGATGAGACCCTTGCCGCCGTCACACCTGGCTTCGGCGGCGAAGTTCTTGATGTTGGATGCGAGGGCGGAGCCGGACAGGCCCAGCACCAGCGCCGCCGACCCTGAGGCGACACCCAGCACGCGCACGGAACGGCGTACGCTACGGCGAGTCATGGACAACGTTTGTCCTTTACAGAGAGCAATTGCGGGGGGTGGCGAGGGACTTCGGGCGACCGATGGAGTCGGCGCCCCAGTATCCCCGGGAGGCTCACAGGTTTATAAGCGCCCCGTAAGCAGTGTCAACGCGTCCGCCGTCAACAGCTGTTGACTTTGCCGTCTTATTAACCACCCCGACGTTTGGCAGCCTTGCCCGTCAGCCCTGCACGGCGGCGGGGTCCAGCCACGCGACCTCCCAGGTGTGCCCGTCGAGGTCGTCGAAGGCCCGCCCGTACATGAAGCCGTGGTCCTGGGTCCGGCCGCTCGCCGTGCCGCCCGCCGCGATCGCCCGGTCGACCAGCTCGTCCACCTTCTCGCGGCTCTCCGCGCTCAGACAGATGAGTACCTCGCTGGTCGTCGTCGCGTCGGCGATCTCCTTGTCGGTGAAGGTCGCGTAGAACGCCTTGGTCAGCAGCATCGCCACGATGGTGTCGCTGATCACCACCGAAGCCGCGTCCTCGTTGCTGAACCGGGGGTCGATCGAGTAGCCGAGCTCGGTGAAGAACTTCTTGGAGGCGTCGAGGTCGTTCACGGGCAGGTTCACGAAGATCATCTGCTGGTACATGGGGGCCTCTCCCGTCCGGGTCGTGCGTGGTTCGTCGCGTTCGCTGGGTAGACGGGCGGCCCGCGCCGAACTCATCGGCGATCGCTCGGTTTTTTTCGGTGAGCGGCTCAGCGGCTCAGGGGCAGGGCCGACAGCGTGGCGATCGCGACGACGAGCGGGCCGAACAGGGCCAGCAGGGCGGCCGCGCGCAGCACGGCGGCCGCGCGCAGCATGGTCGCGGGGGCCCCGAGGCGGAGCAGCGCGGCGGTGGTGTCGGCACGGCACTGGCGGGCCTCCACGGCCGCGGTGAGCAGTGTGGCGACCGTGGAGCCGGCGACGACGAGTGCGCCGAGGGCGGACAGCGGGCCGAAGACGGGGGCCGGGTCGTCGTACAGGGCGGTCATCGCGTAGCCGGCGGACGCCACCGTGCAGACCACGCCGAGGGGGCGGCCGATCCGGGCGGCCTCCGCCATCAGGCCCCGGCCGGCGAGCAGCCGCAGCACACCCGGGCGGCTGCACTGCAGGAGCCGGCCGCAGAGGTGGGTCAGGCCGGGGGAGGCCAGAACGATGCCGGTGGCGGTGAGCAGCCAGCCGAGGAGTACGGCGAGGGAGGGAGCGGGGGTGGAACGGCCGGCGTAGGCCTGCACGGCCAGCCCGGCGGTGACGAGGGCGACGCCCCAGGGGAGTCCGACGGGGGCGTCGGCGGGGGGTGCCTCCTGGGCGTCCGGGGCGGTGGGCCCGGGGTCGGCCTCGGCACCCGGCGCCGTTTCGCCGCCACCCGCGCCGGCGGCCCCTCCGCCACCCGCGCCCTCAGCCCGTCTGTGACCCGCGGCTTCGGCCCTTCCGCCGCCGGCGCCCGCAGCCCCTACGCCACCTGCGCCCGCGGCCCCTCCGCCGCCGGCGCCCGCAGCCCCTACGCCGCCCGCGCCCTCAGCCCGTCTGTGACCGGCGGCCTCGGCCCCTCCGCCGGCTCCTCCGCCACCCGCGCCCTCAGCTCCACCCCCACCCGCGCCCCCTCCGCCACCAACCGCCTCGGCCGTCCCGCCCCCCGTGCCCTGCGCCGGTGCGCCGGCCGCCCGGCGACGGCCGAAGTGGGTGCCGAATCGTCCGTACGCCCCGAACGTCTCCCGGCTCGCCGGGTCGCCGTGCGCGCGGAAGCGGCCGAGGCGGAGGGCGGTTCGCTTCGGGGGGTGGGGGTCCGTGGGGCGGAGGGCGAGGGCGACCGTCGTGGTGGCCGTGGCGGGGAGCAGGGAGAGGAGGGTCAGGGTGGCCGCGGCGGGGAGGGAGTGGCCGGCCGCCAGGAAGCCGGCTGCCGCGCGGTCGAACGGCAGGCCCGTGAGGTCGCCGCGCAGGTGCAGGAAGACCAGCAGGGCGAACAGCGAGCCCAGCGTGCAGGACAGGGCCGTCGTCAGGGCGGAGTAGGCCATGAGGCGGGCCGGGCCCAGGCCCACGGCGGACAGGCCGGGGCGCGGCCGGGTGCCGGGGTCGGTGCGGGCGACGGCGACCGCGAGGTACACCGTGGCGGCGAGCGGCAGCGCGCACCAGGCCAGGCGCAGCGCGGCGGCGTCCGCGGCCTCGGGGTGGTTCAGGGCGTGGCCGAGGCAGGACAGCAGGAGGAAGCCGGTGCCCGCCGAGGCCGCGGCCACCAGCAGGCGGCGGAGCTGGACGGCGGGCCGGGAGGCGCGGGTCAGACGGAGAGCGAGCACGCGGCCCGGCCTTCCGTGTCGGGGCTGTCCGGCAGGTGCACGGTGTGCACGCGCCGCCCGTCCAGCAGGTTCACCGTGCGGTCGGCGAGGGCGGCGGTGTCGGGGTCGTGCGTGGCGAGGACGACCGTGATGCCGTGCGAGCGGGCCGCCGCGGTGAGCGTGCGCAGGACGTGGGCGCGGTCCGCGCGGTGCAGCGGGGCGGTGGGTTCGTCGGCGAAGAGGACCGAGGGCCCGGCGGCGAGCGCGCGGGCGATGGCGACCCGCTGGCGTTCGGCGTGCTGCAGCGCGTGCGGGCGGCTGCGGGCCTTGTCGCCGACGTCCAGGCGCTCCAGCCACTCCAGCGCCGCCTGTTTGGCCCGGCGGCGGCCGGCACCGCGCAGCATCAGCGGGAGCGCGGCGTTCTCCCAGACGTTCAGCTCGGGGATCAGGGCCGGCTCGGGGTCGATCCAGCCGAAGCGGTCCCGGCGCAGCCGCTCGCGGGCCATCGGGCCGAGCGTGTGCACCGGGGAGCTGTTGAACCAGACCTCGCCGGAGTGCACCGGCACCAGGCCGGACAGACAGCGCAGCAGGGTGGTCTTGCCGCTGCCCCGCGGGCCGCTGACGGCGAGGATCTCGCCCTCCCGTACGCCGAGCGAGACCCCGGTGAGTCCGGGGGAGCCGTCGCGGTGGCTGAAGTGCAGGGAGCGTGCCCAGAGCACGTCGTTGTCCGGCGGGGCCTCCATGGGCGTACACCTCGGTTCTGATCCGTTTTCCCGCTGTCCGATCCCCCGTCCGGGGGAACGAGAGCTGGGCCGATCGGTCACAGGAACGCTAGGCAGCCGGTGCGGGGAGGCCGGACAGCACACGGCCCCGGGCCGCCGTTCTCACTCGAACGGAGGGCGCCGGGGCCGGGTCGGTCATCCCGTCGGATGATCAGAGCTTCGTCCACGCCTCCGTGAGGGTGGCGCGCAGGATCTGCTCGATCTCGTCGAACGTCTCCTGGTTGGAGATCAGCGGCGGGGCGAGCTGGACGACCGGGTCGCCGCGGTCGTCGGCGCGGCAGTACAGGCCGTTGTCGAACAGCGCCTTGGAGAGGAAGCCGTACAGGACGCGCTCGGTCTCCTCGTCGTTGAAGGACTCCTTGGTGTTCTTGTCCTTCACCAGCTCGATGCCGTAGAAGAAGCCGTTGCCGCGCACGTCGCCGACGATCGGCAGGTCGTGCAGCTTCTGCAGGGTCGACAGGAAGGCGCCCTCGTTGTCCAGCACGTGCTGGGTGAGGTTCTCGCGCTCGAACAGGTCGAGGTTGGCGAGGCCGACCGCGGCCGACACGGGGTGGCCGCCGAAGGTGTAGCCGTGCAGGAAGGTGTTGTCGCCCTTGTAGAACGGCTCGGCGATCCGGTCGGAGACGATGCACGCGCCGATCGGGGAGTAGCCCGAGGTCATGCCCTTGGCGCAGGTGATCATGTCCGGGACGTAGCCGAACTTGTCGCAGGCGAACATCGTGCCGAGGCGGCCGAAGGCGCAGATGACCTCGTCCGACACGAGCAGGACGTCGTACTTGTCGCAGATCTCGCGCACGCGCTGGAAGTAGCCGGGGGGCGGCGGGAAGCAGCCGCCGGCGTTCTGCACCGGCTCCAGGAAGACCGCGGCGACGGTCTCCGGGCCCTCGAACAGGATCTGCTGCTCGATCTGGTCGGCGGCCCAGCGGCCGAAGGCCACCGGATCGTCACCGTGGATCGGGGCGCGGTAGATGTTGGTGTTCGGGACCTTGTGCGCGCCCGGCACCAGCGGCTCGAAGGGGGCCTTCAGCGCCGGCAGGCCGGTGATCGACAGGGCGCCCTGCGGGGTGCCGTGGTAGGCGACCGCACGGGAGATGACCTTGTACTTGGTCGGCTTGCCCTGCAGCTTGAAGTACTGCTTGGCGAGCTTCCAGGCGGTCTCGACGGCCTCGCCGCCGCCGGTGGTGAAGAAGACCTTGTTCAGGTCGCCCGGGGCGTGGTCGGCGAGGCGCTCGGCCAGCTCGACGGCCTTGGGGTGGGCGTAGGACCACACGGGGAAGAAGGCCAGCTCCTGGGCCTGCTTGAACGCGGTCTCGGCGAGCTCCGTGCGGCCGTGACCGGCCTGGACCACGAACAGACCCGCGAGACCGTCCAGGTAGCGCTTGCCCTTGTCGTCGTAGATGTAGGTGCCCTCACCCCGGACGATGGTCGGAACCGGGGAGTTCTCGTACGAGGACATGCGGGTGAAGTGCATCCACAGGTGGTCGTACGCGCTGCGGCTGAGGTCCTTGCTGCTCACGGTTATCGGGTCCTCACGGTTATCGGGTTCCCCACATGTAGGTCTGCTTCTTGAGCTTCAGGTAGACGAAGCTCTCGGTGGAGCGCACTCCGGGCAGGGACCGGATGCGTTTGTTGATGACGTCCAGCAGGTGGTCGTCGTCCTCGCAGACGATCTCGGCGAGGATGTCGAACGAGCCCGCGGTCATCACCACGTACTCGACTTCCGACATGTCGGTCAGCGCGTCCGCGATCTTCTCGACATCGCCCTCGGCGTTGATCCCGACCATCGCCTGCCGGCGGAAGCCCACGGTGAGCGGGTCCGTGACGGCGACGATCTGCATCACGCCCTGGTCCAGCAGCTTCTGTACGCGCTGGCGCACGGCCGCCTCGGACAGGCCGACGGCCTTGCCGATCGCGGCGTACGGCCGGCGGCCGTCCTCCTGGAGCTGCTGGATGATGGCGAGGGAGACGGCGTCCAGCTGGGGACTGCCGCCGTTCCTGGACTCGCGGGACGAGTCCCTCTGGTCTGCGCTTCGACTGGCCACGGGCTCACTGTGCACGACGTCTCGATAGTTTCGCAAGGCCTCATCGATGAAATTCGTTGTTTACAAGACCACGTCTTGCGGATTTCGCAGATGTGGTCGCGTTGGGGGTGTTGAAAACGTCGGTCCCCCGACTAGGGTGGGTGTCTCAGAGATCGGACAGTTTGAACCAGATCAGGAGGCCGGCAGTGAGCACCGAGCTGCGTCGTCTGCGCAACTACATCGACGGTGAGTTCCGGGACGCCGCCGACGGACGGACCACCGAGGTGGTCAACCCCGCGACGGGCGAGGCGTACGCGACCGCGCCGCTGTCCGGGCAGGCGGACGTGGACGCCGCCATGGAGGCCGCCGCCCGCGCCTTCCCGGGCTGGCGCGACACCACGCCGGCCGAGCGGCAGAAGGCCCTCCTGAAGATCGCCGACGCCTTCGAGGAGCGCGCCGAGGAGCTGATCGCGGCCGAGGTGGAGAACACCGGCAAGCCGGTCGGGCTCACCCGCTCCGAGGAGATCCCGCCGATGGTCGACCAGATCCGCTTCTTCGCGGGTGCGGCCCGGATGCTGGAGGGCCGCTCGGCCGGCGAGTACATGGACGGGATGACCTCGATCATCCGCCGCGAGCCGGTCGGCGTCTGCGCCCAGGTCGCGCCGTGGAACTACCCGATGATGATGGCCGTGTGGAAGTTCGCCCCGGCCATCGCCGCGGGCAACACGGTCGTCCTGAAGCCGTCGGACACCACCCCGGCCTCCACGGTCCTGATCGCCGACATCGTCGGCTCGATCCTGCCCAAGGGCGTCTTCAACGTCATCTGCGGCGACCGTGACACCGGCCGCATGATGGTCGAGCACGAGATCCCGGCGATGGCCTCCATCACCGGCTCCGTACGCGCCGGCATGTCCGTCGCCGAGTCCGCCTCCAAGGACCTCAAGCGGGTCCACCTGGAGCTGGGCGGCAAGGCCCCGGTCGTCGTCTTCGAGGACACCGACATCGCCAAGGCCGTCGAGGACATCTCCGTGGCGGGCTTCTTCAACGCCGGCCAGGACTGTACGGCCGCCACCCGCGTCCTCGTCCAGGAGTCCATCCACGACGAGTTCGTGGCCGCGCTCGCCAAGGCCGCGTCCGAGACCAGGACCGGGCAGCCGGACGACGAGGACGTCCTCTTCGGCCCGCTGAACAACCCCAACCAGCTCAAGCAGGTCGCCGGCTTCATCGACCGCCTGCCGGCCCACGCCAAGGTCGAGGCGGGCGGCCAGCAGGTCGGCGACAAGGGCTACTTCTACGCCCCGACCGTCGTCTCCGGCCTGAAGCAGGACGACGAGATCGTCCAGAACGAGGTCTTCGGCCCGGTCATCACCGTCCAGTCCTTCACCGACGAGGACCAGGCCGTCGAGTGGGCCAACGGCGTCGAGTACGCCCTCGCGTCCTCGGTGTGGACCAAGGACCACGCCCGCGCGATGCGCATGTCCAAGAAGCTCGACTTCGGCTGCGTGTGGATCAACACCCACATCCCGCTGGTCGCGGAGATGCCGCACGGCGGCTTCAAGAAGTCCGGTTACGGCAAGGACCTGTCGGCGTACGGGTTCGAGGACTACACGCGGATCAAGCACGTGATGACGTCGCTGGACGGCTGACGGTCCCCGCCGGGTCCGGCCGTTGTTCCGGCTGCGGGCGCGTGGGGACCGGTCGCCGGTTCCCCGCGCCCCTTCGGCGGCTGATCGACAAGGCGGCCGCTGATCGACAAGGTGCCGGATCGGCGGCCGCCTGCTCGACGCAGCGTCGATTGTGCCGTCGCCCGGCGGGGCGGCATCCTGCCGGGGTGCCCCTGACTTCCTCACGTAGGCCCCTGCCGTCCCGCCGTTCCCTCCTCGCCGCCCTCGGGGGCACCGCCGCGCTCGGTGCCCTGGCCGGCTGCGGGGTGCCCGCCGCCTATGTGGCGCCGGGCGACCGTGCCGTCCGCGACGAGTCCGCGGGCGACAAGAAGCTGACCTGGGCGAACTGGCCGCTCTACATCGACACCGACGACGACTCCCACCGGCGGCCCACGCTGGAGAGGTTCGAGAAGCGCACCGGGATCTCCGTCGACTACGTCGAGGAGATCAACGACAACGACGAGTTCTTCGGCAAGATCAGCCCCTCGCTGATGAACCGCCGGTCCACCGGCCGCGACCTGATCGTCATCAGCGACTGGATGTGCGCCCGCTACGTCCGGCTGGGCTGGGTGCAGGAGATGGACCGCGCCCGCCAGCCCCACGTGGCCCGGCACCTCGACCCGCTGCTCCGCTCGCCCGCCTTCGACGAGGGCCGCCGCTTCAGCGTGCCCTGGCAGTCCGGCATCACGGGCATCGCCTACAACCGCCGCAAGCTCGGCCGCGAGCTACGCGCCGTCGCCGAGCTGTGGGCGCCGGACCTCAAGGGCCGGGTGACCCTGCTGTCCGGCCTGGACGAGGCGTTCGCGCTGCTCATGCAGGGCAACGGCGTGGACGTCACCCGCTGGACCGCGGACGACTTCCACCGGGTCTGCGACCAGGTGGAGCGCGAGGTGCACCGCGGCCAGATCCGCCGGTTCACCGGCAACGACTACACCAAGGACCTGGTCAGCGGGGACGTCCTCGCCTGCCAGGCGTACTCCGGCGACGTCATCCAGCTCCAGGCGGACAACCCCGACATCCGCTTCGTGGTCCCCGAGGAGGGCGCCGAGCTGTGGTCGGACTCCCTGATGATCCCGAACCGGGCCCGCCACAAGGCCAACGCCGAGCGCCTGATCGACTTCTACTACGACCCCGAGGTCGCCGCGGAGCTGGCCGCCTGGGTCACCTACGTCTGCCCGGTGCCGGCGGCCCGCGACGTCCTGGCCGCCGCCAAGGACAGGGACACCGCGGCCCTCGCCGACAACCCGCTGGTCTTCCCCGACGGCCCCCTGCGCGAGCGGCTCGCCGTCGCCCGGGACATCCGGGCCACCGAACGCGCCGAGTTCGCCGAGCGCTGGAACCGGATCGTCGGACTGTAGGCCGCTCACTTGAGGCCGCTGAGCATGACACCCCGGATGTAGTGCTTCTGCAGGAGCAGGAAGAGCAGCAGGACCGGCAGGACGCTCAGGACGAGGCCGGCCATGACGACGGGCATGGTGCGGGCCGGGTCGACGTGGTCCTGCAGGAGCTGGATGCCGACCGGCAGCGTCATCACGTCCGGGTTCGCGGTCGAGACGAGCAGTGCCCAGATGTACTCGTTCCAGGCGTCGACGAAGGTCAGCAGCCCGAGCGTCACCACGACCGGCTTGGTCTGCGGGACCACGATCCGCCACCACACGGCGAACTCCCCGGCCCCGTCGATGCGCGCGGCCTCCAGCACCTCGTCCGGGATCGCCACCATGAACTGGCGCATCAGGAAGATGCCGAAGCCGTTGACGAGGAACGGCACGGCGAGCGCCACGATGCTGACGGTCAGGCCGGCGCCGCCGCGCCCGAGCAGGTCGTTGCCGCCCGCCAGCGGCCAGTGCACCAGGATCAGGAAGCGCGGGATGAAGAAGAGGAACGGCGGGAACATCATGGTCGCGAGCACGAGACGGAAGACGAAGTCCCGGCCCGGGAAACGGAGTTTGGCGAGCGCGTACCCGGCCAGGGACGACGTGAGCAGGACCGAGCCGGTGATCACGGCGGTGGCGACCACGCTGTTGCGGAAGAGCACCGGAAGGTCCAACTGGTCGATCGCCGCCCGGTAGTTGGACAGGTCGAACGCCTTCGGCAGGAACCGGTACGGCAGCGTCCCGGCCTCACCGGGCCCCTTGAAGGACGTCATCACCATGTCGAGGAACGGCACCACCGTCAGCACGGCGCCGGCGACCACCACCAGGTACGGCAGCCACGGGAAACGGCGGCGGGTCATACGTCCTCCCCCTTGCGCCGGAAGATCCACAACTGGGTCAGGGTGACCGCGAGGACCACCAGGAACAGCACGAAGGCGGCGGCGCTCGCGGTGCCCCAGTCGCCGTAGGAGAAGGCCTGACGGTACATCTCCAGCGCGGCCACGTCGGTCGCGTCACCCGGGCCGCCCTTGGTCATCACGATGATCAGCGCGAACGACTGCAGACCCGTCAGGAACTGGGTGATGCACACGAACAGCAGGGACGGCCGCAGCAGCGGCAGTGTGATCCGGAAGAAGACGGTGACGGGGCCGGCACCGTCGAGCGCGGCGGCCTCGTAGTACGACTCGGGGACGGCCTTCAGCCCGGCGGTCAGGACGAGGATCGCCGAGCCGAGCGAGGCCCAGGCCTGGACGACCACGACCGAGGGCAGCGCGGTGCCGGGGTCCGCGAGGAACGCCACCGAGCCGGCACCGAGGCCGTTGAGGACGCCGTTGACCAGGCCGCCCGGCTCGTACATGTACTTCCACACGTTGCCGACGGCGACGACGGTCGTGACGATCGGCAGGAAGTACAGCGTGCGCCACAGCCCCTGGAAGCGCAGCCGCTCGATGCAGGTGGCGACGAGCAGCGAGCCGGCGAGCGCGAGGGCCACGGTGCCGAGCGCGAACAGCAGCGTGTTGGTGAGGATCGGGGTCAGGAACGTCGAGCCGGCCGCGAACAGGGCCGTGAAGTTGTCCGGGCCGACCGGGTCGATGCCGCCCAGGTCGAAACCGGTCCAGCGGGACATCGACAGCAGCAGCGCGAAGCCCAGCGGCAGGACCAGGAAGACCGCGAAGAACAGCAGCGTCGGCGCCAGGAACAGGTAGGCGACGACGCTCTGGCGGCGTCTGCGCCGGGTACGGCCGCCGGTGCCGGGGACCGCCGGCCGCGCGCCGTGCTCCGTCCGCCCGGTCGGCTCCGGCGCCAGGGTGTTCACCACGAGCGCGACACCTCCTGGTCGACCTGGCGGCGGATGGTGCGCAGGGCCTGGTCGACCGACTGCTGCCCCGTCCACATCGCCTCGATGTTCCTGCGCAGCAGGGACTTGGCCTGCTGCGCGCCCGGCCCGTTCGGCTCCGGCACCGCGTACGCCAGCGCGTCCAGGAACGGGCGCAGGTTCGGATCCCGGCCGGTGCCGCCCGCGCCGCCCCCGCCCAGCAGCGTGCGCATGTCGTCGGCGCGTCCGGTCAGCGAGCCGACCGACACCTGCAGGGCGCTCATCCGGGTCGCCGACGCGCCCTTCACGGTCACTTTGCCGGTGTTCAGCCAGCGCAGGAACTCCCAGGCCTCGCGCGGGTGCCGGCTGGCCGTGTTGACCCCGAGCATGAAGCCGGTGCACAGCGTGGCACGCCGGTCGCCGGCCCGGGGGACGGGCACGGGCGCGACCCCGACGTCCCGGTAGTCGCGGCCCATCAGGGTCCTCAGGCTGCCCGACCACCAGCCGGCGCTGACCACCATGGCGACCCGCCCGGACGCGAACGCCTGGTAGACGTTGACGCCTGGATCGCTCGCCCCCTCGGCCACGAGGCGGTGCTCCAGACCCAGCACGGCCCGGCCGGCCGGCGAGTCGATGGCGGTGCTCCGGCCGTCCTCGGAGACGAACGTTCCGCCGGCCGCGTTGAGCAGGGCCAGGGTCTGGCCGACGGTGGTGGAGTCGTCGTAGGTCGACAGCCCGAACCCCTGGACCAGTGTGTTGCCGTACCGGTCCCGCCGGGTGGTGCGGTACGCCGTGTCCTCCAGCTCCCGCCAGGTGCGCGGCGGCCCCTCGACGCCGGCCGCGCGCAGCAGCCGCTTGTTGTAGTACAGGGCGTACGTCTGCACCTCGGTCGGATAGCCGTAGACCGTGCCGCCCACCGACGCGGCGCCGACCGCCGCCTCGCCGTAGCCGCGCCGGATCTCCTCGGCGTGGTCGGGCGGCGCGGGCCGCAGGACGCCCGCCTGCACCAGCTGGCCGTTCCACAGGCAGTACGGGTGCAGGATGTCGGCGCCCTGGCCGGCGGCCTGCCGGACCATGAAGGTGGTCAGCAGGTCCGAGAACTCGACGGCCGTCGTCTCCACCCTGACCCGGTCGTGCGTGGCGTTCCACTCGTCGACCGGGCCCCGCAGCGCCTCCTTCAGCTCCCCGCTCGCGTAGTGGGAGAGCAGGGTGAGGACGATCGGATCCCCGGGCCGGCCCGTGCCCCGGTGCGGCCCGGCGCATCCGGACGCGAGCAGCGCCGAGGGGAGTGCCAGCGCGAAGTGACGGCGGCTCAGGCCGCCGCGGTGGGTCGGTCTCATCGGGCGCCCTCCCGGCGCAGCACGCGGAACACCCGGGTCGTGCGGAAACCGGCCGTGCGGTACAGGTGGGCCGCGGGGGAGCGCTCGCCGGTCCACAGGAACCACGCCGAGTGCGCGCCGCGCGCCCGCATCCGCTCCAGGACCAGGTGGAGCAGGACCGTGCCGAGCCCGGTGCCGCGCATCTCCTCCAGCACGCCGAACGGGCCGAACCGCTCGTCCACCGACGCGTACGCGCCGTGCATCGCCCAGCCGGCCAGCCGGCCCGAGGGGTCCCGTACGACCACGATCCGGTCGAGCGGCGTGCCCGCGGCCAGACACTCCCGGATCGCCCGCGCCCAGTCGGCGTTGAAGTGCCGGCCGGCGAGCGCCACGAGGTCCACCAGGTCGTCGTCGGAGGGGGTGGCGAACCGGTGGCCCCGCGCCGTCAGGTCGTCCAGGCGGCGTGCCACACCGTCGGGAACGCGGTAGCCGACCAGGGAGCGGTCCATCGCCGCCGCCTCGTACAGCGTGCGGAAGCCCAGGGACGCGAGGAGCCCGGCCGCTTCCGGGTACGCCTGCGCGTCCAGGCCGGGCAGGACGTAGTTCGGGGTGTACGAGGAGAAGTCCACCCGGGTGCGCCCGTGGCCGTGCAGCCAGTCGAGGGCCTCGGTCAGCAGCCGGCGGCCCAGTCCGCGCCCGCGGGTGTCCGGGTCCACGAAGAAGAACGGGATCCAGCCCTGCTCCGGCTCCAGGTCGGTGCCGGCCATCGGGGTCAGCCGGCGCACCGCGTAGGCGGCACCGACGACCCGGTCCCCGTCGACGGCGACCCGCAGCCCCTCCGGGTCGAAGTTGGCGTCGAGCAGCACCAGGGAGCGGAAGCGGTCCGCGGTGACGGCGTCGGCCGGCGCGCTGCGGCGCCACGCCTCCACCAGCCGCGGGCCGTCGCCCACGCGAAAGCCACGGATCCCGGCCTGGGATGTCGTCGTGCAAGCGGTCATCGACGGGGGCGTCCTTCCCGGTCTCAGGGGTAGAGCAGCACGTCGTCGCCGGCCCACCGGCCCGGCGGTGCCGGCGGATCGCACAGCGGCAGCGGGTCCTGGCCCGCGTCGATCGCGCGTCGCAGCCGGTCGGACCCCCACAGCAGGTCGACGAAGTGCCGCTCGCCGCTCTCCGCGGGCCGCTGCCAGGCGAAGTCGTCCGGGTACAGCCGGCGCAGCGTGGCGAGCATCGCGACGCCGGTGCGTACGGGGGCGAAGGCCGCGCGGTCGGTCAGGTGCAACTGGACCCCGCGCAGCGGCCGTCCGGCGTACCGGTGGAAGGCCGGTACGAACGACAGCTCACGGAAGCGCACTCCCGGCAGGGCCAGTTCGGCGAGCGCGGGCGCGAACCGGGCGTCGAGGTAGGGGGCCCCGACGATCTCGAAGGGCTGCGTGGTGCCACGGCCCTCGGAGAGGTTCGTGCCCTCGAACAGACAGGTGCCGGGGTAGACGGCGGCCGTGGTGGGCGTCGGCATGTTCGGCGAGGGTGCGACCCACGGCAGGCCGGTGGCCTCCGCGGTCATGGCGCGCCGCCAGCCGGCCGCCTCGATCACCGTCAGTTCGGCGGCCCCGCCCGCGCATCGGGGCACGGCCCGGGCGTTGAGCCACCGGGCGAGTTCACCGCAGGTCAGGCCGTGCCGGGCGGGGATCGGCGCCCGCCCGACGAAGCTCGCCCAGGCCGGGTCGAGCGGCGGGCCCTCGCTGGCGAGTCCGCCCAGCGGGTTGGGCCGGTCGGCGACCACGAACCGTACGCCCGTCCGGGCCGCCGAGACCATCAGGTCGAACATGGTCCACACGTAGGTGTAGAACCTCGCCCCGATGGCCTGCAGGTCGTACACCAGGGCGTCGACGCCGCTGTCGATCAGCAGTTCGTCGAGGCGCTCGCCGTCGCACCGGTAGGTGTCGTGGACCGGCAGCCCGGTGGCGGGGTCGGTCCGGGCGGCCTCGCTCTCGCCGGCCTGGCCGGTGCCGTGCAGCCCGTGCTCGGGACCGAACAGGGCGACCAGCCGCGCGCCGGCCTCCAGCAGCGCGGGTGCGGCCCGGCGCAGGCCGGGCAGGACGCCGGTGTGGTTGGTCACCAGCCCGAGCCGGCCGGGGCCGGCGAGCGAGGGGGCCGCATGCAGCCGTGCGATCCCGGGCGTCACCGCGACGCGGCCGTCCGTGCCCATGCCCTGCCCCCGTCTGCCGGTGACCTCTCGAAGCGGTGGGGGGAATTTACTGGCATGTCCGGCAATTTCGCAATGATGACGGGCCCTTCGGGGCGAGCGGCCGCGTCGGCCGCGCCCGCCGGTCACTCGGAGCCCGCCCCCGAGAGGGCGGTTTTGAACATGTTCAATTCCAGGCGTAGGCTCCTGCCATGAGCGACAGAGCCGCCCTGCTCAAGGGCATCCGTGTCTGGCTGGCCCTCTTCGTCGTGTGCCTCGTCCTGAGCGGGGCCACCGCCTTCCCGCTGGTCCACGAACTGCGCTGGACGGACGAGGCGTTGCGGGCACTGTCCGTCCCGGACCACCTGCCCGGACTGACGGCGTGGATCTCCCGGGTGCGGGACGGCCTGGACACGGTCGACGCCGCGTACCCCTTCGTCCTGTACGGCACCGACTGGCTGGCCTTCGCGCACCTCGTCATCGCGGTCGCGTTCTACGGCCCCTACCGCGACCCCGTCCGCAACATCTGGGTGGTCGAGTTCGGGATGATCGCCTGCGCGGGGATCATCCCGCTCGCCCTCGTCTGCGGACCCGTCCGCGGGATCCCGTTCTGGTGGAGCGTCATCGACATGTCGTTCGGGGTCTTCGGCGTCGTCCCGCTGTACGTCGTACGGAGGAAGATCAAGCGGCTGGAGGCGCTCGGTGCGGCGTCCGCGCACCCGGCCGTCGCCGTGTCGGGCTGAACCCGGTCGTACGGCCCGGCGCACGGACCCCCGTGCGTCAGCGGTTGAACGCGGGGTACGCGAAGCGCTGGGCGATGGCGAGGCCGTCGCCCTTCGCGTCCGTGGAGTCGACCGAGTAGACCAGGGTGCGGGACAGATCCCGGGTCGCGGCGATCACGGTCGCGTACCCCGGCCGCGAACCGGTCTTGCCCCAGATCACCTTGCCGTTCACCTCGAACCGCTCCAGCGCCGCGCCGTACCGCGCCCCGGGCACGTCCGGCAGCGTGAACATCTCCTGCAGCTGCGGCTCGGGCACCACCCGGCCGCCGAACAGCCCCACCAGCAGCCGCTCCAGATCGGCGGTGGTCGAGATCAGGTCACCGGCCGCCCAGCGGTCGGACATGTTCCAGTCGGTCACGTCGACCAGCTTGCCGTCGATCCAGTCGTACCCCCGGTTGTGCGGCCCGTGGATCCGGGGGTCGGCGCCGGCCGGGAAGGAGCTGTGGCGCATGCCGAGCGGCCGGAAGACGCGCACCGCGGCCTGGTGCGCGTACGAGTCGCCGGTCACCTTCTCGACGAGCATGCCGAGCACGGTGTAGTGGATGTTGTCGTAGCTCTGCCGCGTGCCCGGCGCGTACGCCGGACCCTCCGCCACGGAGGCCGCCACGACCTGCCGGGGCGTCAGCGTCTCGAAGCGGTGCGGATAGCCGTCCTCCACGGTGTCGCCGAGGGACGGACCCGAGCGCAGACCGCTGGTGTAGTTCAGCAACTGCCGTACGGTGATCGGTTCGAAGTCCTCGGTGAGCAGGCCCGGCAGATACTGCTGCACGGTGCCGTCGAGGTCGATCCGGCCCTCTGCGGCCAGTTGCAGCACGATCGACGCGGTCACCACCTTCGTCACCGAACCGGCCCGGAACCGCCCGTTCTCCAGGGCCGGCGCCCCGGTCCGGACGTCGCGCACGCCGGCCGTCCCGCGCCAGGTCCCGTCGCCGCCGACGCGGAGCAGCGCCGCGGTGGCGTCGTGGTCGGGCAGCCCGGCGATCGCGGCGGCGAGGGCCTCGGTGTCCGGGCCCGCCGTGGCCCGGACGGACGCCGGGGCAGCGGGTGCGGCGAACGCGGGTGCGGCCAGCGGGCCGGCGGCCAGCGCGGTCACGACGACGGTGGCCAGGAGGACGGAACGGCGGGTGGGACGCATCAGGGCTCCTTGAGACGTTCGGTGCCGGAGGAGGTTTCGTGATCATCCTCAGGCGCCGGGGGCGCGATGCGGATCCTCACCGAGGAGGGCGTACGACCCTTGCGCAGCCCCGACCAACCGGGCGCCGATCTGGGGGAGTTGTCCGGGACAGCCCCTACGGGTGACCGCGGTTCAGCGGTCGCGGGTGTAGTGCTCCTGCGCGGCCATCACCTCGTCGCCGTGCTCGAACGCCCAGGCACCGAAGGCGTCGATCGGCGCGAGCAACGTCCGGCCCAGCGGGGTGAGTCCGTACTCCACGCGGGGTGGCGAGCCGCCGTAGGACCGCCGTTCCACCAGGCCGTTGAACTCCAGCCGGCGCAGGGTCTCGGTCAGCACCTTCTGGCTGATCCCGCCGATCCGTTCCCGCAGCGCCCCCGGCCGCCGCGGGCCGTCCCTGAGGGCCCACAGCACCACCGAGTTCCAGGTGTTGGCGAGCAGGTCGAAGGCGAGCCGGGCCCGGCAGTCGGCGAGGAAGGCGTGGTCGTCGGTCACACACCGAATGGTGCCCGAGCGGCTTCCTACTGTCGTGTCCGTATCCGACGAGCCCGCAGAGGGGAGACGTTGTGCGCATAGGGATTCTCGGCACCGGGTCGATGGCGCGGGCGCTGGGCGAGCAGTGGGAACGGGCCGGGCACACGGTGCTCGCCGGCAGCCGCACGCGGGGCGACGTGCGCGCCGCGGCCGAGCACGGCCGCGACGCGGTGCTGCTGGCCGTGCCGCACACGGCGGCCGTGGACCTGGTCACCGGGCTGGGCGACGCCCTGCGCGGCCGGGTGCTGATCGACTGCACCAACGCGGTGGGCCCGGGCTTCGCCCTGCTCACGGCCGGGGGCCCGGCGGCGGCCGAGCGCGTCGCCGCCGCCGCGCCCACCGCCCGCGTGGTCAAGGCTTTCAACCTGTGCCACGAGAGCGTCTGGCGGCTCACCCCGCCCGTCTTCGCCGGCCGCCCGCTCGCCGTCCCGCTGTGCGGGGACGACGAGGAGGCGCTGACGGTCGTACGACGGCTCGTCCGCGACCTGGGCTGCGTGCCGCTGCACGCCGGCGGGCTGGACCGGGCCGGGCTGCTGGAGGCGACGGCCGCGCTGCTGATCCGCCTGTGGGTGGGCGAGGGCGCGGACGCCCAGGCGATCGCACCCCCGCTGGAACACTCCGGGGTCCAGGGCCTGTCTGACAATTCCCGTCTGCCGCCCTTCGGGCGACGACGCGAATTGTCGGACAGGCCCTAGGCGGGGTTCCCGTCCGCGGTGCGCAGGGCGTGCAGGACGTCGACCCGGTTCGTCGTGACCGAGTCGACGCCCAGGTCCAGCAGCCGGCTCATGGAGCGGCGGGTGTCCGGGGTCCACACCGACAGCAGCAGGCCGTCGTGGTGGACGCGGGCCGCCAGCTCCCGGCTCACCAGGGGAAAGCGGTAGTTGAGCCAGCGCGGGCGGATGGCGGCCAGCAGCGCGGGCCGGGGCGGGGCCAGGGTCGTCCAGGTCAGGGCGATCTCGGCGGCCGGGTCGGCGGCGCGGACGGCGAGCATCGCCTCGGCGTGCGCGCAGTAGTAGACGCGGTCCCCGGCCCCGCTCTGCCGGACCACGTCCAAGGTCCGCTCGACCGTACGACGGCCGACCGGCCCGCACAGGTCCACCATCACCCTGCTGTCCCCGGTCGCGGCCAGCGCCTCCGCCAGCGTCGGCACGCCGCCCGCCGTGAGCCCGCGCAGCTCATCGGCGGACAGCGCGCCCAGCGGCCGGTCGACCTCCCACAGCCGGCGCAGCGTGTCGTCGTGCAGCAGCACGGGCACGCCGTCACGGGTGAGCCGGACGTCGACCTCGACGGCGTCCGCGCCCCGGTCGAGCGCGGACCGCAGTGAGTCGACGGTGTTCTCGCGGAAACGGTAGGGGTCGCCGCGGTGGGCCACGGCGGTCACGGTCTGCATGGCCCCCATTGTGCTGGGTGTCAGGAGGCCAGCCAGGCGGTGGTGTAGGTGTCGATCTCCGCCGAGATCCGAGCCTTGCCCGCCGGGTCGAGGAAGGAGGCCTCGACGGCGTTCCTGGCGAGGTCCGCCAGGCCCCGCTCGTCCAGGTCCAGCAGCCGGGCGGCGACCGCGTACTCGTTGTTCAGGTCGGTGCCGAACATCGGCGGGTCGTCGGAGTTGATCGTCACCAGCACCCCGGCCCGGGCGAACTCCTTGATCGGGTGCTCCTCCAGGGCGCGGACCGCGCGGGTGGCGATGTTGGAGGTCGGGCAGACCTCCAGCGGGATGCGGCGCTCGGCGAGGTGGGCGAGCAGCTCGGGGTCCCGGGCGGAGCTGGTGCCGTGCCCGATCCGCTCGGCGCGCAGGTCGGTCAGCGCGTCCCACACCGTCTGCGGGCCGGTCGTCTCACCGGCGTGCGGGACGGAACGCAGACCGGCGGCGATCGCCCGGTCGAAGTACGGCTTGAACTGCGGCCGGGGGACGCCGATCTCCGGCCCGCCGAGCCCGAACGAGACCAGGCCCTCCGGGCGGACCCGGTCCTCGGTGGCCAGCCGCGTGGTCTCCTCGGCCGCCTCCAGACCGGCTTCGCCGGGGATGTCGAAGCACCAGCGCAGTACGGTGCCGAACTCGGCCTCGGCCGCCTTGCGGGCGTCCTCGATCGCGTCCATGAACGCCCGCTCGTCTATCCCGCGCCGGGTGGAGGAGAAGGGGGTGATGGTCAGCTCGGCGTACCGCACCTGCTGCCGGGCCATGTCGCGGGCCACCTCGTAGGTGAGCAGCCGGACGTCCTCCGGGGTGCGGATGAGGTCCACGACCGACAGGTACACCTCGACGAAGTGCGCGAAGTCGGTGAACGTGAAGTAGTCGGCCAGGGCCTCGGGGTCGGTGGGGACCTTGGAGTCGGGGTGGCGGGCGGCCAGTTCCGAGACGATGCGGGGGGAGGCGGAACCGACGTGGTGAACGTGCAGTTCTGCCTTGGGCAGGCCGGCGATGAAGGTGCGCAGATCGCGGTCGGCGGTGCCGGTTGCGGGTACGGAGCTGTCGGTCAAGGGGAACTCCCCGGGACAGGCGCCCGCGGCGGAGACGGTGCCCCGTCGTCCGTGGGGCGGGCGCGGTGATCGGCTGATCGGTGACGCGGGATCATCCTAGGCCCCGGGCTGCCGCGTCCCGCCCCTGCCCTAGCATGACAGGACGTCCAGCGAGGGGGTCCTTCCAGCATGTCCGACGAGGCGCGGCAGCCGATGCCCGACCAACAGCCGACCGGGCACCAGCCGCCACGACTGTCCCTGGCCAAGGAAGACCCGCCGGCGCCGAACCGGACACCGACGTTCGGGGGCCGGCCGGCGACGGACCGTGCGGCCGGGGGCCGGGGGCCGGCGTCGGAGGGCCGGCAGGCGCCGATGGAGGATCCGGCAGGCGCCGAGCCCGGGCCGGCGGTGCCGGTGGCGGACCGTGCGCGGACGGAGGCCGGCCAGGGGGCGCCGGCAGAGGGGCGGGTGCCGACTTTCGGGGGCCGGTCGGCGACGGTGGCGGGGCAGGGGTCTGTCCAGGACGCCGTTCCGGGCTTCGGCTCCGGCCACGGGCAGGGCCAGGCAGCCGGCTACGACACCGTTCCGGCCTCCGGCTCCTTCGACGGCCCGGCGCCTGTCCGCGACGCCGTTCCGGCTCCCGGTTCCGTCCACGACCAGCAGACGCTGACCTCCCTGCCGGCGGCCGGGTCCGCCGACGCCGGTCGTGCGGCCTGGGCCAACCCGGCCGGCGGATTCGCACCCTCGGCCCCCGGTCCGACCGCACCGCAGCCGAATCCCTTCGCGCGCCCTGCCTCCGCGCAGCAGCCGAATCCCTTCGCGCCACCGGCCCCCGCACCCCAGGGGAACCCCTTCGCCGCGCACGGAGGGGCGGAGCCGGTGCCTCCGCCGCCCATCGCACCGGACGGTCCCGGCCAGGTGCCGTACGGCTACCCGGGCACCACGCCGGCGTACGGCTACCCGGGCCCGCAGCAGGCCGCGTACGCCCCCTACCCCAACGGCACCGGCTACGCCTGGCCCGGCATGCAGGCGCCTCCGAGCAACGGCATGGGGACCGCCTCGCTGGTGCTGGGCATCATCTCTGCGGTCGGCTTCATCCTGTGGCCGCTCGCCTTGGTGCTGGGCATCCTGGCCCTGATCTTCGGCGGGATAGGCCGGGGCAAGGCCAGCCGCGGCGAGGCGACGAACCCGGGCGTGGCCCTGGCCGGCATCATCTGCGGAGCCGCCGGGATCGTCCTGGTGCTCGGTCTGTTCGCCCTGTTCATCGCGGTAGACGGCTGACCCCGCGGCCGACCGGTCCGGGTCGGCCCGTTCGAGCCTGGTCGGCGCCGCTCACCCCCGGAGACCGCGGGTGAGCGGCGCCGACCGCCGAGCGGGCACGACCAGCCACAGCGACACCGGCTGCCGACGGCAGACAGTGACACCGGCTGCCGACAGCAGGTGACACCGGTTGCCGAGAGCGCACAGCGACCCCCGGCACTCGCCAGCCGACAGCCGACAGCCGACAGCCGACAGCCGGCATCCAGCAGCCGGCACAGTGGAGTCGGCGCCCAGCAGCCCGTGGCCCAGCCCAGCCCACCCCGCCAGCAGGCACCGGCAAGCGCCCCGCCGCCCCCCGACCGCCCGCACCTGCCGGTCGAGCCGCGCTCTTGCTCGCCTCGGGCCCCCAGGCCCACGCGCCGCTGGCAGCCACCGCAACCCAGTAGCCCGCAGCCGACCCCAGCCCACCAACCGGCACCGGCAAGCGCCCCGCCGCCCCCGACCGCCCGCACCTGCCGGTCGAGCCGCGCTCTTGCTCGCCTCGGGCCCCCAGGCCCACGCGCCGTCGGCAGCCACCGCAACCCAGTAGCCCGCAGCCGATCCCAGCCAACCAACCGGCACCGGTAAACGCCCCGCCGCCCACCGACCGCCCGCACCCGCCGGCGTCGAACCGGGCTCTTGCTCGCCTCGGCCCCCAGGCCTACGCGCCGTCGGCAGCCACCGCAGTCCAGTAGCCCGTAGCCGATCCCAGCCAGCCAGCCAACCAACTGGCACCGGCAAGCGCCCCGCCGCCCCCCGACCGCCCGCACCCGCCGGTCGAGCCGCGCTCTTGCTCGCCTCGGGCCCCCAGGCCCACGCGCCGTCGGCAGCCACCGCAACCCAGTAGCCCGTAGCCGATCCCAGCCCACCAACCGGCACCGGCAAGCGCCCCGCCCCCGACTGCCCTCAACCCCGCCGGGTGTCGATCCGTGCTCTTCCCCGCTCAGCCCCGCAGGGCTACGCGCCGGACCCCGCCAGTCGCTCGCGGGCCTCCATCAGGGCGAAGCCAAGGAGGTTCTGCCCCCGCCAGCGCTGCGGGTCCGTGGCCGCCTCGTCGTCCGCCGCGAGGCCGATGCCCCATATCCGGTCCACCGGGCTCGCCTCCACCAGCACCCGGTTCCCGGTGCCGAGCAGGAACAGCCCGAGGTCGTCATGGGCGGCGAACTTGTGCAGGCTGCCCTCGACCACCAGCCGGAACCGCTCCCGCTCCCAGGTCTCCTCGTCGAAGCCCCGGACCAGCCGCCCCGCCTTCTTCGCCTCGGCGGGATGCCCCGCGGCCAGCACCTTCCGCTCCGCCTCCGCGTCCCCGAAGAGCCGGGCCTTGCCGGCCATCATCCAGTGCTCGGCCGTCGCGTACTCCACCCCGTCCACCACGAACGGCGCGGGCCACCACTGGCTCAGGCAGCTCGGACCCACCCGGCCGTCCGGCCGCGGCCGGTGCCCCCAGAAGTAGAGGTATTTGATCCGGGAACCCGCCCGGACCTCCCTGATCAGAGCCGCCACCCCGTCGATCTTTCCCATGCACGCGAGTGTGGCACGCACCACTGACACTCCGTCCGGCCTTTTCCATTCCGACTCGACACCTGGTCGACAGATTCCGTCGCGTAACCAAAAGGCAACAACGGAATCACTTGTTCGGCTCCTATGGCTCTGTCAGGATCGGCACTCAAATCGAGCTGGAGCTACGCCACCCGCCCCCCAGGACGGGGTGCACGGCGGAGGAGAGCGACATGCACAACCCGGGCAGCGCCACCCCGGAACGATTTCCCGCACAGGACCGTTTCGCGGACGGCGCGCAGTTCATCGCCGGCCGGCCGGCCAAGGGCACCTCGGGCCGCCGTCACGCCGTGATCGACCCCGCCACCGGCGCGGAGGTGTACACCTACGAGCTGGCCGGCACCGACGACGTCGACGCGGCCGTCGCCGCCGCGCGCACCGCGTTCCCGGACTGGGCCGCCGCCACCCCGGGCGAGCGCTCGGACGCCCTGCACCGGTTCGCCGCCGTGCTCGCCGACCGCGCCGAGGAGTTCGCCCGCGCGGAGTCCCTCCAGTGCGGCAAGCCGCTGAAGCTCACCCGCGAGTTCGACGTGCCGGGCACCATCGACAACACCGCCTTCTTCGCGGGCGCCGCCCGGCATCTGCAGGGGCAGTCGGCCGGTGAGTACTCGGGCGACCACACGTCGTACATCCGGCGCGAGCCCATCGGAGTCGTCGGTTCCATCGCGCCCTGGAACTACCCCCTCCAGATGGCCGCCTGGAAGATCCTCCCGGCGGTCGCCGCGGGCAACACCATCGTGCTGAAGCCCGCCGAGCTGACCCCGCTGACCTCACTGCTGTTCGCGCAGGCCGCCACGGACGCGGGCATCCCGGACGGGGTGATCAACATTGTCACCGGCGCCGGGAAGGAGGCCGGCGAACACCTCGTCGGGCACCCCGACGTCGCCATGACCTCCTTCACGGGGTCCACCGCCGTCGGCAGGCGCGTCGCCGAGATCGCCACCGCCACCGTCAAGCGGCTGCACCTGGAGCTGGGCGGCAAGGCGCCCTTCGTCGTCTTCGACGACGCCGATCTGACGGCCGCCGTGCACGGGGCGGTCGCGGGCGCGCTCATCAACACCGGGCAGGACTGCACGGCCGCCACGCGCGCGTACGTGCAGCGCCCGCTGTACGAGGCGTTCGTGGAGCGGACGGCCGCCCTGATGGAGACGGTCCGGCTCGGCGACCCGTTCGCGCCCGGCACCGACCTCGGCCCGCTGATCTCGCACGCCCAGCGCGACAGGGTCGCCGCCTTCGTCGACCGGGCGCGCGCCTACGCGCGCGTGGTCACCGGCGGCGAGGCCCCGCAGGGGGACCTGAAGGACGGCGCCTACTACCGGCCCACACTGATCGCCGACGCGGCCCAGGACAGCGAGATCGTCCAGTCGGAGATCTTCGGCCCCGTACTGGTCGTACGGCCGTTCGACGGCGATGATGAGGGAATCCGGCTGGCCAACGACACCCCCTACGGCCTCGCCGCCTCCGCGTGGAGCACGAACGTCTACCGCGCGAACCGGGCCACCCGCGAGATCAAGGCGGGCTGCGTCTGGGTCAACGACCACATCCCGATCATCAGCGAGATGCCGCACGGCGGCTACAAGGCCTCGGGCTTCGGCAAGGACATGTCGTCCTACTCCTTCGAGGAGTACACGCAGGTCAAACACGTAATGTTCGACAACACCGCGGTGGCCGAGAAGGACTGGCACCGCACCGTCTTCGGGGACCGCTAGAGACCGACCAGGCCACCGACCAGGCCGATCCCTCCCGAAAGGGCACCACGCGCATGGAGCACTACGAGCCCGACCGCCTGACCCCGCCGCAAGTGGCCGCCATGCGGCGCAGCCTGCGGAACGGCAGGGCCGCCCTGACCCGTCGGTCGCTGCTGCGGGCCTCCGCGAGCGGCGCGCTCGCGGCCGGCGGCCTCGGCGCGCTGAGCGGCTGCGGCATCCCCGCGGCGGGCAGGACCCAGGGCGGCACCTCCGCCCAGGACCACTCGGCCCAGGAGAAGAGGGTGAACTTCTCCAACTGGACCGAGTACATCGACGTCGACGACAGCGGCAAGCACCACCCGACGCTCGACACCTTCCGCCGGCGGACCGGGATCACGGTCAACTACACCGAGGACATCAACGACAACAACGAGTTCTTCGGCAAGATCAAGCCGCAGCTCGCCGCGGGCCAGGACACCGGCCGGGACATCATCGTCCTCACCGACTGGCTGGCCGCCCGGCTGATCCGCCTCGGCTGGGTGCAGAAGCTCGACCCGTCGAACCTCCCGCACGCGTACAGCAACCTCTCGGCCCAGTTCCGCAACCCCGACTGGGACCCCGGGCGGGCGTACTCGTACCCCTGGCAGGGCATCTCCACCGTCATCGCCTACAACAAGAAGGCGCTCGACGGCATCGAGGTGAGGTCGGTCTCCGACCTTCTCGACAACCCCAGGCTCAAGGGGCGCGTCGGCTTCCTGTCGGAGATGCGGGACTCCATCGGCATGACCCTGCTCGACATGGGCAAGGACCCGGCGAAGTTCACCGACGACGACTTCGACGCGGCGATCGCCCGCCTCCAGAAGGCCGTCGACAAGGGCCAGATCCGCCGCTTCACCGGCAACGACTACACCTCCGACCTGACCAAGGGCGACTTCGCGGCCTGCGTCGCCTGGGCGGGCGACGTGGTCCAGCTCAAGGCGGACAGCCCGGACGTCGACTTCGTCATCCCGGACAGCGGCTACATGACGTCGACCGACAACATGTGCGTCCCCAACAAGGCGCGGCACAAGACGAACGCCGAGCGGCTCATGGACTTCTACTACGAGCCCGAGCAGGCCGCCGCACTCGCCGCGTACATCAACTACGTGACGCCGGTCGACGGTGTGAAGCCCTACCTTGCGAAGATCGACAAGGACGCGGCGGACAACCCGCTGATCGTCCCCGACAAGGCCATGCAGGCGAAGTCCCATGCCTTCCGCTCCCTGAGCCAGAAGGAAGAGACGGCCTACGAAGCGAAGTTCGCGAAGCTCACAGGGGCGTGACGACGATGAAGACGACACCGGACAACAGCGGCGACGTCCGCCTCGCCGGCATCTCCAAGACCTACGGCGCCTTCACCGCCGTACACCCGCTGGACCTGACCGTGCCCCAGGGCTCCTTCTTCGCCCTGCTCGGCGCCTCCGGCTGCGGCAAGACCACCACCCTGCGCATGATCGCCGGCCTGGAGGAACCTTCCTCCGGGACCGTGTGCCTCGGCGACCAGGACGTCACCCACCTGCCGCCGTACAAGCGGCCGGTCAACACGGTCTTCCAGTCCTACGCCCTCTTCCCGCACCTCGACATCTTCGAGAACGTCGCCTTCGGCCTGCGCCGGCGCGGCCTCAAGAGCGTGAAGAAGCAGGTCGAGGAGATGCTGGAGCTGGTCCAGCTGGGCGAGCAGGCGCGCAAGAAGCCGCACCAGCTCTCCGGCGGCCAGCAGCAGCGCGTCGCCGTGGCCCGCGCCCTGATCAACCACCCGAAGGTGCTCCTGCTGGACGAGCCGCTCGGCGCCCTGGACCTGAAGCTGCGCCGCCAGATGCAGCTGGAGCTCAAGCGCATCCAGACCGAGGTCGGCATCACCTTCGTGCACGTCACGCACGACCAGGAGGAGGCCATGACCATGGCCGACACGGTCGCCGTGATGAACGCGGGCCGGGTCGAGCAGCTCGGCTCGCCGGCCGACCTGTACGAGAACCCGCAGAGTACCTTCGTCGCGAACTTCCTCGGCACCTCCAACCTCATCGAGGCCGAGGTCGACACGAAGAACGGCGACGACATCGTGCTCAGGGCGGGCGACGGCAAGCTGGTGCTGCCCCAGGCGCGATGTTCCGCCGCGACGACGGCCGGCGGCAAGGTGCTGGTCGGCATCCGCCCGGAGAAGATCTCCCTCACGCACGCCGACGACGCGGGGGACGTCCCGGAGGGCCGCAACCGCCTCACCGGCAGGATCGCCGACGCCAGCTTCATCGGCGTCTCCACTCAGTACGTCATCGACAGCCCGGTCTGTGACGAGCTGGCGGTGTACGTCCAGAACGTCGAGCGGGACGGCCGGCTCGTCCCCGGCGCCGAGGTCGTCCTGCACTGGAGCCCGGCCCACACCTTCGGCCTGGACGCGACCCAGGACATCGACGCGGGCACCGAGGAAGAGGTCGCCGCCTGATGTCCACGCTCTCCGAGGCGCCTCCGCCTCTCGCCCCCGCGGAACCCGCGCAGAAGCCCCCGCGCAGGCGTGGCCGGTTCACCCCCTACTGGCTGCTGCTGCCCGGCATGCTCTGGCTGATCGTCTTCTTCGCGCTGCCGATGATCTACCAGGCCTCCACCTCCGTGCAGCAGGGCTCCCTGGAGCAGGGCTACAAGGTCACCTGGCACTTCGCGACCTACTGGGACGCGCTGTCCGCGTACTGGCCGCAGTTCCTGCGGTCCGTGTTCTACGCCGCCGCCGCGACCGTGCTGTGCCTGCTGCTCGGCTACCCGCTGGCCTACCTCATCGCCTTCCGGGCCGGCCGCTGGCGCAACCTGATCATGGTCCTGGTGATCGCGCCGTTCTTCACCAGCTTCCTGATCCGCACCCTGGCCTGGAAGACGATCCTCGCCGACAACGGCGTGGTCGTGCACACGCTGAACTCGCTGCACATCCTGGACCTCACCAGCTGGCTCGGCTGGACCGCCGGCGACCGCGTCCTCGCCACCCCGCTCGCGGTGGTGTGCGGCCTGACGTACAACTTCCTTCCGTTCATGATCCTGCCGCTGTACACCTCGCTGGAGCGGATCGACGGGCGGCTGCACGAGGCGGCCGGCGACCTGTACGCCAGACCGTGGACCACCTTCCGCAAGGTCACCTTCCCGCTGTCCATGCCGGGCGTGGTCTCCGGGACCCTGCTGACCTTCATCCCGGCGGCCGGTGACTACGTCAACGCCGAACTCCTCGGCTCCACCGACACCCGCATGATCGGCAACGTCATCCAGACGCAGTTCCTGCGGATTCTGGACTATCCGACGGCCGCGGCCCTGTCCTTCATCCTCATGGCCGCGATCCTGGCCATGGTCACGTTCTACATCCGCCGGTCCGGGACGGAGGATCTGGTCTAAATGCCCTTCGTCAACTGGCTCAAGCGCCGTCTGGTCGTCATCGCCGGACTGCTGACGCTCGCTTATCTCCTGCTGCCGAACGTCATCGTCACGGTGTTCTCCTTCAACCAGCCGAAGGGGCGCTTCAACTACGAATGGCAGCGGTTCTCCACGGACGCCTGGAGGGACCCCTGCGGCGTCGCCGACATGTGCGGTTCGCTGTCCATCAGCCTCCAGATCGCCGTATGGGCCACGGTCGGCGCCACGATCCTCGGCACGATGATCTCCTTCGCGCTGGTCCGCTACCGCTTCCGCGCGCGCGGCGCCGTCAACTCGCTGATCTTCCTGCCGATGGCGATGCCCGAGGTCGTCATGGCCGCCTCGCTGCTCACCCTGTTCCTCAACATGGGCGCCCAGCTGGGCTTCTGGACGATCCTGATCGCCCACATCATGTTCTGTCTGAGCTTCGTCGTCACCGCCGTCAAGGCACGCGTGATGTCGATGGACCCGCGTCTGGAGGAGGCCGCCCGGGACCTGTACGCCGGGCCCGTGCAGACCTTCCTGCGGGTCACCCTGCCCATCGCGGCCCCCGGGATCGCCGCGGGCGCGCTGCTGTCGTTCGCGCTCTCCTTCGACGATTTCATCATCACCAACTTCAACGCCGGTTCGACCGTCACCTTCCCGATGTTCGTGTGGGGGTCGGCGCAGCGCGGAACGCCCGTCCAGATCAACGTGATCGGTACGGCCATGTTCCTCGTCGCCGTGCTGTTCGTCCTGGCCTCGATGGTCATCAACAATCGCCGGAACAAGCAAAAGGCCTAGCCCTTTTCGGGAACGTCCTCTGTAGGGAGTTGAAATCATGGCCCCAAGCGCCATGAGCCGTGGCAAAGACAACTGGATCGCCTCTCTCTCCGAAGCCCAGCCGGTCCCGTACTGGCTGGAAGACCCCGGAAAGCCGCACGCCGAGCCCGCCCTGACCTCCGCCGAGACCTGCGACCTGCTGGTCGTCGGCGGCGGCTACAGCGGACTGTGGACCGCGCTCAACGCCAAGGAGCGCGACCCGCAGCGCGATGTGGTCCTGCTGGAAGGCCGCGAGGTGGGCTGGGCCGCCTCGGGCCGCAACGGCGGCTTCTGCGCCGCCTCCCTCACCCACGGCCTGCCCAACGGCCTGGCCCGCTGGCCCGACGAGATCCACACGCTGGAGGAGCTGGGCCGGCGCAACCTCGACGAGATCGAGGCCGCCGTCGCCCGGCACGGCATCGACTGCGACTTCGAACGCACCGGTGAGATCGACGTCGCCACCGAGACCTACCAGGCATGGGAACTGCGCGACTGGCACCGGAAGATGACGGACCAGGGGCTCGCGGACGGCATCGAGTTCCTGGACGCCGACGCCGTGCGCGAGCAGGTGAACTCGCCCACCTTCGAAGCGGGCCTGTGGGACCGCCGGGGCGTGGCCATGCTGCACCCGGCCAAGCTGGCCTGGGGCCTGAAGAAGGCCTGCCTGAAGCTCGGGGTGCGGGTGTACGAGCACACGCCCGCCCTGACCCTGAAGAGCTACGGCGCCGGGATGACCGTACGCACCCCGTACGGCGCCGTCCGCGCCCGCAGGGTCGCCCTCGGCACCAACATCTTCCCGAGCCTGCTGCGCCGCGTGCGCTCGTACACCGTCCCGGTCTACGACTACGCGCTGATGACCGAGCCGCTCACCGCCGACCAGCTCGCCTCGATCGGCTGGAAGAACAGACAGGGCCTCGGGGACTCGGCGAACCAGTTCCACTACTTCCGGCTGTCCGCCGACAACCGCATCCTGTGGGGCGGCTACGACGCGATCTACCCCTACGGCGGCCGGGTCCGCGCCGAGTACGACGACCGGCCCGAGACCTACGCCAAACTCGCGGGCCACTTCTTCACCTGCTTCCCGCAGCTGGAGGGCGTCCGTTTCACCCACGCCTGGGGCGGCGCGATCGACACCTGCTCCCGGTTCTCGGCGTTCTTCGGCACCGCCCACCAGGGCAGGGTGGCCTACGCGGCGGGCTACACGGGGCTCGGCGTCGGCGCGACCCGGTTCGGCGCGGACGTGATGCTGGACCTGCTGGACGGGGAGCGCACCGAGCGGACCGAGCTGGAGATGGTCCGCAAGAAGCCGCTGCCGTTCCCGCCGGAGCCGTTCGCCTGGACCGGTATCGCCCTCACCAAGTGGTCGCTGGCCCGCGCGGACGCCCACGGGGGCCGGCGGAACCTGTGGCTGCGGACGATGGACCGGCTGGGGCTGGGCTTCGACAGCTGAGGGGGGCTTGTACGCGTTTCCCACGGCGCCGTCAAGCCACGAGATCCCGGAGCATGACCTTGCTGCCCGGTTCCGGCGTACTGGAAGCACGGCCTCACCGCGAGGCACCGACTTCCGTACCGGACCAGCAGGAGTTCTCATGACCCACGCGACTCGCACGTACGACACAGCCCGTCCCAAGCGCCGGCTGGGCCTGGCGGCCGCGGCGGCCTCGGCCGCCTTCGTCACCGGGGGTGTCATCCTGCCGGCCGCCACGGCGACGGCGGCGCCGATGCCGCAGGCTCCGGCGGCGGGCACGGCTGCGCAGCATCCCGGCAAGCACGTCAAGCTCTACTGCTGGGAGAAGCACAAGTCGTCCCACTGGAAGAAGCACAAGAAGTTCTACTGCTGGGTGGAGAAGCGGAAGTACTACTGGGACGACGACCACGAGTGCTTCTACATCGTGATCAAGCAGTACCGGTACTACTTCTGGGACTCGCACCGCGACTTCCACTACTTCTGGCACCACGAGCACAAGGACCGCTGGAAGGACCGGGACCACGACGACACGGACCACTGGAAGCAGACACCGGACAAGCCGGACCCGGGCAAGCCCGATCAGAACCAGCCGGATCCCGACAAGCCCGATCCGAACAAGCCCGACCCCGGCACGAAGGACCAGGATCCGCAGACTCAAGAGGACCAGCAGACTCAGGAGGACCAGCAGACTCAAGAGGACCAGCAGAAGACTCAGCAGGACCAGCAGGACCAGAAGACTCAGAAGGACCAGCAGCAGGATCCGGCGACCCAGGACGGCCAGCAGGACCAGGATCAGCAGCCCCAGGATGACCAGCAGGCCCCTGGCCAGCAGGACCAGCAGGACCAGCAGGACCAGCAGCAGGATCAGGGGACCCAGGACGACCAGCAGGCCCAGGACGACCAGGCTCCGGCTCCCCAGGACCAGCAGGTGCAGGATCCCGCCGCTGACGTCACCCCGACCGACACCGACCCGGCCGCCGGCTGACGCTCCGGACGGCGGTGGGTGCGCGGCAGGTCACCCGAACGGGCGCCCGGAACCCGCGTAATGCCGGCCGCAGGCCTCCCTCTCCCTCGTGACGCACCCGCGTCCACGAGCGAGAGGGAGGCTTCTTCATGACTGGGGCGAAGACGGCGGTCGAATGGCTGGCATCCGTCGCACCGGACCCCGAGGCCTGCCGCTGGGAGTGGGAGCGCAACCCCCTCGGGGTCGCCCTGCTGCCCGCCGGCAAGGCGTGGGACGTCCTGATCCTGCCGGGTGACCTCGGCTACCCGACCCTGGACGTACTCACCCGCGTCCTCGGCCGGCCCGGCCCGGTGCTCGCCGACTTCGGCGACAACCGGGTCGGGTTCTTCGTACCCCCGGGCACCGCGGCCCGCTGGCTCGGCACCGGCATCCGCACCGCCGGGGCCGGCACCTGGATCGTCGTACCGCATCCCGGCCGGGCGGCCCGCGGTGTGCGCTGGCTCGTGCCGCCGGACGGCTCGGGCACGCTGACCGACCCGGCGCTGCTGGAACTGGCGATGCACGAGGCGGCCGCGGGGCCGGCGAGGCGGAGGTTCCGGGACGGGTAGCGCCCGGACGTCTTGACAAGAGGATTGGTCTGGACCAAGTTGTGTGCGCTCCGCCCCGCCAACTCCCCAGATCCCGGAGGCCCTTGTGGACCGCGCCCGACGTCCCAGATCCGTCCTCGCCGCGCTCACGGCCGCGCTGCTCGCCGTGCCCGGTGTCACCGCGCTCTCGTCGGCCGCCCGTGCGGCCGACGCGGACGTCGCGGTCAACGGCGGCTTCGAGTCCGGCCTGACCGGCTGGACCTGCACGGCCGGTACGACGGTCGACTCACCGGTGCACAGCGGACGTTCCGCGCTGCAGGCCACCCCGGCGGGCAGTGACAACGCCCAGTGCTCCCAGACGGTGACCGTCCAGCCCGACGCGCAGTACACCCTGGCCGGTTACGTCCGCGGCTCCTACGTCTACCTCGGCGCGAACGGCACCGGCACCACCGACGTCTCCGCCTGGACCCAGTCCGCCCCCGACTGGCAGAGACTGAGCACCACCTTCCGCACCGGAGCCTCCACCACCAAGGTCACCATCTACACCCACGGCTGGTACGGCACCGGCGCCTACCAGGCCGACGACATCACCCTGGTCGGCCCCGGCGGCAGCGGCACCGGACAGCCGCCCGCCGCCCCGACCGGCCTGAAGACCACCTCCGTGACCTCGTCCTCCGTCGGCCTGTCCTGGTCGGCGGTGACCGGTGCGACGAGCTACGCGGTCTACCGCGACGGGGCCCGGGTCCAGACGGTGACCGGCACGCAGGCGACCGTGTCCGGTCTCGCGGCCTCGACGGCGTACGGCTTCCAGGTGGCCGCGGTCAACGCCGCCGGCGAGTCCGCGAAGTCCGCGGTCGTCACGGCCACGACCGGCGCGGGCACCGGCGGCGGCCCGTCGGACCTGCCCGCCCACGCCCTCGTCGGCTACCTCCACGCGAGCTTCGCCAACGGCGCCGGCTACACGCGCCTCGCCGACGTACCCGACAGCTGGGACGTCATCGACCTGGCCTTCGGCGAGCCCACCTCGGTCACCTCCGGGGACATCCGCTTCAACCGCTGCCCGGTCACCGAGTGCCCGGCCGTGGAGAGCGACGCCGAGTTCAAGGCGGCCGTCAAGGCCAAGCAGGCGGCGGGCAAGAAGGTGCTGATCTCGATCGGCGGCCAGAACGGCCAGGTCCGGCTGACCACCACCGCGGCCCGCGACACCTTCGTCTCCTCGGTGTCGAAGATCATCGACAGCTACGGCCTCGACGGCCTGGACATCGACTTCGAGGGCCACTCGCTCTCGCTCGACACGAACGACACGGACTTCAGGAACCCCACCACGCCCGTGATCGTGAACCTCATCTCGGCCCTGAAGACCCTCAAGGCCAAGTACGGCTCGAAGTTCGTGCTGAGCATGGCCCCGGAGACCTTCTTCGTGCAGAACGGCTACCAGTACTACGGCACCGGCAAGTGGGGCGGGCAGGACCCGCGCTGCGGCGCGTACCTCCCGGTGATCCACGCCCTGCGCGACGACCTGACCCTGCTGCACGTCCAGGACTACAACTCGGGACCGATCATGGGCCTGGACAACCAGTACCACTCCATGGGCGGCGCCGACTTCCACATCGCAATGACCGACATGCTGCTCACCGGCTTCCCGGTCGCCGGCGACCCGGGCAACGTCTTCCCGCCGCTGCGCCCCGACCAGGTCGCGATCGGCATGCCGGCCTCGACGAACGCGGGCAACGGCTACGTCTCCCCGTCCGAGGTCACCAGGACCCTGGACTGCCTGACGAAGAAGACGAACTGCGGCTCGTACGCCACCCACGGGACCTGGTCCGCGCTGCGGGGTCTGATGACGTGGTCGGTGAACTGGGACCGCTACGCGAACTGGGAGTTCCAGAAGACCTTCGACGGCTACTTCGGCTGACGCCCGGCACCCGGGACAGGGCGGTCAGCAGCACGGTGCACAGGCACCAGCTGGCCACCACGTCCAGCGGCCAGTGGTAGCCGTGCCGGACCAGTCCGTACGACACCCCGAGCACCAGCACCGCACAGCCGGCCACCAGCGAGCGGCGGGCCGCGGGGGAGCGGAGCCAGGGGAGCAGGAGCAGGGTCGCCGAGCCGTAGGCGACCGCCGCCGTGGCCGTGTGACCGGACGGGAAATAGCCGACGGCCGGGGGCACCACCGGGGTGCCCGGCCGGGCGGTCCAGTCCTTCAGCGGCACGACGACCGCCGGGACCAGGGCCATCGGCACGGCCGCGGCGAGCGGCGGCAGCCACCACCGCCCGGCCCCGGCGGCCCTGCCCCGCCAGGCCGCGTACCCGAGGGCCACGGCGAGCACGGGGAGGGCGACCCGGACGTCACCGAGGTCGGAGAGGAGCTGGGAGAACCGGTCCGGATGGACGAGGGCCCGGCTGGCGTCCGCGTCCAGCCGGAGCAGCGGCCCGTCGGCGACGACCTGCCAGGTGAGGAGCGCGACCAGGACGGCCGGGAGGACGAGGAGAAGGGCGACTGTCACAGTGCACAGCTTGGCAGCCGTGCGCCCGCGACCCGGCGCCGCGCGCGGCGCAGATCATCGGCCGGCACCGGAGGCCGGTCGAGTGCGGGGACCGGGGTCCACTGACGCGGGGCCCGGAGAGGGGGGAAGGAGGTCGGCCGCCCCGGAACAGGGGGGGTGGTTCCGAGGCGGCCGTCCGGATCGGAACGTCGCGCGCCCCGGGGGGTTTGGGGCGGCGACCGTCCGATCGGTGAGGAGATCCCGGAGCCGTAAGGCACCGGTTGTGTGCGCGAGGGCACGACCAGGTCGAAGCTGGGGAGGCCTCGGCCCGGCGTCCGTTCACAGTCCCCTGTGAGCGGGTGTATCTCTCATCTGGAGAGAACCTACGGCAGGCCGGGGCGCTTGGGCAGACGGAATCGGCTCCCGTCATCCACCCCGCACACGTTCTTCACACGGCCTGCCGCAGGCGCCCTTCAGAGGTGCGGACCCGCTGCTCAGATGCGCGCGAAGGCCTGCTCGATGATGTCCAGACCCTCGTTGAGGAGGTCCTCGCCGATGACCAGCGGGGGCAGGAAGCGGAGCACGTTGCCGTAGGTGCCGCAGGTGAGGACCAGCAGGCCCTCGGCGTGGCAGGCCTTGGCGAGCGCGGCGGTGGCCTCGGGGTTCGGCTCCTTGGTGGCGCGGTCCTTGACCAGCTCGACCGCGATCATGGCACCGCGCCCGCGCACGTCACCGATGATGTCGAACTTCTCGGCCATGGCGGTGAGGCGACCCTTCATGACCTCCTCGATGCGCTTGGCCTTGCCGTTGAGGTCCAGCTCCTTCATCGTCTCGATGGCACCGAGAGCACCGGCACAGGCGACGGGGTTGCCGCCGTACGTACCACCGAGGCCGCCGGCGTGCGCGGCGTCCATGATCTCCGCGCGCCCGGTGACGGCGGCGAGCGGCAGACCGCCGGCGATGCCCTTGGCGGTCGTGATCAGGTCCGGGACGATGCCCTCGTCCTCACAGGCGAACCACTGCCCGGTCCGGCAGAAACCGCTCTGGATCTCGTCCGCGACGAAGACGATGCCGTTGTCGGCGGCGAACTGGCGGATGGCCGGCAGGAAGCCCTTCGCGGGCTCGATGAAGCCGCCCTCACCCAGCACCGGCTCGATGATGATCGCGGCGACGTTGTCCGGGCCGACCTGCTTGGTGATCTGGTCGATGGCCTGCTTGGCGGCCTCGGGGCCGGCGTTCTCCGGGCCGGTGGGCCAGCGGTACGCGTAGGCGACGGGGACGCGGTAGACCTCGGGCGCGAAGGGTCCGAAGCCGTGCTTGTACGGCATGTTCTTCGCCGTCAGCGCCATGGTGAGGTTGGTCCGGCCGTGGTAGCCGTGGTCGAACACGACCACGGCCTGCCGCTTGGTGTACGCACGCGCGATCTTGACGGCGTTCTCGACGGCCTCGGCGCCGGAGTTGAACAGCGCGGACTTCTTGGCGTGGTCACCCGGGGTCAGCTCGGCCAGCGCCTCCGCGACCTCCACGTAGCCCTCGTACGGGGTGACCATGAAACAGGTGTGGGTGAAGTCGGCGAGCTGGGCGGAGGCCCGGCGTACGACGGCCTCGGCGGAGGCGCCCACGGAGGTCACGGCGATACCGGACCCGAAGTCGATGAGCCGGTTGCCGTCGACGTCCTCGATGATCCCGCCACCGGCGCGCGTGGTGAAGACCGGCAGCACGGAGCCCACGCCCTGTGCGACCGCGGCGGTACGGCGGGCCTGCAGCTCCTGCGACTTCGGGCCGGGGATGGCGGTGACGACGCGGCGCTCCTGCGGAAGTGCGGTCATGGGGGCTCCCTGATGATCTTGCGTACCGGGCGGTCCCGGGCGGTTCCGGGCGGTGCGTTTTCGGACGCATACCTTCTTTTCTCGCAGGCTAAGACCGGTTCCTGGGGGTGGGCATGCTCCATGTGGGCGTTGTCGGCGGCTCCCGTTGTCCGCCGTGGACATAGCCCACCCGGGCGGGCCCGGCCCCCTGCGGCCACGTAAGCGGTGAACTCCCCTTGCCGGGGCGTTAGATTGGCTCGCTGATGACGGACGGAACGGCGGACGGACGCGCTGGTCAGGGGGCAAGGTCGATGGACAGCGACAGCACGCGAATCCCACGCGGCACGCACACGAACCCTGTACCACGGCCGACGACACCGGCGGAGGGGGTGCCGCCCATGCCGCAGGGTGTGCCGCCGGCGCCCTCAGTGCCGCCCGGCGCGCCGCCGAAACCGGACGGCTCCCCCTTCCTCACCTGGCTGCGGACCCCCCGTCCGCAAGCCGCCCCGGGTGTGTGGCGCTTCGGGCACCGCCCCCGCCCCGAACAGGAGCCCGAGCAGATCCCGGCCCGGCAGCTGATCAGCGGCGCGCTGATCGCCTTCCTCGTGGGCTGGCTGGTGTGGTCCCTGCTGTGGAACGGCTACCTCGGTGCCTGGTGGGTGCTGCCCCTGGAGCTGTTCACCCCCGACTCCTGGCGCCAGGGCAACGATCGCGTCGGCAACGCGATCCTCTGGTACTCGTACTACACCGTCATCGCCCTCGCCATCCTGCTGGTCGTCGGCCGCCTCGGCCGCTGGGGCGAGGTCTGGCGCCGCTACGGGCCGAGGGCCTGGCGCCCCGCCACGCCCGCGGCAGCGCCCCCGCCCGCCCCCGACCAGGACCCCGCCGAATGGCCCCAGCTGCGGCAGGCCGGGGCGTATGAGGCGGCCGAGCGGCTGGCTGCCGAGGCGAGGGCCGGGCTGATGCGGGATGTGGATCACGCGCGGATCAGCCGGGCCTGGCAGAGCGTCCGGTCCGGCCGGCACACCCTCGCCGGCTTCACCGGAGCCGTACTCCAGGACGGCGCCGCCGCCTGCCCGCACCCCTCCGGCGACCGCGACCTGCCCGCCCGGCACGCCCGGCACGACCTGCTCACCGGCCAGGTCCGGCTGGGCACCACCGCCGACGACCCCCGCAACCCCTACCACTACCGCGGCGCAGGCCTGGCCCTCGGCCCCGACCTGCTCGGCACCTCCCTGCTCGCCGTCGGCCCGGCCGGTTCCGGGAAGACCGGCGCCGTGGTCCGGCCGCTCGCGGAGTCCCTGTGCCTGCACGCCCTGGCCGGGCGCGCGTCGGTCGTGGTGGTCGGCGCGGCGGGCGCCGGCCTCGGCCCGGCGGAGGCCTACGACGTCGTCGTCCGAGTCGGCCACCCGGATTCCGTCTACGACCTCGACCTCTACGGCGGCACCACCGACCCCGACGAGGCCGCCGCCATACTCGCCGAGGCCCTCGTCGGCGACCTCGCCGACCCGCACCCGGGCAGCGACAGCCGCCGCTCCACCACCGTCCTCGCCCAGCTGCTCGGCCCCTTCCGCGCCGTCCACGACCGCTTCCCCTCCGTGCCGGAGCTGCGGCAGCTGCTCGACGGCGCCCCCGGCCCGCTGGCCGCGCTGCGCAAGGGCCTGACCGACACCGGGCACGCCTCGCTGCTCAGGGAACTCGACGCCCGGGAGCGGCAGATGGCCCACCCGGGCGACGTCGGCACGGTCCTCGCCGACCGGATCGCCCTGCTCGACCGGCCCGCCTTCGCCGCCTTCTTCGACACCTCCGGGCAGAGCCGGCCGTTCTCGCTGCGAGCCCTCGACCACCCGGTACGGGTCCGCATCGACCTGCCCCAGCGCGGTCACGCAGATGCCTCCCGGATTCTGGCCCGGCTGGTGCTCGCCCAGTTCACGGCATCCGTGACGGTACGGGAGGACCGGTCGCTCTTCGCCTGCCTGCTGCTCGACGACGCCACCGGGGTCGTCACGCCGGAGGCCGTGCGCGGCATCCAGCGGCTGCGCAGCGCCAACGCCGGCACGGTGCTCACGCTGCGCACCCTGGACGACGTGCCCCGGCCGCTGCGCGGCCCGCTGCTCGGTGCCACCGGCTGCCGGATGGCGCTGTCCGGGCTCACCCCCTGGGACGGGCAGGACTTCGCCGAGGTGTGGGGCAAGGAGTGGACCGAGACCCGGGACGTCACCGACCGGCAGATCATCGCCGAGACCCCGGCCGGCAAGGCCGTGCACATGCTGCGCCGGGTCATCACCGGACAGGCGCCCACCGCGCGCGCCGTCACCGTCCGCCAGGTCGAGCGGGAGCGCTGGTCGGCTTCCGAGTTGGCTCATGGGGTGCCGCCGGGGCATGCCGTGTTGTCGTTGACCACCGTGCGGGGGGAGCACGCGCCGCCGTTGCTGGTGGACCTGCGGGGGTGAGGAGCCAGCGCGGGGTCGTACGGTGAGGCAGAATCGGGCTAGGCCGTTCATACACGGCGGCCAATTGATCACCGGGATCGACGGATCTCCCTCACCGTGAAGGCCCCATGCCCCCGACTCTCGCCTCGCTCGTCCACCACTCCGCGCTCAAGCTGACCGTGCGCGCGGGCGAGGACCGCCTGGACGTGCCCGTCCGCTGGGCGCACGTCAGCGAGCTGGCCGACCCCGTGCCCTACATGGAGGGCGGCGAACTGCTCCTGATCACCGCGCTCAAGCTGGACGCGGAGGATCCGGAGGCCATGCGGCGGTATGTGCGGCGGCTGGTCGGCGCGGGGGTGGTCGGGCTGGGGTTCGCCGTCGGGGTCAACTACGAGGAGATC
This sequence comes from Streptomyces cyanogenus, assembly GCF_017526105.1. Classification (NCBI taxonomy): domain Bacteria; kingdom Bacillati; phylum Actinomycetota; class Actinomycetes; order Kitasatosporales; family Streptomycetaceae; genus Streptomyces; species Streptomyces cyanogenus. The sequence continues at coordinate 6,232,997 of NZ_CP071839.1, forward strand.
CCGGAGGCCCTGGTCGACGCCTGCGCACAGGAGGGGCTGCCGCTGCTGGAGGTCCCCCGCCGCACTCCCTTCCTCGCCATCAGCAAGGCCGTCTCCGCGGCGATCGCCGCCGACCAGTACCGGGCGGTCACGGCAGGGTTCGCCGCCCAGCGCGAGCTGACCAGGCAGGCGCTGAACGCCGGCCCCGAGGGCGTGCTCACCGTGCTCGCCGCCCAGGTCGACGGCTGGGCCGCGCTGTACGACGCCTCGGGCGCCGTCGTCGCCGCCGCGCCCGAGTGGGCCGGCCGCCGCGCCGCCCGGCTCACCACCGAGGTGGAACGGCTGCGCGAGCGGGCCGCCCCCGCGTCCTCCGTCGTCGGCGGCCCCGAGCACGAGGACCGGGTGGAGCTGCACAGCCTCGGCACCGGCCGGCGCCCGCGCGCCGCGCTCGCCGTGGGGACGGCCGCCGCGCTCGGCACCGCCGAGCGGTACGCCGTCCACTCCGCCATCGCCCTGCTCACCCTCACCACCGAACGCTCCCGCTCCCTGCACGCGGCCGAACAGCGCGTCGGTACGGCGGTGCTGCGCATGCTCCTGGCCGGGGAGCCCGACCACGCCCGGGCCGTCGCCGGTGACCTGTACGGCGGGCTGCTGGACGCCCCGTTCCGGATGATCGTGGCCGAGTCCGGGTCGGGTACGGCGGGCGAACCGCTGGCCGAACTCGCCGAGGCCGTGGAGTCCGCGGCGGCGCGTGCCGGTGAGGCCGTGCTGGTGGTGCCCGAGGGCGAGCGGCTGGTGGTGCTGGCCGCGGACCGGGGCGCCGCGGTGGGCGCGTGCGCCGCGATCGCGGCGGCGCGGGAAGTGGAGCGGGCGGCGCCCGAGCAGGGGCGCGTGGAGGACGACGCGCTGGTCGTCGGGCTGTCGGCGCCCGCCGGGCCGATCGCGGCGGCAGCGGCGTACAAGCAGGCCGAGCAGGCGCTGTCGGTGGCGCGGCGGCGGGGCCGGGTCCTGGTGGAGCACGAGCAGCTGGCCGCCGGGTCCGTCCTGCCGCTGCTGGCCGACGACGCGGTGAAGGCGTTCGCCGACGGGCTGTTGCGGGCGCTGCACGAGCATGACGCGACGGGCCGGGGGGACCTGGTCGCCTCGCTGCGGGCGTGGCTGTCGCGGCACGGACAGTGGGACGCCGCCGCGGCCGACCTGGGTGTCCACCGGCACACCCTGCGGTACCGGATGCGGCGCGTCGAGGAGATCCTGGGGCGCAGCCTGGACGACCCGGACGTGCGGATGGAGCTGTGGCTCGCCCTGAAGGCGACCTCCACGGAGTAGGGCGCACCACCCAGTAGTCCAATCAGTAGTGCCCGGTCCGTGCACTGCTACGACTCGGACAAACGACCCCCGGCCGCCCCCGCCCTACCGTGGACCACGCAAAGCAAGCAGCACACCTCCAACGCGGAAGGGCCGGGACTCGTACATGACTTCCACCCATGCCTTCTGGCTCGCCGGCCGCCAGGTCACCGGCGAGGACACCTTCGACGTCACCTCCCCGTGGGACGGCCGGCTCGTCGGCAAGGTCGGCGTGCCGACCGACGCCCAGGTCGAGGAGGCCGTGGCCGCCGCGTACGCCGTCCGCGAGGAGTTCGCCGCCACCCCGGCGCACGTCCGCGCCGCCGCTCTGGACCACGTCAGCAAGCGGCTGGCCGAGCGGACCGAGGAGATCGCCCAGCTGATCTCCGCCGAGAACGGCAAGCCGATCAAGTGGGCCCGCGGCGAGGTCGGCCGCGCGGTCTCCGTGTTCCGGTTCGCCGCCGAGGAGGCCCGCCGGTTCAACGGCGGCGAGGCCCAGCGGCTCGACACGGACGCCGGCGGCCAGGGCCGGCTGGCGCTCACCCGCCGCTTCCCGAAGGGCGTCGTGCTCGGCATCGCGCCGTTCAACTTCCCGCTGAACCTGTGCGCCCACAAGGTCGCCCCGGCGATCGCCGCCGGCGCCCCGATCATCCTGAAGCCGGCCCCGGCCACCCCGCTGTCCGGCCTGATCCTCGGTGACCTGCTCGCCGAGACCGACCTGCCGGCCGGGTCGTGGAGCATCCTCCCGGTGCCGAACGACAAGATGCCCGCCCTCGTCCAGGACGAGCGGCTGCCGGTCATCTCCTTCACCGGTTCCGAGAAGGTCGGCTACGCGATCATGGACTCGGTGCCGCGCAAGCACTGCACGCTGGAGCTGGGCGGCAACGGCGCCGCGGTCGTCCTCGGCGACTACGCCTCCGACGCCGACCTGGACTGGGCCGCGACCCGCATCGCGACCTTCTCCAACTACCAGGGCGGTCAGTCCTGCATCTCGGTGCAGCGCGTCATCGCGGACGCCTCCGTGTACGACCGGCTGCTGCCGCGCATCGTCGCCGCCGTCGAGGCGCAGGTCACCGGCGACCCGTCCGACGACAAGACCGACGTCGGCCCGCTGGTCAGCGAGGACGCCGCCAAGCGCGTCGAGTCCTGGGTGAAGGAGGCCGTCGAGGCGGGCGCCACGCTCCTCACCGGCGGCGACCGTGACGGTGCCTCGTACGCGCCGACGGTCCTCACCGACGTGCCGGCGGGCGTCACCCTCGCCTGCGAGGAGGTCTTCGGTCCCGTCCTCACCGTGCAGAAGGTGGACGGCGAGGCCGAGGCGTTCGCCGCGGTCAACGACTCCAAGTACGGACTCCAGGCGGGCGTGTTCACCCACGACCTGCAGGTCGCCTTCCGTGCCCACCGTGCCCTCGAGGTCGGCGGTGTGGTGATCGGCGACGTCCCGTCCTACCGCGCCGACCAGATGCCGTACGGCGGCGCCAAGCAGTCCGGCGTGGGCCGCGAGGGCGTGCGGTTCGCGATGGAGGACTACACCTACGAGCGCGTGCTGGTCCTCACCGGTCTCGCGCTCTGACCTGCCACGGACAGGTCGGCAACGGAACGGCCGCAGCCCACTGTGCGGGGGCTGCGGCCGTTTCCGTTTCCCTCTCGCCGGGGCAATCCGGAAAGGCTCCGCGGACGTAAGGAAAGTAGGGCCGCACCCTGAGGGAAGAAGGAGGGCCATCATGCGAGCATCACGCGCGAGGCGCCTCTTCGCGGCGTCCGCGGCCGGCCTGCTGATGGCCGGCGGCGCCGCGATCGGTGCAGCAGGCACAGCCTCGGCGGCAGCCCCTGCCGTGCCCACCCAGGTCACCGGCGACTGGTGCTGGGGCCACCACGGCTGGCGTTGCTTCGACCACCGCTTCGACCACCGCTTCGACCATCGCTTCGATCACCGGTTCGACAACGGAGGCGTCGTGATCATCGTGGTCAGCTAGCGGTGACGGGGCACGTCCGCCTCCACTGGGCCCGGCACCGGTGCCTTCCGGTTCCGGGCCCCTCCCGGTGTCGCGCCTCTGCGGACCCTCAACCCAAGATGCCGACGTGCGCGAGCCGCAGTGGGGCCGCGCAGGCTGAGGTGGACGTGGACGCCCTCGGCAAGGGTGACCATCCAGTGAGTGACACCACCAGTGCCACGCTGAACCCGGACGACCTCACCCGGGCACTCGTTCGGCGCAATCTGCTGCGGAACGACAAGTACATCCCCGGGATCGAGGCCGGCACCGAGGTCTTCAAGGGCTCGGGGCGCCTCGATACCCGTCCGACTCGGTCGGAATCGGCTGAGCGGACGCGCGAGGGGTGGTGAGGACGGCCCGTTTCGGGTACCAACGATCCAGTAGCACTGGTCGGTAACGAACGGTCCCAGTCGTCCCTCTTTGCGGCGAGGTGAGCCTCAATGACCGCCACCACCCCACGCACCACCGTCACCGAGCGCGAGGCCCGCAGGGTGGCGGAGGCCGCCCGGGAACAGGACTGGCGCAAGCCCAGCTTCGCCAAGGAACTGTTCCTCGGGCGCTTCCGGCTCGACCTCATCCACCCCCACCCGCTCCCCGACGAGGAGTCCGTCCGGCGCGGTGAGGAGTTCCTGGCGAAACTCCGCGCCTTCTGCGAGACGGAGATCGACTCCGCCCGCATCGAGCGCGAGGCCCGCATCCCCGACGAGGTCGTGGCCGGGCTGAAGGAGCTCGGCGCCCTCGGCATGAAGATCGACCCCAAGTACGGCGGTCTCGGCCTCACCCAGCTCTACTACAACAAGGCCCTTGCCCTGGTCGGCTCCGTCAGCCCCGCCGTCGGCGCGCTGCTCTCCGCCCACCAGTCGATCGGCGTCCCGCAGCCGCTGAAGCTGTTCGGCACCCAGGAGCAGAAGGACGCCTTCCTGCCCCGCTGCGCCCGCACCGACATCTCCGCGTTCCTGCTCACCGAGCCGGACGTGGGCTCCGACCCGGCCCGCCTGGCCACCACGGCCGTACCCGACGGCGACGAGTACGTCCTCGACGGCGTGAAGCTGTGGACCACCAACGGGGTGGTCGCCGACCTGCTCGTGGTGATGGCGCGGGTGCCGAAGTCCGAGGGGCACAAGGGCGGCATCACCGCGTTCGTCGTGGAGGCCACCGCCGAGGGCGTCACCGTCGAGAACCGCAACGCCTTCATGGGGCTGCGCGGCATCGAGAACGGCGTCACCCGCTTCCACCGGGTCAGGGTCCCGGCCGCCCACCGGATCGGCCCGGAGGGCGCGGGCCTGAAGATCGCGCTGACGACGCTGAACACCGGGCGGCTGTCGCTGCCGGCGATGTGCGCGGGCGCCGGCAAGTGGTGCCTGAAGATCGCCCGCGAGTGGTCGGCGGAGCGCGAGCAGTGGGGCAAGCCGGTCGCGCTGCACGAGGCCGTCGGCTCCAAGATCAGCTTCATCGCGGCCACCACCTTCGCGCTGGAGGCCGTGGTCGACCTGTCCTCGCAGATGGCCGACGAGGACCGCAACGACATCCGCATCGAGGCCGCCCTCGCCAAGCTCTACGGCTCCGAGATGTCCTGGAGGATGGCCGACGAACTGGTCCAGATCCGCGGCGGGCGCGGCTACGAGACGGCCGAGTCGCTCAGGGCGCGCGGCGAACGCCCGGTCCCGGCCGAGCAGATCCTGCGCGACCTGCGCATCAACCGCATCTTCGAGGGCTCCACGGAGATCATGCACCTGCTGATCGCCCGCGAGGCCGTCGACGCCCACCTCTCGGTCGCCGGCGACCTCATCGACCCCGACAAGCCGCTGTCCGCCAAGGCCAGGGCGGGCGCGAACGCGGGCGTCTTCTACGCCAAGTGGCTGCCGAAGCTGGTCGCCGGACCGGGCCAGCTGCCGACGGCGTACGGCGAGTTCAAGCACGGCATCGACCTCTCCGGGCACCTGCGCTACGTCGAGCGCACGGCCCGCAAGCTGGCCCGGTCCACCTTCTACGCCATGTCCCGCTGGCAGGGCCGGATGGAGACCAAGCAGGGCTTCCTCGGCCGGATCGTGGACATCGGCGCCGAGCTGTTCGCGATGAGCGCGGCCTGTGTCCGCGCCGAGCGGCTGTGGCGGGAGGGCGAGCACGGCCGCGAGGCCTACCAGCTCGCCGACGCCTTCTGCCGCCAGGCCCGCATCCGGGTGGACGAGCTCTTCGGCCGGCTGTGGACCAACACCGACGACCTCGACCGCAAGGTGGTCAGGGCCGCCCTCGCCGGCGCCTACACGTGGCTGGAGGAGGGCGTCCTCGACCCGTCGGGCGAGGGGCCGTGGATCGCGGATGCGACCCCCGGACCCGCCGTCCGCGAGAACGCCCGCCGTCCCTTCGGGAGCTAGCAGTACTTGTCGCTCGGGTCCCGCGTCGTCCAGGAGCAGGTGTCGACCCTGCTGCCGCTCGCCCTGGTCAGGGTCGCCGTGTCCTTGTCGTTGTTCCAGACGTAGGCACGGCGGTCCTGGTACTTGTCCGAGGTGGTGTCCGAGCCGCTGCCGGTGTGGACCTTCAGGTACTTCCCGGCGCCGATCCTGACGTTCCCGAAGACGTACCTGTGGTTCGAGGCGTCCTTCAGCACCCACCCCTTGAGCGAGACCGCCGAACCGCTGGTGTTCTTCAGCTGCACCCACTCGGCGTTCAGGCTCTTGTTCGAGCGGTTGTCCGAGCCGGGGCTGTCGAACCACACATGGTGGATCTTCACGCCCCCGGCGGCCTCGGCCGGGGTGCTGAGCAGGGTGCCGGTGAGCAGGGCCGCGCCGGCGAGAGCGGGCAGGGCCGCGCGTATGCGCACAGTACGCATCAAGAGATCCCCCCAAGGATGTCGTCCGCGAATCGTGTGGAACGAAGTGTTATCACATGATCTTCACGGGGACTCCACAATGCCCGAGGAGGCACTCGACCGAGGGATGCGCACGACCGGGGAACGCACTCGGCCGAGGGACGCGCTGTCGGGGTCGTCACCGCGTGCGGCCACAATGGGGGGATGACCGACAGTCCCGCCCGTCCGGCACCCCTTGCCGACCCGCACCTCGTCTACGACCCCGTCCCCGGGGACGGCCCCAAGGACGTGGTGATCCTCGGCTCCACCGGATCCATCGGCACCCAGGCCATCGACCTCGTGCTGCGCAACCCCGACCGCTTCCGGGTCACCGCCCTCTCCGCGAACGGCGGGCGGGTGGCCCTCCTCGCCGAGCAGGCGCACCGGCTGCGGGTGCGCACCGTCGCGGTCGCCCGCGAGGACGTCGTACCCGCGCTGCGCGAGGCGCTCGCCGCCGAGTACGGCAGCGGCGAACCGCTGCCCGAGATCCTCGCCGGACCCGACGCGGCCACCCAGGCCGCCGCCTCCGACTGCCACACCGTGCTCAACGGCATCACCGGCTCCATCGGCCTCGCCCCGACCCTCGCCGCCCTGGAGGCGGGCCGCACGCTCGCGCTCGCCAACAAGGAATCGCTGATCGTCGGCGGCCCGCTGGTCACCGCCCTCGCGAAGCCGGGCCAGATCATCCCGGTCGACTCCGAGCACGCGGCCCTCTTCCAGGCGCTCGCCGCCGGCACCCGGGCCGACGTCCGCAAGCTCGTCGTCACCGCCTCCGGCGGCCCCTTCCGCGGCCGGACCAGGGACGAACTGGCCCACGTCACCGTCGCGGACGCCCTCGCCCACCCCACCTGGGCGATGGGCCCGGTGATCACGGTCAACTCCGCGACCCTGGTCAACAAGGGGCTGGAGGTCATCGAGGCACACCTGCTCTACGACATTCCCTTCGACCGCATTGAGGTGGTCGTGCACCCGCAGTCGTATGTCCACTCGATGGTCGAGTTCACCGACGGATCCACGATCGCCCAGGCGACGCCCCCGGACATGCGCGGGCCCATCGCCATCGGTCTGGGCTGGCCCGAACGCGTTCCCGACGCGGCGCCCGCCTTCGACTGGAGCAAGGCCTCCACCTGGGAGTTCTTCCCGCTGGACGACGAGGCCTTTCCCTCGGTGAACCTCGCCCGGCACGTGGGGCGGCTCGCGGGCACGGCCCCGGCGGTGTTCAATGCCGCCAACGAGGAGTGCGTCGCGGCCTTCCTGAGCGGCGCGCTGCCCTTCAACGGCATCATGGAGACCGTCATCCGGGTGGTCGAGGAGCACGGCACCCCGGTCACGGGAACCTCACTCACCGTGTCGGACGTCCTCGAAGCGGAGACCTGGGCGCGGGCCCGGGCCCGTGAACTCACAGCCACGACGGCAACCGCGGAGGCGCGTGCATGACGACCTTGATGTTCATCCTCGGCATAGTGGTCTTCGCGGTGGGCCTGCTCGTCTCGATCGCGTGGCACGAGCTGGGGCACCTGTCCACGGCCAAGCTCTTCGGCATCCGCGTCCCGCAGTACATGGTCGGCTTCGGCCCGACCGTCTGGTCGCGGAAGAAGGGCGAGACCGAGTACGGCATCAAGGCGATCCCGCTCGGCGGCTACATCCGCATGATCGGGATGTTCCCGCCCGACGACTCCGGCCGCATCACCGCCCGCTCCACCTCACCGTGGCGCGGCATGATCGAGGACGCCCGCTCGGCGGCCTTCGAGGAACTCCGGCCGGGTGACGAGACGCGCATGTTCTACACGCGCAAGCCGTGGAAGCGGGTCATCGTCATGTTCGCGGGCCCCTTCATGAACCTGGTGCTCGCGATCGGCCTGTTCCTCACCGTGCTGATGGGCTTCGGCATCCAGCAGCAGACCACCACCGTCGCCTCCGTCTCGCCCTGCGTCATCGCGCAGAGCGAGCACCGCGACAGCTGCAAGAAGTCCGACCCGGCCTCCCCGGCCGAGGCCGCCGGCATGAAGAAGCGCGACAAGATCGTCGCCTTCGACGGCAAGCCGACCAGGGACTGGAACACCCTGTCGGACCTCATCCGGGTCAGCGCGGGCAAGACCGTGCCGATCGTCGTCGAGCGGGACGGCAAGCAGCTCACCCTGCACGCGAAGATCGCCACCAACATGGTCGCCAAGAAGGACTCCGGCGGCGGTTACGTCGAGGGCCGGTACGTGAAGGCCGGCTTCCTCGGCTTCAGCGCCGCGACCGGTGTCGTCAAGCAGGACTTCGGCGAGTCCGTGACCTGGATGACCGACCGGGTCGGTGACGCCGTCGACTCCCTCGTCGCCCTGCCCGGCAAGATCCCGGCCCTGTGGGACGCCGCCTTCGGCGACGGCCCGCGCGAACCGGACTCCCCGATGGGCATCGTCGGCGCGGCCCGGGTCACCGGCGAGATCGCCACCCTGGACATCCCCGCCTCGCAGCAGCTGGCGATGTTCGTCTTCGTCCTGGCCGGCTTCAACCTCTCCCTGTTCCTGTTCAACATGCTCCCGCTGCTCCCGCTCGACGGCGGGCACATCGCGGGTGCCCTCTGGGAGTCGCTGCGGCGGAACGTGGCCCGGGTGCTGCGCCGGCCCGACCCCGGTCCGTTCGACGTCGCCAAGCTGATGCCGGTGGCGTACGTGGTGGCCGGGATCTTCGTCTGCTTCACCGTCCTGGTGCTGATCGCCGACGTGGTCAACCCGGTGAAAATCTCCTAGCCACCCGTCGTTCACGGCGGCCCGGAACCCGGTGGTTCCGGGCCGCCTCCCATCGGGTGCCTTCCCGGGTGGGATGTGCTGACGCCCGGGCCCGTGCCGTAATCTCGAAGCCTGGAGCCCGCCGTTCACGGGACCGGACCTTGATCCACGACTTGGGGTTGCACAGCAGATGACTGCGATTTCTCTCGGCATGCCGTCCGTTCCGACCAAGCTCGCCGAGCGCCGCAAGAGCCGGCAGATCCAGGTCGGAAGCGTGGCGGTCGGCGGGGACGCGCCGGTCTCGGTCCAGTCGATGACCACGACCCGTACGTCCGACATCGGCGCCACCCTGCAGCAGATCGCCGAGCTGACGGCCTCCGGCTGCCAGATCGTCCGTGTCGCCTGCCCCACCCAGGACGACGCCGACGCCCTCGCCACCATCGCGAAGAAGTCCCAGATCCCGGTGATCGCGGACATCCACTTCCAGCCCAAGTACGTCTTCGCCGCCATCGAGGCCGGCTGCGCCGCGGTCCGCGTCAACCCCGGCAACATCAAGCAGTTCGACGACAAGGTCAAGGAGATCGCGCGGGCCGCCAAGGAGCACGGCACCCCGATCCGCATCGGCGTCAACGCCGGCTCCCTGGACCGGCGCCTGCTCCAGAAGTACGGCAAGGCGACCCCCGAGGCCCTCGTCGAATCGGCCCTCTGGGAGGCGTCCCTCTTCGAGGAGCACGACTTCCACGACATCAAGATCTCGGTCAAGCACAACGACCCCGTCGTCATGATCGAGGCCTACCGCCAGCTCGCCGAACAGTGCGACTACCCCCTCCACCTCGGTGTCACCGAGGCCGGCCCGGCGTTCCAGGGCACGATCAAGTCGGCGGTGGCCTTCGGCGCCCTGCTCTCCCAGGGCATCGGCGACACGATCCGCGTCTCCCTGTCCGCCCCGCCCGTCGAGGAGGTCAAGGTCGGCCTCCAGATCCTGCAGTCGCTCGGCCTGCGCCAGCGCGGCCTGGAGATCGTCTCCTGCCCCTCCTGCGGCCGCGCCCAGGTCGACGTCTACAAGCTCGCCGAAGAGGTCACCGCCGGCCTCACCGGCATGGAGGTCCCCCTCCGCGTCGCGGTCATGGGCTGCGTCGTCAACGGCCCCGGCGAGGCCCGCGAGGCCGACCTCGGCGTCGCCTCCGGCAACGGCAAGGGCCAGATCTTCGTCAAGGGCGAGGTCATCAAGACCGTCCCCGAGTCGAAGATCGTCGAGACCCTGATCGAGGAGGCCATGAAGCTGGCCGAGCAGATGGAGCAGGACGGCGTCGCCTCCGGCGAGCCGTCGGTGTCGGTGGCGGGCTGACCCCTCCCGGCCGGGCGCCGGACTCCGGGCCGGATGCGCGCGCCGCGGACCCGGCCCCGAGGCGGGGATCCGGAGTGGTCCCTCGCCGCCGAACCGGGGGCGGCGCGGTGGAAACCCGGCAGGTACAGTGCGTGGATCAGGCAATGTACGACCGTGAGGCCCCGCACGTGCTGACCCAGACCACCTCCCGGGTCCTGGAACCGAGTGACCTGGACGCCGCGCTCGCCGTCCTCGACCGCGAGCCGGTCGCCAACGCCTTCGTGACCTCCCGGGTCCAGGTGGCGGGCCTCGACCCCTGGCGACTCGGCGGCGAGATGTGGGGCTGGTACGAGGACGGCATGCTCACGTCCCTGTGCTACGCGGGCGCCAACCTCGTCCCCATCTGCGCCACCCCGCGGGCGGTCCGCGCCTTCGCCGACCGCGCCCGGCGGGCCGGCCGCCGCTGCTCCTCCATCGTGGGCCCCGCCGAACCCACCGCCCAGCTGTGGCGGCTGCTGGAACCCCACTGGGGCCCGGCCCGCGAGGTCCGCGCCCAGCAGCCGCTGATGGTCACCGACCGGATGCCGGCCGCCGTCGCCCCGGACCCGTACGTCCGCCGCGTCCGCAAGGACGAGATGGAGACGATCATGCCGGCCTGCGTCGCGATGTTCACGGAGGAGGTCGGTGTATCGCCGCTCGCGGGGGACGGCGGACTGCTGTACCAGGCCCGGGTCGCCGAACTCGTCGGCTCCGGCCGCTCCTTCGCCCGCGTCGACGACCGGGGCCGGGTCGTGTTCAAGGCGGAGATCGGCGCCGCGACCCCGCAGGCCTGCCAGATCCAGGGCGTCTGGGTGGCCCCCGAGTACCGGGGGAAGGGGCTCGCGGCCCCCGGCATGGCGGCGGTGCTGCGCTACGCCCTGGCGGACTTCGCCCCCGTGGTCAGCCTCTACGTGAACGACTTCAACACGGCGGCGCGCAGGACGTACCGCAAGGTGGGCTTCCAGGAGGTGGGAGCCTTCATGAGCATTCTGTTCTGACCGCCCTGTACGCTCCCGGCATGGACCTCGTGATCGGCCCCCTGGACCTCGCTGCCCACGTGGACGAGGCCCTGGCCGTCCAGGCCGTCGCCTTCGGGCTCGGGCCGGAGGAAGTCGCCGTACGCCGTCAGATCGTCCAGCGGCACATGCAGTACGACGGCGCGCGGGCCTTGGGCGCCACCAGCCGCGGACGGCTGATCGGATTCGTCTACGGCATGCCCAACAGCCGCACCCACTGGTGGTCCACCGTCGTCGAGCCCTACCTCCGTGCCAACGGCAACGACTTCTGGCTGGACGACTCCTTCGTCATCACCGAACTGCACGTCCACCCCGACCACCAGAACCGCGGCATCGGCCGGCGGCTGATCACCACCATCACCGACACCGCCGCCGAACCCCGCTCGATCCTCTCCGCGATCGACACCGACAGCCCCGCCCGCGGCCTCTACCACTCCCTCGGTTACGTCGACCTCGCCCGCCAGGTGCATTTCCCGAGCGCACCGAGGCCCTACGCCGTGATGGGCGCCCCGCTGCCGCTGCGCAGACGCTGACCGATTTCCACCGGCACGGGCGGCCCGGCTAACCTCCATGCCATCACCTTCACCCGGCAGGAATACGAGAACCATGGCGAACGCACCGGTCCAGCGCATGTCCCAGTTGATGGCGAAGACGCTGCGTGACGATCCGGCGGATGCCGAGGTCCTCAGCCACAAGCTGCTCGTCCGCGCCGGCTACGTCCGCCGCACGGCCGCCGGCATCTGGAGCTGGCTGCCCCTCGGCAAGAAGGTGCTCGCCAACGTCGAGCGCATCGTCCGCGAGGAGATGGACGCCATCGGCGCCCAGGAGGTCTCGCTGCCCGCCCTGCTGCCGCGCGAGCCCTACGAGGCCACCGGCCGCTGGGACGAGTACGGCCAGGAGCTGTTCCGGCTCAAGGACCGCAAGGGCGGCGACTACCTCCTCGGCCCCACCCACGAGGAGATCTTCACCCTCCTGGTCAAGGACCAGTGCACGTCCTACAAGGACCTGCCGGTGATCCTGTACCAGATCCAGACGAAGTTCCGCGACGAGGCCCGCCCCCGCGCCGGCATCCTGCGCGGCCGCGAGTTCCTGATGAAGGACTCGTACTCCTTCGACCTGGAGGACGAGGGCCTCGCGACGTCGTACGCCCTGCACCGCCAGGCCTACCAGCGCGTCTTCGAGCGCCTCGGCCTGGACTACCGCATCTGCGCGGCCACCGCCGGCGCCATGGGCGGCTCCAGGTCCGAGGAGTTCCTCGCCCCGGCCGAGGCGGGCGAGGACACCTTCGCGGACTGCCCGAACTGCGACTTCGCCGCCAACACGGAGGCGATCACGTACGAGCTGAAGCCCGTCGACGGCTCGGCCGTGCCCGCGCTGGAGGAGATCCCCACCCCCGACACCCCCACCATCGAGACGCTGGCCGCCTCGCTCGGCGTCCCGGCCTCCGCCACGCTGAAGAACCTGCTGGTCAAGGTGGACGGCGAGATCGTCGCCGTGGGCGTGCCCGGCGACCGTGAGGTGGACATGGGCAAGGTCGAGGCGCACTTCGCCCCGGCCGCCGTCGAGATGGTCACCGAGGCCGACTTCGCCGAGCGCACCGACCTGGTCCGCGGCTACGTCGGACCGCAGGGCCTGGGCGAGAAGGTCACGTACATCGCCGACCCGCGCGTGGCCCCCGGCACCTCCTGGATCACCGGTGCCAACAAGGAGCACACGCACGCGAAGAACGTCGTCGCCGGCCGGGACTTCGAGGTCGACGCGTACGTGGACGTCGTGGTCGTGCAGGACGGCGACCCCTGCCCCGCGTGCGGCACCGGCCTGAGGCTGGACCGCGCCATCGAGATCGGTCACATCTTCCAGCTCGGCCGCAAGTACACCGACGCCCTCAAGCTGGACGTCCTCGGCCAGAACGGCAAGCCGGTCCGCGTCACCATGGGCTCCTACGGCATCGGCGTCTCCCGTGCCGTCGCCGCGCTCGCCGAGCAGACCGCCGACGAGCACGGCCTGGTCTGGCCCGCCGAGGTCGCCCCGGCCGACGTGCACGTCGTCGCGGCCGGCAAGGCGCTCCAGACCGAGCTGGCCCTGGACGTCGCCGGGAAGCTCGCCGCCGCGGGCGTCCGTGTCCTGGTGGACGACCGGGCCGGGGTCTCCCCGGGCGTGAAGTTCACCGACGCCGAGCTGATCGGCGTGCCGCAGATCCTGGTGGCCGGCCGCCGCTCCGCCGAGGGCGTCCTGGAGCTGAAGGACCGCAGGACCGGCGAGCGCGAGGAGCTGACGGTCGAGGACGCGATCGCCCGGCTCACCGCCTGACACCGGGTGGGCCGCGGGGCGGCGGTCACGTCCCGGCGTGCCGCCGCTCAGCCGCGGGCGGGGCGGTCATCCCCGGCCGTCCTGCCAGTCCTTGCGGGAGACCGTCCAGTACTCCCGGCGGTCGAAGCCGACCGAGAAGACGGTTCGGTGGCGGGCGCGGACCCCGGTGACCGTCGCACCGGCGGGCTCCGTCAGGCACCGCACGTCCGGGCCGCGCGGGGGACACGCCAGGGGTTCCCCGACGCGCCACCCGGGGTCCCACGGGTCGTCCCACTCGACGGTGAACGACGGATCGTTGAGCTGCGGCCTGGACAGGCGCAGTCCGTCGGCCTGCCGGCCCTTGTCCCGCTGGTACTCCAGCGCGTACGGCAGCCCGCCGACCCCGCCGGCGTCCGGGTCCCCGCCCGTCAGACCACCCCAGTCGCCCAGGTGCGCCCGGTCGATCTCCTTCAGGGTCGGCGTGATCCCGCGGGGCGCCCCGTAGTAGGCGGTGGCATACATGTAGCAGTGCACCACCACGGGGTCCTCCGTCTCGTCGAAGAGGTCCGGCAACCTGGGCCCGTCGCAGGTGTCGATCAGGCGCAGGAACCCGGGCTCCAGCGAGGTCCGTGCCGCGAACGCCGCCACCTTCTTCCGGATGGCGCGTTCCGCCCCCGCCCGCTGCCGGTCCGCCGCCGCCGACGTCGCCATCCGGTGGCGTTCGTCGTCGTCCGGCGCCGAGGCGGAGCAGCCCGACGCCAGTAACACGGTCAGCGCCAGCACCGCAGGCAGCGCTCTGCGCCCTGATCTGTCCACCGGTCGAGTCTGTCCGGCCGCGCTCCCCGCCCGGCACGGGCGCCCTACTCAGCCGGCTGAGTACGCCTACTCATGCCTACAGCCAGGCCGCGAACTCCAGCAGCAGCTCCGCGTCCTTCTCCCGGCCGACCCGCCGGGCCCGTACCCCGGACTCCACCGCCCGGAACAGCGTCCAGCCGCGCAGCCGCTCCTGGTCCACCTCAAGGGACTCCGCGAGCCGCTTGATCCGGCGGCGGGTGATGGCCGGCCCGGACGGCGCCGCGATCAGGTCCTCCACCCGGTCCCGCACCAGCCGGGCCAGGTCGAAGGCGCTCTCGCCGACCACCGGGTCCGGACCGACCGCCAGCCAGGGCATCCGCTCCCCGGCGAGCACCTTGCTCTGCCGGAACGTGCCGTGCAGCAGCAACTGCTGCGGCGGCGCGGCCAGCAGCTCCTCTCGGGCGGCCAGCGCCGCCTCCACCAGGGGCGCCGCCTCCGGGTCGGTGCCGGCGCTCGCCCGCATCGCCGCCGCCTGCCGTCCGGTGCGCTCGGCGACGGTCTCGAAGACATGCCCGGCCGGCGGCTGCACCCACAGCCGGCGCAGCGTCCCCGCCGCCTCCAGCAGGGCCTTGGCCTCCGGCAGCGACCGGACCGACACGTCCGGGTGCAGCCGCTCCAGCAGCAGCGCCCCGTCCTCCGCCCCGGTCTCCAGCAGCTGTACGGCGCCCAGGCCGCCCCAGTACGCCAGCGCCGCCCGCTCGCTCTCCGGGCGGGCCCGCGGCGGCGCCAGCTTCAGTACGGCCGGGGTGCCGTCCGCCCGCCGCACCAGCACCACCAGGCTGCTGCGCCCGCCGGGCACCTGCACCCGCTCGACGGTCAACTCGCGCCGGGCGACGGCCCGCTCGGCCGCCGCGGGCAGCCGCGCCAGCCAGTCGTCCCCGGCCGGTGCCGTCTCACCGAGCGCCCGCACCAGGCGCTGCGGTGCTTCGAAAGCCATGCGCGAGTCGTTCCCTTCCTGTCGCGTGCTGTCGGGCCCCGCTCCGGGGCCGTCCCACGGTCCTGCCGTACGGCCCGGCCCGCCGGTGGCTAACGCGTCGCCGACGCGGAGGGCGCGGAGGGCGCGGGGGTCGTGCCGGCCGCGCCCGTCCGTCCGCCGGCCCGCTCGGCGAGCCCAGGGAAGGCTACGCTCTCCCCGCTCCAGCGCACCGCCCGCACCGCGGCCTCCCGCAGCGCCCCGGCCGCGTCGGCCCGCCGTGCGCCGGTGGCCGCCCGCACCAGGTCCGAGTACACCCCGGCCAGCCGCTCCTCCAGCCGCGCGGCCAGCCGTACCGCCGCCGCCCCGTCCTGGACCGGGAACGGCAGCGCGTACCCGGCGTTCGCGGCGACCGGAGTGCCGCCCAGGTCACGCACGGCGCGCACCAGCGCGTCCCGGCGCGCCCGGTGCGCGTCGTACGCCGCCCGGGCCTCGCCGCGCCGCCGCTCGCCGATCCGTCCGCCGACGACGCCGTACCCGTACACCGCCGCGTGCTCCGCCGCCAGCGCCGCCTGCAGCGCGGTCAGCTCGGTCCCGTCGCTCACCTGGCTCCCTCCGTCAGCAGGTACGCGTGCGCGGCCCCGGCGGCCGCGGCCGACGCCAGCAGCCGCGCCAGCTCGCCCGGCACCTTCAACAGCTCCTCGGCCCGCCGGTCGGCCAGGGACCGCTCGGCGGCGGCCAGCCCCGCGACGGCGTCCTTCTCGCCGGCCGGCACGGCCACGGCGGATGCCGACGCCGACGCCGTGGCCGTCGCGCCCTCCTCGAAGGCCGCCGCGTGCGCCGCGACCTGCGCCCGCAGCGGGCGCAGCCGCTCCGCCAGCCCGGGGTGCGCGGCGAGCACCGCGTCGTAGTGCCCCAGCAGCGCCCGGCTGTCCCGGGCCGCACGCGCGCGTGCCCGCGCGGCGGCCGACGGGCCCGCGCCGCCGGAGTCCGGCTCGGCCGTGCAGCCCACGAGGAGGGCGGCCCCGGCGGCCGAGGTGAGCAGGGATCTTCTGCGCGGCCCCGAGGGGATGCGCGACGACGGGGGGTACGGCACGGCTGACGTCCTCGGGGGCTCGTACGAACACACGGGCGGGACCCGGCCCGCCGGTGATCACGGTACCCGCGCATCCCCTCGCTTCATGTCACCGGCTCACACGGCCCGCCTCAGCGGCACGTGCGGTCATGACATGCGGCTCCGTCGCGCGGCCACCCCTGGAGGGGACGGCAACACCCTCCGCGACCGGATACCCTTTGACCAGACACGCGACCCATCCCACAACAGCACACGCGGCCGAGGAGTCACCCGGATGAGCACCACCCAGAGCGAGAGGCTGCGAGAGCTGCTGGAACCGCTCGTCACCTCCCAGGGGCTGGATCTCGAAGAGATCGCCGTGGACTCCGTCGGACGCAAGCGGGTGCTGCGCGTGGTCGTCGACTCCGACACCGGGGCGGATCTGGACGCCATCGCCGATGTGAGCCGTGCGCTCTCGGCGAAGCTCGACGAGACCAACGCGATGGGTGACGCCGCGTACGACCTGGAGGTCGGAACCCCCGGCGCGGAGCGCCTCCTCACCGAGCACCGGCACTTCGTGCGCGCGACCGACCGGCTCGTGAAGTTCCAGCTCACCGAGGGCGGCGAGCTGGTCGCCCGGATCCTGGACGTCGACGAGGACGGGATCGACGTCGAGGTCCCCGGGGTCAAGGGCCGCAAGGCCACCAGCCGCAGACTCGGTTTCCCGGAGATCGCCAAGGCGCGCGTGCAGGTCGAGTTCAACCGCAAGGACGACAAGGTCAAGAAGGACATGAAGGAAGAGGAGGAGGCGTAGCCGTGGACATCGACATGAGCGCCCTGCGGGGCTTGGTTCGGGAGAAGGAGATCTCCTTCGACCTCCTGGTCGAGGCGATCGAGTCGGCCCTCCTCATCGCCTACCACCGCACCGAGGGAAGCCGCCGACACGCGCGCGTGGAGCTCAACCGGGAGACCGGGCATGTGACCGTGTGGGCGAAGGAGGACCCCGAGGACCTCGCGGAGGGACAGGAGCCCCGCGAGTTCGACGACACCCCGTCCGGCTTCGGCCGCATCGCCGCGACCACCGCCAAGCAGGTGATCCTGCAGCGGCTGCGCGACGCCGAGGACGACGCGACGCTCGGCGAGTACGCCGGCCGCGAGGGCGACATCGTCACCGGCGTGGTCCAGCAGGGCCGCGACCCGAAGAACGTACTGGTCGACATCGGCAAGCTGGAGGCCATCCTGCCGGTGCAGGAGCAGGTGCCCGGCGAGACCTACCAGCACGGCATGCGCCTCAGGTCGTACGTCGTCCGGGTGGCCAAGGGCGTGCGCGGTCCGTCGGTGACCCTCTCCCGGACCCACCCCAATCTGGTGAAGAAGCTCTTCGCCCTGGAGGTGCCGGAGATCGCCGACGGCTCGGTGGAGATCGCCGCGATCGCCCGTGAGGCCGGTCACCGCACCAAGATCGCCGTACGGTCCACCCGGCCGGGCCTGAACGCCAAGGGTGCCTGCATCGGTCCCATGGGCGGCCGGGTCCGCAACGTGATGGGCGAGCTGAACGGCGAGAAGATCGACATCGTCGACTGGTCGGACGACCCGGCCGAGATGGTCGCGAACGCCCTGTCACCCGCTCGGGTGAGCAAGGTGGAGGTCGTGGACATGGCCGCCCGCTCCGCACGGGTGACCGTGCCGGACTACCAGCTGTCGCTGGCGATCGGCAAGGAGGGCCAGAACGCCCGCCTCGCCGCCCGCCTCACCGGCTGGCGGATCGACATCCGGCCCGACACCGAGCAGGCCGGGGAGTAGGTCCGGGGGCCGGGGAATAGATCCAGGCCGTCCATCGCTGAGATCACGACAACAGCCGTTCGATTCTTGCCCCGAAGGGGTGAGGTCGGTACGGGGAGGTAGACTTAACTGTGTCTGGCCGGACGCACACCCGAGCATGCCCTGAACGCACCTGTGTGGGGTGCCGGGAGCGGGCGGCCAAGAACGATCTCCTGCGGATCGTGAAGATCGAGGATGCGTGCGTCCCCGATCCTCGCGGTACGCTGCCCGGCCGGGGTGCGTATGTACACCCCGCCCTGGTCTGTCTCGACCAGGCGGTACGCCGCCGGGCGTTCCCGCGGGCACTGCGCGTCCCGGGACCGCTCGACACAAAGGCGTTGCGTCGATACGTCGAGCAGACAACAGTTGCCGAGCAGGCAACGCCGTAAGACGAGCCGTACGGAACCCCGTGCGGCCTGGTACCTCGCGAGTCGAAAGCAGGTCGAGATTGCGATGAGCACTCGATGAGTACGCGATGAGTACGCCCATGAACTAGCGACGGTCCGGCTTCAACCCGGACCTCAAAGGAGCGAAGTGGCTAAGGTCCGGGTCTACGAACTCGCCAAGGAGTTCGGTGTCGAGAGCAAGGTCGTCATGGCCAAGCTCCAGGAACTCGGTGAATTCGTCCGTTCGGCGTCTTCGACCATCGAAGCGCCGGTTGTACGTAAGCTGACCGACGCCTTCCAGGGCGGTGGCAACGGCAAGTCCGCCGGTAAGCCCGCCCCGCGCAAGGCTGCCCCCAAGCCCGCCGCGCCCTCCCCGGCGCAGGCGGCACGTCCGGCTGCCCCGGCTCCGAGGCCGGCGGCCCCCAAGCCTCCGACGGCGCCCGCTGCCCAGCAGCCGGCCGCCCCGTCGGCCCCCGCGCCGGCCGCTTCCGGCCCGCGTCCGGTGCCGGGCCCCAAGCCCGCGCCGCGCCCGGCTCCGGCCGCCCCGGAGTTCACCGCTCCGCCGGCCGCCCCGGCCGCGCAGACCCCGCAGGCTCCGGCCGCCCAGGGTCCGCGTCCCGGTGCCCGTCCGGGTGCCCCGAAGCCCGGCGGCCGTCCGGCCGGCTCGGGTCAGGGCCAGTCCGCCCGTCCGGGCCAGGGTGCTCCGCGCCCCGGTGGCCAGGCCGCCCGTCCGGGCGCCCGTCCGGCCGGTCCGCGCCCGGGCAACAACCCCTTCACCTCCGGCGGCAACGCCGGCATGGCCCGTCCGCAGGCCCCGCGCCCGCAGGGCGGCCCGCGTCCCGGCCCCGGCGGTGCCCCCGGCGCCGGTCCCCGTCCGCAGGCGCCCGGCGCCCAGGGCGGCGGTCCGCGTCCGCAGGCTCCGGGCGGTCCGCGCCCGACCCCGGGCTCGATGCCGCGTCCGCAGGGCGGTCCCCGTCCCGGCGGCGGCCCCGGCGGCCCGCGTCCGAACCCCGGCATGATGCCGCAGCGTCCCGCTGCGGGTCCGCGTCCGGGCGGTGGCCCCGGCGGCCGTGGCCCCGGTGGCGGCGGTCGTCCCGGTGGCGGCGGCGGTCGTCCGGGCGGCGGCGGCTTCGCCGGTCGTCCGGGTGGCGGTGGCGGCGGCTTCGCCGGCCGTCCTGCCGGTCCCGGTGGCGGTGGCGGCGGCTTCGCCGGCCGTCCGGGTGGTCCCGGCGGTGGCGGCGGTGGCCGTCCCGGCTTCGGTGGCCGTCCCGGTGGTCCCGGTGGCCGTGGTGGCACGCAGGGCGCCTTCGGCCGTCCCGGCGGTCCCGCGCGTCGTGGCCGCAAGTCGAAGCGGCAGAGGCGCCAGGAGTACGAGGCCATGCAGGCCCCGAGCGTCGGCGGCGTGATGCTGCCGCGCGGCAACGGCGAGACCATCCGTCTCTCCCGCGGCGCGTCGCTCACCGACTTCGCGGAGAAGATCAACGCCAACCCGGCGTCCCTCGTCGCGGTCATGATGAACCTCGGCGAGATGGTCACGGCCACGCAGTCCGTCTCCGACGAGACCCTGCAGCTCCTCGCCGACGAGATGAACTACACGGTTCAGATCGTCAGCCCCGAGGAGGAGGACCGCGAGCTGCTCGAGTCCTTCGACATCGAGTTCGGCGAGGACGAGGGCTCCGAGGAGGACCTGGTCGTCCGTCCGCCGGTGGTGACCGTCATGGGTCACGTCGACCACGGTAAGACCCGACTGCTCGACGCGATCCGCAAGACGAACGTCATCGCGGGCGAGGCCGGCGGCATCACCCAGCACATCGGTGCCTACCAGGTCGCGACCCAGGTCAACGACGAAGAGCGCAAGATCACCTTCATCGACACCCCGGGTCACGAGGCGTTCACCGCCATGCGTGCCCGTGGTGCGAAGTCGACCGACATCGCGATCCTGGTCGTCGCGGCCAACGACGGCGTCATGCCGCAGACGGTCGAGGCGCTCAACCACGCCAAGGCGGCCGACGTCCCGATCGTCGTCGCGGTCAACAAGATCGACGTCGAGGGCGCCGACCCGACCAAGGTGCGCGGTCAGCTGACCGAGTACGGCCTGGTGGCCGAGGAGTACGGCGGCGACACCATGTTCGTCGACATCTCCGCCAAGCAGGGTCTGCACATCGACTCGCTGCTGGAGGCCGTGATCCTCACGGCCGACGCCTCGCTCGACCTGCGGGCCAACCCGAACCAGGACGCGCAGGGCATCTCGATCGAGTCCCGTCTCGACCGCGGCCGCGGTGCCGTGGCGACGGTCCTCGTCCAGCGAGGCACCCTGCGGGTCGGCGACACGATGGTCGTGGGCGACGCCTACGGCCGCGTGCGCGCCATGCTCGACGACAACGGCAACAACGTCGCCGAGGCGGGCCCGTCGACGCCGGTCCAGGTCCTGGGCCTGACCAACGTCCCGGGTGCGGGCGACAACTTCCTGGTGGTCGACGAGGACCGTACGGCCCGTCAGATCGCCGAGAAGCGCGCCGCCCGTGAGCGCAACGCGGCCTTCGCCAAGCGCACGCGCCGCGTGTCCCTGGAGGACCTGGACAAGGTGCTCAAGGCCGGCGAGGTCCAGCAGCTGAACCTGATCATCAAGGGTGACGCTTCCGGATCCGTCGAGGCCCTGGAGTCCTCCCTGCTCCAGCTGGACGTCGGCGAAGAGGTCGACATCCGCGTCCTGCACCGCGGCGTCGGTGCGGTCACGGAATCCGACATCGACCTGGCGATGGGCTCCGACGCCATCGTGATCGGCTTCAACGTCCGTGCGGCCGGCCGCGCGGCGCAGATGGCCGAGCGCGAGGGTGTGGACGTCCGGTACTACTCGGTCATCTACCAGGCGATCGAGGAGATCGAGGCGGCCCTCAAGGGCATGCTCAAGCCGGAGTTCGAGGAGGTCGAGCTCGGTACGGCGGAGATCCGCGAGGTCTTCAAGTCGTCCAAGCTGGGCAACATCGCCGGTGTCCTCATCCGCTCCGGCGAGGTCAAGCGCAACACCAAGGCGCGCCTCATCCGCGACGGCAAGGTGGTCGCGGAGAACCTCAACATCGAGGGCCTGCGTCGCTTCAAGGACGACGTCACCGAGATCCGCGAAGGCTACGAGGGTGGTATCAACCTCGGAAACTTCAACGACATCAAGGTCGACGACGTCATCGCGACGTACGAGATGCGGGAGAAGCCGCGGTCGTAACACGACCGACGGTGTCCAGGGCTGGCCGGTGGCACGCAGGTGCCGCCGGCCAGCCCGGCCGTTCCCTGGCGGCGGTCGCCGCCCGCGGTGCCGAAACCCTGTCGAGCCACCGGCAGGTACGCGGTACCGTTCTTGATGTCCCCGGCCACACGGACCCGGGGCCATCGATCCCGTACCGGCGGGTGAACCGGTTACACACATGTACGTGGGGACTCTGTCCTTCGACCTCCTCCTCGGCGACGTCCACTCGCTGAAGGAGAAGCGTTCCGTCGTCCGCCCGATCGTCGCCGAACTCCAGCGGAAGTACGCCGTGAGCGCGGCCGAGGTGGACCACGCGGACCTCCACCGGCGGGCGATCATCGGCCTCGCCGCGGTCTCCGGCGACGCGGCACACCTCACCGACGTACTGGACCGGTGCGAACGGCTGGTCGCCGGCCGCCCCGAGGTGGAGCTGCTGTCCGTGCGGCGGCGCTTCCACGGCGACGACGACTGACCACGAAACGCAAGCAAGAGAAAGAACGGGAGACGGACCAGTGGCCGACAACGCGCGGGCTAAAAGGCTGGCGGACCTCATCCGGGAGGTGGTGGCCCAGAAGCTGCAGCGCGGGATCAAGGACCCGCGGCTCGGCTCACACGTCACCATCACGGACACCCGGGTCACGGGTGACCTGCGGGAGGCGACCGTCTTCTACACGGTCTACGGCGACGAGGAGGAGCGGCAGGCCGCCGCCGCGGGCCTGGAGAGCGCCAAGGGCATCCTGCGCTCCGAGGTGGGCCGCGCGGCCGGGGTGAAGTTCACCCCGACCCTGACCTTCGTCGCGGACGCCCTGCCGGACACCGCCCGGACCATCGAGGACCTCCTCGACAAGGCCCGGCAGTCCGACCAGAAGGTACGCGAGGCCGCCACCGGCGCCACGTACGCAGGCGGCGCCGACCCGTACCGCAAGCCGGCGGACGACGACACCGACACGGACGGCGACGCCACCGCATGACCCAGAAGCACACCACGCCCGACGGCCTCGTCATCGTCGACAAGCCGTCGGGCTTCACTTCGCACGACGTGGTCGCCAAGATGCGCGGGATCGCGAGGACCCGCCGCGTCGGCCACGCCGGCACCCTCGATCCGATGGCGACCGGCGTCCTGGTCCTCGGGGTCGAACGCGCCACCAAGCTCCTCGGGCACCTCGCGCTCACCGAGAAGGAGTACCTGGGCACCGTCCGCCTGGGCCAGAACACCCTCACCGACGACGCCGAGGGCGAGATCACCTCGTCCACCGACGCCTCCAAGGTGACCCGGGACGCCATCGACGCCGGCATCGCCAAGCTCACCGGCGACATCATGCAGGTCCCGTCCAAGGTCAGCGCCATCAAGATCGACGGCGTGCGGTCGTACAAGCGGGCCCGCGAGGGCGAGGACTTCGAGATCCCGGCCCGCCCGGTGACCATCTCCTCCTTCGCGGTGTACGACGTCCGGGACGCGGTCGCCGAGGACGGCACGCCCGTGCTCGACCTGGTCGTGTCCGTGGTCTGCTCCTCCGGCACCTACATCCGCGCCCTCGCCCGCGACCTGGGCGCCGACCTCGGCGTCGGCGGCCACCTCACCGCGCTGCGCCGGACGCGCGTCGGGCCGTACAAGCTGGACGCGGCCAGGACGCTCGACCAGCTCCAGCAGGAGCTGACCGTGATGCCGATCTCCGAGGCCGCCGCGGCCGCGTTCCCGCGCTGGGAGGTCGACGGCAAGCGGTCCCGGCTGCTGCTGAACGGCGTCCGGCTGGAGATCCCCGACGAGTACGCGGGCGCCGGTCCCGTGGCCGTCTTCGACCCCGAGGGCCGTTTCCTCGCGCTCGTCGAGGAGCACCGGGGCAAGGCCAAGAGCCTGGCCGTCTTCGGCTGAGCCCCGGCCGGGCCCTGCCCGGGCCGCCCTGCCGTGGAGCGGCGGCCGGCCACGGGGTCGGGCCCCTGCCGCCGCTCCACGGTCCCCCCTCGGTTCCCCCACCCCTAGGGTTATCCAGCCGCCCCCGCCTATTCACCCGACCGGGCAGGCGCTCGGAGTGAACCGGGGGAGCGGAAGGGGGCGCGTTCACCGCGCGATCTTTCCCGCCGATCACCGTGCGCCTACCGTCGAGGACAGGGCACGGGGACAGCGGGCGGGGAGGTACGGCACATGGCGGGACGGGGCCCGCGCACCGGAGGCGGGCGCCGGGAGCAGGAACGGGCGTGCGGGGAGCAGCCGTCCGGGCAGTGCACGCACGGGTACGGGGACGGTGCGGCCGGCGGGCCGCGCGGGGACGGCGGAGCCCGCGCCGGCGGTGCCGCCACCGATGCCGACGCCGCCCTCGTGCGGATCCGGGACCTGTCCGGGCGCCCGCGCGGGTACGGCTTCCTCGTCGACCACCAGGGCACCCTGCTCACCAGCCACGAGGCCGTCGACGGCCTGCCCCGGCTGGTGCTGCACGCCCCCGGGGACCGTACCTGCGTGGTCACCGCCGACGCGGTCACCCCGCTGCCCGCCCTGGACCTCGCCCTGGTGCGCACCGAGGGTCTCGGCGGGGACCCGCTGCCGCTGACCGTGCGGGAGCGGATCGACGCCGGCACCTATGTCCAGGTCGCCGCCGGCTGCTGGCGGGAGGCGCGGGTGCTGGCCGCCTCCGAGGCGACGTACACCGCCACCGACGGTTTCCACCTGCTGGACGACGTGCTGGAGCTGGCCATCGGCACGGCCGGCCGGGACGCGCTCCGGCTCGGCGGCGGAGCGGCCGGAGGACCGGTCCTGGACGCCCGTAGCGGCGCTGTCGTCGGCGTCCTCGGCACCGCCCTGCACACCGCCCAGCGCGACGCGGGCTTCGCGGTGCCGCTGCGGCCCGCCGGCGGTGCCCTCGCCGACGTCCTCGCCCGCAACGCGGCCACGGTGCCCGCCTACGGCGCCGACCTCAACCTCGCCGGCATCCTCCAGCTGACCATCACCTCGGTGGTCCAGGACGGATCCCCGGACGCCCTCACCGGCCACCCGTGCGCCGTGGAACCGCTCGAACGCGACGACGTCGCCCGGGAGTTGGCCGCCTTCACCGCCGGCGACCGGTCCGTGCTCGGGCTGGTCGGCGCCCCCGGCAGCGGCCGTACGACGGAACTCGCGGCGCTCGCCGCCCGCCGCGCCCGGGGCGAGCGGCCCGCCCCCACGCTGTGGCTGCGCGGCGCCGACCTGAAGGACACCGACGGCTCGGTGGCCGACGCCGCCCGGCGCACCCTCGCACGTGCCGCCCGGATCGTCGCCGCCTCCCGCCGTGTGCAGCCCGAGGACCTCGGCGACGTCGGTCCCGAACACCTGGCCCGCCGCGCCGCCCGGGCCGGCCGCCCGCTCCTGCTCCTGCTCGACGGTCCCGAGGAGATGCCCCCCGTCCTCGCCCACCACCTGCCCGCGTGGACCCGGGGCACGGCCGACTGGCTGCGCGAGACCGGGGCGCGTCTGGTGGTGGCCTGCCGCGAGGAGCACTGGGAACACGCCGGCAACGCGTTCGCCGCGCACCTCCTCCACACCCCCGGCACCCCGGCGACCGGCACCCCCGCCCCGACCGCCCCCGAACATCCGGCCCCCACCCCACCCGGTCCCGCGGCCCCGCCGGAAGCCACCGGTCCGGCCCACCCACCGACGGACGCCCGTCCTTCACGGACCGACGCCGAGCCGCTGCGGACGTGGAGTGGCCCCGGGAGCCCGGCCGAGGACGCCGGGAGCCTGGCGGCCGGGTTCGGGGGCTCCGACGGCGGCGCCGGGTCGACTCGGGGGGCGGGGGGACCCGGGAAGGCGGACGGTGGTGCGCCGGTGTCGGCGTCGTCGGCCGGGCGGGTGAACCCGCGCTTCGAGGCGGCGCCCCAGACCCCCGCCGACCCGCTTCCCTCCTGCGTGCGGATCGGTGACTTCACCGTCGCCGAGGGGCGGCGGGCGCGGGCTCGGTACGGGATTCCGGACCGGGTGCTCGCCGAACGGGACGAGCGGCATCCGCTGGCGCTGCGGCTGCTGGCCGAGGTCCGGGCGGCCGTCCCCGACACCCCGGTGGCCGGGCCCGTCGACCGGGACGAGGTGTTCGCGGCCTGGCTGGACCTGATGTGCCTGCGCGTCGCGGTCCGCCTCGCCGCGGCCGGCGGCCTGCGCGGTACGGCCGTACGACGGCTGGCGGCACGGGTGGCCGGGCAGGTGCACGAGGCCGCCCGGCGCAGCCTCGGCCCCGGTCAGGGCGAGCTGGACCGGGAGTCGTTCGAGGCCGTGTTCCCGTGGGGACCCGCCCCGGCCCAGCTCGGCGGCGGTACCGGCTGGGCCTCCGCCGTCCTCGCCGAGGGCCTCCTCGTGCCGGCCGGCGGCGGCTACCGCTTCGCCCACGAGGAGCTGGCCGACTGGATCCAGGGCATGCACCTGGACCTGGACGAGGCCCTGCGGGCCCTGGTGCACCACCCCGCCGAGCCGCACGACTTCCACGGCTCCCTGCCGGTGCCCCACCACCGCGTCGGCCCCGTCGTCCAGGCCCTGCTGCTCCTCGCCCGCCAGCGGGGCCCGCGGCAACTGGCCGATCGGCTGCGGGAGTTGATCGGCGCGCTCGACCGCGACACCGGCTCCTGGTGGGCCGCCCGGCTGCTCGCCCGGACCCTGCAGCAGGTCCCGGACACCACGCCGTACACGGAGGTGCTGCGCCTGCTCGCCGACCGCGTCGTCGCCTGGCGCCGCGCCCGGCGGCCCGTACCGGCCGACTTCCGCCCCGCCTTCTGGACCGCCCTGCCCGTCCCCGACGCCGAGCGCCTGGACCTGCTGCGCCGGCTGCTGCCGGCCGACCCGGCACCGCCCGCGACCGGGGACCGCTACCTGGACGCCGCGGCCGGACTGCTCGCCGCCGCACCCGCCGTCGTACAGCCCCTGCTCACCCGCTGGTTCACCGACGAGCGCCCGCTGCCCGCGACCCCGCACGCCACCGTGGCCACCGCCGCGCAGGCGATGCTGCACACGCACCGGCACGGCGCCCTGGACGATCTGGCCGAGGTGCTGGCCGCCTGCGCGCACCGGCGCGCCGACGAGCTGCTCGCCGTCCTCGCCGAGGACGAGCCGTCGGCCGTCTGCCGGGCGGTCGACCGCTGGGCGCACGACGAGCGACCCGCCCGCCGCGTGGCGGCGGTGACGCACGGGCTGCGCGCGGCCCCGCACGTCCGCTCGGAGGCGGACCGCGAGCTGTTGCGCCACGCCGCCCTCGCCCTGCTCGCCCGCCCCGCCGACTGCCCCCTGCACGGCGGCGCCCTGGCCCTGCTGGTCCGCGACCCGCACACCCGCGACCGGTATCTGCCCGCCGCGCTCGGCCACTTCGCCGACGGCGACCCGCAGTTCCCGCCGAGCGCCCTGGCCCCGGCCCTGACCACACACCCGGAACCGGTCCTGGAGGCCTTCGGTGCCCGCCTGAGCGCCCCGGACACCGGCGGCCCGCAGACCAGGGCGGTCCTGCGCGGCCTCGCCGAGGTCACCACCCCGGCCCTCGCCCCCCGCGTCGCCGCCCTCCTGCGCGAGGCGGTGCGGCTGCGCCCGGAGACCGCCGGGCACGTCGCCGGCCACCTCGACCGCCGCCTCGCACAGGGCCCCACCGCCCGCCCGGTCCTGCTGCCCCTGGTCACCGGCCTGCTCGACGGCGGTCCGGAACAGCTCCGCGCGGCCCTCGCCACCGTCCTCGCCGCGCCCGGCACGCCCGCCTCCCACCCGCTCCGCCGTGAGCTGCTGGAGGTCCTGCTGGCACGGGAGCAGGACCCGGCCGTCCTGGACGCCGTCCTGCACGCGGCGGTCGAACCCGGGCGCTGCTGCGAGGACGAGGTCCGTGGCCTCGTCCACCGCACCGGCCTGCTCCTCGTCCGCACACCCGAGGGCGCCACCCGCTTCGACCGCGGCCTGGTCGAGCTGGGCCGGCACGTGCCCGGCTTCGCCGCCCGCATCGCCCGGTGGCTGGACGGCTCCCCGGACGACTGGGCCGCCCTGGTCGGCCCCGGCACCCGCCGCATGATCGAGAACCTGGCCGGCGCCCACGTACCGGCCTGAGCTGCACCGGGAACGTGCGCCCCGTCACAGCCCCCATGCCGATGCCGGCCCCGGGCACCCGGCATGGCACCCTTAGACCTGCACAACGAGGTCAGGACAGACACGGACAAGGGTTCGAGGAGCGGTCACAGTGCAGCGCTGGCGTGGCTTGGAGGACATCCCCGAGGACTGGGGGCGCAGCGTCGTCACCATCGGTTCCTACGACGGCGTCCACCGCGGCCACCAGCTGATCATCAAGCACGCCGTCGACCGCGCCCGCGAACTGGGCGTCCCGGCCGTCGTGGTCACCTTCGACCCGCACCCCAGCGAGGTGGTCCGCCCCGGCAGCCACCCGCCGCTGCTCGCCCCGCACCACCGGCGTGCCGAGCTGATGGCGGAGCTGGGCGTCGACGCCGTCCTCATCCTCCCCTTCACCACCGAGTTCTCGAAGCTGTCGCCCGCCGACTTCGTGGTGAAGGTCCTGGTGGACAAGCTGCACGCCAAGGCGGTCGTGGAGGGCCCGAACTTCCGCTTCGGCCACAAGGCGGCCGGGAACGTCGAGTTCCTCGTCGAGCAGGGCAAGGTGTACGACTTCGAGGTCGAGGTCGTCGACCTGTACGTCACCGGTGAGGCGGGCGGCGGCGAGCCGTTCTCCTCCACGCTGACCCGCCGCCTGGTCGCCGAGGGCGATGTCGCGGGCGCCCGCGAGATCCTGGGCCGCCCGCACCGCGTGGAGGGCGTCGTCGTCCGCGGTGCCCAGCGCGGCCGCGAGCTGGGCTTCCCGACCGCCAACGTCGAGACGCTCCCGCACACCGCCATCCCCGCCGACGGCGTGTACGCCGGCTATCTGCACGCCCAGGGCGAGGCCATGCCGGCCGCCATCTCCGTCGGCACGAACCCGCAGTTCGACGGCACCGAGCGCACGGTGGAGGCGTACGCCATCGACCGCGTCGGACTCGACCTGTACGGCCTGCACGTCGCCGTCGACTTCCTCGCGTACGTGCGCGGCCAGGCGAGGTTCGACACGCTGGAGGACCTGCTGGAGCAGATGGCCGCGGATGTGAAGCGGTGCCGGGAGATCGTGGCGGCGGACGAGTAGCCCTCGCCGAGGCGCGAAGCGCGAAGGGCGGCCGGTGCGGTGAGCACCGGCCGCCCTTCTCCGTTTGTCCGCGGCCCTACTGCTGGGGCGGGGGCTGCTGGCCCGGCTGCGGCTGCGGCTGCGCTTGGGGCTGCGGCTGGGGCTGTCCGGGCTGCGGGTAGCCCGGCTGCTGCGCCCCCGGATAGGGCTGCTGCGGCGGGTACGGCTGCTGCCCCGGGACGTATGGCTGGCCGGGGGCCTGCGCGTACGGCTGCCCCGGCGCCTGCGGGTAGGGCTGACCGGGGGCCTGCGGGGTCGGCTGGCCGGGCGCCTGCGGATACGGCTGGGCGGGGGCCTGCGGGTAGGGCTGACCGGTGCCGTAGGGCTGGCCCGGCGTCGCGTGGCCCGGCATCGGCGGGGCGGCCACCGGCGGCGGGTTGCCGTCACTCGTCCACAGGCCGTGGGCCTGCTGGTGGCGGGTGAAGTCCTCGGCGACCATCGCGGCGAGGTTGAAGTACGCCTCGCGCGTCTTCGGCCGCATCATGTCGAGGTCGACCTCGGCGCCGGCGGCCAGATGCTCGTCGAAGGGCACGACCACGACCCCGCGGGTCCGGGTCTCGAAGTGCGCCACGATGTCCTCGACCTTGATCATCTTTCCGGTCTCGCGGACCCCGGAGATCACGGTCAGGGACCGCGAGACCAGGTCGGCGTACCCGTGCGCGGACAGCCAGTCCAGCGTCGTACTGGCACTGCTCGCGCCGTCCACGGACGGCGTGGAGATGATGATGAGCTGGTCGGCGAGGTCCAGCACCCCGCGCATGGCGCTGTACAGCAGGCCGGTGCCGGAGTCGGTCAGGATGACCGGGTACTGCCGGCCGAGCACGTCGATCGCGCGCCGGTAGTCCTCGTCGTTGAACGTGGTCGAGACGGCCGGGTCCACGTCGTTGGCGATGATCTCCAGACCGGAGGGGGCCTGGGAGGTGAACCGCCGGATGTCCATGTACGAGTTCAGGTACGGGATGGCCTGGACGAGGTCACGGATGGTGGCCCCGGTCTCCCGGCGCACCCGCCGCCCGAGCGTACCGGCGTCCGGGTTGGCGTCGATGGCGAGGATCTTGTCCTGCCGCTCGGTGGCGAGGGTGGAGCCGAGCGCGGTGGTGGTCGTCGTCTTCCCGACACCGCCCTTGAGGCTGATGACCGCGATCCGGTAGCAGGACAGCACCGGCGTACGGATCAGCTCCAGCTTGCGCTGCCGCTCGGCCTCCTCCTTCTTGCCACCGAGCTTGAACCGGCCGGCCGCCGCCGCGGGCCGCCCGCTCTTCGCCTTCTGCTTCTTGTTGTTGAGCAGCCGGTCCGAGGACAGCTCCACGGCAGCGGTGTAACCGAGCGGCGCGGCACCGGGGTTGGTCGGCTGCCGCTGATCGTGCTGCACGGCCTGCGGCCAGCCGGCACCGGAGCGGGGGTCGACGGGCGGCTGGGGAGCCAGCGGGGCACCCGGGGCGGCGGAGTCGGGTGCCGACTGCTGGGCCGAGGACTGGGGGAAGCCGTAGCCGCTGGACGGGTTGGGGGCCGGCTGCGGGGCCGAGGGCTGCGGGAAGCCGTAACCGCCAGGCTGTGCCGGGGGGTTGGGGCCGCCCGGCTGAGGGAAGCCGTAGCCGCTGGGCGGGGTGGGGGCGTTGGGGGCCGGCTGCGCGGCCGGGGGCTGCGGGAAGCCGTAACCGCCAGGCTGTGCCGGGGGGTTGGGGCCACCGGGCTGGTGGGGGTTATGGGCGGCCGGGTTGGGCTGGTTGGAGGCCTGGTCGGGCTGGTGCCACGCGGCGGGTGCGGGCTGCGGGGCCTGCGGCTGGAACGGGGGCTGCTGGCCGGGCACGCCGGCCGGACCCTGGGCGGCCGCCGGCTGCGGCTGCTCACCGGGCATCGGCCCCGGCTGCTGTGGGGCCGCCGCCTGCGGCTCGGGCTGTACGGGCCACTGGGCCGCGGGAACGGGTGCACCGGGCATCGGCGCCGGCTGCTGCGGGGCGGCCGCCTGCGGCTCGGGCTGTACGGGCCACTGGGCCGCGGGAGCCGGGGCAGCGGGCTGGTACGACGGCGGCAGCGGGGGCAGCCCGTTCTGCGGCGCGGGCGGCGGTGCCCAGCCGGGCTGGGCGGCCTGGGGCGCCGGGGCAGCCGGGGAAGCGGGGGGCGTGGTGGGTGCGGCGGGCCCGGGCTGGGGCGCGCCGGCCTGCTGGACGCCGGGCGGCGGGAAGCCGTAGCCGCCGGGCTGTCCGGGAGCGGGCTGGGGTGCGCCGGCCTGCTGGGCTTCGGCTGGCGGGAAGCCGTATCCGCCGGGCTGTCCGGGGGCGGGCTGCTGGGCGGCGTTGGCGGAGGCGCTGTCGGCCGGGGCGCTGTCCTCGGGCGTGCCCGGCTGCGGCACACCGCTCTCGGCCACTGCGTCCGACGGCTGCGAAGCACCGGAGACCTGCGCGGAGTCGGCGGCTCCCTCGGGCGCATCCGAAGGCACGGCTGCCCCGGCAGCCCCCTCCGACGCACCGGAACGCACGGCGGCGGCGCCACCCTCCTGGGAGGTGCCCAGCTCGGCGCCGCCCTCCTCGGCCGCATCGGCCTCGGCGTGACCCTCCGTCGCACCGGACTCGGCGTCACCGTCGGCCGCACCGCTCTCGGTGTCGCCCTCCGCCGCACCGTTCCCGATGTCGGCGGAGCCGGCGGCACCCGGCGTGGGGGATCCCTCGCCCTCCTGCTCGTCGCCATCCGGCCCGGAGCCGTCCGAGGCGGCGGCCGTCGCCACCGCGCCCTGCTGCCCGGCAGCCTCGCCACCGGGCTGCTCGACGCGCTCCTCGGCGCTCCCGGCATCGACGGACCGCACGGCACCGGACGCGTCCGACGCCCCGGCGGAGCCCTCCGCGACGGACGAGGCCCCCGGGAGGGTCCCCGCGCCCTCGTCGCCCGCCGTGGCCGTGCCCTCCGCGGAGCCGTCGCCCTCGGACCGGGCGGGGGCCGAGTCGGCCGCCGTGCGCTCGGCGATCTCGGCCATCTGGCGCTTCAGGGCGACGGCGGAGAACCGCATGGTCGCCCCGCTCTCCAGGTCCCCGTTGTCCGTCTCCGGCTCGACCACGGCAGGCGCGGCCGGCACGTCCCGCGGGGCAGGCTGGGGCTGCTGCGGCTCGAAGCCCTCGGGCAGCCGCGGCATCGGAACGGGCTCACCGGCCGGCGGCGCGGGCTGGGCGACCGGGGGAGCGTACGAGGTCCCCTGCGGCGGAGTGAACGCCGCACCCTGCGCCGGACCGTACGGAGTGCCCTGCGGCGGGGTGCCCGCCGGCGGGGTGGTCGGCGGTGGCGGCGTGGAACCCGAGGC
Source organism: Streptomyces cyanogenus (assembly GCF_017526105.1). NCBI lineage: Bacteria > Bacillati > Actinomycetota > Actinomycetes > Kitasatosporales > Streptomycetaceae > Streptomyces > Streptomyces cyanogenus. The sequence goes on from NZ_CP071839.1 coordinate 6,265,266, forward strand.
AGAGGAGCCCGCGGGGAAGGGGAAAGGCATTCCCGGAGCGGCAGGAGCCCCCGAGTCGTCAGCGGCCCCGGAGAAACCGCCGGCACCGCCCGAGTCCCCGGCCGTACCGGACGCGTTCTGCGTGTACCAGGCCGGGGGAGCGTAGTCGATGGTGAACTCGCCGGTGGTCTCGACGGCCTCCGCGTCGGGCTGGTCATCGCCGGGTGTGTCCCAGCCCCCGCGCATCCCGTCCCGATCGCTGCTCACAGTTCCTCCTGGTGTGGTCGAGCACCCTCATGCCGTGCGGGGGCGACCATGTCGTGTCGTACCGAGTCGTCCGTAGTCGTTCGGGCGGTCCGATGCACCGGCCCTCCCCCAGGGACACCGACGCCCGGCTCACGGGTCCTGCCATCGCGCCCGCTCCCAGCCTAATCACCAAGAGCCACACCTCGGCAGGCCCGTCCGCCTCTCGGCGCCCGCCCACCAGGTCACCGCGGGCCCGGAGACACCCCACCCGTACCGCGCGGCCGCCACCACAGCGTGAACAAATAGGACGGGAAAGGGCAGTTCAGTCCATCCGTCGGGGCGTGCCCAACAATCCGATCTCGGCGTCGGTGGGTTGGGTCAGCACATACTGCCGGTCACGGTCGGTGCACCACAGGGTGACACCGTCGGGCAGCGCCGGCAGCGACTCCACCTCGGTCCGCGACAGCCCCATCGTGCGCCCCAGTTCGGCCGCCTCGTCCGGCGAGACCCGCTGGATGCCGGCAAGCCGCGCCTGCCGCAGCAGCCGGGGCGCGACCGGGCTGAGATACGGCAGCAGGGTCAGCACCGACTGCCAGGGCCCGGACACCACCCGCCCGCGCGGCGGCCGCATACCGCAGTCCCGCACCACCAGCACCGGCGTGCCCGCGGAGGCACCCTGCGGCGGCACCCGCCCCACGTCGTACACGGACAGCCCGTTCTGCCCACCGCCCATGGCATGCACCATCTGCATCCAGGCCTGCGGCCGCCCGGTCTCCACGGCAACCCGGGCACCGGTGGCGGCGGAGCGCAGCGCCATGACCTGCGCGGTCCACAGGCCTCCGATGAGCACCATGTCGTACGCAGTGGGGCGGTTGACGCCGAGCACGGCGGGCTGGCCCTCACTGTTGACGCCGACCACCACGCCGTCGTCGCCGATGGGCAGGGAAAGCGTGTCCGCCTGTTCCACGGGCAGCGCGTGCCTCGGATGACGGGGGCCCAGCAGGCCGAAGCCGGTGCGCAGCCGCTCACCGAGGCCCGGAGCCGACGGGGTGGGCGTTGTCGTCGTGGTCATCAGCGGGCACCTCCGAGCGGCAGGGTGGCCAGAACGCCGGGGAGTTGTTCCCGGTCCAGGCGCGCGAGCCCGGTCCGCGCCTGCTGCGCCGCACGCTCCAGATCCCGCCGCGCGTCGGTCAGTTCCTGCTTGCTACGGCCGGTGATCCGCACATGCCCGGTGATCGTCACGTCCTGCTGCGCACCCGTGGCCAGTGTCAGACTGAACGTCGTCGCCAGTGCGGGAACCGCGGTCAGCTGGGCCACCAGCTGGGCCAGCGAGCCGCCGGATCCACCGAGCTGGGGCCAGCGGCGCACCCAGTAGGTGGTGTGCCGGCGGTTGTCACAGCGCCAGCTGCGGCTCGACTCCTCGGTCCGGCGCTGCGGCGCCTCGCCCCGCCCGGCCTGGGCCGTCACCATCGGGTTGGCGCACGCGGACGTGGCGATCGCGGCCGTCAGCTCCTCCTCGGTGAGCACGTTCGCCCGGAACCCGGCGCCGGTCAGTCGGCTCGACAGGTGTTCGGCGGAGCGTGTCAGGCACTTCTGCGCCCCCAGCAGCCCGCCGCCGCGCGCGGCCACCGCCTCCGGGCACAGCTCGGGATCGAGCTTCAGCGCGATCCAGGTGATGCGGACCGCGGGGGAGCCGGTCTGCGCCTGCAGCGGTGCGTAGTTGCTGACCACGACCGACTGCTGGGGCAGGTGCAGCGCGGGCGCCGGCTGGGTGTGCACCACGATCTGCGCCGACTCCAGCCGGATGCCGTCGACTTCGAGGACGTCCCGCACCAGGGCTACCGGCAGCGATCGCCGGCCGCTCTCCGCGCGCAGCGCGTCGACGTCCGACTCCACCTGGATCACGGCGGTCAGGAAGCCGCCGTCGCCCACCATGCCGATCGGCCGCTGGTCGCGGTCGTCGCCGCGGTTGTGGCTGAACGTGCGCAGGGTCGGGTCGCACTCCACGGCGGGCGCGAGACCGGAGTCGGTCCCCGGAGGCACCGGTGTGCTCGCGGCCCGCCGTATGCGCGCCCGCATGGCCAGCAGGGTGCCGAGCCATTCAGGCAGGGAACGCCCGCGGCGCCGTACGACGGCGAGCACCACGAGCACGACTGCGAAGGGGGCGGTGGCGATCAGCCCGGCCGTGCCGAGCAGCCACCCGCACAGCACGAGCGCGCCTGCGATCTCCAGCAGCACCAGCCGCTGCACCGCGAACGAACCGCCGCGGCCCGAACGGGACTCCAGCCGCGGTGCGAAAGCGCCCTGATAGGGCCTGGGCAGCGCCTGCTCGGCGCCTCCCTCTCGGGAGGAAGGGCCGCGGGCACCCGACCGGCGCGCACCACCCGATCGTGCCCCCGATTGCGATCGCGACCGGGTCCGCGTTGCGGAAGCCATCACTTCAAAACCCCCGAACTCTCCCGAAAACCCTTGCGCTCCGGTCCCTTCAAGTCCTGAGCACCCTACCCGTGCCACCAGCACGTCCACGCAACAGGCATAGTAGGGGCCGGGTCTGACAGTCGAGGCACCAGAGGCAACCGAGGGCGGGGGACGGATCTTCACAGGTCCCCCACGGCTCCGCAACGGGGAGAGAGCGGACACAGATGGCATCACGGCGGGACGAACTCAACGCCTACACCTTCGCGAAGCGCCGCACGCTCGCGTCCTTCCTGCAGCCCTCCCCCTCCGGCTCGGAGGAGGGCGCCCCCAAGCCGTTGGGCGCACTGGTCCCCGGCCTCGTCGTCGGTGTCGTGATCCTCGCGGTGTTCGGTGCGATCGGCATGTTCAGCCCCACGGCACCCAAGGGCTGGGACACACCCGAGGAACACGTCATCGTCGCCAGCGAGTCGACCACCCGGTACGTCGTCCTGAAGACGGGCAAGCAGAAGCAGCTCCACCCGGTCCTCAACATGGCCTCGGCCAAGCTGCTCCTGGACCCCAGCAAGGCCAGCGTCATCACCGTGGACGAGAAGATCCTCGACAGCGGCAAGCCTCCGCACGGCGCCACCATCGGCATTCCGTACGCCCCCGACCGCCTGCCCTCCCCGGAGGAGGCCGAGGCTGTCAAACGCTGGGCGGTCTGCGAGCGGCCCGGCGACGGCGGCCGGACCATCCAGAAGGCGGCGTTCGTCCTCGCGAAGAAGGAATGGTCCAGGACGGACGGGTCCGACCAGCTCAGCCGCGGCGACCTGATGTACGTCGTAGGCCCTGACGGCAAGACCCAGTACGTCGTTGACGCGCGAGGCACCGCCTACCGGATCGCTGATCCGAGCGACAAGGAACTCCTCAAGGCCCTCGACACCCGCGGCCGCGCTCCGCAGCGCGTCTCCCAGCAGTGGCTCGCCACCCTGCACAAGGGAAGCCCGATCGCCATCCCGAGGATCGACGGCGATCCCGGCGCCAAGGCCGGCGCCGGGATCATGCCGGCGCAGTACGACAAGGTCGGGGAGGTCATCAAGGCGTACGACGGCCAGGTGCTGCGCTACTACGTCGTCCTGCAGGGGAAGGTGGCCCGTGTCTCCGAGTTCACGGCCACGCTCCTGCTCAACAGCGGCCAGCTGGTCGGCGTGGGCCAGGCCGGCGAGGCCCAGCAGGTCAGTCCCGGCGCCGTCGCGGACAGCACGACCTTCGACGAGGACAAGAACTGGCCGACGTACAAGCCGAGGACGGTGAACGACGGCTCCAGCGCCACCAGCGGCCGCAACACGGTCTGCAACGTCCTGCGGTCGGTCGGCGGCAAGGGGAAGACCACCCTGTCCACCTGGGTCGGCAAGGACTTTCCCGCCCAGCTCCCCACCGGTTCCTCCAGCGCCTACGTCACCCCGGGCTCCGGCCAGCTCTACCGCCAGATCCAGGGTACGGAGACCAAGGCCGGCGGCGTCTTCCTGGTCACCGACACGGGCCTGCGCTACGCCCTGCAGTCCAACAGCGACAGCGCCACCGAGGACAAGGGCATCGGCACCTCTGCCAAGAAGCGCAAGCAGGAGCTGGCCGAGGCCAAGATCGCCCAGACCCGTCTCGGTTACGAGAAGTTGACGCCCACACCCATTCCCCTGGAGTGGTCGACCTTCCTGCCGACGGGCCCGCGCCTGTCGGAGGCGGCGGCGCGGCAGCCGCAGGGTTCGTAGCGGTCGGCGGAGGAGAACGAACTCATGCTGAAGGCAAGGACGTCGGGGACCGGCACGCGTACGGCCGTCGTGGCCGCCGCGGTGGCCCTCACCGCGACGACCACCGTGGTCGCCCTGCCCGCTGCCCCGGCCCGGGCGGACGACGGCCAGTGCACGTTCCCGTCGAAACCGTACGCGGGCCGGCCGTGGGCGCTCCAGCGCGTCAACCTGGACGAGTTGTGGGCGCAGTCCACGGGCAAGGGCGTCCAGGTGGCCGTGATCGACACCGGCGTGGACGTCAAGAACCCGCAGCTCACCAAGGCCGTGGACGCGTCCAGGGGCAGGAACCTGCTGCCCGACAAGAACCGCAAGGGCGAGAAGATAGACCGCGGCAACAAATCGGGCACCACGGACACGGTCGGCCACGGCACGCGCGTGGCGGGCATCATCGCGGCCCGCCCGGTGAAGGGCACGGGCTTCGTGGGCCTGGCCCCGGACGCCACGATCATCCCGATCAAGCAGAACGACGCCGAAGGCGACGGTACGGCGAAAACCCTCACCGACGCGATCAAGTACGCGGTCCAGGCCGGCGCCGACGTCATCAACATCTCCCAGGACACCTCCGAGCCGCTCGACCCGAAGGACTCGACCCTGAAGGAGGCCGTCGACTACGCCCTGGACCGTAAGGTCGTCGTCGTCGCCTCGGCCGGCAACGACGGTCTGGGCGGCAACGTCAAGGCCACGTACCCGGCGTCGTACGAGGGCGTCCTGGCAGTGGCGGCCTCCGACCGCAACAACGAACGGGCGGCCTTCTCACAGTCCGGAGACTTCGTGGACGTCGCGGCCCCCGGCGTCGACATGATCTCCACGGTTCCGGGCAACGGCCACTGCTCGGACAACGGCACGAGCTTCTCGGCGCCCTATGTGGCGGGCGTGGCCGCCCTGTTGAAGTCCAAGTACCCCCACTGGACGGCACAGGAGGTCGTGGCCCAGATCGAACAGACCGCGGAGCGCTCGATTCCAGGGCATGACAAGCTGGTCGGATGGGGTGTCGTGGACCCCCTGAGGGCCCTCACGGACGTGGATCCGGCGCACCCCCTCCAGTCCCCCCGACCGGTGGACGGCATGGCCAGGGGCGAGGCCCCGTCGGTCACCCCCCTGCACTTCGGTGAGACGGCCGAGGAACGCGACAACCGGCTGGCGACCTACACGGTCGTGGGTGGCCTGGTCCTGGTGGCGGGACTGGCCGGGACCGCGGTGGCGGTCCGGGACGCACGACGCAGGCGTGGCGGACGGCCGCACGGCGGCTCACGGACGTCCTGACCCTGGGGTCCCGCCCCCGGGATCCGCAGACACGCAAAGGCGGCGGTGCCGTCGAGGTACCGCCGCCGTGCGCCCCACCGACCTCGCGCGCCTGGCCGACGTCGTCGGCGAGGAGCCAGGCGGCCTCGACGCTGCGCCCACGCCACGGACCGGCACAGACAGCGTCGGCTTCGACTTCTCCACGGTGACCGAGCCTGAGCAGCCGATGAGCAGCACACCGGCGGCAACTGCCGAAAGCCCCCAAGCTGTTGCGGACAGGCGGGCTGGCCGAACCGCAACCGGAACCTGGCCGTGTGGGTCGCAAGCGCCGACTGCGCCGGGCTGAGCACCGGTTCGTGCCTGCCGGTCTCGGGCCGCAGTGGCGTTCGAGTTGACCCCGTAAACCTCCCTGCTCCGCCACTCGGGCCGCTCGTGCATGTCGCTCCGGGCGGCCCTTACACGGCGTGACGTGCTGGGACACCGCAGATCCGCGTCAATGCGTCGACCGGTGAGAACCGAAAGGTCTATTGCCTCGAAGATCATCTGAGCTCGTAACTCGGTCTGTTCGGATGGCGGTGCAGCGCCGCTGATCTATCAAGCGTGGAGGTTTGATGGAGAGCGCGGACGGGCGATGAGTCCTGGACCCCCGCCGTGGGCCGGTGGGTGACCACTCCGTCAGGCATGGCGGGGGCATGCCGGCGACCAGGGCGGCGAACGCGGAGGCAATGGTTCTAGAGTCCTCCGGAGCGCGTTGGAGGCTGCCACAGGCAGGTCTTCTGCGCGGCGCCGACCACATGGGGGAGCCTGAGGGCGCGGACGAGGACACGGATCTGCCCGACTGGCCCGTGCGATGTGCCGCCGGTGGCCAAGTAGCCGCGATTGAGAACACGGAAGAGATGAATTCAGGGATGAGCCGACGAGCGGAGCGGGCTGTGTTCCACGGGGCACGCAGTGGCAGACGAGTGCGCGTGGTGGGGGCGGCTGTCGGTGCCCTGGTGGCCGTGACTGTGGGTCTTGCGCCGGGCGCTGTCGCGGACGACGTCCAGGCGAAGCAGTGGTACCTCGGGCCGATGCAGGCCGAGCAGATGTGGAAGGTCAGCACGGGTGAGGGCGTGAAGGTCGCTGTCATCGACAGCGGGGTGAACGCGAACACCTCGTCGCTCAAGGGGCAGGTACTGGCTGACGAGACGCCCAAGTCGGTCGCATACCGGGCAACGGTGGACTATTCCGGCCATGGGACCACCATGGCCGAGCTCATCGCGGGCACCGGAGCGGGTGGTGGCCTGAAGGGGCTGGCGCCCGATGCGAAGATCGTTCCCTACCGGATCGAGCTCGACGATCTGAAGGGCGGGGCGGCAGAGAAGAAGAAGACCCCCGAATCCGAGGATGCGATCAGAGCGGCAGCCGACACCGACGCGAAGATCATCAACATGTCCTTCGGAGCTCAAGGGCCGGGCCCCAAGGAGGAGGCAGCTATCGAGTACGCGGCCTCGAAGGGCAAGCTGCTAATCGCGGCGGTGGGCAACGAGGGGGGAAAGGCAGGGGACCACATCGGATACCCGGCCGCCTTCCATTACGTCGTCGGTGTGGCGGCGTCCGATGAATCCGGCACGGTCTCCAAGTTTTCCTCGTCCGGAAACTACGTGGACGTCGCGGCACCGGGCCAGGACTTCCCCGGCTGGTGTGACACGTCCTTCCGCTCGTACTGCGACGATGTGAACGGTACGAGTTCTGCAGCGGCGATCACCTCGGCTTCCGCGGCGCTGATCTGGTCGGCGCACCCTGACTGGACGGTGAACCAGGTAACCCGTGCTCTGATCGACACGGCCGGCCGTAAGTGGGCCAAGGACGACCCGAGCAGGTACCTCGGCTACGGCACCATTCGCCCCCGCCTGGTTCTGGCGAACCCCGATTACAACCCTGGCCCTGCGAACGTCGATCCGCTCGCCAAGTGGAACGGCGGAGACCTGCTGGCCAAGTCCGCAACCTCCTCCACGCCCTCTTCCTCTCCCTCCTCCTCCGCATCAACCCCGTCACAAGTCCCCGAAAAGGGTTCTACCGGCGGTACTTCGGCGGCAGGATCGAGCACGGAGTCGTCGAAGGACGACAACACCCTCTGGGTCGTGCTCGGCGCCGTGGCCGCGGTCGTCGTGGTCGGCGGTGGGGGCGTGGCCGTCGCGCGGGCGCGGCGTGCCAGGTGACGTCTTTCGGCCGGAATCGCCGGAGCGCGGAACCGATTGGGCGTGGAGGTTCGACGTAGATCACATGAGAGTGGCGTGCTCAGGCCTTCAGGTGTGCCCATCGTTGACCGATGGGGTGGTGACGCACGACTGCATAGCAGCGCGTGTTCGCGCGCTACAAAACGGCAATTCGGGCGAACTGTGACGTTGGATTGGCCCTGACGTCGAGTCAACACACCTGTCGGTTGGACCGGTTGGACAGGTTGACTAGAGTGGTAAACGCGTTGTGAGGCGCGGCTCGCTTTGCGATCGTACGGCGAGTGGTTGGTCGGCCACCGGTTCCGGATGGGCCGATGGTTGTACGGGGAAACGGGGAGGAGCGTCGTGCTTCCGTCAGACATGGTGGGGGGCGTGTCGGCGACCAGGGCGGCGAACCTGGAGGCCAGCGGTGAAGCGCTGGACAAGTTCGTGGGTCAAGTCGACAAGGTGCTAAGCGCCCTCGAAGGGTCCGCGGGTAACCCGACGAAAGTCGGCGCCCAGACGATCAGGGCTTCGTCCCTGACGTCGGGTGGGGAGAGCGAGTTTCCTGAGGCCCACGGTCTGTACAAGCAGTACACCAGGGTCCATCACGAGCTGACGACCCTGTCCAGGTCGCTGCACCTGCAGATCGAGGCGATCGGAATCGCGGTCAAGGGTGCGCGCAACGGCTTTGACAAGCTCGAAGAGGAGCAGCGTCAGCGGTTCTGGGCGATCCAGGCGGAGATCAAGAAGCTCCAGCCCAAGGCGGAGGACAAGCAGCACGCCAGCAGCGGCACCAAGACGAAGGCGTGACGATGACGGACAAGAAGCACGAGGAAGACCTCCATCGCGTCTCTCGGCAGAACTCGATGGCGGACATCGTCAGAGGTGTCGAAGACGGTTCGCTCCCGTTCCTCGGCATGGCACGCCCGGTGGTCGAAGCCACGCCGTTCGGGCGGGCTGTCGCCGCCAGGACGGACTTCGACAAGCGCGACCTCGAACTGAACAAGATGATCGATCTGGTCGAGTCGACCGACCCCGAGGACCTTGAGTCCTCCGGTAAGGCTCTGTGGGATGCGCGCGATGCCATCAAGAAGGCCGCCGACGACCTCAAGGCCAACATCGACCAGGTTCACTGGGTCGGAGAATCGGGCGAGGCCTTCCGTGGCTGGGGTGACAACCTCGTCACCAACACACACCACTTGAGCGAGTTCGCCGGAGCGGCGGGCGACCAGATCACCGCTGCCGCGGTGGGTCTCGCGGCCGTTCGTGGTGCCATGCCGGCTCGTGACACCAGGGCGGAACCGAAGCGGCCCGACAAGTTCACCGAGGCCGAGAAGACCGCGAACGCGAAGGACTACGCCGCCGCCGTCAAGGTGGAGAAGGACCGCCAAGAGGCGATCAACCAGATGAACCGGTTGGCGTCGTACTACGCGGTCTCGGAAGAGGTTCTGGCGGCCCTACCGGCCAAGGACAAGACGCCGGATTTCACGTCGGTACCCGATGTCGGAGTGCCTCGGCCCACGTACTGGTCCGGCGAGAACTCTCCTACGTCCGGCACCGGCTCTCCGCACACAGGAACCGGATCGACGCCTGCCCTCGGCCATCACACGGCTGCGGTGGGGCCGGACCATGTCACTCGGCATGTAGTTACAGGTGACACCACGCCCCGGGTCCCGGCCACGGACCCCACCCGCAACATTCCGCTCCCTGAGGAGCCCGTCGGTACGCACATCGACAGCACCGGCACGCTTCCTCCGCCCACGACCACCCACACGACCGGCCCCACCCCGCCGGTCACGGGCATGCCTCCGACAAACGGCGGCCAGCCCGATCCGCTGGGTGGCGGCGGCTACCGTGTGCCGCTCCCCAACCCGACGTCGGGTCGAAGCCTGAACGGTTCGCGCGGGTACCGTACCCCTCCCTTCGCTCAGGGCCGCGCGGGTACGACCGGGCTGACCAGTCCGACGGGTCCCGGACGTACAGCCGCACAAGGCCCTACAAACCCGATGGGGCGTACGACACCGACGGGACAGTCCGCAGGTAGGAGCACCACTCCCTCTCCCATGGGGCGTGCAGTCACCGGTGGTACACCGCGACCCGGTGGAACGGCGACACCCCGGGGGAACACCGCGCCGACCACCGGCGCCGGCCGCTCCAACGGAGTGGTCGGTGGCCGCCCCACGGCTACCGGCGGCCCGGCGAAGGGCGGGGCGAAGATCCCCCGTGGCACGGTCATCGGTGGGGAAGCGCAGACGAACTCCCGGTCCGCGCCTGGCCGCCTCGGTCAGCGTGGTGTCTTCGGAGCGTCCGAGTCCACGGTACGGCCCGGTGTGAAGGCGCCCGGCTCTTCCGGCTCTCGTACCGGTGCGGGTGTGTCGGAGGCTGTCACAGGCAGGCCTTCAGCGCGTAACTCCGCCGCGGGAGCTGAGCGTAACGGCTTGACGCGTGGTGGTGCCGGTCTCGTACGCGGTGCCGGCCACAAGGGGAAGCCCGAGGATGTCGACGAAGAGACATATCTGCCCGACGAGCCCCGGCGTGATGTGCCGCCGGCGGCGAAGTGACCGCGATTGAGGACACGGAATACGATGAAGTCAGGGATCAGCCGACGGGCCGAGCGGGTTGCGCTCCACGGGACGCGTAGCGGCAGACGAGCGCGCGCCGTGGGCGCGGCCGTCGGCGCCCTGGCGGTGGCGACCGTGGGTTTTGCGCCGAGTGCTGTTGCGGATGACGTCCAGTCGAAGCAGTGGTACCTGGGCCCGATGCAGGCCGAGCAGATGTGGAAGGTCAGCACGGGTAAGGGCGTGAAGGTCGCTGTCATCGACAGCGGGGTGAACGCGAACACCTCGTCGCTCAAGGGGCAGGTCCTGACCGACGAGGTTCCGAAGTCGGTTGCCTACCGCGCTACGGACGACTACGGCGGTCATGGGACGACCATGGCGGAGTTGATCGCGGGTACGGGTGCGGGTGGCGGTCTGAAGGGTTTGGCGCCCGGGGCGAAGATCGTTCCGTATCGGGTCAAGTTCGAGAACTTGAAGGGCGGGGCGGACGAGTTGAACAAGACGCCCGAGCCGGCCGAGGCGATCAGGGCGGCAGCCGACACCGACGCGAAGATCATCAACATGTCCTTCGGTGCGGTGGGCCCGAGTTCCAAGGAGGAGGAGGCTGTTGAGTACGCCGCCTCGAAGGGCAAGCTGCTGATAGCGGCGGTGGGCAATGACGGCCGGAAGGCGGGAGACACCATCGGTTACCCGGCCGCCTATTCGTACGTGATCGGCGTCGCATCGGTCGACAAGTCCCTCACGGTGTCGAAGTTCTCCTCGTCCGGTAACTACGTGGACCTCTCGGCACCAGGCCAGGGCTTTCCGGGATGGTGCGACACCAACTTCCGTTCGTACTGCGACAACGTGAACGGTACGAGTTCGGCAGCCGCGATCGCCTCGGGCGCCGCCGCTCTGATCTGGTCCGCGCACCCTGACTGGACGGTGAACCAGGTCACCCGTGCCCTGATCGACACGGCCGGCCGTACATGGGCCAAGAACAATCCGAGCAAGTACGGCGGCTATGGGCTCATTCGCCCCCGTCTCGTTCTGGCGAAGCAGAACTACGACGCCGGCCCGGCCAACGTGGACCCGCTTCGGGCGGAGAACGGCGGCGACCTGCTCGCCAAGTCCGCAGCATCCTCCACATCCTCCTCCTCTTCTTCCTCCCCGTCCGCCCCCTCCTCCTCCGCATCAACCCCGTCACAAGCCCCCGAAAAGGGTTCTACCGGCGGTACTTCGGCGGCAGGATCGAGCACGGAGTCGTCGAAGGACGACAACACCCTCTGGGTCGTGCTCGGCGCCGTGGCCGCGGTCGTCGTGGTCGGCGGTGGGGGCGTGGCCGTCGCGCGGGCGCGGCGTGCCAGGTGACGTCGTCAGCCGTCTGTAGCCCTGTGCTCTTCGGATAGGGCATGCAGTACGCGCTCACCGCCGTGGCGCACTGCGCGGCTGTGGGCCGAGCCAGTTGGACCAACAGACAGACACAGAAAGGGCTGAGATGGCCGACAACAAGCAGAAGCTCGAAGATGCATCAGTAATCCACCTGCAGAAGCAGATGCTGGAGAAGTACGAGGGCATCCGCAAGCGCGTGCACGGTCTGCAGGGCGTGATCGACGGCCTGGAGGGTCAGTGGCACGGTATCGGTCGTGCCGCCTTCGACTCCAAGCAGTACGAGATCAACCAGTCGCTGCAGGCCATCGGTGGCATCCTCGGTGACGTCATCGAGGCCATGACTGCGACGCGCAACATCAAGGACAGCAAGGAAGACGAGGTCCGCGCGGCCGTCAACAAGATCGACGTGCGGGACGGCGCTCCCACCGTGTCCCCCCTGAGCTCCTACTGATCCGAGCGAACACTCAGGACTTCTGCCGGGGTACCCGGCGCATCCACAGATCCACATCGGTGAGACGAGGTAACAGGTATGGCCAACAACGCTGACGGCCTGTCAGTCACTTATGACGGGCTCGACGTCGCGGCGACGAAGATTGGCAACGAGGCGAGCGAGCTCGAGCGGGACCTCGCGGAGCTGCGTCGGCTGGTCGTGAGCAGCCTGCAGTACTGGGAGGGTCAGGCGCAGGACACCTTCAACGAGAAGCTGACCCGCTGGGACAAGGAAGCGAACGACATCCACCAGGCACTGGCCGGCATCGGCCACGTCGTCGCCCAGTCCGGCGGTACGTACATGGAAGGCGACAAGAAGGCGGCCAGCTACTTCCGGTAGGCCGAGGCTCGCGAAAGCGACGAAGCAACTCCAGGGTGGGCGCGCGCGGGAGGCGCCCACCCTGCTGTTGTGCCCGGCCGAGGAGCCGATCCAGAGGGACGAAGGGTGAACACGCGCGTGTCAGGTACCGGGCCCGGGCCCCGAGGTGGTTCGCGGATCGGACCGTACACGGTCGTCACCCGGCTCGACTCCGGCAGCACCGGCCACACACCTGTCCCCGAGCACCGCTACATCGCCCGCAGCGCCGACGGTGATCGCACCGTACTGCTCAGCACCCCTTGGCGACGGTCGACCCGCAGCGCTTCATGGCCGAGGCCGACGCCTCCCGCCATCTCCTCGGGTCCTGTGTCCTCCCGGCCGTCGAACTGGCCGGCCCCGGCGAGCAGCCGTGGCACGCGCGTCCCTACCGGCCCGCCCTTCCGTTGCCCCTGGCTCTCGCCGTGCACGGCGGCCCGCTGCCCGAGCGGACGGTCCGGGCGCTCGCCGTCGCGCTGGCCGAGAACCTCGCCGTGACGCACGGGCAGAACCTGACCCACGCGGGGATCAGCCCGTCCGCCGTGCTGATCGCCGCGGACGGCCCGAGGCTCACCTGCTTCGGGGCGGTACGGGCCGCGGCGCCCGACGGTGCCGTACGGCGGGAACTGCCCGGCATCGATCCCGGCAGCCTCCCGCCGGAACAGGCTGCGGGCGGACAGCCGCGCCCGCTGGGTGACGTGTACCCCGCCGACCACCTCCCCGACGGGCTGCTCGCGGACATCGGTCGGCGGGCCGCCGACGTCTGGCGGAAGTTGCCCCAGCGGTTGCCGGCTCCGGCGGTTGGCGGGGCCTGGTCCGCCCTTACCGCGCCGCCAGGAACTCCACCCAAGCCGGCGGTGCCGGCACCGTCAGTTCGTTCCCTCCGGCACCAGCCCGATCTGAACCATCGGCTTCCCCCGCTTGCGCGACACGAAGACCCCCCGGCCCGCCGGCATCGGCCTCGGCCGGACCCCGCCGAGCAGATCGCCCTCGGCCGGATCGCCCGCGAGGACCACACCCTGGGCGCCGAGTTCCTTGATGCGCTGCATGAAGGACTCGTAACCGGCACGCCCCGCACCGGCCGTGGACCGGGCGATGATGAAGCGGACGCCGACGTCCCGGGCGAACGGCAGCAGTTCCGTCAGACCCGCCAGCGGGTTGCCGCTCGACGTGGACACGAGGTCGTAGTCGTCGATGACGACGTACACCGTGGGCCCCCGCCACCAGCTGCGGTTGCGCAGTTGCTCCGGGGTCACGTCTGCGGTCGGGGTGCGGCGCTGCATCAGGTCGGCCAGTGCGTCCATGTGGTGCTGCATCTGGTTCGACATGGGGATGTACTCGGCCAGGTGCGAGTCCGGGGTCACGCCGAGCAGTGAGCGGCGGTTGTCGACGACGAAGAGCTTGCAGGTGTTGCCGTCGTACCGCTCGGTCAGCCGCTTGATGATCAGCTTCAGCAGGTTGGACTTGCCGGACTCGCTCTCTCCGAACACCAGGAAGAACGGGTCCTGTTCGAAGTCGACGAACACCGGTTCCAGGTTGTCCTCGTCGAGGGCGAAGGAGATGCCGCGGTTCGGGAAGCGGTCGCCCGGCGGAAGCTGGGTCGCCGGGAACTCGCGGGGCAGCAGACGTACTTCGGGGGCGCCGGGCTCCTGCCAGTGCCGGGTGACCTCGGCCGCGAGCGCGGTCGTCGCCTCCGAGAGGTCCGTGTCGGAGGAGAGGCCGTCGATGCGCGGTACCGCCGCCATGAAGTGCTGCTTCTGAGGCGTCTGACCGCGTCCCGGTACCCCGGTGGGCACGTTCGCCGCGACCTTGCGGTCGATCTCGGAGTCCATGGGGTCGCCCAGCCGCAGTTCCAGGCGGTTCATCAGGTGGTCCTTGAGATTCGCGCGGACCTCCATCGAGCGCGAGGCGGTGAGGATCAGGTGGATGCCGTAGCCCAGGCCGCGCGCGGCGATGTCCAGGACCATCGGCTCCAGGGCCTCGTAGTCCGTGCGGAAGTTGCCCCAGCCGTCGATGACCAGGAACACGTCACCCCACGGCTGGTCGGTCACCGAGATGTCCCCGCGCGCGCGGCGCGTGCGGAACTCCGCGATGGAGGAGATGCCCGTCGAACGGAAGTACTCCTCGCGCCGGGTCATGACGCCGTACACCTCGGCCGCGGTACGCCGGACCTTCTCCGGGTCCAGTCGGGAGGCGACACCACCCACGTGCGGCAGACCGGCCACCGAGGCCATACCGCCGCCACCGAAGTCCAGGCCGTAGAACTGCACCTCCCACGGGGTGTGGGTCAGCGCGAACGACGCGATGATCGAGCGCACCAGCGTCGACTTGCCGGACTGCGGGCCACCGATGATCTGCATGTGGCCGGCTGCGCCGCCGAAGTCCAGCCACAGCGGGTCGCGCCGCTGCTCGTACGGCTTGTCGATGAGGCCGGCCGGGACGACGAGCCGGCCCGCGCCCTCGTAGCCGGGCTGGGTCATGCCGCGGCCGGGCACCGGGGCGAGCCCCGGCAGCAGGGCGTCGAGCGAGGGCGGGCTGTCCAGCGGGGGCAGCCACACCTGGTGTGCTGCCGGGCCCTGGGCCTCCAGGCGCCGTACGATCACGTCGAGCACGGTGTCGGCGAGCGCGTCGTCCTGCCGCTCGCCGGTCTCCTCCTGCCGCTGCTGCGGGATCGGCGCGTACTGCACCGGGACCTCGGCCGCGGTGAAGAGGACCGGCCTGCGGTCGACGGGCAGCGGGCCGCCGAGCGCCGCGGCCTGCTGCGAGCTGGTGCGGTACACGCCGGAGACGTACGCCGCCTTGAAGCGGACCATCTCGTCCGTGCCGTACTTCAGGAAGCCGGAGCCGGGGACGTTCGGCAGCTCGTAGGCGTCCGGGACGCCGAGCGCGGCGCGCGACTCGGCCGCCGAGAACGTCCGCAGACCGATGCGGTACGACAGGTAGGTCTCAAGGCCCCTGAGCCGGCCCTCCTCCAGACGCTGCGAGGCCAGCAGCAGGTGCACACCCAGCGAACGGCCGATACGGCCGATCTGCACGAACATCTCGATGAAGTCCGGCTTCGCCGTCAACAGCTCGCTGAACTCGTCGATCACCAGGACGAGGGACGGGATCGGCTGCAGCGGCGCTCCCGCCGCGCGTGCCTTCTCGTAGTCGTGGATGTTGGCGTAGTTGCCCGCGTCACGGAGCATCTCCTGACGGCGGTTCAGCTCACCGCGGATGGAGTCACCCATGCGGTCGACGAGGGTCAGGTCGTCGGCGAGGTTGGTGATGACGGCTGCCACGTGCGGCATCTGCGCCATGCCCGCGAACGTCGCACCACCCTTGAAGTCCGCGAGGACGAAGTTCAGCGTCTCGGACGAGTGGGTCACGGCCAGACCGAGGACCAGCGTGCGCAGGAGCTCCGACTTGCCGGAACCGGTCGCACCGACGCACAGGCCGTGCGGGCCCATGCCCTCCTGCGCCGCCTCCTTGAGGTCGAGCATCACGGGCCGGCCGTCCTCACCGACACCGATCGGCACGCGCAGCCGCTCCGACTGCGAGCGGGGCCGCCAGGTGCGCTTCGGATCGACCGAGGCGGCGTCGCCCAGGTTCAGCAGGTCGGTGAACTCCAGGTTGGCGAGCAGCGGTTCGTCGTCGTCGCCGCCCGACGCCATGCGCAGCGGCGCCAACTGGCGGGCGAGCGCCTCCGCCGCCTCGTACGACAGGACGTCAGGCGTCCCCTCGTAGACCATGCCGTGGGCCGACTCCAGGCGCAGTTCCCTGGGGTGCACGATGACCGAGAGGTCGCCGCGGCCGATGGTGAGGTCACCGGGTACGACCTCCAGGACCGTCACGCCTTGCAGGCCCTCGGGGTTGGCCAGCAAGGAGGTGTGTGGCAGGGAGACACCGTCGAGGACGACCACCAGATGGGGCTGCTCGGGCACCGGCGCCCCGCCGGGGTGGAACCGCGGGCGGCCCTCCAGCCGGGAGGCGAGCCGGTCCTCCAGCTCCACGGGGTCGGTGCCGATCAGACGCATGCTGCCGGCGCCGTCGGCGACGCCCGGGGCCTGCACGTGCGGCAGCCACTTGGCCCACTCCCACTCGGGCGTCGACTCACGTGCGGTGACGACGGCGATGACCAGGTCCTCGGGGGAGTGCAGCGAGGCGAGGGACGCCGTGACGGCGCGGGCGGTGCCGCGCACGGTTCCCGGTTCGCCGCTGATCGTCACGTGGTAGAAGGCGCGGAGCGAGACGGCCATCGGCAGGTCGTCGAGGGTGCTGTGCGTGACCAGGAAGCGCTGCATGGCGCCCGCGGTCAGCGGCTCCAGCTCGTCCACGGGGGCGGTCTGCGGCGGGATCAGGGGAGTGGCCAGGGCCTGTGGGCCGAGGCCCACGCGTACCTGTCCGAAGTCCTCGTCGCCGGTGCGCCGTTCCCACACCCGGCTGCCCTCGGCGACCAGCGCCCACAGTTGCTCCGGTGAAGGGTGCAGGTAGTACTGCGTGTCGCGCTGGGCCTTCGCGGTCTCCACGGCGGCACGCCGGGTCTGCGACAGGTAACGCAGGTAGTCACGGCGCAGGTCGGCCAACTGCCCCTGGTTGCCACGGCGGTAGCGGACGAGCATCGAGATGCCCATGGCGATGGTCGAGGCCACCATCACCAGGCCCATGATCTTCATGAAGGGCTGGGCCTGCGGGTTGAAGAAGAACACCACGGATCCGCCCATGCCCAGCATGGGCAGGAGCTGCATCAGTGCGCCTTCCTGCTGACCGCGCGGCAGTTCCGGCGGTGCTTGCAGTACGACCTCGTCCGTGGGCACTTCCTTCGGCAGTGCCCGCGGTGGGCGCTTGACGACGATGTGGCTCACTACGCACCAATTCCCTTGCCGGACCGAGATGTTTCGTCCGCCGCCCCGTGTCAGGCGAACGTCGATCGCGAACCGCGATCCTACTGACAACCACGGACAACGGCGGGCGGTAGGGTGCCGGGGAAGCACGTGAACAGTTGCGAATCGTTCTGGGAAAACCCGGGCAATCCGCAACGGTTCGAAGCGAGCGCCACCCGTGAATCCCGGCCAGGACCGCTCGGTCGACCGGCGGAGCGGGCGGGCGCCGCACAACCTACACAGCATCTTTACGGGCGGAAGGGTGCGCGGTGGCACCGAACGCCGCCCCACCACCGACGAGGGGGAACAGCAGGTGAGCATGACGGCCTCCGCGCCGGCCGGCGCGACCGGTGGACCGGGCACCGGAGCCCCTTCGGGGGCGGGCATGGGACTCGGTTTCTGCCGCGTCACCATCGTGGCGCCCGACAGCCGCATCGACGTGGCGCTGCCCGACGACGTACCGGTCGCGGACCTGTACCCCGAGATCCTGCGTCTGTCCCAGCAGAGCCCCGCCGAGGGCGCGCCCGTCGGCTATCACCTCGTACGGCGTGACGGCACCGTCCTGGACGGTGCCCGGTCCTTCACCGCCCAGCGCATCCTCGACGGCGAACTGCTCACCTTGCGCCCGTTCGCCGAGTCGCTGCCCCCGGCCGTTCTCGACGACGTCTCGGAGGCGGTGGCCGCTGCCGTCACCCGGGACCGCACCCTGTGGAGCGGTGACCTCACGCGCGCCGCCGGACTCGTCGCGGGCGGCATCCTGCCCGCGCTGCTCGCGTTCGTGGCCTGGAGCTCCCAGGTCCGGCACGACATGCACAGCCTGCAAGGCGTCATCGCGGGCATCTGCGGCATCCTGCTCGTCACCATCGCGTGCGTACGCGCGCGTGTGTACGACGACCGGGGCTCCGCGGTCGCGCTGGGACTCGGTGCCCTGCCGAACGTCGCCGTGGCCGGCTCGGGGCTGCTGTCGCTCTCCGGAGGCGAGGGCATCGGACGCCTCCAGTTCCTGCTCGCCTGTACCACGGTCCTCGTCGCCTCCGTGGTGCTCACCCTGGTGTCGCCGGGCGGTGACGGACCCTTCGTGGCGTTCGTCTTCGCCTCCGCCATCGGTCTGATCACGACCTTCATCGCGATCCTCACCGACCTGAGGCCCATCGAGACGGCCGCCGTCTGTGCCCCGCTGTCCGTCGTGGCGCTGGCCTTCCTCCCCGGTCTGTCCATGCGCTTCGCGCGGTTGCCCATCGGCTTCGAACCGCCCAACCCGTCCCGCGGTGGCTACGACACCGGCGAGCCCGCCCCGCAGGAGCCCGTGGACGCCGAGCGCGTCGCCGCCCAGGCCCGGCGCGGCCACGAACTGCTCGTCGGCCTGGTGGGCGGCTGTGCCCTCGTCGCGGTGGGCGCGTCGATCGTGCTCGGCTTCTCCAGCAACACCTGGGCCCAGCTGCTGGCCCTCGCGACCGGCATGGCGATGCTCATGCGGGCACACCTGTTCCGCTACACCGCGCAGGTCGGCGCCACCCTGGCCGCGGGCCTCGCCGCGATCGTCTTCCTCGGCCTCGGGCTGGCCCTGAACCCGCCACGGGACTACCTGATCGACGCCTTCCGGGGTGACACCGCCGCCCTCGACATCCGCAGCGTCTGGCTCGCCGCGGCCGTCGCCGCGGCCACCGCACTCGTCACCGCCATCGCGCTGATCACCCCGCGGCGCGGTGTCACCCCCTTCTGGGGGCGCTTCCTGGAAATCGCCGAGAGCTTCGTCCTGCTCACGCTGATCCCGCTGGCTCTGGCCGTGTTCGACGTGTACGCGCAGGCGCGGGCGATGACCAGCTAGGTACGGTCGACCCGCATACGTATGGGAAAGGGCGGCACGCACGCGTGCCGCCCTTTCCCATACCTGCCTCACTGCACGTCCAGCCCCCCGTTGTGAGCCATGGGCTTCAGATCGAACTCCCCGTCCCGCGCCCCCAGCACGAACGCCCGCCACTCCGCCTCGGTGTAGCGCAGCACGGTGTCCGGGTCGAGGGAGGACCGCATCGCCACCGCCCCGCCCGGCAGGTACGCGATCTCGACGCGCTCCTCATGCTCCTCCGTGCCCGGGGCGCAGTGCCACTCGACGCCCGAGATGTCGAGCGCGTACAGCTCGTCCCGCTCCCGCTCCTTGCGCGCCTTGATCTCCGCTTCCGTTTCCGCCATCGTGCAGCGACCCCTTCCCGAGGTAGGTACGGTCCCGGCGCTCACCCTAGTGGCCGGTGCGACCCCTGCAGGGGGCTTCGGCGACCGGGCGTAAGGCACCCGCGATCGCCTGGTACCCTGAGTGACGGCCGTTTGTGTACGCACCCCCGGAACCACCGTGTTCTGGAGGCCGCGCCCAGCGGATCCCCGCCTCCCGAGTAACGGAAGCTCCCCCGAGACGTAGACCGGGGGCACTCGGTGGCACTCAACAGACTATGAGGAGTACGCGTGTCGCTCGACGCCGCTACGAAGAAGCAGATCATCGCCGAGTTCGGTGCCAAGGAGGGTGACACCGGCTCCCCCGAGGTCCAGGTCGCTCTGCTCTCCCGTCGGATCTCCGACCTGACGGAGCACCTCAAGACCCACAAGCACGACCACCACTCCCGCCGTGGCCTGCTGATCCTCGTCGGTCAGCGCCGTCGCCTGCTGCAGTACCTGGCGAAGAAGGACATCCAGCGCTTCCGTGCGCTGGTCGACCGCCTCGGCATCCGCCGCGGTGCGGCGGGCGCCAAGTAAGTCGCCGTGAGGGGAGCGGTTCCCGGAAGCACCCGGGAAGCCGCTCCCTTTGCCGTATGCGGGCCCTGCCGCGCACACGGAAACCTCCCTCGCGCGTGCGGAGACGTGCGGAGTGTCACTCACGCTTTGTAGTGTGGTAGCACAACGCAATACGCACGACACGGAACGACGTACGACACAGGTCGTGCGACACAGGTCGTACGACACGGAACGAGGAGGAGCGCATCCAGCCGCCGCCGGTCCTCGGTAGTGGCCCCCGGGGGGAAGCGAACCCCGGGTGCTTCGATCGAAGACCGGCCCGCACCGCACGGAGCGCTTCTCCGCCACCGTCCCCCTGCCACACGGGCAGCCAAGGGACGAAAGACGATAAGTAACGGAGAAAACGCTAGTGGAGAACGAGACCCACTACGCCGAGGCCGTCATCGACAACGGTCCCTTCGGCACCCGCACCATCCGCTTCGAGACGGGCCGCCTGGCCAAGCAGGCCGCCGGCTCCGCCGTGGCGTACCTGGACGACGACACCATGGTGCTGTCGGCCACCACCGCCTCGAAGAACCCCAAGGACCAGCTCGACTTCTTCCCGCTGACGGTGGACGTCGAGGAGCGGATGTACGCCGCCGGCAAGATCCCCGGCAGCTTCTTCCGTCGTGAGGGCCGGCCGTCCGAGGACGCCATCCTCACCTGCCGCCTCATCGACCGCCCGCTGCGCCCGTCCTTCAAGAAGGGCCTGCGCAACGAGATCCAGGTCGTCGCCACGATCATGGCGCTCAACCCCGACCACCTGTACGATGTCGTGGCGATCAACGCCGCGTCCGCGTCGACGCAGCTGGCCGGTCTGCCCTTCTCCGGCCCGATCGGCGGCGTCCGCGTCGCGCTGATCCGCGGCCAGTGGGTCGCCTTCCCGACCCACACCGAGCTGGAGGACGCCGTCTTCGACATGGTCGTCGCCGGCCGTGTCCTGGAGGACGGCGACGTCGCGATCATGATGGTCGAGGCCGAGGCCACCGAGCAGACCATCAAGCTGGTCGACGGCGGCGCCGAGGCGCCGACCGAGGAGATCGTCGCCGCCGGCCTGGAGGCCGCGAAGCCCTTCATCAAGGTCCTGTGCCGCGCCCAGGCCGACCTCGCCGCCAAGGCCGCCAAGCCCACCGCCGAGTTCCCGATCTTCCTGGACTACCAGGACGACGTGTTCGAGGCCCTGACCGCCGCGGTCCGCCCCGAGCTGGCCCAGGCGCTCACCATCGCCGGCAAGCAGGAGCGCGAGGCCGAGCTGGACCGCGTCAAGGCGCTGGCCGCCGAGAAGCTCCTGCCGGAGTTCGAGGGCCGCGAGAAGGAGATCTCCGCCGCGTACCGCTCGCTCACCAAGCAGCTGGTCCGCGAGCGCGTGATCAAGGAGAAGAAGCGCATCGACGGCCGCGGTGTCACCGACATCCGCACCCTGGCCGCCGAGGTCGAGGCCATCCCGCGGGTGCACGGCTCCGCGGTGTTCGAGCGTGGCGAGACCCAGATCCTGGGCGTCACCACCCTCAACATGCTCCGCATGGAGCAGCAGCTGGACACCCTCTCCCCGGTGACCCGCAAGCGCTACATGCACAACTACAACTTCCCGCCGTACTCCACCGGTGAGACCGGCCGCGTCGGCTCGCCGAAGCGCCGCGAGATCGGCCACGGCGCCCTCGCCGAGCGCGCCCTCGTGCCGGTGCTGCCCACGCGCGAGGAGTTCCCCTACGCGATCCGCCAGGTCTCCGAGGCGCTGAGCTCCAACGGCTCGACGTCCATGGGCTCGGTCTGCGCCTCCACCATGTCGCTGCTGAACGCCGGTGTGCCGCTGAAGGCCCCGGTCGCCGGTATCGCCATGGGTCTGATCTCCCAGGAGATCGACGGCGAGACGCACTACGTCACCCTCACCGACATCCTCGGTGCGGAGGACGCCTTCGGCGACATGGACTTCAAGGTCGCCGGCACCAAGGAGTTCGTGACCGCCCTCCAGCTCGACACCAAGCTGGACGGCATCCCGGCCTCCGTCCTGGCCGCGGCCCTCAAGCAGGCCCGCGACGCCCGCCTGCACATCCTCGACGTGATGATGGAGGCCATCGACCGGCCCGACGAGATGAGCCCGCACGCCCCGCGGATCATCACCGTCAAGATCCCGGTCGACAAGATCGGCGAGGTCATCGGCCCCAAGGGCAAGATGATCAACCAGATCCAGGAGGACACGGGCGCCGAGATCACCATCGAGGACGACGGCACGATCTACATCGGTGCCGCCGACGGTCCCTCGGCGGAGGCCGCCCGCGCCACGATCAACGGCATCGCCAACCCGACGATGCCCGAGGTCGGCGAGCGCTACCTGGGTACGGTCGTGAAGACGACCACCTTCGGTGCGTTCGTCTCCCTGCTGCCCGGCAAGGACGGTCTGCTGCACATCTCGCAGATCCGCAAGCTCGCCGGCGGCAAGCGCGTGGAGAACGTCGAGGACGTGCTCGGCGTGGGCCAGAAGGTCCAGGTCGAGATCGCCGAGATCGACTCCCGCGGCAAGCTCTCCCTCGTTCCGGTGATCGAGGGCGAGGACAACGACGAGGCGAAGGACGACGTCGAGCAGTGACGTCCCATGGCTCGAAGGCGACGGCCCGCCCCTCCTCGGAGGCGCGGGCCGTCGCCCGTACCCAAACCCTGATCAAGGGCACGGGCGGCATCGGTACGGTGCGCAAGACCACCCTCCCGGGCGGCCTGCGCATCGTCACCGAGACGCTGCCCTCGGTCCGCTCCGCGACCTTCGGCATCTGGGCGCACGTCGGCTCCCGCGACGAGACCCCGGCCCTGAACGGCGCCACGCACTACCTGGAGCACCTGCTCTTCAAGGGCACCAGCCGCAGGTCCGCCCTGGACATCTCCTCCGCCCTCGACGCGGTCGGCGGCGAGATGAACGCGTTCACGGCCAAGGAGTACACGTGCTACTACGCGCGCGTGCTCGACACCGACCTGCCCCTCGCCATCGACGTCGTCTGCGACATGCTGACCGGTTCGCTGATCCTCGAAGAGGACGTCGACGTCGAGCGCGGCGCGATCCTCGAAGAGATCGCCATGACCGAGGACGACCCCGGCGACTGTGTGCACGACCTGTTCGCGCACACCATGTTCGGCGACAACGCCCTCGGCCGCCCCGTCCTCGGCACGGTCGACACGGTCAACGCCCTCACCGCCGACCGCATCCGCCGCTTCTACAAGAAGCACTACGACCCGACCCACCTCGTGGTCGCCTGCGCTGGCAACATCGACCACAACAAGGTCGTACGGCAGGTCCGCGCGGCCTTCGAGAAGGCCGGCGCCCTGGGGAAACCGGACGCGCAGCCCATCGCCCCGCGCGACGGCCGCCGTACGATCCGCACCTCCGGCAAGGTCGAGCTGCTGGCCCGCAAGACCGAACAGGCGCACGTCGTCCTCGGCATGCCCGGCCTCGCCCGCACCGACGACCGCCGCTGGGCCATGGGCGTGCTCAACACCGCCCTCGGCGGCGGCATGTCCTCCCGCCTCTTCCAGGAGGTCCGGGAGAAGCGCGGCCTCGCCTACAGCGTGTACTCGTACACCTCCGGCTTCGCCGACTGCGGCCTGTTCGGCGTCTACGCCGGCTGCCGGCCCAGCCAGGTGCACGACGTGCTGCGGATCTGCCGCGACGAACTCGACCACGTCGCGCAGAACGGTCTGTCGGACGACGAGATCGCCCGCGCCATCGGCCAGCTGCGGGGCTCCACGGTGCTGGGCCTGGAGGACACCGGCGCGCTGATGAACCGTATCGGCAAGAGCGAGCTGTGCTGGGGCGAGCAGATGTCCGTGGACGACATGCTGGCGAAGATAGCCGCCGTCACCCCGGACGAGGTCCGCTCCGTCGCCCGCGACATCCTGGGACAGCGCCCGTCGCTGTCGGTCATCGGCCCGCTCAAGGACAAGCAGGCCTCCCGGCTGCACGACGCGGTCGCCTGAAACACCACCGGTTAGGAAGCAGGAACATGAGCAAGCTGCGCGTGGCGGTCCTCGGTGCCAGGGGCCGGATCGGATCCGAGGCGGTCAAGGCGGTCGAGGCCGCCGAGGACATGGAGCTGGTCGCCGCCCTCGGCCGCGGTGACAAGCTGGAGACGCTGGCGGAGACCGGCGCCCAGGTCGCCGTGGAGCTGACCACCCCGGCCTCGGTCATGGGCAACCTCGACTTCTGCGTGCGCCACGGCATCCACGCGGTCGTCGGCACGACGGGCTGGACCGACGAGCGCCTCGCGCAGCTGAAGGGCTGGCTGGCCCAGTCCCCGGAGACCGGTGTGCTCATCGCGCCGAACTTCTCCATCGGGGCCGTGCTGACCATGAAGTTCGCGCAGATCGCGGCGCCGTACTTCGAGTCGGTCGAGGTGGTCGAGCTGCACCATCCGAACAAGGTGGACGCCCCCTCCGGCACCGCCACGCGCACCGCCCAGCTCATCGCCGAGGCCCGCCGGGCGGCCGGCACCGCGCCCGCGCCGGACGCGACCGTCACCGCCCTCGACGGTGCCCGAGGCGCCAGCGTCGACGGCATCCCCGTCCACGCCGTCCGGCTGCGCGGTCTCCTGGCCCACCAGGAGGTCCTGCTCGGCGGCGAGGGCGAGACCCTCACCGTCCGGCACGACTCCCTCCACCACAGCAGCTTCATGCCGGGCATCCTGCTCGGCGCCCGCCGCGTGGTGACCACTCCGGGCCTCACCTTCGGCCTGGAACACTTCCTGGACCTGAGCTGACAGCCACTGCGATGCGCGCGAAGATCACTTACCTCGTCACGGCCGCCGTCCTGGTCTTCTACTTCGTCCTGGTCGGCAGCCGCGGCGTGATGCTCATCCAGTCCGGCACGCTCCTCACCGTCTCCTTCGGGGTGGCGGTGCTGATCCTGCCGGTCATCGGCCTGTGGTTCCTGTGGAAGAACACCCAGTTCGTCCGCCGGGCCAACGCCCTCGCCGCGGAACTCGAGGCCGAGGGCGGCCTCCCGGTCGACGAGCTGACCCGCCTGCCCAGCGGCCGCGTCGACCGTGACTCGGCCGACGAGGTGTTCGCCAAGCGCAAGGCCGAGACGGAGGCGTCCCCCGCCGACTGGCGCTGCTGGTTCCGCCTCGCCGTGGCCTACCACGACGCCCGCGACACCCCTCGCGCCCGCAAGGCGATGCAACGCGCGATTGCCCTGCACGACGGCAAGACGCCCCAGCCCTGAGCCGTACGACCGGGACCCCCGGGGCTCCCCGGCCGACACCGGCCACTCCGGACGGCAACGGCAGTCCCGGAACCCGGCTGGGCAGCCCGGCTCCTGCTGATCCCGGCCCCGGGAACGAGCCGACCGCCCCTGGCCGCCCCTTCGCAGAGCACAGGCTGCCAGGTGGAGGTTGCTCGGTCCCGCCCGTGAGAGCGGCGATCGCGGAGCCCGTCCGGGTGGCCTTCCCTGTGGCCGCACGCGGCTGATCCTGCCGACCTGGCCAGGACGAAGCCCCGCCCGTACGACCCGCCCTTCAAGACCCGCCCTCGCCGGGCCGGCTCCTACGACGTGGTCCGTGCCTGCGCCCACGACCGGCGCCCGCGTCCGCCCCGGCAGCCCTGGTCAGCTCGAAGGGGCCGGTTCCCTGATCAGCTCGAAGGGGCCGGTCCCCACCTCGTGGGTCGGCCCCTTCGGTCGTGCTCGTGGTCTCAGCCGCGGCCGTTTTCCGCCGCCCATGCCTCCACCGCGTCCGCAGCCCGGTCGAAGGCCAGCGGTCGGCCCAGGAAGTCCAGGCCGTGAGTGGTGAGCAGCGGCGGGGTGTCCTCGGGCCGACGGTCCTTGCGGACGAGCACCAGCGCCTGTCCCTGCACCGTGCGCGGCAGCCCCAGCCAGCGCACCGGCTGCTGCACCGTCCGCACCGAGACCACCCGCGCCCACGGCACCGTCCGCGTCACCAGGAACCCGGTCCGGCGCAGCCCGCGCCCGCTCACCCACACTCCCATGCGCAGCAGCCGCAGCGCGCCCGCGACGATCGCCAGGCCGACGCCGAGGACCACCCCGGCGGTGGACAGCGAGCCGGTCACCGCGACGAGCACCGAGCCGAACAGGGCGAAGGAGGCGAGCAGCAACACCAGCGCCGCCCCACCCACCCGCCAGGGCCCCGGCCGGTAGGGGCGCCGCCAGCGGTCCGGGTCGTCGTACGGCAGCGCACTCTCCGCCGCCGGTTCGAAGGCGCGGTCGGCCGTCAGGAAGGGCAGGGGCACGGCTGGTCCTCACTCGGTCCTCGCGTGGGCTGTGCCGTGAGGCTATCCGGCCGTCTTCCCGCTCACCAGCCTTGAGCGTCCGGAAGAGTACTCAGTGCCCCTGGGACGCCTGGGACTGCTGAGCCGGCGTACTGGACGGTGTGGAGAGCGCCGGCATACCGACGACCAGCGCGCCGATGAGCCCGGCGACGAGGGTGAGGCCCAGCAGCCAGCGCCCGGCTAGCTCACCGATGGACGCACGCCGACGGGGTGGGGGCGTGACATTACTGCGGAACCTGTCCGCCTCGGCCAGGAAGGCGAAGGGTACGGGCTCGCGCCGACGGAACATGGTGGGTGCCGCTCCTCTCGTGGTTGGTGATCGAACACGCAGACCTCACCGGTACAGACGCGCGAGTGACACAAAAGGTGCCCATGTCCGAAAAAATCTCGGGTGCCTTTTATGGGGTGAGGTGGTGCTCAGGCCCCGCCGGGTGCCCCCGTAAGGTGGTCGCCAACCACAGAAGTAATGGGAAGGACCCCTCACCCCGTGACCACCCCCGAGTCGCTCACGTTCCGCAGTGACGTCACCGTCGAGCTGGTGAAGTCCAGCGCTTCGGACGCCGACGTGCTCTTCGCCGCCCGCGTCTCCACCGCCGGTGAGCAGTCCCTGGACGAGCTGAAGAAGGACCCCGAGCGCTCCAAGGGCCTGATCAACTACCTGATGCGCGACCGGCACGGCAGCCCGTTCGAGCACAACTCGATGACGTTCTTCATCAGCGCCCCGATCTTCGTCTTCCGCGAGTTCATGCGGCACCGCGTCGGCTGGTCGTACAACGAGGAGTCCGGCCGCTACCGCGAGCTCCAGCCGGTCTTCTACGTCCCGGACGCCTCCCGCAAGCTCGTCCAGGAGGGCCGCCCGGGCAAGTACGTCTTCGTCGAGGGCACCCCCGCCCAGCACGAGGCGGTCACCGGCACCCTGCGGGAGTCGTACGAGCAGGCGTACGCGGCCTACCAGAAGATGC
The DNA here is from genome assembly GCF_017526105.1 of Streptomyces cyanogenus. NCBI lineage: Bacteria > Bacillati > Actinomycetota > Actinomycetes > Kitasatosporales > Streptomycetaceae > Streptomyces > Streptomyces cyanogenus. The sequence goes on from NZ_CP071839.1 coordinate 6,292,766, forward strand.
TCGCCGAGGGCGTCGCCCGCGAGGTCGCCCGTGCCGCGCTCCCGGTCGGCCTCTACTCCTCGATGTACGCCACCTGCAACGCCCGCTCCCTGATGCACTTCCTCGGTCTGCGCACCCAGCACGAGCTGGCCAAGGTGCCGTCCTTCCCGCAGCGGGAGATCGAGATGGTGGGCGAGAAGATGGAGGCGGAGTGGGCGAAGCTCATGCCGCTGACGTACGCCGCCTTCAACGCGAACGGGCGTGTGGCCCCGTAGCGAAGCCTTGTTCCCCTGGCGGAACGGATGTACGGGTCAGCCTCGCGAAGTGTCCGTATTGCGGCATTTAGAGAAGTTCATCTAGCCTGATCAAACGGACCCGGCACTGCTTGAACCCCCGAGCAGGCAGTGCCGGGCTCCTTCTTTGTCCTGACTTTCCCGACACCCCACGGGCGCAGCCCGCATCGAGCACCGAGTAGCGTGTTACCCATGGCTCCGACCTCGACTCCGCAGACCCCCTTCGGGCGGGTCCTCACCGCCATGGTCACGCCCTTCACGGCGGACGGCGCACTCGACCTCGACGGCGCGCAGCGGCTCGCCGCCCACCTGGTGGACGCAGGCAACGACGGCCTGATCGTCAACGGCACCACCGGCGAGTCCCCCACCACGAGCGACGCGGAGAAATCGGACCTGGTACGAGCCGTCCTCGAGGCCGTCGGCGACCGCGCCCACGTCGTCGCCGGCGTCGGAACCAACGACACGCACCACAGCATCGAGCTGGCCCGCGAGGCCGAGCGCGTCGGCGCCCACGGCCTGCTGGTCGTCACGCCGTACTACAACAAGCCCCCGCAGGAGGGCCTGTACCGGCACTTCACGGCCGTCGCGGACGCCACCGGCCTGCCCGTCATGCTCTACGACATCCCCGGCCGCAGCGGCGTCCCGATCAGCACCGAGACGCTCGTCCGGCTCGCCGAGCACCCCCGGATCGTCGCCAACAAGGACGCCAAGGGCGACCTCGGCCGCGCCAGCTGGGCCATCGCCCGGTCCGGCCTCGCCTGGTACTCCGGCGACGACATGCTCAACCTCCCGCTCCTCTCCGTGGGCGCGGTCGGCTTCGTCTCCGTCGTCGGCCACCTCGTCACCCCCGACCTGCGCGCCCTGGTGGACGCGTACGTCTCCGGTGACGTCGTCAAGGCCACCGAGATCCACCAGAAGCTGCTCCCGGTCTACACCGGCATGTTCCGTACCCAGGGCGTCATGACCACCAAGGCGGCCCTCGCCCTTCAGGGCCTGCCCGCCGGACCGCTGCGCTCGCCCATGGTCGAGTGCTCGCCCGAGGAGATCGCCCAGCTCAAGATCGATCTTGCTGCCGGCGGGGTACAGCTCTGATTACAGACTTGGCACCACACGGGCTTCACAACTGAAGAACAACAGAAGAGGCGGGCCACCGGTGCCCGCACCCCACAACGACAACTGCTTCCGCACGAACGTCACGCGCGCCACGTGCCATACCGGTACGTGGCGCGTGTGGTGAGGAGAGTCTTTTGAGCCATCCGCATCCTGAACTCGGCCCGCCCCCGCCGCTCCCCGAGGGCGGCCTGCGGGTCACCCCGCTCGGCGGCCTCGGTGAGATCGGCCGAAACATGACGGTCTTCGAGTACGGCGGCCGCCTGCTGATCGTCGACTGCGGAGTGCTCTTCCCCGAGGAGGAGCAGCCCGGAATCGACCTGATCCTGCCGGACTTCTCGTCCGTCCGGGACCGCCTCGACGACATCGAGGGCATCGTCCTGACGCACGGCCACGAGGACCACATCGGCGGCGTCCCCTTCCTGCTCCGCGAGAAGCCGGACATCCCGCTGATCGGCTCCAAGCTGACCCTGGCCCTGATCGAGGCCAAGCTCCAGGAGCACCGGATCCGTCCGTACACCCTGGAGGTGGCGGAGGGGCACCGTGAGCGCGTCGGCCCCTTCGACTGCGAGTTCGTCGCCGTCAACCACTCCATCCCGGACGCCCTGGCCGTCGCCATCCGCACGCCCGCCGGCATGGTGGTGCACACCGGCGACTTCAAGATGGACCAGCTCCCGCTGGACAACCGCCTCACAGACCTGCACGCCTTCGCGCGGCTGAGCGAGGAGGGCATCGACCTCCTCCTCGCCGACTCCACGAACGCCGAGGTCCCGGGCTTCGTCCCGCCCGAGCGCGAGATCTCCAACGTGCTGCGGCAGGTCTTCGCCGGCGCCCGCAAGCGGATCATCGTGGC